>NZ_CP072983.1:0-1200000 GCF_024397795.1 Lactobacillus intestinalis | reverse complement strand
GTGATAGAAGTGACTGGCGTCTTGACTCTCTTCGTGACTTCATTGTTTCAAGTTTAACTTCTGAAAATACTGCTGATAAAATTGATTACAAGACGATCAGTGTAGAAGATTTGAAGAAGAAGCTATACAAGATCGTTGAAGAAAACTTTAAAGAAAAAGAAAAAGCATTGGCAGATCCTTCACAAATGTTAGAATTTGAAAAAGTGGTCATTTTGCGTGTCGTTGATGACCGTTGGACTGATCACATTGATGCAATGGATCAATTACGTCAATCTATTGGACTTCGTGGCTATGGTCAACTTAACCCATTAGTTGAATATCAGGATTCTGGTTACAGAATGTTTGAAGAAATGGTTTCTAATATTGAATTCGACGTAACTCGTCTATTCATGAAGGCCGAAATTAGACAAAATCTTAGTCGTTAATGATAAGAGAAAGGGGAAGTGACAAGCTTCCTCTTTTTTGATTATAAAAAGGTGAAAAAATGGAAATTAGTGAAATTCAAAGTGTGCTAGATGAATTAAAAAAACGTCTAGATCACTTTAGGGGGTCTCTTTGACCTAGATGCAATTGATGAAAGCATCGCAATTAATGAAAGTAAGATGGCTGAGCCTGATTTTTGGAATAATCAAGAAAAAGCTCAAAAGTTAATTAGTGAAAACAATCATTTAAAGGAAAAGAGAGATTCATTTCTACAACTTGAAAATAAATTTGAGAATGTCTCAACTGCTCTTGAGCTTTTAAAGGAAGAGCCAGACGAAGATTTACAAAAAGAAGTGGAAGCAGATTTGGAAGCTCTAAAGGATAGTTTCCATACTTATGAATTAGATTTATTATTAGCTGGAAAATATGATGATCATAATGCTTTAATTGAAATCCATCCTGGTGCTGGTGGAACCGAAGCCATGGACTGGGGACAAATGCTTTTGAGAATGTATCAACGCTATTGTGATAGTAAAGGCTTTAAGTTTGAAATTAATGATTACGAACCTGGTGAAGAAGCGGGATTAAAGAGCGTCAGTGCAAGAATTGTAGGGAAAAATGCTTATGGAATGCTCAAATCAGAACATGGGGTTCATCGTTTAGTTCGTATTTCTCCGTTTGACTCAGCGAAACGCCGTCATACTTCTTTTGCTTCAGTTGAAGTAATTCCGGAAGTAGACGACAGTATTCAAATTGATATTGATCAAAAAGATTTACGAATTGATGTGTATCGTTCCAGTGGTGCTGGTGGCCAGCATATTAATAAAACTTCAAGTGCTGTTAGAATTACTCACTTACCAACTGGAATTGTAACTACTTCACAAGCCCAACGTTCTCAAATTCAGAACCGTGAAACAGCGATGAATGAATTAAAAGCTAAATTGTTCCATCTTGAAGAGGAAAAAAAGCGCCAGCAAAAACAAGCGCTAAAAGGTGAACAAAAAGAAATTGGTTGGGGTTCTCAAATTCGTTCTTATGTATTCCATCCTTATAACTTGGTGAAAGACTTGCGCACTGGCTATGAAACTGCAGATACCAGTGGTGTGATGGATGGGAAATTGCAACCGTTTGTTTATGCATATTTACAATGGCTGTTGAGTCAAGAAAATCCGGAGTAGAAAATGACTTTCATGCAAATTATTGTACTTGTATTAGTTGCAGTACTGATTTTGACAATTCTTTTCGCACTTTTTCATATTTTCATTGCTCTTTTACCAGTCGGGATTGTAGCGGCTTTGATAATTTGGGTAATGTACTTATTTACTAAAAAGAAAAATAAGGATAATATGCCTAGTAGTGGAAACTTTTTTGATCCTTTTAAACAAGAAGATGAATCAGAAAGATCCTCTAAGCGAAAGAAAGCTCGCAATGTCAAAACAAAAGATGTTGATAAATAATATGAGGCATAAAAATGGTAGAAGCTGTTAAATTAAAAAATTTAATTCGTGATAATCGAATTGTTCATGTTTACCAAGGTGAACAATGTGTTGACGATAAAAAATTATTGGTTTCCGATATTTATCGACCTGGTCTTGAACTAACTGGATATTTTGATTTTTATCCTAAGCAAAGAATTCAATTACTAGGAAGAACTGAGATTTCTTATGCTGCTAGACTGGATCATGAAAGCCGGGAGCGTGTTTTTAATAAAATGTGCACCCCAGAAACGCCATGTTTTTTGATTTCTAGATCACTGCCCGTTCCAGAAGAATTAAAAGTAGCCGCAGATAAGAACAATATTCCTATTTTACGATCTCCTGAATCGACTACCTATGTTTCTAGTATCTTAACTGATTATTTACGAGAAAGATTAGCTAAGAGAATGAGTATTCACGGTGTTTTAGTAGAGATCAAAGGGATGGGGGTGCTTTTAACTGGAGCGTCTGGAGTTGGTAAATCTGAAACAGCACTTGGTCTAGTTCATCGTGGCCATCGTTTAATTGCGGATGATCGGGTGGATGCTTATCAAAAAGATCATGATACAGTAATGGGAGAAGCCCCTAAAATTTTACGCCATTTAATGGAAATCAGGGGAATTGGAATTATTGATGTTATGAATCTTTTTGGTGCCGGTGCTGTTAAAAATAGAACCGAAATTCAATTAGTAATTAAGTTGGTAAATTGGGACAATAATGCAAATTATGATCGTTTAGGCTTTAATGAAGATACTCGTGAAATTTGCAATGTTCCAATCCCACAAATTACTATTCCAGTGAAGGTTGGTCGAAATATTGAAAGTATTATCGAAGTTGCAGCCATGAACTTTAGAGCAAAGAAGATGGGATACGATGCAACTAAGGTTTTTGATGATAATTTGGCTAACTTAATTGCCGATAATTCAAAATCAGATACAAAGGAATAGATTTACAAATGAAATTAGCATTAAATCCAGTCGCCTTTCGCTTAGGGAATTTAAGTGTAAAATGGTATGGTATCATCATGGCAGTAGCGATTGTGGTTGCTACGTGGATGTCAATCGATGAAGGTAAAAAACGCCACATTGCCAGTGATGATTTTGTTGATCTGCTTTTATGGGCAGTTCCAATTGGTTATGTAGGGGCTCGTTTATACTATGTGATTTTTGAGTGGAGATATTATTCGCAGCATCCCGATCAAATTATTGCTATTTGGAATGGAGGGATTGCCGTTTATGGTGGTTTAATAGCGGGCTTGATAGTACTGCTTATCTTTTGCCATAAACGAGGATTACCACCATTTTTGATGCTTGATATCATTGCTCCTGGAGTGATGGCAGCACAGATCATTGGCCGCTGGGGAAATTTTGTTAATCAAGAAGCTCATGGTGGGCCAACTACTTTACATTTTTTACAAAGTTTACATTTACCAGAATTTATTATCGCGCAAATGAAAATTAACGGTGTTTACTATCAACCGACTTTTTTGTATGAATCCTTCTTTAACTTGATTGGATTAATATTGATTTTGAGTTTGCGTCATAAAAAACATCTCTTTAAGCAAGGGGAAGTTTTTATGACATATTTATTATGGTATTCTGTAGTTCGTTTCTTTGTAGAAGGTTTAAGAACAGATAGCTTGTATATTTTTGGTATAATTCGTGTATCACAAGTCTTAAGTTTAATTATATTTGTTTGCGTAATTGCATTATGGATTTACCGACGTGTTAAAATTAAACCTAAGTGGTATCTTGCTGGTAGTGGGTTAAAATATCCATATACAAGAGATTAATTATTTCAGTTAGAAAGTTTGAGAAATAGATAAATGACAAAAATTGCAGTTTTAGGTAATGGTTCATGGGGATCAGTTTTAGGTTCCATGCTTGCAGATAATGGCAATGATGTAACTCTTTACGGTAACATTGATAGTGTTAATGAAGAAATTAACGAAAAGCATACTAACAGTCATTACATGAAAGACTGGAAGCTTAATGAAAACGCAAAGGCAACTGGCAATTTGACAGAAGCCTTAAAGGATGCAGAGATTGTTTTATTTGTTCTTCCTACAAAGGCAATCAGAATTGTAGCCAAGAATGTTCGCCAAGTTTTAGATAAAACTGGTAACAAACCACTTTTAGTAACTGCTACTAAAGGTATTGAACCTGGAAGCAAGAAGCTTATCTCAGAAATTTTAACTGAGGAAATTTATCCAAATAATGCAGACAAGATTGTAGCTATCTCTGGTCCAAGTCATGCTGAAAATGTTGCTCAGAAAGATTTAACTGCTATTGCTTGTGCTTCAAGCGATGAAGAAAATGCTAAGAAAGTTCAAAAGATCTTCTCTAATGACTACGTACGTTTCTACACTAATGACGATTTAATTGGTGTTGAAGTAGGTGGAGCTGTTAAGAATGTTATTGCGATCGCAGCTGGTATCTTAGTAGGTAAAAAGTACGGAGATGATGCTAAAGCCGCCTTAATGACAAGAGGACTTGCTGAAATTACTCGTTTAGGCGTAAATTACTTTGGTGCTAAACCAATGACTTTTAGTGGTCTTTCAGGTATTGGAGATTTAATCGTAACTTGTACCTCATCTAACTCACGTAATTGGCGTGCGGGTAAGCAATTAGGTGAAGGTAAAACTCTTAACTACATCTTAAAGAATATGGGTCAAGTGGTTGAAGGTGCTACCACTGTTAAAGCAGTTCACGAATTATGTGAAGAAAAGAATATTGATATGCCAATTAGTGAGGCTGTTTACCGTGTTCTTTACGAGCAGACTAATGTTGATGACGAAATTAAAAAGATGATGGGCAGAAGTCCTAAACCAGAAATTCGCTTATAGGCAATAAGCTTGCCATTTACAAAATATTGTAGTATTATTTACTTACGAAAAGTAAGAAAACCAAGAGGTGGAAAAATGGCTAAAAATTATGATGTAATTATTATTGGTGCCGGTCCAGGTGGTTTAACTGCAGCCCTTTATGCTTCAAGAGCCAATTTATCTGTATTGATTCTTGATCGTGGCCCTTATGGTGGTCAAATGAATAATACCGATGCAATTGACAATTATCCTGGTTTTACTGAAATAAAGGGACCAGAACTTGGTGAAAAAATGTATCAGTCAGTAATGAAGTTTAAACCAGATTTTGAATATGGTGATGTTCAATCTGTTACGCTTGAAGATGATCATAAATTAGTTAAAACGGATACTGGCGATTACAGTGCTCCAGTGGTCATCATTGGTACTGGAGCTGATCACAAGCATCTGAATGTACCTGGAGAAGAGGAATATTCAGGCAGAGGGGTTTCTTACTGCGCTGTCTGTGATGCGGCCTTTTTCAAGGATGAAGATGTTGTTGTAATTGGTGGAGGAGATTCTGCAGTGGAAGAAGGTATTTATCTTGCTCAACTTGCAAAATCTGTTACCATTGTTCATAGACGTGATAAATTAAGAGCACAACCTGAATTGCAAAAGCGTGCTTTTGATAATAAAAAGATTAAGTTTGTCTGGAATGCTCAAACTGAATCTATTGATGGTGATGGTCAAAAGGTAACTGGAATTACTTATCTTGATAAGGAAACCGGTGAAAAGAAGACTTTATCAGCTGCTGGGGTATTTATCTATGTTGGAGTTATTCCTCAAACTGCTCCATTTAAGGATTTAGGGATTCTAGATGAAAAAGGTTGGATTCCAACTGATGAACATATGCGTACCAAAGTTCCTGGAATTTTAGCTTTAGGAGACGTTCGAGCAAAAGATTTACGTCAAATTGCTAATGCTGTTGGGGATGGTAGTATCGCAGGTCAAGAAGCTTACAATTATTTACAAAGCTTATAAGGTATACCAATTTTTGATAAAAAAGTCACTATAAAAAGTGGCTTTTTTTTATGGCTTTTATTATTGAAAAGGTTTACAATTAAGTAAGAAAGCGCTTATAGTTAAATAAATAATAGCTTTTAGGTTCGAGTATATACACTTTTTTCACGAGAAAATCATGGAAATGAAAAATGGCAATGTTGAGCAAAGATTGGAAAACTTTGTCTCTGGAAAGGAATTTTATCTTCAAGATATTTTGGGATGTCATTTCGAAGAGGGGAATTATACTTTTAGAGTTTGGGCGCCAAGTGCACAACAAGTTTGGTTAGTTGGTGATTTTAATAGTTGGCAAAAAACAATGCCAATGGTTAAAGATAAATATGGTGTATGGAGCATCCGAAGTGAATTGCCACAAAATAATCAGTTTTACAAATATTTAGTAAAGCAAAATAATGGCGAAGAAATTATGAAAATCGATCCCATGGCGACAAGGTTTGAAGCTCGTCCAGGGGATGCTGCGGTAATTGGCGATTTAAGGAAAAAGCGCTGGCATGATGGTTCGTGGTTAGGCCGCAATAAGCGATCTAATTGGTTTGCCCGTCCAATTAATATTTATGAAGTTCATCCCAGTTCTTGGAAGACGCACCCTGATAGTTCTCCGTATACTTTAAAGGATTTAAAGCGAGAACTAATTCCCTATGTGAAAAAATATGGCTTTAATGGAGTGATGAATTACCCAGCTCGTAATTTTGTGGTTTCGCTACTTACCAAAGATGATCAAATTAAGGCAGAAGATAAATTTTCTCAATTAGTAGAGAATTATCCAAGTGCTTTTTTGAAAAATTGTCTGAATAATATTGGGACTCATGATACTGAACGGATCAAAACTGTCTTGCATGGAAATGAAAATTTGGTGGCGATTGCTTTTGGCTTACTAATGATGTTGCCGGGGGTGCCATGCATTTATTATGGAGATGAGGCTGGATTAATTGGTAAAAAGACCCTAATAATCGCCGCTTCTTTCCATGGGGACGTGAGAGTGAATTTTTAGAAAACACGGTTACGGATATGATTCATTTTAGAAAAGACCATCTTACTCTTGTGGATGGTAAAATTAGTTTTATTCATGTTAACAACGACATCAATGGCCTAGTTCGTCAAAAAGAAGATGAAACAATTATTTTTGTTTTCAATAAGGGAAAGAGTGAAGCTGCTTTATCTGAAAATGATATTCAAGTGGAATGTTTACCGTGCAATATCCAAAAAAGGATTCAACGCGCATTAGCAGATAAAATTATAAAAGCTGAAGCATATTTGTTGAAAATAATATAAAATTTTATTATTAAAAATAGTAGAATAAAGCATAGGGAGAAATTTTAAATTTAAGAATAGAGGTTCACATGAACGCAGAAGAAACTTTTGAATTATGGCAAAAGGCTGATAATCTACCAGACTACTTACAAGAACAATTAGATGAGTTAAGCAAGGACCCTAAGTGGGTGGCCGATGCTTTTGGTCAAGATATTAATTTTGGTACTGCAGGGATGAGAGGACGTCTTGAACCAGGTACTAATCGAATTAACCTTTTTACAGTTGGAAGAGTTACCGAAGGGTTGGCTCGTTTGATTGATGAAAACGGTGAAGAAGCACAAAAGCGTGGGGTGGCTATTTCTTTTGACTCTAGATACCATTCAAGAGAATTTGCGGAATATGCTGCTAGAATTTTAGCTACACATGGCATTCACGTATATCTTTTTGATGATTTAAGACCTACTCCAGAATTATCCTTTGCTGTTAGATATTTGCACACTTTTGCAGGAATTAACATCACTGCATCTCACAATGCTAAGCAATACAACGGCTATAAGGCATATGGTGAAGATGGTGCACAAATGGCTCCTGAAAATGCAGATAGACTATTTAGTTATGCACAAAAGGTTAAAGACATTTTCCATATTAAAGCTGATAATGTCGCCAAACTTCGTGCAAATGGCACCTTACAATTAATTGGTGAAGATGTTGATGAAGCATATTTAGCAGAATTGAAGAAAGTTAACATCGATACTGATTTAATTAAGAAGAATGCAGAAAAATTAAAGATTATCTATACTCCACTTCACGGTACAGGAAAGATGTTATATGATCGTGCATTTAGACAAGGTGGATTTGATAATGTCATTCCAGTGCCTAGTCAATCAATTATCGATCCAGAATTTCCAACTACCATTAAACCCAATCCAGAATATCGTGATGTTTTTAAGCCTGGTTTTAAATTGGCGGATGAAGTTGATGCCAATGTTATTATCGCAACTGACCCAGATGCTGACAGAATGGGGGCCGCAGTCAGAAAAGAAGACGGTGACTTCCAAGTTTTAACTGGAAACCAAATTGCAACTTTGATGGCTTACTACCTACTTGTTCATTTAAAGGAAAGTGGTAAGCTTTCAAACGATTATGAAATTGTAACTTCTGTTGTTTCTAGTGCACTTCCGTTTAAGATTGCAGAAGATTTTGGTATTAAGACTAAGCACGTTTTAACTGGTTTTAAGTATATCGGTGAAGAAGTCGATCGTATGAACAAAGCTGGAGATGCTAAGTTCTTGATGGGTTTTGAAGAAAGCTATGGTTACTTGTTTAAACCATTTGCTCGTGATAAGGATGCAATGCAAGGAGCATTGATGTTTGCAGAACTTACAAGTTACTATGCTTCTAGAAATATGACTGTCTTTGATGGTTTGAAAGAAATTTGGCAAAAGTATGGTGTGGCTTATGAAATAACTCGTGCGATTGAAATGCCAGGGATTGGTGGTCAAAAGAAGATGGCCGAATTAATGAGCAAGCTTCGCGATGAACACTTGACTGAAATCAATGGTGCCAAAGTTATTAAGATTCAAGATTTCTTGAAGAAAGAAACTATTGAAAATGGAAAAGTAACTCCACTTGAAGGTTTTCCAGAGTCAAATGTTTTGAAATATTTCTTAGACGATGAAACTTGGGTTGCTCTTCGTCCATCTGGAACTGAACCAGTAATTAAGGCTTATGTTGGCGTTAATAGAGCTACTATTGAAAAAGCTGAAAAGGCTGCTGAAGACTACCAAGCAGCTTTAGCAAAATTATTAAAATAATTGAGCAAAAAACGTGCGAAAACATGTTCTTGGTAGTAAAATAAATATACATTAATTTAAAAGTTGGGCTTTTGAGTCCAACTTTTTTTGCGGGGTGACTTTTTATGATCAAAAGACAGAAAAATCGTAAATTTGAATTAGTATCTAAATTTAAACCAGCTGGTGATCAAGAACAGGCTATTGATAAGTTGACTGCTGGCTTTAAAAAAGGATACAAAGAACAGATTCTTGAAGGTGCAACTGGTACTGGTAAAACTTTTACCATGGCAAATATCATTGCTAAACTAAATAAGCCAACTTTAGTGATTTCTCACAATAAGACTTTGGTAGGACAACTTTATGGCGAGTTTAAGGAGTTTTTCCCTAAAAATGCCGTTGAATATTTCGTATCTTACTATGATTACTATCAACCAGAAGCCTATGTACCTCAATCAGATACTTATATTGAAAAAGATTCAGCAATTAATGATGAAATTGATCAACTCCGTCACGCAGCGACCAGTGCTTTGATGGAGAGAAATGATGTAATTGTGGTTGCTTCGGTTTCCTGTATTTATGGTTTAGGGGATCCGCGAGAATACGCTAAAAGCGTGATTACTCTTCATGAAGGTGATGAATATGAACGAAATGTGCTTTTGCGTGATTTAGTTAATTTGCAATATGATCGTAATGATATTGACTTTCAGCGTGGTCGATTCCGAGTAAGAGGGGATGTTGTTGAAATTTTCCCTGCAGGAAATTCTAACCATGCCTACCGAGTAGAATTTTTTGGCGATGAAATTGATCGAATTGTTGAAATTGATTCTTTAACTGGTGAAATAATTGGCGAAAGAGAAAATATTTCTCTTTTCCCAGCAACCCACTTTATGACGAATGATGAACAAATGAAGCGTGCACTAAAGGCAATTTCGCAAGAAATGAATGTGCAGGTTAAGGAATTTGAAGGTGAAGGGAAACTTCTTGAAGCTCAACGTATTAAACAAAGAACTACCTATGATATGGAAATGATGAGTGAAGTTGGCTATACTAACGGAATTGAAAACTATTCTCGTCATATGGAAGGTAGAAAAGCTGGTGAGCCACCATATACTTTGCTTGATTTCTTCCCTGATGATTTCTTAATTTTGATTGATGAATCTCATGCGACGATGCCAGAATTGCGGGCCATGTATAATGGGGATCGAAATCGTAAGAAGACTTTGATCGATTATGGTTTCCGCTTGCCATCGGCACTTGATAACCGTCCATTAAAATTACAAGAATTTGAAAAGCATGTTAATCAAATTCTTTATGTTTCAGCAACCCCTGGCGATTATGAATTAGAGAGAACCGATCATAAGGTTGAACAAATTATCCGGCCGACAGGACTGCTTGATCCTAAGATTGAGGTAAGGCCGATTGATGGGCAAATTGATGATTTGGTTGGTGAAATTAATAAGCGTATTGATAAAGATGAGCGTGTCTTCGTTACTACTTTAACTAAAAAGATGGCTGAAGATTTGACAGACTATTTAAAAGATCTAGGAATTAAGGTTCGTTATTTGCACTCGGATATTAAGACTTTAGAGAGAATGCAGATTTTGCGTGATTTGAGACTAGGGAAGTTTGACGTGTTGATCGGAATTAATTTGCTTAGGGAAGGAATTGATGTACCGGAAGTTTCATTGGTGGCAATCTTAGATGCAGATAAGGAAGGCTTTTTGCGAGCTTATCGTCCCCTTGTTCAAACTATGGGTAGAGCTGCCCGAAATGCAAATGGGGAAGTAATTATGTATGCCGATAAAATCACGGACTCCATGCATGAAGCAATCGATGCCACTAATCGTAGACGTGAACTGCAAATGCAGTTTAATAAAGAGCACAATATCACTCCTAAAACAATTATTAAGCCAATTCGTCGAGCTATCTCTGTCACTAAAGATACTGAAGAAAAAGAAAAGAGCGACAGTTTTGCAGATTTGAACTTTGATGAATTAACTGCTAAACAACGTCAGGAGATGATTAAGAACTTGCAAGCTCAGATGCAAGAAGCTGCTAAGAAATTAGACTTTGAAGAAGCCGCAACTCTTAGAGATGCAATTATGGAATTACAAAATACAACTAAGAAACCAAAGAAGAAAAGGGGGAAAGGTAATTAATGGTAAATGATAAGATTGTAATTCGTGGAGCACGCGAACATAACCTAAAAGATATTGATATTACTATTCCAAAAGATAAATTGGTCGTTGTGACTGGATTATCAGGATCCGGGAAAAGTTCTCTAGCTTTTGATACTTTGTATGCGGAAGGGCGCAGACGTTATGTTCAATCACTTTCGAGTTATGCTAGACAATTTTTAGGACAAATGGATAAGCCAGATGTTGATTCGATTGATGGGTTAAATCCTGCCATCTCAATTGATCAGAAAACAACTTCGCATAATCCACGTTCGACTGTGGGTACGGTAACTGAAATAAATGATTACTTACGTCTTTTATGGGCTCGTGTTGGTACTCCAGTTTGTCCAAATGATGGGACTGTCATTGAGCGCCAAAGTGTAGATCAAATGGTAGATCGAATTATGGCCCTTCCTGAAAGAACCCGAATTCAGTTGCTAGCTCCCGTTATTAGAGATAAGCGTGGGGAACATAAAGAAGCATTTAAACGAATTCAACGCGCAGGATATGTCCGGGTGATTGTTGATGGTGTAATGCATGATATTAGTGATGATATTGAGCTTGAAAAAAATAAACGTCATTCAATTGATATTGTGGTAGACCGTTTAGTCGTTAAGGAAAGTATCCGTTCACGCTTATTTGATTCAGTTGAAGCTGCTCTTCGTTTGTCTGATGGTTACATGAATGTTGATGTCATTGGACAAGAAATGCTTAATTTTTCTGAATATTATGCTTGTCCTAAGTGTGGTTTTACTGTTGGAGAAATGGAACCACGTCTATTTTCATTTAATGCACCATTTGGAGCTTGTCCTGATTGTGATGGACTGGGAATGAAACTTTCAGTAGATGAAGATCTGGTTATTCCGGATAAAAGTAAGACTTTGGCTGAAGGTGCAATTGCCCCATGGAGTAATTCGAAGTATTACACGGGGATGCTTGAGCAGGCTTGTGAAGCTTTACGCATTCCAATGGATAAACCCTTTAATAAATTAACTAAAAAGCAAAGAGAAACTATCCTACATGGTTCTAAAAAAGCTGTTAAATTTCATTTAACTGGAGATTTTGGAGTAAATGATACTACGCAACCTTTTGAAGGAGTCATGGAAAATATTAATCGACGTTATCATCATCCGATGTCTAAGTTTATGAGGGATGCAATGGGTAAGTACATGACTGAACTTACTTGTTCTACTTGTCAGGGTAAACGTTTAAATGAAAAAGCTTTGGCAGTTAAGGTTGGCGATAAGGATATTGCCCAGGCTTCAGAATTATCAATTAATAAGGCTTTGAACTTCTTTACTGATCTTAAATTTAATGAACAAAAATCTACAATTGCTAAACCGATCTTAAAAGAAGTTAGGGATAGACTAACTTTTTTAGATAGTGTTGGCTTAGATTACTTAACTCTTTCTCGTTCAGCCAATACCTTGTCAGGAGGAGAAGCTCAAAGAATCCGTTTAGCTACTCAAATTGGATCAAACTTATCAGGAGTTATGTATGTGTTGGATGAACCTTCAATTGGACTTCATCAACGGGACAATGATCGTTTAATTGCTTCTTTAAAGCGTATGCGTGATTTGGGGAACTCTTTAATCGTGGTAGAACATGATGACGAAACTATGCGCCAAGCGGACTACTTGATTGATATGGGCCCTGGTGCTGGAAGTTATGGCGGAAAAGTTATGGCTGCTGGGACCCCAGAAGAAGTAGAAAAAGATCCTACCTCTTTAACTGGGCAATATTTATCTGGTAAAAAGTTTGTTCCTGTTCCATTAGAGCGTAGAGCTGGTAATAAAAAATTTATTACTATCAAAGGTGCTTCAGAAAATAATTTGAAAGACATTGATGTAAAATTTCCACTAGGTAAATTAATTGTGGTAACTGGAGTTTCTGGTTCTGGGAAATCTACTTTAGTTAATACTATTTTAAAAAGAGCACTTGCTCAAAAGCTCAATAATAATTCGGAAAAACCTGGTAAATATAAATCTATTACTGGTTATAAAAATATCGAGAAGATTATTGATATTGATCAAAGTCCCATTGGACGAACTCCAAGAAGTAATCCCGCCACATATACCAGTGTGTTTGATGATATTCGGACCCTTTTTGCACAAACAAATGAGGCTAAAATGCGCGGCTATACTAAGGCGAGATTTTCATTTAATGTCAAAGGCGGCCGGTGTGAAGCTTGTCATGGCGACGGAATCATTAAGATTGAAATGAACTTTTTGCCTGATGTCTATGTACCTTGTGAGGTATGTCATGGAACTCGTTATAATTCTGAAACTTTAGAAGTAACTTATCGCGAAAAAAACATTGCGGAAGTTTTAGATATGACAATTAACGAAGCTACTAAGTTCTTCCAAAACATTCCTAAGATTGCGCGTAAACTCCAAACTATTGTTGATGTTGGTTTAGGATATGTAAAATTGGGCCAATCTGCCACAACCTTATCTGGTGGTGAAGCTCAAAGAATGAAGCTTGCAGCAGAATTGCAAAAATTATCTACTGGTAAGAATTTTTACATTTTAGATGAACCAACCACAGGTCTTCATACTGATGATATTAAGCGTTTGATGGAAGTTTTACAGAGACTGGTGGATGAAGGAAATACAGTTTTAATTATTGAACATAATCTTGATGTGATTAAATCTGCTGACTGGCTAATTGACTTGGGACCAGAAGGAGGCGATGGAGGTGGTACTATTGTAACAACAGGTACCCCTGAAGAAGTTGCTAAAGTAAAAGAAAGTTATACGGGCCAATATTTAAAACCTGTTCTTGAACGTGATACTAAGCTTACTAAAGAAGCACTTGACAAAAATGATTAATTGTCAAGTATTACATTATTAATTAATAAGTGTAAAATATGCTTCAAGGAGGAGAAAATTATGGATAATTTTTCTACATCATCAAGAAGCAACCGTGGTTTTGATTGGGGCGCATTAATTGCAGGTGTCCTAATGGTCATTGCAGCTTTTCTATTAATTCGTCACCCTGGGAAAGGATTACATGCCTTTGTGTTAATCTTTGGTATTTTGTCTATTGTCCAAGGGTTTGTATGGCTAGCTGGATATTCACGTTTCCGCAACTTCTTTTCACGTAGCTGGGTAACTTTGATTTCTGGTATTTTAGATATTATTGTAGGTGTTCTGTTCTTATGCTCCTATGATATCGGTGGTTTAACAATTGCCTACTTATTTGCAATTTGGTTCTTTGTGGACTCAGTGGTAGGGATTGTATTTTCATGGCACTTAAAAGATTTTTCAACTGGCTATTTTATCTTTAGCTTGATTATGAATATCTTGAGTTTGATTATTGCTGTATTTTTGATCTTTAATCCATTAATCGCAGCTTTGAGTTTAGTATGGTTAGTCGCATTTTGGTTATTAGTATTCGGAATCAACGAAATTGTAACAGCTTGGATGCACAGATAAAATTTTAAGAAGTCGTAAGACTTCTTTTTTTATTATAAAAAAAGAAACACCCGGTATGTTATAATGCAAGGGTAGGGGAGGACAGCACAATGGCTGAAGAAAAGAAGCAATTACTAATTGTAACTGGAATGAGTGGTGCAGGTAAGACTGTAACTGCTCATGCCTTAGAAGATATGGGGTATTTTGTAGTTGATAATTTACCTCCAACTCTTTTAAGTAGTTTTTGGGATTTAATGATTAATTCTAATGATTTCCAAAAAGTAGCAGTAGTAATTGATTTAAGAGTGAAAAATTTTTATACCGATTTACTTGATGAAGTAAATTCACTTGAAGATAATGGAAAAGTTCAAGCAACTATTTTATTTTTAGAAGCCTCTAATGATACTTTAGTTGCGCGTTATAAGGAGACTAGACGGCTACCGCCCCTTGCAAATAGTGGTCGTCTTCTTGATGGGATTTTGGAGGAACGTCGAATTCTCACACCAATCAAGAATCGGTCTAACTATATAATTGATACTTCTAAGTTGTCGACAAAGCAATTAAAAGAAAAGTTGTTAAGTACCTTTAGTGACAGTAAAAGACAGCCTTTTTCAATTGAAGTTATGTCATTTGGCTTTAAGTATGGGATGCCAATTGATGCTGATATTGTAATGGATGTACGATTCTTACCTAATCCATTCTATATCCCTGAATTGAGGCCTTTTACTGGACTTGATAAGCGGGTATTTGACTACGTCATGAGCAAAGAAGAAACGCAAGTATTTTATCAAAAATTATTAGATTTATTGAAAACGGCGATTCCTGGATATATTAAAGAAGGTAAAGAAAAGCTCACAATTGCAATTGGTTGTACTGGCGGCCAACACCGAAGCGTATCAATTGCGCAACAGTTAGCACGTGACCTTTCTAAAAAGTATCCGGTTGATATTACCCACCGCGAGGTTAGCCGTTACAGTAGAAAGTAGGTGAAGATGTTTGTCATACGCAGAAACTAAAATAGTTCGAGTAATAAAAGGCAGACGTCCCAAAGTAGTAGTTATTGGAGGCGGTACAGGCTTACCAGTAATTTTAAATGCTTTAAAAAAGCGCAATGCAGAAATTACAGCAATCGTCACCGTTTCTGATGATGGTGGTTCATCTGGATCAATTCGCAATTTTATCAATGTAGTTCCACCTGGTGATATTAGAAATGTGTTGGTATCATTAAGCGATATTTCCCAAGAAAAGAAAAATATTTTTCAATATCGCTTTGATTCTTCTGATTCATTTTTCTCAGGTCATGCAATTGGAAATTTGATTATTGCGGCTTTGAATGAAATGCATGGAAATATTTTTGATGCAGTTCAATCACTTTCAAAAATGATGCAAGTAGATGGCCATGTTTTTCCTGCTTCTAATGAACCTTTGACTTTAAATGCGGAATTTGTTGATGGGACAACTGAAGTTGGTGAAACTGAAATCACTTCTAAAGATAAGCGCATTAAACGAGTATGGGTAACTGATACTGATTCAAATGAAGAACCTAAGGCTGTTTTGCCAGTTTTAGCAGCAATTATGCAAGCTGATGCAGTAGTTTTGGGACCAGGAAGTTTATTTACTTCAATTTTACCTAATTTAATGATTTCTAATTTAGGAGAAGCTGTTCGAGAAACTAGTGCTGAGGTTATTTATATTTGTAATATCATGACTCAACGTGGTGAAACGGATCATTTTAATGACGCTGATCATGTTAAAGTGATTAATGATCATCTGGGGGGACATTATATCAATACTGCTTTGGTAAATGGTGCCAAAATTGATATGAGCAAGTTCCATCCAGAAGATTATGATGAGTATTTGGAGCCAGTTGGGAATGATTTTGCAGGATTAAGAGAACAAGAATGCCGAGTAATTACCGATGATTTTATTGATCAACGTCATGGCTTAGTTTTTCATGATGGAGAAAAAGTAGCTAAGGAAATCATTAATTTGGCATTTGAAGCGATGTCAAGGAGAAGAATGGCTGATAATAATGGTTAGTTATGCAAGTGATGTCAAAAAAGAATTAACTTCTTTGCCGGTTCATCCCGAGCATGCAAAAGCGGAATTGGCCGCTTTTTTGCGTATGAATGGGGTATTAAACTTACATGATCATCAATTTAGTTTAGATATTACTACAGAAAATCCTGCAATTGCTCGGCGTATTTTTTCTTTAATTAAAATTGCTTATGGAATTGAACCTTTATTAATTGTTTCCAAGAAGATGAAATTGAAGAAAAATAATCAATATTTGGTTCGTTTACAGCGAAATGTAAAAGAGATTTTGGAGAATCTTCAAATTTGGGATGATGAAAAAGGCTTGGTTACCCGCATTCCTGAACGTATTATGAAGTCACGTGAAGGAGCAATGTCCTATTTAAGAGGGGCTTTTTTGGCAGGAGGGAGCGTTAATAATCCAGAAACAAGTCGCTACCACTTAGAAATTTATTCAACTTATGAAGATCATAATTTGGATTTGGCGAAGTTGATGAATCAGTATTTTTACTTGAATGCTAAAACAACTAAGCGGAGACGAGGCTATATTACTTATTTGAAAGAAGCAGAAAAAATTGGTGATTTCTTGCATATTATTGGTGCATTAAATGCCATGCTTTCTTTTGAGGATTTACGAATTATGCGGGATATGCGTAATTCAGTAAATCGTTTGGTTAATTGTGATACTGCCAATATGAAAAAAACAGCCACCGCGGCTGCTAAACAAGTTGAAGATATTCAATTAATTGATGAAAAAAATGGTTTAGATAGTTTACCTGATAAATTGCAAAGTTTAGCTCGTTTTCGGTTAAGTCATCCGGAGCTTTCATTAAAGGAAGTTGCTGAACAAATTCCAGATGGTCCAATTTCAAAATCAGGTGTGAATCATCGTTTTAAAAAATTACGTGAGTTAGCAGATGGTTTAAGGGCGTAAAAAAATAGAGTTCCGTGGAACTCTATTTTTTATATTATTTGAAATTACTTCTTCTTGTTAACCATAATTTCATCGATTAAACCGTATTCCTTCGCTTCTTCAGCACTAAGGTAGTTATCACGTTCAGTATCCTTTTGGATCTTTTCCAAAGGTTGACCGGTAGTTTCGTGTAAGATTTGATTAATCTTCTTACGACTCTTCAAAATTTCTTCAGCAGCAATTTGAATGTCGGTTTGTTGACCTTGAGCACCACCTAAAGGTTGGTGAATTAAAACAGTTGAGTTAGGAAGTGCGAAACGCTTACCCTTAGTACCACTGGTCAAAAGAATAGATGCCATTGAAGCAGCCATACCAATTGCAATAGTAGAAACGTCTGATTTAATAAAGTTCATAGTATCCATAATTGCAAGACCAGAAGTAATTACACCACCTGGTGAGTTAATGTAAAGAGAAATGTCTTTAGTATTGTCTTGTGCATCAAGGAATAATAATTGAGCGATGATTGAGTTAGCCATTTGGTCGTTGATTTCACCGCTAAGCATGATAATTCTATCTTTTAATAAACGTGAGTAAATATCGTAGGCACGTTCGCCACGAGCAGTTTGTTCAATAACTGTAGGTACAAGCATATATTTGCCTCCTATAAAAATTGTTAGCACTCTCATGAGTACAGTGCTAATTAAATCACTTACTTTTAATTATGTCAATAGATGAGGCTCAGATGCTAAAAATTAATTAAATTGTATTGATTTTGTATTTTTCTATTACTATGGTTCATATTACAATAGAAGTAGTGAATTATTATTTCGGAGGGAATTTTTTTGAATTATTCAAAGAAAGTTTTGACATGTGCATCTGCTTTGGTAATCAGTTTAGGAATTTTTGCTGGTTATTCTACAACTACATTTGCAGCAAGTACTAGCCAAAACACAAGTACAAAAACAACTGATTCAAGTGTAAAAAGTGATACAGATTCTTCAAGCAAAAATAATTTAGCTACTAAAGGTGATAGTGAAGCGGGTAATGTAACGGATAAAAAGAAAGAGCCTGCGCAAACTACTACTAGTTACGATATTATGACTAAAGTAGCTGGAGCTAAGAATTACAAGGTATGGAAGAGTGTTTCAAACGGTAAAGTTCATACTAAGGTAGCCGATGGTCAAAATTTCCGCTATAGCCATATTCAATCAAATCAAAGTATTAAGACTAAGAAATATACTTACTGGTTGATTTATGTAGATGGTCGACGTGTAGGTTGGGTTAACCAAAACTACTTTGCTAGAAACACAATCGAAACTCCAAAGACCGTTTCTTTGGTAAGAAATGATAATTATACTTTCGATCCTAAAGATGCAATTAGTTATGCTACTGATTCAACCGGTACAGTCGTAGACAACCAAGAAGTGAATGTTTCTAAGTCTACAATTAATTGTGGTACCCCAAAGACTTATAAGGTAAAGTACACTTATGGGTCAGGTAGTTCGACTGTAGCTATCACAGTAAGAAAGAGTACCAAAGAAGGTTACGGGGATGCTGATAGCGTTTCAGCTAAAAAAGGTACTAATGATTTTCAATCATGGGATTCACACTACGGTGCCTCAATCAACTATATTAGTCCTAAGGAATTCCAACCAGAAACTGTAAAGCATACTTTTTCTAGTGGAAACCTTTCTTTGACCACTCGTTTATATCAACCAGTTCTATTAAGTATTAAAACTTATTCTGATGATGGAAATATTAATCGTGTAGGTCATATTCCAGAAGGTGTAACAGTTTCAAATAACTGGGCTTATACTAGTTTGCTTAGCCACACTAATTTGATGAATGGCCATATTGTTGGTTATGATTTAAGTAAGTTGAAGAGCCCTTATAATCCTCAACACTTAAATGAAATGAGTCAGGATAAGTTTAATAAGTATGTTCAAAATATTAAAGTAAGTCCTTATATTCCAATTGGTCACGGACAAGCCTTAGGATCAACTGACAAGTATATTTATGCTTTAGTAAATGATCATACAATGCATCAAACTACTGATTCAGAAGAATTAGTTCAAATCCGTAAGAGTGACATGTGCATTAATAAGATTTGGACTGTTAAGACTTGGAATAAGGGAAATGCAGAAGATTCTCGTTACTACCAAAACGCAGTGGTAGTTGATGATCATACTATGTATGGGCTTTACCATGATACTGAAAAACATCGTTATGAATACTGGAAGTTATCACGGACTGGCGATAATTGGTATTCACAATTAGTTGGGGTAACTGATGGTGATTTCGTAAATAACGGTGCACCTGTTCAAGGATTTACGTATGATACCAAGAACAATAACTTCTACATTTCCTTCAATGACTTAATCTTTAAAGTTGGTTATGATGGTACGCTTAAACATTCATACCAATTTAAGAGTGGTCGTGAAGTAGAAGGTATTTCAATTAGTGATAATAAGTTATATGTAAACTTAGCTCAAAGAGCAGAATTATTAGTTGGCGATTTGAAGTAAAATAGACTATCTGAATAAAGGGTAGATAGAAACATGAAGATGTTTTTATCTACCTTTTTTATTTTTGACACAAGAGAGCTCGATTGCTTTTACTTGCTTTTTAGATTTTTAGCTTCTAATCTAAAAGGTGAATATATAATTATTATCTTAACTTGCAAGTTATTATATAAATAGTTATTTATTGTATTAATTTTTTATTTTTATAGATTAACTTTCAGTAAGTTTCTTTTGGAAGAAGTGAGTATTTGCATGGGAGAAGAAAAAACTAACAGGAAAAAGACCTATATCTCCGTACTTGCCTTAACAATGATGAATGTTTCCATTGTTGCGGGACTAGCAAATGATGTTCAGCAATCATTTTATGGGCTTGCCTCAGTAACTTACTTCGCAATTGGCGCCATTTGTTTCTTTATTCCAACAGCTCTAGTTGCTGCGGAATTAGGTTCAGGTTGGAGTAATCGTGGAGGAATTTTCCGTTGGGTTGGTGAAGGATTAGGCAAAGGCTGGGGATTAACTTGCTTACTTATCCTGTGGTTTCAATTGATTCTAAACTTTGGGATGGGAATGCCTAGCTTTACTGCAACAATAATGTTTTATACACCCAACTATGATGCGGCTGTTAAGTTTGCACAAGCACCACAACATGAATTGTTGATCATGACGGGTTGGATTATTTTATATTGGGTTCTTACATATCTTTCGACTAAAGGTGTTAAAGCTTTCTCTAACATCGCTAAATACGGAGTTATTATCGGAAGTTTGATCCCTTTGGCAGTTATGATTATTTTGGCTATTGTTTGGGTAGCTCAAGGCCACCAACCAGTTATTCCAATGACATTTAAAGGATTAGTTCCAAAATGGAATGGAATGAGTACTCTAGCCTTAGCTGCGGGAGTGTTTTTCTCATATACGGGTATTGATATGAATGCTGCTCATATCAAACAGTTAAAACATCCAGAAAAAGATTTTACTAAAGCAATGTTTATTTCAATTATTCTTGCTTTCTTGATCTTTGTTGTTGGTACGGTAATTATTGCGATGATTATTCCAGAAAAGCAAATCAATGTTTTATATACCCTTTATTCTGTATTTCGGGTTTTAGGCTCTACAATCGGGATGCCTTGGTTGTATATGATTCTTGTTTGGGCATTACTTTTCAATACGATTGCTATGGTTGTTACTAATATGGCAGGTCCATCATTTATGCTAGGACAAGTTGGAGGCAGTGGCTTTTTGCCACACTGGTTCCAGCAAAATAATAAACATAATATGCCAGCTCATTTAATGTATACCCAAATTGCTGGCATGACTATCGTTGCCTATTTAGTCAAACTGATTCCTAATGTGGAAGGATTTGTGATTTTATTAACTCAAACAATTACTGTTTTATACATGATTTACTATATCTTGATGTTTACTGCTTTTCTGCGCTTGCGTTATGACCAACCTAACCGTCCTCGTTCATTTAGAGTTCCAGGAGGAAAAGTGGGGGCATGGATTGTTGCAGGATTAGGGTTGATTTCTTCAGCTTTTGCAATTGTTCTTGCCATTTATCCTCCAGCACAGGTTAAGTCCGAAGTAGGATCACCTATAGTTTATGTTTCAGTTATTCTAGCTTTAGTGGCTGTGGTTCTGGTTATTTGCTTTAGCGTATATCAGCTTTCAAAGAAGCATCCTAATTGGGTAAATCCTCATAACAAGTTTGCCCCGTTTACTTGGGAAATCGAAGGGCTTAAAAAGCCAGGAAAAGTTTTGTCAAACGTTCCTACTACCGTTATGTCTAAAGATCAAAACCCTATGGGGATGCCAATTAAGCGCCCTTATAAGCCAGATCAACAGGTTTCCAATAATATTGTCAAGGAAGATGAAAATAACGAAATTTCAACTAGTAAAAATTGAATAAATACGTGATTTTAAGGAAAAGAGATTACTTATGGTACAAATTGATAATAAGAATTTAAAACAAATTAGATCAAAATTTTTAGATACACCAAAATATCGCAACACTCAAAATGCCGTGATGAAAAACGGGATTAAGAAATCAATTACAAATCAAAGTGAAATAAATTCACATCCATTTGTATTTTCAATTGATATTGATTCAAATAAAGTTATGAATCAAAAGAAATCTGGGCGTTGTTGGGACTTCTCAGGTTTAAATTTTATTCGTTACCATATTGAAAAAGATCACCATATTAAAGATATGGAGTTATCGCCTAGTTATATTTATTTTTATGACAAGCTCGAAAAGGGTAATTATTTTTACCAAAACATTATTGATACAGCTGATCAGCCATTGTCTGATCGTTTAGTAAACTGGTTACTTACTACCCCTCAACAAGACGGCGGCGATTGGCAATTACTCGTTGATTTAATCGAAAAATACGGGATTGTGCCAATGCAAGCTATGCCAGAAGATGCAGTCAGTGCTAACTCTCAAGAATTGAATCGAATGTATGATAGAAAATTGCAAAAAGATGCTTTGAAGCTACGTGATTTGGTTAATAGTGATGCATCTGATGAAAAGATAAAGAGTGTGCTTCATCAAATGAATGCGGAAAACTATCGCATTTTAGCCATTTCTTTAGGTACACCTCCAGAAAAATTTACTTATGAATATCGTGACGAAAATAATGAATATCATACTACGGGTCAAGTTACTCCATTGGAATTCTTTAAGAAGTTTGTGAATATTGATTTTAATGACTATGTTGAACTGATGAATTTACCGGGAGAGAAATATCCATATAATACTTCATTTGCTGTTGAAATCTCTGGAAATATGGTTGGGGGACAACCAAGTCGTTACTTCAACGTTTCAATGAAAGATATGGAGAAAACTGCAATTAAACAATTGAAAGATGATGAACCTGTATGGTTTGGCTGTGATGTTCTTCAAGAATGGGCACCACAAGCGGGGGTTTTAACTGAGAAGGTCTTTGACTGGGATCGTTCATTTGGTATTAAGTTAGGTACTGATAAGACTAAGAGATTTGAATACCGTGAAAGTTTACCAACACACGCAATGCTTATTTCTGGTGTTGATATTCGGGATGATGAGCCGATTAGATGGAAGATTCAAAACTCTTGGGGTTCAAAAGTTGGTCATAAAGGATACTTCATTATGGGCAACGATTGGATGGAACAATATACCTACGAAACTGTTGTCAACAAGAAGTACTTAACTGACGAACAACTTGCTGCTTATGAAAAAGAACCAGTAATGCTTCCATATTGGAATGCAATGAACCCAATTTAAAGAAGGCAATATTATGACGTTAACGGATACGCAAAGTAAAATTGTCGCAAAAGCTAATAAAAAAGATATTAATGGTTGGCATTATTTGTACGTGCAAGGTGATCCGTATGAAATTGGCTTTCAACATGGTTATCTTTTAACTAATGAATTCAGGGATGCAGTTCGGGTTTACACTCATATGACGCTTGAGTTATATGGAATGGATTATTCTTTCTTTGCTAATCAAGCAGTTAAATTGCATAAAGATAAGATTCCTGAAGAATATTTGGAAGAAATGCGTGGCATGGCTGATGGTTTTACTGCAAACGGTTTAAAAACTAGTATTAATGATATTCTCGCCTGGAATGATTGGATGGAATTAACTGGTTATTGGTGGCCCCAAGTCTCAGCTAATTATTCTAATAACCCTCCTCAAGGACCCCGAGGATCTCATTGCTCTGCATTTGTGGCTACCGGATCTGCCACAAAAGATGGTAAACCGGTAATTGCTCATGAAAGTTTTGATGATTTTTGGAGTGGGCAATACTTTAACATTTGTGAAGAAGTCCATCCAACTAAGGGGCATGCATTTAAGATGCAAACTGTTCCAGGGTATATTGACTCGATGACGGATTTCTATGTTACTGAGGCTGGTCTTGGGATTACGGAAACGACGATTGCTGGTTTTGTTGGCTATGATGTGAAAGGAATGCCTGAATTTATTCGTGCACGCCAGGCTACCCAATATGCAAATAATATTGATCAATGGATAAAATTAGTTAATGAAGGAAACAATGGCGGCTATGCGAATATTTGGCTCCTTTGTGATACTAATACTGATGAGATTGCCCGCTTTGAACAAGGACTAAAGCATCAAGAGTTGCTAAAGTCAACTGAGGGATTCTATTATGGTTGTAATGCCTGTCACAATCCAAGAATTCGCAACCTTGAGTGTGTTGATAATGGCTATAACGATACTCGTCAGCAAACTGGCGCCCGGAGAGCCCGCTTTGAAGAATTATTACCGGAAGTATCTGGGACAATTGATGATGAGGTGGCCAAAAGAATCTTAGCAGATAAGTATGATCCATATTTAGGCTATCAATGTGCTTCTTCACGTGATATTTGTGCTCACTATGATGTTGACCCTCAATACTATGCTGACGATCCTCACGGTGTTTGGAATGTACCTTTCTTCCCAGGTGGTTCATGTGACGGAAAATGTGCAGATGCTACTGATATTGAGAACTTGAATATGTGGGGAATTTTTGGCAGAGCTGATGGTGAACCATTTGACGCTAAAAGCTTTATGAAGCAACATCCTGAATGGAATTGGCAAAAAGGCTATCTTTATGATAGACCAAGCCAACCTTGGACATTATTTACTGAATAACGAAAATAGTGCTAGAAAACAATCTTCTAGCACTATTTTTTTAGCTTTTTTTGACATTCGGGACAAAGGCCGAAAATTTCTAAATGGCTGGCAGTAGTTGTAAAACCAGTTTGCTTCTCCGCATTTTCCCGCATTTGATCTTCAATCTTATCAAAATTTGGATAGAAAACGTCAGCAATTTTACCATAATTTTTACAAATGATGTGAAAGTGAGGTTTAACGAAAAAATCATAGTGAGTAGAGTTATCCCCATTTTTGATTTCCATAATAATTCCTACTTTAACCAAAGTATTTAACGTATTGTAAATAGTAGCCTTATTAATTAAACCGGCTGCATTTTGGGCTTGATAGATAGTTTCAACGGTTGGATGATTATGATGAGACATTAAATAAGTTAAAATCCGTAATCGAGGTTTGGTAACTTTAAGACTATGCTCATGTAAAAGTTCTCGTGCTTGATTTTCTAATGTAATTTCCAAAAAATCCCCTCCATTATGTTTTTGCTAAAACCAGTGTATCATGCGCAAACAAAAAACACCCTTAAAAAGGATGTTTATTTGTAATTATTCTAATCTAAAATTGCCACATCTTCATGCTTTTTAATGGCTGGTAGAATAAGGCCAAGTGCGACCAAAATGATTGGAGTAATAATATTTAAGAATAGGGTAAATGAATCTGGTGAGTAAATTCCAAATATACAGCAGGCAGCCGTGATTCCGAAACACCATACACCGGCGGTATAAGCAAGTGGTTGAGATTTGGTCATTTGATAGCTCGTCTCAAATTTTGCTTGTTGTTTTCTTAACGCGATATAGGCTGCAAATACCCACAAATACCGCATAGGCATTGTGGTCGAGTTTAATTTAACCAATTGAGCCATAACTGATTGAGCGTCGGGAAGTAATGCTTGAGCGGCAATTAAACTTCCTGAAAGAATTACGACCATCCAAATACCATTAATGTAAGCACCGTGTTTATTAACCTTTAGCAATTTTTTAGGGATGAATTCTTTAGCTTGTTTACTACCAAGCAACATTCTTAGTGGGGCGTCGATACTAATAACTAAAGTTGAAAATTGACCAATTACATTACACCAAGAGTAGATGTACATGAATAAACCACCAACGTGATAGTATTCCCCTAATCTTTGGAAGGCCATGTAAGGTCCGTTAGAAATATATTCATTAAGGTTTTTATTGACGATTTGTGGATCAAACATTAAAGCCATTGCAAAAGTACCAAGGATTGCAGAGATCATAACCATAATAGCTAATGCCATCATTGCCTTAGGAAAATTTTTAGAAGGATTCTTAACTTTATTTACATATGGGGAGATCTTTTCACATCCACCCACTGCAAATACTAAGATTGAAAGAGAGGTTAAGTATTTTATGTTAAAGGTTGGCATTAAGCTCTTCCAATTAAAGTTAATGGAATAATAATTGGCATGAGGATTAATAGCAGGAGCTGTAAACATCATAATGATGAATAAAATTGACATAATGAACATTGAAGTTCCCGCTACGGTAGCCAACCCTTTTAAAACTTGAATTCCGCGACTTGTAACCCAGCAGAAGAATAGGAAAACAACTAAAGTCGCAAATTGAGTCCAGGCAGTTGGTAAACTATCATACCAAAGTGTATTCCCAAAAATTCCCCAGGCCATGGCTCGAAGTCCACCCGTTCCTTTACTAGAAATATATACAATATGGCAGGCCCAGTAAGTCCAGCCTGCATAATAAGCCCATTTTGCGCCCATTGTAGCTTCCACCCAGGAGGAGACACCACCTTCAGCATTTTTAAAGGTGGCACCCAATTCTCCTACCATTAAGGCATAAGGAACAAAGTAGAGCAAGAACATAATAATCCAGCTAAAGATGACTTTTGTTCCATCAAAGTAGACAAATCCATTAACAACATTTCCAAATCCCCACACAGTAGAAAAGGCCATCATTGCTAATGTCGTCCACATCATCTTTTTAGGATTGCTTTGTGATTCAACCATATTTTTCTCCTTTTATTAAATAATATGTGAACCCTTTCATTATATAACAAGTTAACAAATAAAAGTGACAAACTAATAAAACTATAACTATTATTTGTATACTAAAAACATGTTGAATTTTGTATTCTACTTGGACTATACTATTTTTGGTTTTCATCGATATTTGATAATTTGGAGGAAATCAATGAAAAAGTCATTTAAGATTAGCATGGCTTTGAGTGCGATTTTAGCTAGTAGTATTTTAGCTGTTAGTGCAACTCAAAATCGTGCTGAAGCAAAAAGCTATAGTAAAGCAGTTACTAAGATTGCAGGAACCAAGAACTATGCAATTTACCATCGAGTTTCAAAGAATGGTCCATCAGGTAAATTTACTTCTACCAAGTATTTTAAGCATGGCCAAATTCAATCTAAACAATATGTTTCTACTAAGAAAGGAAATTTTTGGAACATCATTGTTAACGGTCGTGAAGTTGGTTGGGTTAGCCAAAACTTCTTTGCTAGAAACAAGATTTCTGTAGCCAAAGAAGTTTCATTGATTAAGAATTCTGATTATGGCTTTCCAACACGGGATGCAATTAATTATGTAACTGATGGTCAAGGTACTGCCGTTGATCCAGACAAGGTTAGTGTTTCAAAAACTTACGTAAGTACTCAACCTTCAACTGTAAATTACAGCTATGGTAAAGCTAAGGCTTCAGTTAATATTAGTGTCCGCGATAATGCTGAGTCTGAAATGGGTGAAGTAACCAAGCAGCCTCAAAAGGGATTTAAGACCACTACTACTTGGAATGGTGGGTCCAAAGGTTCCTCTAGAAACTGGAATGCAGCTCATCATTACACTTCAGAAACAAGCAGTAATACTTTCTCAAGCAATGGTTTAACTCTTCGTACTAGATTGTTCCAACCACGCTTCTTAAGTCTTGGTTATGGTCAAGCAGGAGACAAGATGGGACAAGTTGGAGTTATTCCAGAAGGGATGACTGTAAATGGAAATGACTTTGTAACTTCACTTTATTCTAGTGATAGTGACCAATATGGACACTTGGCACTCTATAACTTAGGGGCAATCAAGAGTAAGTATGCGGCTCAAAATTTAACTACTATGAATTGGAGTACCTTTAAATCATATGCCAACAACATTAAGGTGAGTCCATACATCAAGTTAGGTCATGGTCAATCTCTTGGTTCATCCAACAACTACATCTATGTACTTGCCAATGATAATAAGTACAATAATGGTCCAAAGTCTGAAGAAGTTATGCAAATCCGTAAGAGTGATATGCAAATTAATAAGATTTGGACAATTAGAGTAGCTGAAAATCGCTACATCCATAATGCAACCTTTGTGGGCGATAACACTATGTACGCACTCTTCCATAATGGTGGTTACGATCGCTATGAATACTGGAAGTTAACTAGAGATGGTGATAATTGGAAGGCAACTGAAATTGGAGCAACTAATGGGAGCTTTATTTCAAATTCACCAGTTCAAGGTTTTGCATATGGAAATGGTCACTTCTTTATCGGCTTTAATGATAACATTTTCCAAGTAGCTGAAAATGGTGCAGCGCAAAAGCACTACCGCTTCAATACTAAGCGTGAAATTGAAGGTTTATCAGCAACTAATTCAAAACTTTACGTTCAATTTGCTCAACGTGCAGAATTAACTGAAGGCAAATTCTAAAAAGACATTGATGATTATTAGAAAGCATCCATTTTATTGGATAGCTTTTTTTATTGCGGAAGAAAGTGTGTAGATATGATGATAAAAAAGAGAATATATTTATTAACGGCAGCAGCTACTATGACTATAAGCTTGATGGGCTTTAGTCATAATTCGGTGCAAGCAGCCAGATATAACGCAAAAGTTGTTGACAAAGGTAGTTATGGAATCTATGCCAACTTAGGCAAACGTGGACCAAGTGGCTATATGGGGAATACTGGTGCTTTGCGTTATAGTAATTTTCAATCAGGGACTACTCGTCAAAGTGGAAGCTCTCGCTATTGCTACGTTTATATTAATGGTCATAAAGCAGGGTGGGTGAATGAAAACGCCTTTGAGAAAAATAAAATTTCTGTCGCTAAAAATGTAAGTTTAGTTTACAATCCTAACTATACTTATAATGTTCGCGATGCTTTAAACTATGCTACGGATGCGCATGGGAATGCTATCGATATTAGAAAAGTTCATGTAAATCACCCTAGTATTTCTTCAAGGGATATTGGGACGCACATTATTAAATATTCTTATGGTAAGGCTCACGCAACAAGTAAAGTGATAGTAAGAAGTGATAAAAAAGAAGGAATTGCTAAAGCTAATGCAAAACCGCAAAAAGGTCGCAGTTACACTACTTGGAAAACTCACTATAAGACATCAGGAAATTGGGGAAATAGTTTTGCTCCTGAAACCACAGATCATACTTTAAAAAGTGGTGGCTTGACTTTGAAGACTGTCTTTTATCAACCTGCCACTTTAAACGTAGATGGAAGTGTTGAAGGATCGACTGGTCCTACACCAGAAGGATTGGCCGTTTCTCAAAACAGAATGTATTTAGCAATGTATAAGCATGTTTACTATAATCATGCTCGGATAATTTCTTATAATTTAAATGGAATTCCTAAATACGAACTGCAGAAGTTACCATGGCTGCCTTGGAATGAATTTTATAACTTATCTAAGGGTATTAAATTCAGTCCATACATTAAGATGGGGCATGGTCAAACTTTTAGCGCTACTGATAAATATTTATATGTAATTGCCAATAATCACTTATTAACCAATAGTTCAAAGTCAGAAGAAATTATGCGTATTAACAAAAATAATTTGCAGATTGGTAAGATTTGGACTTTTAAAATTTGGAATAGGGATGCAAATCATCCACGCTATATTCATAATGCAGTCTTTGTAAATGATCATGAATTTTATGCTGTTTTCCATAATAGTGCGATGAAACGTTTTGAATATTGGCGCGTGACTCGTCATGGCAATGAATGGCATCCTAAAGAAGTTGGCGCAAGTGGATCTGATTTCATGAGAAATGGTTCTCCGGTTCAAGGTTTTACTTATGATAAGCGTAAAAACCAGTTTTATTTGGCATTTAACGATTATATTTTAAATATTGCCAAAAATGGTAAGCTTCTTAGAACGAGTCATTTTAATAGTGGACGCGAAATTGAAGGGATTAGTGCCACAAACCATGATCTATATGTGGAGCTTGCAGAACGTCCTGAATTATTCAGGGGCTGGATTAAGTAGAAATTCTTGTCTTACTGCTACTTTTGTTCTAGAATACAAGACTTATAAGTGTTAAGGAATTGTTGAGGGTAGTAATGCAAGGTAAGGTATTAGCAATTATAAAAAGTGAAGATTTCATTCAATTAATTAGATATGGCTTGATTGGGATATTAGGTTTGATTGTTGATTTTGGAATCTATTCAACTTTAACTCTCATGACAGAAATGAGAGTAGAACTTGCCAATTTGATTTCTTCAAGTTGTGGTTTAATAAATAACTTCCTTTGGAATAGTTATGCAAATTTTAAAGTTCACGATCATTTAATTAAAAGATTTGTTGAATATTATATCGTGGGCCAGATTACGACCATTTTTACGACAATTTGTTTATTCATTTTTGTGAGCTTGCTCAGACAAGATAAATTGCTCGTTAAGGCTATCTCTACGATAATTGCAACACTTATTCAATTTGGAATTAATAAAGCAATTACTTTTAAGAAGGGATGAGCTAGAGTGAAGAAGATATCAATTGTAGTCCCTTGCTATGATGAAGAAGAAGCGCTGCCGCTTTTTTATGAAGCAGTTGAAAAAGTAGTTAGGAAGATGGACGTTAAAGTTGAATATTGGTTTGTGAATGATGGTTCTACTGATAAAACCTTAGCTGAATTACGGCAGCTACATGAAAAGAATCCAAATGTTCATTACATCTCTTTTTCGCGAAATTTCGGGAAAGAGGCGGCTTTATACGCTGGGTTACAAGCAGCAACTGGAGATTATGTGGTGGATATGGATGCAGATTTACAAGATCCGCCATCTTTTTTACCCATTATGTATAAATTGCTTCAAACTGGTGAATGGGATTGCATTGGGACTCGTCGAACGGATCGTAATGGAGAAAGTAAGATTAAATCTTTCTTTAGTGGGATGTTTTACAAGTTTATTAATCAGGTTTCTAATACTCATATTGTGCCCGGTGCTCGTGATTATCGAATGATGACAAGACAAATGGTGGATGCTGTTTTATCGTTAAAAGAATATAGTCGTTTTTCTAAAGGTATCTTTTCCTGGGTAGGTTTTAGGACAAAATACTTGGATTATCAAAACGTTGAAAGAGTTGCGGGAAAAAGTGATTGGACTACTTGGGAGCTATTTAAGTATGCTTTTGCTGGAATCGCAGACTTTTCACAGGCACCGTTAAATATTGCGGTGTGGATTGGAAGTGTATCTTTTATAATTTCAATTGTGAGCCTGATTGTAGTAATTGTGCGCCACATTATCAATCCCAATACAGATGTTTTTGGCTGGGCATCTTTAGTCAGTATAATTTTGCTGATTGGAGGTCTGCAGTTACTCTGCATTGGCGTTATTGGTCGCTATATTGGGAAAATTTTCTTACAAGTAAAGAGGCGTCCGATATACATTGTTCAAGAGAAAAAATAAAAGCGAGGAGATATCTCCTCGCTTTTTTGAATGGGTCCCCTGGGAGTCGAACCCAGATTTTAAGAACCGGAATCTTACGTGCGATCCATTACACTAAAGACCCAAATAATACCTTTTTCAGTATAGCAGAAAACGAATCTAAATAAAAACCTTTTCACTCGATTTAGAATATTTTTAAAATACACAAGTTTTTTCTTGAATTACAAAAAATTCATTGTTATACTAACAATGTCGATTGAGAAATGTAGGAGTTAAAGATTTATTGAAGCTACGTTTCTCTTATATTTTTAAGCATTCTGGGACGAAAAATGACACATCTTGGGTCACATTATGTCCCAGGGGAAGGAGGGAGCTCATGAACTCGGACTTTTCCTTGCTCGAAGCTCTCGTTCCTGACGTTTTAAAGATTCTTCGACAAAGATATCTTGTTCTTGAGCAGATTTCATTAAATGCGCCAGTTGGGCGTAGAGTCGTAGCTCAACATTTAGGACTTTCTGAGCGTAATGTTCGAACTGAGACAGAATATTTGAAAAAGCTTGGTTTGATTGAGATTAAAAACTTTGGAATGTTCCTAACTGAAAAGGGCGAGAAAACATTACAAGATGCAGCTCCGTTGATTGACCGCTTATTTAACGCTGGTGAAAACGAGGTTAAATTAGCTAAAAAACTTGGTATTGAAAGAACCATTATTGTTCCTGGTAATGCAGATTTACAAGATCGAGTTTTTGAAGAAATGGGGGAAGAGCTAAATTCTGCATTGGATTTACTTCTACCGTTAGGTCATTCAATTATTACTGTTCTAGGTGGGGCGGCTTTAGCTAAAGCCGCGAAGTATTTATCAAGTAGCTTGAGTAATAACCGTCAACTAGAATTTGTTCCCGGTCGTGGAGCCTTGGGCGAGAATGTTGCAACTCAAAGTAACACAATTGTTCAAGAAATGGCAGCTAAAACCAACGGCTCATATAAAACTTTGTATTTGCCGGAGCAGGTGTCAGAAGCTGCTTATAAATCTTTGATTCGTGAAGATACGATTGCGGACTTGCTGCAAGATATTTCGCAAAGTGATGCTGTGATTCATGGGATTGGCTTAGCTCAAGAAATGGCACAGCGTAGGGGCTATAATTCTATTAAGCTTTCTGAGCTTCGCGAAAAGCATGCTGTCACCGAATGTTTCGGGTGTTTCTTCGATGACAAAGGAAAGATTGTTGACCGCATCACCCAGGTTGGATTGCAGTTTGAGAATCTAAAGAAAATACCTCACATATTTGCATTTGCTTGTGGAGCAAGAAAAGCAGAAGCAATCAAAGCTTATATGCCTAATGCGCCTCGTCAAACCTGGTTAATTACTGATGAGGGCGCCTCAAATAAGATTTTAAAGAGGAAATAAATTCCTGTTTAAAATAAATTGTTGTTTATAGTTCTTAAGGAGGACTTTAGGATATGACAGTTAAAATTGGTATTAACGGTTTCGGCCGTATTGGTCGTTTAGCATTCCGTCGTATTATGGATTTGGGCGAAAAGTCAAAGGATATCGAAGTTGTTGCAATTAACGACTTGACTACTCCAGCACTTTTGGCACACTTGCTTAAGTACGACTCAACTCATGGTACTTTTGACCACGAAGTTTCAGCAACTGACGACTCAATCGTTGTAGACGGCAAGAAGTACCGTGTATACGCTGAACCACAAGCACAAAACATTCCATGGGTTAAGAACGATGGTGTTGACTTCGTTCTTGAATGTACTGGTTTCTACACTAGCAAGGCTAAGTCAGAAGCTCACCTTGAAGCTGGTGCAAAGCGTGTATTGATTTCAGCACCTGCAGGTAACGACTTGAAGACTATCGTTTACGGTGTTAACCAAAACACTTTGGACGCTAACGACAAGATCGTTTCAGCTGGTTCATGTACTACTAACTCATTGGCACCAATGGTTAATGCTTTACAAAAGGAATTCGGCATTGAAGTTGGTACTATGACTACTATCCACGCATACACTTCAACTCAAATGCTTTTGGATGGTCCTGTACGTGGTGGTAACTTCCGTTCAGCACGTGCTGCTGCTATCAACATTATTCCTCACTCAACTGGTGCTGCTAAGGCTATCGGCCTTGTTATCCCAGAATTGAATGGTAAGTTGAACGGTCACGCACAACGTGTTCCAGTTCCAGATGGTTCAGTAACTGAATTAGTATCAGTATTGGGCAAGAAGGTAACTGCTGACGAAGTTAACGCAGCTATGAAGAAGTACGAAAGTCCTTCATTTGCATACAACGACCACGACATCGTTTCAACTGATGTTTTAGGTATGACTGCTGGTTCAATCTTTGACCCAACTCAAACCATGGTAACTACTGCAGGCGACAACCAATTAGTTAAGACTGTTGCTTGGTACGACAATGAATACTCATTCACTTGCCAAATGGTTCGTACTTTGTTACACTTTGCTACTCTTTAATCATTAATTTTCATTAACTGATTAACGTTAGTGGTAATGAAGAAGGCGGAGGGAGATTCTTCCCCTCCGCCTTTTTTTGAAGAAAAAATAATAAAATCAATTTCGGAGGGATTTTGATGGCTAAATTAATCGTTTCAGATCTCGATCTTAAAGGAAAAAAGGTTTTAGTTCGTGTAGACTTTAATGTTCCTATTAAAGACGGCGTTATTGGTGATGACAACCGTATTGTTGCTGCACTTCCTACTATTGAATACATTATTAATCACGGTGGTAAGGCAATTTTACTTTCACACTTGGGCCGTATTAAGAGCGACGATGATAAGAAAGAATTATCATTAAAGCCTGTTGCAGAACGTTTAAGTGAATTACTTAAGAAGCCTGTAACTTTCGTACCTGAAAATGAAGGTAAGGAAGTTGAAGAAACTATCGACAACATGAAAGACGGCGACGTTGTTGTTCTTGAAAACACTAGATTCCAAGATATCGACAACGACTTTGGTAAGCGTGAATCAGGCAATGATCCTAAGCTTGGTGAATACTGGGCAAGCCTTGGTGACATGTTTGTAAACGATGCTTTTGGGACTGCTCACAGAAGTCACGCTTCAAACGTAGGTATTGCAACTGCTATGAAGAAGGCTGGTAAGCCTGCAGCAGCTGGTTACTTACTTGAAAAGGAAATCAAGTTCTTAGGTGACGCTGTTGAAAACCCAGTTCACCCATTTGTAACCATCCTTGGTGGTGCTAAGGTTTCAGATAAGATCGGTGTTATTGAAAACTTGATTCCTAAGTCAGATCACATTTTAATCGGTGGTGGTATGGCTTATACTTTCTTGGCTGCTCAAGGTCACAAGATTGGTAAGTCATTATTCGAAGCTGACAAGGTAGAACTTGCTAAGAGCTTGCTTGAAAAGGCTGGCGACAAGATTGTTCTTCCAGTTGACAACGTTGCTGCTACTGAATTCTCAAACGATGCTTCACGTGAAGTTGTAGGTGACGATATTCCTGACAACATGATGGGCTTGGACATCGGCCCTAAGACTGTTGAAAAGTTCAAGGACATCTTAAAGGATGCTAAGACTGTTGTTTGGAACGGACCTATGGGTGCATTCGAAATGCCAAACTTTGCTGAAGGTACTTTGGAAGTTGGCCGTGCTTTAGCTAACTTGAAGGATGCCGTAACTATTATCGGTGGTGGTGACTCAACTGCAGCTGCTAAGCAATTGGGTATTGCTCCTAAGATTAGCCACATTTCTACTGGTGGTGGTGCATCACTTAACTATCTTGAAGGTAAGGAATTACCAGGTATCGCTTGCGTTTCTGATAAGTAGAAAAAAGGAAGGATAATTTTAATGCGTACACCAATTATTGCTGGTAACTGGAAATTACACATGAACCCAGAACAAACTGCTGAATTTGTTGATGCAGTTAAGGGTAAGTTGCCAGACCCAAGTAAAGTTGAATCAGTTATTGCTGCTCCTGCAGTTGATCTTTACGTTTTAAAGAAGAGCGCTGAAGGATCAAACTTACATACTGGTGCAGAAAATGCATACTTTGAAGTTGAAGGTGCATTTACTGGTGAAACTTCACCTAAGGTTTTGAACGAAATGGGTATTGACTATTGTATTATTGGTCACTCAGAACGTCGTGGTTACTTCCACGAAACTGATGAAGACATCAACAAGAAGGCTAAGGCTTTATTTGCTAATGGAGTAACTCCAATTATTTGCTGTGGTGAATCACTTGAAACTCGTGAAGCTAACAAGCAAAATGAATGGGTTGTTGCTCAAATTAAGGCTGCTTTAGATGGTTTAACTGCAGATCAAGTTTCAAAGCTTGTTATTGCTTATGAACCAATCTGGGCTATTGGTACTGGTAAGACTGCTTCATCAGACCAAGCTGAAGAAATGTGCAAGACTATTCGTGAAACTGTTAAGGACTTGTACAACGAAGAAACTGCTGAAAACGTTCGTATCCAATACGGCGGTTCAGTAAAGCCAGCTAACATTAAAGAATTGATGTCTAAGCCAGACATCGATGGTGGATTAGTTGGTGGTGCTTCACTTGATCCAGAATCATTCTTGGCTTTAGTTAACTACCAAGACTAATTTGTAATAAATAAAAAAGTCTCTGCTCCGGCAGAGGCTTTTTTGATGATAAAATAACAATAAATTTTGAGAATAATATAACTAAAAGGCGATATAACAATTATTTTTAAAAGGAAAATAACTGTTTATCACTTGTACTTTTTTCTATAAGAAGTATAATAATTAATGGAGGTTGAAATCACACATTGATGTAAATCTCCAAAATTCAGTCTCTGCCAGTTCCTTATTACTCAAAAACAATTATGGCAGAATACATCTATATCTATATCACTTTCTTGATAGGCAGTTATGAGGAATTCTCATAGCTGTCTTTCTATGTGAGGAGTTTTTTATGATTAGAAAAGCAAAAAAATCAGATTTTCCATTTATTTATCCCATTTTAAAACAAATATTTGATGAGATGGATATGGAAAGTATTAAAAAATTACCAGAAAGTCAATTTTATGATTTGATGAAATTAGGCTTTATTTCTGAAGATTACCGTTATTCTTATCGGCGAATTTGGGTAGCAGTTAATAACCAAGATCAGCCGGTTGGTATGATAGATATGTACCCATATCACGATCAGTCAATTATTGATTTTGTTTTGAAAAAAGAATATCCCAAAGTGGGGCTTCCAACTCAAACTGTGATTTTTGAAGATCAAGAAGCTTGGCCTCATGAATGGTACATTGATGCTTTGGCAGTTGATCCTAAACATTGGGGAGAGCATGTCGCCAGTCAATTAATGGATTTTGCTGAAAGAATTGCCCAAAATAATGGCTATAAACTCATTAGTTTAAACGTTGATAAGGAAAATCCCCGTGCTCAACAATTATATGTGCACAAGGGATATAAAAGTAAAAATGAAATGACCATTGGTGATCGGACTTATGATCATATGGTTAAAGAAATTTAGTTGATGTCTGTCCTAAATTGATTTGATAAAGGTGGAAACGTTGGTAATTTAAGCGGTGTAACATGCCACTGGGTGAATAAAACAGAAATTAGGAGGATGAAAGGAATGTCCTCAGGTCTTTTAATATCACAGACTAGTACTACCCCTGATTTTTCCATGATAGTTTTGACATTTGCAACATTTTTGATTCCTGATCGAAATGTGTAAGTGCCTTTTTTTATGCTCCCAGTTACTAAATAATTAAGCCGAGTAACATAGAATAAATTAGTTGCCGGACTATTTAGTTTTTTCACTTCTACTAAAGAATGATTGATAACATCAACAATAAAAGAAACAATGATTCCACCACGATCGCGAAAAAGTCGGCCCACTTCATGATTTTTAATGTCGTAAAGATACAGGGTATGGTTAGGATTATCGAGATTACCACGAATAATATACATAATTTTCCCATGTGGACCAATCACTGGAATTTGACCGTATGCTTTTCTCTGATTTAATTCTAGCAAGAATTGCATTATTCTCACCTCTGTTAGTTAGCATTATCCTCAATAAATTTATGTAAAATATAGGCTACACCATTTTCATTGTTAGTTTTAGTTTCAACTTGGGCTAATTCTTTGATAGCTGGAACGGCATTACCCATGGCGACTCCAGTTCCAGCGTTGCGAATCATACTTTCATCATTTAAATTATCACCGATAGCTGCCACTTCCTCACGCTTAAGGCTCTTTTCTTTGGCATATTCAAGTAAAGCAATTCCTTTTTGGGCATTAATATTATTGATTTCAATGTTAGAAGCAGAACTAGATGTTACTACCAGATCTCTCATTTTATTAATATTATTAATAATATCTTTAAAAGCTTCATGACCTCGAGAATCAAAGGCAATTATTTTCATAATTTCCTGATCGGGATTATTAATTAATTCATTAAAATTATTGATTTGCGACATGTTCATAATTGACTTACTACCGGCAGAAATAGCAACGGCTTGCTTAAAAGTCATTCCTGGATTTAAATCGACCATGACATGAGCCACATTAGAAATTCGAGAATTTAGGTTTTCGGTGTAAACATTATCCTGAGTAATGATTTCGAAGTAAAAATGATTTTGATGAAGAAGATCGATAACTTGCTTAGCTTTTTTCTTGTCAATTACATGCTTGACTCTTAAGTTTCCATCTTTATCAAAAACTAATGCCCCGTTTAAATTGATAAATCCTGTATGAATATCTGCATCTTTTAATAAAAGTTGGGATTCTTTCGGAGCACGTCCAGTGGCCACTAAAAATTCAATACCGTTTTCTTGAGCTTGATGAATTGCGTTAGCGTTTTCTTTTGAGATAATCATGTCGCTGTTAAATAAGGTGCCATCTAAGTCACAGGCTACTAATTTGATCATGAATTTTCCTCCATCTCTTGATAAATTAATGATAACATAAAGAGGAATAGAATAGAGGGGGCGTAATTATTGAAAAAGTTAATTGGTAATGATTGGGACCAAATTTTGGCTCCAGTTTTTGAAAGTGAAGATTACCGTAATTTGCATAATTTTTTAAAAGAAGAATATTCTACTAAGCAAATTTATCCAGATATGTATCATATCTTTACTGCTTTTAAATTGACGCCATTTGATAAAACAAAAGTGGTAATTTTGGGGCAGGATCCTTATCATAATCCTGGACAAGCTAATGGAATGAGCTTCTCAGTCATGCCTGGTACAACGCTTCCACCGTCTTTAAGAAATATTTATAAAGAGTTGTATGATGATGTGGGCGCACGTCCTGTTAATCATGGTTATCTTAAGAAATGGGCAGATCAAGGAGTTTTACTGCTCAACGCTGTTTTAACGGTCCCTTATGGGCATGCAAATGGTCATCAAGGAAAAGGCTGGGAGAAGTTAACTGATGAAGCTATTAAGAAATTAAGCGATAGAGGAAAAGTCGTTTTCATTTTATGGGGCAAATTTGCTCAAAATAAGATCCCATTAATTGACCAAAGTAAGAACTTTATTATAAAATCTTCTCATCCAAGTCCATTTTCGGCTGATCGCGGATTCTTTGGTTCACGACCTTTTTCAAGATGTAATCAAGCTTTGATTAATTTTGGAGAAACTCCGATCGATTGGCAATTACCAGAAACCGTAACCCAACAAGATTTAGCATAGAGAGGTTTATTATATGAGTGTATTTGATTTATTTAAAAAACAAATTGAAAAGGCAGATAAGAAGCCAAGATTGGTTTTCCCAGAAGGAAGAGACTTCCGTGTTTTAGAGGCTGCTGTGAGACTCAACAATGAAAAATTAGTTGAAGTCACGCTTTTAGGTAATGAAAATGAAATTAGACAATTAGCTGCTGATAATAATTTTAGATTAGATGGAATTAAGCTAATTGATCCTAATAACTATGACGATTTTGACGAAATGTGTGGAAAATTCGTTGAAATTCGTAATGGTAAGAATACTTTGGAAGATGCAAAGAAAATGCTGAAGTCTGTTTCTTACTTTGGTACGATGTTAGTTAAAATGGGCCAAGCCGATGGAATGATTTCAGGAGCTGCTCACTCAACTGCAGATACTGTTCGTCCCGCTCTTCAAATTGTGAAGACTGCACCAGGGATGCACCGTGTATCTGGGGTAATGATTATGGAACGTGGAGATGAACGTTACATTTTCTCTGATTGTGCCATGAATATCGATCCAGATAGTGATACTTTGGCAGAGATTGGTTATCAAGCTGCTAAGATCGCTAAAATGGCAGAAATTGATCCTAAGATTGCTTTCTTAAGTTTTTCAACTAAAGGTTCAGCTAAGGGACCACAAGTTGAAAAAGTAGTTGAGGCGGTTAATAAATTTAAGCAAGATCACCCAGATATTCCAGCTGATGGTGAATTGCAATTTGATGCGGCCATTGTGCCCGAAGTAGGGGAAAGAAAGGCTCCAGATTCAAAAGTAGCTGGCCATGCGAATGTCTTTATTTTCCCAGAACTTCAATCTGGTAATATTGGTTATAAGATTGCCCAACGTTTGGGTAATTTTAGTGCAGTGGGCCCAGTTTTAGAAGGTCTTGCTGCTCCAATTAATGACCTTTCTCGTGGTGCAAGTAGTGAAGATGTATACTTGATGGGAATTTTAACTGCTGCACAAAGTTTAGCAAAGGACTAAATTAATGAAACTTGAAATTAATTCTGCATCTGAAATGCAAAAATTGGGGGCCAGTTTAGCTCATAATGCTGAACCCCATGATTTGCTTTTATTAAATGGGGACTTAGGCGCCGGTAAAACTACGATGACGCAAGGATTAGGAAGAGCTTTAAAAATTCGGCGTCCTGTAAAAAGTCCCACCTTTACAATTGTGCGTGAATATCGTGAAGGTACAATGCCATTATTTCATATGGATTTTTATCGTTTGGAAAATGATGATCTTTCTTCAATTGATTTGAATTCATATTTAGCAGAGCCGGGATTGGTGGTTATTGAATGGCCACAATTAATCATGGATGATTTGCCTGATGAATATCTACAGCTAACAATTAAGCGTGTAGATGATAGTTGGAATTCAACTAAAAGAATGATTGAATTTGAAGCAAAAGGTGACAGAAATCAAAAATGGCTAAAAGATACTTTGGCTGAATTTGAGAAGTAAAAGGGTTTAGGAGAAATTCCTAAACCTTTTTTAAATTTGATAAACAAATTTTTTAATCGCTTCATCACCAAATTCTTGATTTTGACGAATTAAAATCCCTGCGCATGCTTCGCTATCACTCAAGGCATTATGGTGATGCCAGAGTTGGACATCTAAAGCCTCGGAAACCGTATCTAGCTTATGATTAGGTAAATCCGGCTCAAACCGTTTGCTAGTTGCTAAAGTATCAATAACCAAATAATGAGGTTCTTCAATATTATAACGAGCTAGTGATTTACGCATCACGTTCGTGTCAAAACGGGCATTATGAGCAATCACCAACATTCCTGGCTGATAGAGATCTTTGATCTTGGGCCAGACTTCAGCCATCGTTGGTGCATCTTTGACATCATCAGCAGTAATGTCGTGAATTTTAATGTTACGGCTATCAAAAGGCATCTGCGGATTAATAACTGTGTAAAAACGATCGACAATTTTGTTGTTTCTTACCATCACGAGAGCTAGTGAACATGCGCTTTCTGGATAGCGATTTGCCGTTTCAAAGTCCATTGCAATAAAATTCATAAAAAACCTCCAATAATTAAAATTAGTATAGCATATGGTGCCTAGATGAGGTGAATGAGGTAAAATATTAGAAGGATATTATGAGGGGGTTTTATTTTGCAGTTGCTTGATTTAAGAAATGACGGAATTGATATTCAAGAAAAAGTTCCGTTGAGCAAATATACATTTACTAAAACAGGAGGTCCTGCCGAGTTTTTGGCTTTTCCAAAAAATATTGATCAATTAGAAAAGTTGGTTCAAGTAACTAGGGAAAATAATATCCCTTTAACAGTGATTGGAAATGCATCTAACTTAATTATTCGTGACGGCGGTATTGATGGTTTAGTAGTAATTTTAACCAAAATGAATCAAATTACAGTAAATGGCACAGAAGTTACTGCTGAAGCAGGTGCGCGAATTATTGATACAGCTTTTACTGCAGCTAAGGCGGCTCTTAGTGGAATGGAATTTGCGGCAGGCATTCCAGGCAGTGTTGGCGGCGGTGTCTTCATGAATGCTGGCGCTTATGGTGGCGAAACTCAAGAAGTAGTTAAAACCGTTAATGTAATGACTAAAGATGGCGAGTTCAAGACATATTCTAATGAAGAAATGAAATTTTCATATCGTCACTCCTTAGTTCAAGAAAATGGTGATATTGTTTTAAGTGCAACCTTTGAATTAAAGAAGGGCGAAAAAGATCAGATCTTAGACGAAATGAATTATTTAAATGCACTTAGACGTTATAAACAACCACTTGAGTATCCATCTTGCGGAAGTGTATTTAAGCGCCCTAAGGGACATTTTGTGGGTCCGATGATTATTAAAGCTGGCCTTCAAGGAAAACAAATTGGGGGAGCACAAGATTCAACTAAGCACGCTGGATTTATAGTAAATAAAGGTGGGGCAACAGCAACTGATTATTTGGATTTAATTCATTTAATTCAAAAAGTGATTAAAGAAAAATATGATATTGACCTTCACACTGAAGTTAGAATTATTGGAAAAAGCGAGAATAATTAGTAACAAGCTACAGGCTGGAAAGCTTGTAGCTTCTTTGATAGAGAGGAAAAATGGACTTAATACAACTTAAAGATGTGAATAAACGCTATGATGATGGCTTTGTAGCGTTAAAAAATATCAATTTAACAATTGAATCAGGTAAATTTTATTCTTTACTGGGACCTAGTGGATCTGGCAAATCAACCATTTTACGGATTATTGCTGGATTTAGCCAGCCCACTGAAGGTAAGGTTTATTTTGATGGGAAAGATATTACGGATCTTGATCCAGCTAAAAGACATGTTAATACAGTTTTTCAAAATTATGCTCTCTTTCCTCATTTAAATGTTTTTGAAAACGTAGCTTTTGGTTTAAAGATTAAGAAAGTACCCATGAATAAAATTAAGAAAGCCGTCAAAGATGCTCTGCATATGGTGCGTCTGGATGGCTTTGCTAATCGGGAAATTTCTGAATTGTCTGGTGGACAGCAACAACGTGTAGCAATTGCCCGAGCAATCGTAAATGAACCCAAAGTTTTGCTGTTAGATGAATCCTTATCAGCGCTGGATAAACGATTGCGTAAAGAAATGCAGTTTGAATTAAGAGCCATCCAGAAGAAATTGGGGATTACTTTTATTTTTGTTACTCATGACCAAGAAGAAGCCTTATCGATGAGTGATGAAATTTTTGTTCTCAATGATGGAAAGATTCAGCAAAGTGGAACCCCTGTAGATATTTATGATGAGCCAATCAATGATTTTGTTGCTAGATTTATCGGAGATTCTAATATTTTACCTGGGAGAATGATCAAGGACTTTGAGGTGGAGTTTGCCAATAAACGCTTTAAATGTGCGGATGCGGGAATGAAGGCTAATGAAAAAGTTGAAGTTGTTATTCGACCTGAGGATTTAGATATTACTACTCCTGATAAAGGAAAGCTTATAGTCACGGTTCAAAGTCAGCTCTTTTTAGGAGATCATTTTGAAATTAAAGCGATTGACGCTGATGAAAATGAATGGCTCATTCAATCGACTAATGGATGTAAATTAGGCGAACGAATTGGTTTATATTTTGATCCAGAAGATATTCATGTAATGCGACTTCATGAAAGTCAGGAAGAATTTGATGCCCGACTTGAAACTTATGAGGGGGAGAATTAGGGTGAAGAATAAGAAACTTTTTTTAATTCCATATTATTTATGGATTTTCTTATTTGTAATTCTGCCAATTTTATTAATAATTTGGTATTCATTAACAGATAGTAATCATCATTTTACACTGAATAACTTTGTTCAATTTTTCCGCAATGGGACTTTTTTGCGAATGATGATTAATTCATTTTGGTATGCTTTTTTGATCACAGTTATTACTTTAATTATTTCTTATCCTGCGGCATATTTTTTGACTAAAATGAAGAATCAGCAACTCTGGTTAATGTTGATTATTTTGCCTACATGGATAAATTTATTGCTTAAGGCCTATGCTTTTATTGGTATTCTAGGAAATAACGGCTTGATTAATAAGTTTTTGCATTTATTTGGAATTGGGCCGGTAAATATCTTATTTACGGATTTTGCCTTTATTTTTGTGGCAACTTATATTGAAATTCCATTTATGATTTTACCAATTTATAATGCCATTAAAGAAATTGATACAGCGCTGATTCAAGCTTCTGAGGATTTAGGGGCAAGTAAATGGCAAACTTTTTACTATGTTTTATGGCCTTTATCTAAACCAGGAGTGGAAAGTGGAGTGCAGGCAATTTTTATCCCATCCCTATCATTGTTCATGTTAACTCGGCTGATTGGTGGAAATCGAGTAATTACCTTAGGGACTGCAATTGAGGAGTACTTCATGACCACCATGAATTGGAATATGGGGGCTACGATTGGTGTAGTTTTGATTATTTTGATGGTTTTGGTCATGCTTTTGACTGGACGAAAAAGAAAGAGAAAGAGGGTTAACTTATGAGAAAAAATCTTGTGGCCAAAATTTACTTAGGTTTAACTTTGATTATCTTATATGTGCCCATTTTCTATCTGATCTACTTTTCTTTTTCTAGTGGTAAAAATATGAATAAGTTTGGTGGTTTTACTTGGGAACATTATCAAACTTTATTTCAAGATAATCGTTTACTGGCCATCTTTTTAGAAACGATTTTGTTAGCGCTACTGTCTAGTTTAGTTGCAACTGTTATTGGGACAATTGGTGCATTTGCAATTGCGATGGCCAAAAGAAAATCTTCCAAAAAGGTTTTGCTTAGTCTAAATAATGTCTTGATGGTTTCCCCCGATGTCATTATTGGGGCGAGTTTTTTGATTTTCTTTACAGCATTAGGTTTTGGTTTGAATTTTGGCTCTGTATTACTTAGTCACATTGCTTTTTCTATTCCAATTGTTGTTCTCATGGTCTTACCACGTTTGGAAGAGATGGATTTTTCTTTAATTGATGCCGCTAGAGATCTTGGAGCTAATTCGTACCAAGTATTTACTGATGTCATGTTACCCGTAATGATGCCTGGAATTTTTTCTGGCTTCTTTATGGCACTCACCTATTCTTTAGATGATTTTGCAGTGACATTTTTTGTAACTGGAAATGGATTTTCAACTTTATCAGTTGAGATCTATTCAAGAGCTCGCCAAGGAATCGATTTAGAAATTAATGCTTTAAGCACAGTGATGTTTTTATTTGTATTAGTGTTAGTAGGAATTTATTATTTTATCACTACTCGTAAAAATAAGAAAAATCGTCGGCCAATTGGAGGGATAATCAAATGAAAAAGATACTATGGTCAATGGTTGCAATCATATTGGCTTGTATGGGTCTTGGCTATGCAGCAATTAAGCTCGATCAACCTTCAATCAAGACGAAAAAACAAAATTTGATTATTTACAATTGGGGGGATTATTTAGATCCTAAACTCATTAAACAATTTGAAAAAAAGTATGGATATCATGTAATTTATGAAACATTTGATTCAAATGAAGCTATGTATACCAAAATAAAACAGGGTGGGACCGCTTATGATATTACGATTCCATCTGAATATATGGTAACCAAGATGAGAAAAGCTAATCTGCTAGATCATTTAGATACTAAAAAAATCCCGAATCTTAAATATATTGGGGAGAATTTCTTACATCAACCGTTTGACACTAATAATGATTACTCAATTCCGTATTTTTGGGGTACCCTAGGGATTGTTTATAATGATCGGTTTGTTAAGAAAGGATCGATTACTAACTGGAATGATTTATGGAGTAAAAAGTATCGCCATCAGATTCTATTGGTGGATTCTGCCAGGGACGCAATGGGAATGTCTTTAAAATCATTAGGGTATTCGATGAACACCACTAGTTCCATTAAACTGCATTTAGTTCAAACAAAATTAGATACATTAGGCCCCAATATTAAAGCGATTATCTCTGATGAAATGAAAATGTACATGATTCAAAATGAAGCTTCTATTGGCGTAACATGGTCTGGTGAGGCTCATGAAATGATGGAAGAAAATTCTCATCTACACTATGTAGTTCCTAGTGAAGGGTCCAATCTTTGGTTTGATAATTTTGTTATTCCTAAAACCGCTAAAAATAAAACGGCAGCTTACCAGTTTATTAATTTTATGCTGGAGCCAAAAAATGCTGCTAAAAATGCAGAGTATGTTGGTTATGCTACTCCTAATTTGGCAGCTAAAAAGTTGCTTCCTAAAAATGTTAGAAATAATCCTGAATTTTATCCAAGTGAGGAAAAATTGCGCAAGTTACAAGTTTTTAAGGATTTAGGTCCTAAAAAGACTCAAGAATATAATGATTTGTTTTTAGAATTTAAAATGTATGCGCGTTAACGCTCAGACTTGGTTATAATTAATAATCAGGAAGGGGGAAAGGTATTGAAGTTTGATATCTCAAACTTCCTTACTTGGAATAATTTTTCTATAGCGTTAGATGTTTTGATTATCTGGTATTTAGTCTATCGCTTAATTATGCTAATTAGAGGTACTAAAGCTGTCCAATTAGCTAAAGGAATTGTTTTTATTTTCATAGTAAGGATAGTTGCTGGATTCTTGCATTTAAATGCATTGACGTATATTGTTGATCAAATTGTTTCATGGGCTGTGGTTGGAATTATTGTAATTTTTCAACCCGAAATCAGACGTGGTCTTGAGCGAATTGGTCGCACACCGCTTTTTGGTGGCCGTGAAGAAAATGCCCATGATCAATCAGTTAAGTTTATTAAAGAGCTCGATAAAGCCATTCAATATATGTCTAAAAGACGAATTGGGGCACTCATTACTATTCAGCAAGAAACTGGGTTAGATGATTATATTGAAACTGGAATTAAGCTAGATGCGGACGTATCTGGGGAACTTTTGATCAATATTTTTATTCCAAATACTCCATTGCATGATGGAGCCGTAATCATTAATAATGATCGAATTGCGGTTGCAGCAGCTTATTTACCGTTATCAGATAGTACAATGATTCCTAAACGTCTTGGGACTCGGCATAGAGCAGCTGTAGGAATTTCTGAAGTAACAGATGCTATTACAATTGTTGTTTCAGAAGAAACAGGTGGAGTCACAATCACTCGCAATGGTCGTCTTCTGCTTGATATGACAAGAGAAGAATACATGAAGTATTTAACTGCAGAACTAGTTCCTAAAAAAGAAAAAGGTACTAAGTGGTACCAAAAGCTTTTTAATAAAATTTGGAAGTGGGGGGCAGGCCGATGAAAGATTTTTGGGGAAAGCCTTGGTTTATTAAGGTAGTTTCTTTATTAATCGCTATTTTGTTAGTAGTTTATATCGATTCGACTCAACCTGGTTTTATCACTCAAGGTGAGCCTAAAAAAACGCGTCAAACCGCTAGTGAAAGCCAAACCATTAAAGTTCCACTTCAAGTTTCCGTTGATACGGATAAATATTATGTAGTAGGATATCCGGAAAAGGTCAACGTTACTTTAGAAGGTGCTAACGCTTTGGTAACTTCAACAATTAATACTCAAAATTTTCGTGCATATATTGATTTAACAGATAAGAAAGTCGGTAAACAGGCTGTAAAGGTGCAGGTAAGTGGGTTAAGCAAGCAATTATCTTACTCCATTAATCCTAAAACTGTAAATGTCGATATTGAACGTCGAAAATCGACTACCATGCCCGTGCAAATAGAGTATAATAAAAATGCTGTGGCTAGAGGATATAAGATTGGTAAAACATCAGTTAGTCCTCAGCAGGTAGAAGTAACTGGTGCAAAAGCTGAAGTCAATCAGATTGACCAGATTGTTGCTAAAGTTGCCCTACCTAATGGAATTGATCACGACTATACGCGACAAGTGATTTTGATTGCAGAAGATAAAAAAGGTCGTCAATTAAATGTAGTGATTGATCCTACGACTGCCAAAGCAAATATTCCAATTTCAACATCTAAAAAGACTGTCAAAATTGATTTAGATTCAAAGAATGAGGAAAGTGATAAAGTTTATTCAGTGACTGCGCGGACAGATCAAGTAACTTTATATGGTGAAAAGAGTGCACTGGCTAAAGTTAAGCGTCTGAAAGTAAATGTGGACTTAAGAGATGTTAATTCTTCAATTACTAAGGATGTGCCAATTGAGCTTCCTAAGGGAGCTGTGCGGTCCGATCCCGGCAGTATTCAAGTTCAAATTAAAGTAAAAAACGCGTCTAGCGCAAAAAATAATTAGAAATTTATTGTGAAGAAAGGTTGTTTTTCTTATGTTAAAGTATTTTGGAACCGATGGCGTTCGTGGAGTAGCAAATCAAGGTCTTACTCCAGAAATGGCTTTTAAACTTGGCCGTGATGGTGGATATGTTTTAACCAAGAATAAAAAAGATGGTGAACAAGCTAAGGTTCTTGTTTCTCGCGATACTCGTATCTCTGGTCAAATGTTGGAATATGCTTTAATTTCTGGTCTTCTTTCAGTTGGTATTGAAGTTCTTGAAGTTGGCGTTATTACTACTCCAGGTCTTTCATATTTAGTTCGTGCTCAAGGTGCTGACGCCGGAATTCAAATTTCTGCTTCTCATAACCCAGTAGAAGATAATGGTATTAAGTTCTTTGGTAGCGATGGCTTGAAGCTTTCAGATGCTATGGAAGAAGAAATTGAAAAATTAATCGATGCCGAAGAAGATACTTTGCCACGTCCTTCCGCAAATGGTTTGGGTACTGTAACTGACTTCCACGAAGGTAGTTCAAAATATCTTCAATTTATCGAAAACACTATTCCTGAAGATTTAAGTGGTATTAAAGTAGTTATTGATGGTGCCAATGGTGCTTCAAGTGCTTTGATTTCTCGCTTATTTGCTGATTGTGGTGTAGACTTCACTACTATTGCAACTCATCCAGATGGTTTAAACATTAACGATCATGTTGGTGCAACTCATACTAAGAAGTTGCAAGAAGAAGTTGTAAAGCAAGGTGCTCAATTAGGTCTTGCCTTTGATGGGGATGCTGATCGTTGTATTGCCGTTGACGAAAATGGTAACGAAGTAGATGGTGACCACATTATGTACGTAATTGGTACTTACTTAGCTGATCATGGCCGTCTTAAGAAAGACACCATTGTCACTACTGTAATGAGTAACTTGGGCTTTACTAAGGCTCTTGAAAGAAAAGGACTTAAGAATATTCGGACTCAAGTTGGTGACCGTTATGTTTCCGAAGAAATGCGTGCACATGGTTATAACCTTGGTGGTGAACAGTCAGGTCACGTTATCATGACTGACTACCATAATACTGGTGATGGGATGCTTACTGGTCTTCATTTGATGCTTGTTATGAAGAAGACTGGCAAGTCATTATCAGAATTGCTTGAAGACTTTAAGGATTACCCACAATGCCTTGTAAATGTTCCTGTAGAAGATAAGAAGAGTTGGAAAGAACATCAACCAATTCTCGATGTAATTAAGGAAGTTGAAGCTGATATGAACGGCAATGGTCGTGTATTGGTTCGTCCTTCAGGAACTCAAGATTTGCTTCGTGTAATGGCAGAAGGTCCTACTCAAGAAGAAACTGATGCATACGTTGACCGTATTGTTAAAGTTGTAGAAAAAGAAATGGGCAAGTAATTAACTAATTTTGAGCCTTAATAGATCTAGGTAAGTCCTAGGTCTATTTTTTTATTTAAAAATAATATACCAATTTTGCAACTTTCTTCTTGACCGATTTGATAAAAAAGGCTATGATTGCACTTGTAACAATAAGAATTAACTAGTCCATTTAGATAAAATTGAACTAGACCAAAGGAGAAAAATATATGTGTGGAATTGTTGGTGTCGTTGGTAAACCAGCCAAAGATATTATTTTAAATGGCTTAACTAATCTTGAATACCGTGGCTACGATTCAGCAGGTATTTACTTGAATGACTTAAATGGCGATGAATATTTAACTAAGGCCGTAGGTCGTATTTCAAACTTAAAAGAAAAACTTACTCCTGATGAAGAAGGTTTAGTAGGAATTGGTCATACTCGTTGGGCTACTCACGGTAAGCCAACTGTTGACAATGCTCACCCACATTTTGATGAAACTAAGCGCTTTTACTTGGTTCACAACGGTGTGATTGAAAATTACACTGAATTAAAGGAAAAGTACTTAGAAGGTGTAGATTTCCATTCAGATACAGATACTGAAGTTGTAGTTCAATTAATTAGTAAAATTGCACGTGAAAAGAATTTAGATGCATTTTCAGCATTTAAAGAAGCTTTGAAGCTTGTTAAAGGTTCATACGCATTCTTATTAGTTGATAACACTGAACCGGATCACGTATTTATTGCAAAAAATAAGTCACCAATGATGCTGGGATTGGGTGATGGCTTTAATATTATTGCATCTGATGCAATTTCTGTTTTAGACCAAACTAAGACTTTCGTTGACTTACAAGATGGTGATGTTGGTGACATTACTAAAGATTCATACACTATTGAAACTGTAGATGGAAAGAAAGTTGACCGTGAACCACACGTATTGAACATCGATCCAAATGCTGCTTCAAAGGGTGCATATGAATTTTACATGTTAAAGGAAATTGATGAACAACCTGGTGTTATGCGCCATATGTCACAAAACTACCTTGATGAAAATGGTAAGCCAAAAGTTGATCAAGATATTGTTGATGCAATTTCTAAAGCTGATCGTCTTTATATCTTTGCTGCAGGGACTAGTTACCACGCAGGCCTCGTGGGTAAGTCAATTTTTGAACACTACACTGGTATTCCTACAGAAGTTGGCTATGCTTCAGAAGCTGGTTATCACTTCCCAATGATGAGCAAGCACCCATTCTTCATTTTCTTAACTCAATCTGGAGAAACTGCTGACTCACGTGTTGTATTGAAGGAAGCTAACAAGCGTGGTATTCCAAGTTTGACCATGACTAACGTTGAAGGTTCAACTTTATCTCGTGAAGCTAACTACACTATGCTTTTAGATGCTGGTCCTGAAATTGCCGTTGCCTCAACTAAGGCCTACACTGCTCAAGTTGCCTTACAAGCTGTTTTGGCTAAGGCTTTAGGTGAAAAGCTTGGTAATCAAGAAGCTAAAGACTGGAACTTGAAGCATGACTTGGCAATTGCTGCTGAAGGAATCCAACAAATCGTAGATGGTAAAGAAAAGATCAAAGAATTAGCTGATAAGTACTTGGTTAAGTCAAGAAATGCTTTCTACATTGGTCGTGGAATTGATCACGCTGTTGCTTTGGAAGGTGCATTGAAGTTAAAGGAAGTTTCCTACATTCAAACTGAAGGATTCGCTGCTGCTGAACTTAAGCATGGTACTATTTCGTTGATTGAAAAGGATACTCCAGTTATTGCTTTGATTAATGATCCAGTTACTGCTGACCTTACTCGTGGTAACATTCAAGAAGTTGTTTCTCGTGGGGCAAGTATCATTACTATTGTTGGTAAAGAATTTGCCAATAGTGACGACACTATTGTTTTACCAGAAATTAACTACTACATGTCAGCACTTTTGACTGTAGTTCCAACTCAACTTCTTGCATACTACGCTTCTAAGGATAAGGGTTTAGATGTTGATAAGCCTCGTAACTTGGCTAAGAGTGTAACTGTTGAATAATTACTAAATAAATACTTAGAAGGTAGACTTTTAGAAGCCTACCTTCTTTTTTTGTTGTTTTGTATAATTAAGGAAAAAAGTGAAGTTGAGCAAAACAATGATACTTACAGAAAGACAAAAAGATATTCTTTCTTTATTGATTACCAGTGAAGAGGGAATTAGTGTTAAAGAGCTAGAGAATCGCTTAAATGTTAGTCGAAGGACAATTTATCGTGAGTTTAAAGAATTAAAAGATGTTCTGGCCACGGATGAACTAAATTTAGTTAATAAAAAAAGAAAATATGGAGTTGAAGGTAACAAGGAAGCTCTTAATAAGTTGATTTTGGCAGTTAAGAAGACCAAGATTCAATCTTCGATGTCTGTGGAAAGAAGAGAGAATGCCTTAGCTGCGATTCTGCTTTTAAATGACGAACCTAAAAAGATTATTCAATTTGCTTTGGATTTAAATGTTAGTGAAGCCACTATTCAGAATGATTTAGATATTGTTGAAAAATCTTTGGCAGAATATAAAATTAATTTAATTCGTAAAAAGAGCGTTGGAGTATACGTTGAAGCTAGTGAAAGTGAGCGGCGCCAAGTTTTAGTGGGGATTTTATTGAGCGAAATCAATGACTATGACTTTTTTCATTATTTAAATCATACCCAGCTAAAGAGCAACAATTTCTTTTTACAAATTATTTCAAGAGATCTTTTGTTTGAAACGCGAAAAGCTTTAACTAAATCGATTATTCCAAATATTGAATTGGATTCTGATCATCAATTGATCGAACTCATTTTGATCTTTGCAGTATCCTTAACGCGGATTAAGGCTGGTTTTACTATTGAAAAGGTGGATTTAGAACCAGGTTCTTTAAAATATCAGGGATTTGTTTTTCGCTTTATGGCTTTAATTACCGAGAAAATGGCTCTTAAAGTTGATCAAACCGATGTGACTTATTTAGCAAATAAAGTTATGGCTAGTGATACGAAACAAACTAAACTTCATTATGATAGTGATTATGAGTTAGCTGCTTCCATTAGAGTGAAGAATTTTGTACGTATTGTTTCCGAGAAGATGCAGTGGAATTTTCAAAAGAATACAACTTTTGTTAACCGTTTAACCCGTCATATTATTGGTCTAACCCAGCATCGAGTTACCCCTCTTCCTAACGCTCGAATAGAAACTTTGGCTGGCTTAAGTAAGCGCTTTGCTAAACTTTATACGGTTATTCAGCAAGCTTGGCAGCAAGAGTTTCCTACAGATAAGATAACTAGTTCAGAAATGCAGCTATTGTTGCTCTATTTTGCTAATGAATTTACTAATTTTGAGAATCACCAACAATTTAATGCACTAGTAATCTGTGAAAATGGGATCGGAACTTCTGCTATTTTAAAAGCAAGATTGAAGCAAGAGTTGCCAGAAATTAAGCAGATTAAATTAAGCAAAGTCTCTGATTTAGTAAATATTGATTTACAAAAGTATGATTTAATTTTATCAACACTGGAATTAAAGGGATTTTCAAGATCTTATCAATTAGTGAGTCCGTTGCTTTTAGATGATGAAATTATTCGAATTAAGAATTACTTAAAGGATTACGAAAGAAAATATCCTCTTGTTAATCAGCCTGTTTTCAGTTCCAGCAAAACTAAACATGCAACTAAAGAACTTTCCAAAATTTCGATTGGGACATTATTTTGTGCAGATTTGGTAAATAGCATTAAAGTTCAAACACTCAGATATAATGCAACTGATTTAATTGCAGTGGTTCAAGAATGTTTGGTACATACAGGACGTAATTTGATTACGAAGCAACTTCCAGTGGCTAAAAAAATCCTCAAGCGAATTCAGTTGGCTCCAGTTGGAATTCCAAATAGTCATTTAGCTCTTCTTCATACTAGTAGTCATGAAATTAAACGTTGTACGTTTATGATTTTTGATCTAGATAATGAGATTGTATTGAAATCAATGGATCATAATGAAATTGAAGTAAGCAGGATCTTATTGATGCTCGGACCAGCAGAACTGTCTGATGCTGAACAAGAAGTAATGAGTTTAATCTCAAGTATGATAATTATGAACGATGCTAATTTGCGCCTTTTTACTAATGGTGATCAAGATCAAATCAAAAATGCTATTTCAAGCCAATATTTGCAAGAACTAAAGAGAAAATTGGAATAACGTGAATAATTTAACAAGCTCTGACACATTTTATTGTGTCAGAGTTCTATTTTGATTAGATTGTAAACGCTTACTAATTATCGTACGATAAGAATGTAAGATAAAAGAGGGGAGAAAAAACTAATGGCTCAAGCAAAGAAAAGCTCTTCAGTTAAAGTGAAGGTTCAAAAGTTTGGTACTGCTTTGTCTGGGATGATTATGCCAAACATCGGTGCCATCATTGCTTGGGGACTTACCGCTGCGATTTTCATGACACCAAATGGTTGGTTCCCAAACGCACAAATTAACAAATTAGTTCAACCAATGTTGATTTACTTGTTGCCACTTTTAATTGGTTATACAGGTGGTCGGATGGTCGACGATGAAAGAGGTGCCGTTATTGGTGCTATCGGTACTCTTGGTGTAATTGTTGGTACAACTCAACCAATGTTCTTGGGAGCCATGATTATGGGTCCACTCAGTGGTTGGTGCTTAAAGACTTTAGACAATGCATGTAGAGATAAGATCAAATCAGGATTTGAAATGATCTATAATAACTTCTCACTTGGTATTTTGGGAATGATTTTAGCGATTTTCGCTTACTTCATCATTAACCCAGTTATGATGTGGGGAAGCCATTGGGCAAGTGTTGGTGTTGATGCAATTATACGTGTTCACCTATTGCCACTTGCTAATATCATCATTGAACCTGCTAAGGTTTTGTTCTTAAACAATGCGATTGGTAATGGTATTTTGGTACCACTTGGAATTCAACAAGCTTCTGAAGTTGGTAAATCAGTTCTATTCTTGATGGAATCAAATCCAGGCCCTGGTCTTGGAATTTTACTTGCATTTATGTTCTTTGGTAAAGGCAGTTCTAAGAGTTCGGCTCCAGGTGCTGCAATTATTGAATTCTTCGGTGGGGTTCATGAAATCTACTTCCCATACGTATTGATGAAACCATCTTTAATCATCGCTGCAATTTGTGGTGGTGTAACTGGTACGGCATTATTTACAACTCTTAATGGGGGATTAAAGGCTGCCGCTTCTCCAGGCTCAATTTTAGCTATTTTGCTTGTTTCCGCAAAAGGCTCATACTTAGGTAACATTGTCGGTGTTCTTGGAGCTGCAATTGTTTCATTCATCGTAGCTGCAATTATTCTTAAGAACGATAAAGGTGATGGAGCTGATTTAGCTGCCAAACAAAAAGAGATGGAATCAATGAAAGCAGAATCAAAGGGTACTAAGATGCCAAGTGAACAATCTGCTCATGACTCAGTAACTTCATACAAAGATATTAAGAAAGTTATCTTTGCTTGTGATGCCGGAATGGGATCATCTGCAATGGGTGCCTCACTTCTTCGTGATAAATTCAAGAAAGCAGGCATTAATATCCCTGTAACTAATACTGCTGTTAGAAACTTGAAAGATGAACCAGGATTATTAGTTGTAACTCAAGAAGAATTAGCTGACCGTGCTTGTCAAAAGACTCCAGATGCAATGCATGTTGCTGTTGGCAACTTCTTAAGCAGTCCAAAATACGATGCAATTGTTGCTAACTTTAAAGCTTTGACTCAAGTTCAAGATAAGCCTAAGTCCACTGAAAAGAAGCCAGCTAATGGTTCACTTGAAGGAATTGATTTCAGTAAAGTTAAAGAAGTCGACTTCATTCGCCATGATCAACATATTGGTTCAGCTACAATGGCAACTAACTTGTTTGAAAACGCAATGAAGAAAGCTGGTAAAAAGACTCCAGTCAAGGCAATCAGAATTAATGAATTAGATGATGATCCAAGTCATTTAGTAATTGTTACTCCAGCTGCTAAGAAGAATTTGGCGGTTCGTTATAGTGATATTCAAATTGTGGTTGTTGATGATCTTCTTAAAGATAAGAAGCTTAAAGAAATTATCGATAAGTTAAGCTAGAAAGGGATGAGATAAGTGAAGTTACAAACAAATATGATTAAGTTGAATCAAGATGTGCCAACCCGTGATCAAGCCATTCGCATGGCCGGTCAGCTTCTGGTTGATGGTGGATGTGTTGAGCCTGGATATATTGATTCAATGATTGCTAGAAACAATGATGTTTCAACTTATATGGGAAACTTTATTGCCATCCCTCATGGCACTGATGAAGGTAAAAAGCATATCAAGAAAACCGGAATTTCAGTCGTGCAAATTCCAATGGGTGTTGATTTTAGTAATCCGGATGACGATACTGAACAACTTGTAACCGTTGTCTTTGGAATTGCAGGTTTAAATAATGAACACTTAAACCTTTTATCACAGATTGCAATTTTCTGTAGTGATGTTTCAAACGTTGCCAAATTAGCTGACGCACAATCACCACAAGAAGTAATAGATTTATTGAAAGAAGTAGGAGATTAAAGATGAGAGCAGTACATTTTGGTGCAGGTAACATTGGTCGTGGATTTATTGGTGAAACTTTAGCAGATAATGGTTTTGGTATTGACTTTGTCGATGTAAATGAAACTATTATTGATGAATTAAATAAGCGCGGGGAATACGATATTGAATTAGCAGCCCCTGGCAAGAAGAGAATCCATGTTTCAAACGTTGATGGGATTAACAATGCTAAGAATCCAGAAAAGGTAATTGAAGCAATTAAATCTACAGATATGATTACAACCGCGATTGGTCCGAAGATTTTGGCTCTTATTGCTCCACTTATTGCCCAAGGTTTAACTGAAAGAATTAAATCTGGCAATACTCAACCACTTGATGTTATCGCTTGTGAAAATATGATCGGTGGTTCTGAACACTTGAAAGAAGAAGTTTACAAGCACTTAGACGATGATATTAAGCCAGAAGTTGATAAATACATTGGCTTCCCTAATGCCGCTGTAGATAGAATTGTTCCAATTCAACACAATGAGGATCCATTATTTGTTTCAGTTGAGGACTTCAAGGAATGGGTTATTGACGAAAGCCAAATGAAGAATAAGGATATTAAGTTGAAGGGTGTAGATTATGCTCCAGACCTTGAACCTTATATTGAAAGAAAGCTCTTCTCAGTAAATACTGGTCACGCAACTGTTGCTTACACTGGTAAGAGCCTTGGGTATGAAACAATCGGGGATGCAATTAAGGATCCATTTGTTTTAAAGCAAGTTAAGAGAGTTTTGAGCGAAACTCGTTCATTGTTATACCACAAGTGGAACAAGGAATTCACTGAAGAAAGCCTGGAAGAATACCACAACAAGATTTTGAGCAGATTCCAAAACCCATACATTTCCGATGACATTGCTCGTGTAGGTAGAACTCCTATCCGCAAGTTAGGCTACAATGAAAGATTTATCCGTCCAATTCGTGAATTGAAGGAAAGAGGGTTAGACTACAGCGCCTTAATGGAAACTGTTGGTAGAATCTATCACTTTGATGAACCAAAGGATAAGGAAAGTGTCAAGTTGATGGACATGCTTAAGAATGAAGATTTGAAGGATGTCATTGTAGAAACTACTGGCTTGAAAGATGATCCAGCATTAGTTGAAGAAATTGTTGAATCATATAACAATGCTGAAAATGATAAAAAGAATTAGTTAAGGTATATTCAAGTAAAAAGCCGTGAGGAAACTCACGGCTTTTTGTATAATAAAATATGTAATCTTATTTTGATAAAGGGATGATTTAGATGGCAATTAAAATGATTGCAGTAGATTTAGATGGGACTTTGTTGACGAGTGGAAATAACATTTCCCCAGAAACGCAAAGAACCTTGCAACTTGCAAGTAGCCAAGGAATTAAGGTTGTACTTGCATCCGGTAGACCGCTTTCTGGTGTATTGCCATTTGATGAACAGTTGGGTCTTTCTGGCGATGATCAATATGCAGTTGTCTTTAATGGAGCTGTGGTGCAGAACTTAGCAGGTAAGATTTTAATGAGTCAAGAAATGGATTATCGAGACTTTAACACTATGCTTCGTTTGCAAAGATTAGCACATGTTAATTTGCATTTTGAGACGACGGAATGCTTTTGGACGCTTGATCGCAACCTTTCTGTACAAATGCAGATCAATGCAGCTTTTACCGATAATGAAATTAGAGTAAGAAATCGGGAGGAAATTCCGAAGGACTTTACTTTTAATAAGGTTGGCTTTACTTGTAATCGCGGAAGTGACCAAATTGAAAAACTATGGAATTCAATTCCTGATTGGGCCTTTCAATCTTATGATATCGTGCATAGTTTGGATACTTGTATTGAATTAAATGCCATTGGTGCTTCTAAAGGAAATGCTGTGATGGATTTGGCAGAAAGACTTAAATTATCTCAAAATGAAGTAATGGTTTTTGGTGATCAGGGAAATGATTTATCAATGTTTGAAAATCCAGAATTTAAGAAGGTAGCCATGGGCAATGCAATTAGCGATATTAAAGATAGAGCTGATTACATTACTGATGATAATGATCATAATGGAATTGCAAAGGCTTTGAAAAAATTTGTTTTATAAGTTACATGAGTCTATTATGGAATAATAAGAATTTTAAAAATCGAGTGATGGTAATGGTAGAAAATAAAGAAGCAGGCAATATTTCAGACGCTGAATGGGAAGTTATGCGAATTATTTGGACTTTAGAAACTGCTAGCAGCAGTGAAGTTATTAAAGAATTGCAAGCTAAAAAAGACTGGTCTGAATCAACAATTAAGACTTTGATGGGTCGCTTAGTTCAAAAAGGCTTATTAAAGACAAAAAAAGCTGGGCGCAAATTTATTTATTCACCAACTGTTAGTCAAACTGAAATGATGTATACTCAAACCAGTGAAATGCTTGATAAAATGTGCAATATGCACAAGGGAGAGTTGCTCATTAGAGTGTTGAAAGAAATTCCTTTATCCAAACGGGATATTGCAACTCTTGAAGAAGAGCTCGACGATAAGAAGAAAACGGCTCCAGACATGGTGCCATGTAATTGTTTGGAAAAGGGAGACCATATTTGCTAGAAAAAAAGTGGGAGTACAATGTCAGATAAAGTAAAAAACTATCTTAGTGTTGCTGGATTTGCCTTTTTTGGAGGAATGGCACGTGCATATTTAAACACTAATTTTCATTTTTATGGTACATTTTGGGGAAATATTATTGGATGCTTTCTCTTAGCATTTTTTACGTATTTCTTTTTTGAATTCAAAGATTTCTATGAATGGCTCAATGTGGGAATTTGTACGGGATTTGTTGGTGCATTTACCACTTTTTCAACTTTTAACTTAGAAGTGTTGAAAAATTTTGATGCTCATTTAAATGATATAGCATTGATCTATCTTTTTAGTTCAATTATATTTGGTTTTGTCTTTGCTTATATTGGGGCTCATATGGGCGAAACTTTAAGTAAAATTGTAACTGGGAGGGTAAAATGAATATTATAATTGCAGGTCTTGGTGCAAGTTTAGGCGCGATTTTACGCTACTTCATAACTAATTATGGAAAAAAGCATTGGGAAGAATTAAAAAAGCACTATTTAAACTTACCATTTCCAACTCTATTTATTAATTTAACTGGAACGCTTATCTTAGGGATTCTCTTTGGTATGAAAGTTAATCCATTTTTCTATGCTTTAGTTGGAACGGGAGTAATGGGTGGCTATACTACATTTTCAACTTTGAATACCGAACTAGTTGCCCTATATCATAGTAAAAATTATTCAGGATTAGTTCTATATGCTTTAGCATCGTATGTGGGAGGACTCATTCTAGTGTATGTGGGGTATTATTTAGGAAGACTGTTTTAAATGGAAAAAATATGGAACATTATAATTAAAATAATCGCAATTATTGCAGTCTCTCTTTCTGGATATTTAATGCTAACCAGTGACGTTCAACTAAAAATTAATGATACCCATGCAATGGTTAAGCAGGTTGTTAAAGAAATTGTTTCAGATAGTGAAGATCAAAGTTTGAGATATGCCACTCAATTTTTAGAGGCGTCAGGCTTAGAAGATGATTTGCTTCAAGCCTTTCCGAAAAAGTATAACTTAGATTTATCTTATGCGGATTTGTATCGATTAAGTACAAAATACGATGAAACAGGAAAGATCACGCCAAGCGATTTAAATCTAGAGAATTCCAATCGTCTAGAAGAAGTAGTTAATCAATTTATAGTAAAAGAAATTAATCAAAAGCTTAAAGAGGATTCCAAACAGGTCTATCACATTATAAGTATTTATCGATACTCGATTTTTATTATTGTTTTATTATATATATTAGGAGCACTTTTAATAATTTTTGGAAAATATTGGGCCTCAATTCCGATAATAATTGCAACGGGGGGATCGTTTGGCCTTTTATGGTATTTTAGTACGGAAGCTACGTCTTCCTTTCAAACAATTTATCAAGGGATCTTTATTGATATTTCATCAGGAATTTGGATAGGTTTGATTTTAGGAATAGTAAGTGCAATAATGTGGCCAATTTGGCTAAAATTTAGTTCAGATAAGAAGGTAAAATGATGAAGAAGATATTATTTGTCTGTCATGGAAATATTTGTCGATCTCCAATGGCGGAATATATTATGAAAAATTTATTGGCAAAAAGTGGTCGTAAAGATGTTTTAGTCGAATCAGCAGCTGCCACTGAAGATGCAGTAGGTTCGCCAATGGATCCGCGAACTACGCGCGTGTTAGAGAAAAATAATGTCCCTTACGTTCAACGTCATGCACGGAAAATGACCAAAGATGATTATCAAAATTATGACTATTTGATTTGCATGGACGAAGAAAACTTTATGGATATGAATAGGATTACTGGTGGTGATCCAGATCGCAAAGAATATAAGTTAATGCAATTCGCTAATAAGAATAGTGATGTCGAGGATCCTTGGTATACTAATGATTTTGATACTGCATATGATGAGATTTTGATGGGCTGCAAGGCCTTACTGGAGAAAATTTAAAGCAAAAGAAATACTGATAATTAACGCTTGTCTTAACGCTGATTATCAGTATTTTTGCATTCGAAATATAATATTTTTAATAAATATCGATAAAAGTTGATCCTTCCATTATTAGGATAAGCATCATGTTTATCTCAGTATTTTGCAATCATTTGTCCAGGAGAGGGATAATTTAAAGCAGTTTTAATAATGTATTTTTGTAAATATTTTTGCTAAAATACCCATAATAAGAATTGTTGAAGAAGTGATAAAGATGAAAGATGAGATTAAGTTTATTCCCGGGGAATACTCGGCAGAAACTAAAGATTTAGTTCACTTAAAGGCTAAGGTTAAAGTAGACAGAAATAAAATTGTTGATGTTAAAATCTCTTCAGGTAAAGATGAACGTTTAATTGAGCCTGCTCTTGAAAAAGTCTTTCGTGGTCAAATTTTAAAGTCACAATCAGTAGCAATCGATGGCGTGTCTTCAGCTAGTGTGCTCACTAAGGCAGTAAAAACTGTCGTAGGAAAAGCTCTAGCCGACGCACGTGACAATGATTAATAGAATGGAAAATAATAATGAGTAAAAAATTACTACTACTTTCTACTGGTGGAACTATTGCTTCATCAGTTTCAGATTCAGGTTTGGTACCCAAGGAATCTGGGGAAGATTTATTGAAACTTCTTGGTGAGATGCCCTATGACATTGATGTAAAAGATATTTTACAACTAGATTCTTCCAATATTCAGCCGGAAGAATGGAAGTTTATCGCTGAACAAATTTATAAATATCGAAATGACTATGATGGAATTGTGCTCAGTCATGGAACGGATACGATGGCTTACACAGCTTCAATGTTGTCTTTTATGCTTCAGCATATCGAGATTCCGGTGGTCTTAACGGGAAGTCAGGTGCCGATTAATGTAGTTTTGAGTGATGCGCCAGAGAACTTGCGTTTAGCTTTTGCGGCAGCTGCGGTGTGTCATCCCGGAATTTATTTGGCATTTGATCGTAAAATTATGCTGGGATGTAGAACTGTTAAGGTGAGAACCATTAACTTCAATGCCTTTGAAAGTGTGAATGTTCCGTCAGTGGCAACAGTAACTTCAGATGGAATAGTTTTTAATTATCAGCCCAAAATTGAAAATAAAAAGTGCGTTTTAAATACTAAGATTGATACGCATGTTTCTTTGGTTAAGCTATTCCCAGGATTTGATCCAGAGTTACTATTTGCTATGGTAAAAAGTGGCTGCCAAGGAATAGTTATTGAAGCTTATGGTTTAGGTGGAATGAATTACATTCGCCGGAATTTAGTAGGAGCAATTGGAAAGTTGATTCGAATGGGAATTCCTGTAATTGCCAGCAGCCAGTGTTTATATGAACGTAGTGATTTAACTAAATATGAGGTTGGGCGCTTAGCACTGTTAGAAGGAGCAATTAGTGCGGGAGACATGACTTCAGAAAGTGCTATTACTAAATTAATGTGGGGATTAGGACAAGGAATGGATGTCCATGAAATCAGCGAATTCTTTAATAAAGATATTGCTGGTGAAATCACATTGAAATAAAAAATAAGCGAGAAGGCTTAAATTGAGCTTTCTCGCTTTGTTTTTACTTTTGATCTAGATAAGCTTCCAGAACTTTTAAAACTCCGCTCTCGTTGTTGCTAGGAGCTTTATACTTTGCTAATTTAATAATTTCAGGATTACCATTCGACATTGCATAACTGTAGCCAGCTAACTCCAGCATTTCCTTATCATTCATTCCATCACCAAAAGCAATTAATTGATTGGGAGTGAGATGGAAATAGCGCAAGAAGTATTTTAATCCTTGGGCTTTGTTAACACCATAGGGCATAACATCAATATCATCAAAACCACTGGTTGTACAATGAATTCGTTCAGTATGTTTTTCGTTAAAACCAGCCTCTAGTTCTTCAGCATATTCTGCAGGACAATTCAAAGTCAACTTAATAATTCTTTCGCTAGCTGGAATTTCGCCGAAATCTTTTACTGCAATGTAGTTTGGATAATAAAAGCGCATTAAACGTTTGAAATCTGTCGGATAAGATTCTTTTAAATAAGCACGATCCTTACCACTGATACAAATGTGAGCTTCCGGAAAATGTTCTTCTACATAATTAATCAAAGCCATCCCTGTAGAATAAGTGAAAAAGTGAGTGGAGATGATATTATTGTCCCGTACTAAAATTGCCCCGTTGTCGGCGATCATATCAATTCGATCTAAAAAATCTGCAAAATCTCGTTGCAATCGAGAAAGTGGACGCCCACTAGAAACAATAAAATGAATATGATGTTCATGAAGCTTAGTCAAAACTTTGTCAAATCTTTCATGATCATAAGTAAGATCGTCATTCATAAAGGTTCCATCCATATCTACTGCAACAGCTTTAAAAGGAATTTTTGTCATTTTTGTCTCCTTATCTTGTATTTTATTTTCTCTAATAAATATTATACCGTAAACGGTTTCAAAATTATGAATAGTAATTTATTTATTTTTTTGTTAAGGTAGAAAAATAATGGTTGAAAGGGAGGAAAAGATGGAAAGTTGGCTATTTTTAGGCTTAATTTTACTAGTAGCACTTGTGGGAAAGAATATGTCGCTGATTATTGCAACTGGCGTCGTAATGCTTTTAAAATTAATTCCTTTTAGTGCAAAATACATGCCTGTTATTCAAGCGAAAGGAATTAATTGGGGTGTCACCGTTATTTCGGTGGCGATCTTAATTCCAATCGCAACTGGACAAATTGGTTTTAACGATTTGTTCAAAACTTTCAAAACTCCAGCCGGATGGATTGCTGTGGCTGCGGGAATTGCCGTAGCAATCTTGTCAAGATATGGAGTAGATCAATTGGCTCAATTTCCGCAAGTGACAGTAGCCTTAGTTTTAGGAACAATCATTGGCGTAGTAGCCTTCAAAGGGATTGCAGCTGGACCAGTCATTGCAAGTGGGATGACATTCGTGATTGTAAGTCTATTTAATTTGCATTTTTAGAGAAAAAAAGAAAGTGTTGTTTCAACACTTTCTTTTAGTTTAATCTTCTTCAGCCTTAAAACCATCAGCTAAGTTAGGTTTTCTTCTCCCGATTAACCATGCAATGATTAAAGCAACCACACCTTCAATAGCAATATAAATTCCACGAGCTGGGATATGTTTTAATCCACCGAGGTAAACACCAAAGATAATTGCAATCACAATGATTGTAATTATTGAAATCCACTGAGGTTTATCAAAAGCAATTCCGTATTCAACTTCACGACGTCTAATAGCTGGTAAAATTGCTCCTAAACCAATTAAAACAATGACGGCAACAATATTAATGATTAATTCATACCACCAAATCCCACTGCCTTCTGGTACGTCTTGAGGGGTAATTCCCATAATTGTTGCAATAGCAGTAACTAAGAGCAAAATTAATCCTACTGTCCATGCGATCTTATCATTTTTAATGAAAACATACTTAGATGGAAACTTCTTAGAGTTCTTTCTAATTCGCATGAATGAGTAGAAGATCCAGCAAGTAACACCTGGTGATACGATACCGTTTAAGTTAAGGAGCCAGTTAAAAATATCATTCATATTTGGTAAGAAAATACCTAAAATCATAATAAATGAAGAAAGAGCCACAGTTAAGATATAGCCATTAATTGGTAAACCATTTTTATCCTTTTTACGAAGGAATCTAGGCATGTAACGGTCTCCAGTATCAGAGATAAGCATTCTAGTCATGGCGTCAAGCAAGACGGCTAACAATGCACAGTTGAAGAATACAGAAGTCCATGCCCAGAAGTAAAGTAAGAAATCACCCCAACCGTATTGATGACCGATCATCTTAAAGGCATAGTAGGCACCGTTCATCTTTAAGTCATTAGGCAGATGATTAGCATTAAAGTAGATTCCAAGTGCAAATGAACCAAAGATAGTTAAGAAAGCAGTCATGACAGCTAAAGCAATCATAGCTTTAGGAAAATCATATTGAGGTTTCTTCATCTTGGTTACATATGGGGCAACCAGTTCGGCCCCATTCATTGCATAAATCAACATGGCGATTGTTGAGAAGTAGTGCCAATCAAATTTAGGGAAAATATCAGTCCATGTAAAATTGGTAGTTGCCATGTGCCCACCCGACTTTGCCAATCCGACAAAAGCCAAAAGGACAAACAAAATCGTCATAATCACCATCAAGCCTCCACCAATGGTTGATAAGAATTCCATTGAATTTGAAAAATGATGTTCCACAATGATAAAGACAATAAATGTAACAAAAGTTAACAAGGCGAATAACGAGTTTGGAATCTTATCTTGAAACTTTTCTGATCCAGTAAGAGCCCAACCAATATCAACGATAATTTCGTTTGCGGAGTCAACTGCGTAAGGAATAGAAGCTGCCCAGTAAGTCCAAGCTGTGAAATATCCTAAAAATTCTCCATCAGTTCCACGAACCCAGGAAGAAAGCCCTCCGCCTTCTTTATTAAAGACTGAACCTAATTGTCCAACCATTAATGAATATGGAATAACGTAAAAGATTACCATTACAATCCAAGAAAAGATAACTGACATTCCTTGGTTTTGGAAGTTGTACATAATGTCATCAAGTCCGATAACTGTACACAAAGCCATTAAAAATAAAGTTTGCCAAGAAATATATTTCTTATCTGGATTTAGAGCGTTTAATTCATCCACTTTTAATTTCTCATCCTTTTCTAGTAGTAATAATTATGTTGCGTACTAGAGATGACCGGGAGACTTATTCTTGAATTTTATATCCATCGAGTCAATTCTTCTCCTTATAGTATTAAGTCCTTATTCATTCTAACGATTATGATACGGTGTGGCTAGGGGTAAAACGCTTACGAAATAAATTTTAAAAAAGGTGGCCCAAACGCTTTACTTATATAAAGTAAGTGTTGTATAATAGTTACGAAAAGTAAGTAGATCTTTGTTTTGAAAGGAATTTAGGTCTTTGTCTTAAATTAGGAGGAATTAGAATGACAAGCCAGATCGTCGCAATCGGAATCATTGTAACTACGTTAATCGCATTAACTTCTCCCAAACAACCTGTAGAAGAAAGGATTAGAAAACACAGATAATATGGCAAAAACATCACAAATTGTAAAAAATCATAGAGAAAATAAATTCTCAACTAGAGAATATACACGTTGTGAACGCTGTGGACGTCCACATTCTGTTTACCGTAAATTTGGTTTATGCAGAGTCTGCATGCGTGAATTAGCACATGATGGCCAATTGCCTGGCGTTAAGAAGGCAAGTTGGTAAAAAAAAGCTCACTTTGAAAGTGGGCTTTTTTATTTTTTTCTAAAATGAAATGAATTTAGACATAATAAGTGAGATGATAGTAAAAAACTAAAAGGGATGTTTGGATGCGAAATTTTAAATTTACAACTAGAGAAAAAGTCTATCTTTTGATTGCATTGCTGGTCTTAATTATGCTCTTTATTTCAAGTTCAATGACTTACCAGCAGCAGGAAATGAAGCCGGGTTTTATCAACACTCATTTACATTTTATTGAAGAAATTGTAGGAAATTGGAATATTTACTATGGTGGTAGATGGCATAATGCGGAGCTTGATGGTGGAACTGCGGGAATGACGCAATTTGTTGTAAGAAAGATGGCTCACTTTGGATCTTACTTTTTAGTAGGGATGTTTGGATTTTTAGGATTAAGAAGAATCTTTAAACTTAAGTGGGTTGCTCCGGTTTTGACTTGGTTCGGTGCAATTGCCTTAGCTGCTTTTGATGAATATCACCAATACTTAACAGGCGATCGTACTCCAAGTGTTCATGATGTAATGTTAGATGCTTCCGGAGCTTTATGCGGAATTGTTTTATGTATTATTGTTATCTTTATTCGAAAAAAATTGCAGAAAAAATAGTTTAAATTCCTGATAACGTTGAATTTTAGTTGTCTGTGAGTTAAGATTATAAACGTTAATATTATAGTAAATAGAAAGAAGGATTCTTATGTCAGGACATTCAAAATGGCACAATATTCAAGGCCGCAAGAATGCGCAAGACGCTAAGAGAGGTAAAATTTTCCAAAAGTTATCTCGTGAAATTTATATGGCTGCAAAGAGTGGTGGTCCTGACCCTTCAGGGAATCCTACCTTGCGTATGGTTATCGATAAGGCACGTTCAAACAACATGCCAAAAGATAACATTCAACGTGCAATCAAGAAGGCTGAAGGTAACTCAGACGAACACTACGATGAAATCACTTATGAAGGTTACGCTCCAGGTGGTGTAGCAGTTTTTGTTGAAGCCTTGACTGATAACAAGAACCGTACTGCTTCAGCTGTTCGTGTTGCATTTACTCGTAATGGTGGTTCACTTGGTGCTACTGGTTCTGTTGCCTACATGTTTGATAGAAAAGGCTACATTGTAATTGATCGTTCAACTACTGATGCTGATGAAGATCAAGTATTGCTTGATGTAATGGATGCTGGTGGCGAGGACTTGCAAACTAGTGATGATGCATTTGAAATTTACACTGATCCAAAGCAATTTGCTCAAGTAAGAGATGCTCTTGAAAAAGCTGGTTACAAGCTTGCAAATGCAGAATTAACTATGATCCCACAAAATACTACTCCAGTTCCTGCTGATAAGAAGGAACAATTTGAACACTTAGTTGACCAATTGGAAGATGACGATGATGTTCAAAATGTCTACACTGCAGCTGCAGATGAAGATTAATAAATAAATTTCGAAATCGCTTAGTGAAAACTAGGCGATTTTTTATATTTAAAAAAGAAAAATCTCCTTTTTTGCGTACTTAATATTGGTGACAAAAAAGGAGGTTTTTTCATGGAGACAAAGCAGAAAGTTGAAGAATTGATTGAAGAGGCAATTCAATTTCAAGCAAGTGATATTTTCTTTTTACCTAAAAGGGATCAAATGATGGTCTGTTTCAGACATTCTAATGCAGTAAAAGAAATTGAAAGTTTCAAAAATGATGAAGCACTAGAAGTAATTAATTTTCTAAAATATGCAGCGCAAATGGATATTTCGGAACATCGTCGACCACAAGTAGGTGCAATGACTTATCGGTATCAAGATCAAGATTACTATTTACGACTTTCAAGTGTGGGTGATTTTACGGATCAAGAATCATTAGTGATTAGAATTATTTATAATCTTGAGACTAGTAGGTATTTTTATCCCGAGCAACTTATTTATCTCAAAAATTTGGCCCAGAGACGTGGCCTTATTATTACGAGTGGGCCAACAGGGTCTGGGAAAACAACCACTATGTATGAACTTGCTAAGGAAGTGGGGGCACAAAAAGTGGTGATGACAATTGAAGATCCCGTGGAAATTCATGAAAAATCTTTTTTACAGTCACAGGTTAATAGTGAGGCAGGAATTAGCTATGAGAGCCTTTTAAAAGCTGCCTTACGTCATCGACCTGATATTTTAATTATTGGGGAAATTAGGGACAATGAGACTGCACGCGTGGCAATTGATGCAGCTTTAAGTGGCCATTTGGTGTTAGCAACTGTCCATGCAAAAAGTACTCTTCAGACAATTTCTAGATTGGAAGGACTCAAAATTAGAAAAGATGAACTTGCAAATTGTCTGACTGCAGTTTCTTATCAAAGGTTGTTGCCGACAAATGAAGGTGTAGCTTGTCTCTTAGATATGGCCAGTGGAGAAGTTCTTCAAAATAGCATTGAAAAAAGTGTGAGAGGAAATTTTATTAACTGGCAAGAAAACCTACAAAATTTATATAAGGGAGGTGAAATTAACGATGAAACTTATCAGTTATACCAAGAAGGATAAACTGAATCGGGAGGAGCAGTTAGAATTTTTAGATTATTTAAAGCATAGTTTAGCTAATGGATTTTCTTTAAATAGCAGTGTGGAACTAATGTCAATCATTTGGCCAAAACGAAAAAAGATGATGGACGACCTTAATCAAGCTATGAAGAGCGGTGCCCATTTTCCGAAAGAATTGATAAAACTGGGCTTTTCTAAGACAACGGTGACTCAAATTAATTTAGCGATGGGGCAGGGAAACTTAGTGGAGTGCTTGGAGCAATTAACTGAACTTAGTCGTCTTAAGAATGAACAGATTAAGAAATTAAAGGCAGAACTATCATATCCTTTTATTTTGGCAATTATGATGGTACTTTTACTAGCTTTTATGCAAACTTTCGTGACAACGCAATTTTCAGATTCCAATGAACATACAGGTGATTTTTTACTGGTGGGTTTGATTTTAATTGCTTTAGGATTTATCTATTACTTTAGTAAGATGCTTAATTTATTAGCTAAGCAAGATTACAAATCTATGAAAAAGCTAAGCGCATATCCACTAATTGGTGCAGTAATTAAGAAGTATGTAAATTATCTGTTAATTTATGATATTGGGTTACTTTTGGCGAGTGGCTTTTCCCTTCAAAAAATGTGTGAATATGCTGCGAAACAGACGAAAGGATCTTTGCAGCAATATTTAGGAGAAAAGGTTGGTAATAAACTTGCTCAGGGGAAGAGCTTAAAAGAAATCATTAAAGAAGAGCCTTTTATTCCGGACACGCTTTTAATTTTGATTCAAACAGGATCAGAAAGAAGTAATTTAAGTAATCGCTTTTTAATATTTGGAAGAAGTTTGTTTAATGATCTAACAGCTAGAATTGAAAAACTAGTAGTAAATGTTCAGCCAATTTGTTTTATTTTAATCGGAATTTGCATAATTGGAATGTATCTAAAATTATTGTTGCCAATGTATGCAATGATGCAAGGAATATAGGAGAAAAAATGAATAAAGTAAAGAAATATTTAGTTAATTTACTCAAAAAATCTAGAACTCAACAAGGTTTTACTTTGATTGAAATGGTAGTAGTGGTAGCGATTATTGTACTTTTAGTCCTGATTATTGCACCAAATTTGATGAAGCAGAAAAAGAATGCAGATACTAAAACTTCTGATGCTTTTAAGAGCACGCTTCAAACCCAAGTAGATCTTTATAAAGATGAAAAGAAACTTGATGGAAAAGTTGACTTTACTACTTTACATAAAGATAAATACTTAACTGATGATCAATTTAAAAAATCTGCTAATTATGATGTAAATGATGATGGTGAAGTAATTGCAAAAAGTAGTCCGGCAAAATAGAGCATTTAGTCTACTTGAAACAATGATCAGTTTGATCATTTCCTGTGCTCTAATCTTTATTGGCAGTCTAAATTTAAAAGAATATCAATCAGAATTGCTACTTCTTAATACCACTCGAGAAGTTAAAGCAGCATTTGAGCAAGCTGCAAGGATTTGTACAATTCAAAATTCGCCAATGAGCATTAGTTATTTTGAAAAGTCGTCTTTGCTCACATTTAAAGGTACTATGAAAAATAACTATGATCGAACTTTGAGAATCAATAAGAAGATAAAGATTCATAATCTTACTAACTTACAAATTTCTAAAAATGGGACTATTTCGCCTAAAATAATTACCGTTTCTGATGGTAATAAATCGCGGAAAATAAAGATTCAAATGACGTGGGGAAGAGCAATCGATGGGTAAGATAAGAGGATTCTTAATTGCTGAAAGTATGACTGGTTTAATGGTTGCAGTTATTGGAGTTTCTATTTTTGCGTTAATAGTGGCTCAAAGTCAAAAAATAGAAACAGCTATGGAAGCGAAAACAGACCAAGCATATGCCTGGCATGTACTGCGAGAACAAAAACTTGATTCAGTTAAGATACATAGTCATATTTATAAACTTAAAGGTAATTATGTATATGATACAACCACAAAGCAAGAATATAAAATCAAGTAAAGGATTTACGATTGCGGAAGTAATTTTTTCAATTTTTATAACGATTTTAGTAATTTGGATTTTGCAAAATTTGTTAGTAAATCTTAAAACTGCTAATAAATCTAACCATCATGCTAATGATGTTGCTTTTGCCTATGTTCAATTTACACGTTTTTTAAAAGATGAGAATACTGAAACTGCCTATGCGTTACCTGATTCATCCAATTCTTATCGAGCTGTAATTGCTAAGATAAAAAGAAAAGATAAGAAAAAGGTGGAGCAACATTACATTTTAGAAAAATATAAAAATATGATTCGAGCTACAACTAGCGACGGAGGACATATGCCACTACTTTTAAATATTGAGAATGCTAGTTTTGTAACTATCGATAAGCAGGTCAAGATTAATATTACGGAAAAAGATGGAAGAAAATCAGAACTCTATTTTAAGTTAGATCCAAAACCAGTTGAATCAGCTAAAACTAGGGGAAAGAATGATAAAAAAGATGCCAAAAAAACTGAAAGCAAGCGCACTTCTAAGTAGTGTATTAGTGCTTGCAACATGTCTCTTATTCATAGCTTTATATCAACAAATTTATCATGATACTATGGAAAATAATATATTGATTATAGATTATTTACTATCGAATTGAATTTCTTGCACCCTTCAATTTCTTTCTATAAAATAATTAGGGTAAATAGAAGAAGGGTTGAAAATGAAGAACATCGAAAAATTTGAACAACTTTTTAATCAATTTTTGCAATGTGTTACTATCTTGCAAGAAGCATTGAATGTTTCATTTGCGGAAGCCTTAACTGAGACTTTTGATAATCTTGAAAATAATAAGATCAAAGTTGAGATGGGTGCTCCTGATGAAGAAACTGTCGCAAAATTAGGCGAAATGTATAAAAAGCTGAACTATGATGAATTACCACGTCAGACTAAAATTCAAGTTTTTTCATACTTAGCTTTAAAAGCAGTAAATGATGATGGTCGAGATGTCAATCAAATGCCTACGCCACCTATTTTGGCAACAATTATTGCTTTAATTATGCAAAAGTTATTGCCAGATAAGGAATTAGATATTTTGGATCCGGCTATTGGTACTGGGAATTTATTATACTCAGTCATTAATCAATTAAAAGATAGAAACCATTCTAAAAATTTATATAGGTTATATGGAATTGATAATGACGAAGATATGCTTAATTTGGCTGATGTTGCAGCCCATTTGAATGATTTAGACATTGAACTTTATTGCCAAGATGCCATTTTGCCTTGGATGGTTCCAAGTCCAGATGCAGTAGTGAGCGACTTACCAATTGGATATTATCCACTTGATGAGAACGTTAAAGATTTTGCTACTAAATCTGATAAAGGGCACTCATTTGCCCATTTGTTGTTTATTGAGCAAATCATCAAGAATTTAAAGCCTGGTGGATTTGGCTTCTTATTAGTACCTAAATCTATTCTTTCTGGAAAAGTAGGTGCTGATTTTATGCCATGGCTGACAAAAAAGGTTTATTTAAAATCTATTATTGAATTACCAGATTCAATGTTCCAAAATAAATTTAATCAAAAATCTATTTTGGTATTCCAAAATCATGGTGGAAGCGCTGTTAGCAGTGAAGTCTTCCTCACAAAGTTGGACTCTTTGAAGAGTGAAGAAGCCCTAGTTAACTTTAATGTTAAGCTAAACGAGTGGTATACTAAAACTATTCATTAGTTTGTGAAATCTTAAAAATAAATATGTGGAGGACTTTGTCATATGAAGAAAGTTTTAGCAATTAATTCAGGTAGTTCATCTTTCAAATATAAATTATTTTCGCTACCTGATGAAGAGGTTTTGGCAGAAGGTCTAGCTGATAGAGTTGGGTTAGATGATTCAACTTTTTCAATTGAATTGGCTAATGGCGATAAGCATGTTGAGGAAGTTGAAATTCCTGATCAAGAAACAGCTGTAAAGTTACTTCTTAAAGCTTTAAAGAAATATAACGTTATTGAGGATTTAAACGAAATTGCTGGTGTTGGTCACCGGATTGTTGCAGGTGGAGAATACTTTAAAGATTCCGCTATTATTACTGAAGATAATTTACAAAAAATCTTTGATTTAAAGGAATATGCACCTCTTCATAATCCAGCAGAAGGAGAAGGTATTAAAGCTTTTATGAAGGTTTTGCCTAATGTTCCTGAAGTTGGAGTATTTGATACTGCATTTCATGAAAGCTTAGATCCAGTACATTATTTATATTCTGCTCCTTATGACTGGTATGAAAAGTATCACGCTCGGAAGTATGGTGCTCACGGAACTTCAGTACGTTATGTTGCCAATAGAACTGCAAAGCTTTTAAATAAAGATTTAAAGGATTTGAAGCTTGTGGTTTGTCACTTGGGTTCTGGTGCTTCAATAACCGCTGTTAAAGACGGAAAGTCTTACGATACTTCAATGGGCTTTACTCCACTTGCAGGGATTACTATGGGAACTAGATCCGGCGATGTTGATCCCTCTCTTCTTCAATTTGTAATGCATAAAAAAGATATCTCAATTGATGAAATGATTGATATTTTAAACCATGATTCTGGATTGCTAGGAATTTCAGGAGTTTCTCCAGATATGCGAGATTTAAAGCATAATCCTGATAAGAGAGCGCAATTAGCTCGTGAGATTTTTATTAATAGAATTATTCGATACGTCGGTGCATACATCACTGAAATCGGTGGTGCTGATGCCATTGTATTTACTGCGGGAATTGGGGAACACGATGCTCGAGTTCGTGCTGCAGTTATGAAAGCATTTGAATTTATGGGTATTGTTCCAGATCTTGAAGCTAATAAGGTTAATGGTGAAAAAACCATTACTAAGCCTGAATCAAAGATTCGCGCAATGATTGTACCAACTAATGAAGAATTAATGATTGAACGTGATGTTGTGAGATTGGCTCATTTAGATTAATTAGCTAATGATTCGCAAGTCAATGAGAATTATGCTATAATAGTGGAGTTCCAAGGGGATGTTTTGGGATTCGACAGGCGTAGATCCGCATTGACTGCAATTCGTAGGTCACGTCTACGTTAAAACGTCACTTTTAAATTTAACTGCAAAAAACAGTAATTCTTACGCAGTAGCTGCTTAATTTAGCGCCTGTGTTGCTTACTGACGGCTTACTCGTGGCTGTCTCTAAGTATCAACTTAGCGAGTTACATTTAACTACCTCACCTGAATAGTTAAAAAGAGTCTTGACAGGTTAGCTAGTTCATTTTAGCCCTGTTATATGGCGTTTTGAGCTAGTGAAGTTCAAGTAATATAACTATGATTGTAGAGGTCAGTGACGGGATGCGTTTGGACAGGGGTTCAATTCCCCTCATCTCCATTTTTATATATTTATTGAGTTTTAGGAATGCTTGAATCGTTGATTTAACGGCATTCCTATTTTTTGTAAATGCTATAAAACGCATTTAATTTAATTTTTGAGGAAAAAATAAAGTGTTAGGTAGCGTGATTGAACCACTGTTTTCAGTGGTTTTTTATTTTTCAAAAATGTATCGCTTTCATTCGTAAATGTTATGGCAAAATCCAAGTTATAAATATTAGACATACTCAAAATCATTACTAAAATAAAAAATATAAGAACTAAAAAATAGAAAAGAGATATTATATGACAAATTACGAAAATGAATACTTTGAAGGTGAAAGAATTTTATATGGCGCTGAAAACGTTAATCTTAATGAAGTAACTTTTGGTCATGGAGAATTGCCTTTAAAAGAAGTGAAGAATATTACTTTAACTAAATCAATTTTTAAATGGAAATATCCTCTTTGGTACGATAAAAATGTTAAAGTTAGAAACACTACTTTTGAAACAATGTCACGAAGTGGAATTTGGTATACCAAAAATATTTCAATCAAAGATTCTGCTTTACAAGCACCTAAACTGTTTCGAAGCGCTAGCGACATTGAATTAGATAGTGTGCATTTTTCAGATGCAGAAGAAACAATGTGGACTTGTAAAAATATTAAGGTTACTAATTCTCAAATTAATGGGGATTATTTTGGTAAGGATAGTGAAAATATTTACTTGGATAATGTAAGCATCATTGGAAATTATGCTTTGGATGGTGCTAAAAATATTGAAGTTCACAATTCTACTTTTGTTTCAAAAGATGCGTTTTGGAATTGTGACAATGTAGTAATTTACGATTCTACCATTGATGGGGAATATTTAGCTTGGAACACAACTAATATCAAGTTTATTAATTGCACTATTGAAAGTGATCAAGGCTTGAGCTATATTGATCATTTGGAAATTAAAAATAGTAAGCTTATTCATTAAAAATACTACTGGGTTGATTGTTTCTGCTGGCACAGTATATCGTGGAAATGGTCATGACTTCTTACGCATCAATTTAGCGTGTCCAGAGGAAATGGTTAAAGATGGGATGCAGCGATTAACTACAGGAATTTCTAAATTTTTGAATAAGTAAAAGAAAAGGGTTTCATTTATCTGTCTAAAAAGTATATACTTTACTATGAGGTGATTTAAATGGAACCAATTTTTTTGACACCATATTTTAGACCAAAAATTTGGGGCGGACGTAAGTTAAATACAATTTTTAATTATAATATTCCTGAAGGAAAAGTTGGAGAGGCTTGGATTATTTCCGGCTATAAAGATGATGCTTCAACAGTGACCGAAGGGCCTTTGAAAGGAAAAACTTTAAGAGAGGTCTATCATGAGCACCCAGAACTTTTTGGCAATCCTAAGTCTAAGGAGTTTCCATTACTAGTTAAGTTTTTGGATGCAAATGATAACTTATCAGTACAAGTACACCCAGATGACGATTATGCACATAAAGTAGAAAATGATTCTGGTAAAACTGAAAGCTGGTATGTATTACAAGCTGATCCGGGTGCTTACTTAATCTATGGACATCATGCAAAAACTCGCGAAGAATTGGCTGATATGATTCAGAAGGGTGAATGGGATAAGCTATTAAGAAAAGTTCCAATTAAAAAAGGCGATTTTTTCTATGTACCAGCTGGAACAATTCATGCTTTAACTAAAGGCAGCTTGGTAATTGAAACTCAACAATCTAGTGATGTTACTTACCGTCTTTATGATTATGATCGTGTAGATAAGAAGACAGGTAAAAAGCGAGAGCTTCATACTCAAAAGTCAATTGATGTTACTACTGTACCTCATGTTGACCCTAAATTAAATGTCCATACTGAAAAGGATCAAGATGCAGAAATTAAAACCTTAGTTGAGCCACCAGTTTCACCGCACTTCTATTTATGGCAAATTGATCTTGATGGAACTTGGAAAACTGGTTTGAAGAATCACCCTTACTTGCTTGTTTCGGTAATATCTGGTTCAGGTAAGCTTGAAGCTGATGGTCAAAGTTGGGATTTGAAGCTTGGAACTAATTTAATTATTCCAAATGAGATGAAGAATTTCACTTTCACTGGTAAAATGAGAATTGTTATGTCTGCTCCTGGTGAAGAATAGACAAATAATTTTCAGAAAAGGAAGTAAAAGTGTGATTTATGTAGCTTGCGGTAGTGTAATGATGGTAATTGGTATTTTGTGGTTAATTTCGCCAGCGAAAAAACCCAATCGAATATACGGTTATTTGTCATACCTTGCACAAGTCAACAAAGATAGTTTTAAATTTGCACAAAAACGAGCAAGCCTGTATCTGTTGTTATTTGGCTTCATTCAGGTATTATTAGGTGTATGTATTCACTTATTGAATTGGGATCGTTATTTCTTGATTTGGCTGCTCACTTTTTATATTTTTATCTTGCTGCCAATTGTTGGGACAGAAAAAAGTTTAAAATCATTTTTGCAAAAAAGAGGAGAACTGCCAAGAGATTATGTTGATCCTGACAAAGTGAAGAAGACAAGAACTAAAGGATTCAGGGATCGATAATGAGTTTAAATATTTTAATGGTTGAAGACGATACTTCTGTTGCTGAAATGATGGGAATGTTTTTTAGGAAAGAAGGTTGGAAGCAAGATATTGCTGTCGACGGGGTCGAAGCCGTCGATAAGTTTAAAAAAAATCCAGCGTCTTATGATTTAATTACGCTGGATTTAAATTTGCCTAAAAAAGATGGAATTCAAGTAGCAAAAGAAGTTAGAGCTATTTCTCCTACCGTGCCAATTATTATGTTAACGGCACGTGGAAGTGAAGAAGATCAAGTTTTAGGATTAGGGGTAGGTGCTGATGACTATGTTACTAAACCTTTTAGTCCGTTAGCTCTTATTGCGAGAATTAAGGCGCTTCACAGACGTGTGATGATGGAAGGTGGTCAGAATCTCCCTCAAACCAAGTCTGAGGTAGATTATGATATTGAAACACAACATTTAAAGATTTCAGTAGATCGAAGAGAAGTGTTGTTTGATGGGAAGCCTGTTGCTAATATTACTCCAAAGGAATTTGACTTATTATTTACGATGGCTCAGAAACCTAAACAGGTCTTTTCTAGAGAGCAACTTTTAGAATTGGTTTGGGGATATGAGTACTATGGGGAAGATCGAACTGTAGATGCTCATATTAAGAAATTGCGTCAAAAATTAGAAAAAGTTGGGCCACAAGTTATTAAAACTGTTTGGGGAGTAGGATATAAATTTGATGATTCTCAGGTAAAAAGTTAAAAATGAAGCTAATTTATCAACATATGTTAGGTTTTTTGCTTATTATCGTAACTACGGTTTCGATTATTGGATATGCTGAAATCGATTATGTTAGTAATCAAGCCTATAATCAAAATTATCAAAGAATGGAAAGCTATGCCGAGACTTTAGGAGAGCTTGCTAGTAGTCAAAGTCAAAACGGCACCGCCGAATTAAGTACTGATTTTTTAAATAAATTACAATTTGTTTTACGTGGGGATGATGTCCATTTTCGAATTTTTAATGCAAAAAATGAACAAATTTATCCTGCAACTAGAAATAGAATCCAGTTGTCTGATAGAGTTCTTTCTACTCTAAAAAGAGGAGAACAAATTAGAATTCGGAATAATAATTTGCAACGTTCGTACATTGGTCGTACCAAGGATGCCTACACTGGAGTTTTGGTTCCATGGATGAATGGGACCAAAATGATTGGTGTAATTTGGATCGGTTCCTTAGTTAAAAATGTTGAAAAGCCGATTTATATGGCTAAAAGAAACTTGCTTAATGCTTTGATGGTAACTATTATAGTCGGATTGATTCTGAGCTTCATTTTGTCTTATTATTCTACTACTAAAATCAAAAGTCTTTCGCGAGCAACTAAAAAAGTAGCGGCTGGTGATTTCAATGTTCAAATTAAAAACAAGGGTAATGATGAAATTGATCAATTAGCTGAAAATTTCAACCGTATGGTAAGAACTTTAAAAAAATCTGATGAAGAGATTAAAGCTCAGGAAAAAAGACGAGATCAGTTTATGGCGGACGCAGCTCATGAAATGAGAACTCCGCTGACAACCATCAATGGAATTCTTGAAGGTTTGCAATACGATGCTATTCCTGAAGATTCTAAACCCAAATCAATTGCTTTAATGCGACATGAAACCACTAGGCTGATTAGATTAGTTAATGAAAATTTAGACTATGAAAAAATTCGGAATAATCAAATTATGCTACTTAAAACTAAATTTGATGCTGTGAAGGTTTTAAAAGATGTTCAAACCCAACTTAGACAAAATGCACAAAAAGCTAACGATGAATTGGTGTTAGATGTTCCTGCGACATTACCTACTTATGCAGATCGAGATAGATTCACTCAAATCATTGTTAATTTGGTCCAGAATGCAATTCAATTTACTCATGATGGACGAATTACCATTTCTGGTAAAAGAATTGATCATGGGACTGAATTTCAAATTAAAGACAATGGTATAGGGATGAATAAAGAACAAACAAAATATATATTTGAACGATTCTTTAAAGCTGATCCTTCAAGAGCGCGTCTAGGAACTGGAGAATCTGGATTGGGGTTAGCTATTGTTTCTTCTCTTGTAAAGCAACATGGAGGAAAAGTGAAGGTAGAGTCAGAAGAAGGTAAAGGTTCTATTTTCACGGTTATTCTATATGACAAAGGCTTTGAACAATTTGTAAATAAAAAAGACGACTAATGTCGTCTTTTTTATTTGTTACTATTCTTTTTCTCTTCTTTTTTATCGGTTAACTGATTTGATTGAACATTCTTTGGTATTTGAGTGATCTCCTCGCGTCGGTTCTTCAATTCAACTGCATCAGTTTTATAAAGATTCGTAGTAGAACTGTTTCGTTTTGAATAAAGGGAACTTGAGTTAGTTCCAAGTTGGCGGCGAAGCTTAACCATTTGTTCAAAATTAGTTAAATAATCAAATTCATTAGGAGCGGTTGGAATAAAGTCATGAGGAGTATAAAAGCGTAGTAAATTGTGATTGTTCAATAGATCAGAATATTTAAGGGACTGCCGAGCTTCAATTGATAATTTTTCGATTTCTCGTTTTTCTTCAGGAGTAAAATTGATAATTTGCTTTCCAGTTATACGATCATAGACTACTCCTTTAATACCTTTATTGCCAATAATGATGTAACGCTTGCTGACAATAGTTCCATTTCTAAAGACAATCCAATCCTTATATTGAGGAGAAAGAAGGTCACTACCAAATTGAATATAATTCTTATTAGAAATTCCTAGTAAGTGCATCAAAGTTGGTAAGACATCAATTTCACCAGCTACTTCAGAATTAATTCCACCCTTTAAATTAGCCGCATGAATCATAAAAGGAACCCGCTGCATTTGAACATTGTTATAGCTATTCCAAGTATCTGCGCTTTCACCAATTACAGGAGCTAAGGTTTCATTTTCAGAATTACTCAAACCATAATGATCTCCGTAAATTACTACCATTGTGTTTTTGTAGAGTCCGGATGCTTTGAGGTAATTGAAAAACTCATGAACGGCTTCATCAAGATAATGAGCAGTTTGGAAATAATTATTTATTGTCTCATCGCGAGTATTTGTAGTCTTGAATTTAGGGTCGAGATCTTCTTTATCCATTGAAAATGGAATGTGGTTAGTGACTGTAATGTATTTGGCATAAAATGGTTGCTGCATTTGCTCAAGATATTTAATACTTTCAGAAAATAGCAGCTTATCTTTTAAACCATAACCAATTTTGTCCTTTGAAGCATTACTGAAGTAATTTTGATCAAAGAAATAATTGTAGCCCATATTTTTGTAGACTTCATTTCTATTCCAAAAGGTTCCTACATTTCCGTGAAAAACAGCAGACGTATAGCCATCTTGGCGTAAAATTTGAGGAGCAGCTTGGAATGTATTTTCACTTCCTAAAGAAGTAAAAAGAGAACCATCAGAAATTCCATAAGTACTAGTTTCGAGCATGTTTTCAGCGTCACTAGTTCGACCTAAACCAACCTGATGATAAAAATTATTGAAGCTGATCGTATGTTGATTTCGATAAATTGAATTCAAAAATGGGGTAACTTCTTTACCATTTACCTTTAGATTAATCAAAAACTGTTGGAAACTTTCGAGGTGAATAATAATGACATTTTTACCTTTTTCTTTTCCAAAAGTAACTGAATTAGGTTTTGCATAATGCTTTTTAGTGTAGGTAAGAATTTTATTTAAATCAGAAGAATTGGCATTTTTTGTAACTTGCACTGTTTGAGCGTTTTTGATTCCATCGTAAACTGTATACGTATCCAGTCCCAAATATTTGACTACGTATGAGCGATCGAATGTATTCCGCAACAACCGAGGACGTGACGATTCAGCTAGAAACATGTTCAACCCTAATAAAAAAGCACCAAGAGAAGTGATGGCGAACGGTGTCGACATTCCATAAGACTTAGGATCAATTCGGATTTTTTTAGTCACCAGTAAAATAATGATGACAATTAAATCCAGCCAAATAAAAATATCGCTTGGATGAAGAAGTGCTACTGCACTTTTTCCTAAACCTGGAGCGACCTTAGTAGCATTGGTGATGGTTTTAACAGTGATAAAGTCAGAAAATTGACGATAATAAAGAACATTTGAAAACAGCAGAACTGTATTCAAAAAGTCCATAAAGAGCATCATGATGTAAGAAACAATTGGCTTTGGAAAGTAAAATCCAATACCAATTAATAAAATTGTTGTTCCTAATGGGCTCGTCCACATAATGATGTGTTGATAGGGGTCTGATAGACCTAAGTTGAAGTCACAATAGGCTACAAAAAGATATTTGATCCAAAATAGTAGAACCAGCAAAGTAAAGAAGCCAGTGCGTGTTTGAATGAAATTGAAGATAGTTTTCTTGTTCACAATAAGCGTACCTCTTTCTTAATGTCTTAATTCTAAAGGTTATCTGCGTTCAAGACAATCTTTTGTGAAGAGTTAGTTCTTTTTTCATAGTTAATTCTAAAAAAATGGTTATAATTTGTAGTGAATCTATTTGCGAGGGTTAATCATGAGATGATTTTTTTAGGACCGATTTATAATTTATTAGCAAGAATTTATGCAACTAGAATTAATCACTTTCCATTGATAAAGTTGTTTTTAATAGCGTTGGATAAAACATTCTTTTATTTTTTGATATTCGCAGTTTTACGTTTGATTTGGCTCTTATCAGTACGGCGTCGACGCTCAATCAAATCAGAAGCTTGTGTATGGGTATTGGCATTTTATGTGATTTTAGTATTAATGACAACTACTTTTAGAAATACTTACTTTCCATGGCAGTTAAGTTTCAATTTTCATCGACCGCTGAGCGATATCAATTTAGTTTTTATGAAAGAAACTTGGAAATTGCTCTATGCACAGAGCCGCGTAGATTTCATTTATAATTCCTTCGGCAATATTTTGTGTTTTGTACCGATTGGATTTTTGTTACCGATTGTTTTTTCAAAAAAGCAGACTTTTTTAAGAGTAACTTTGGCTGGAATGTGTTTTTCAATTTGTATTGAAATTTTACAATTTCTTTTAGCAACTGGTGTAAGTGATATTGATGATGTCTTCTTTAACACTTGCGGAACAATTTGTGGCTACTTACTGTATTTGATTTTTAAAAGAATGAAACAGAATTTTTAATAAAGATACTGGTATTAAGCGCTTAATATTGCTAAAATGGTCTTGTGAAATAAATAATTTTATCTAGTTAGGAAGCAGATTTATGAGTTTAATTAAATTTGATAGTAGTAAATTAGCACCATTCATTCATGAAAATGAATTGAGTGAAATGCAAGCTATGGTCAACGCTGCTAACACTGAACTCCGTGAAGGTACTGGTGCTGGTAGCGATTTCCGTGGATGGCTTAATTTGCCAGTAGATTACGACAAGGAAGAATTTGCTCGTATCAAGAAGGCTGCTAAGAAGATTCAAAGTGATTCAGATGTTTTAATTTGTATCGGTATTGGTGGTTCATACCTTGGCGCACAAGCTGCAATTGAGTTTTTGAATAGCAATTTCTACGGTAAGGAAGAAAGCGATATGCCAACAGTTGTCTTCTGTGGTAACTCACTTTCAGGTTCATACCTTTACGACCTTATCGAATGGTTAGGTGACAAGGACTTTAGTATTAACGTAATTTCTAAGTCAGGTACTACTACTGAACCATCAGTAGCATTCAGAATTTTCAAGGATAAGTTAATTAAGAAGTACGGTAAAGAAGAAGCTGCTAAGAGAATTTATGCAACTACTGACCGTCAAAAGGGTGCTTTGAAGACTGAAGCTGACGCAGAAGGTTACGAAGAATTTGTAGTTCCAGATGATGTTGGTGGTCGTTACAGTGTTCTTTCAGCTGTTGGTTTGCTTCCAATTGCTGCCTCAGGAGCAAACATTGATGAATTGATGAAGGGTGCTGCTGATGCTCGTGCAGATTACACTGAAACTGATTTGAGCAAGCCTTCTCCATACCAATACGCTGCAATCCGTAATATTCTTTACCGCAAGGGTTACACTACTGAAATCGTTGAAAACTACGAACCAAGCCTTAGAATGTTTGGTGAATGGTGCAAGCAATTGATGGGTGAATCTGAAGGTAAGGACCAAAAGGGTATTTACCCATCAAGTGCCAACTTTACTACTGACCTTCACTCACTTGGTCAATACATCCAAGAAGGTCTTCGTAACTTGTTCGAAACTGTTATCCGTGTTGAAAATCCACGCCACGATGTTAAGATTCCAGGCGATGACAAGAACTTGGATCAACTTAACTTCTTGGAAGGTAAGAGCTTAAACTACGTAAACGATCGTGCTTACGAAGGTGTTGTTTTGGCTCACACTGACGGTGGTGTTCCAGTTATGACTGTTAACATTCCAGATCAAACTGAACATACTTTGGGTTACCTTATTTACTTCTTCGAATTAGCTATTGCTATTTCAGGTTACTTGAACGGGATTAACCCATTCAACCAACCAGGTGTTGAAGCTTACAAGCGTAATATGTTTGGTCTTCTTAACAAGCCAGGTTATGAAAACTTACATGACGACTTAGCTAAGCGTCTTTAATCAAGTGTATACTCAGTATAATTTTTGATCATTATACGTCTAATATAGTTACTTAGTAACTAAAGAAAGGGTAGAAGCTATTTTGCTTCTGCCCTTTTTGTATGAGAGGAGATTTTTTGTGGAGAAAAGCCAAGAAACTAAAAATATGTTAGCTGTTTTAGCGACAGCTTTTATGTCCTTTGTAGGAATTTTGACAGAAACTAGTTTGAATGTCACTTTTCCAACAATGATGAAGCAATTTGGGGTCAGTTTAGATGTAGTCCAATGGACAACAACAGGCTATTTACTAATGATTGCAATAATTATGATTTGTTCATCGTATTTAAATGAGCGTTTTACTGCGCGAGAATTGTTCATTGTATCATGTTCTGGATTTATTATTGGGAGCTTGATAAGTGCAGTAGCACCAGATTTTCCTTTACTACTTTTAGGACGCCTCATTTCTGCTTTTGGTGCAGGTTTAAGTATACCCTTGATGTTTAATCTTATTGTAGAAATTATGCCCCGGCCCAAATGGGGCCTCTATATGGGAATTGCTGGGTTAGTGGTAGCCATGGCACCAACTTTAGGGCCAGCGTTTGGCGGAGCTGTTAATTATTATTTGAATTGGCGCTACATCTTTATAATAGTAATAATTTTTGCTGCAATTGTCTTTATAGCAGGAATTTTTGTCATTAAAAAATATCATGAAGTTAAGAAAAATAGTTTTGATTGGCTAGGATTTATTATTTTAGCATTGGCATTTATTACTTTAACTTTGGGTGTAAATCAAATAAGTCATGGATTTAAAAGTTGGGCTTTATGGGGATTGTTAATTTCCTCGTTCTTGTTGTTTTATATTTTTACGATGTGGTCAAAAAAATCTCAAAGAAAGTTACTTGATTTAGAGGTTTTTAAGCAACGAGCTTTTGTTTATGGTGCATTAGCATATTTTTTGCTTCAGTTTATTAATATCGGAACTAGTTTTGTTTTACCTAATTATGTTCAAATTGTTGGTCATCAATCGTCTTTAATCGGTGGATTAATTTTATTGCCAGGAAGTATCATTGCGGGACTGCTTAACCCATTATTTGGATCCATTTATGATCGGGTCGGGGCAAAAATTCCTTTATATTTAGGGGGGATTTTAATGACAATTAGTTGTTTATTGTTTGCGCTTTTCGGCTTAGATTTGACGATTATGATGCTGATTATCTTTTATGGGATTTTGATGTTAGGGCACCGGATGGCCTTTAGTAATACAATGGCTGAAGCTTTAAAGTTACAGAGTGGACATTTGAGAGCAGATGCGACCGCAGTTTGCCAAACAAGTCAGCAATTAGCTGGTTCGGTAGGAACAACGATCATGGCTTCAATTATGGCCATTTGGCAAAATAAGGGTGGTGCTTCCTACGCAATTTTAACGGCTCATGGAAGCCAGGCAGCATTTTACTTCACTTTTGCTTTAGGAATTATAATTTTATTTTGTTATTTCAAAATGTTTGATTTAGAAAAGGTTATAGTTCAATAAATCAAAAAAATATATTATACTAAACATGGATGTATGAAATAAGTGAGAAAAAAGACGACTGAACACCAGTCGTCTTTTTAAATTGCATTTTCCTTGAGGAAACTTTGGATAATTTTTTCGCGCATGGCTAAAAATACAAGATTGTGTCCTGAAGGGTGAACGCGGTTGGTTAGTAAGATGAGTCCCGATTGTTTGATTCTGTCTAAAATTATCAAAGTTCCAGTAAAACCAGTATGTAAAATGATGGGATAATTAGCTTTTGGATCAAAACGCAAATCCCATCCCCATGAACGAGCTTTAACGGAGTGAGGATTTTTATTGTCAAACAATTTGCCGACCAATTCTTGACTATAAGGAAGAATATTGCGATCGAGTCCTAAATATCCCTTACTAATTTTAATTAAGTCGGTCATATTTGAAAAAAGTCCAGCGGAGCCGCAGTCGGCGCCTAATTGTCGCGCTTTAGGATCATGGGGAGTGCCTTTAAGAAGCTTTCCCTCAACAATTGCGGTAGGGATGCAGTCTGTTTTATTAGGATGGAAAGTCGTATGTTTTAGCCCCATAGGTTTTAAAACTTCTTGAGTTGCTACTTCTTGAATGGGAGCGCCATATATTCTTTTTATTACTAATCCTAATAAGATAAAGTTAGTATCAGCATAGCGCATTTTTGTATTAAATTCATCAGTAACTGGCAGATGGATAATAGCTTTTAAAAGATCGTCATGATTTAATTCATCTCGATGAGGAATCCAGCCGCGAATCCCACTTGTGTGCGTCAATAAGTGAAAGAGCCGAACTCGAGAATCTTTAAATTCTGGAATAAATTCTTGTAAAGGCTCGTTAAAGCTAAGTTTACCTTGGTCATATAATTTTAAAAGTACATTTTCAGTTGCTAAAACTTTTGTTAAGCTTGCTAAATCATACTCGGCAAAAGGACTTAGCTGCGTTTTATTTGGATATAAACTTGCAAAACCGATTGTAGAAGTAAAAGCTTGATTTTTATTGATAAAAGCGTAATTTACGCCAGGTACTATCCGCTGAGATACCATAGATTCAATTAAATGCTGAGTTGTAGAATAGTCGATCATAAAAGTTGTATCTCCATTTCAATTAAAATATAAGTGGTTTTATTTAATGTTTTCTTGACAATGATATCACATTCCTTTATAATATCATTGTTGAATTTGCCCGTTGGTCAAATGGTTAAGACGCCACCCTCTCAAGGTGGAGTTACGAGTTCAATTCTCGTACGGGTGATTGACTGAGATATAGCCAAATTGGTAAGGCACAGGATTCTGGTTCCTGGATGTTTGGGTTCGAGCCCCAATATCTCAATTAACTCCTTTTAGTTATTATTAAACTATAAATTAAACAAAAAAGATGGCTTAACAGCCATCTTTTTTTGTTTTTACATACCAGCCTTGATAATTTTCTTTTCAGCCATTGTTTTACGCAAAGCAAGCATTGCAGTATAAGTTGATAAAATATAAACTTTCTTGGTTGGAAGCTTAGCGATTTCTTCAATTAAAGAATCATAATCTGGGCTAGTAAGCATGGTGCCTGGATCAAATCCGGAAATTTCAAGTCTAAAGCCCATATCATGCCAGCGTTCCCCACCAACTAAGATCTTTTTGATCTTGTCTTTGTTCAATCCTTCAAAGTCTGCGTCCCAAATCCAAGAAGTATCGATTCCATCAGCATGGTTAGCATTAAGTAAAGTAACTAAAGAATAGTTATCTTTTTCAGTATTTAACATATGTAAAACTTCATCAAGACCAACCGGATTTTTAACTAAGATTAAGTCGATATCTTTGTTCTTGTACTTAATTAATTCCTGACGTCCAAAAATACGCTTATTTTCTGCAAAACTTTCCGCAACTTCTTCTTCGCTCAACCCAAACTGACGAGCTACAGAATAAGCAGCTAAAGCATTGTAAATATTGTAAGTACCACCAATGCCGATTGAGTAATCTTTTTCACCCATCCGGAATTTCAAACTGTTAGGGGTTTGATCGATAATCTTGTTAACAGTATATGTTAATTCTGGACGGTGGTAGCCACAGTTAGGACAGAAAAAATCACCCAAGTTAGCATAAATGCGTTCATGGAAGTGTAAAATATGATCACACTTAGGACATAAAACACCATCTGTATTAACAGGTGCTTTAAAATCATTTTCTGGTTTATCATCAGGTAATTTGAAGCCATAGAAGACTTTTTTGTTTGGTAATTCAACTGATGAAAAAATACTTGCGTCCCCGTTTGCAATAATGGTTGCATCTGGTGCTAACTTAATTCCGTTAACGATCTTTTCATAGGTAGTATAAATTTCACCATAACGATCCATCTGATCACGAAAAATGTTAGTTAAAACGAAAGCACTTGGATGAAGAAGCTTAGTTACCATCTTAACATTGGCTTCATCAACTTCCAAAACGGCAATTTTACGCTTAACTTTTTTATTTTTATGGGCTAAGAAGGCAGTAACAATCCCTTGTTGCATGTTTGAACCTGACGGATTGGTTAAAATATCGCCGTACTTTTTCTTAAGTGCTTCAACAATTAAAGCAGTTGTCATCGTTTTCCCATTAGTACCTGTTACAATAATTGTTTCATAGCCTTTGGCTAAAGAATTAAGTACTTCTGGGTCAATTTTCATTGCCAGTTTGCCTGGAAAACTGGTTCCACCTTTTAAAACATTATGCAAGAACCAATATGAGCTTTTTCCAGCAACTTTTGCAACACCTGATTTTAAACTCATGTAAATCCCTCACTTTAAAACTAAACTTTACTATATCATAGAGAGGGGCCGAAAACGAGTTTTTTCGCCCTGTTTGACTACACAAAATTGATTTTTCCTCTATACTATATAGGCGGATAATTTTATAAAAGGGGAATAATGATGGCGCAACTGTTTTTTAGATATGGAGCAATGAGCAGCGGCAAAACGATTGAGATTTTAAAAGTTGCTCATAATTATGAAGCACAGGGTCGCAAGATTGCTTTAATGACCAGTGGTTTAGATACTAGAGATGGTGCAGGAACTGTTGCTTCTAGAATTGGGTTGCATCGAAAAGCAATTCCAGTTGATGATAAGATGAACTTGTTTGACTTAGTGCAAGCCAAAAGTACGAAGGATGAAGAAGCAGGTGATGGAAAAATTGCTTGTGTGTTAATTGATGAAGCTCAATTTTTAAAGAAACATCATGTCCTAGAATGCGCTAGAATTGTTGATGAGCTTAAAATTCCAGTAATGGCATTTGGACTTAAAAATGATTTTCAGAATCATCTTTTTGAAGGTAGCGAGAATTTATTGATCTATGCTGATAAAATAGAAGAGATGAAGACAATTTGTCATTATTGTGGCCATAAAGCTACCATGAATTTAAGAATTAATAATGGCAAGCCTGTGTATGAAGGTGAGCAAGTTCAAATTGGTGGCGATGAAAGTTATTATCCAGTTTGTCGCTTCCATTATTTTCACCCAGATACAATAAGATAATTTTTCAAAAGAGAGGATTTTTATATGGATAAAGTGATGGCACAACTTGAAGGCTTAGTTGCACACTATGAAGAACTTCAAGAAATGATGGCGGATCCTGAAGTCATCAATGATACAAAACGCTACATGGAAATTTCTAAGGAAGAAGCAGACCTTAGAGAAGTAGTTCAAAAATACAATAAGTATAAAGCTGATAAAAAAGAAATTGCTGACAACAAGGAAATCATTTCTAGTGAATCTGATAGTGATTTAGTAGAAATGGCCAAAGAAGAAAATTCTGATTTGGAAAAAGAAGTTGATGAACTTGAAGACCAAATCAAGATTTTGATGTTGCCAAAGGACCCTAATGACGATAAGGATATCATCATGGAAATTCGTGGAGCTGCTGGTGGTGATGAAGCTTCTTTATTTGCTGGTGATTTACTTAGAATGTATGAAAAATATGCTGAAAAAGAAGGCTGGAATGTTTCATTAATTGACTCAGAACCAACTGAGGTTGGCGGTTATAAACGAGTTGGTTTAATGATTACTGGAGATAAAGTTTATTCAAAACTTAAATACGAAAATGGTGCTCACCGTGTTCAACGTGTTCCAGTAACTGAATCACAGGGTAGAGTTCATACTTCAACGGCTACTGTTGCGGTTATGCCAGAATATGAACAAGTTGATATTGATATTGATCCCAAAGATATTCGTGTTGATGTTTACCGTTCAAGTGGTGCGGGTGGTCAGCACATTAACAAAACTTCTAGTGCGGTGCGTATGACTCACCTTCCAACTGGAATCGTTGTTGCTATGCAGGATCAAAGAAGTCAGCAACAAAACCGTGAAAAAGCTATGCAAATTTTAAAATCACGTGTTTATGATTATTACGAAAGCCAAAACCGTGATCAATATGATGCTCAAAGAAAAGATGCAGTGGGTACTGGGGATCGTTCAGAAAGAATTAGAACTTATAACTATCCTCAAAACCGAGTTACTGATCACCGCATTGGACTCACCATTAATAAATTGGACCGTGTAATGAATGGTGAACTTGATCAAATTATCGATGCACTTATTTTGTATAACCAAACTAAGCAATTAGAGGAGTTGGCTGATAATGCCTAAAACTTTAAAAGAAGTACGTACAAAAGCAGGCGAAGTGGCAGCAAATGCCCTTGCTGAAGATGTAGATTATGTTTTAGCAGAACGCTTAAATTTAACTCCCAGTGAATTTGAATTAAAACAAGACATGCTTTTAACTGATGAGCAAGTTAAGCAAATTCGAAAAGATGTTAAGAAATTAGCTAAAGGAATTTCTCCTCAGTACATTTTGGGCTATGCTTGGTTTTTAGGCTACAAGATTATGGTGGAGCGGGGAGTTTTAATTCCTCGATTTGAAACTGAAGAACTAGTGGAATGGGCTTTGGACAGTTTAAAAGATGGTGATACTGTACTTGATTTAGGAACTGGATCAGGCTGCATTACTGTGGCTTTAGGTAAAGAAGCTGAAAAGAAGGGGATCAAAGACCTTACTTTGTATGCTTCCGATATTACTGATAAAGCTTTAAGAATGAGCGAAGAAAACTTTTTGAATTATGATTTAGACGTGACTACTCGAAAAGCCAACGTCTTAATTGGTTTGGCAAAATTTGATAAAATTATTTCAAATCCACCTTATATCAAGGAGAATGAAAAGAAGGACATGGATCAAAATGTTCTTCAAAATGAGCCCAAAGAAGCTTTATTTGGTGGCAAAAATGGTATTGAATTTTATGAGAAATTCGCCAAACAAGTTCGTGACCATTTAAATAGTCATGGGGAATTTTTCTTAGAGTATGGCTTTAGTGAAAAAGAACAATTAGAAGATTTGTTTGCTAAAGAGCTTCCTGATTTTGATATTGAATTCAGAAATGATATGGCACAAAAGCCAAGAATGGTACATGGAAGGTGGCAAAAATAGTGGAAACGAAGATTTTTGCTAAAGATCAAATAGATGAGGCAGTTGCATTGTTAAGAGAAGGCGAATTGGTGGCTTTTCCAACCGAAACTGTTTATGGTTTAGGTGCAATTGCAACTAAAGAGGAATCAGTTAAAAATGTTTATAAGGCCAAAGGGCGTCCAAGTGATAATCCTTTAATTGTAACTGTTTCTGATGAAAAAATGGTTGAAAGATATGCAAAAAGTGTACCTGATCGTGCTAAAAAATTGATCAAACACTTTTGGCCTGGTCCTTTGACTATTTTGCTTTTTGTAAAAGAGGGTTCTTTACCAACCGCTGTGACCGGCGGATTAAAGACAGTTGCTTTTCGTTGTCCTGATGATAAATTAACTCATGATTTAATTGCTAAGCTTGGCTATCCAATTGTTGGGCCGTCGGCTAATACATCAACTAAGCCAAGTCCTACAACTGCTCAGCATGTTTATCATGATTTAAGGGGGAAAATCGCTGGAATTATTGATGGGGGAGAAACCCGTGTGGGCCTTGAGTCAACCATTGTTGATTTATCAGTTGAAACTCCTATTGTTTTGCGTCCTGGTGAAATTACTCCTGAAGAAATTAGCGAAGTTTTAGGTGAGGAAGTTCTTATTAACACTGGGAAAGTTTCTGATAAAGAAATTCCAAAAGCTCCAGGAATGAAATATCGTCATTATGCTCCAAGTGCTCCAGTAGTTGTAGTTGATGATGTAAATGATTTTGCCAAAATTGATTTTAACGATCACATTGGCGTAATGGCTTTAGAAGATGAACTGGACAAAATTGATTTGCCTAAGGCTAATAAATTTAATTTGGGTCGAAATTTAGTTGATGCAGATCATAATTTGTTTAGTGGTTTGCGCTATTTTGATGATAAAAAAGATATTACGCAAATCTACGTTCAAGGCTTCAATGAGGGTCAAGCAAGCTTGGCGTATATGAATAGATTAAATAAAGCTGCCGGTGGGCATCATTTTTAGTGAAAATTTAAAGCAAAGGGTTTAAACCCTTTGCTTTTTTGATAAAATAATGATGATGTTACTTTAGTTTTTTATAGGAGGCAATAAGCACTATGGGTAAGTTTGTAGTTTTGGATCACCCATTGATTCAACACAAATTGACAATCATTCGTCGTAAAGAAACTGGTTCTAACGAATTTCGTAGAATTGTCGGCGAAATTGGTGGTTTGATGACCTATGAAATCACCAGAGATTTACCACTTGAAGATGTCGAAATTGAGACACCAGTTGGTAAGACAGTTCAAAAGGAAATTGCTGGTAAAAAATTGACCATTGTGCCAATTTTACGTGCAGGTATGGGGATGCTTAATGGTGTTCTTGAAATGGTACCATCAGCAAAGATTGCGGTAATCGGTATGTATCGCGACGAAAAGACTTTGAAGCCACATGAATATTTCTTCAAGGCTCCAGAGGATATTGCAGAACGTGAATGTTTGATCGTTGATCCAATGCTTGCAACTGGTGGTTCAGCTAATGACGCTATTGCTGCATTGAAGAAGCGTGGAGTTAAGGATATTAAGTTAGCCGTTTTAGTAGCAGCTCCAGAAGGTATTAAAGCCGTTCAAGAAGCAAATCCTGATGTTGATATTTATGCAGCAGCAGAAGATGAAAAATTGCTTGATAACGGTTATATTTTTCCTGGTTTAGGGGATGCTGGAGATAGATTATTCGGTACTAAATAATCTTAATTCGTAAAAAAATAAAATTTAATGCGCTTACAATTTTCACAAAGTCATTTTTTGGTGTTAATATTGTAGACGTGTTCGAGTTTATTTCAACACGAGAAGGGAGGTCACGAAGTAATGGAGAAATCATGGGTTGTTCAATTCATGGGGTTGAACTTTGATATGGTAGGTATTATTGGTTCAACACTTATGGCATTGGCTGTTTTGTTCCTCTGTGTTTGGCTTTCCAAGAAAGTTGAAATGAAACCAAATAAACGACAGAATGTGATGGAGTATATGCTCGACTTCACTAATGGTATCGTTAAAGATAATGTGGAAGATGTCGATGCACAAAAACATCTATCGCTTTATGCTTTTGTTTTGTTTCTTTTCATTTGGTTCATGAACCAATTAGGTATGTTCTTGGAAGTTAAAGTCGATGATTGGATGGTTATCAAATCACCAACTGCTGACCCTGTGGCGACAATGTCGTTTGCAATGATGACCTTGCTTCTATCATTCACGTTCGGAGTGCAAAAATTTGGTGTAGGTGGCTATTTAAAGAATTATGCTGCTCCAGTTAGTTTTTTACTACCAATTAATATAATTGAGGAATTTACTAACTTTTTAACACTATCATTGCGTCTGTACGGTAATATTTATGCTGGTGAAGTTTTACTAACATTAATTGGTGATCGCTTGGCTACAAGTTTCGGTCTACCAACTATGGTTTTAGCAGCTCCATTGGCCATGATTTGGCAAGGTTTCTCTGTCTTCATTGGCTCTATCCAGGCATATGTATTTGTAACTCTATCAATGGTTTACATTGGTAAAAAAGTTACCAAAGAATAATTTTTTGGAGGTTTATTTATGTCAGAAGCTTTTAAATATCTTGCTGCATCAATTGCAGCTGGTTTAGCAGCCTTAGCTGCTTCTTACGGTAACGGTCAAGTTATTTCAAAGACTATTGAAAGTATGGCCCGTCAACCTGAGAGTGCAGGTAACTTAAGAGCAACTATGTTTATTGGTGTTGGTTTGATTGAAGCCGTTCCAATTCTAGCAATCGTTATTGCCTTCTTGATTCTATTCCTTTAATTTTAGTTTTTTTAAGTTAAAGATAGATTATTAAAAGAGAGAAGGGCAGTAAATGACAGTTCAAACATTATTTGCAGCCTCACATCACATATACCTAGGTAATGCTATCTGGTATCTTGTTATTTTTGCCATCCTAATGCTTTTGGTTAAGCATTATGCTTGGGGTCCTGTCTCTGATATGATGGAAAAACGGCGGCAAAAAATTATTGATGACTTGGATTCAGCTGCAAGCGATCGTAAGAAAGCCGAAACTTTGGCTAACGAGCGTGAAGCTGCATTAAAAGATTCAAGACAAGAGGCAACTAAAATTCTCTCTGACGCAAAGGAAAATGCGCAAAAGACAAGCAGTGAAATTGTAGCTAACGCTAACACTGATGCTGCTTCAATCCGAAAGAAAGCTGAAGAAGATGCTAAGAAAGCAAAAACTGAAGCTTTGGATGCTGCGCGTGATCAAGTTGCAGACATTTCTGTAGCAATTGCTGAAAAAATTATTGCTAAGAATTTATCTGCTGAAGACCAAAAAGATTTAGTCAACCAATTTATTAAGGGGCTGAATGATTAATGGCTTTGAGTAGAGAAGAGATAGCTGCTCGTTATGGTACTGCATTGTTTGGCTTTGCAGAAGATAACAAGGTTTTAGATGATGTCTATGAAGAAGTGGGAGAATTGAAAAAAGCTGTTGAGGCAAATCCTGCTATCATTGGTGTCATGAGTGATCCGGTTTTAAATGGTGAGGAAAAAAAGAAGACTTTAGAAGCTATTGAGAAAGATTTTTCTCAAGAAGTTCAAGGTTTCTTGAATTTATTACTAGAATATAATCGTTTTGAATATCTAATAGATATTATTGATTACTTCAATAACCTTTATGATGAAAAGAAGTCAATCGCATCTGGTACTGTAACTACTGCAGTTAAATTAGATGATGATCAACTTAAGCGTTTGGGTGATAGTTATGCAAATAAATATAACCTAAAGGCTGTGCGTCTTGAGAATAAAGTTGATCCAAGTATTTTAGGCGGCGTAATCCTTCAAGTAAAGGATCGTGTGATCGATGGGTCAGTAAAAACCCAACTTAAGAAGATTCGTACGCAATTAATTGATGAAAATTAAAAGAGGTGAAACCATTGAGCATTAAAGCGGAAGAAATTAGCTCTTTGATCAAGCAACAACTTGAACATTACGATGATAAGTTAAATATCGATGAAGTTGGTGTTGTAACTTATGTTGGTGATGGTATTGCTCGTGCTCACGGACTTGACAATGTCTTGTCTAATGAGTTGTTGGAATTTGATAATGGCTCTTACGGTATTGCCCAAAACCTAGAATCAAACGATGTGGGTATCATTATTTTAGGTAATTTTGACGATATTCGTGAAGGTGACCGTGTTAAGAGAACCGGCCGTATCATGGAAGTTCCAGTAGGTGACGCCTTAATCGGTAGAGTTGTTAACCCATTAGGTCAACCAGTTGATGGTTTAGGTGAAATTAAGACTGATAAGACTCGTCCAATTGAATCTAAAGCTCCTGGTGTTATGGATCGTCAATCAGTTGATCAACCACTTCAAACTGGTATTAAAGCTATCGATGCTTTGGTTCCAATTGGTCGTGGACAGCGTGAATTGATTATTGGTGACCGTAAGACTGGTAAGACTAGTTTGGCTATTGATACTATTTTGAATCAAAAGGGTAAGAACGTAATTTGTATTTACGTTTCAATTGGTCAAAAGGAATCAACCGTTAGAACTCAAGTTGAAACTTTAAAGCGCTTCGGTGCGATGGATTATACTATCGTTGTTGAAGCCGGCCCAAGTGAGCCAGCACCAATGCTTTATATTGCACCATATGCTGGTACTGCTATGGGTGAGGAATTTATGTACAATGGCAGGGATGTATTGATTGTATTTGATGACCTATCAAAACAAGCAGTCGCATATCGTGAACTTTCCTTGCTTCTCCGTCGTCCACCTGGTCGTGAAGCTTACCCAGGTGACGTCTTCTACTTACACTCACGTCTTTTGGAACGTAGTGCTAAGTTAAGTGATAAGTTGGGTGGCGGATCTATGACTGCCTTACCATTTATTCAAACTGAAGCTGGAGATATTTCTGCATATATTCCAACTAACGTTATTTCCATCACTGATGGACAGATCTTCTTACAAAGTGATTTGTTCTTTGCTGGAACTCGTCCAGCCATTGATGCTGGTAACTCAGTTTCTCGTGTTGGTGGTAATGCACAGATTAAGGCTATGAAGAAGGTAGCTGGTACTTTACGTACCGACCTTGCTGCATATCGTGAACTTGAAAGTTTTGCACAATTTGGTAGTGATTTGGATCAAGCTACTCAAGCAAAATTGAATCGTGGTCGTCGTACTGTAGAAGTATTGAAGCAACCACTTCATGATCCAATTCCTGTCGAAAAGCAAGTTTTGATCCTTTATGCATTAACTCACGGCTACCTAGATTCAATTCCTGTTGAAGATATTGCTCGTTATGAACAAGAAATCTACGACAATTTTGATAGTAGTCATGCAGATCTTCTTAAGCACATTCGTGAAACTGGTGAATTACCAGATGAAAAGAAATTGCAAGCTGCTATTGAGGAATTTAATGATAGTTTTTCACCAAGTAAGAATTAGGAGGTAGATTATGCCTGCATCTTTACTTGAGTTGAAGAAAAAGATTGCTTCAGTTAAGCAAACTGGTAAAATTACGCAAGCCATGAGAATGGTTTCTGCTTCAAAGTTGAATCAAACTGAAAAGCGTGATAAAAATTATACTGTTTATAATGATCACGTTCGAAAGACTTTATCTCATTTAATGAGTTCACAAGTTGTAGATCATCTTCGTGAAGCAAATGCGCCAATTAATGAAAAAAATATAGCTAAACTTGATTATGCAAATGTTTTTGGCTTAGGAATTACGTCGGATTTAATTCAACAACGTAAAAATATCAAGTCTACGGGATATTTAGTTATTACTGGTAATCGTGGACTTGTAGGATCTTATAATAGTTCTGTTTTAAAGAATATGATGGGACTTTTTGAAGATGCTAAGGCCGAAAATAAAGATATTAAGATCTTAGCTGTTGGTTCAGTTGGTGCACAATTCTTTAAAAAGAACAACTTAAATGTTGTATATGAAAATGATGATATTAGTGATGTGCCAACTTTTGAAGAAACTATGCCAATTGTTTCAACTGCGATTAAAATGTATATGAATGGAGTATATGATGAGTTATATGTTTGTTATACTCACCATGTCAACTCACTTTCATCAGCATTTCGTGTTGAAAAAATGCTTCCAATTGTCGATTTAGATATTGGTCTTAAGGAAGCTGAAGCACATCAACAATTAGAATATGATATTGCACCAGATACTAATACTGTGCTTACGTCACTACTCCCACAATACGCTCGTTCAACTATTTACGGAGCTATTTTGGATGCAAAAACTGCAGAACATGCTAGTTCAATGACAGCTATGCAAAGTGCTAGTGATAATGCAGATGATCTGGTATCAAATTTAACTACTAAGTTAAACCGTGCAAGACAGGCACAAATCACTACTGAAATTACTGAAATTATCAGTGGTGCTAATGCCTTAGAGTAATTAGGAAAAGGAGGTAGATGTTTTGAGTGAAGGTGAAATCGTTCAAGTAATCGGCCCTGTTGTCGATGTTAAATTCCCACTTAACAAGGAACTACCTGATATTAATAACGCTCTTAAAGTTATTAAGTCAAAAGATGAAACAATCACACTTGAAGTCACACTTGAACTTGGTGATGGTGTATTAAGAACGATCTCCATGGAATCTACCAATGGTCTTCGACGCGGAATGAAAGTCGAAGATACTGGTGGCCCAATTTCTGTTCCAGTTGGTAAAGATACTTTGGGACGTGTATTTAATGTTTTGGGTCAACCAATTGATAATGGTCCAGCATTTCCTAAAGATCATCCACGTGAAGGAATCCATAAGGATGCACCTAAGTATTCAGACTTGACCACTAGTCGTGAAATTCTCGAAACTGGTATTAAAGTTATTGACTTACTTGAACCTTATGTTCGTGGTGGTAAGGTTGGATTGTTCGGTGGTGCCGGTGTTGGTAAAACCACTATCATTCAGGAATTAATTCATAACATTGCCCAAGAACACGGTGGTATTTCAGTTTTCACTGGTGTTGGAGAAAGAACTCGTGAAGGTAACGATCTTTACTACGAAATGAAAGAATCCGGTGTTTTGAGCAAGACTGCCATGGTATTTGGTCAGATGAATGAGCCACCTGGTGCCAGAATGCGTGTAGCATTAACTGGATTAACACTTGCTGAATACTTTAGAGATGTTGAAGGTCAAGACGTGTTACTCTTCATCGATAACATCTTTAGATTTACCCAGGCCGGTTCAGAAGTTTCAGCCCTTTTGGGTCGTATGCCTAGTGCCGTTGGTTATCAACCTACTTTGGCTACTGAAATGGGACAATTGCAAGAAAGAATTACTTCAACTAAGAAGGGTTCTATTACTTCTATTCAAGCTGTTTATGTTCCAGCCGATGACTATACTGACCCAGCTCCAGCTACTACTTTCGCTCACTTGGATGCTACTACCAACTTGGAACGTAGCTTAGTTGAGCAAGGTATTTATCCAGCCGTTGACCCACTTGAATCTTCATCAAGTGCCCTTGACCCTGAAGTGGTTGGTAAAGAACACTATGAAGTTGCTACTCGTGTACAACACGTTTTACAACGTTATCATGAATTGCAAGATATTATTTCAGTTTTGGGTATGGATGAATTATCTGATGAAGAAAAACTTATCGTAGCTCGCGCTCGTAAAGTTCAATTCTTCTTATCTCAAAACTTCTTCGTAGCTGAACAATTTACTGGTGTTCCTGGTTCATATGTTCCAATTAAGGAAACTATTAAAGGCTTTAAGATGATTTTGGATGGTCACCTTGATGACTTGCCAGAAGATGCCTTTCGTGGTGTAGGTCCAATTACTGATGTTTTGAAGAAAGCAAAAGAAATGGGCGTTACACCAAGTGATCCAGAAGCTAAAGCATTGCTAGAAAAGTAGGGTGATGTCAGATGGCAGATCCAGAAAAGCTTTTTAAAGTAGATGTTGTAACTCCGGATGGTTTAATTTATTCTCACCGCTCAAGTATCATTGATATGCGTGCGATTGATGGACAACGTTCTATCATGTACAATCACGTTCCACTTTTAACTCCTTTAGCTATTGGAGATGTAAAGGTTAAACGTAGTCGTGAAATGAATCAAGTTGTTGATCATATTGCTGTTAGTGGTGGTTACATCGAATTTTCTAACAATGTTGCAACTATTATTGCCGATAGTGCTGAACGTGCTAGAAATATTGATGTTTCTCGTGCCCAAGCTGCTAAGGAACGTGCCGAAAAGAGAATGAAGGAAGCACGTGAAAAGCACGATGAGCGTTCATTAGAAAGAGCTCAAATTGCATTGAGAAGAGCTGTGAATAGAATTAGTGTTTATAATTCTAAAAAATAATGCTTAATTAAACGGATGCACTATGTGCGTCCGTTTTTTGTTATAATTATGTAGTCAAAACGGAGGAGATATGTTTCAATTAGGCGTTCACGCAGTAATTAGTATAATTATTTACTTAATTACTGTTGGATTATCATTCCACGCAATTAAGGCTTTGAGAGTAGAAAAGTTTATTCGAAAAAATCATAATTTTGAAGCGCAAATTTTATTATTATTTATTGCAATTGCATTAGGATTTTTAGTCGGGAACTTTGTTATTACTTTTATCGATCAATCGATGCAATTAAGTAATTTCTTTTAAAAGTTCTTTAAAACAGTAACTCTTAAGACAACATTTTAGCTTTTATGGTAAAATGGACCATGAATATTTAGGGAGGATCATCGTGGCACGAGATATAGGAATCGATTTAGGGACAGCAAATGTGCTTATTAATGTCTCTGGAAAAGGTATTGTTTTAAATGAGCCTTCTGTGGTAGCCGTAAACACTAGTACTAATAAGGTAGTAGCGGTCGGAACAGAAGCATATAATATGGTAGGTAGAACTCCTGGTAATATTAGAGTAATTCGCCCATTAAAAAATGGAGTGATTGCAGACTTTGATATTACTGAGGCTATGCTTTCATATTTTATTCAAAAATTGAATGTAAAAGGCTTTATGACTAAGCCAAATATTTTAATTTGTGCACCAACAGGTATTACTTCAATTGAACAAAAGGCAATTATTCAAGCTGCAGAAAAATCTGGTGGGGGCAAGATTTATCTCGATTTTGAGCCTAAGGTTGCAGCCGTAGGTGCAGGATTAGATATTTTCAAACCTCAAGGTAATATGGTAATTGATATCGGTGGTGGTACTACTGATGTGGCCATTTTATCAATGGGTGAAATTGTTACTAGCGAATCTGTTCGTTATGCTGGTGATAGCATGAATCAAGCAGTTATTTCTCATATTAAGAGTAAACATAACTTGCTTATTGGTTCACGAACTGCCGAACAAATTAAAATTGAAATCGGTAGTGCGTTTGAACCGGATCCAGATGCAACTATGACTGTTAGAGGTCGAGATGTTGTTGATGGTTTGCCAAGACAAGCTACAGTAACAGCTGAAGAGATTCAAAAAGCTCTTGAAAGTGGTTTAATGTCAATTGTTGCTGCTACTAAGCAAGTGCTAGAAACTACTCCACCAGAATTATCAGCTGATATCATTGATCGTGGTATTATGCTTACTGGGGGTGGAGCAATGCTTAAAAATATTGATAAGCTTATTTCACATCACTTACAAGTGCCTGTTTTAACAGCTGATCATCCGTTAGAAGCTGTTGCTCTAGGAACTGGAGTATTGCTTAAGAATATTGAAAAGCATAAGCGTTAATTATTAAAGTGAGGAGTTTTACTTGCGTAAGATTTTGATTTTTTTAGTTAAAATTTATCAAACCATTATTTCGCCAGTGCTACCTGATAGTTGTAGATACTATCCCACTTGTTCGAATTATATGATAGATGCTCTAAAAAAGCATGGCCCAATTTTAGGTTTAATTATGGGAATATGTCGAATATTACGCTGTAATCCTTTTATAAGGGGAGGGGTAGATCCCGTTCCCGATAAATTTACTATTTTTCGAAATCCGCATCCGGAAAGATATGAAGACGAAATTATTGCCAAGAAATTTCATCCGGATAGCAAGTAGGAGCTGATTAACTGTTAACAAAAATATAGAAATTTGTAGATAAAAGCAAAAGATTAAGCTTATTTAGAAAGTTAAACATGGAAAATAGGCTTTAATTCAATTTTTACTTGTTTTGTTTCGCCTTCTTAGATAAACTTATGTTTGTATTTAAGGAGGTGAAGCAATGATTAAAACACAAGTAGTAAAGCTAAAAGTTAATAAGACCATGCAAAAGCATCTTGATGCTTTGTGCGATTATCGCAGATACTGCTGGAATAAAGGCCTAGAAACTTGGCAGTTAATGTATGAAGCTCATACATTAAGCAAAAAAGATAATCCCAGTCCTAACGAACGCAGAGTCCGCGATGAATTAGTGGCTAATAAAGCCGACTGGCAATATGGTTTGTCAGCTCGATGCTTACAATTAGCTGTTAAAGACTTGGCTAATGCTTGGAAGAACTTCTTTGATAAAGCTCAGCCTGGTTGGGGCAAGCCTAGATTTAGATCTAAGAAGGCACCTAGACAAGGCTTTAAAACTGATCGTGCCAAGATTGTTAACGGCAAGCTTCGTCTCGATCGTCCAATAAGCATTTCAAAAGATAGTTGGTTTGATCTAGCAAGTTATGAAGCCTTAAAGATGAATGAAGTTAAGGTAGTAAGTATCTTCAAAGAAAAAGATAGCTATTATGCAGCTTTGCCTTATGAAGAAGACATACCGGCTAAGACTAAAACTCATCAAAAAACGGCAGTTGATGTCAATGTTGGTCATTTCAACTATACCGAGGGGCAAATCATTGTTTTGCCTGCTAAACTACAAAAGCTGTATAAGCGGATTAAACATTATCAAAGAGTCTTAGCACGCAAAAGAAAGGTTAACGGTAAGTTGGCTGCTAAATCCAATAATTACTTTGCAGTGAGAACCAAATTGCAAAGAGATTATCGCAGAGTAGCTAATATTCAAAACGATCTTTTACAGAAGTTCACTACTAAGCTTGTTAATGATTACGACCACATTGTAGTTGAAGATTTAGCAGTAAAGCAAATGATGATGACGCATGTCGCTTCAAAGGGTATGCAAAGATCGCTCTTTGGTAAATTCAGACAGATATTAACTTACAAATGCGATTGGTATGGCAAAGAATTGGTCTTAGCCGATAAAACCTACCCATCAACTCAAAGATGTGCTCAGTGCGGCTATGTCAAAAAGGGTGATGAAAAGATTACCTTGCAGGGCAACAAAAAGCATGCCACTAAGCATAATGAGTATATCTGTTATGAATGTGGCTACAGTAACGATCGAGATGCAAATGCAGTATTAAATCTTTTAGCTTTAGCAAAATAAAGAAAATAAACGGGGCTGGCTAGGCCCTTAAGCTGGAGGAGCTGGTCAATGTGATTACTCCTATATTGGAATATCGGAATACTAGTGAAGACGACAGTAAGTGAAACAAAGAAAGGAAAAATATATCTTTCTGATATGTAGAAAATTCGCATTCTTCTACATATTTCTATGTTTTATATAGCAGGAAATATGTCCAAAAAATTAGTTAATATTGATGTTGAAGTAAATGAACTTAAAGGTAAGAGTGTCCCTACTTGGGAAGTTATTATCCCTAATAAAAAATCAATTGGTTTAATTGAAAAGGTAGAAGGACGTTATCGTGCAACTACTTCTAAAACTAGCAATGTATTATTTGCTAAGAGTTTAGAAAGCAGTATTAATGATTTACTTTCATACTTTACTTTACATGAAAAATAAAATAATTAAGTAGTGATTATTTAATGGTACAAGTACAAAACAAAACAAGTTTAGTTGATAGAATCGCTTGGAATGTTGTCTTTCCAGTTATAGCATTGGCTTTGATTGGATTGTATTCTATTTATGTATCTGCGGTAAATGACCCTAGTCATATGGGAACACCAACTAAAGCGGTATTAATGCAGGGAGTTTGGTATTTAATTTCAATTGGGATTGCTATTTTTGTAATGCAATTTGATGCGGACCAACTATTCCGAATAGCCCCCTATATTTATGCCCTGGGAATAATTCTTTTGATTGCAGTTCTATTTCTTTATAACCGCAGTGTTTATCAGGATACTGGGGCTAAAAGTTGGTTTAAGTTAGGGCCATTAACTTTCCAGCCGTCTGAAATTATGAAGCCAGCCTTCATTTTGATGTTGGCACGTGTAGTGCGAGATCATAATGAGAAATATGCTCATACTCTCCGAAATGATTGGCTTTTAATTGGAAAAATTGTTTTATGGCTTCTTCCAGTAGCCGTTTTGTTAAAATTACAAAACGACTTTGGTACAATGTTGGTTTTCTTTGCTATTGTTGGTGGGGTAACTTTAGTATCAGGAATAAGTTGGAAAATAATTATTCCCCTGTATGGAACGATAATCATTCTAGGGGCGGCCGTGATTTTGCTAGTGGTCACACCAGTCGGAAGATCATTTTTAAGTCATTTCTTCCAAGCATATCAATTTAAGCGAATTGATGCATGGCTCAGTCCCGCAACTGATACGGGCTCTAGTGCTTACCAATTATGGCAAAGTATGCAGGCTATCGGGTCAGGACAGTTATTTGGTAATGGATTTGGTAAAGTAAGTGTTTATGTGCCAGTCCGTGGATCTGACATGGTTTATTCAGTAATTGGAGAAACTTTTGGATTCGTTGGTAGTGTAGCCGTAATTTTAATTTACCTATATTTAATCATTCAAATGGTAAAGATTTCGTTTGATACTAGAAATGCATTCTATTCATACATTGCAACGGGTGTCATCATGATGATTCTTTTCCACGTATTTGAAAATATTGGAATGAGTATTGATCTATTGCCATTAACAGGTATTCCATTGCCATTTATTTCTCAAGGTGGTTCTGCCTTGATCGGAAATATGATAGGAATTGGAATGATTCTATCAATGAAATTTCATAATAAAGATTACATGTTTAGTACAGCAGGTGATTTTTAGAATAAAAAAACTTTCAAGCTTTAGAACTTGAAAGTTTTTTGTTTACAAAATAATTAATCAGCACTAAGTGCATCTTTAATTTCTTGTGTACGGCAAACTAAAACATCGCAATTTGCTGTACGAGTTACATATTCCGTAACACTACCAATTAATAAACGCTCAACTGCGTTAAGACCCGTTGCCCCAACTACGATTAAGTCGATATCGTGTTTTTTAGGGAAATCACGAGCAATGATTGTCTTTGGTGAACCGAATTCAATGGAATAGTGAACATCTTTAATGCCGGCTTTGATTGCGCGACTCTTGTACTCTTCCATTCTCTTTTTAGCATCGTTTGATACTTGTTCAACCATAGCTGAATCAAAGCTTGAAACGTTTTGGAATGAACGAGTATCAATGACATGTAAGATATCTAAAATTGCTCCGTTACGTTTCGCAATTACGACAGCCTTGCTGAAAGCCAAGTCTGCTTCTTTTGACCCGTCAACGGAAACTTGAATATGTTGATATTGTGTAAGCATTTTTCTGCACCTCTTCCTACTATCTATTTTACCAAAATTAGCAGGAAGTTAATCATTCTTTTGATTAATTAATAAACCAAAAATTAAGATTGTCATCGAACCTAGAATCAAGGTAATCAAGTTCATATACTTGTTAGCTAAAAACAAAATCAAGACACCAAGAATGCTTTCCAACATTAAGGCGATAGAGGTCCATTTTAGGATTGAGCCGAGACGGGGATTGCTGCCAACATCATAAATAATGAAATGGCCACTACGTCTGTGCCACATATACCAAGAGGTGAGGGCAAGAACAATGATGAAAATGCCCATTACGATTTTGATAACCATGTAAAAATCTCCAATACAAAAGACGACCGATTTTACTCGGTCGCCCATTAAGTTCCAAAAAATCCGAGTCGACTGAACATAGCATAATGACGCTTGTTGAACCCGCAATGTTCAATATTTGAGTTAGTATCGCAGCGAATATGGATCCTGGGCACAATGCCAGTATTCCGATTCGGTAGTTATTTACTAACTCCCACGTCTTATAGTTTGATCGGTCAACTTTATACATTTAAGCTTGTCGATCAACTCAGATCACTTATTATAATACGCAAACTAGATTTAAATGTCAAACATTTCAATTTGAGCTAGTTAAGTCCTTCAGCCTGCATTTTTCGTAAAATCTCGTATTGCTTTTTTAAACCTTTTTCAATTTTAGAATTGCCTTTAGCATTAAAATATTGTACGCCCATTAAGTTGTTAGGAAGATATTGTTGAGCAATCCAATCACCAGGATAATCATGAGGATAGATGTAGTCATTTCCATGATTTAGCTTTTTAGCGCCAGAATAGTGAGCATCTTTCAAACGGTTGGGAATTGCACCAATTCGCTTGTTTTTTACATCACTTAAAGCACTATCAATTGCCATGATTGCACTGTTGCTTTTGGGTGAAAGAGCAAGTTCAATCACTGCATTTGCTAAGGGGATTCTCGCTTCTGGAAAACCTAATGTTTGTGCAGCTTGAATGGCAATAAAAGCATGTTGAGCTGCTGCAGGATTAGCGAGGCCAATATCTTCATAAGCGATAACAGTTAAACGACGGCAAATTGAAATGAGGTCCCCAGATTCAATTAATCTAGCTAAATAGTGAAGGGCGGCGTCCACATCAGACCCTCGAATTGATTTTTGAAAGGCGGAAACTAAGTCATAATGGCCATCACCATCTGCATCAAAGTTTTGACTTTTAAGTTGAATTGAATCGGAAATTTCTTTCTTAGTAATTTTAATTGCTGAATCATCTTTTCCAGCTTCTTTAAGTTCTTGCTTAGTGGAAAGAACTGCTAATTCTAAGCTATTTAGGGTAGAACGCAAATCACCGTTACCTTTTTCAACTAAAAGCTCTTTAGCATCTGGGTCTAATTCAACATGATACTTCCCTAAGCCTTCTTTTTCGTCTGTTAAAGCTCGATCAATTGCTTTCTTAGCATCTTGAGTAGATAAAGGCTTTAATTCGAAAATCTGACAACGTGAGCGAATAGCAGGAGAGATCGAAATGTAGGGATTTTCGGTAGTGGCACCAATTAAAATGATTTGTCCTGATTCTAAAAGTGGTAAGAGAAAATCCTGTTTGGTTTTATCTAAACGATGGATTTCATCTAAAAGTAAAATGACAGTTCCGCTCATCTTACCTTCCTCAGCTACTTGTTGGAGCTGCTTTTTGCCGTCAGTAGCAGCATTTAATGTTCGAAAAGCATACTTAGTAGAGCCGGCAATGGCACTTGCGATACTAGTTTTTCCAATGCCGGGTGGTCCATACAAAATCATCGATGATAAAAGCCGAGCTTCAACCATTCTTTTGATGATTTTACCAGGACCAATTAAATGTTCTTGTCCCACCACTTCATCTAAATTCTTGGGACGCATACGATAGGCTAATGGATGCATTTCTAATCCCCTTTGTGAAATAGACGTTGCCAAAAACTCTTTTTGGCAGGCGCACTACTCTTAAGCTCGGTTTTTGGTATTTCTGGGGCATAGACTTGTCCAATTTCTACGCGCATTTTGTTGATGGCATCTTTAGCTACAACTAAAACCGCAGTGTCTTCAGGACCTTTTTTAGCGGTTTCGTTATAAATAAGAGTAAAAGGGATGTCATCTTTACTACAAGTAGCTTCAACCTTATTTAAAAAGTTGTTGTCATCAATATTTCCATTAATTAAAACTGTATAGCCCTTATAATCAGGAATATGCTCGAGAAAAAGGGCAGTTAACTTAGGATCCTTAAGTTCGGAATTATTCATTCTTACTAAAACTCGCTCACGCAAGGATCCTAAATAGCGCCGTCTTTCATCGGGTTTGGTTTGAGGAGTAATTCCTTGAGCAGCTTGCTCAACTCGCTTAGATAAATCTTCTGACATAAAAATCCTCCTTTTAGTTAATAAAAAAACCTTTCCCGCAGGGGAAAGGTTTTGAAATAAAATGAAACAAGAAATTAAAGTAACTTGTTGTACCATTCAACAACGAGTGCTTCGTTGATTTCTGGGTTCATTTCGTCACGTTCTGGTAAACGTACAAGGGTACCTTCCATCTTGTTGTCATCAAATGAAACGTATGATGGACGAGCAGTAACTGCTTCAAGAGCATCCTTAACTTGTTGTAAGTTCTTTGACTTATCCTTCAAACCAATAACTTGGCCTACGCTAACTTCGTATGAAGGAATGTCAACACGCTTGCCATCAACAGTGATGTGACCGTGGTTTACTAATTGTCTTGCTTGTTCTCTAGTAGTAGCTAAACCAAGACGGTAAACCATGTTGTCCAAACGACGTTCAAGCAAGATCATGAAGTTAGTACCGTGTTCACCTTCACGGATCTTACCAGCGCGAGCAAACATAGTTCTAAATTGACGTTCGTTTAAGCCGTACATCCAACGTAACTTTTGCTTTTCGTGCAATTGTTGACCGTATTCTGAAACACGACCACGGCTGTTAGGACCATGTTGACCTGGAGCGTAGTTACGACGAGCAAGTTCCTTGCCAGTACCTGAAAGTGAAATACCTAATCTTCTTGAACGCTTCCAACTTGGACCAGTATATCTTGACATATAAAATTCCTCCAATAAAATCTAATAATAATTTTTGGAGTAAAATATCACAAATAAGTTCAACATTCGTGCATCTTAATTTCCATTTTCGCCCGTTGCAGCGTGGGTTACTCGTTCACTCGATAGCGTATTAAGATGTTGACGTTCTTGTCACTTATTGCTGCAAATATTTTACACGAATTCAATTATATAAAGGTATTGATAATAAATCAAGAAAAAAGGCGGGTTTTATCCCGCTTTTTTAGTTGGTCTGGTATAATTATTGTAGTTTTGGAGGGTAGTACATGTCATCAATTGAAACTCTAATCGTTATAGCAGTAATTATTGTAGTTATACTTGTTGTGGCATTTATGCTAATTACCAATCGACGTCAGCTTAAAGAAATCGAAGCTATTGATAAATTGGTAAATAAAATTGAAAAAATGCATCTTGAACGCGACATTGATCGCTTAGATAAGATGGATTTGGCTGGGGAAAGTCTAACTACTTTAAATACTTGGCGAAAAAGTTACCAAGAAGCTTCAACTGCTAAAATCCCTGAAGTTCAACATTTAGTAGAAGAAGCTGCAGATCAAAATAGTAATTATCATTTATTTAAAGCGCGTAAAAATATTAAACAAGCTCGTGAAATCATCAAGCCAACTTTTGAAGATGCTCGTAATACCAAGGCTGTTTTTACGGAATTGCTTGAATCTAACCGAGAAAACCAAGTGCAATATGAATCTTTGATCAAAACCTATCGTGAAATTCGAAAGATGGTTTTGGCCGATTCATTTGATTATGGGGTAGCACTTGAGCAACTTGAAAATGAACTGGCAGCAATGGATAGCGATTTTGATGAAGCTAAGAATCTCTCTTCTCAAGGAGATCATGTGGAAGCTAAGCGTGTCTTATCTAAGATTCGAATGGATTTGAGTAATTTACAAGAAGAATTGCCAAAAATCCGTGAAGGTCACCATCAAATTGAGTCAACTTTCCAAGATCAATTGCGTGAACTTTCTACTACATATAAGAACATGCTCTCTGAGAAATACTACATTACTGAAGTAAATATTTTAGAAGAGATTAAAAAGATTCATACTGAAATTGATAAAGCTAGAGATTTACTGGCTGATCTTAAGATGAATGAACTTGCTGAACAAAATAAAAAAATCTCCAATCAAATCGATGCTCTTTACTCAGTTCTTGCTAAGGAATACAAGGCACGTCCATTTGTTGAAGAAAATCAAAGCAAGATGTTTACGCTTATTTCTCACCAGCAGAGTGCTTCTAAGAAGTTAGTTGAAAAACTCAAGCATATCGATGAAAGTTATGAATTGACTCATGGTGAACTTGATGAAAGTAAGCATTTAGAACAAGAAGTTAATGATATGAGTCGGCAATATACAGTTCAAACTCAAAATATTGCTGATGGAAAGGGTGTTTACTCTCAAATTCAAGATTCATGGCTCCGGATGCTCGATCGTTTGCGTGAAATTGATGAAGAACAAAAGAAAATGTCTCAAGATGTAGATGGCTTATACGATTCTGAAAATGTCGCTAACGATTCTATTAATCACTTTAAGCAAGAAGTTTCATTAGTTTATCGTCGGCTTCAAAGACGGAATTTACCAGGCAATCCTGATTCATTTGTGCAAATGTACACGCTTGTTGTTAATGAAATAGGCCATGTAAGTGAAGAACTAAGTCGCGTACGAATTAATATGGAAAGAATCTCTGATGAATTGATTCAAATTTCCGACGATGTTGAACGTTTAAAGCGTGAAGCAGATGATATCATTAATTCCGCAAACTTGGTTGAATTAACTTTGCAATATTCAAATAAGTATTCTTCAAATGAAGCGATTAAACGTGCACAACAAAAGGCTTTAAGATTATACCAAAACGATTATAATTATAAGGAAGCCTTGGATACAATTGCGACTGCCATTGAAAAAGTAGAGCCTGGTGCCTACCAACGACTTGAAAATTCCTACTATTCTGAACAGAAGCAAAAAGAAGCATAGGAAATAATTGCAAGTCTAATGAAATTAGGTTACAATTTGTAAGTTAATAAACGGTCATAATAATTGACCGTTTTTTTGAAAGGAAAATAACGGGTAATTATCGTGATATATTTTGACAATAGTGCAACGACAAAAATTGATCCATCAGTTTTAGAAACTTATAACAAGGTTACAGAGGATATTTGGGGAAATCCTTCTAGTTTGCATAAATTAGGAGATCGTGCCCATCAGTTGTTAGAAGCTTCCCGCAAGCAAATTGCCGATTTGTTAAATGTGAAGCAACATGAGATCTTCTTTACTTCTGGCGGAACTGAGTCTAACAATGCTGCCATAAAGGGAACCGCCATCCAAAAGCGCGAATTCGGTAAGCATATCATTACTTCTAGCGTTGAACATGCGTCAGTAGCTAACAGTTTCAATAGCTTGGAAAATTTAGGCTATCGTGTGACTCGCTTGCCTGTTGATAAGGAAGGCCGCGTAAATGTTAATGATTTAAGAAATGCGATTGATTCTGATACCACCCTTGTTTCAATCATGGGTGTTAATAACGAAATCGGTACGATTCAACCCATTGACGAAATCAGCGATTTGCTTGAAAATTATCCTACGATTCAATTCCACGTGGATAATGTGCAAGCTCTAGGTAAAAATATCTGGGACCAAGTCTTTACGCCAAGAGTTGATCTGTCTAGTTTTTCAGCGCATAAATTCCACGCTCCTCGCGGAATTGGCATTCTTTACAAAAAAGAGGGTAAAATGCTCAGTCCGCTTCATGATGGTGGGGGCCAAGAAAAGGGTCTTCGTTCTGGAACAGAAAACTTGCCTGCCATTGCAGCAATGGCTAAGGCGGTCAGATTGCTGCTTGATAATGAAGAAGAAAAAGCAGGACGCGAAGAAGCAATTAAGGAAAAGATTATCAATTACTTGCAAGATAAGCCAGGAATTGACATCTTTTCACCAGCGCAAAAGAACTTTGCGCCTCATATTCTTTGTTTCTCACTTGAAGGAATTCGTGGTGAAACCTTGGTCCACACTCTTGAAGATCAAGATATCTTTGTATCAACTACTTCAGCATGTGCTTCTAAGACTGCCGATGAAGCAAGTACTTTGGCAGCTATGCGAGTAGATGATAAAATTGCTACAAGTGCAATTCGCTTGAGTTTTGACGAAAGTAATACACTTGAAGAAGCAGATCAATTTATTGCTAGTTTTGACAAGATTTATAAACATTTTGCTAAAATTAATCACTTGGGAGAAGATTAAATGGTTAAATATACAGAAGTTATGGTTCGTTATGGCGAACTTTCAACTAAGGGTAAGAATAGAAAGGACTTTATTGGTCGCTTGGCTGGTAATGTAACTAAGGTTCTTAAGGATTTCCCAGAAGTTGAAATCCACCCTTGTCATGACAGAATGCACATTGTGTTGAATGGGGCACCTTTTGAAGAAATCGATAAGCGATTGAAGAAGGTATTTGGGATTCAAACCTATTCCCCAGCAATTAAAGTTAATAAGACACTTGAAGATATCGAAAAGACTTCCCTTGCTTTGATGCAAGAAACTTTTGAAAAGGGAATGACTTTCAAGGTAAACACTAAGCGTAGTGATCACCAATTTGAATATGATACTAACCAATTAAACCGTATGGTTGGTGACTACTTGTTTGACAATATGGATGATCTTGAAGCTGAAATGAAGCATCCAGACTTGGTTCTTAGAATTGAAGTGCGCCAAGACGCAGTATATATTTCAAACCAATTGCTTCATGGTGTTGGAGGAATGCCTGTTGGTACTGCAGGTAAAGCTGTGATGATGCTTTCAGGTGGTATCGATTCCCCAGTTGCTTCATACCTTGCATTGAAGCGTGGAGTGGATATTGAAATGGTTCACTTCTTTAGTCCTCCTTACACTACTGAAAAGGCACTAGCTAAGGCTAAGGAATTGACCGGAATTTTGGCAAATTACGCCGGTAAGATCAATTTTATTGCGGTTCCATTTGCGGAAATTCAAGAAACTATCAAGGAAAAATTGCCTGAAGGCTACTTGATGACTGTTCAACGTCGTTTCATGCTCCAACTTGCAGATCGCATTCGTGCAAAGCGTGGCGGTTTGGCAATTTTCAATGGTGAATCTGTTGGTCAAGTTGCTTCTCAAACTTTGGAATCAATGGTTGCCATCAATGATGTCACTACTACGCCAGTGATTCGTCCAGTGGCAACAATGGATAAGACTGAAATTATCAAGCTTGCTGAAGAAATCGGTACTTTTGATCTTTCAATCGAACCATTCGAAGACTGCTGTACAATCTTTGCGCCACCTCGTCCAAAGACTAAGCCAAAGCTTGACAAGGCACGTGAATATGAAGCTCGTCTTGATGTTGAAGGCTTGATTCAAAGAGCGATGGATGGTATTGAAGTAATGCCAATTTATCCAAACCAAAAGTTCTTGGATGATAAGGCTCAAGAAGATTCAGACTTGTTGTAAAAATAAAGCATTCTGTAGCTATTTGCTATGGGATGCTTTTTTCGGTTGGGCAATGATAAAATTGATTAGGTAAAAACAGATGAGGATTAGATAGGAAAAGTTAATGAGAATCGATAAATATTTAGCAAATATGAATGTGGGCTCGAGAAAAGAAGTTCACAAGTTGATTAAGGATGGCTTGGTTACGGTAAATGGCGACGTAGTAAAAACGCCAAAACAAAAAGTTGAGGATCATGATGAAGTGATGGTTGGAGATGAAGAAATTAAGTATCAGCAATACCATTACTTTTTGATGAATAAGCCTAAAGGAGTTCTTTCGGCAACTGAAGATCGCAGTCAACGAACTGTGATTTCATTGCTTGAACCTCAAGATCGCTATCAAGGCATTACGCCCGTAGGTCGACTTGATAAAGATACAACAGGATTGCTTCTGTTAACTAATGATGGGCAATTGAATCATGCCCTTCTTGCACCGAATAAGCACGTTGATAAAGTGTATTGGGCCAAGATCGCTGGAGTTGCTGATGAAAGTACTGTTGAGAAATTCGCTAAGGGAATGACTTTGGGCGATGGCACTGAATTAAAACCAGCTCAGCTCAAGATCTTGAAGCAAGATAGAGAAAATGATAGTTCAGAAATTAAAATTACTATTAGTGAGGGCAAGTATCATCAAATTAAGAGAATGTTTGGTGCTGAAGGGATGAAAGTCGTTGAACTTGAGCGCCTTCAGATGGGAAAGATGACTTTGGGAGATTTAGAACAAGGCGAGTATCGTGAATTAAGCCCTGAAGAAGTTGAAAATATTAGATAAAATGGTGATACAATTAATTTATTATAAGGAGGGGAGGTCTCTAGAATGGAAAACTCATCAAGTACAATGTTTGGGGTTCTTTTTTAATAAATAATTTATCAAAATATAGAAAAATACGTCTAAGGTAGCTCTTAGGCGTATTTTTGTGCAAATAATCAGAAAAATCTTCGATGTAGAAGATTTTAGGACTTTTTTCTTACGCTTAAATAACATGAAGGTGGAAAGTGTGGGAAAAAGAATGACAACAATAGGAAGGCAATTACGAAAGTTCAGAATGCTATTAGGTCTTTCACAAACTGAAATGGCAGCTGGCATTGTGACGGACTCTTTTTATTCTAAAGTTGAAAGAGATATCAGTGAGATTTCAATTGATAAACTCATAGAAATTTTGAATATCCATCACATCTCTCTTTTTGACTTTTTTGAAATATTTGATGTAGAAAACTTGTCTAATTTGAAACGACAACAAGAAATTTACTCTGCTTATGACAATCGAAATATTAAGCAATTAAAAGAATTTGCAAAATTAGTTAAAGATAACGATGATTTCTTATATTTAAAAATAAGATTAATGATTGCAGCCCTTGAGAGAAGCGTTAATAAACTATCATTAACGTTTAGAAAAAAAGTAAGCAATAGTTGTTTTGATATTAGTATCTGTAATTTATACAATTTTTGGAATTTAGCAATTCTAGCGCCTTTAATTGAGTTTGATAAATTAAATAAATGGATTGAGATAATTGAAGAGAATATTGAGATTATGAATGTTGAAGATGATGATTGCTACCTATCTTTATTGAATTTATTGATTAACTATCTCGATCGTACTTACCAAATTCAATATAAAGATGGAATAAATAAAGTTATCAGTATTCTTGATTTTACGCCTGATAATTTGAATGTAATGTTTCATCACATAATAATTCAATATTATGTAGCTTTATTAAGTCAAGATTGGTCGGTTGCTAAGGAAATAATTGAATTATTGAAAATGACGGGATATCAAAAGTACGTTAATACTTTACCCAAAATTGTTTAACTGGTGATTATGATTGGAGAACATTTAAAAGATGTACGTAAATCTTTAGGCTTAACTCAAGCTCAAATGGCAGGAAAAGCTATTAACAGGTCCTTTTATTCTCGTATTGAAAATGGCCAGAGTACAGTTACAGTAAAAGATTTGATGAAGATTGTATATAGCCATAATTTATCGATGATTAGATTCCTACAAGAGTTTGGTGAAACAGAAGAAAAAATAAGTAGCTATCAAGATAAAATTACTCTGGCTTATTTAGATAGAAATATTGAGGAACTCAAAGCTTTATACATTAAAAAGAAATTTAAAGATGTAAGAATCAATCAACTTCTAGAATATTTGATTGCTAAAATTGAAGGGCATGCTGATAATTATGAAATTAAAAAATTAGGATGGAATTTCTTAAAAAAGGGAGAACTGAATGAGGAAACTTTATGGTTGATATTTCATGTAATGGATTCTTATAAATTTGCTGACTTAGAAGGATTAGTAAAAGCAATCTTCAATAAATATAATTCTAAAGATGTTAATAATAGAATGATTCATTTAATAGCAAGAATTGCCGTTAAATATTTGAATATTTGTTTTAAAGAAAAAGTAAGTTATGAAATCAAAAAGACTATAGAGTTTTTACAACAATTACCTGATTCTACTGAATTTGGATTATATAAAATAGCTGGAATTTATTATGAGAAGCGGTTTAATCATGAGGAAGAAGAATTAAAACAAATTATTAGTCTTTTTGATAAAGAAAATGCACGTAATTATTTAGAAATGAATTAATAATGTGCAAATATGACGAAAACATTGAAAGAATTTGCTTTTGATTAATAATAAATAAGCAGAACTGATGCTGTAAAAATTAAATTTGGCAAATATTATTCTGAATTTAATAAAAAAGGGGAGTAAGTATGAATAATATTAAATTACCAAATAAGTTAAGCTTGTCACAATTTACGGGATTACCTAAATTCGAAGGGACAGAAGATGGTAATACAGAAAGATCAATACTTAATGATGCACAAAATAATTATCAAGCTGGTTTAAAGCGTTGCAAAATTCTAAAGTGGATTTGTTTCGTTGTGGGATTTTACGTATGTTTTGGTACGAGTGCTTGGTACCTCGGGGTATTAATTATGGCTGTCGGCTTTTTCGGTTTTACTCAATCGGGAGTTTTAGCCAAAAAATATAAAGAAGAATTATTAGTCGCCATTGGCCGATATAATCGTTATCTAGATAAGCTGGCTCAATATGCTGCTAATAACATATTTTCTGAAAATTATAGATGGGTCAAGTTCGGAAACAAGTATATGTTGTATGGACGAGAAGGGTTAGTACACGTAGATACGGATCAAGATCTTCTTGTAGCCTATAATAAACGAGCTATAAAAGATGTAACAAAAGAACGCGTACATACAGGCTCACATACTACAAGTAATACAACCGGAGTAGGAGTAGCTACCTCCAGAAGCAATACTCAAACTAAAGGGATCTACTATTCCTATCTTGATAAGTTTCAAAGTCAATCAAAAACTAGTGGGCTCGGAATTGGGGTATCTAAAGCTAGAACTGATTCTGATACTACTGAATACTATGAATGGCATTTTGATGTTTTAACTGACTATATCAATTATCCAAAAGTCTCATTGATTATAGGAGACAATAAGAATAATGAAAGTATTGTCAATGAAATGTACGGGATTTTGAAACCATAAGGAAGTTAGGTATGAATAAGAAGGGAAATTATATTGCTGCTGGAGTAGTAATTGTACTGCTACTTACTCTGGGAATCTCTATCCATTCTTATAATTCTCAAAGAATGGAAGGATCATATACAGCAAAAATAAACATGTTTTTCTTTACTGAGAAAGATAATATAACATTTTCAAAAGATAAAACATTTATTGAAGGCTCAACAGATTTGAAAAAATCTGAAAGAAACAAAGGCACTTATGAAATTTCTGGCAATAAGCTTAATTTGAAATGGAATAAAGGTGGCTATAAAGCAAAGTGTATTTTGTCAAAAAATAGAAAATCTTTTTACATTAAATCCGCCAATGGTGCGCTTAGTGCAGCACAAGGGATTAAATTTAAAAAGGATAATGAATAAGGAGAAAATGGAATGATTAAAGTTAACAAATTGCTTTTAGGAGTTGCTTGTGCAGGGATGTTAGGAATTGGAGCTCAAGGGTTTGCTAGTTCTAGTCAATCAGTTCAAGCAGCAAGTTGGCACAAGGGAACACCTAAATCTATTAGAGGAAAATACAAGACTCACCATTTTGGCGCAGATTTAGTATCAATTATTGATATTAATAAGAAGTCTTTACGTGCATGGCAGTCAGGGATGCCACCTCAAGAAGGATCTAATGTGAGATATAAGCGTCTTGGAAAAAATAAGTATCTCTTTATGTACGATACAAAAAGAATAGGAATATACAGAGGAGAAAAAAACGCTAAGCTTACTTTTCAAAAAGTAGGAAAGAAATATAAAAGTTCATTTGCTAGTCAGTGGTATTACAAATATTAATTAGTGGGGAGAAGAACAATGAAATTAAAAAACATTATAGCTATTAGTGCAACCAGTGTAGCTCTTAGCGGAGCTGCTCTTGTCAGTCCCCAAATTCAAAATCAAAACTTGATGCAAGCAACCACTGTTGAAGCTGCCAAGTTAACTCAAGGTCAAGTAAATACCCAAAAAGCCGATGCTCAAGTTATGAAGGCTGTTAAGGCTAAAGTAAATCATAAGAGTAAAAGAACAATTAATAAGTACGTTAAAAATGCCACTCTTGCAGTTAATAGAATTAAGAATAAGACGAGCGAACCAGTAAGTGTTGGTCAAACAAAAACGGCTCTTGTTAAGATTTTAAATACTGTAAATCATCCGGATAGCAAGCATTTAAACGCATCAAAAACGGCAATTAATAAGATTTCAAGCAAGTCTACAAGAAATAGTATGAATAAACGTTACTTGTCACAATTGAACAAGTTCGTCAAAGTAAGTAAGGCTAAAACGGCTAAGGTAAATACAACTTCTAGCGTAAAAACTGCTAAGACATATACTAACAATCCATTAGATCGACCAGTAACGGATGAAAAAGATCGATTAACAATAGAAGCATCTAATCTTGCATATAGTGATAAACATAAATCTGATGAAATAAGCAATAAATTAAGTAACTATACAGGATCATATATTTCAGACATTGTAAATGGTAAATATTCATGGAATGATATTCCTGGAAATAATAATATTGAAAAGATTTATAAATTAGCAAATCATATAGGATTAAAATTATCATATGTTAACTACTACCCAAGCGAAAAGCAACTTGATCAATTAGCTAAAAAACAATTTACAACTAAAAAACAAAAAATTTGGTCAAAAGTATATAAAAAATATGCGCCATATACATGGGCTGATGTAATCATTAGTAACAATGCACACACAGCAAAAGAAGAATGGCCAAGTGATAATTTTCTTTCAGGTTTAGATAATACAAAGAAAGCAAAATCAGAATATCAACGATTAGCTTGGACAAAATATCAAAAGCAACAAGCCGCAAAAGAAAAAGCATTTCGTCAAGAACGAGATAAGGAATGGAAAGCGCAACATGAAGCTCAATAATGATTTAGGAGGATAGATTAGAATGGATATAAAAAGAACGATTGAACTTATAGTAACAAGTAATTTATCTGCTAAAGAACTTGAATTAACTACTCCACAAGAAAAAGTGCTTCTAGAGGAATTAAGAAAGCTTACCGATGAAGAAAGAAGAAAAAGAATTGGAGAATTAGATTTAAATACTGCTTTAAGATTGCTGGAATGCTTGGAAGTGGTGGCTGAAAATGAAGATTTTAAAGCTTTTGTGGATTATTGTAATAAGTTACTGGACGAAAGTGAAAAAGATAAGTTTATAATTCGAATCGGAGATAGTGCAAAAGGGTGGCAATATTGTAGCGTGAAGAAACATAGACCCGAAACAGGTACTTTTGATTTTAAAGATTTTAAAGTCCCAGTTTTAATAGCTCTTCACACATTAGACACAAACTATATTCCACATTTTTATAATAAAATGTAATAGTTGGGTATTAAGCTAGGAAGAATAAATTATGAATTTGAAAAAAGTAATAAAAGTTAGTGTAATTGGAATTGCTTTTAGTAATATTTGCGTATTTGATAATCAAATTAAGGGTTTAACCTCATCTCATGCCGTTGAAGCGGCTACTATTTCAAAAACTAAAAAAACTAGTACAAAAGTTTATAATAACAATCCTTTAAAGCGCCCTGTAGATCCTGAAACGAAGGCATATGTTAAGTATCTTAACAATGATAAAATAAAGATTATAGATGGAAAAGTAAATGGTAAGAAGTTAGTTCAGGGTCAATACATGAAGGATTTAGATAATCATAAATACTCATGGTCTGACATTCCGGGTAAAAATAATATTGCTAAAATTTATAAATTAGCTAAACATGTAGGTTTAAAGTTGTCACCACATAACCATTATTATCCAAGTGAAAAACAACTTGATAAGTTAGCTAAGAAAACGTGGACTTCTAGAAAAGAAAAAATTTGGTCTAGAATTTATAAAAAATATGCTCCATATTTATGGGCTGAAAGAACCATTGGATGCTATGACGAGTATGTAAAAGGTAATATGAATGGTGGATTAGACGACTGGAATTCATATTTTAAGCAAGATATCGAAAGTGGCGTAACTTTAGGTTCAGAAGAATCATTTCCAATAGGTGGTTTAGATAATAGAAAAAAAGCTGATGCAGAATACCGTAAACTTGCATGGACAAAGTATCAAAAAGCGGTAGCTGCAAGAGAAAAAAAGCACGAGAAAAAGAAAAGTATCATTTGGTTTATGTTACTCCTCAAGGAGAAGTAGATGTTTCAAAACAGTTTGAAAAAATGATCAAGTCAGGAGTAAGCCGAAAAGATGCTGAAAAGCATTTTGATGATATGTATAGCTATACTGCAGAAGATTATGAAAAATAATTATTTAAAAAGACGCCTTATGGTGTCTTTTTCTATTTAGAAACAGTAGAACAATATTTTGACCACTTAAGCCGTTTTCTCATTTATATTCGTGTAAAATAGAATAAAGAAGAAATTTAAAATTAAAGAGGCGTTAAGGATGACAATTGGAAAGGCGTTGAAGCAGTTAAGATTACATGCTGGTCTTACACAAGATCAAATGGCGGCAGGAATAATATCTGAATCATATTATTCTAAAGTAGAACGAGATATTCATAACATTGATGCTAAATTGTTGATTGATATTTTAAGAGTACATGGATTTGACGTGATTAGTTTTTTTAACAAAATATATCATCAACCCGCAAAGTCAAATCCCGATTTTGAATTTATGACTCAAATTGATCAAGCTAAGAAGAAAAAAGACTTAGAAGGACTTAATAAAATAACACATGAAATTCAAAATCGGGGGGGTACAAACCCTCTTTTTATATACAAGTACGACTGGAATTAGCCTACGCATGGATCACTCATTCCAATAATCATATCTCTCCTTATCTTAAAAGAAAAGTAAAGTCTGTCATTGTAGACCAAAACTGGAATGAACAAGCATATTATTTTTTAAGTCAAACGGTGATCTTTTTTGATATTGATGAAACTTATCATTTAGTAGATTCAGCCTTTCATGCATATGAAAAAAATCCCGAAAAAGACACTTTCACTTTACAATTTGTGGCATTGATCGCAGTCAACTTTTTAAATTGTTGTTACCATCAAAAGGGACGAAGAGAATATGTAAAGAGAGCCGTTGATTTTTTACGCGAGCTTCCTATTGATAATGCTCTTGGATTAGCTAGTATATTAGGTACTTATTATGAAGCCCTCTTTAATGAAGATTATAAAATGACCGAAACTATAGCTGAAATTTTAAAGAGAAGTGGCTATTTATCTATGATTGAAGATACTTTGGAGTCAAATCAAAATAATATGTGCAAATAAGACGAAAAAGGGACTTTTGGGAAAATTAAGTGTAGGATAATGGAGAAAATAAAAAAGAGAGAGTATTTATGAAGAAATCATTTAAAGCTGGGATGATTGCTGCAGCCTTGTTTGCAATTGCACCAATGGGAGTAAGTATGGTTAACAGTTCAACTATTGTACATGCTGATAAGGTAGTTCCAGGTCGAGGAAAGAAGTATACTTTTCCAAAGAGTTGGCGTGGAACTTGGTATGCTAATAATTCAAAGGCTCGCCATAAGAAGGTTGTTTTTGGAGTTCATACTTTTAATGGAAAAACTGTCTATCATCAAATAGACGAAAATGCTACAGCTGAGCAAAATTCACAAAAGGGATATGATCGTTTAACGAAGATAACCAAAAATATGTTAATCGGGGATTACAGTCTTCTTGAAGATGGTAAATATGTTACTCTTCATTGATTTCTCCTTCTAGGCTGATTAAGTAAGGATACCCCGGATTTTAATCCGAGGAGGAATTGCACTTTCAGCCTTTTTATATTTTGTCTTTTTCTCCTCTAATTTCTATGATATAATCACTTTCAAACGCTTGTTTGGAGGTGAATAATTTGGATCAGGCAGTAACGATTAAAGCCAAGCTTCTTAATATTGATGATCAGACTGAACACGCTTTTATAAAGACCATGACTGCATACAGAGATGCTTGCAATTTCGTCTCGCAGTATGTTTTTGACCATGATTTTGAGTTTCGATTTTCTCAGCTAAATCAAGCCCTTTATCATGATTTGAGAGACCTGTTTGGGCTCAAAAGTCAAATGGCTCAATCGGTTATCAGAAATGTTGTTGCCCGCTATAAAACAATCAAAACCCAATTGAAGCAAACACCGTTTCGCTATAATACTGGGGAAAAAGATGCGCAGGGCCATGCTATCTGGTCGCAGATTCCGCGTGATCTCACTTGGCTTTGGCGTCCAGTTAAGTTTAAGCGTCTTCAGCTTGATCTTCAGCGCAATCGCGACTGGTCTTATTTAAATACAAGCAGCCAGCTTTCTTTGAATACCTTAATGGGGAGAAAGAAAGTTGATTTTGTCTGCAAAAATTTCGATCAGTATCTTGATGCTAGCCGTTGGAAGTTTGGCTCAATTAAGCTGCTTCAGTTCAAAAATAATTGGTATATCCACCTTAGTGCGACCACGTCCTTTTCTGAATATGAATTAAAGCAAACCCAGCACATCGTTGGGATTGATCGCGGCCTGCGCTTTTTGGCTGCCTGCTATGACGAACAGGGCCAGACTCTGCTTTGCAGCGGACAAAAAGTATTGTGCACCAGGCGCAAATATAAGAAACTCCGTGCTCAGCTTCAAGCCAAAGGCACTAAGTCTGCCAAGCGAAGACTTAAAAAGATCGGTCAGCGAGAGAACCGTTTTATGAGCGATGTTAATCATCGTCTCACCAAGACACTCGTTAACCATTACGGTCCTAATACTATCTTTGCTTTAGAAGATTTAGTCAACGTCCGCTTTGTGACTGAGAAAGCTGCCAAAAAGCGTCGCTATGAAATGGTTTCTTGGACTTTTTACCAGTTTGAGCAGTTTTTAGCTTACAAGGCTAATTTGAATTCTTCAACTGTTGTTAAAGTTTCTCCAAGATTTACCAGCCAGCGCTGTCCTAAGTGCGGAAGGATCCGCAAGGAGAACCGGAATCATGAGCTGCATCTCTACATTTGTGATAAGTGTGGCTACAAATCCAATGACGATCGCTTAGCCGCCATGAATATCCAGTTCTTGGGCGAACAGTACCATAAAGGTGTTAAAATACCTAAATTTACTAAATTAAGATCTGCCGAGTAAACTTGGCAGGTAAACGGGTATCGTCAACTACCCGACGATGCAGCCTCGGAGGCGGAAGTCGCAAGACGCTATAACCGCTATCTAGTAAAAATAGATGAGAGCTGCAAACCCTAGAATTTATTCTAGGGTAGTTGATCCATGGCATTGGAATTACACACCAAAGTGGGATTTGTTCCAACCTCGCACTATGAAAATTAAGGGCAAAAAAGTAATGTACCTTAAAACTCCTGGGAATAAAGCAGAAAATACTAAATACTTCAAATCCAAGAGATTGGCCAAAAAATACTAATTACAATTAAGCAGCTTAGAAATCTAAGTTGCTTTTTGTTTAGGCTAAATTTCTTACATGCTATACTGAAGAAAAAGCGCTTTACTAGAAAGAGGGGAGTGAAATGGACACTGCCGAAGCACTAGCACGATTGAAGTTTTTAGTGAGACATGATAATTTTCAACTTGTTAATAGAAAGAAGAAAATGGCTATTCCAATTTCAATCCCTGTAGTGAAAGAGGTCGTCAAACAATTATCAATTCGCGATTTTGTTAAGCATGAACCCAATCGCAATAATCCCATGCAGTTCGTTTGGGTTTTCAAAACTATTGATGGGCATGTATACTACATTAAGTTTGTATTTATCAACCATTTTCATAAAGTAGTGTTTATCAGTTTTCATATTAATTATTACTAAAGGATATTATTATGGCTTATCAAAAGAACTTTACAACAACTTATATCATTAATGGACGAGAATACCGCATAACAGCGCCTGCTTTATTTGATAATGAAACCCATGAAATTTTGGCTGATCTTGAATTAGATGACCGCGCTGCCGAAATGGCCCGCAGTCAATATCGCATTGATATGGGATTGCTTACTCCCCAGAAAATAAAAGATTATCGAACAAAGATAGGACTTACTCAGGAAGAATTGGGTGAATTGACTAAGTTGAATCCGCAGTTGATTGCAATTTATGAAGCTGGGGAGTTTCCAAGCAAGAAGGATAATCAGGTTTTAGCTTCTTTAATTAAAAGTGACCATGTGCTTCTTCAATTGATTAATGATTCTAAGACACATTTTTCTCCTCAATTAATTGCTAAGGTGAATGCTTATTTAAATCATACTCAAGTGAAAAAAGTGTCTCAAAAGCCCGAATTTACCGTAAACCAGCTTGCAAATTGGTTAGAAGTAGAAAGCTATTTTATCGATGAGATTTTAACAAGATTCGAGTTGATTACTATGCTAGATTTAGCCTATGAAACATACTTGGAAACTACCGGAAATGAGCTTTTTACCCCACACATCATTGATTTGCAAGGAGAAGATTATCAAGATCAAAAGCCTAATTTAGCAGCGATGAACAACTATAATTTAGTCTCTACCAATGAAAAAATAGTTGATCTTTTAAGTCAAATTCTGCGTGATTTTGACAAGTAGAACTTCTCAAAAAGTTGTATTTTTGACTGAAAAAGTTGGCGAAATATTATAAAATAGATGTAGAAACACAGAGTCTAATTATGAGGGGATGTTGAGAATGAAAAAGACTATTAAGCTCGGTGGAGTGGCTTTTGCAGCAATGTTAGCCTTAGCACCTGTTGTCTCAAGTAATGTTGTACAAGCTGATACCTCAAAACCTGCAGTTCAAGCAACTAAGAGAAACAAAATGAAGACTAAATGCGCTCCACGTTTGATCTTTGTTTATGATAAAGATGGTAATTTCGCTGTAAGCAATTATCGTTACGTATACTTTAAAAAGGGTAAGAATATTCAATTGTGGAATAACGCTAAGATCATCAAGATCAACGGTGAAAAGTATTACCAAATTGGCGATAACCAATACGTAAAGGTTTCTTCTTTAAAGAAAATGCGTAAACACCACAAGGTGAATAGGAACAGCGTTAAGAATCCAGCTTGGAACAAAAAGCTTGGCATTGATGAGTAAAAATTAAGACACTGGGAAGCATGTCCCGGTGTTTTTTCGTGAGGATAGATATGAAAGTAAAAAAGTTGGGCTTGCTATTTTTAGCGTTGCCGTTTTTGTTTGGTTTTACCAATATTGCCCACCGGGGAGATAATGAATTGGGCAAGTATGCCGAGCATAGTTTTGAAGCTTATGATCATGCTGCTGTTGAAGGAGCAAATTATCTCGAACTTGACTTACAAGAGACTAAAGATGGGGTGTTAGTTGTGAGTCATGATGATAATTTAAGTCGCGTGTTTGGCGTAGATAAATCGATCCCTAGGTCTAAATATGCGGATTTAATTGATTACCACAATCAAAGTGGCGAGCCAATCCATAGTTTGAAGGAAATCTTCCAGAGATATCAAGCAGATCCTAGCTTGAAATTTATGATTGAAACGCGCGTCAACGATGGAACGAGCATGGAAAAGCCCCTAGTAGACTTGATTAAACAATATCATTTGAATAATCGTGTTTTGCTTGAGTCATTTTCTTTAGATTCGCTCAAAAAACTAGCTAAACTTGCGCCTGATATTCCGCGAACTCAGCTTGGTGGTGATTACCGTGAAATCGGCGATAACCAATATTATGCCAGTGGCCTTTATAGTCATGAAGCTGCTAATTATTTAAAAGATCATGGTAAGAAGTACCTTTTGTGGGGCGTTAACAGTGATCGTGCGATGAAATTTTATCAAGCAAATCATCACGTAGATGGAATTTTGACCGATTATCCGAATCGTTTGGCAAAAGTTGATCCTCAAAATCAGTGGGGGACAGTTTTTAATAATAGAAACTTTGCGCCGAAGAAGATTCAAGGGCAACTTTATGTGAAAAGCTTTGAAAATTGTCCTGTGAGTGTGTATAAGGGATATGGCGAACGCCGTCAATATTCCGGTGTGCGTTTGCAGGCTGATGCTTTGCGTCAGTTTACCCAGATTGCTTCAGAGAATGGTAATTTGTGGTATTGCTTAGGAGATGATTTATGGATCAACGGCAACTTTGTTAAGTATAATAAGGGAGCTGTTGCGATTGCTCCTCGTGTGCAAAATGGCCTGGTAATGACAGTGAAAACTACGCCGATTTATGGGGATGCGAATTGTGAAGATAATGCGGGACGCCAGCTTCGTGATAACAGTCAGTGGCATTATTTTGCAGTTTATAAAAATGCCGGTCATTCAGCATATAATTTGGGTGGTAATCAATGGATTGAGGCTCAAGATGTGAAGATTGTGAAGTAGAAATGTGATTGAGGGATGCTCGAAAAGGAGCATTCTTTTTTGTTGAGAAAAATCTTCGATATTGCAGATTTTGAGAATTTTGTGCAGGAGCAGATTAATATAAAAGAGTAATTTTTATTAGCTTAATGTTAAAAGATTTTGGAGGATATAATTATATGAAGAAACGTTTAGCTGTTATGGCTGCTTCAGCACTTTTAGCTGTTGCACCAATTGCCACTGTTACTACTAGTATTGCTACTACTCAAACTGTAAGTGCTGCAGAGATGAGTTCTAAGGACTTGATGAAGGATTATTATGATTCTTCAGATACTGAGAATGAATTTTATACCTTAATTAAATTAACTAAAAAGACGCCATACTTAACGGCTTATCCAGGTGAAACTGTAGCTAGTCTATCGAAGAAACGAGTTAAAGACGTAACTTCAAATTATGGACATGTATCTAAACTGACATCAATGAGCGTTTATAATGCCGACGATGAGGGACGTCCGGATTTCGGCCAAGTATTAAAGTGGAAACAATCACTTAAAAGTGGTCATAGTTATGTTGCTGCTTTGAGATTTACTTTGGGAGGTATTCCAAGAAAAGGAAACTATATATACGTTAGTCAAAATCCTTACCTGCCTGAAAGTGAATTGATCACTGATGCATTTGCCTCTGCCCAGGAAGGAGCAGATGATGTTATTCTCCTAGTTCCGGTTCACGTAACTGAAACCAAACCAGCTTCAGCAAGCTTTAGTGCAAAAGGCTACGTGAACACTATCAAGCGTAACAGCAGAGTGAGAACTTATACTTCAACTGGCAGATTTAGCAAGCACTACATTTATGGCCACCACACTTACCGTTTAAACCAAAAGAAGAATATTAACGGCTTGGGTCTTTGCTACAAGATTTACGGCAAGAATCAATGGATTCCAGCAGGTAAGTTAAGTTTGAGATAGATGGTAGGAAGGGATGCTCTATATGGGCATTTTTTTCATTGATTAAGGTACTCATTAATTAAAGTAAATAAGTATAAGAGAAAATGAATAAATTAGTGAAAACAGGTAGTAGAATAGTTACTCTTACATCTGCCATGTTAATAGGAATAAATTTAAGTTGTGAAGTAAAAGCGGATGCTACATTGACCGACACTACAAACAAGTCAAAAAACAGCAGCTTTGCTGATTTGAAAGATTATAATTTAGTATTTGATTCTGATAACAATGGCAAAATAACTGAGCTTGTAAATAAAACTTTGCAAAATGCCCAATCTTTATCTACAAAAGATAAAAGTAAAATTGTAAAGACTGAAGCTCTTAGGCAGAAGATTGTGTCTAAGAAAGAGAGTTTAAAAAAGACGATTCACTTAACTCACAATGCCTTTGTTTATAATAAGCAAGGAAAGGCTATTAGAAGTGGTCTTAATTTTAAGCTTCTTAAACGTGGCAAGACTTTTAAGAATGCAAAAATTGCCACTATTAAGGGCAATAATTTCTACCAAGTCGGCAAGAACGAATTTGTTAAGGTTGCTAATGCTAAGTTGACTACTAGTGCTGTTAATGTTAAGACTAGTGTAAAAGGCAACATCGCTCTGGTAAATTTAATAATCATTACGTAAACGGGAAGCATGTTTACAGCTTTAACGAAAAACTCACCATTAATGGCAAAACATACTACAAGATTGCTTGGACCAATAATTGGATTCCAGCAAGCAAGTTAAACTTAAGATAGTAATTTTAGATTTCAAATTTTAGTTTTAAAAGAAAATTTCTACCCTACGAAATGGAGTTTTCACTTGAGAAGGCTCCATTTTTGTATTTAGGATTAATCTTTACCATTTTGTAAATTTTGCATCTTTTTTCTTCCTATTTAAAATGCTATAATCATAATCAAAGCAATGATCAAGAGGTATCAACTTTATTAACAGAGAAAAGCCAGCTTGCTGAGAGGCCGAAAGTTGATTGGTAGCTTGATTCGCTGATTAGCTGAAAACAAGAGTAGGCTAATCCGGACACTTCAGCACCGTTATCGCGTTATTAAGAGAAGCAAAGTTTGCTTAATTAATAGGTGGTACCGCGGTTAGTAAATCGTCCTAGACAATATGTCTAGGACTTTTTTTATGGAGGAATTAAATGACAGATTTAGCACCTAAATACAACCCGAATGAGGTTGAAAAAGGCAGATATCAAGAATGGCTTGATGAAGATTTATTTAAGCCATCAGGTGACAAGAAAGCTCACCCTTATTCAATTGTTATCCCCCCACCAAACGTAACAGGGAAACTTCACTTGGGACATGCATGGGATACAGCAATTCAAGATACTTTGATTCGTTTTAAGCGAATGGAAGGTTACGACACTTTGTACCTACCTGGTATGGACCATGCCGGAATTGCTACCCAAGCTAAGGTTGAAGCAAAATTGCGTAAACAAGGTAAGGACCGTCATGAAATGGGTCGTGAAGCCTTTGTTAAGCAGGTATGGGATTGGAAAGATGAATATGCCAACATTATCAAGAGCCAATGGTCAAAGTTAGGCCTTTCACTTGATTACTCACGTGAAAGATTCACCCTTGATAAAGGTCTTTCAAAGGCAGTTAAGAAGGTTTTCGTTCAACTTTACAACGAAGGCTTGATTTACCGTGGCGAATACATTATCAACTGGGATCCAAAGCTTGAAACCGCTCTTAGTGATATCGAAGTTATTCACCAAGATGACAAGGGTGCCTTCTACCATATTAAGTATCCATTTGCAGATGGTTCAGGTTTTGTAGAAATTGCAACTACTCGTCCTGAAACTATGTTTGGTGATACTGCTGTTGCTGTTGCACCAGGAGATCCAAGATACAAGGATATGGTAGGTAAGGAATTAGTCTTGCCACTTGTTGGCCGTCATATTCCAATTATTGAAGACCAACACGTAGATCCAGAATTTGGTACTGGTTTAGTAAAGATTACCCCAGCTCATGATCCTAACGACTTCCAAGTTGGTAACCGTCATAATTTGAAGCGTATCAATGTGATGAATGATGATGGTACCATGAATGAAGAAGCTGGTAAGTATGCTGGTATGGATCGCTTTGAAGCACGGGATGCACTAGTTAAGGACCTTAAGGATGAAGGTTACTTAATCAAGATTGAACCACTTGTCCACTCAGTAGGTCACTCAGAACGTTCAGGTGTTCAAGTTGAACCTCGTCTTTCTAAGCAATGGTTTGTTAAGATGAAGCCACTTGCTGAAAAAGTTTTGGAAAACCAAAAATCTGAAGGTAAAGTTAACTTTGTTCCCGAAAGATTTGAACAAACTTTAAACCACTGGATGGAAAATGTTCACGACTGGGTAATTTCTCGTCAATTATGGTGGGGTCACCGTATTCCAGCTTGGTACAACAAGAAGACTGGCGAAATGTACGTTGGTGAAGAAGCTCCTAAGGATATTGAAAACTGGGAACAAGATCCAGATGTACTTGATACTTGGTTCTCAAGTGCTCTTTGGCCATTTTCAACTATGGGTTGGCCAGACACTGATAATCCAGACTTTAAGCGTTACTTCCCAACCAATGCTTTAGTTACTGGTTACGACATCATCTTCTTCTGGGTATCAAGAATGATCTTCCAAAGTCTTCACTTCACTAAGGAAAGACCATTTAAAGACGTTGTTTTGCACGGTTTAATTCGTGATGAACAAGGTAGAAAGATGTCTAAGTCACTTGGTAACGGTATCGATCCAATGGACGTCATCGACAAGTATGGTGCTGATGCCCTTAGATGGTTCTTGTTGAACGGTACTGCTCCTGGTCAAGATACTCGTTTTAGTTACACTAAGATGGATGCAGCTTGGAACTTCATTAACAAGATTTGGAACGCAAGCCGTTTCGTAATCATGAACTTACCAGAAGATGCTAAGCCTGCACATATGCCAGATACTTCTAAGTTTGACTTGTCAGATAAGTGGATTTTTGATCGTTTGAATCACACTGTGGAAGAAGTTACTCGCTTATTTGATGAATATCAATTTGGTGAAGCTGGAAGAGAAGCTTACAACTTTATTTGGAATGATTTCTGTGACTGGTACATTGAAATTTCAAAGGTTGCTTTAAATGGTGACGATGAAGAATTGAAGGCTAGAAAGCAAGAAAACTTGATTTGGATTCTTGATCAAATCTTGCGTTTGATGCACCCAATTATGCCATTTGTGACTGAAAAGTTATGGCTTTCAATGCCTCATGAAGGCAAGTCAATTATGACTGCATCATACCCAGTAACTCATAAGGAATTTGAAAATAAGGATGCCGATCAAGAAATGGACTTCTTGATTGAAGTCATCAAGGCAGTACGTAACATCCGTATGGAAGTTAATGCTCCAATGTCTTCAGAAATTGACATCATGATCAAGCTTGACGATCTTAACAACAAGCATATCTTGGACGAAAACGTTGAATACGTAGAAAACTTCTTGCATCCAAAGAAGCTTGAAGTTTCTGCCGACATCGAAGCTCCAAAGCTTGCTAAGACTGCCGTAATTCCTGGTGCACAAATCTTTGTTCCATTAACTGAATTAGTTAATGTTGATGAAGAACTTGCTAAAATGGAAAAAGAAGAAAAGCGTCTTGAAGGCGAAGTTGAAAGAGCTGAAAAGAAGCTTTCTAACCAAGGATTTGTTGCTCATGCTCCCGAAGCAGTAGTTAACAAAGAAAAAGAAAAGAAAGCTGATTATGAAAGTCAACTTGCGGGAGTTCGTGAAAGAATTAAGGAATTGAAGGAAAGCAAGTAATTTGAAATTTACTAATGCTCAAGATGTAATTTCTTATCTTTATTCTTTGCCCAATTTGCATGCAAAAAACGACTTAAGCTATATTAAGACTGTTTTAAAAGAATTAGGTAATCCGCAAAATAAAGTAAAGACAATTCATATCACAGGTACTAATGGTAAAGGGTCAACCTCATATTATTTAAGTAATCTTCTTAAAAAGGCTGGTCAACGGACTGGCCTTTTTGTCTCACCATATATCTACGAGTTCAATGAACGAATTCAATTAAATAATAAAAATATTAGTGATAAAGATTTGGTCCAAGTCGCTAATTTGGTTGAGAAAGCAATTGAAAAAATAAAAGAGCAAGATCCAAAGTTTTCATTAGTTACTTTTGAATATGAAGTTGCGATGGCTTTTGTCTATTTTTCCCTTAAAAATTGTGACTATGCAGTGATCGAAGTTGGTATTGGTGCAGAACATGATAAAACGAATGTAATTGTACCTGAAGTCAGTGTGATCACAACAATTGGCCTAGATCATGAAAAGATCATCGGACCGACTATTGAGGATATTGCGCAAGAAAAAAGTGGAATCATTAAGCAAAATCGGCCACTTGTTTTAGGGGATATCACTAAGCAAGTGTTGCCGATTGTTGAAGCAAAAGCTCATAAGTTGCATTCACCAATCTATTTATTGGGAAGAGACTTTACGGTTGAAAGTGATTCAAAGATTAAATGTCAAATTAATAAAAAGACTTATGTCCTTGATTTGAGACCCAAGGTTGAAAGTTATGATATTGCTGTAAGCTTGCAAGCATTTTTGCTCTTACATTTGGATTTATCAACTGAAAAAATCCAAGAGGCAATTGATTCCACTCGGATTCCTGGTCGTTATCACTTGCTTAGTCATGCCCCGATGGTTATTCTAGATGGGGCACATAATATTCAAGCTATGCAAAATTTACTTGAATTTGTGCATGCTCAAAAGAAGAAATTAAATGGAAAATTACGAGTTTTAATCACAATGATGAAAGATAAGGACATTGAAGAGGTCTTTTCATTGTTTGATCCGGATGATGAGATTGTTTTAACGACAATTCCATATCCTCGAGCTGCAAAACTAGCTGATTTTCCAAAAAATATTCGATCTAATTATCTCTATCAGGTTAACTGGCAGGATGCTTTTGATGAACTGCAAAACAAAAGCAAAAATAATGATATTTTGCTAGTTACAGGTTCATTCTATCTTGTTGGTGCGGTGTTAGAGATGGAGGGCATTGATGCAAGTCCAAGGAATTAAGGAAAATATTAAGGGCATAATTTTTGATTTAGATGGATTACTAGTTAATTCTGAAAAATTATATTGGCAAGCTAACATTGAAGCTGCAAAAGAATATCATTTAAATACCCCAGAAGATGCTTATTTAAAGCTTACTGGTGCGACAGAAAAAGAAATGCAGGAATTTTATCACAAGTATTTCAAAAGTATCCAGGATCGTGATCAGTTCATTAAGCGCACAGATGATTTGGTGTGGAAATGGACTGATAAAAGAAAGCTCAAATTACAAAAGGGAGTTCAAGAAGCTCTTGATAAGTTTCAAGAATTAAACTTGCCAATGGCGATTGCTTCAAGTAATTATGATGAAGTAGTCCAACATGCTTTGTGGGCGACAGGAATTAGAAATTATTTCAACTTTTATTTAAGCTATAAAGATGTTCAAAATGGACATATTAAAGCTAAGCCTGCACCGGATATCTATTTACTGGCTGCAAAGAAGTTAAGAATCTCACCAGATAAGCTTTTGATTTTTGAAGATTCATCAACGGGGGTTCAAGCAGCCAAAAATGCAGATATTAAGTGTGTAATGATTCCAGATTTAATTCCGCCTTCCGCTAAAGATAAACAGAATGCGACAATGATCTGTACGGATTTTTTTGATTTTTTGAAAAAGATTTAATCCTTTTTGACGTATTTAGTAATGAAAGGAGCGATTTTATGAAAATTGCGAATGATAATCATTACATGTTAAATACGGATACAGAATTATTGTCCCAGCTGTTAATAAATTTAGAAGAAACTGGAATTAATAGCTTTCAAAAATTAGATCAGAAGTTGCATGAATTAGAAATCAGTAGTTTTAATGATTTGCTTAATTATGCTTCTGGTCCAAATTGTGACAGTCAAGTTGCAATTATGCTTGAAGAAATTGTTGATCGAATTCGTTTGGCGGATTCAGATCGTAATTCAATCTTTACTTCAAGTATGGAAGTAGGAATATATTTAGCAAATAAACTTGCCGGGCATAAGCAAGAAGAATTTTGGGCTCTATATTTGGATAATGGCAATCATATTATTGCTGAAAAGAAGATTTTTCAAGGAACGCTAGATCGATCAATTGCCCATCCACGTGAAATTTTTCGTTGGGCCGTGATTTATAGTTGTTCAGGAATTTTTATTGCTCATAACCATCCTAGTGGTAAGTTGTTACCTTCTAACAATGATTTTAAATTGACAAATGAACTGAAAAAAGCTGCTGATTTTATGAAAATCGACCTTTTGGATCATTTCATTGTTGGAAAAGGACATTATTTGAGTATGAAAGAGAATGAATTGTTTTAAATTCATTAAAATTCCGATGAAAATCTGATTTAAGTTGAGTTTATGCTATAATTATTCAAGATTTAGAGACTGCAACATTAAGGAGAGATTTTCGTGTTTGGATTAGGTACAAAAAATATTGGTATCGACTTAGGTACAGCCAATACACTTGTGTTTATGGAAGGTAAAGGAATCGTATTAAGAGAACCTTCTGTAGTTGCAAAAAATACACAAACTGGTGACGTTATTGCCGTTGGTTCTGAAGCTAAGGAAATGATTGGTAGAACTCCAGGAACTATTGTGGCTATTCGTCCTATGAAAGATGGAGTTATTGCCGATTACGATACAACAGCAGCAATGCTTAAGTACTTTATGGAAAAGACTGTTGGTAATTCAAAGCCTTCAGTTATGATTTGTGTTCCTTCAGGTGTTACTGAAGTTGAAAAGCGTGCGGTTATTGATGCTGCCCGTGTTGCCGGTGCTCGTGAAGCATTTGTAATTGAAGAACCATTTGCTGCAGCTATTGGTGCTGGTCTTCCTGTAATGGATCCAACTGGTTCAATGGTTGTTGATATTGGTGGTGGTACTACTGATGTAGCTACTATTTCACTTGGTGGTATTGTTTCATCAACTTCAATTCGTCAAGCTGGAGACAAGTTTAATACCGCAATTATTAATTACGTTCACTCTAACTTTAATTTATTGATTGGTGAAAGAACTGCTGAAGATATTAAGATTCAAATCGGTTCTGCTTCTGTTGAAAAGGCTAAAGAAATTGAATCAATGAATATTCGTGGTCGTGATTTAGTTACTGGTCTTCCAAAATCAGTAGATGTTGAAGCAGAAGATGTAGCTCGTGCAATTCAAGATGTAGTTCAAGACATTATTGTCGCAATCAAGGAAACTTTAGAACAAACTTCTCCTGAAATTGCAGCCGATGTTATTGATCACGGTATTGTATTAACTGGTGGTGGTGCTCTTCTTAAGCACTTACCAGAAGTTATTTCTGAAGCAACTAAAGTCCCAGTATTTATTGCTCAAGATCCACTTGATTGTGTAGCAATTGGTACTGGTGAATCACTTAAGAATATTGAAGTAATGCGTAGAAGTCGCAAATAATTAAAAAGCCGGCTGTAGCCGGTTTTTCTATTAGGATCATTTCTGTATGAAGAAATTTCTGGAAAATAAAAAATTATTATCAGCATTTGTAATTGTAATTGTGATATTGTCGATATTGGGTGGGAGCGTTAGTTTGCGTAATAAGCGCAACACTCCTTTACTAATCCAAAGTTTCGGCAATGATGTAGTAGGGGTAGGTGCTAGAATTGTAGATATTCCTCTGGGATGGGTCTCAGGCGGCCTTAACAATGTTCATAGCATTCTTACTACCCAAAGTGAAAACGATCATTTAAAGAGCCAGGTTACTAATTTAGGTCAAACTAAGGCAAGAAACTCTACTTTAGAAGCAGAAAATAAACAACTTAGATCCGCTTTAAAACTTAAAGATACTTTAAGTGGATATAGCATGGTAGATGCTTCAGTTATTTCACGTTCATCTGACACTTGGTCAGATTTATTAGTGATTAATAAAGGATCTTCTGCTGGTATTCAAAAGAACATGGCTGTTATGTGTGGTGGTGGAGTTATCGGAAGAATTATTGAAGTCAATGCTGCTTCGTCTAAAGTAGAATTGATTACGACTACTGATAAATCCGCTAACCGCTTTTCAGTGCAAGCTACTGCTTCAAACGGTAAGAGCGTCCACGGAATTATTACTGTAGATTCTGATGGAAGTTTGGCCTTTACTCAAGTAGTTGATAGCCGCAAGTTGAAGCAAGGCACTAGAGTTTATACAAGTGGAATGGGCGGTAACTCTCCTAAAGGTTTACTCATTGGTACTGTTGCCACTACCACTCGTGATAGCTTTGGATTATCTGATTTGATTAAGATTAATCCTGCCGGTGAATTAAATGATCCTTCAGTCGTAACTGTAATTAGAAGAAAGGTGGCAAATTAATGCGCGTTTTTAGACAATGGATTTTGGCTATTGCGCTTTTTGTTGCCTTGGTATTAGATGGATCAATTGCGTTTTATCTGCATCAATTTATGACGTGGGGCGACTATGGCGCTTCAAGTTGGCTAATGCCGATTGGTGTAATGTTAATTGGGCTATTTGATGATGTTAATCCAAAAGAAATCTGGCTAGCATTGGGCGCAGGAATTGTGGCAGATATATATTCTTTAGGAATTATTGGTGTTTATACTGTGTTTTTGCCTTTAGCATGTTGGTCTTGTCAAAAAGTAGCTCGCTTTTTGCCTGAAATGTTTTGGTCAAGATTGATAGTTGTATTAATCGGAGTAAGTGCATTAGATGTTTACAGTTGGCTCGTGTTATCAATGGTAGGATTGATTTCAGTTTCAATTCATACTATGCTAATGAGTTTATTGCTCAATTTAGCTTGGTCAATTGTATTTACAGCTTTGACTTATGTAATCTGGGGTAATTTAGCCCAAGATTATCCATTTTTAGTAGATATGCAAGCATATCGTCAATAAAAAATGTCGCAGGGAAATTTCCTTGCGACATTTTTGTATTTAAAGCCATCCAGCTGAAACCATTGCTTCAACCGCTGAGGCAATAACAGCAGCTAAAGTAATTACAGCCATCAACCAGGCCATTACAATTGTTAATTTTTGAAAGCCGGATTTTTTCTTTTTCTTGCGAGCCATAAAATTCCTCCTAGTCTTGAAGAATATTTTATGCTTATTAGCGGTTTTTTTCAATTGAAGAAAAGGTTAAAATAGACTTCATGATGTAGATGGGGGATAAAAGTATATGCTCTGGATTTTTTTATTACCAATAATTGGACTAGGATTAGCTTTTTTGATTAATTTGATTTTTCCGCGGGCACAGTTTAGAGGATATGATGTTTTACCATTTTTCTTTATTGCCGCTTGTAATTTGATTACGATTCAACGAAATATTCCATCGTTTTTGCCTTATGGATTTTTAATTTATTTTATTTTAGCAATTATTGTTTCAGTGAAATCAGCTATTAAAAACAAAAATATCTCATTAGGACGAACTTTTAGAAAATTATGGAACTATTTAGCTGCTAGTACCGCGTTATGGTATTTAGGATTATTGGTTGTATTATTTATAGTTTAGAAAAAGGCATATTAGTGATTGTCAACTAATATGCTTTTTCATTTTGTAAGAAATTAATAAAAATGTGCCTTTTTTTAAGGATTGTGTGGTAGGAAGTGGGGATTTGTGGTAAATTAGTCTGAGGAAGGGGGCTAGACCATGTTCATGGGTGAGTATCACCACAATCTAGATAGCAAAGGTCGCCTAATTATACCAGCGAAATTTCGCAGTCAAATTGGAGAAAAGATGATACTTACTAGAGGAATGGAAGGTTGTATTTTTGGCTATACTGTGTCAGCATGGCAAAAAATAGAATCTAAATTAGCGCACCTTCCGTTGACTAAGAGAAATGTACGTAAATTTATGCGTATGTTTTACTCTGGTGCGATGGAAAGCGGGTTCGACAAGCAAGGGCGTGTGAATCTGACCACGACATTAAAAGAGCATGCCGGGCTTATAAAAGAATGTGTCATCATTGGAGTTTCTGATCGAATCGAAATTTGGTCAAAGGAACGTTGGAATATTTTTTCTGACGAAGCTATTGAAGACTATGATGACATCGCAGAAAATTTAGATGACATTGAACTATAATATATGGAATTTAAACACACCAGTGTACTCTTACACGAAACCATAGACAATTTAAAACCAAAAAACGATGGTCTTTATGTAGATGCAACTTTTGGCGGAGGCGGACACGCTAAATATTTGTTAAGTAAAATTGATTCCGGTACGTTGATCGGTTTTGATCAAGATGAATATGCAATAAAGTCGGCAGAGCAAAACTTTGCTGATTTATTGAAAGAAGATAGCAATCCAAGGTTAAAACTTGTACATGATAACTTCAGTCATTTGGAAAAGAACCTGGTAGATCTAGGCTACTCAGATGGAATTGATGGTATCTATTATGACTTAGGAGTATCTTCCCCTCAATTTGATCAAGCCGATCGCGGTTTTTCTTACCGTTTTAACGCCCGATTGGATATGAGAATGGATCAAAGTCAAGAACTTGATGCATATCAATTAGTTAATACGCTTAGTCAAAAAGAATTAGCGAATATTTTTTATAAATATGGTGGTGAGAAATTTTCTCGCCAAATTGCACGCCAAATAGTTGAAAAACGGAGAAAAAAGCCAATTGAGACCACGTTTGAATTAGTAGACGTGATTAAAGAAGCAATTCCCGCATTTGCACGAAGGACTGGAGGACACCCAGCAAAGAAGAGTTTCCAAGCATTAAGGGTGGCCGTGAATCATGAACTTGATGTCTTAGAAGAATCCCTGAAAGAAGCCATCAAGATTCTTCGACCAGGCGGTCGAATTAGCGTTATCACTTTCCAGTCTGATGAAGATAAAATCGTAAAAAAGATTTTTAAGAAATATTCAGAAGTTGAAGTGCCAAGAGGGATGCCAATAGTCCCAGATGACTTAAAGCCAACACTTCGTTTGGTAAATCGTAAGCCAATCACTGCTTCTTCTTCTGAATTAGAAAACAACAACCGCTCACACAGTGCAAAACTACGGGTTGCAGAAAAGATATAAAGAGGAAAGTGCAATGGCTGATAGCTCAGCAAGAAGAGTAGAATTCGAAACAAATAGAAAAACAGAGACTGAAAAAGCACAACAGGTTGGACTTGATGGTCGTCAAGTTCGCTGGACCGGATTAGAGAAAACTTTACTTATTCTAGGAAGCATCGTGACTCTTACCATGATGATTTTCTTAGTTTCTTCTAGTATTTCTGCAACCTCGGCTCAACATGAATTGACAGCCAATCAGCAATCTGTTACCAGACAGGAAAATAAGATTACTGACTTACGCCAAGAAATTGGCGAGTTAACCTCTAGTTCACGGCTTAATAAAGTGGCTCGTGAAAAAGGGTTAACTTTGATAGAAAAAAACATTAGGACAATCCGCTAATGAAAAAGAAAATTAGTAATTTAAAATTACAGAAATCCAAAGCCCACGGCTACCGCTTTACGGTGGGGAGAATTCTCCAAATAGTCGTGGCTTTGGTTTTTCTTGTATTTGTAGGTAGATTTTTATATATAGGCATATCAAAAACCGTTAATGGGCAAAATTTATCACAACGTACCCAGCAATTGTATAAGCGAAATCAAGTGTTAAAAGCAACCCGAGGTACCATTTATGATAAAAATGGTCTCGCGATTGCAGAAGATTCGCATTTATATACAATTTATGCAATTTTAGATAAGTCATCTATTAACTATAAAAACAAACCTGAATATGTAGTTAATAAAAAGAAGACAGCAGAAAAATTGGCTACAGTGTTACCAATGTCTGCTAAAACGATTTTAAAATATTTAAATCCAAAGCATAAAGCTTTCCAGGTACAATTTGGAGCGGGAGGAAGTGACTTAACTAAGAATCAACGCGACAAGATTGTTGCTATGAAGTTACCAGGGATCAAGTTCCTTGAAACACCTTCTCGTCTTTATCCAAATGGAAACTTTGCTTCTCATATTGTTGGACTTGCACAGCCTGAATACAATAAAAAAGATGGCTCACAGAGTTTAGTCGGAACTATGGGACTTGAAGCTTGGTATGATAATATTTTAAAGGGTCGGGATGGTTACCGGATTTCTTCTGTAGATGCTTCTGAAAATCAAATGCCAAATGGCAGTCAAACCTATAAGGCACCCAAAAATGGTGATGATTTATATTTGACGATTGATTCTCAACTTCAGACTTATCTTGAAGATAGATTGACATATGTTCAACAACAGTATGATCCAGTAAGCATGACAGCTGTCGTTGAAGATATGAAAACTGGGAAAATTTTAGCTGCTTCTCAAAGACCGACATTTAATCCTCAAACTAAGAAGGGATTATCTAAGTCTTACAGAAACATTTTGGTCCAAGATGCATATGAACCTGGATCAGTATTTAAAATTTTGACTTTAGCTGCTGCTGTAAATACTGGTACTTATCATCCGAATGAGTACTACAAGTCAGGGTCCGTCACGATTGGAAATGCTACCATTCACGACTGGAACAATAGCGGTTGGGGAACCATTCCTCTTTCTCAGGCCTTTCCACGTTCAAGTAACACTGGTTTTGTTCATATTGAACGAGATATGGGAAAGAAAAAATGGAAGAGTTATCTGAATAAATTCCATATTGGTCAAAAAACTGGGGTCACCTTACCAGGGGAACAAGCAGGATTTATATCTTTTGCTAGTCCAGTTGATCAAGCTGTAACTTCTTTTGGTCAGGGTGTAAATGTAAATGTTATGCAAATGATGCAAGCATTTAGTTCATTAGCTAATAATGGTCAAATGGTTAAGCCACAATTTGTTGATCGAGTTACTAACTCTGAAGGAGAGACCATCAAAGGCTATCAAATTCAAAAAGTAGGCACACCTATTTATTCTGAAACTACCCGAAAAGTTATTTTAGATAATATGAAGAAGGTACTTAATAAGCAAATTGGTACTGGGGCAGCTTATAAGATGCCGGGTGAAAGCATAGCTATTAAGACCGGTACTGCTCAAATTGCCAATCCTAAAGGGGGAGGATATTTAAAGGGTGATAGTAATTACATCTTTTCTGTAGTTGGGGTAACCCCGGCAAATAATCCACGGTACTGTGTATATTTGACGATGAAGCAACCCCGAAGAATGAGTAAGCCCGCAGAAAGAATCTTGGCTTCAATTTTTAAGCCAATCATGGGTCGAGTAATTACTTTATCAAAGAATGCTGATAATTCTTCAATAGCTGTTAAAACTCCTAACTTAAAAGACATGAGTTATGACGCAGCTGAAAAGAAGGCTCAAAGTCTAGGTTTGAATCTTGTTAAAATCGGATCAGGATCTAAGATTACTGATCAAGTTTTAACCAAGGGGCAAAAACAGGAGTCTGGCAGTAAAGTCTTCGTCCTTACCTCTGGTAAAATTACATGTCCAGATATGAAAGGATGGGGGATTGAAGATCTTCATCAATTCGCCAGTTTATCTGGTGTAAAAATTAATATCGATGGAAACGGTCGTGTGCAATCTCAGAGTGTAAAACCGGGAACCACGTTAACGGCTGGTACAAAAATAAATATCAATTTAAAGGAGTAGCTGTATGCTTAGTAGCATTATTGCATTAATTAGTTCATTAGTATTAACTGCTATATTTTTACCATGGTTGATTATCTTTATGCATTCTCACCATGAAGGTCAAGAAATTCGTGACGAGGGTCCAAAATGGCACCAGAAAAAGTCAGGAACTCCTACTATGGGAGGAACCATCTTTGTTTTAGCTGCGGTTGTTTCAACTTTATGGGTAACTATTTGGCAACACGATTTAACTAAAACAGTTTGGATTTTGATCATTAGTTTACTTGGATATGGGATTATCGGTTTTCTTGATGATGGAATTAAATTGTATTACAAACGCAATTTAGGATTGCGTGCATGGCAAAAATTATTATTACAAATCATCATTGCCGTAGTTATTGTATTAATTGCGGCAAGTGACGGTTTCAAATTTGGCTTGTACATTCCATTTGTGGGTGTAGTTGATAGCGTTGTCTTGTTTACAATCTTCATCATCTTCTGGCTTGTCGGCTTCTCTAATGCCGTAAACTTGTCAGATGGTCTTGATGGATTGGCAACAGGACTTTCTATTATTGCTTATGGTACTTATGCTTATCTTGCTTATAAGCAAAATAATTTGGCAATTCTTATCTTTTGTATGAGTGTAATTGGTGGTTTGATTACTTTCTTAATCTTTAACCATAAACCAGCTAAAATCTTTATGGGAGATGCTGGTTCACTTGCATTAGGTGGAGGACTTGCTGCTGTAAGTATTTTCCTTAACCGTCCATGGTCATTGCTTTTGATCGGAATTGTATTTGTTTGTGAAACTGCTAGTGTAATTTTACAAGTTATTTCTTTCCAAACTACCGGTAAGCGAATTTTCAAAATGACGCCAATTCACCATCACTTTGAAATGTTAGGCTGGTCAGAATGGAAAGTTGATATTGTCTTTTGGCTAGTTGGTTTAGTTGGTAGTATTTTGTATATAGTAATCTGGGGTTAAAAATAAACGATGAAACGGATCGATACTTATAAAGATAAAAATGTTTTGGTATTAGGATTAGGAAAAAGTGGTTTCGCAGTCAGTGAACTTCTTTTGAAACTAGGAGCAAATTTAACTCTTAATGATAAGGCTGATTTAGATAATAATGAAAAGGCCCAAGACTTAAAAGAAAAAGGTGTTCGCGTAATCGGAGGTCACCATCCAGTTGATTTATTAGAAAAGGAAAAATTCGATTACTTTGTAAAAAATCCCGGAATTCCTTATGAAAATCCGATGGTTAAAAAAGCAATGGAATTAAACATTCCAATTATTACTGAACCTGAAATTGCGCTCAGTGTTAGTGATGCTCCATATGTTTGTGTGACAGGTTCAAATGGTAAGACTACTACTGTTATGCTGACGCAAAGAATTTTAGACCATCATTTAGCTAAAAATGGCCATCATGCTTATGCTGTAGGTAATATTGGCGTTCCTATTTCAGAAGTTGTTACTAAGGCTACTAAGGATGACATTTTGGTTGTCGAAATTTCCAGTTTCCAACTATTAGGCGTAACTGATATTGATCCTAAAGTTGCTGCTATTGTTGACATTTATAATAATGTTCACCTTGATTACCATAAAACTTTTGAAAACTATGTAAATGCTAAATTAAACGTTACTCGTTTCCAAAAATCAGATGATTTCTTTATTGCTAACTATGATCAAAAAGATATTTTAGAAAAAGAAGTGGATCTTACTAAAGCTCAAATTCAAACTTTTTCTGAAAGTGATGATACTGCTGATTACTTTATCAAAGATGGATATCTTCAAAGTCAAGCTGAAAAGATCATGAAAACCAGTGATATGAAGCTTCCAGGTATCCATAATCAACAAAATGCTTTAGTTGCCATTGCTATTTCTAAAATTATGGGTGCTGATGATGACGACATTCGTGAAGTCCTTGAGACTTTCACTGGTGCTAAGCATCGTTTACAATATGTGATGACTCTTGATGGTAGAAAAGTTTACAATGACTCTAAATCAACTAACATTGAAGCAGCTACTGTAGCTATTCCATCATTCAATGAGCCAGAGGTTTTAATTGCTGGTGGACTTGATCGTGGCTTCACTTTCGATTCACTTGTTCCATTATTTAAAAAGCATTTGAAGGCTATTGTTTTATATGGTGAAACAAGATACTTGCTTGCAGATGCAGCTAGAAAAGGAGGTATTAAAGATATTGTAATTGAAAATACTTTGCAAGAAGCTGTGCCAAAGGCATATGAGTTAACTGATGAAGGCGATGTTTTATTATTTTCACCAGCTTGTGCTTCATGGGATCAATTTAGAACCTTTGAAGAACGTGGAGATTATTTTGTAAAATTTGTTAAGGAATTAAAGACTAAATAAAATGAGAGTAATTTTTACAGGTGGCGGTACCGGTGGCCACATCTATCCAATTATGGCAGTTATTGAACGTTTGAAAGAACGTGGAATTAGTACAAATGATGATATTCTTTTTGTAGGTACACAAAAAGGGTTAGAATCTAAAATTGTACCTGCAGCTGGTGTGAATTTTAAAACGATTAAAATTCAAGGCTTTAATCGTAAGCATCCCCTTAAGAACTTTGAAACTATTGAATTGTTCTTTAAAGCAACTAAGCGTGCTAAGGAAATCTTAAATGATTTCAAGCCTGATATTGTTGTTGGGACTGGTGGTTATGTAAGTGGAGCAATGGTTTATGAAGCTGCCAAGATGCATATACCAACCATGATCCATGAGTCTAACTCTGTTGTGGGATTAGCTAACAAATTCTTAGGTCATTATGTTGATAAGATTTGTTATACTTTTGATGATGCAGCTAAACAATTCCCAGAAAAGAAAAAACTAGTTAAAACAGGGAATCCTCGTTCTCAACAAGTTTTAGGACTTCATGAAAATGAAATCGATTTACAAACCAAATGGGGACTTAATCCTCAAATGCCAACTGTTTTAGTTTTTGGTGGATCTCGTGGAGCTTTAGCTATTAATCGGATTATGCTCAAGTCTGTAATGGAACTTAGTAAAAAGCCATATCAGATTATTTGGGCAACTGGAACATATTACTATGATGCCGTTGAGAAGAAATTAAAGGATATTGACTTAGGAGATAACATTAAGGTTTTACCATATATTAAGAATATGCCTGCTCTTCTTCCAGAAATGACTTGTGTAGTTTCACGTTCTGGGGCAACTAGTATTGCAGAATTTACTGCTTTAGGGGTACCTGCAATTTTAATTCCAAGTCCTAATGTTACTCATAACCATCAAATGAAGAACGCCTTGGATTTAGAAAAGGCAGGAGCTGCCCTAGTAATTCCAGAAGATGATTTGAATCCTAATAATTTTGTCTCTTCAATTGATCATATTTTACTTGATGAAAAGTATGCCACGGAAATGAGTAAAGCCTCAAAAGAATTAGGTGTTCCAGATGCTTCAGACCAAGTAATTAAAGTAATGGAAGAAATTTCTCGTTAAGGAAAGTAGGTGAGGCAGATGGCTAAAAGACGAGTGACAAAAATTGACCCACGAAAAGAATTGTCACCTTACATAAATCATCAATCTACTAAAAATAAACGAAAAAAGAATACTAAAGTTTCTGCCTCACTTTCTAATTTGCACGCAGAAAGGCGACGTTCACTTTTTAGAAGGCTAGGGTCGATTGTTGTAATTTCTTTAATCGCGATTATAGGTTTGGGATACTACGTTTCTCCCTTAGCTAATATTGGAAGTGTCCGGGTGCAAGGTGCAGATGATCTGTCTAGCAAAGCAATTGTTGCTAGTTCAGGGATTAAAGCTAGCGATAAAGTTTTTGATTATTTATTTAATCAAAAAAGTGTAAATAATAAGCTAGTCAAGAAATATCCAGAAATTAAAAGTGTAAATATTAAATTATCCCATTTTAATCAATTAACCTTGCAAGTTAAAGAATATTCTACTTTGGGTTATCTTAAAGTAGGAAATAAATACCGCAAGATTTTAGCAAATGATAAATTAGGGACACGGGCTATTTCGTGGAGTAAAGCAGATCAAGATAAACCGATATTTATCGGTACTAATCATGAGTCTTCTTTAAAAGAGGACCTTAAACTATTCAATAGTTTCCCAGCTTCGTTCAAAAAAGAAGTTAAAGTACTTAGTGGAAACACACGTCGAAAATCACAAATTATTCTTGTCATGAAAGATGGAAATGTGGTTATTGGAAATATCACTACATTAAAAGATAAAATTAAATATTATAATGCAATCAAAGAAAAAGCTGGCAAAAATAGTTTAATTGATTTAGAAATTGGCGCATTTAGTAGACCGCTTACTTCTAGTGAAAAAAGAGCTTATGACATTACGTAGGCTGTAATAGATGATATTTTATGTTAAAATTTTTTCATGGCAGTTAATATGGGGGCTTAATTTTGGATAATTCAAATCTTTTAGTGGGACTAGATATTGGGACCACAAGTGTAAAAGCAGTAGTAGCTGATGCAGGTAAAGTTATTGGCGCAGTTACTACACCTAATACGGGAATGAGACACGGTAAAATTGTTGACATTGATCAAACTGCAAATGCGATTAGTCGTGCACTTAAAGAAATTGCAGAAAAGACCAATGCTAATATTTACCGAGTAGTAACCGGAATTCCAGTAGGGATGTTACAACTGGAAACAGCTACTGGATTGACTAATGTAGGAGAAAATGGCCAAGAAGTTGGTAATGCAGACGTTAAACGTGTTTTACAAGCTGCAGTTAAATCTGCAGTAAAAGATGGCAGAGAACCTATTTCATTTTTACCAAGTAGATTTATGATCGATGGTAAGACAGATGTCGATGATCCACGTAAAATGATCGCACATTCTCTTGCAGTTCAAGGTATTTTGTTGACTGCACCTTCAGGAGCACTTCATAATATTAAGAAAGCGATTGAACGTGCAGGTTATAGTAATAACTTCTTTGTTCCAACTCCACTTGCTATTGCAAGCGTAGCCTTGGATGAAGGGGAGAGAACTTTCGGGTCAATCATTTTGGATTTGGGTGGCGGCGTAACTACGGCTACTGTAATTCATGAAGGTCAAATCAAATATGCTAATATTGACTTGGAAGGTGGTAGTGATATCACCAATGATATTTCAGTGGTTTTAAGTACTTCTAAAAAAGATGCTGAACAGATCAAGTTAGATTATGGTTTTGCATTGCCCAGCTTAGCTTCAGAAAATGATAAATTTGCTGTTAAAAGTGTAGGGGCCGATGGTCAGAAGATGGTGGACGAGGTTTATCTCAGTGAAATTATTAATGCACGTTTAGTACAAACTATTACCCGAATTGGGAAGGGGCTAGCTAAACATGAAGCATTAAAGCTTCCGGGTGGAATTATTATTACCGGGGGAAGCAGTTTGCTTCAAGGAATTGATAATTTAGTTGCAAATGGGTTAAATGTGAAAGCGCGCATTTATCAACCTGATCAAATGGGGATGCGAACTCCAATTTATGCAGCAGCTTATGGTATTGTAAACTATGCTTACAAGATGTCAGATATTGACTACTTGGTAGCAAGTGCTATTTATGGTAATAATATTTTAGGGGAACTAGAAGAAGTAGAACAAGAAAATGTCAAGATTTCGAAAAGACCTGCTCCAACTAGTGAAACTGAACCAAAAGAAGCATATAATAGACATAAAATGCCTAGAAGTGAAAAAGCTTCTGAGGATAAAGAAGAAAATAATACTAAAAATAATAGTAAGGGCATCAAGAATTTCTTTAAGAAGTTCTTTGATTAAAGGTGGTTAATTCGATGGATTTTACGTTCGATTCAGATGACAATAAAAATGCTGTCATTAAGGTGATTGGTGTTGGTGGCGCCGGCGGCAATGCTGTCAATCGAATGATTGATGATGGCGTTCAAGGTGTTTCATTTATTGCAGCTAACACTGATGTACAAGCATTAAATAGCAATAAAGCAGAAAACAAGATTCAACTTGGACCAAAGCTTACTAGAGGTTTAGGTGCAGGTTCACATCCTGAAGTAGGTCAAAAGGCCGCTGAAGAAAGTGAACAAACAATTGAAGATGCATTGAAAGGTGCAGATATGATCTTCATTACTGCTGGTATGGGAGGCGGTACTGGAACTGGTGCTGCTCCTGTAGTGGCTAAAATTGCCCGTGAAACAGGCGCATTAACAGTTGGTGTTGTTACACGTCCATTCAGTTTTGAAGGCCCTAAGCGTTCTAGAAATGCGGCAGAAGGCATTACTCAATTAAAGCAATATGTTGATACCCTTGTTATTATTGCTAATAACCGTTTACTTGAAATGGTTGATAAGAAGACTCCGATGATGGATGCTTTCAAAGAAGCTGATAATGTTTTAAAGCAAGGTGTACAAGGCATTTCTGATTTGATTACTTCAACAGATTATGTCAACTTGGACTTTGCTGATGTTAAAACAGTAATGGAAAACCAAGGTGCAGCTTTAATGGGAATTGGTCGTGCAAGCGGTGAAAACAGAACTGTGGAAGCTACTAAGTTGGCGATTTCTTCTCCACTTTTGGAAGTGTCAATTGATGGTGCTAAACAAGTTCTTCTTAACATTACTGGGGGTCCAGACTTAACTTTGTTTGAAGCTCAAGATGCATCAGAAATTGTTTCAAAAGCAGCTGGTGATGATGTTAACATTATCTTTGGTACTTCAATCAATCCTAACTTAGGGGATGAAGTAGTAGTTACTGTAATTGCTACTGGTATTGATTCTGCTGCTGAAGAAGCTGCCTCAAAGCAACTTCCAGGTAGAAGTCACCAAATTAAAGCAGAAGCAAGAACTGATAACTCAACTTCAAGTGAAACTAATTCTCAAGTTCAAACTGCTAAACCTCATTCTGAAGTTAAGCAACCAGTTCAACCACATCAAACTGTGGAACCAGATCAATCTGCTCAACAACATGAAACTATGGTTGATCCAACTAGTGTATGGGGCTTGGGTAATAGTGACCAAAGTCAAAGAAGAAATGTGCAACCTGAACCTCAAAAACAAGATAATAATTTTGATTCTATGAGTAGTGATGATCAAAAGAGCATTTCTCAAATCGAAACTAGTGTACAAAGTGATGATGATAATGATGATATTCCATTTTTCAAACATCGTGGTGAAAACTAGGATATAGAGGAGGTAAGGCTACATGGCTTTTGATAAATTAGGTAGATTCTTCGGCATCTCTAACGATGAAGATGAGATGTACGATAATGAAGAATATACTGAACGTCGCGAGACTGAGGAAGATAATAGCATTCCTATGAATACTATCAATCGAGATAATATTCTTTCGATTAAATCCGGTATGAGTACTTCAGCTCAAAGCAAAATTGTTTTGTATGAACCTCGGGTTTTTTCCGATGCAAAAGATGTTGCACAAAATTTATTGAACAATAAGGCTGTTATTATTAACTTTAGTAGAATGGAAGATAGTTCCGCTAGAAGAATTGTTGATTTTATTACCGGGACAGTTTATGCCTTAAAAGGTGAAATTCAACGTATCGGAGATAAGATCTTTTTAGCCACTCCTCCTAAATTCTCAACTGATGGAAAAATTAGTGAATTAGTAGATAAGAAAGATAATTTAAGTTAATGGGAAGTATATTGTACAGTATATATACTGTTATTAGATGGATTTTTTGGCTCTACAGCATATTTATTGTAATTAATGCCATTCTTAGTTGGGTTCCAGCCCTCAGTAATTCTGTAGTTGGACAGTGGATTGATAAAGTGGTGAATCCCTATCTAAATTTATTCAGACGGGGTCCGCTTGCAAAATTAGCCTTTTCAACGGGGATTGATTTTTCACCAATTTTAGCTTTATTAGTTCTATACTTTGTTCAAGATTATGTTTTGGTTTGGATTTTTAGAATTTTATTTAGGTTAGTCGGCTAATGCAACGTAGACAAGCTAGTAGCTTTTACCCACATTTTGAAAAAGAAGAAAGACCAACAATCGACCGATTTGTTGGTCTTTTTAATCAGTTGATTTTTAAAAATGAAGCAATTTTAACTGACTTTTTGGATCCTGGGAAAAGAGATATTTTAAAAACAATTGTGGGGAATGAAGCTTTTATTCAAGAATTTGGTGGTTATAAAGATGCTGAAAAAAAGCGAGTTTATCTCAATTTGGAATGGGATAATTTAAGGCCAGACGATTATCAAATTATTCCATTTGAAATTGAGTATCCTGAAAAATTCTCACAATTGAATCATAGTTCTATTTTAGGAACTTTGGCTAATTCGGGATTAGAAACTGATACTTTTGGCGACATAATCACTGATGGAAAAGGTAGATGGCAATTTTTTGCTAAAAAAGAGTTAAGTGACTTTTTTATAGAGCAAATTGATAGAGTTGGAAATATTAAAGTCAAAATTAAGCCAATTTCTTTTAAAGATGTTTTAATACCTCAAGATGATTCTTTAGAAAAGAATATTATTATCAACTCTTTGAGAATTGATGCGTTTCTTGCTGGAATTAGCAAGGATAGTAGAGGCCAAATTCAAAAAGCAATTGATAGTAAACTGGTAAAATTAAATTGGCACGAAATTCAAGATTCTAATATAATGGTTAATGTAAACGATATTGTGAGTTTAAGACATTTTGGAAGAATTGTAATCTCGAATATCTCAGCAACCAAAAAAGGTAAATATAAGGTGGTGCTAAAACTTTGGCAGACGAAAAAACACAAGTAGATCAATTAACGCCAATGGATATTCATAATAAAGAATTTAAACGTCGTGGTCGAAATGGATATGATCGCTACGAAGTAGATAGTTTTTTAGATAAAATTGTCGATAATTACGGGGATGCATTGGATGAAGTGGTTGATTTAAAGAATGAAATCGTTTCCTTAAATACTAAAGTAGAACAATTGCAAGAAAAAGCAGACGCTTATGATGAAAAAAGAAAACAACTTCAAGATTCTTTGATATCAGCTCAAGAAGCAGCCGATATAATTAAAGAAAAGGCACATCAAGAAGCAGATGATATTGTCAATAATGCTAAAGAACAAGCAATTATTGATGCTAATTATGAAAAGCAACAAAAAGATGTCATTGCTGATGATTACAAACGCTTGAAACAAGAAATTGGCGAATTTCGGTCTCATATGCAGGCTATGCTTCAAAAGCAAATTGATAATTTAAATGATGATGAATGGCAACAGGCTTTAGACCAATATTTTAAGACTGATCGTTTTTATCCAGATGATGGATCAGAACCTATCCCGGTGGCTGATGATGAAGATGTCGAAGATGACGATGATGAAGTAATTGAGCAAGATGATGTTGACAAGCAGGCACCAGATGACGTAAACTCATACCAAGACCCTAGTGAAGGTGAAGAAGAACCTAAGCCGATGACAGGGGATAGTCCGGATACTGAACAAGTTGACGTTCCTAAACCAGCGCCAAAGAAGCGCTCAGGAACTACAATTGTTTTTCCGGATGATTATAAAGATAAATAATTAGACTGACAGTAAAACTTGCAGGCAATTGCAGCGAACTAACGATGGTGAGAGGTTAGTATAAGAGCCCAAGAGTTGATCAGCTGCCTAATTGGTCTAAGCGTTTTATTGCATGATACGCAATTATTTAAGTGGAGTTTTTATACTCAATTTAGGTGGTACCACGATTAACCTCGCCCTAATTTAGGGTGAGGTTTTTATTTTAGAAAGGAATAGTTGAATGAGAATTAAAGATACATTGAACTTAGGCAAGACTAAGTTTAAAATGCGTGGAAATCTTCCAGTTCGTGAAGCCGAATGGCAAAAGCAATGGGAAGACAATGATTTATATGAACAAAGATTAAAACTTAACGAAGGTAAACCTCGTTTTGACTTACATGATGGCCCTCCATTTGCTAATGGTAATATTCACATGGGTCATGCTTTGAACAAGATCTCTAAAGATATTATTGTTCGCTTCAAAAATATGGATGGCTACTATGCACCATACGTACCTGGTTGGGATACTCACGGCCTTCCAGTAGAACAACAATTGGCTAAAAAAGGCGTAGATCGTAAGACTATGGATCGCGCGAAGTATCGTGAATTATGTCGTCAATTTGCGGAAGAACAAATTCAAAAGCAAATGGCCGACTTTAAGCGTCTTGGCGTAATGGCTGATTGGAAGCATCCATATATTACCCTTCAACCTGAATTTGAAGCTGAAGAAATTCGCGTCTTTGGTGAAATGTTTAAGAAGGGTTACATTTACAAGGGTAAGAAGCCAGTTTACTGGTCATGGTCAAGTGAATCAACTTTAGCTGAAGCTGAAGTGGAATATCATGATATTAAATCTCCTCGAATTTATGTTGCTTTCCCAATTAAAGATGGTAAAGGAATTTTAGATAGTGATACTTCTTTGGTAATTTGGACTACTACTCCATGGACAATTCCAAGTAACGTCGGAATTACTGTAAATCCTAAGTTTGATTACTCAGTAGTAGAAGTAAACGGTAAAAAATACGTCATTGGAGCAGATCGCTTAGCAGCAGTTGCAGAAGATTTAGGTTGGAAAGACTACAAAGTTCTTAAGACCTTAAAAGGTACTGACTTTGATAGAATGACTTACCAACACCCACTTTATGATGTAACTGGTCTTGTGATGAATGATACTTATGTTACTGATGATGATGGTACTGGCTTGGTTCACAATGCTACTGGTTTTGGTGAAGATGACTACAATGTAGGTCGTCGTTATGGTTTGCCAGTTTTCAGTCCAATGGATGCTCAAGGTAGATTTACTGAAGAAGTTCCTGATCCAGATCTTGTTGGTATGTTTTATGACGATGCTAACAAAGTTGTGGCTGATAAGCTTGAAAAGGCAGGAGCACTCCTTAAGCTTAGCTTCTTTACACACTCCTACCCACATGATTGGCGTACTAAGAAGCCAGTTATTTACCGTGCAACTACTCAATGGTTTGCTTCAATCGATAAGTTTAGAGATCAAATCTTAGATCAAATTGAAAAATCAGAATTTATTCCTTCATGGGGTAAAACTCGTCTTTACAATATGATCAAAGATCGTGGTGATTGGGTAATTTCTCGTCAACGTGCATGGGGTGTACCACTTCCAATTTTCTATGCCGAAGACGATACTCCAATTGTTACTCCTGAAACTATCGAACATGTGGCTCAAATCTTTGAAAAAGAAGGTTCTAATGCTTGGTATACTCATACTGCAGAAGAACTACTTCCAGAAGGATTTAAGTCAGAACATTCACCAAATGGTAAATTTAGAAAAGAAACTGATATCTTAGATGTTTGGTTTGATTCTGGTTCTTCTTGGGCTGGTGTAATGAAATACAGAGATGGTCTCAATTTCCCAGCTGATCTTTACCTTGAAGGTAGTGACCAATACCGTGGTTGGTTTAACTCAAGTTTGATTACCTCAGTTGCAGTTACTGGTCTGGCTCCATATAAAGAAGTTTTGTCTCAAGGATTCGTACTTGATGATAAGGGTCACAAGATGTCTAAGTCACTTGGTAATGTAATTTCACCAAATGATGTCATCAAGAAGATGGGTGCTGAAATTATTCGTCTTTGGGTAGCTCAAGCTGATACCACTTCAGACGTTGCAGTTTCTTATGATATCTTGAAGCAAGCATCAGAAAGTTACCGTAAAATTAGAAATACTTTCCGTTATATGCTTGCTAACACTAGTGATTTTGATCCAAAGGAAAATCGTGTAGCTTATAATGAATTAAGATCAGTAGATCAATACATGGAAGTTAAGCTTAATAATTTGATTAAAGAAAGTTTGGATGCTTATAATAAGTTTGACTTCACTACTGTTTATAAGAAGATCTTTAAGTTCATTTCTAATGACTTATCTGCATTTTACTTAGACTTTGCCAAGGATGTTCTATACATCGAAGCAAAGAACAGTCATGCTCGTCGTTCAATGCAAACTGTAATTTATGATGCTGCAGTTAAGTTGGCTAAAATTTTAACTCCAATTTTGCCACATACTATGGAAGAAATTTGGGGCTTCCTCAAGGAAGATGAAGAATATGTTCAACTTGCTAATATGCCAGAGGTTGAAACCTACGAAAATAGCGACGAATTGCTTGAAAACTGGTCTAAGTTTATGAGCTTGCGTGATGATGTTTTGAAGGCTCTTGAAGATGCAAGAAACCAAAAATTAATTGGTAAGTCATTTGAAGCTGCCGTAACTATTTACCCTGATAAAGAAACTAAAGCAATGCTAGATGAACTTAATGCTGATTTTAGACAGATTTTGATTGTCTCTGATCTTACAATTTCTGATGAAGAAGCACCAGAAGATGCTGAAAAATTGAAGAATGCTGCTATTGTTGTTAAGCACGCCGACGGAGAAGTTTGTCCACGTTGCCGTATGATTAGAACTGATATTGGAGTAGATCCTAAACTTCCAATGCTTTGTGGTCGTTGTGCTGAGATTGTTGAAGAGGATTACCCAGAAGCAGTTCAAGAAGGACTTGAGAAATAATGCGTTTGGGAACTGTAAAACAATTTGATAAAGGGAGTAGTTATGGTTTTATCGAAGATGATCAAAACCATAAATCCTATTTTGTATTTTATACTGCTATCAAAGAAGAAGGTTATAAACGCCTTGAAGTAGGTCAAAGAGTAGAATTTCAGTTAGCGCAAGGAAAGAATGGCTTACAATGCGTTAATGTCTACTTAGCCTAAAAGAGAGGGACGCTATGGATTTAAAAGAAACAGAGATTTCTTCGCAACATATCTTTAAAGGTAGGATAGTTGATTTATCAGTGAGAACCATTGAGTTGCCAAATGGTGAAACTTCTACTAGAGAAGTCATTAAGCATCGCCCAGCAGCTGGTGTGATTGCTATTAATAAAGATAAAAAAATGCTTTTAGTTGAGCAATGGCGTGAGCCAATAAAACAATTAACTTTAGAAATACCGGCTGGATTAATTGATTCTACTGATGCTACCCCTCTTGACGCTATGAAGCGTGAACTTAATGAAGAGGGCGGTTATCAAGCCGATTATTGGGAAGAAATTACTGAATTTTATTCTTCTCTAGGTTTTACAGATGAAAAGATGTATCTTTTCTACTGTGATACTTTAACTAAGTTAGAAGAAAAGCGTTCGTTAGACTCTGATGAATTTTTAACTACTCATTGGTATAGCTTAGAAGAATTGAAAAAGTTAGTTGCTGAAAAGAAAATAGTCGATGCAAAAACGCTTTATGCAATTGCTCTATGGGAAAATATGCTATTAACTGGAGCTCCTTCTAAGAAAGAAAATGACTGAAAAAAGATCTGAGTATCAAAAGAAGCAACGCAAATCATCTCAGAAATCTGTTTTTGATAAGGTGAGATCTGCTTTTGTTGATGATAATGAACCTAAAGATAATAATGTAGATGTTGTACCTGGATTTAAGCGAGATAAAACAGACGAAAAGTTAGAGCGTCGTTCACTTAAAGGTAATGGTGAACCAATTTTTAGCCCGAAAGAAGAAAAAAGAACGTTTAATGAAGAGAAAGGTCTGCGTTTGAAAAAGAGATTGAATAGTGCTATTTTGATAGTGTTCATTTTGATCATTTTAGTGTTATTAGCACTATTTCATTTGTAATTGAATCGAGGAAAATTATGAAAATTGCGATTATTGTCCCAATGGAAATTGAGGCAGCTTATTACCGCAATAATTTCAACTCGGAAGATAAGAAAATGTTCGGAACTACTGCTTTCGAACATTTTTCTGTTAATGGTAATGATATTTACCTTGGTCTGAGTGGAATTGGTAAAGTTCAAGCTGCAATGAATTTATCTAGTTTATTAAGTAATGAAGATATTGATTTGATCTTCATGACCGGATCTGCGGGCTCAATGGATGAGAGTGTCTATAAGGAAGATTTGATTTTACCCAATAGCTTTACTTATCATGATGCTCATAACACTGCTGCTGGGGACTATGTGGAAGGTCAAATCCCACAAGAGCCAGCACGCTTTGAATTAAATTCACCTCAAAGAGACAAGTTTGCTCAATATTTGAAGGATCAAAATATTGACTTTCGTGAAGGGTTAGTAGTTACTGGGGATTCTTTTATTGCTTCTAGTAAGCAAAAAGAAGAAATTAAGAAGAATTTCCCAGATGCCCTAGGCGTAGAAATGGAAGGGGCAGCTTTTGCACAAGTTGCTTACCATTTCAATAAGCCTTTGATTGCTATGCGTGCAATTTCTGATAATGGCGATGAAAATGCTGACGAAGACTTTGACAGTTTTGTAAAAAAAGTGGGAGCAAAAGCTGCCAAATTAATTTGTAATTATGTTGAAGAATTAAAATAATAACAATATATTCAATCCAAATATAAGTAGTTGCTTTTAAAAGGAAAGTAACTTATTATAAATAAGTGAGGAAAATTATGGCAAATACAGTTGTAATTAATGGTGACAATCGTAAATTTACATTAAGTCCAGATATCAAGCTTTATGCATTAATTGATGCAGGTTTTGTAAAAACTCCAAAAGGTAATTATAATTACGAACATCCCTTGTATAATGATTCCCCATATAATGCACCAACTAAATTGAAGATGACTGTCAATAAAGACTTATCACATTTAACGATGGTTATTACTGATCGCAATGGTTTGCAAAAAGTAAATATTTTTAAGAACAAGCAATTAGCGCCAACAGTTGAACTTTTAGATTATATTTTAAAAGATCTCGAAGAGCGCAATATTCTTGTTCCTGTAAAGGATTGATTGCATGGTAGACAATAGTAAGATTAGAGTTGTTGTTGGAATGAGTGGAGGGGTTGACTCTTCAGTTTCAGCACTTCTGTTAAAACAACAAGGCTATGATGTTGTTGGTGTCTTCATGAAAAATTGGGATGATACTGATGATTCTGGCGTTTGTACTGCAACCGAAGATTATGATGATGTAAAAAAGGTTGCTGATAAAATTGGTATTCCTTATTACTCAATTAACTTTGAAAAAGAATACTGGCATCGAGTTTTTGAATATTTCTTAGATGAATACAAAAAGGGCCGTACCCCTAATCCAGACGTAATGTGCAATAGTCAGATTAAGTTTAAGTCATTCTTAGAATTTGCTATGAGTCTTGATGCTGATTATATTGCTATGGGTCATTATGCTAAAACTGTCAAGGATGCAAATGGAGTAACTCATATGATGCGTCCAAAGGATGGCAACAAGGATCAGACTTATTTCTTGAGTCAGCTTAGTCAAGATCAAATTGATAGAGTTATTTTCCCACTTGCTAATTTAACTAAGCCACAAGTGCGCGAAATTGCTAAGGCAGCTGGTCTTGTTACTGCCACTAAGAAGGATTCTACTGGAATTTGCTTTATTGGTGAGCGTAATTTCAGAAAGTTCTTGAGTGAATTTTTGCCTGCTAAGTCTGGTAAAATGGTGACTCCAGATGGTAAGGTTGTTGGTGAGCATGCTGGACTTATGTACTACACGATTGGTCAAAGACAAGGCCTTGGCCTTGGTTCAACTAAGGAATCAACTGATCCTTGGTTTGTAGTAGGTAAGGATCTGAAAAAGAATGAATTAATTGTTGAGCAAGGCTACGACAGTAAGCTTCTTTATGCTACTGAATTAAAGGCAAGCAACATGTCATTCTTCACTGGTCGTCCTGATCACGACGTAGAATTCCACTGCACTGCTAAGTTCCGTTACCGTCAAGCCGATGTTGGTGTAACTGTAAAGTATAATGCTGCTGAGAATACTGCCGATGTATTTTTCGATGAGCCAGCAAGAGCTGTTACTCCAGGTCAGGCTTTGGTATTATATAATGGCGAAGAGTGTATCGGTGGAGGTTACATTGATTGTGCATTCCAAGGTGCAAAGAAGTTGCAATTAGTATAATAATTGAATGTTTAAAGAGCTAGGATTAATTTTAATCCCAGCTCTTTTTTTATTGTTTAAGTGATAAACTAAAAGCAAACTGTTAAGGAAATAGGTTAGATGAGTGACAAGTTCTTGAAGTAATTGATCAATTCGTTATAAATAATTAACCTATAAGTATAATTTTGCTAAAATATTCTTTAATGATTCGGGAATGGAGATTTTAAAATGCAGATTTATTTTGTCAGACATGGAAAAACTGAGTGGAATTTAGCAAGTCGTTTTCAAGGAGGACATGGGGACTCTCCGCTATTAGATCAAAGTTTAAAAGATATTAAAAAGTTAGGAGAGCATTTAAAAGGTACGCAATTTCGGGGCATTTTTGCTAGTCCTTTAAATCGAGCTTTTAACACAGCACAGGGCATTGATGATGCTATGAATGCTAATTTACCTGTAGTAATTGATGAACGCTTACGTGAGTTTAATTTAGGAGATATGGAAGGAATGAAGTTTGACGAGGCTGCCAAAAAATTCCCTGAACAGATTGATAACTTTTGGAATCATCCAGATAAATATGATCCTACTGAACTTCACGGTGAAACTTATCAGCATGTAATCAGAAGAGGGACAGATTTTGCTCAAGAAATGGCACAACGTTTTCCTAATGAAGATGACAAAATTTTAGCCGTTAGTCACGGTGCTGCTCTATCAGCGATCATGGGAGGCCTTTTAGGATACCCTTTAAAAGACGTACGTAAACGTGGCGGATTGAGTAATACTAGTTTAACAATTTTGGAAACAAAAGATGGTGGAAAGTCATTTTTCCCCGTAATTTGGAATGAAACTAGCTATTTAGGTCGAAAATTATCAGAAACGGATTCACTATAATGGATAAAAAGATAGATAATTTATATAGAAATGATAAAACAGATGAAGCTATTCATCAGTTAATCGAAAAAATTGATGAACATCCCAAAAATGTTGATAATTACTTGCAATTGTCAACATATTTAATTGAACAAGGAAGTTTTGATCAAGCTCAAAAACTCTTGGAGCAAGCTCAACATTTAGTTGAAAAGCCTCAAGAGCTTTCTTATAACTTAGCCGTTGCTTATTATATGCAAGGTGAATTTGATAAGGCTTTAACTCTTCTTGATAAAATCCCTAATGATGACCTAACTTTGTATCAAAAAGCTTTAGTATATTTAAAATTAGGTCAATTACAAAGGGCTTTAGCATATGCTTTATCGATTAAAAATAAAGATAATCGAGTAAAAGAATTGCTTGGTGATATTTGGATGGGACTAGGTGATTTTAAGCAAGCTGAAGACAATTATCGTCAAATCTCAGAAGATGAGCGGAATGCTAAGATAAATTTTTTGTTGGGAATTGCACTGTTTGATCATAATAAAGAAGAGGCTGAAAAGTTTTTAGCTAAATCCAAAAAGATGGATAGAAAATACTATCAACAAGCTGAAAATCAATATGCAGCAATTATGAAGATGCTCAGTGATAAGGAAAAAGGTAAATGAGTGAATTTACGGGTAAAGTAGATAGCATTATTTTTGAAAATAACGAAAATCTATTTAAGATTTTAGATATTGAAATTATTGGTTCGTTAAAGGATTATTCTAAAGATACTATTCGTGTAACTGGTAATTTTGGTGATATTCAAATTTCTGGAACTTATAACTTTTCTGGAAACTTGGTAATGCATAATAAGTTTGGATTACAATTTCGTGTAGAAAGTTATCGACAAGTTATGCCTCATGAAGAAAGTAGTCTTACTAAATACTTAAGTTCAGATAAATTTCCAGGAATTGGATATAAAAGCGCAACTGTAATTATTGACGAATTAGGATTAAATGCTCTGGAAGTTTTAAAAGATAATCCAGCTAAAATTGATACATTATCTCTTTCAAAAAAGCAGAAAAACAGCTTGCTTCAAGGAATTCAAGCTATGGATTCTTATTCAGAAATTGTATTGAAGTTAGCTCAATATGGTTTAAATAAAAAAGTAGCAAATCAATTTTATAAGATTTATAAGGGTGATACTTTAGCTAAGCTTGAAGAAAATCCCTATGCTTTAGTGGCGAATGTATCAGGATATAATTTTAATTCTGCTGATAAACTAGGGAAGAGTTTAGAAATTCCTTTAGATGATCCACGACGAATTAGAGGAGCCGTTCTCCAAGTTTTGACGGAGAATCTTGTTGTTGAAGGTAATACTTATGTTGATCTTAAAGAGCTATTGGCTAAGGCTGCAGAGCTATTAGGAAGTAACGATTTTGATGCCATTGCTGCTGGTATTAATGATTTACAACATGAAAATAAGATTGTAGTAGATGATGATACCGCAGCTTTACAAAATATTTTTGAAACAGAAAATGAAATTGCTAATTTGTTGAAACAATTAATTGATCGACACCAAGAAGAATCAAAATATTCTGAAAAAGAAGTTACTAAGGCAATCGAAAAGATTGAAAAAGAGTTGAATATTAGTTATGATGATACGCAAAAATTAGCAATTAGAAATGCTTTGACTAATCCAATTTCAATTTTAACTGGGGGACCTGGTACTGGTAAAACCACTATTGTTAATGGAATTTTGAAAGCCTTAAGAATACTAGCCGAAATCCCTAAGTCAGCTTTATTCAGTGAAGATCCACCATTTTTACTGGCTGCTCCAACTGGGAGAGCCGCAAAAAGGATGAGTGAGATCACGGGTATTGCAGCTAAAACAATTCACCGCTTATTAGGGATTGGAATTGATGGTAGTGGAGAAGAGGAATTAAATACTTTAAATGGAGAAATCTTAATCGTTGATGAAATGTCAATGGTTGATATGTTTTTATTTAAAAAGTTGATTGCTAGCATTGATTCTACTGCCCATGTGGTATTTGTAGGAGACAAGGATCAATTGCCTTCAGTAGGTGCAGGAAATGTGTTTAGTGATTTGATCGATTCAAATATTTTTCCTACTACGCAGTTGAAGCAGATTCACCGTCAAGGAGATGAATCGACTATCATTACCCTGGCTCATGATATTAATGAGGGAAAGAATCAAGATAATATTTTTAAGAAAACGAATAATTATTCCTTTATTTCTTGTCAGCCGAATTTAATGGGGGATGCAATTAGTCAGATTGTAAAGTTAGCTTTGAAGCGTGGGTTTGATAAAGACGATATTCAAATTTTGAGTCCTATGTATCATGGTAATGGAGGAGTAATTAAGTTAAATGATGTGGTTCAAGAAATAATGAATCCTCCTAAAGTTAACAGCAAAAAAATAGAAACCCATAATGAAATTTTTCGAATTGGTGATCGTATTTTACAATTGCAAAATAATCCTGAAAAGGATATCTATAATGGGCAAATTGGAAAAGTTATTAGTATTAATGAAAACAATCCTAAAGAATGTTTAGTGGCAAAATTTGATGATCGAGAAGTCACCTTTAGTAAAAATGACTTGCATGATTTAACACGGGCCTATGCGATCACTATTCATAAGTCTCAGGGATCAGAATTTCCTTTAGTAATTTTAACTTTAACCAAACAAAATTCTATTATGCTTAAGCGAAATTTACTATATACTGCCATAACTCGTGCGGAAAATAATCTAGTCTTATTAGGCGAGCCGGAAGCTTATGTTAAAGCTCTAAGTACTCCAGGCAATGATCGAAAAACTGACTTAACTAGAAAATTATGCAGGAAGTTGCAGGTTAAACCTTTAAATAAAGATAAGGAGCCAACAGAAACTAAACAAGAGGATTATATTTTAACTCCAGATCTTATCTATTCAGGAGAAATCGATCCAATGATTGGAATGGATAATATTCGTCTAGAAAAAAATTAATGAAATCTTGAGAGCGTTAGATACCCCGCTATATCAAATACATGTATATAGTAAACATGGAGTTTATTATTGACATATAGTGTATAAAATCTCTTTGAATATCTAAAATAGTCTATCTATTGTGCTATGATTTGTATATTTAAAGGTAAAAAGGCAGGACTGGGTATAGTGGATATTCGCATAACTAATACCAAAAATCGGATTCAGCAAGGCTTACTGAAATGTATGGCGGAAAAGCCTTTTCGCGAAATTTATAGTAGAGACGTTATTGCTAAAGCAGAAATTAGTTCTCGTACGTTTTATCATTATTATTCCAATAAAAATGAAGTCTTGGATGATACTGAAGATGAACTCATTCAAGGTTTAAAAAAGGCGATGGAATCTGATCGGAAAGATATACGAAAGTTAGATCATTTAGCAACTAATGAAGAAATTATAGAAAATTTTGAAATAGCTTTTCGTGAAACTGTTGATTATTGGATTCTAAATAGAACAACATTTTTAACACTTTTATCTGAAAATGGAGATATTGGCTTTCTAAAAAAGATTTATGATGCGACTGAGAAGGAATTTTTAGTTCGAACACGCATAACTTATGGAAGCGATAAAAAAATAAAAGAAAATAAGAATTTCTCTTTTAAAGTCGCCATTAAGAACTATGTGAGTTCAATTATTTGGACAATTTCTTATTTATTACAATATGGAGATAAACTTTCTCCTTTGGAAATGCGTAAAATTATAGGAAAAATTCACGTAAATTCTCCAGTCAAATTAATTCAGGATCAATTCAAGTAAAAATAATAGGCTTATCTTAGCCTATTATTTTTTCTTTTATTTTTAACTGGAATAGGAGCCATACGTCTAGTTAATGTAGTGGCACTTGCTAAAACTCCTAAAGATAAAGTAATAGTAGATATAATAAGTAGTTTCACGAAAATCTTCCTTCCATTTATTCATAAAATGATAATACTCTCTGAAATTGAAGTTTTAATTGAAAATTATTAATGGAATAATTAAGTTTTTCCTTTACTGAGTAAAAAAATGCTAATAATTACTAAAAGATGGTATTCTATATATAAGAAGTTTTTGCAATGGAGGTTTTCAAATATATGAATACAGAAAAGAAATTACTTATTCTAAAAATAATTGGTATATCTCTTGCAGGAATAAATATGCTTGTTTCAATATTGACTTTAGTTTATAAATATCAATTGAAACATTCAAAAAAATAAAAAGAAAATATAGAAAGGCTAAGAATATCTATGAAAGATGATCCTCATCCGAGGTCTTTAAAAATAAAGAAAGCAGAAACGGTTTTACAATATCCAAATTTAGATCGAGTAAGCAACTTAACGTATATTGCAGAGGACTTGCTTGAATTTTATGCTCATAATTTAGATATGACCTATGTTTTAAATGATGTCACACTAAATAAATTGAGTGAGGCACATGATGTTATTTTTGCATAGAATTTTCTATATGTTATTTTTATAAAAGAAAAATAAAGTTTTACCACTTTGTAAAAAGTATGGTATATTAAGAATGTCATTAAATTGACACATAAAGCTATAAAAACATATAGTGATTAGCATGAGGCAATCCTAACGCTGAAAGGGGATTGTCTTTTTTTATAATTTTTATTAGAGGAAGAAAAATGGATAATTTTATAAAAAATGGTATTGGAGAATGGGTAAGTACTCATACTCAAGTAGAACAAGTTGCGAATAATACTTGGTCAATTGCCACCACTCAAATTGATGCCTATGGTGATACAGTTTACTGTTTTGTTGAAAAAAATGGTAATCTTTACAAGATTGGTGATGATAGTCATATATTGTTTAAATTAGATCCTGGTGAAACTGATAGAGAACTTTATCAAACTGGGATGGAAGTAGCAATTGGTGCGGGATTTGATTTTGATGAGGATACTTGTGAAATTTCAGTGACTACAGATAAAGAAAATCTAGCACAAGCAATTATTCGATTGGCTCAATTACAGGTTGCAATTTCATATTTAGGCTAAAAAAACACCCTTATGAAGAATCTTTAATCATAAGGGTGTTTTTTATTTAGATTATTTCTTTTCAATGATCATTGGTAAAATCATTGGTCGTCTCTCTGTCTTTGAATACAAGAAATCAGAAAGATTTTCAATGATAGCTCTTTTAATCTCGCTATCTTTTGGTCGATCAGACTTAGCCATTTCATTTCTGAGAACGTGGTATACATGCTTTTGAGCTTGACTAATTAAATCAGTAGACTCGCGCATATATACAAATCCACGACTAAGAATGTCTGGGCCAGCTAATACACGTTTATGTTTATAGTCAACAGTAGCGACTGCAACTACTAGTCCTTCTTTAGAAAGAATTTGTCGATCATGAACTACTACATTTCCAACATCGGCAGTACCAGAAGTGTCTACATACACATCGCCAGCAGGGATATGGCCTGCAATTCGTGATCCTTCGGGACTGAAACATACAACTTCACCATTACTTAAGACAAAGGTATGATCAGCAGGAACTCCAGCTTGTTGTGCTAACTCAGTATGAACAACTTGCATTCTATATTCCCCGTGAACTGGGATCATGTATTTAGGTTTGACTAAACGAACCATCATCTTAAGTTCTTCTTGTCCACCGTGTCCAGAAGTGTGGACATTGTTAACACGACCGTGAATAACATTAGCTCCACCTTCCATTAATTTGTTAATTAAATGATTTACACTTAAGGTGTTTCCAGGAATTGGATTTGAAGAGAAGATGACAGTATCATTAGGTTGTAAACTGATTTGACGGTGAGTTCCATTTGCAATTCTAGATAAAGCTGCAAGGGGTTCACCTTGAGAACCCGTACATAGGATCATTGCTTTTTCAGGTGGAATATTGTTAATTTCATCTGCGTCTACAATTAGTCCTTCGGGTACGTCAAGGTATCCTAAATCAATACCATTTTGAACTCCATTTTCCATGCTTCGTCCAAAAATAGCAACTTTTCTTCCTGTATCAATCGCAGCTTGTAAAGCTGTAGAAACACGATATAGGTTAGAAGCAAAGGTAGCAAAAATAATTCGACCTTTAATTCCGGTTATCATATCATGAATAGATTGAGCTACAAACCGCTCTGATTTAGTAAATTGCGAAACTTCCGCATTAGTAGAATCAGATAAGAGGGCAAGAACACCTTCTTTACCTAATTGTGCCATTTTTTGGAAATCTGGAGCTGGTTGATTCATGACAGGAGTCAAATCAAATTTAAAGTCTCCCGTAAAGACAACTGCACCAAGTGGTGTATGAACAGCAATTCCTAAAGTATCTGGAATTGAGTGAGTAGTTCTGAAGAAGCTAACAGAGAGCTTTTTAAATTTCAAAACAGTATCTTCATGTTCTTCATGGAGTTCAGTAGTCTTTAAAATACCATGTTCTTCTAGCTTACCTTTGATTAAAGCAAGGGCTAGGGGAGTGGCGTATACTGGGATTTCAGGAATTTTTTCAAGTAAAAATGGAATCCCACCAATGTGATCTTCGTGACCGTGACTAACTACTAATGCTTTAATTTTCTTACGGTTTTTGATCAAGTAAGAATAGTCTGAAATAACATAGTTAATACCAAGTAAATCATCTTCTGGGAACTTAATTCCACAGTCCATAATTACAATTTCATCTTGATATTGTACACAGTACATATTTTTACCGATTTCATGCAATCCCCCAATTGCAAAAACGGCTACTTCATTATTTTTAACTCGCACTCTAAACTACTTCTTATCTCCGAACGTCGTTAATTTAAAATCAGCGTGTTCTTTTTCGTATTTTAAAGAATTACCAGTTAATTCTTGAATGAGTTCAATGTTGTAGGGGGTATTATCTTCAACTAACTCACGAGCTTGGACTAAGTTGTCAGCTTCCATGAAAAGAGTTTGTGTAGTTTCTCTACGTGGGTTAACAATCTTGTCCTTTTGATACAAAACTTTGTAGATCATATATTGTAGTCTCCTTAAATTATTTAATTTTTTAAACGTTCTCAAAAGGGGATATTAGAAAATATCCCACAGCTAATAAATATTTTATCATATTTGTAAAGATAAGTACATACACAAGTTCGGCCACATTTTTTGCAATAAAATTACAGATACCATTGACATAAAATAACAGAGGGACTAATATAAAAAGTGTAGTAAATGGCTTTTAAAACTCATTTGCTCAATATAAGAAGTCTCTTCAATCTTCTTAATTCCCAATGTAAAAAACCATCGGCTTAGTCACCCGATGGTTTTTGTTGTTTATATTAATAACAAGAAAATAGTTAGAAAAATAACGCTATTAGGAAATTACTACAGTGTCATCTTTTAGGTCAAACGGATTTTGCTTGTTAATGCGGTCGTAGAATAAGTGACCATTTAAGTGGTCAATTTCGTGACTTGCTACAATAGCTGGATAATCCTTTAAACGGATTGTCTTCTCTTCACCGTCAACAGTAAAGTAGTGAATGGTTAACTTATCTGGACGAGGAACATAACCATTAATTACTTTGTCTACACTAAGGCAACCTTCACCTTCACTAAGACAAGCTTGGCGTACTGATTCAGAAATAATTTCTGGATTAACAAAAGTTTCTTTAAAGATGATTTCTCCTTTATCATTTGGAACTAAAAGAGAGGCCATCTGCACACTTTCACCAACTTGAGGAGCTGCTAAACCAACTCCAGCTCTTAATTGATGTTTTTCAGCAATCTTTGGATCTTGAGAATTGATCAAATATTCCATCATGTCGTCGGCTAATTTTTTGTAGTGATCACTTAGTGGAAAAGTAAGTGGTTCAGCAACTTTACGCAATACAGGATTACCATCGCGGGTAATGTCTTTCATTAAAATCAATATGAATTACTCCTTTAATAAAAATATCTACATTATTATTTTTACCATAACTTATAAATAGATGCTTGTTTTTTAAGTTAATTTCAAAGAAAACTTAAATTGAACCTAAAACGTTGACCCATGTGTAGTTAGGTGGTAAAATCAATGATCGAAACTAACAAATAGAAAACACTTCGATAAGCGGCTTACGCGCCACCGAAACTGTGACCGGGTCACAGTTTTTTTATTGAGGAGTGGGGAGGAAAATACTTTTGTCAGAAAAAAGAAGAGACGATATTAGAAATATTGCTATTATTGCCCACGTTGACCATGGTAAGACTACTTTAGTTAACCAATTGCTTAAGCAATCAGATACTTTGCCAGAGCACATGAACTTGGAAGATCGTGCAATGGACTCAAATGCCATTGAACGTGAACGTGGTATTACTATTTTATCTAAGAATACTGCGGTTAAGTACAAGGATACTACTATTAACATTTTGGATACGCCAGGACACGCCGACTTCGGTGGAGAAGTTGAACGTATCATGCACATGGTTGATGGTGCTTTGTTACTTGTTGATGCATATGAAGGTCCAATGCCACAGACTCGTTTCGTATTAAAGAAGGCTTTGGAAGCTGGTGTTAAGCCAATCGTTGTTTTAAACAAGATTGATAGACCAGGTGCTCGTCCTAAGGAAGTTTTAGATGAAGTTCTTGAACTTTTCATTGAACTTGGTGCCAGCGATGAACAACTTGATTTCCCAGTTGTTTATGCTTCAGCTTTGAATGGTACTTCATCATACGATTCAGATCCTGCAAAGCAAGAAGAAACCATGGATCCAATTTTTGATACTGTTATCAAGAATATTCCAGCTCCAATTGATAATGTTGATGAACCATTACAATTCCAAATCACTATGCTTGATTGGGACGATTATGTAGGTCGTATTGGGGTAGGTCGTATTTACCGTGGTCACGTTAAAGTTGGCGACAACATTACTGTTATGAAACGTGATGGCTCAACTCAAAACTTCCGTGTTACTAAGTTGTTTGGTTACTTCGGTTTGAAGCGTAACGAAATTCAAGAAGCTAAAGCTGGCGATATCATTGCTATTAGTGGTATTAATGATATTTATGTCGGTGAAACTATTGCCTCAGCTGAACATCCAGAAGCATTACCACTTCTTAAGATTGATCCACCTACTCTTCAAATGGACTTCGTTGCTAACGACTCACCATTTGCTGGTCGCGAAGGTGATCAAGTTACCCCTAAGAAACTTGAAGATCGTTTAATTCGTCAAACTCGTACTGATGTGTCTTTGAAGGTTGATCCAACTGATCAAATTAATGCTTGGACTGTTTCAGGTCGTGGTGAACTTCACCTTTCAATTTTAGTTGAAGAATTACGTCGTGAAGGCTTTGAATTACAACTTTCACGTCCTAAGGTTATTTATCGTGAAATTGACGGAACCATGTGTGAACCATTTGAAGCTGTTCAAATCGATACTCCAGATGAATACGTAGGTTCAGTTATTGACTCACTTTCACAAAGAAAAGGTACCATGCAAAACATGGAAGCCACTGGAAATGGTCAAACTCGTCTTGAATTCTTAGTTCCATCACGTGGCTTGATTGGTTACAACAACGAATTTATGTCTCAAACTGGTGGTTACGGAATTATGAACCATACTTTTGATTCATACAAGCCAGTAGTTAAGAATTGGGAACCAGGCCGTAGAAACGGTGCTTTGGTATCAATTAACCAAGGTCAATCAACTACTTACTCACTTCAATCAGTTGAACAACGTGGTGAATTATTCATTGGTGCTGGTGTTGAAGTTTACGAAGGTATGATTGTTGGTCAATCAAGTCGTGAACGTGATATTGCTGTTAACGTAACTAAAGGTAAGAACTTAACTAACACCCGTGCTGCTGGTAAGGACCACGCTGCTGCAATCAAGACTCCAAGAACAATGACTTTGGAAGAAGCTATTGAATTCTTGAATGACGATGAATACTGTGAAGTAACTCCAGAAAGTATCCGTCTTCGTAAGAAGATTTTGAATACTTCAGAACGTCAAAAAGCAGATAAGAGACGTAACCGTCAATAATTTTATCTTTTATTAAAAACTGTCACTTCATTCAAGTGACAGTTTTTTGTTTTCTAAAAAAGTTTTATAATGAAAAAGATATTATTTTACACAAAAAGGGGACGGCTCGAGTGCGTCAAAAAATTCATTACTTGAATTATCATATTTTGATACCATACCTGCTACTAGTGGTTTTTGGGATCATTATGGTATATTCATCTAGCTCAGATATTTTATTAGTAAATGGCTTCAAGCCGGCGACTTATGGGATACGTCAAGCGATTTATGCTCTAGTGGCGTTTTTTGGATTTGGCGTCCCAATTTTTGCTCTAAAGATTGATGTATTTAAAAGCAGAAAATTTGTGGTGTGGTTCTTTATGATCAGTTGTGCTTTATTGGCATTTTTGGTTGTAATGAAGATTTTTAAAGGATCCAGCGCTGCAGTTAATGGTGCAGTTGGTTGGATAAACTTAGGTTTTATCAATTTACAGCCACTTGAAGTTGCTAAATTTGCATTGGTTATTTATCTAGCCTATGTTTTGGATAGACGAGACGGAAAACTAGTAAAAGGACAAATTGTTCAAAATCTTTCCCATCCAGCGATATTATCAGCAGTTATGATGTGTTTAGTTATTGTTGAACCGGATTTTGGTGGTACTGCAATCTTATTCATGATTGTGTTGGTGATGTTTTCCGTATCAGGAGTACCTACTAGTATTGCATTGCGATGGCTGTTAGGAATTATAGTGATTGTAGCTGCAGTAGTGGTCCTAATTATTATCTGGAATCCTAAATTTTTACAAGAAAGTTATCAGTTCCAACGTTTAATGTCTTTTCTTCATCCTTTTGAATTAGAGAAAAAAGGAGGAGCCCAACTTGTTAATTCCTATTATGCTATTCATAATGGTGGATTAGTTGGAGTTGGTCTGGGAAATAGTATGCAAAAACGGGGTTATTTACCTGAACCCTATACTGATTTTATTTTGTCTATTGCAGCTGAAGAAATTGGTACTTTAGGTGCAATTGCTATTTTAGGGCTACTATTTTATCTTATGTGGAGCATTATGGAAGTAGGACTTTATGCTACTTCTCAATTCAATGCTTTAGTATGTTTCGGAGTTACGACAATTCTGTTTACAGAAACTATTTTTAATGTAGGAGCTGTCCTAGGATTATTGCCAATTACGGGGGTTACGTTGCCCTTTATTTCCTATGGTGGATCTTCAATGATTGTATTAACTTCCTGTGTAGCATTGGTATTAAATATTTCTGCAAATGAAAAAATTAAGAAACACATGGAGGAAAGTGTGGCATGAGTATCAATAAAGATATAGAAGGTACTACTCTAGTTAAGCGAGTAGGCTTAATTATCTATTTGAGTTCGGCGAGTGACCAGTATAAACTGCGTCGGTACGGAGATATTGTTTATTTTTCTAAAAAAATGAAGTACTGCGTACTATATTTAGATAAAAAAGAAGCAAAAGCAAAAGTGCGTGAGATCGGAAGTTTAGATTTTGTAACGGAAGTTAAATATTCTCAAGATGAAAATATTGATTTAACTAGTGAACATATTGAAAGCCAAATTAATGATCTGGCACAAATAGCAGAGGCAAAACTGCTAGAGAAGAAAGAAAATGATGAGGCTATAAAATGAGAATTATTTCTGGTAAATACGCTAAACGGAATTTATTTACTTTAAAGAGTAATAAAACAAGACCGACAAGCGATAAAGTTAAAGAGTCCCTTTTTAATTCATTGGGACAATTTTTTGAAGGTGGCGCAGTATTAGATTTGTACGCAGGTAGTGGGGCTTTAGGGATTGAGGCTGTTTCTAGAGGTTATAGTGATGCAACCTTAGTTGATATAAATTATGCAGCCTGCGATATTATTCGAAAAAATGTTGCCCTCACGAAAGAAGAATCACGCTTTTCTGTTTATAAGATGTCCAGTAATGCTGCTTTGAAATTTTTGGCAGAAAAAGGTAAGAAATTTGATCTGATATTTTTAGATCCACCATATGCTAAGCAAAGGATTGCTAAGGACATGCAGAAGATGTGGCAACTTGATTTACTTAATGAAAATGCAATTGTAGTAGCTGAAACCGATGATGATACTGAATTAGGTGAAATTTCTGATTTTGAATTGATCAAAGAACATCATTTAGGGAAGACAATTGTTAGAATTTATCGAAAGGAAAACTGATGGTAACTGCACTTTTTCCAGGAAGTTATGATCCAATCACCAGAGGACATATTGATGTAGTTAAAAAAGCGGCTCAGATTTTTGATAAGGTATATGTGGTGGTGATGACCAACACTTCCAAGAATTATCTATTTACAGATGAGGAGAGAGCTGACTTTGCAAGGGATGCACTAAAGGATGTTGAGAACATTGAAGTGCTTTTGAAACCAGAACAGTTGACTGTAGAGGTAGCTCATGAGTTAGGAGCAAGTGCAATTGTCCGCGGAGTGAGGAACAGTGACGATTTTCGGTATGAACAGCAAATTGCAGGAATTAATGAAGAAATTGCTTCTGATGTTCATACTGTATTATTGTTTACAGATGCCAAGGACAGTTTTATTGCCTCAAGTATGATAAAGGAAGTAGCCAAATTTGGTGGCGATATAAGTCAGTTTTTACCTGCAAAAGCTGCCCAGGCTCTAATAAAGAAAATGAGACAAAAAGATGAAAAGTAAAAGAAAATCGCGTCTTAGAAATTGGCTAATTGGAATTTTAGCTGTAATTGTTGTGGCTTTTATTGCATTTTGGCCAACTAATTATTTTATTGAAAGCCCGGGCGAAGCAGTTCCTGTAGGACAATTTATTAGTGCCAAGGGTAAGAAGCCTAATAATTTTTATTTGGTCACGGTGAGTGTAACAAGCCGCCCTGCAAGCATTTTGCAATATTTATGGAGCTATACTCAAAAGTTTTCAACGCGAGTTCCAGCCTCAGAACTTCTTGGAGATCAAACAAGTAGCCAATATGAAGAATTGCAAAATTGGTATATGGAAACAAGTCAACAAACAGCAATTTATTATGCAGCTAAGAAAGCTAGTTTGAAGCCTAAGCTGGAATATCGCGGTGTATATGTGATGAAAGTCCAAAACAACTCTAGTTTTAAAAACAAGCTTCAAATTGGAGATACCGTACTTGCAGCCAATAGCCAGCATTTTCGTTCTACCGAAGAAATGATGAATTATTTAAAAAAGCAAAAAATCGGATCTAAGGTAACAATTACTGTTTTACGAAATAAAGAAAAGAAAAACTTTACCGGTAAAATTGTTAAGGTGGCTGGGACTAATAAGCCGGGAATCGGGATTCAATTAGTAGAACATGTTAGTGTTGAAACTAAACCACGTTTGAGTATTGATGCAGGCGATATTGGCGGACCATCAGCGGGTTTGATGTTTACTCTAACCAGTTATGAAGTGTTTACTCACCAAAATCTTTCTAAGAATCATAAAATAGCGGGAACAGGAACTATTTCTCCAAACGGAAAAGTAGGAATTATCGGTGGCGTAGATAAAAAAGTCGTAGCTGCTGATGAAGCAGGCGCAGAAGTGTTCTTTGCTCCTACGGATTCAACCGGTGTTAAAAAATCCCAAACTAATTATGAGGTAGCTAAGCGTACAGCTAAACAAATTCATACAAAGATGAAAATTGTGCCAGTTAATAATTTTGATGATGCACTTAAATATCTAAAAACTCATTATTAATAAAAAAGTCCAGAAGAAATTCTGGGCTTTTTGCGTACTTAAATAATGAGGTGAAAATAATGGATTTTGAAAAAGTTAAAGAATTTATCTTGGAGAAGAAACAATATTTTATTATTGGCGTGGTTGTATTAGGACTAATATTTTTCTTTAAAAAAGAAGATACTAAGCAAAATGAGAATGCGAGTTTATTGCCAGAAAAAACAGAGCAAAGCTCAAGTAGTAGTTTTTCTACATCCAATCAATCATCATCTGCTCAGTCTGTATCTCAATCTAAAACAGTAACTTGTGATATTTCAGGAGCTGTGAAACACCAAGGAGTTTATACTTTGAAAAATGGAGCACGGATTCAAGAGCTAATTGAAGCAGCTGGTGGAGCAAAGCAAAACGCTCAGCTAAAGGCTGTAAATAGAGCAGTAATGTTAAAAGATCAGGACAAGATTCATATTCCTTACAAAGGAGAGAAAGTAGAAAATGCATCTAATTCTTCATCAACTGGAGCAGGAACTACGACTACCAATGAAAGCACAAGCAGTGAATCTGGTCAAAATAATGGAGAAAAAGTTAATTTGAATACAGCAAGTGCTGCAGATTTGCAAAAGTTAAATGGGATTGGCCAGAAGAAGGCAGAGCAAATTATTGCTTATCGAGAACAAAATGGCCAGTTTAAGAAAATTGAAGATTTAATGCAGGTTTCAGGAATTGGAGAAAAGACCTTTGCAGCACTCAAAGACCAATTGGCTCTCTAAAATTTGTCAGCCTGGATATTTACTAATTAACGCATTAATATTAGTAGATCTATCTTTTTTTATTTATCAATCACATCTTGGACAAAGATTAACGTCGGTTGCAATTGGGGTGTATTTGCTATTAATTGTTTTAGTCAAATATTCGAACTTAAAATGGCTAACACTTATGCTGATTTGTAGTGCAAGCGTAGGATTTTTGCATAATAAACAAAGTAGCTCTTTAGAATTAACCGATGAATTAACTGTACAAGTTTATCCAGATCAAGTTAATTTAAAAGATGGATGGATGTCAGCCCAAGTAAGCACGCCAAAAGGAAAAATATTAATAGCAGGCTCGATTAATAAGGAACAAGAGGCTTTAATTAAAACAGGGAGATCTTTATGGATTACTAAAATGTCTGGCGAAATCTCTAAAATAGAACCTGCGACTAATTTAGGAGAATTTGATTATCGAAGTTATTATCGATCTCAAAATATTAGTCAACGTATTAAATTTAAACATTGTGAGATTGTATTTGCGCCTAATAATTTGATGGCAAAATTGCACAAAATTAGATTTGATTTGCAGGAATATTTTAAACAATTTCCTCAATTAATTAGCTTTTTTGCTAGTGAATTGGTTTTGGCTGAAAATAATTCTGAAGATAATCAAGAAATTTTGAATAATTATCGAAATTTAGGCGTAATTCATTTGTTGAGTATCTCAGGACTGCATGTTGGAATTTATGTTTTGATAATTAGTACTCTTTGTTTTTGGTTTAGATTTACTGAAGAGGAAACTTTTATTTGTTGTATTGCGATTTTAATGATTGAAATTTTTTTAAGTGCTGGTCAAGCAGGTTTTATTCGAGCTAGTTTAACTTATATTTTAGGTAAGGTATTTAGTTTTAAAAAATGGCGTATTGCTGGAGCGGACCTTTTAGGCTTAACCTGTTTAGTGCATCTGATACTCGTTCCTAAATTATTTTTAGGAGTGGGGGCTCAATTGAGCTATATTCTGGTATTAGGCTTACAGTTAACAAATCGATTATCTCCATTTAAACAATCGATCGCACTTAATCTTTTCTTGACACCACTATTATTGTTTTACTTTTATCAGGTAAACGTTTTAACGGTGATTTTTAATCTTCTAATTGTGCCATATTTTAATTGGATAGTGATGCCTATAACTTTTACGAGTATTGCTTTATTTGAAATCTTTCCGCAAATTCCCCAGAGTCTGGAAACTGTCTTAAAATTTGGAGAGGGTATAATTAATCATCTTTCGCAGTTTCAGTTAGGAATGATTACGTTTGGCAAAATCAACTGGTGGGAATGCTTACTGCTTCTGTTGCTTAGTGCAACTGTTTTAGTTTCTGTAAGCGAATTAAAATCAAAAGTAAGTTGGAAGTTAATTGGAATTTTAAGTGCCAGTTATGCGATTTTCTTCTGTTTAATCCATTTTCCACTAAAAGGTCAAGTAACGTTTATCGATGTGGGACAAGGGGATAGTATTTTAATTACTACCCCATTTCCACGAAAAGTTTATATGATTGATACTGGTGGAAAGTTGAACTTTTCTGGAAAGAAGCTTCCCCCGCAGGTGAATAAGATAACCATTCCTTTTTTAAAAGCTCAAGGAATTAATAAGATTGATGGTCTTTTTGTTTCTCATCAAGATGCTGACCATGTAGGTGATTTAGGACCTTTGATGTCAGAAATTCAAGTGGATAAATTATATATGGCCCAGGGACTGTTAACAAATCCATCATTTTGCAAAAGGATTGATGGAAAAATTGAGCATACTAAGTTGGTAGAGCTGTTGGCAGGGATGCAGGTTAAAGAGCCACAATTAACTTTCAATGTCGTCTATCCCTTTAAGCCAGGAGAAGGAAAAAACGAGGATTCTCTGTCCCTTATGTTTAAATTAGGCGGTAAAAGTTGGTTGTTTACTGGAGATTTAGGACAAGAAGGAGAAAAAGAATTGATGAATCGCTTTAACTTTGCGGTTGATTATTTTAAATTGGGCCATCATGGCAGTAAAACATCATCAAATCCCGAATTTTTAGAAAAATTACATCCCCAAATGGTATTTATTTCTGCAGGAAGAAAAAATCGTTTTGGTCATCCTCATCCTGAAACTTTAGCCACTCTTAATAAATTACAAATTCCATGGGTATCTACTCAAGACTGTGGTATGATTAGCTGGTATTACGGTAAATGGACACAAAACCATTTTGAAAAATTTTTATTAAAGGGCGATAAACAGTGACTCTACTCTCATTATTTAACAATACTGCAGCCGATGTTCCCCAAACCTTGATTTGGGGAGAAGATGATTTTTTAAATGATTATATAGCTCGGTCTTATACTAGAGAAGATAAATTTAAGGACTTAGATCGAATTACAGTTGACTGTGAAAACGATGGGTTGGATGAATTAATAGCTAATTTAACCGAATCAAGCTTATTTAGTGCACAAAAAATAGTTATTGTAAAGAATCCGTTCTTTTTAACTTCTAAAGTAGCTAAGAAATTTAAGAAGCAGCTAGATCAATTGCAGGAGATTTTTTCTCATATTAATGAACTTGATGATGTTATTGTAATGGTTGCATCTTATGAGAAACTTGATAAACGCAAAAAGATCACAAAAACCGTGATGAATAATTTTAATGTGATCAATCCGAAAATTAAATCCTACGAAGTTAGTGCAGTTGCTAAGTCAATAATCAAAGCAGAAGGATATATAATTACCCAGTCTGCTTTGCAATTACTCGTAGAACGTAGCGATCAAGTAATGGATACAATTTTAAGTAATTACAGTAAACTTAAAATTGTAGCCCAAAATCAAAAAATTACCGAAAAAATGGTGGCTGAAAATATCGAACTTTCTTTGGCTCAAAATGTATTTGAAATTTTAGAAGCAGCTTTTAATAGAAATTATCAACAAGCTCTTACTCGACTCGAAAATCAATTGCGAGAAGGAGTTAATCCTATTCAACTGTTGGCAGTGTTTGAAAGTCAGATAGAGGTTCTATTAGTAGTTAAAGTTTTGGCTGAGCGAAGTCGAAGTGAGACCCAAATTGTTAAAGAATTGGGAATTCATCCTTATCGTGTGAAGTTAGCTTTGAAAAAAAGAATTCCTATTGAAAAATTAGAGCAGATGCTTGAAAAAGCAATAGAATTAGATTTTAAATATAAAAATGGGACTTATCAATCTGATGAATTCTTAAAAATGTATATTCTGAATGCGTAAAAAAAGCCCGAGATATAAATATCTCGAGCTTTTTGATTTTCTAAGAGTAATTACTTAGCTAACTTAGCCAAACGACTCTTATCACGACTAGCCTTGTTCTTGTGGATTAATCCTCTTGAAACGGCCTTATCCAAAGCACTTTCTGCTTCTAAACGCAACTTGGAGGCGTCTTTTTCACCAGCTGCAACAGCGGCTTTGAACTTCTTAACAGCAGTTCTGAGTTCGTTCATTTGTGCAGCCTTGTGCTTTCTAGTAGCGTCTTGAGTCTTAACACGTTTGATAGCTGATTTGATTTGTGGCATGAAATTCACCTCCATTAACTGGTAATTTTACTTAATTGATTATACTTAAGAATATTATTTCATGCAAGGTAATTTGTGCTTGCTTTTTAAAAAAATAGCATGTAGTATATTTATTGTTGTGAACCATTAACGCTGTTTGTTCGCTCACACCTGACGGCAGACGTTGTTAATGGCAATTGTTTATTGAAAGGTGAAGAAATAATTATGGCAATTTCAAAAGCTAAGAAAGACGAAATCATTAAGGAATACGCAACTCACGAAGGCGATACTGGTTCAGTTGAAGTTCAAGTTGCTGTTTTAACTGCTGATATTAACAACTTGACTGACCACATGAAGTCACACAAGCATGACCACCACTCATACGTTGGTTTGCTTAAGAAGATTGGTCACCGTCGTAACTTGCTTCGTTACTTACAAGAAAATGACATTAACCGTTACCGTGAATTAATCAAGAAGTTAGGTTTACGTCGTTAATTCATTCATTTTGCTAAGAAAAGTCAGCTCAATTTGGAGCTGGCTTTTTTCGTTTTGTCATAATTACTGTCTTTATGCTAAAATTAATTAAGATTCTATTTACGTTTGGTTTTTAAACCCACAAAATAAAAAATTAAAATTAAGGATAGGAATTAATAATGACTGATCAAATTAAAATTATGATCTTGAGCGGTGTACGCGAACAAGGAAAAGATATGTTTGCCGTTCAAGTAAACGATGAAATTTTTGTCATGGATGCAGGTTTAAAGTATCCAGATAGTTCTTTGTTTGGAATTGATGTTGTGATTCCAGATCTTGACTTCTTTAAAGAATATGGTGATCGCGTGGCCGGGATTTTTCTTACCCATGGGCATGCAGACTCTATTGGTGCTTTGCCGTATATTTTACGCCAATATGATATTCCAGTATTTGGTTCAGAATTAACAATTGAATTGGCTAAAATTGAAGTTAAAAGAGAGAATAAACATTGCGATAATAGTTTATTCCATGTAATTGATGCTGATACTGAAATCGATTTTAAGAATGCCAGTGTTTCCTTCTTCCATACTACTCACTCAATTCCGGGCTCTCTTGGGATTGACATTCATACTCCAGAAGGGGAAGTAGTATATACTGGTGACTTTAAGTTTGATCCTACAGCTGCTCCTGATTATCGTACTGATATGGATCGTTTGGCTGAAATCGAACAAAAGGGTGTACTTGCGCTTCTTAGTGATTCTTCAAATGCAGAGGCATCTTTCCCAAGTGCGTCCGAACAAGATATTGGTCAATACGTGACTGATGTATTTAGAAATGCTAAAGGAAGAATTATTGTTGCTGCTAAGGCATCTAATTTAAATCGTGTACAAGAAGTTTTGAATGCAGCTCATGCGACTGGAAAGCGAGTTCTGCTTACTGGGCGTGATGTTGCTAAAATTGTTCGTACGGCCATGAAATTAGGCTATTTGAAGGTGCCTAAGGGTCTTTTAATGCGCGTAAAAGATTTGAAGACGACTCCTGACGATAAGACTGTTATTTTGGAAACTGGCCGCATGGGTGAACCACTGAATTCTCTCCAAAAAATGGCTAAAAAGCGCCATAGCATGATCAACATCCATAAAGGTGATCTTGTATTTATTGCAACTACTCCATCTCATGCTGTTGAAACCATGGTGGCTCAAACCAGTGATATGATTTATCGTGCTGGTGGTACAGTAATTGAGCTTGGAAGAAACAAGCACACTAGCGGCCATGCTACTGGACGAGATTTGCAAATTCTAATTGATACCTTGAAGCCTAAGTTTTTAATTCCAGTTATTGGTGAATACAGATTACTTGAGATTCATAAAAACTTGGCACTTAAAGCTGGTATGAATAAAGATGATGTATATATTACTAAAAATGGTGATTGTTTAAAGTACGATTATACTAAGAAGCGCTTTTACTTAAGTGATCCTGTTCCAGGTGAAGACACTATGATTGATGGTTCTGGAGTGGGAGATGTAGGCAATATTGTCTTAAGAGATAGAGAAGTTCTCTCAGATGATGGTATCTTTATTGCAGTGGTTACAATTGATCGAAAGAAGAAAAAGATTGTAGCCCAACCACAAGTCACTAGCCGCGGCTTTGTTTATATTAAAGCTAACCATCAGCTTATGCGAGAATCAGTTGATGTGATAAAAAATGCAATTGATAACAATTTTGAGCATAAGAAGTTTGATTGGACTGAACTTAAGCAAGATATCCGTAATGATTTGGAAAAATTTTTGTATAAGAAAACCAATCGTAGACCTGTAGTTTTACCTGTAGTGATGGAGGTAAACCAAAACCGCCATCGTGCTTTACAAAAGAAAAATAATAAAAAAGATAGTGTAAATAAACGCGCTAAGAATAGTGAGAAGAAAGAGGCTAAGAGTAAAATTGACAACTCTAAGTCAAAAAAATCTAATTAAACTTGCGAAAAAAGATCAAGATCAAGGAAATATAGATTCCGCAATTCAAAATTTAGAAGAAGCCTTAAATGATGGTCATTCAACTGAAGTGGTTTTAAAATTGTGTGAACTTTATTTGCTAAATAAGCAGGAAGATCAGGCATATTTTTTAATAAAAGAAGAGCCTGATCTTTTTTCTAATAGTCATGTATTTGATGAATATTTAAAAATATTACAAGCAAATAATTTCTTTATTGAAGCAAAAGAGGTTGAAAATTTGCTCAATAAAAAGTTAGAGATAGAAATTATTCCAGTTGAAACTTCTAGGCAATTTAAGATCATGCAAGAGATAAGAAATAGTACTTCTTTAAGCCAAATAGAATATTTGAAATTATTGAAACTTGATTTGAATAATTTTAAGAATTTTGCCCAAAGTATATTGTTGGATCCAAGTCAAAATTTTGCGTTAAGAATTGCACTGTGTGCTGATTTGGTTCGTTTAGGGATTAAAGATCCTATGAAAGTATTAATTCTTGGTCAAGAAGAGGAATTTATTCCTGCTAAAGCAAACCTTCTAGAAAAAGATCCACTCTTTAAAGAAGTAATTTCTAGCTTAGGAGATAGGTTTTACCATAGTCCAGCTCAGTTAGGAATGATGATTGGTGAAGCTAACTTGGTATTGGGTAATTTATATCCTCGGCTTGATAAATATGTTGATGAACCTGATAGTTTTGCAAAAGATTTAGCGTTGTATCTTCAAACTAATAATGGGGGCTCTCACCAGCAATTGTTAGAAAAAGTTTATGCAAATTTATTTAAATAATTGTGCAAAAAAGGTTTACTTTTTCAAAGTATTTAGTATAATTAGCAAAGGATATTTTCATTAGGCAAGGCACTAAGCATTAAAATACTAGGCATTTGCCGATGAAAGTAGTACAATATTCAACAGAGAATTATCCGTTAACTTATCTCAACGGACTTCTTGCAAATTTACAGGAGGGTCATTTTAATGGCAGAAAAAGAACATTACGTTAGAACAAAGCCACACGTAAACATTGGTACTATCGGTCACGTTGACCACGGTAAGACTACTTTAACTGCGGCTATTACTACTGTTTTGGCTGAAAAGGGATTAGCACAAGCTGAAGATTACTCACAAATCGATGCTGCCCCAGAAGAAAAGGAACGTGGTATTACTATTAATACCGCCCACGTAGAATACGAAACTGAAAATCGTCACTACGCTCACATGGACGCTCCAGGTCACGCTGACTACATCAAGAACATGATTACTGGTGCTGCTCAAATGGACGGTGCTATCTTAGTTGTAGCTGCAACTGATGGTCCTATGCCACAAACTCGTGAACACATTTTGCTTGCTCGTCAAGTTGGTGTTAACTACATCGTTGTATTCTTAAACAAGTGTGATTTAGTTGACGACCCAGAACTTATCGACTTAGTTGAAATGGAAGTTCGTGACTTGTTAACTGAATACGATTACCCAGGTGACGATATTCCTGTTGTTCGTGGTTCAGCTTTGAAGGCTTTACAAGGCGACAAGGAAGCTCAAGAACAAATCTTGAAGCTTATGGATATCGTTGACGAATACATCCCAACTCCAGAACGTCAAACTGACAAGCCATTCTTAATGCCAGTTGAAGACGTATTCACTATCACTGGTCGTGGTACTGTTGCTTCTGGTCGTATCGACCGTGGTACTGTTAAGGTCGGTGATGAAGTTGAAATCGTTGGTTTGGTAGAAGACGTTAAGAAGTCAGTTGTTACTGGTTTGGAAATGTTCCACAAGACTTTAGACTTGGGTGAAGCCGGAGACAACGTTGGTGTATTGCTTCGTGGTGTTGACCGTGATGAAGTTGTTCGTGGTCAAGTATTGGCTGCACCTGGTTCAATCCAAACTCACCGTAAGTTTAAGGGCCAAGTTTATGTATTGAAGAAGGAAGAAGGCGGCCGTCACACCCCATTCTTCTCAGACTACCGTCCACAATTCTACTTCCACACCACTGATATTACTGGTGAAATTGAATTGCCAGAAGGTACTGAAATGGTTATGCCTGGTGATAACACAGAATTTACTGTTACTTTGATCAAGCCAGCTGCCATCGAAAAGGGTACTAAGTTCACCATCCGTGAAGGTGGTCGTACCGTTGGTGCCGGTCAGGTTACTGAAATCCTTGACTAATTTCTAACGATATAGTTAAAAAGATGCACTTTCTTCATGGAAAGTGCATTTTTTTGCTTCTATATTTGTTTTTTGTTAAGGTTTAAGGTAAGATAACTTAGTATGCAAGAAGCAAACTCAAAATGACATTGGAGGTATTTAATTAATGTCTGTTAAATGGGAAAAGACCGGAAAGACTACCGGTGAACTTACTTTTGATATTTCACAAGATGAAATCAAAACTGGCTTAGATCAAGCCTTTAAGAGAGTAAAGAAGAATTTACGTGTTCCTGGTTTTAGAAAAGGCCACGTATCTCGTGTTATTTTTGATCAATACTACGGTGAAGAAGCATTATATGAAGATGCTTTAAACATGGTATTGCCTACTGTATATGCAGCAGCTGTTAAGGAAGCTGGCATTAAGGCTGTTGGTCAACCTAGAATTGAACCAGTTTCAATGGATAAAGGTAAAGACTGGACTATGAAGGCTACTGTTTCAGTTGAACCAGAAGTTGAATTAGGTGACTACAAGGGTATCGAAGTTCCAAAGCAAAACACTCGTGTTTACGCTAAGGATATTGATGCTGAACTTGACAAGCGTCGTGAACAAAATGCTGAACTTGTTCTTAAGAAGGGTAAGGCTGAAAAGGGCGACACTGTAACTATTGATTACAAGGGTACTATTGATGGCAAGCCATTTGATGGTGGTTCCGCAGATAACTACTCACTTGAATTAGGTTCAGGTACTTTCATTCCTGGTTTTGAAGATCAACTTATTGGTCACGAAGCAGGCGATGATGTTGACGTTGTAGTAACTTTCCCTGAAGATTACGGTGCAAAAGATTTAGCTGGTAAGGAAGCTCATTTTGCAACTAAGATTCATGAAGTTAAATCAAAGCAACTTCCAGAATTAGACGATGAATTTGCTAAGGACGTTGATGATTCAGTTGAAACTCTTGATGAATTAAAAGACAAGATCAAGAAAGACTTGAAGGAACAAAAGGAAGAAGCTGCTAAGGATGCTATCCAACAAGCTGCAATCGAAGGCGCTGTAGACAACGCTAAGATTGATGAAATTCCTGATGCAATGATCCAAGACGATGTTAATACTCAATTAAACCAATACTTGGGTAATATGCAACGTCAAGGTATCGATCCACAAACTTACTACAAGTTGACTAATACCAACGAACAACAATTACGCGCACAATTTGCTAAAGATGCAGCAGAACGTGTAAAGACTAACTTAGTTCTTGAAGCAATTGTTGCTGCAGAAGGTCTTGAAGCAACTAAAGAAGAAATGGATAAAGAAATTAAGGATCTTGCTAGTGAATACAACATGGACGAAAAGACTGTTCGTGCAACTTTGAGCGATGACATGTTGAGCCACGATATCACAGTACGTAAGGCAATGGATCTTATTACTGATGGTGCTAAGCAAGTTGCTAAGTCAAAGCTTAAGGATGACAAAGACGACAAGTCTGATAAGTAATCCATAAACTATTCTAATAAAAGAGGCAGCTGTTATTTGGCTGTCTTTTTTGCTATAATTGAGCAGATTTCTTTATTATTACCGTTTTTATGATAATCTTAAAATGGTAGATATTAGAGGGGGAATAATATGGCAACACAGTTTACAGATCAAGAAGAGATTAAATGCTCTTTTTGTGGTAAAACTCAAGATCAAGTCAAGAAAATGATTGCAGGTAATGGTGTATATATCTGTAATGAATGTGTTGATTTATCTAAAAAAATTATTGATGATGAATTGCGTGTCGATTCTCTTAAAAAAGCTCGTGACTTACCAAAACCAATGGAAATTAAGGAACAGCTTGATCAATATGTAATTGGTCAAGATCGCGCTAAACGAGTACTCTCAGTAGCCGTATATAATCACTATAAGCGGATTAGTCAAATGGATGTTGACTCTTCTACTGAGCTTCAAAAGTCAAATATTGCAATGATCGGACCTACGGGTTCTGGTAAAACTTATTTGGCTCAAACTTTAGCCCGTATTTTGAATGTTCCTTTTGCAATTGCTGATGCAACTACTTTAACTGAAGCAGGTTATGTTGGAGAAGACGTAGAAAATATTTTGCTTAAGCTCTTACAAAACGCTGATTATGATATTGAACGCGCTCAACGCGGTATCATTTACATTGATGAAATTGATAAGATTTCTAAGAAGTCAGAAAATGTTTCAATTACCCGAGATGTATCAGGGGAAGGCGTTCAACAATCCTTATTGAAGATTTTGGAAGGTACCATTGCGTCTGTTCCACCACAAGGGGGACGTAAGCATCCTCAACAAGAAATGATAAAGATGGATACTTCAAACATTCTCTTTATTGTGGGTGGGGCTTTTGACGGAATCGAACAAATTGTTAAAAACCGTTTAGGTAAGAAGACAATTGGATTTGGCGCTGAAAATCAATTGAATCAGATGGATGAAGATGACTGGACTCATCATTTAACTACCGGTGATTTGGTAAAATTTGGTATGATCCCTGAATTTATCGGGAGAATTCCAGTTATTACTACTTTGGATAAGCTTAATAGCAAGGATTTAGTAAGAGTACTTACTGAACCAAAGAATGCTTTGATTAAACAATATCAAAAGTTACTATCTCTTGATGGGGTAAATCTTAGATTTACTGATGGTGCTTTAAAGGCTATCGCTGATTTAGCTATTGAGCGTAATATGGGTGCACGTGGATTAAGAACTATCATTGAAAATTCAATGATGGACGTAATGTACAGGACTCCTAGTGAAGATGATATTGAAAAGGTTGAAATTACCAAGGATGTTATTACGCGTCATGCACAACCCAGAATTACGCGTAAAGATTCAGATAAGCAAACAACTAAGGTAACCGCAAATGATAATTAAAAATAGTGATTATGCAGTTAGTGCCGTAAGAGAAGATCAGTATCCAAAAGATAATTTGCCTGAGATTGCTTTAGCAGGTCGCTCAAACGTTGGAAAATCCAGCTTGATAAATACACTCCTAAAGAGAAAAAATCTTGCTAGAACGTCTTCTCAGCCCGGGAAAACGCAAACGCTAAATTTTTATATTGTTAATGAGGAATTTTATTTAGTAGATGTACCCGGATATGGTTATGCAAAAGTTTCTCAAAAACAACGAGAAGCTTTTGGTGAAATGATCCAAGATTATCTAGAAACGCGTCCTAACTTAAAAGGGCTGATTATTTTAGTCGATGCTCGTCATGAGCCTACAAAAGATGATATTGCCATGTATGATTATGCGCAATATTTGAACTTGCCAATTTTGGTAGTGTGCACCAAAATGGATAAAATTAAAAAGAGCCAAGTAAATAAGGTGCTATCAAATTTAAAAAAGCATCTGGACTTGAGTTATGAGAATGTTTCTGTCCTTACATTTAGTTCTGTGTCAAAATTGCACGTTAAAGAACTTGGAGATTGGATTGAGAAGCATTTAGAAGATTAAAAAAGAGAGGAATCACATTCCTCTCTTTTTTAGTTTGCGCTGAGATTATTAAAATGGGGCAAGTTTTGAATGAAGTTTTGATAGTCACTTTCTTCTTCAGTAGAAGTTATATTTATGCTTGAAAAATCACAATTATGTAAGTCAGTTTCACTAATTTCAATTTGATCTGTAAAGGTAGCATTCCCAATTAATTCGATCCAATAAGTATGATTTTCGTGATGGACAATTGTTTGAACTTTTCCACCCGGATTGTAAACGTCAATTGATTGATTAAAGAATCCTTTCTCCGGATGAGTCAAACAAAATGCCAAAGATGTGGCCGACATTCCAGTTCCGCAGGCATTTGTAAAACCTACTCCGCGCTCATAGGTACGTACAAAGAGCTTGTTTTTACCGAGGATTTGGGCAAAGTTGACATTGACTCCATCTGGGAAGTAAGGATTATCACCGTTTAAATATTTTCCAACTTCTTTTAAAATATTACTTTCAATTTGATTTTGATCCATAAAACTAATCAAATGGGGATTGGGAACGGCAATTGAAGTAAAACGTAGACCGGGATAAATTTCTGGTAAATATTGGTCAATGATGCGATTGTAACCTAAATTTTGGAAGGGAAGAGAGCTTTTATTAAAAGATACCGGAGAAATCTCGACTGCGAAGGCTTTTACTCCTTTAGCTAAATTATCAGGCTTACGAACACGTAAATTAGCATTCATGGTGTCTACTAAAAAGTTGTCTTGATTATATTTTTTGGATAAATAGCGAGCGACAGTTCTTAGTCCATTCCCACACATTGAGGCCTCACTACCATCGGTATTGATAACTCGCATTTGCGCTAAAGCTTGTGGCCGGGTAGGAGAATTAATTGCTAAAACACCATCGGCTCCATTTAAAATTCCTGATGAGGGATTAGTGATTTTTTTAGTGAATTCAACTAATTCTGTATCTGTAAGAGGAGTGGAAAGTTCTGTTTGATCTAGAATAAAAAAATGGTTTTGAGAGCCGTGCACTTTATATAAAGTTGACATGTAAAGAATCCTTTCTAGAAAAATTGTTTGTAAATTGTTTTAACTACTTGATCAGCTTCTTCTTTCTTGGTTCCAATCATGATTGAAATTTGTGAAGCGCCTTGGTTGATCATTTGAGGTGAAATATCCTCTTTGTTTAGGGAGGCCAGGATTTGTGAACTAATTCCATGTTCATATTTCATCCCTTCGCCGACGATCATAATAATGGCATAATCATCAATCCATTCAAGTTGATCGGGATTAATTAAAGACTGAATTTCGTTACAAATTAAATCAATTAATTGATCATTTAAAAACTGGCGATTAAAGATAATTGTGATATCGTCGATCCCAGAAGGCATATGTTCGTAAGGAATATTATGCTTATAAAGAATTTGTAAGATACGTAAAGTAAAGCCGGCTTCTTTATTGAGCAAATATTTATGCAAATAAAGAGCAGAGAAGTGTTTTTGACTCGCTACTCCTGTAATAGGATTAAGAGGCTTAAATCGCTTGTCAGGGACAATCATGGTACCAGGATTTTGAGGATCATGAGTATTTTTGACGTTAATTGGAACTTCCCCTTCAATGGCTGGAATTAAAGCTTCATCATGGAAAACAGAAAATCCCGCATATGACAATTCACGCATTTCGCGGTAAGTCATGGTCTTTATAGATTGAGGATGATCAATAATAGCTGGATTAGCTGCGAAGATTCCATTGACATCTGTAAAGTTTTCATATAGGTCTGCATGCAATCCCTTAGCTAAAATTGCCCCGGTGATATCCGAACCTCCTCGAGAAAAAGTGGCGATATGGCCAGAAGGTGTAATACCAAAAAAGCCTGGAAAGATGACATGTTCATCAGAATCTATTTTAATTTTATCAAGATTGAGGTAGGTCTCAGGACTCACAATCGCATCATTAGGTTCACCAGTAACGGTTAAACCGGCTTCATGAGGATCTAAAAACTTAGTTTTAATTCCTTTTTGATTTAAAATCATTGCAATTAATCGTGCATTTAATCGTTCGCCATGAGCTTTAAATGCGGCAATTAGATAATCATCAGTTGGATAAGAAGATTCGGGTAAAGAAAGTAGAATATCTTTAATTATGTTAAGTTGAGTCTCATCTAATCCAAAAAAATGACCAATTTCTTGATAGCGACTATAAATTTCGTCAACTATTTTTGAATAGTTTTGATGATTTAGGACAGTTTTTGCATATTTAATTAAAAGATCTGTAACTTTAATATCCGAGCTATTTCTTTTACCAGGAGCTGAGACAACCATTACTTGTCGAGATGGGTCAGCTAAAATAATCTCAAGTGCTTGATTCACACTAGTGCCGGTGGCTAGCGAACTACCACCAAATTTTACTACTCTCATATCAGTACTTCCTTTTAGTTTAATTAAAGCTGCAAGTAAATGTGCTTTAATTAAAAGATTTTAATTGAAGTTTAACATTAATTTTCAAACTTGCAATAAAAATTAAAAAATCATGTAAAACTATTGACTCTGTTTTTAATAAAATATACAATTTAGTCAAATTCGAAGAGGCGCAACTGACAAAAGTAGCAATTAGGAGTTTAGGCAAAACTATGATGAATTGTGAAAGGGGAAGTTGCCGAAGTGATAATATGAGGCCAAGTATTATTTGCTGGGATGCAATTTAAGAGATTGTAAACTGTCGCGAAAATTAAGATTCGCGGAGCGCTATCGATCATAAGATTAAAAATAATTTAATCCGTTGTTTGTTGAGCGCAGACAATGGATTTTTTATTAGCGCTTCTATTTTTTAGAAATGCAGGCAAAATATGAATTCACAAATTACTAATCAGATTAATCAAGCAGGTCATTTAACTATTGGAGGAATGGATAGTCTTGAGCTAGCTAAAGAATATGGGACTCCTTTAGTTGTATATGATGTTAGTCAAATTCGTCATCAAATTCGCGCTTTTAAAAAGGTGTTTGAAGAAGAACAAGTTAATTATGCAGTGAGTTATGCAAGTAAAGCTTTCGCTTCAATTGCAATGTATCAAGTTGCCAATGAGGAGGGAGCTTATACCGATGTTGTGTCTGCAGGTGAGCTTTATACAGCTATGAAGGCCAATTTCCCAATAGAGCGGGTTAGTTTTCATGGCAATAATAAATCAAAAGAAGAGCTTGAAATGGCTGTTAAAAACCATGTTGGCAAAATTATGATTGATAATTTCTATGAGATTGATTTACTTAGTCAGGTTCTTGAAGAACAAGATAGTGAGATCAACGTGATGCTTAGAATCACGCCGGGCATTTCAGCTCACACTCATGAATATGATCAAACTGGTCAAGTAGATAGCAAATTTGGTTTTGATCTAGATTCTGGTCAAGCAGACAAAGCTTTACAAGAAGTTTTGAAAAATCAAAGAATGCATATGTTAGGGATTCATGCCCATATTGGTTCACAAATTTTTGAACTTAATGGTTTTGAAATGGCGGCAGCTAAATTGGTTGATGTTGCAGCATCTTGGAGAAAAAATTATGATTATACAGCTCAAATAATCAATGTCGGTGGTGGTTTTGGAATTAAATATGTTCAAGAAGATCATCCTCTAAAGCCAGAAGAATTTGTAAAAGTCATTGTGAAAACAATTAAAGATGAAGCAACTAAACATAATTTTCCCATTCCTGAAATTGATATTGAACCTGGGCGCTCCATTGTAGGACCAGCAGGGTACAATCTCTACAAAGTAGGAAGCATGAAAGAAATTCCCGGCTTAGTTCCTTATGTTGCTGTTGATGGAGGGATGGGAGACAACATTCGTCCAGCTCTTTACCAAGCAAAATATGAAACAGTTTTAGCTAACGATCCACAAAGAAAGGCTAGTCAAGAATTTCATGTGGCTGGTAAATATTGCGAATCGGGCGATATTTTAGCAGATGCTAAGTTACCTTCGTTAAAAGCAGGTGACATTTTGGCCATGCTTGATACTGGTGCTTATGGGTACTCAATGGCTTCAAATTATAATCGTAATCCTCGTCCCGCTGTCGTTTTTGCAGAAAATGGGAAAGCACAAGTAGTAGTTAAAAGAGAATCCTTAGAAGATTTAATTCATTTAGACCAAGATTACAATATTTAATGTAGAAAAGAGATAAAAATGTCAAAGTTAGATGCTCAAAGTATTATTAATTATATTGGAAATGCTCCTAAAAAAATGCCAGTCAAAGTTTATCTTAAAGGAGATTTGGAAAATCTTGACTTTCCAGAAGAGATTCAAGATTTTGTCAATGCTGAAAGTGGCGTGATTTTTGGAGATTGGCAAGTAATAAAAGAATTTTTAGCAAACCATTCGCAAGAGATTGAAGATTATCATGTCGAAAACGATGCCCGTAATTCTGCCGTACCTTTACTGGATTTAAAAGAAATCAATGCTCGTATTGAGCCAGGAGCTTTGATTAGAGATCATGTCGTAATCGGTAATAATGCAGTAATTATGATGGGAGCAGTGATTAATATTGGTGCCGAAATTGGTGATGATTCTATGATTGATATGGGTGCTGTCTTAGGAGGACGTGCTATTGTAGGAAAGCATTGCCACGTGGGTGCCAATGCAGTTTTAGCAGGCGTAATTGAACCTGCTTCTGCGGAACCAGTAAGAATTGATGATAATGTTTTAATTGGTGCTAATGCAGTAGTAATTGAAGGCGTTCATGTTGGTGAAGGTGCTGTAATTGCGGCAGGGGCAATTGTAACTCATGATGTAGCTCCTTATACTGTGGTGGCAGGTGTGCCAGCTAAAGTTATTAAAAAAGTTGATCAAAAAACCGAAAGCAAAACTGGTTTAGAAGATAATTTAAGAAAGATATAGCGATGATTTTAACAAAAGAAGAACTTATTCAGATTAGGCGTCATTTACATCAAATTCCGGAATTAGCTCTTAAAGAATTTAAAACTCATGATTATCTTTTAAATATTATCAAGAGCTTTAATCAAGATTATTTAAAAATCGAAGTGCCACAATCGCTTCCAACTGCCATTTTAGTATTGGTAAAAGGTAAAAATCCTCAAAGAACTATTGGTTATCGTGCAGATATTGATGCTTTACCGGTTAATGAAAAAACTAATCTTCCATATGCTTCTAAAAATCCTAATGTAATGCATGCGTGCGGACATGATATTCATATGACAGTTGCTTTAGGACTTTTAAACTATTTTAGTGAGAATCAACCTCAAGATAATTTATTGTTTTTCTTTCAGCCGGCTGAAGAAAGTGAAAGTGGCGGTAGACAAGCCTATGAAAAAGGAATTTTTCATGATGAGTTTAAACCGGATGAATTTTATGGTCTACATGACAATCCAGCTTTGCCAGCAGGTGCAATTGGTTGCCGAATGGGAACTTTGTTTGCAGGAACCACTGAGGTAAATATTGACATTACTGGTAAAAGTGGTCATGCTGCTTTTCCGCAAAATGCTAATGATACGGTTGTGGCAACAGCTAGTTTAATTATGCAAATTCAAACTATTATTTCTAGAAGTATCGATCCCATTCAAAGTGGGGTAGTAACTTTAGGAAAAGTAAAAGCGGGTACAATTCGAAATGTAATTGCAGGTCATGCCAGAATTGAGGGAACAATTCGGGGATTAACTCAAAAAATGATTGTTCAAATTGATCAACGCTTAAAAGATATTTGTGAAGGTATTGCTCGTAGCTATAATTTGGATGTTGAATTGCAGCTGAATCAAGGAGGCTACTGGCCTGTTGAAAATAATCCTGAATTAACTAAGCAATTTATTTCGTATATGAAAAATAATCCTCAAGTCAACTATGTTGAAACAGCGCCAGCAATGACGGGAGAAGATTTTGGATTTTTATTAGCTAAATTCCCTGGAGTAATGTTTTGGTTAGGAGTAGAAGATAACTCCGAACTTCATTCGGCAACGTTAACACCTAATGAAAGTAGTATTATACGAGGTATAGAGGCTATTAAAGGATTCTTGATTTATAGAATGGAGAAATGAAATTGACAAGATTAATTGATACTGATTTATTAACGGCACTTGTAACTCCTTTTGATGAAAATGAAGAAATCGATTATGACAGTTTGAAGAAGTTAACTAATTATTTGATTAGTCAAGGAACTAATGGCTTTGTAATTGGAGGTACAACGGGTGAGACACCAACTTTGTCTCATGATGAAAAAATTGAGCTCTATACTAAATTTGGCGAAATTGTAAATGGCCGTGTTCCAGTGATTGCTGGAACTGGAAGCAATAACACTGCAGAAACAATTGCATTTACTAATGAAGTAGCAAAAATTAAAGGAATTGATTATGCCTTAGTTGTTGTTCCCCCTTATAACAAGCCAAATCAGCGTAGTATGGTAGCTCACTTTACTGCAGTAGCCGAGAATGTTGATCTTCCAATCTTGATTTACAACATTCCAGGACGTGTTGGAGTCAAAATGAATCAGGAAACAGTGGTTCAACTCTCTCATATTGAAAATATTAAAGGAATTAAGCAATGTGCTAGCTTAGAGGAATTGGAATACATTATTGATCATAAGGATAATGACTTCCAAGTCTTTACTGGTGAGGATAGTCAAGCTTTAACTGCGCGTTTGCTTGGGGCCAATGGAGTTGTATCAGTGGCTTCACACATTTATTCTAAGCAAATGCGTGAAATGTATGATGATTTATATGCAGGTAACTATCCTGAGGCTGCTCGCTTGCAACGATGGTTAACTCCAAGAATGGCTGCATTATTTATGTATCCATCCCCATCGCCAGTTAAAGCAGTTTTAAATGCACAGGGATTTGAGACTGGTGGTTGTCGTTTGCCATTAGTAAGTTTAAATGAAGAAGAAAAAGTAACCTTAGCACAACATTTAGGCTTAAAAGATGATGCTTTAATGCACGAATTACCACTAGATTTAGGAAAAGAAGTGGAAGAAAATGACTAAAAAGGTTTTAATTGCTGGTTTTGCAGGTGCCATGGGGCAAAAGGCAGTGAACTTAGTAAATAACATGGCCGATTTTGAAATTGTAGCAGGTCTTAGTCCACATGCTAATCATGATCCTGAAGAATATCATCTTCCTAAGACTGCTCAAATTTTTAATCAATTAAGCGATATTCCTGAAAATATTGCCGATATTTGGATTGACTTCACTACTCCTAATGCAGTTTATGAAAATGTAAAGTATGCAATTTTGCATCATATTTCACCAATTGTGGGCACGACTGGTTTAAATGATGAACAAGTGGCAAAACTAAAGAACTTAGCTAAAAAAGAACAAGTGGGAGGGTTAATTGCTTCTAATTTTGGAATGTCTGCAGTCTTACTGATGAAATTTGCAAAAGAAGCTGCAAAATATTTTCCAGATGTTGAAATTATTGAAATGCACCATGCTGATAAGAAAGATGCTCCCTCTGGAACGGCTTTAAGCACGGCAAAATTAATTGCGGAAAATCGGCCAAAACATGAGACTGCTCCTAATGAAGTTGAAAGCTTAGCTCATGTTCGTGGTGGAGATTATGAAGGAATTAAGATCCATTCTGTTCGCCTTCCAGGTTACATTGCTCATGAACAAGTTTTGTTCGGCGGTAAGGGGGAAGCTTTAACTATTCGACAAGATTCGTTTGATCGTGAATCATTTATGAGCGGGGTTAAAGTAGCCCTTAAAAAAGTTGATTCTTTACATGAATTGATAGTTGGATTAGAAAACATTTTATAGATTGTGAGGCCAAAAATGCCAGAATTAGCTGATAATCTTCATTTTAGTGAAAAGGTTGAAAACTTAAAGCCATCAGGAATTCGGATTTTTGATAATAAAGTTTCAGAAATTCCAAACATTATTAAGTTGACTTTAGGTGAACCAGATTTAAATACACCTGAACATGTAAAAAAAGCGGCTGTTAAAAGTATTGAGGAAAATGATTCTCATTATGCTCCTCAAAAAGGAAAGAAAGAGCTTCTAGAGGCTATTAGTCGTTTTTTAGACAAAACAATTCACGTTAAATATGACCCTAAGAGTGAAATTGTAGCTACTGTCGGAGCTACAGAAGCAATTAATGCCGCTATTTTTGCTTTATTTAATCCTGAAGATAAAATCTTAGTTCCTACACCTGTTTTTTCACTTTATTGGCCAGTTGCTAATTTAGCTGGAGTTCAATATTCTTTAGTGAATACAGCAAGCGATAACTTTAAACTTACTGCCGAAAAGTTAGAAGACGTAGTAAAAAATGATCCAACTATTAAAGGATTAATTTTCAACTATCCGACTAATCCAACTGGAGTTGAATATAGTCATGAAGAAATCAAGCAACTAGCTAAAATAGTCGAAAAATACAATCTTTATGTGATCACTGATGAAATTTACAGTTCATTAACTTATGGTGTTGAGCATTATTCAATTGCTACTGAAATTCCAGAGAGAACTTTATATATTTCTGGTTTATCCAAATCTCATGCAATGACGGGTTACCGTTTAGGCTATATTGCAGGGCCAAAAAAGGTAATGGATCAAATCAGTAAGGTTCACGGCTTAATGGTTACTACCACTACTGATTCCTCTCAAGCTGCGGCGATTGAAGCTCTTACTAATGGAATTGATGATTCAGAAGAGTATAAAAAAAATTATCAAAAAAGACGTGACTTTGTAGTAAATGAATTAAGCAAAATGGGCGTTGAGTTTGTTAAACCCCAAGGCGCATTTTATATTTTTGCAAAAATTCCAGAAAAATATGGAACCGATGATATGCAATTTGCACTAGATTTAGCTTTTAAGAAAAAAGTTGGAGTTACTCCAGGAAGTGCATTTGGACCTGGTGGAGAAGGTTATATTAGATTATCCTATGCCTCATCCAATGAGGCTTTGCAAGTTGCATTAAAGAGAATGGGCGAGTTTTTAAAAGAAGGTAATGAACAATGAGTAAGGAATATAATGTTGCAATTTTAGGTGCTACTGGTGCAGTTGGTAGAAGAATGATTGACCAATTAGCTAAGTCAACGATTCCGGTTAAAAGCGTGAAGCTGCTTGCTTCATCACGTTCAGCGGGCACGCATCTTAAGTTTCGGGATCAAGATTTAGTAGTTGAAGAAACTACTCCTGATTCTTTTGATGGTGTTGATTTAGTGTTGTCTTCAGCTGGTGGAAGTGTATCAAAGAAGTTTTTACCAGAAGCAGTTAAAAGAGGGGCCGTCTGTGTAGATAACACCAGTGCTTTTAGAATGGATGAAGATGTGCCTTTAGTAGTACCTGAAGTTAATCCGGAAGCTTTAAAGAATCATCACGGTATTATTGCTAATCCAAATTGTTCCACTATTCAGATGGTGATGGCGCTAGAACCAGTTCGCAGAAAGTTTGGCTTAAAGCAAATTATTGTTTCAACTTATCAAGCAGCTTCTGGTGCAGGCCAAGCCGCAATCGATGAACTTAAGAAAGAATCACAAGCCTACTTAGATGGTAAGAATATGCAAGAAGATGCACATATTTTGCCAACTAAAGGTGATAAAAAGCATTATCCTTTAGCATTTAATTTGCTTCCTCAAATTGATGTTTTAGAAGATAGTGGTTATTCTCATGAAGAATGGAAAATGATTCACGAGACTAAGAAGATTATGCTCAATGATATGAATTCTAAGGATATTAAGGTTACTGCAACTTGTGTGCGTGTACCTGTGCCCATCGCTCATGGGGAAAGTGTTTATTTCACTGTGGAAGATGAATCAGCTACTGCGCAAGATATTATGGATGTGATTGCGGATTTCCCAGGGGATGTATTGCAAGATGATATTAAAAATCAAATTTATCCTCAACCAATTAATGCAGAGGGTTCACGTGATACCTTTGTGGGAAGAATTCGCCCCGATTATGAAAACCCAGGAGCCTTTAATATGTGGGTTGTCTCCGATAACTTATTAAAAGGCGCTGCTTGGAATACTGTAGAAAATGCAGAGTATTTGGTAAAGATGGGTTTGATTTAGAGAAGGTATTAATAAAAGCTAACTAAAAGCGTAGAAGATACGACATTATTTTAACTGATGCTTATTGATATACTCTTTCTAAGAATAGCTATAAGACTAGAGTTGGTAGAGTATCAAGTTATTTAAAGTACTAAAGAAGTACTGATTTAAATATTATATTTTGCGCCACCCTTATGAGTAAGTGGTACAACAGATGCGTAAAGAAGTTAAGATCTTCTTTTTTCATCTTGATGAGTAATAACAATTTAAATAGACGCATGCTAGAGATTGGCTCTGGGGCTTTAAGAATGGTTTTGAGGGCAGACATCGTCATCATCATTCATGGAGAGATCGAGATTAATTGAGTAAAAAGGGATGGAACTACGTTCCATCCCTTTTTACTTAATTAATAAATGGAGAATTTTATGAAAATAATTAAATCTGTATTTAAATGGGTAGGAATAATAATTTGGCTATTTTTGATCTTTGTTTTCATGCAAGTTCCTGCTGTTGAAAGTACACCAGTTTATTCAATAAATAGCCAACAACAATTTATTGAAGCTTTCAAACATGTAAACATACCTCATAATATATTTATGATGATTATTTTTGTGCTACTTACCTTTGTGATGGAATGGCTCGTTTGTGTATGGCTTAAGAATAAATTGGACTTCTCAAAAAAATTAAAACAAAAATATTTGATTTTAGCTATAGTAGCAGGTATATTTAGCTTTATTTTGGATATATTAACAATGCCTTCTGCTTTTTCAAACGCAAATCATCCGGATGTATTTACTGAAACACTAAAAACACCGTTAGGAGTAATATTAATTCTAGATTTAATTTTAATTGCACCAACATTAGAAGAGTTATTATTTCAAGCAAGTATTCAAAAAGGTGTTTTTAAGAATTTAAATTCTTGGGTAGCAATTATTCTAACAGCATTTATTTTTGCCGGTGCACATAATATAACTCTAAATGTAGCTTTTCTTAACAGATTTTTATCAGGAATAGCATTTGGATATGTTTATCAAAAAACGAATGACATAAAAATGCCAATATTAAGTCATAGTATATCTAATTTTTTACCGCTAATAATATGTTGTATTCAAGCTTGGACTTAAAAGCAGGAGTAATAAATGATAAATAAAGATTATGTTGCACATTGTCCAATGAAGAACAGGAATTAAAATAACTTAATAGTATTTACTCATCAAAAAAGCTGCCTACTAACGGGCAGCTTTTTGAATTTTATTATCGGTGGTGAGTTGGCATTTTTTTACGCTGGGAGAATAATTCTTCAACTAGTTTAAAGAAGCCATAAATGATCAACAATATTCCTACAATAATAATAGATTGTTTATTGAAGTATTTAGGATTCACTACCACTACTATTCCTAAGGCGAAGGCCACCACGGCTTCAATACAGATAATAATCTTTTTAAAAATTCCTGGCACCTTGTGAAGAATAATTTGTCTTAAACGTACATAGGAATAAACAATTAGGAAAATTCCCAGGAAGTAATGAGCCAGGAAGATTAACAGCCGATTATTGGATAAAAGTGCAATTGATAAAGCAAAAATCAAAAGATAACTGATAATAAAGAATTGTTTCTGCTTTTTATAAAGGGCAGAATTAGCGGTTTCAAGGATTTGTTTGACACTGAATCCTATTCCAGCAAAAGCAACAATTGCACCGAAAGCTCTAATCGCATATTGTGGAGCGGTTAAACTAATGATTCCTAATATGACCAGCACCCAGCCGACAATACTATCGGGGGTAAACAAAATTTTGGTAATTTCCAAATCTTTAATCATTTGCCAAAAAGAGGCGATTAAACTACCAAAGACAAATCGAGTTCGTCTAGAAGAGTTGGTAAGAGAAATTAGAATCGCTCCAAAACCACCAACCCCGTTTTTTCCAAGTTCGTTAATTTTAGTTGCGCCACTGGCTGCGAGCGAATTGAATAAATCATTAGTTAATGATTCGCGTTCTTGCAAAGTGGCATTTCCAATCCATTGATTGATAATTTGGTTGTAAACCTTAGCTTGAGGGTTTCTGTGCTTGCGAGTTACAAAATGGGACCCCGTAATTTCCCAACTAAAAGCATCATGCTGACTGACAGTTTTACGCGTGCTGTCGACAATAGTGGGTGGAATATCTTCAGGTTCGAACAAGCGTCCAATAATACTAAATTCTGGGACAAATCGATGTAAAGTGGACCGCAAATACTCATCAGGCAACTGATTTTCAACTTCTTGAGCCAATCCTGGAGAATCAAAGGTATAAATATCCGTGATGCGCTTTTGTAAGCTTGGAGAAACGTTTAAAGCAGCATATTCGGCTAGATTTCCACCTTTTGAGTGGCCTCCTAGTAGATAATCTTCGCTATCTTTTCCCATTACTTTGGTTAAATAGCTTGCGGCTTGCTTTTGAGCAATTGTGGTCTTAAAACTAATCTCAAAATCTTCTTTCCAGCCAACTAATGAATCATCTGTTCCTCGGAAAGAGATAAAGTTAATTCCGTTGGATAGTTGAATTTTAATAGCACTAAACTGCGTTTGATCAGTTAAAGTGTTGACGTAATAAGATAGTTTAGCATCTTTAAATCGTTCAGCTCGCGCCATCAACTTAAACAGTTTTTGATAATAACTGTGGTCATTACGGTAGTAATCAGCTGAAAAATACTTCTTGGCTGCTGCTTCAACTGTGATTGTTGATCCATCATCAGAAACAATCCCTGGTAAGTTGAGATAAGAAAAAATTGCCAATACTAAGGCATCTATATCATTAAATGGAGCTTGAGTTAAGTGAATATCTCCGCGCCACTTGAGGTAGGAAAAGATATTATTATCTGGATACATATAGCCACCTCCATGGTTTAAAATCTCTATATATAATTCTAACTTAAAAGACGGAGGGTAGTGGAATAAATGGAAATATTTGATAAAAGTTCAATAATTTTTAGAGAATTTACCAAAAATATTATAACAATCGTTATATTTATGCTATAATAAAAACCAGGTAGAAGGGGATTCTACTACCTGGTTGGGGTCATCATAAGGACTTATAAGATTTTCAAGACCCAACCTAGAGTATATCAGTTATTGTCAGAAAATGGTATACTTTATACAAATATCTTTATATCTTTTTTAGAGGAATTCTTGTTTCACGCAAGGATTTTTCTTTTGCCTAAAAATTGCTTAAGATCGCTGTCTTTTTCTATTTAATCTTGGTATACTGATAAGAATGTATTTTTGAGGGAGGACGAACATTTGATTACAGTTTCTGACTTAAGTCTTAACTTATCCGGACACACCTTATATGAAGATGTTAACTTAAAATTTACGCCAGGTAACTGCTACGGCGTTATTGGTGCAAATGGTGCCGGAAAGTCTACTTTTTTAAAATTATTAGAAGGAAAAATTGAACCAACTACAGGTAATATTTCCATTGACGCTAATGAAAGAATGTCTAGCCTTAATCAGGATCACTTTGCCTTTGATGATTTCACAGTAATGGATACTGTGATTCAAGGTCATAAAGAGCTTTATCAAGTAATGAAAGAAAAAGATGAGCTTTATGCCAAGCCTGATTTTAGTGATGAAGATGGGGTAAAGGCTGCTGAACTTGAAAGCAAATTTGCGGAACTTGATGGTTGGAATGCGGAAGCCGATGCATCTAAGCTTTTGCAATCAATGGGAATTGGTGAAGATCTTCATCAAAGTATGATGAAGGAATTGCCAGAATCTGATAAAGTGAAGGTGCTTTTGGCTCAAGCTTTATTTGGGAATCCTGATATTTTACTTTTAGACGAGCCTACTAACGGTTTAGATGTTCATACGGTAGATTGGTTAGAAGAATTTTTAGCTGATTATCCAAATATTGTGATTGTTGTTTCTCACGACCGTCACTTCTTAAATCAAGTATGTACGCAAATGTGTGATGTTGATTTTGGTAAAATTCAACTTTACGTGGGGAACTACGACTTTTGGTATGAATCTAGTAAATTGGCTGCGGAACTTGCTGCCAATCAAAATGCTAAGAAGGAAGAAAAGATCAAGGAACTTCAAGAATTTGTGGCTCGCTTTTCTGCCAATGCATCTAAGTCTCGCCAGGCAACTTCTCGTAAGAAGCAATTAGAAAAAATTACGCTTGATGATATTAAACCATCTTCAAGAAAGTATCCATTTGTTAAGTTTGAATTGCATCGTGACTTAGGAAATGATCTTTTAAAGGTAGAAGATGTTTCTTACAGCGTTGATGGCGAAAAGATTTTGGATCACGTTTCTTTCATTGTTCGTCCTGGAGATAAAGTTGCCTTCTTGTCACGCAATACTTTGGCTACGACTGCTTTGATGCAAATTATTGCTGGAAAGATCAAGCCAGATACAGGTAAGGTAACTTGGGGACAAACAACCGCCTTTAATTATATGGCACGTGATTTAAATGCTAACTTTAATAATGATGAACTCACTATTTTGGACTGGCTTCGTCAATATGCAGATAAAGAACAAGACGATAATACCTTCTTGAGAGGATTCTTAGGAAGAATGCTCTTTAGTGGGGATGAAATCGAAAAGAAAATCAAAGTGCTATCTGGTGGGGAAAAGGTTCGCTGTCAATTGTCACGCATGATGCTTCAACCAGCTAATGTATTAATTATGGACGATCCAACTAACCACCTTGATCTTGAATCCATTACTTCATTAAATGATGCTCTAAAGGCATATCCTGGTTCAATTTTGTTTACTTCTCACGATCATGAGTTTATTCAAACTATTGCCAACCACATCATTGAAGTAGGACCAAAGGGAATTGTAAGTCGTGCGGATACAAGTTACGATGAGTTTTTGGAACGTGAAAACATTCAAGAACAAGTAGAAAAGATATATTAAAAAAAGGCCATACGGCCTTTTTTATTTTTCATCTTTATCTTTATCTTTTTTCTTATCTTCGTCTTTTTTGCGTTTGTTCATTGGAGATTTCTTTGGATCTGGAACAACTGCAAATTTATCGAGCATTTTATTTAAGTTGTTTGGATTATCAAATGTTAAACCCATAATATCATCCTTTCGTTTGTCTGTATTATATATGATTTTAGCAGTTTTGAACAATCATTTTAGATAATTTTTACCAAATTAACCCTTTGGCTTTATAATTAAGATGCTGTAGTTTTAGATGTAGAACAAAAGTGAATCTTAATAGGTAGGCTAGTGACCTATCTTTTTGTTTGGAGAGAAAAATGCGCGTTACTTATCTGTTTATTGGTATTGCTATTCTAGTTTTGATTGTGCTTCTATTTAGATCAGAAAACAAGTTTCAATTTGCTAAAGCAGGGGTATTGTTTGTATTTCAATTAACTTTTAGTACTGTTAATTTCTTAATCTTCTTCTTCATTACTTATCTGCTAATGAACGATCGTAAAGAAGTTTACTTAGGAAATCTATTTCTGCTGCTGGCAATTTTTGTTATCTTATCCGGAATTTTTCTTTATTGGGGAATGCGAGTAGCTGAAAAGTTCATCAAATTTTCAGTGACGACACTTACGTTGATTGAATATTACATTCAGTGGAGTTTGATCTACGTGACAGTATATCAAGCGATTTTTAGTAACATCGCTCGAATTAAAACGATTACTCAATTCATTAGAGTGGGAAATTTTTTAGATCCCAATTTGTTAGTGGTGATCATTTTGCCATCCTTTATTTCAACTTGGATTGCTGTAATTCTTTACAAAAAGCACATAAAAGCTATTTAAAAAACGAGATCAAACGATCTCATTTTTCTTATCTTTCTAAAAGTTCATCCATTTTTTGATAGAAGAGTTCTTTATTTGCACTGGTTACTAAGGTAATTGGACGACCATTTTCACTTTCCACTATGCGTCCTGCAGCTAAACCATCAGTAATTACGCTTGCTTTAGCCTCTCTAGTAGTAACAATTTCTGGATAAAGGGCATTCATCGTTGTTAAAACATCCCAAAGATAAAGCTCAGCCGTTGGTACGGATACGATTAAGCTATAACCTTGACCAACTAAGTCCATCGCAGGATATTTTCTTAGGCTAGCCCAATGTTGTCTTAAAGAATCACTTAATGGCAATTCTTCAGTACTTTCTAGACCAACCATTTGAATATCAATTTTGGAATCAAAGACACGCTTTACGGCATATGGATCCCAAAAAGCATTCCATTCTTGAGTGCCATCAGCATTAACCATCATCACATTTCCGTGACCATCAAGAGAACCACCCATCCAATAGAGCTTATCAATTTTATTTTCAATGGAGGGATCTACATCTAATGCTCGTGCGAGATCAGTGAGGGGACCGGTCATCACTAAAGTAATTGGTTCATCCGCATTTTTTAATTTATCAATCATATCTAAATGTGCAGGAAGAGGTGCTTCTTTTGTGGTAACGGTACCTTTTTCATTTAAAATTGGTAAATAGTTAAATGAATAGGTTGCCATGCGCCATTCATGTGGAAATTGATTAACTGCACGTGAGTTAGAACGTGCGATTTCTAGATTATCGTGACGAACATTGAAAAGATCAGTCATTTTGCGACATGCATCTACTGAAGGGTCAATATAGCCATCAGCGTCAATTGCACCTATTCCTAATAATTTGATGTCAGGAGCTTTTAACAAAAGCAAGTATGAAACAAGATCATCAATGTTGCCGTCATGGTTAAAGTAAATTTTTTTCATGGTAAAATGCCTTTCTAAATCTTCAATTTTAATTCTAACATAGGTAAGCAAAAGACTTTTTTGAAAAATATTTCAAAATAAATGTAAGCGATTACTTAATTAACTTTATCACAAAGTGTATGATGAACTTGTGAGATGAAAACAAAAAACTTATAGAAAGGAAAGAAATCCATGAAAATTAAAGTAGCCGTTGTTGAAAAAAGGGTGATCCATTTGTAATTAAAGACGATATTGATTTACATGAAGTCGGTCCAACCGATGTTCAGGTACACATGGTGGCTAGTAGGATTTGCCACTCAGATGAAGCGATCCGCAAAGGCGACGCATCCCTTGGGTATCCTGTAATCTTAGGTCATGAAGGTGCCGGAATTGTTGAAAAAGTGGGTTCTGAAGTTCAAAATTTAAAGCGTGGCGATCATGTTGTAATGGCTTTTTACGCCGACAGTTTGTGTAACAAGTGTCTTAAAGGAATTCCAACTCAATGTCGGCATTATGCTGTTTATAATTTGTCTGGTACTCGGTTTGACGGTGAAGATCAATTCCAAGAAGATGGTAAACATATTTCCGATATGTTTAACCAATCATCTTTTACTACTACAACGGTTACCAATCAGCGTAATTGTGTCAAAGTTGATGAAGATGTTGACTTGCGTAAAGTAGGTCCTTTAGGTGGTGGCTATATTACGGGATCTGGAACTGTCTTTAATATTCTTAAACCTCGTCCTGGCCAAACCATCGCTGTCTTCGGGACTGGTGCGGTTGGATTGGCAGCAATGGTGGCTGGTAGAATTTCAGGTTGTACGAAAGTTATCGCAGTTGATATCGTTCCATCACGTCTTGAGCTTGCTAAAGAACTGGGGGCAACTGATGTAATTAACTCTAAAGAAGAAGATCCAGTTGAAAAGATTAGAGTTAATTGACATAGGGGTGCAATTCCTCAAGTTGATGTTCCTCGTTTGATTGATTTTTGGAAGTTGGGTCAATTTGACTTTGATAAGACTAAAAAATTATATGATTTTGAAGATATAAATCAAGCCAATGCCGACTCTATTTCTGGAAAGACTATTAAGCCTGTATTAATTATTGGTAAAGACTATCAACCTAGTAAATAACCCTAAATAATTTGAACTTAAAAAGCACATTCTAAAAAGGATGTGCTTTTTTAGTGTCGAGATAGTTAACGCTTTCTTTAGAATGCTTTTCTCAGTATACTTAAGTTAGAAACTAGAGTAGTGTAGAAATAGAGGTGGTTTTATGGATCAAGTAACTTTTAAAAAAGAAGAGCGTCGTTTTGCCCAACTTCACGCTCAAGATGGTAGCCCACGTCAATTAATTAGAGATCGAATAAAAAGTCTAAAAGAGATGGGGATCGGAAAAGAGGAAGTGTTTACTAATGTAAAAAAAGATTATAGTAAGCATTTTACCGATGAAGAAATTATAAATTTTATCAATGAATAAAAAGACGCATCATTGGATGCGCCTTTTTCATCCTTTCTTAACTGTCAAACCACCACGATCGTAACGATTTCTACTTTCTGATAATTCAAAAGGGGTTCCATTTTCAAAATAAGCCTTTTGTTTTACACAGAGGATAGGATCATTAGAAGTACAGTTTAAATATTTTATATCATAAGCATCTGGTTTATCGGCAGTGATTAAGCGATCATCTTTGCCAATTTTAATACCCAATTTGTTTTCGATATAAGAATAGATAGATTTATGTAAAATATCTAAATTTAAGCCAGGTATTCTATTAACTGGCATTACGGTATATTCCAATTTTATTGGTTCACTATTTAAGATGCGGAGTCGAATAATATCATAAACGTCTTCATTTTCTGATAAATTAAAGGCTTCTTTTTCCTTATCTGTTGGCTTGCGAATGTTAAAAGAAATCACTTTACTAACAAGCTTTTTGGAATCATGAGTATGTTTAGTAAAACCGTCATTTTGTGCTACTCCGGAATTTAGAAATATTTTCGGAATAGGTTTAGCGGAAATGTATGTACCATGGCCTTTAACAGCATGAATTAATTTACGATCTTGTAAAATTTTTAAAGCATGGATAATAGTAACTCTACTAGTATGATATTTCTGCGCTAAGACAACTTGTTCTGGTAATTTATTAATATACTTTTTCTCGATAATCTTTTTTTCTATGTCATTAGCAATGTCTTGATATTTACTCATAAAACTCCTTTCCAGGACTGCATGTCTATAAAAAACTATACATATGTATTCTACCAAACTTTATGCACTTAGTAAGCGTTTGCAGATTAATATACATTTAATTTATAAAAATATATACCTTTATAAAAAGTTAAGAATTATCTCAGGCTTTGGGAGAGTAAGAGTTAAATATAAAAAAGCTTAACAAGCCGATTCACATGTTAAGAAAAGCGTTTACATTTAACTGAAAGCGCTTTATAATAATTGATGTAAAGGATAGCTTAATAAAAATAAAAAGCTATATTTTTAGGAGGAATAATTATGGCAGAACAAACTATCATGTTAAATTGTAGTGCAGGAATGAGCACATCACTTTTAGTAACTAAGATGCAACAAGCAGCTCAAGCAGATGGAATCGATGCAGAGATCTTTGCTTGTCCTGCTTCTGAAGCTGATCAACACATTGAAAAAGGTGTAGACTGTATTCTTCTTGGGCCTCAAGTAAGCTACATGAGAGGTGAATTTGAAAAGAAGGTTGCCGGAAAAGGTAAAGATGGTAAAGATATTCCCTTAGATGTAATCGATATGCAAGCTTACGGTATGATGGATGGGGAAACTGTACTTAAGCAAGCTGAAAGCTTAATTAATGGTTAGAGTGATATAGAAAGTGTAAGATTCATATGGCAGAAGAAAAGAAACAAACTCCAGAACAAAAAGAGCAAGAAACTTTAATGGCAGCAATGGGGTTAATTGCAAATGGTGGAAATGCTAAAAGCTTAGCTTTTGAAGCAATTAGAAAAGCTAAACAAGGTGATATTGAAGGTGCTCGCAAAAAACTCGAAGAATCAGACAAGTCACTTCTTGAAGCTCATAATTCTCAAACCAATATGCTAACTAAAGAGACTCAAGGCGACCACATGAAAGTCACTTTGTTAGTAGTGCACTCTCAAGACCATCTGATGAATGCAATTACCTTTAGAGATTTAGCTGGAGAAATGGTAGATTTGTACGCAAAGTTATATGAATCTGGCACTCTAAAGAAATAGATGTATTCTAAATAATAAGTTCTAATTAATGTTTTAGAACTTATTATTTTTGTTTTTAGATAATACATAGTTAATTATATGAGAAGCTTATAGGTATATAAAAAAGAAGGAGAATTTTCTCCTTCTTTTTTAGTTATTGCATGTTTTGGTGAACTCCGTTAGCCATTCGAGAAAGCTCTTTCTTAGCACCGTGTTTTAACTGAAAATTATAGAGCCAATTATTAAATTTGCTGTGGGCATTAGGATCATAACTTTTAATATCTTCTGAGAATGTAATTTCTACGCCATTTGGTACATCTTCGGTTTGATAATTGATCATAATGTCAAACTTATCATTTTTGAAATTGGCCTCGTATTCTTTGCCACGTGTGTACTTAGTGATTTTGGTGTCTACGCCATTTTGATTATATTGAGTTCCAGCAGCAAGCTTTACAGGTAAGTCGTTTTGTCGAGCTTCCTTAATTGCAAGGGTTAGCTGCTTATCCAAGTAGTCAAAAAAGTCATTTGCGGAAAATTGAAATTGCTTTTTTACTGTAATCATCTTTATATCATCTTTCTATTTACTTTTATATAAAGTATACACTTTTGATGTGAAATAATGATGAAGATTAGCAATTATTTTACCTTTACACTAAATGCTTCATACGGTTTGAGGGTCAAATTAGTTAGATTTGAATGATCAGTATAATTGTTGATAATTTGATCTGTAACTTTATCTGTAGAAGAAAAATGCTGCTTTTGGCCAGATAAATTAGCTACAATGAGCCATTTTGTATCTTTTAGTTTGCGATAATATGCCAGAACTGCCTCCACGGTACCTTTAACTAACTCAAAGTCCCCCTCGACCACAATCGGATTGTTATGGCGCAATTTGATTAGTTTTTGATACGTATAAAAAATAGAATTAGGATCTTTTAAGGCAGCCTCAACATTAATTTGATGATAATTGGGGTTCACGTGTAGCCAAGGAGTTCCAGTGGTAAACCCAGCATTTTTTGCATTATTCCACTGAATTGGCGTACGCGCGTTGTCCCGTCCTTTAACATTGATGGCATGAATAAGGCTCTGAGTGTCATAACCGGCCTTTAAACGCTCATTGTACATGTTAATGCTTTCAATATCTGAAACTTCATCGATACTTTTAACAGGATAGTTAGTCATTCCAATTTCTTCACCATTATAGATATATGGCGTGCCATGCATTAAATGGAGAATAATTGCAAACATCTTAGCTGATTGAACCCGATATTCTTGGTCGTTACCCCAACGCGAAATTACTCGCGGAATATCGTGATTTTCCCAAAAAAGGCTATTCCAGGCATGATTAAAGTCTATGTCAGTTTGCCATTTAACTAAAACTTTTTTGAGTTCTCCTAAATTTAAAGGGCGTAAATCCCATTTTTCTTTACCGGCTTGTTGATCTAAACTCTGATTTTCAAATTGAAAAACCATTGATAATTCATGGCGTCCTGGATCGGAATATTCTTCGGCAATTTTAGGAGTAGAATTCCAGGTTTCACCAACAGTCATAAGATTCTTACTCCCAAAAGTTTTCTTATTCATTTCTTGCAGATAAGGATGAAGCATCGGGCCATTTTCACGGATTAATTTATCGGGATCTTTACCAATTAATTCAATTACATCCATCCGAAAGCCGCCGATTCCTTTGTCAATCCAGAAATTCATCATATCGTAGATTTTTTGACGTAAAATAGGATTTTTCCAATTTAGATCAGGCTGTTGATCTGCAAAAAAGTGTAAATAGTATTGACCAGTTTTTTCATCAAGTTTCCATGCAGATCCTGAAAAAGCTGATTTAAGCTCATTTGGTTCATGTCCATCAACGGGATCTCGCCAAATATAATAATCGCGATAAGGATTATCCTTGCTTTTTCTAGCTTCAATAAACCATTTATGCTGGTCTGAAGTATGATTAACGACTAGATCCATGACAATTCTAATGCCACGTTTTTTTGCTTCAGAAATTAATTCGTCCATGTCAGCCATTGTGCCATATTGAGGATCAATTGCTTCATAGTCGGAAATATCATAACCGTTGTCAACTTGAGGTGATTGATAAACAGGGGAGAGCCAGATTGCATCAATTCCTAATTTTTTTAAATAATCTAGTCTAGATGTAATACCTTTTAAGTCCCCAATCCCATCACCATTGCTATCTTGAAAAGACTTAGGGTAAACTTGATAAACAACTGCTTTTTTCCACCAGGGTGTCATTTTTTATTCCTCCAATAAAATATTTCTAATTTGATTATCCTACATTGTAAGCGGTTTACAAGAGGAGGATGGCTGTTATCGATATCAAAAAAGATCAGGTCTTAAGAACCTGATCTTATGTTTTAATGAAAACAGCCCTATCCATCCCCTTACTTTAGTGAGGGGATGGATAGGGCTTGCCATCTCTGACGGCATTGTAAATCTGATCATTAATGTACTTCTCTACTACTTCTTTAGACATATTTCCTACACTGCCAAAATAATAACTTGGTGACCATAAATGACCGCCCCATATCTTGCTTTGTTTGATTTCGGGATGATTCTGGAAGAATAAAAAAGCGCTTCTTCCTTTGAGTGCTTTGACCACGCTTGAGCCTGATTTTGATGGCCTAAAGCTAATAAGCAAATGAATATGCTCAGGCATTATTTCCATTTTTTCGATTTTGATTTGATTATCTGCGGCTACTTGTTTGAGCAGCTCTTGCATTTCTTGTGCCAGGTTTTGATTAGTAAAGATTGGATTGCGATATTTAGTACACCAAATTAAATGATAGTGTGCATTATAGACGTAGTGTTTTTCATAGCCTGCGTCTTTTATTTTGTTTCTCTTACTATTCATAGTCTAATATCCTTTCGTCTATTATGTATCTATTTACTGTTGATTATAAGATATACATAGGATATAATCAAATTACAATAATACAAGGAGGTGAAATACATGAAAAGAATGAGCAGTTTAGCCTATCATTTTGGCGTTAAGCTTCGCTTTTATCCTAGTTCTAAGCAAAAGAAAATCATTAAACTAAACTATGATGCGCAGCGCTTTGTCTACAACTCTTATGTAGGACGCAATCGGACTAGTTATCATGCTAAACGCTATTTAGCTGTTAAGCAAAGTAATGCAATGCCATTTGCTTTTTCTGCTCTTAATAGCTATGAAGTCCAACTGGCAGAAACAGTAGTCATCAATCATGAATTATTGGCTAAGCCTAAGAATATTCGTGATGCTTATAGCTTTTTACGTGTTAAAGAAATCGATAGTCTCGCTCTTGCCAACGCTATTCAAAACTACCAGAAGGCTTGGAAAAATTATCGTAAGATCGGACACGGAATTCCGACTTTTCACAAAAAACGCAGCGACTGGTCATATCAGACCAACTGTCAATATCCTAAGCAGTCAGAAGCCTATCTTGATAACGGGACGGCTAGATTTATTGATGCTAAACATATTAAATTGCCTAAGCTGGGAATTGTCCGCATTGCTGGTTTTAGAAAACTGATTAAAGAGCGCTTGCTTAAGCAGATTCCAACTAGAATTGGCACAGTCACGATAAAAAAGACCGCTGATGACCAGTTCTACCTGTCTATGCAATTAGGCAGCGATACTGCTTTTGTTAAGCCTTATGCCAAAACCAGCAGTCAAATTGGGATTGACCTCAATTTAGATAACTTCCTAACAGCATCTAACGGAGCAATGGTCGCTAATCCACGATTTTACCGCAAAACCAAAAAGAAGCTGGCCCATGCCCAACGTGTCTTGTCTCGCAGACAAAGACGTGCTAAGCAAGAAGGACGAAATTTGTGGACGGCAAGGAATTATCAAAAACAGAGACTAGCAGTCGCTAAATTACACGACAAGATTCGCAGACAGCGTGAAGACTTCTTGCAAGCACTCTCAACTGCATTAATCAAAAACCACGATTTAGTAGTTGCCGAGGAATTAAGAAGCAAGAACCTGTTAAAGAATCATGCCTTGTCGCAATCAATTTCTGATGTCGGCTGGCGTAGTTTCCTTAATATGCTGGCTTATAAGGCAGATCTATATGGTAAAGAGTTCAAAACAATTGACCCTAAATATACTACTCAACGCTGTCATGCTTGTGGCAGTATTATGGGCCAAAACGGTTATAAGAAATTAACCCTTAAGGATCGGGAATGGAGTTGTCCAATCTGTCAGACGCACCATATTCGTGATTGGAATGCGGCAGTGAACATCTTAGAAAAAGGATTAAGCAAGTGGCAAAATCCTAAAATAAAAAAAGCAGCCTAGAAAGGCTGCAGTCCGTTAGCAACTCGCGGACTTAAAAGGCTTTGGTAATTAGACGACCTCTATCGGCAATAGTCAAAAGACTATTGCTGGTAAGTCAAGTCCGTATCTAAGCAAGTTGGTGTTCTGGTTAGCGCAAGCTAACGAGCCACTAAGCCCTAGACTTCAGTTTAGGGTAGTTGACTCTAAATCTTCACCATTTGAAGCAATAACTTTTTTATACCAGTAATATGAATCCTTCGGATAACGCTTTAAGCTACCATTACCATGATCATCACGATCTACATAGACAAAGCCGTAGCGTTTCTTCATTTCGCCTGTTCCGTTAGAAACGAGGTCAATTGCGGACCACATGGTATAGCCCATTAAGTCTACACCATCAATTTCAACAGCATCTTTCATAGATTTAATTTGAGCTTTTAAATATTTAATCCGATAGTCATCGTGTACTTGATGATCGCTAGTTAATTCATCGGACCATCCAAGGCCATTTTCGACTACCCAAAGTGGCTTATGATATCTTTCCCATAATTCGTTTAAGCCAATTCTTAATACATCTGGATCAGTTGCCCAGCCCCAAGCATTAGTTTCAAGGTAAGGATTAGTAATATTACCGGCACTAACATTACCGCTAGCTGTGGCATCATTTTCATGAACAGTTAATACATTGGAAGTATAACAAGAAAAACTTAAAAAGTCGCAAGGATATTTTTTAAGCAATTCATAGTCTTCTGGAGTATCGTTGAGTTTAATACCATCACGTTCATACTTTTTAAGTCGACTAGTAGGGTAGTAGCCAAGCATTTGAACGTCAGAGTAGAAAAGCATTTCTTGCTTAGCTTTCATTACTAAAAGTTGATCCTGAGGATCACATGTATAAGGATAAATAGCACTGTAGGCTAACATCATCCCAACCTGATTATTAGGATCAATTTCATGAGCGCGTTTAACTACTTTGCTGCTAGCAACGAATTGATTGTGTGCTCCTTGAGCTCGATTTTGTTCACTCCCATCGATAAGACCGCCACCCATATAAGGGGCCATGTCCATTGCGTTAATTTCATTAAATGTCAGCCAGTATTTAACTTTACCTTTGTAGTAATTCATCACAATATCTGCATAATGAGAAAAAGCATCTATCAAATGACGATCTTTCCAGCCCCCAAATTGCGTAATCAGTGAGAGAGGGGTTTCATAATGGGAGAGAGTTACTAAAGGTTCAATCCCATATTTCGCGCATTCATCAAAAATATTATCGTAAAATTCTAAGCCTTCTTCATTTGGCTCCTCATCATCACCATGTGGTAAAATTCTGGACCAATTCATCGAAAGTCTAAAGACATCAAAGCCCATGTCAGCCATTAATTTGATATCTTCTTTGTAATGATGATAAAAATCAGTTCCTTGATGACTAGGGTAATAGTAATCATCAAGGATTTGGGGAACGGCGCCTTCAGGAAGCTTAAATTTATCTGCTCCCCAAACAAGAGGGGTAGCGCCAGTTTCACCGTTTGGCTTTTTCCAAGTAACTTTTCTAGGTTTGCTATTTGACCCGTTGGTTAAAACATCAACAGCATTTAAGCCTTTCCCACCTTCATTGTAGCCACCTTCGTATTGGTTAGCGGCACTTGCGCCACCCCAAGTAAAATTTTTATTTAGCATCTAATACCTCTAAAATCTATTATTCTCTAAAACCGTATAATCGCGTTGATCATAACGATTTCTGCTTGTAGAGTATTCAATTGGTTGACCGTTTGTCAGCCAAACAATTTGCTCTAATTCAAGCATAGGATCATCTTTTTTGGCATTTAGGTATTTTTGATCGTATTCGCTTGATTTTGCCGCGCGAATTTTACGATAAGCGTGACCAAATTTGAGATGAAGCGTATGATGCATGTATTCATAAATAGAATTATGAAGAATTTCATCATTTAAGTTAGGAACTAAAGTAACAGGCATGTAAGTATGTTCAATGATAAACGGTAAATCATCTACAATTCTCAAACGGACAATATCATAGACTGGATCCGAAGATTTTAAGTCGAGATTTTTTTGGATTTGTTCACTGGGAAATTCGACAGAAAAATGTAAAATTTCACTTTTAACATTACTTGATCCAAGTTGCTTTTTAAGTCCCATAAACATATTCGCAGGAGAGTCGATGCTGCTTTTAATAGGGATGTTGCTAGAAACAAAAGTACCTAGACCAGATTGTTTATATACTAGTCCTTGTCTTTCTAAGCCATCTAAAGCTTTTTTAACAGTTAATCGACTAACGCCAAATTCCTTAGCTAAAGTTTCTTGATCTGGAAGGGGGAGACGACTAGTATAAGTACCGTCATTAATTCTTTGGCTAATTATCTTGGCAATTTCTAAATATTTTGCATGTGTCATGTTTTTCATCCGATTTCTATTTAAGTTTTGAAAATTTGAATAGTCATCGCTCAATACCTAAGTAAAAAGAGATGCTACTGACTCTATTTATCTTAGCATGTCAATAACATCTCTTCAGCTTATTCGGCTTTTAATTTTGAAATTCCTTCTTTAATTGCGTCATCACAATCAATTGGTAATCTCAAAATCATTTGTCCATCAAGTTCAATTCCTTTTGGAATTTGAATAACACCAGGGAAGTGATAGCCATGATGGGCCTTTGTTTCATTATCGACATAAACTGAAACTTGTCCATCAGCACTTACCCCAATTTTAAAATGATGATTATTATGATCGAATTCATTAACGATTTTTACTTCTTCATTCATTATTAAAACCTCTTTTTATTTTGTAGCACCTTTTGCTTCTTGAGCTTTTTTAGCAGCTTCACGTTTAAGCAAAATGTTGTCGTATTTCTTAGCAAATGGCCAGTAAATCAAAGTTGAAATAACTAGGGTACATGCCTGCCATACGGCCATCTTCCAACCACCGATTAAGGCACCTGATATAATCGCTGGTACTGTCCAAGGACAAGCGAAACCATTCAATGGAGGTACGATACCGGTTTTGATTACAAAGTAAGTTGAAGCAGCAACTACAACTGGAGTTAAGAAGAATGGAATAGCAAGGAATGGGTTCATAACAATTGGTAAACCGAAGAGGAATGGTTCGTTAATGTTAAAGATACCAGGTACTAATTCCAATTTACCAATTGATTTAAGTTGGATAGACTTAGCGGCCACTACAGTAAAAATGATTAAACCAATGGTAATACCTGAACCAGTTAAGTTAATAAAGTTGTTGTAAAATTCGTTAGTAACAACGTGGGCACCGTTGGCAATCGTTAATTTACCAGCTTTGTACAATTGAGCATTATCGAATGAGTTGGCTTGAAGCATTGGACCAGCTAATGAACCAACAATCAAACCACCGTGCACACCAAAGAACCAGAAGAATGGAACTAAGAATCCAATTGCTAAGGCTCCACCGAATGAATCAGAAATACCTTGTAGAGGGATTTGTAAAGTGGTGTAAACCCATTGTAAAAAGTCGGTATGTGCAAATGCGTTAAATGCTGCATAAATGAACATTGCACCAATCAAGATAATACCTGATGGAATCATCGCGGTAAATTGGTTAGAAACTGCAGGTGGAACTTGCTTAGGAAGCTTGATTGTCCAACCAGCCTTCATAATGCTTGAGTAAATCCAACCAACAAGTAAACCACAGATGATTGCGGCAATCATTCCGTCTCCACCAAGCCAAGTGATGTTAACAACCCCGGTTACTGGAGCTTCAAGGAAAGTTTGCATAGCATGAGGCAATTTATCAATGTTTTCAGTAACAGTTTTTGCAGACATAACTACATCGTTACCGTTTTTAATACCGCTAGTTAAAGCAGTCTTAAGTGGGTTAGCAATGTTCAAAGTTTGAAGCATTAAGAAAGTTGCACAGGAAGTAAGACCTGGAGCAAGTGGTTCATAACCTTCATTTTTTACATAAATATAGGCAATACCAATTGATGCCCAAAGTGACATAACGTTGAAAGTTACAGTGTAAGCTTGGTTAAAGAATGCACCCCAACCAGAAGCGTTAACTGCGTTGGCCCATGATTGGACAGGCAAGTTTCCTAAAAGCAGGAAAATCGATCCAATAATGATAAATGGTAAAGTATAAATCATACCATTTTGCAAAGCCGTGATTGCCTTCGTATTAACAAATTTCATAACAGGAGGCAAAATATGTTGATTGACAAAGGTTGAGACTTTTGATTGTTTTTGTTCAGCCATTATAATTCATCTCCATTATCTTTAAGTATTTTTTGGAACCAATAGAAGGACTTCTTTGGTACACGTTTTAAATCTTTCAAACCGTGATTACTACGATTTACGTAAACTGCGCCGTATCTTTTTTCCATATCGGCATGAGAGCTAGGGATATCGATTAAGCCCCAGCCAAGATAACCCAGAACTTTTGCACCATCTAAGAAAATTGAATCTTTCATTGCCTTAATATGTTCTTCGTGATAAGCAATTCTTGCATCATCTTCAATCAGGTTCTTACCATCCCAAGTTTCTTTAAAACCAATTCCATTTTCAATTGGAAAAATAGGGATACGGTAATAGTTGTACATGGTCGTAATAGCATTTCTGAAGCCTAAAGGATCAATTGCCCAACCCCAGTCATTTGTTTTAACAAATTTGGCTTGAACGCCACCTTGATTAAGATAGCGGTTAGGTGCTTCACCTTCAGGAATTTTTTTAGCAGATAGTACCCAAGAAGAGTAGTAAGAAAAGGCAAGGAAGTCAGCTTTAGCTTTTTTCATTATTTCTAAATTTTCATTAGTAATATCCATCTTAATATTATGAGTCTTAGCATATTGCATTACTTCTGGTGAATAACCCCGTCCAGTATCAGCATCATAAATATTAAAGTTTAAAAATTCTTGCACCTGTTTTGCTGCCCAAACATCTTCTGGATTACTAGTTTCAGGATAGATCTGTTGGTAAGCAAGCATTCCGCCAATTTTGACATCGTCATAGTTCTCATGAATATAATTAGCAAGATAAACATGCGCTACCATAGTATGATGGAAAATTGTATACATATCGTCTAAAGATTTGTCACCTTTTTCATATCCAGAAATATTGAATACTTCATCTTGGAAATAGAGGTTATGTTCATTAAAGACAATCCAATATTTAACTCTGTCAGAAAAATGGTCAATCATTTTTTTGCCAAATCTTATAAAGGCATCTACCACGTGTCGAGACATAAAGCCGTTATACTTTTTAGCTAAATGAAGTGGCATATCGAAGTGGTAAAGACAAACCATCGGTTCAATTCCACGTTTAAGCATAGAATTGATTAAGCGATCATAAAATTCAATTCCTTTTTGATTAAATTCGCCATCACCATCAGGGCAAACTCTAGACCATGAAATTTGAATACGATACATATTCATATTCATATCTTTCATTAAATCTAAATCTTCATCGTATCTGTGATATTCATCAATTGCTACATGCCAATCGGTTGTGTTTTCAGTAGCAGGTCGGACATCATAAACGGACAAACCTTTGCCATCTTCATTCCAAGCTCCTTCAGTTTGCATACTTGAAACTGAATTACCCCAGAAGAATGAAGATGGTAATTTACGCTCTTCAGTCATAATTTAATATCTCCTCTGTAAGCACTTTCAATTATTTACAAATAAAGTATAGAGCTTTCTTTAGAAAAAATAAATACCGTTTTTATTAAAAGTATATATTTTTTCTAAAACAAAAAGAAAAGCCTGATATATCAAGCTTTTCAAATTTTAATTATTTATTAAGTTCCTGCTCAAAATCTGCAACTGCTCCTCGGAGATTGGCGTCGCTTTTTAGTTTACATAAAACAATATTCGGCTGAACCGTTGCTATTTCTATAGAAGAATAAATTTTTTGGATTTCTTCATTAAGAAGAGGGATTAATTCAGGATTATTGGAAATTCCTCCTCCAAGAACAATTTTTTCTGGATCAAAACTGTGTTGGGTGTTAAAAATTGCAAGGGCTAAAGAATGAATCAAAGTCTGACGCTCTTTTTTTGCAATTTTGTCTCCTTGATCTGCTAATGCAAAAACGGTTTGTCCATCTAAATTGGAATTTGTTTGTTCATTATATCTTTTAGCCATTGCGACGGGAGAGGCGAGAGTACTCAACTGCTTGCCGTTAATGATCATATAGCCGAATTCTCCACCATACAAATGAGCTCCATGCCAAATTTTATGATCAATAATCAGTGCACCACCAATTCCTGTTCCAATTACAAAAAAGGCCATGCTGCTACAGCCTTGTCCGCCACCTTCAGCAAGTTCTCCTAAAGCAGCTGAATTTGCGTCATTTTCGATACTAACGGGTAAATCAAATCTTTTTTGTAATTTATCAACTATTTTAAAATTATGAATGTAAGGGATGGCACTTGCTCCACGAATAATGCCGGCACTTTTATCTACCGCTCCAGGGGCTGAGATAGCCACGCCTTTAATAGATGTTTTCTTTTTCATGTTATTTACTTCATTAGTAAGAACAGTATAGAATTCTTCCAATTCTTTTGGCGTTTTGACAGCATGAATATCTTGAAGTTGATTGTTTTTCCAAGTAGCAATTTTAATAGTAGTTCCACCAATATCTATCACAGCTAAATTCATAGTTTTCTCCTTAAAAATATATACTTTTAATAAAATGATAATTTCTAATGTAACCGTTGTCAATTATCAATAAGTCATTTTGATAAAGTTGAAAATTCCAAGTGCTTTTATTTGAACTAGGATTGTATTCGACATACACTATAACTGAATTAAGAAAAAACTATTGTTTAGGAGGTTTATTATTATGGCAGATTATGAAAAAAGACAATTGAGAGCTTTGGACAGATTAGCAAAGAAGATTTCAGATGCTGACAGCCACTTAACTAGAATTGAAGACAGTTTGGATGACGAACGTCACCGCACTGCTCAACACGAAACTATTAAGGACATCAAGTCAATCTTGAAGCATGCTCGTAAAGTTGACAAGTATGAAGACAAGATCTTGGAACGTAAAGGTGAAGGTCGTAAGGGTTCACCAGAAGATCACTACGTATATCTTAAAGATGAAGAACCAGTAATGGAAGATTTGAAGAAAGAATACCGTGAACTTGACAAGAAGCTTAAGGGCTTGAATGATGAAGATGGTTATGACATCAAGCGCTTCAGAGCAGAACACCACTACATTGAAAAGTCTAAGAAGATCCTTGAAAAAGCTGGAAAGTTAAAGTAATTAATTGTTATTAATAAAAATACTTGGTTTGTGCTAAAATGAACCAAGTATTTTTTTGTTTGGATATTGTTTTACGTGGTTTTAGCTTATAATAGAAATAAGTGATAATTGATGTAAATATAAATAGACTTGGAGTGCATAATGAAAAAAAGAATGTTAGTTGGTATTACTGCATTACTCGTTACAACTCTACTTGCAGGATGTAGTAATATAAAGTTTGATAAAGATGGAATTAGATTCGGGTCTTCTTCTAAAGTTGAAGAAAAAGCGGCTAAAAAATCAAGCTCTAAATCAAGTTCATCATCAACTGCAAAGACAGTAAAAAAGGCAGCAGTTAAGCCAAGTAAAATCAAAGATAAGAAAAAGAGTAAAACAAGCTCTGAGCCTAAAAAGACAAAAAAGAAGAAAAAAGTCGTAAAAAAGGTCAATTCAAAAAAGAAAAAAGTAGCTACTTTATGGACAAGTAAAAAAGATCAACAATTAAGTAATTTTGTTGCTAGTTGGAGTCAAAACCTTCAACAACAATATCAAAAGTATGACGGACAAAATTCTCTAAAAGCTATTAATGGACTGTCTTATCCAGATGTGTTTACTCAACGAAGCTTTACACTAAATAATAGGAATATTGAATTGCGCTGGTCGCCAAAAGGCAAGAATATTGCTCAATATAATGTGGTAGCAATCTATAATGATAATTTCAAAGATAAGAACTGGCATTTGACTTATCTATTTTGTTTACACAATAAAAAACCGATTGTCTTATTGGAACAAGGTCATAATACTAATCCAATTATTGTGACTGTAGCTAAAGATTCCGTTTTAAAGAATGGCTTTGCAAAAATTGCCAATAGTCGATAATATCAATTATGTAAAGTTGGAGACGTGAGAGCGTCTTTTTATTTTTGAAAAAATTGCATAGAATACATATATATTTTGTAATTTATTTTAAATGAAAGGATTGAAAAGATGAGAATTACAGTTTATTTAACCGGGGGCATTGCGGATTATAAAGCTGTTGAGGTTATTAGAAAACTTGAGAAAGAAAATCATGAAGTTAGAGTAGTAATGACTAAGAATGCTGAACATTTTGTTACAAGTCATACTTTGGCAGCTTTGACTAAATATCCTGTTTTAGATGACCTTTGGAAAAGAGAAAATGAATCTAGTATTCCCCATGTCCATTTAGCTAGATGGACTCAATTAGCTCTTGTTGTTCCAGCTAGTGCTGACTTTATTGCAAAAGTTGCTAATGGAATCGCTGATGATGCGGCTACAACGACTCTTTTAGCTACAGGCGCTCCTAAATTAGTAGTACCAGCTATGAATGATCAAATGTGGGATAATCCAGCCACACAGCGAAATATTGCTCAATTAAAGCAAGATGGCATTCAAATAATGGAACCTGTTGTAGGGATGCTGGCTGAAGGATATAGTGCCAAAGGAAGAATGCCAGAAGTCGATGATATTGTTAATTGGGTAAATCAACAAATTGTATCTGATAAAGCCTTATCAGGTAAAAAAGTAATTGTTACAGCTGGTGGTACTATTGAAGCCATTGATCCCGTTAGATATATCGGTAATCGTTCTAGTGGTAAAATGGGGATTGCAATTGCAGAAGCTTTTAGTAATGCCGGGGCTGATGTAAGTTTGATTTATGGTAATATTAGCATTTCTCTTCCTAAAAATCCTAATATTAATTTGATTCATGTCGAAAGTTCTGAGGATATGCTTCAAGCTGTTAAAGAGAATTTTAAAGATGGGGATGTTTTAGTAATGGCTGCAGCTGTGGCTGATTGGCGGATGGAAAAAGTTTCTGATCATAAGTTGAAAAAACACCAGGATACTAATAGTCTAGATTTACATTTGGTTAAAACTAAAGATATTTTAAAAGAAGTGAGCCAAGGTAAACAAGAAAATCAATTAGTTATCGGATTTGCAGCAGAAACTAATGACTTAATAGAAAATGCAACCAAGAAACTCCAAAAAAAGGGTGCAGATTACATTGTGGCTAATGATGTATCTAAGAACGTTTTTGGAAATGATCAAGATCAAGTTACTATCTTAAAAAAAGAAGGAGAAAAAGAAAATTGGCCACGCATGAGTAAAATTAAAATCGCTAATAAATTAGTAGAAATGATAAAAAGCATATTGTAATAAAACTGTAATATAACACAAAAAATACTAAAACCACGAAGAAATAGTGTTGATTTCAAGCTTATAATTTATTTGATAACATAACTTTTGTTATGTGCGTATAGTCTTAACTTGTTTTATTAGCTAAATGAGGTATTATTGTTTGTGGGAATTAAGAGACTGAGGAGAAAGAGTTGACGAGTTAGAAAGTCAGCCCTTTCTTTTTTTGTCTAAAAATATTTTATACGTTTGTCTAGTGATCTTAGATTTAAAAGTGCTGTAAATACAGATCTTAATTAAGAGATGATTATTCAAATAACACTGTTGATTTATTCTATGGTTAGTGTAAGCTATATTAGGTATATAAATTTAAATATTTGCCGATTAAGTATATTTACATAGGAATTAAGAATCACCAGAGACATTGAAATAATATGCGAGGTGAAGCTATATGAGTGTAGATAATACACTAACTTTAAATAATGGAATTAAGATTCCAAAAGTTCAACTTGGAACTTGGTTAATGAATAACGATGAAGTTAAAAGAGCAGTTCAACAAGCTGTAAAAATAGGTTATCGTGGATTTGATACTGCAAAAGATTATGGTAATGAATTGGGAGTTGGCAAAGGAATTTGGAATTCTGACATTGAACGTAGTGAATTATTCTTGACTACAAAAATTCCTACTAATGTTAAGGATTATAAAAATACCAAGCGAGCTATTGATGAAGCCTTAACTACGTTTGGATTGGATTATATTGATTTATTGCTAATTCACTCCCCACAGCCTTGGATTGAAGTTAATCGAGTTAGTGATCGCCATTTTGAAGGTAATCTAGAAAATTGGCAGGCTATGGAAGAAGCTCTGAAAGCTGGTAAAGTACGGGCAATTGGGGTTTCAAATTTTTTAAAAGAAGATGTTGATAATATTTTAAAAAACGGAGAGATAATTCCTGCAGTTAATCAAATTGAAGTGAATGTAGGGCATACGCCATGGGATTTGATGAAATATTGTCAAAGTCAAAGAATGCTCATTGAAGCATACTCTCCTTTAGCTCATGGCAGATTATTGACCAATTCTAAAATTAAAGAGTTTGCTAAAAAATATAGAGTATCTCCAGCCCAACTGATGTTAAAATATGATCTACAGTTGGGATGTGTCGTCCTTCCAAAAAGTGATGATATTGACGAAATGAAGCAAAATCTTGAATTAGATTTTACAATTAATTCCAGAGATATGGACCAGTTGAAACGTTTAGAATTATAGTAAAAAGTCTAGCTTAGCTAGGCTTTTTGTTAATGGAAGAAAGTGAGATAATGAAAAATAATAGGTGGGTGATAGTGTGAGAGAAATAAAATTAATTGCGATTGATATTGATGGTACTTTGGTGAATTCTAAAAAAGAAATTACTCCTTCAGTAAAAGAAGCAATCCAAAAGGCTAAGGAAAACGGAAAGAAGATTGTAGTCTGTACTGGACGCCCATTGTCTGGTGCTCAACGTTATTTAAATGAGTTAGGACTTAATCATCAAGATAATCAATATGTGGTTAGCTTTAATGGGGCAGTCGTTGAATCGACTAATGGAGAAGTAATTTTCAAAAAGGGGTTGGATTATCAAGAATACATTGATTTAGAAGCGATTGCTCGAAAATTAAATCTCCATTTTCATGCAGTAAGCTTGGATCGTCTGTATACTGCAAATAGAAATATAGGTCATTATACGATTTATAATTCTCGCGTAGTAAAATTAGAGGTGGCTTATCGAACTCCGGAGGAAATGAAAAAAATTCCGATTATTAAATGTATGTATATTGATGAGCCCAAATATTTGGATAGTAAATTAACTAGCCCATTATTTGATTCAATGAAAAATCGAGTTGTATTTTCAAAAACTGAGCCGTTTTATTATGAAGCGACTGCTGCAGGCGTAGATAAAGGAAGCGGCTTAAAAACTCTGTGTGATTATTTAGGAATAAAACAAGAAAATGTGATGGCTTTAGGTGATCAAGCTAATGATATGCCAATGCTAAAATATGCTGGTCTTGGTGTAGCTATGGGGAACGCTGTAGAAGTTACGAAAAAGATAGCTGATAAAGTTACCACTGATTGTGATCATGACGGGGTAGCAAAAGCAATCAATGAAATTTTGTAAAAGGAGTAAAAGATGAAAAAAGCAAAAATTTTGATTTTAGGTGAAGTAAACGATGATGCACTTGCTGAATTGAAGGAAAAATGTGAAGTAGTAAAAGGGCCTGAAGGTCATCGCATTGAAGATGATCGTCAATGGGTAATTGATCATATTGCCGATTATGACGGTGTAATTGTTGCAAAAATGTGGTTTGATAAAGAAATGTTAGATCATGCTAAGAATTTAAAAATTATATCTACTTATGGTGTGGGCTACGACCATGTAGATGTTGAATATGCCAAAAGCAAAGGCATTGTTGTTTCAAATTGTCCTGTTAGTGTCCGTCGCCCTACGGCTGAATTAGCCTTAACCTTAATTTTAGCATGTGCTAGACGTCTTCACTTTTATGATCATTCAATCAGAGAGGGAGTATTTTTAGATACTGGTAATTATGATAACCAAGGATTTAATATTGAAGGGAAGACCTTAGGAATCTTTGGAATGGGGAGCATAGGTCAACTAGTAGCCCAATTTGCTCAAGCTTTAGGAATGAAGATAATTTATCACAATCGCCATCAATTGAATGAAGATATTGAAAAGAAATTAAAGGCCAAGTATGTTGATTTTGATACATTGATTAAAGAAGCAGATTTCTTGAGTTTGCACGCACCTTTGACTAATGAAACTGAACATATTATTGATAAAGATGTATTTAAGAAAATGAAGAAGAATGCATTTTTAATTAATACAGCACGTGGAGCATTAGTAAATGAGGCAGACTTGCTTGATGCCTTAAAGCATGGAGAGATTGAAGGAGCAGGTTTAGATGTATTTGAAGGTGAGCCATATATTAATCCTGAATTTTCTAAATTAGATAATACAATTTTGACGCCTCATGTTGGTTCTGCTACTCATGTTGGCCGTTATAATTTAACTAAAGAAGCTGCTGACAATATTATTTCATTCTTTGTTGATCAAAAAGCAATTAATCAGGTTAATTAACAATAAAAATAACCGTACTCAATTGAGTACGGTTTACTTTTTATTCAGTTTCTACTTCAGCATTTTTTGATTCTAATTGACTGTGATTGTATCCATAAGCAAAGTAAAGAATAATTCCAATAACTAACCAAATCCCGGCCATAATAAATACATCTTTATTTAATTGACATATCATGAAGATACAGAATAATCCAGAAATAACAGGAATTACTGGATAGCCCGGAACTTTGAAACCATCATTAGTAATATCAGTTCGCTTTCTTAATTTCAAAATACCGAAACTTACTAATGTGAAGGCGAATAAAGTTCCAAAACTAACCAAATTAGTTAATTGTTCTACTGAGAAGAATGCTGCCCCTAAGGCGATAATAATGGTTACTACCACCAATGCAATTTGTGGCGTGTTGCGTTTGTCATCAAATTTACTCAAGTGGTGTGGCAATAATCCGTCTCGTGCCATTGCATAAATTAAACGAGAGCTGGAGTAGATCATACTTAGCATCATCGTAGCCATTCCCAGCATTGCACCTAAAGCTAACAATTCTGCAATCCAATTTTGATGAACATATTGAAGAGCAAAGGATACAGGGTTGGCCACGTTAAGGTCGGTGTAATTTACCATCCCGGTCAAAACAATAGATACACCCATGTAAAGAATTACAGCTACTGCCAAGGTTCCAATAATACCAATTGGCATATTCTTTTGAGGATTTTTAACTTCAGCAGCTGAAGATGAAATAACGTCAAATCCTAAAAAGGCAAAGAAAACAGTTGTTGCACCTTTAATTACCCCAGACATTTTATAAGGTAAAAATGGTGTGTAATTAGCAGGTTTGATAAATTGGAGACCAACAAAAATAAAAATTAGAATAATAGCAATTTTTAGGACAACTGCTAAATTATTAATCTTAATAGAATTCTTCATTCCCTGCGCTAATAAAAGAGCGATTAAAATGATGACAGCGACAGCGACAACATCAAAATATACTCCTTTAGATGGATTGAAAGGACCTGAGAGAGCTTTTGGAAGGTGTAGACCAAAAGGTTTAATGAATGAGGTAAAGTAAGAGGACCATCCAGCAGCTACTGTTGCCACAGACAGCATGTATTCTAAAACTAAAGCCCACCCCATTAGCCAACCAACAAATTCACCATAGATGATGTTACCATAAGAATAGGCACTCCCTGCAACAGGGATGGAAGAAGCGAATTCTGCATAACACATTCCAGCTAAAGCACAAATAATGGCCGCAAATAAAAATGATAAACTCACTCCTGGCCCAGCAGTGTTAGCTGCGACAGTTCCTGGAAGGATAAATATTCCTGTTCCAATTACAGCTCCTACTCCCATTGCAATTAAATCAAAAGCTGATAATGTCCGGGGAAATTTTATATCTTTTCCCAAATATGTCTTAACATGTTGCTTTCGAAAAATATTCCATTTCATAAATTTTCTACCCCTTATCTGCAATTATGTTTTTTTAATTCGATTTTTGTACCAGTAGTAGCTAAAGTAAAAAATCCCGATAATAAAAAATGTAATCACTACTAGTGAGTATTCTTCGAAGATTAAAACTATCTGTTCCCATTGAGCGCCCATGTAAGAACCTAGAAAGATTAAAATACTGTTCCAGATTAAACTGCCCAAAGTAGTTAAAGTTAAAAATGTTCGCATATTAACTTTAGCGATTCCAGCTGGAATTGAGATTAAACTTCGAACTACAGGAATGCAGCGTCCAAAAAAGATAGCTTTAACCCCATGTTTATCAAACCAAGCAATTGATTTTTTTACATCATCTTTTTTAAATCCAAGACGCTTAAACATGGTATGATTAAACAGTTTCTCGAGACGGTCTGCATTTAGCAGTGTTCCAATCCAATATAAAATTAAAGCCCCCACTACTGCTCCAATGGTGGAAGCAATAATTAATCCAAAAGTAGTCATACTAGTTTTGGAAGTCATAAATCCACTAAAGGACAGAATTACTTCTGAAGGAATTGGTGGAAATACATTTTCAATGGCAATTAGCAATGCAACAGCTAAATAACCAAAATGATCGATAAATGAAAAAATTAATGCGGTCATTAAAAACTCCTTAATGTAAAAAACTTATTAATAATATAGCAAAATTTTAAGAAGATAACCATTTAATTGAGCAATTTGAATAGATTTTTATAAATTTCATGTTAAAATTTGTAATGCACTTTTTGTGAGGTGAGAAGATGGCAACGGAATTAATTGAAAATAAGTTGAAGCTTTTACCGGAAAAGCCAGGTTGCTATTTAATGAAGGATATTAATGGCACCGTAATTTATGTGGGAAAATCTAAGAATCTTAAAAATCGTGTACGGTCCTATTTTAAGAGTAAGCAAGTAGGGCGACGTAAGGAATTAGTTAAAGAAATTCGTGATTACGATATCATCACTGTATCTACCGATAAAGAGGCTTTTTTATTAGAGATTACTTTAATTAAAAAATATCAGCCTTATTACAATGTTCAATTAAAACAAGGAACCGGATATCCTTATATTGAAATAACGCATGAGCATGACCCACAAACTAGATTAACTAGTGTGGTTCATAAAGATGGTGGCTATTATTTTGGCCCTTATCCTAATGTATATGCAGCTCAGGCAACTTTAAAATTTATTCAAAAAGTTTTTCCATTAAGACGTTGTCATGGCAAACAGGGACGACCATGTCTTTATCATCATATGGGACAATGTCTAGGAGCTTGTTTTAAAGATGTGCCTAAGGAAGTTTACGATGAGCAGATCCAGAAGATTAAACGCTTTTTGAATGGTGATATTGCCTCCGTTAAGCAAGATTTGATTCAAAAAATGCAAGAGGCTTCCACTAATTTGGAGTTTGAACGAGCAGCTGAAATTCGAGATCAGCTTAAATATATAGAAGAAACGGTTGAAAAACAGAAGATTATTTCTAATGATAGTACACAAAGAGATATCTTTAATTTCTATGTTGATAAGTCTTGGATTTCAATTCAAATTTTCTTCTTTAGACAGGCAAAATTATTAAGAAGAGAAACTAGGATGTTTGCATTAACTGATGAAAATGATCCTGAGGATGAATTTGCATCGTTTATTGCTCAATTTTATAATCAAAAAAATCGAGTTTTACCTAAGGAGATTTTGGTTCCAGAAGGGCTGGATAATGAAGGATTGGCAGAAATTTTGGGTGTGAAAGTTAGAACGCCAAAAAGAGGACAAAAAAGAGAATTACTCACTATGGCTAAAGAAAATGCCAAATTGAAGCTTGATGATAAGTTTCGTTTATTGGAATTGGGGAACCGAAAGACTAAAGGAGCCCAAAAAGAAATTTTTGATGCTCTATCGCTTCCTTATGGGCATGTGATCGAAAGTTTTGACCATTCACATATTCAGGGGGCTGATCCGGTTTCTGCTTTAGTAGTGTTTAAAGATGGTGAGCCGGATAAGACAGCTTATCGTAAGTTTAAGTTAAAAGGTGAAGTTGAGCATCAAAATGGAGCAGATGAGTTAAGGAATACTCGTGAAGTGGTTCGCCGACGTTATGGACGCCTTTTAAAAGAGCATAAAAAGATGCCTGATTTAATTTTGATGGATGGTGGGCAAATTCAAGTTGAAGCTTGTCAGGATGTTTTAAGAAATGAGCTAAATTTAGATATTCCAGTCGCAGGAATGGTAAAAGATGACAAGCACCGCACTAATCACTTGATTTATGGAGATCCATTTAATGGAAATCCGTATCGTTTAGTTCCACTTGATCCGAAGTCTCAGGGTTTTTATTTAATGACGCGAATTCAAGATGAAGTGCATAGATTTGCGATTACTTTTCATAGACGGACTCATGCGAAAAATGCTCTTTCTAGTAAGTTAGATTCAATTAAGGGAATTGGTCCTAAGAGTCGAAACAAACTTTTAAGAAAATTTGGGTCACTTAAAAAGATTAAAGAGGCTTCTATTGACGAATTACGGGATGCAGGATTGACCTTGACTCAAGCTCAAACTGTAAAATTAACTCTCTGATCTGATCAAGTCCCCATTAAGGGTGTTTCTGTGGTATAGTTAATTAGTTAGAATAGACGGAAGGAGAAGAGACATGCCAACATTTGTAGATCAAACAAAAATTGAAGTTCAAGCCGGTAAAGGCGGCGATGGTATGGTCGCTTTCCGCCATGAAAAATACGTTCCAAATGGCGGACCAGCTGGCGGTGATGGTGGCCGTGGTGGTAGTATCATCTTTGTAGCTGATAGTGGTTTGCGTACTTTGATGGATTTTCGTTATCGAAGAAAATTCAAAGCTGATAATGGCGAAAACGGTAGAATTAAATCTCAATATGGTCGTGGCGCTAAGGACTTATATTTAAAAGTTCCAGTTGGTACAACAGTTTATGACTTTGAAACTGGAGAAGTAATTGGCGATTTAGTAGAAAATAAACAAGAATTAGTTGTGGCTCATGGCGGCCGCGGAGGTCGTGGTAACATTCACTTTGCAACGAGTGTAAATACTGCACCTGAAATTGCTGAAAATGGTGAACCAGGTGAAGATCGTGTTCTACGCTTAGAACTTAAGATGCTTGCTGACGTAGGATTAGTTGGTTTTCCTTCAGTTGGTAAATCAACTTTACTTTCTGTAGTAACCAAAGCAAAGCCAAAGATTGCCTCTTATTCATTTACTACTTTAACCCCTAATTTAGGAATGGTAATTTTGCCTGATGGACGTGATTTTTCAATGGCAGACTTACCAGGATTAATTGAAGGTGCAAGCCAAGGAGTTGGACTAGGAATTCAATTCTTACGTCACATTGAACGAACTAAAGTGATTTTGCACTTAGTGTCAATGGATCCTAATAATGGAAGAGAAGCAATTGAAGATTATCACACAATTAGAAATGAGCTGGCTAGCTATGATCAAGACTTATCTAAAAAGCGTGAATTGATTGTTGCTACTCAAATGGATATTCCAGGTTCTGAAGAAAAATTAGCAGAGTTTAAAAAGGCCTTAAAGGCAGAAGATAATAATGAACCTGTTTATGCCATTTCCAGCGTAACTCATAAAGGCGTAGATAAGTTGATGCAAGATGCAGCTACTCTAGTTGAAGAAGTTGAAAAACAAAAGCAAGAAGAGCCTAAAGTTACTCAAAAGACTAGAGAATACAAATATCAAGCACCTAAGAAAAATGAATTTACTGTTGAAAAAGTTGGCGATCACGAATATGTAGTTAAAGGTGCTAGCTTAGAAAGACTAGTTCAAATGACTAATTTGGATCACCAAGATGGTATTATGCGTTTGGCAAGAAAGCTCAAGAATTTAGGTGTGGATGACGCTTTACGTGCCAAGGGTGCTGTTGATGGTGATGATGTTGCAATCGGTGACTTTAGTTTTGAATTTGTACAATAGTAGAGTGTAGAGAAGTTTGAAAATATGAAAAAGAATCGGTTTATTACAGGATATTCTGGACTTAGAGCATTAGCAGTTATTGGGGTAATTTTATATCACTTAGACCCTAATACTTTTATAGGAGGGTATCTTGGGGTACCGATCTTTTTTGTTTTATCAGGATATTTAGTAACTGACCATATGTTGAAGTCTTATGCTCAACAAGGGAGTTACAATAATCGCCATTTCTATATTAATCGAATCAAAAAGCTATATCCGCAATTAATTACATTATTGTGGTTGTGTTCAGCTTATATTTTTGTATTTCAGCGCAATTTGTTAGCTAAATTAAATCAAGTTGTGATGACCAATTTGTTGAGCGTGTATAATTTTTGGCAGATATCAAACGGGCAAAGCTATTTTGAACGTTTTGCGGCTAATGAATCTCCATTTACACATTTATGGACGATGTCGATTGAAGGCCAATTTTATATCTTGTGGCCATTAGTCATTTTCTTACTGGTTAAGTTTGTTAAGAAAAAGAAGAATATCTTTTGGATTCTCTTTGGTTTATCCATTGCTTCGGCTTTAGAGATGATGGTTTTATATTTAACTGGCGCCGATATTAATCGAATTTATTATGGGACTGATACCCGTTTCTTTGCTTTAGGTCTAGGAGCATCTCTGGCAGTTATATGGCCAGTAGAAAGACTGCGAACTAATATCTCTAAGCGTGACAGTCGATTGTTAGATTTAGTAGGATTAGGAAGCTTTATTTTAATTTTAATGATGTTTTGCAGTAAAGCAGTAAATCCTCAATCTGCGTTTACGTATTGTGGGGGGATGTTTATCTTTACAGTTTTAGTAACTGTATTTGCTGCAATTATTGCTCATCCTGGTAGTCATTGGAATCAGTGGCTGACTAATCCGTTGTTTAAGTGGATTGGTTCAAGAAGTTATGGAATTTATTTGTATCAATTTCCAGTAATGATTTTCTTTGAAGATAAAGTAACGGATTTAGCAGATCATGTAATGCTATACCATACTATCGAAGTAGTATTAATCTTACTATTGAGTGAAGTGACTTATCGTTTTATTGAACGTCCAATGGGTCATATTACTTTTGATAAGGTAAAAATTTATATTCAAAAAGTTCTTAACTCTAATGAAAAAGATTATGTAAAAAGAGCCCAAGTAGCAATTTTTTCTCTGATTTTTTTATTAGGTTCTATTGGAATTACAGTTTCGCCATCAGTTAAAGCGGAAGATTTTAATAAGAGTCAATTGGCTAAAAGAATAGAATCCAATGGTAAAAAACAATCTAAAGAAAACAAGAAATTAATTGCGAAATTGAAGAAAGATAAAGCTAAACAACCTGCTAGATCTAAAATGGTTAAAGAAGCTGAAATTAATGCTAAAAAGCATCCCATTAATAAGAAATTCGAAAAATATGGAATTTCTCAAGTTGATTTACAATTAGCTAACAATCTGCAAGTTACTGCAATTGGTGATTCAGTTATGGCTGGATCTAGTGACGATTTGAAAAAATTAATGCCTAAGGCTTTAATTGATGCAGCTGTTTCCAGACAATTAAATGTCGCATTTGGTTTGATTGATAAATATAAAAATGAGCACGTATTAGCAAATAATATTTTGATTGGATTAGGGACTAATGGTCCTTTTTCAATGGATGATGTTGATCATTTGATGAAAGAAGTTGGGCCTAAACGACATGTATATTGGATTAATACATTAGTTCCAACTCGTCAGTGGCAAGGTCAAGTTAATGATTTATTGAAACAGGCAAGTAAAAAATATCCTAATTTAACAGTGATAGATTGGTATTCGTATGCTAAAAAACATCCTAATTGGTTCTATGGAGATAAGACACATCCAAATCCAGTAGGATCTAAGTATTACAGTGCATATATTGCAAAAGTGATGGTTAAACATTTAAAATAGAAATAGGAATTTTATGGAATTACAATTTTTAGGTACTGGAGCGGGACAACCTTCAAAGCAAAGAAATGTATCAAGTCTGGCTTTGAAACTCCTAGATGAATTAAATGAGATTTGGTTGTTTGATGTAGGGGAGGCTACTCAACATCAAATTTTAAAAACAAATATCAGATTACGCAAAGTAACTAGAATATTTATTTCACATAATCATGGTGATCATATTTTTGGATTGCCGGGGTTACTTGCAACACGCTCTTTTCAAGGGGATGTAGGTCCAATTACTGTTTATGGGCCACCAGGACTAGAGCAATTTGTTAAAACAGCCCTCCGGGTTTCACGAACTAAGGTATCTTATCCAATTAAGTTTGTTGAACTAACAGAAGGTGGCTTAATTTATCAAGGAAAAGGCTTTAGAGTATATACAGAAAAACTTGATCACCGAGTGTCTAGTTTTGGATATCGAGTAGTTGAAGATTCCCGTCCTGGAGAACTTTTAATGAGTAAATTAGAAAAGTACAATATTCCTAACGGTCCCTTACTAGGAAAGTTAAAAAATGGCGAACAAATTGTTTTGTCTGATGGGACTGTGTTAGATGGTAAGGAATTTTTGGGACCAGAAAGACCAGGTCGAATAGTTACTATTATCTATGATACGCGCTCAACTCCGAATATTGCTAAGTTAGCTCAAAATGCTGATGTATTGGTTCATGAGTCTACCTTTGCAGGTAATGAGTCTAAGTTAGCTCACTCATATTACCATTCAACTGCAGTTGAAGCTGCTACAGTTGCGCGCGATAATGGGGTAAAAAGACTATACTTGGATCATATTTCAGCTAGATATTTAGGTTCAAAGGCTAAACAGCTTGAGAAACAAGCACGCAAGGTCTTCGCTCATACTAAGTTAGTTAATGATTTTGATCGGGTTAATATTCCAATGAAAGGTACAGACTGATGAGTGATTCATTAAGAAATAAAGTTGTTGTTGTGACAGGTGCTTCAAGTGGCATCGGTCGTTCTATTGTGCTAGAAAGTGCAGGTAGAGGAGCAACTGTAATTTTGATTGCAAGAAGAAAAGAACGTCTTGAAGAAATTGCAGCCGAAGCTCGTGAATTATCTGGCGCTAAGGCTTATGTTTTTCCAACAGATATGGGAAAATCTGACGAAATTGGTGCTACTTTTAATAAAATGATCAAGGTAGTAAAGCATATTGATTATCTTGTTAATTGCGCAGGATTTGGGATTTTTGAGAATTTTGAAGAAAGTGATTTCCAAGATACTACTAATATGTTCCAAGTAAATGTGCTTGGTTTGATGTACTTTACTCGCTTGGTGGGTCGTGTAATGATGAGCCAAAAGAGCGGCCAAATCGTTAACTTTGGTTCTATGGCAGGAAAAGTTCCTACCACCAAATCAGCGGCTTATAGTGCTACTAAGGCAGCAGTTATTCAATTTTCAAATGTGTTGCGCTTAGAATTAAAACCATTTGGCGTTAAAGTTATGACTGTAAATCCGGGCCCTGTATACACTAACTTCTTTAATATTGCTGATAGTACGGGGAATTACGTAAAAAATGTAGAAGAATTTATGCTTGATCCTGATGATGTGGCTTGGCAAGTAGTTCATTTCTTTGGTAGTGATAAGCGTGAACTGAATTTGCCTTTAAGCTTAGCTTTTCTTGCTAAACTGTATAACTTATTCCCAACAATTGGCGATCGTATTTCTTTAGATTTTGCTTCTAGAAAGTAGTGGCAAATGAATAGTAAAAAAGCACAAATCAATTTAGTTATTAGCCTATTGGTGGCACTAATTGCAGTGATTTTTGTAGTAATGAATACAAGTCCAGTTGCAATAAATTTTGGCTTTTTTAAAGTAAAACTCCCATTGATTATTGTTCTTGTTGTGATGGTAATTATTGGGATTTTATTGGGATGGTTTTTAGGTCAAGATAAACAATTTAACAAGAAGAAACATTAATAAACCTTGATTTATTAGCGATTGAATAGTATCATTGAATCACGTGAGTTATTGAGATTGTTTTTGAGCAATCCGCAATAAGCTTAAGACTATAATAAAGGAGATCTAATTAAATGGCAGTTCCTGCAAGACATACTTCTAAACAAAAGAAACGTTCACGTCGTGGTCATATTAAGTTAACCACTCCAGCAATGCACTATGATGCAACTACTGGTGAATACCGCTTAAGCCACCGTGTTTCACCTAAGGGTTATTACAAGGGTCGTCAAGTTGTAAACAACAACTCAAACGACAATAACTAATAAAAGAGGGCACCAGAAGGTGTCTTTTTTCATACTTAAAAATAGAAAGAAAGATTTATGAAACTAGTATTTTTACATTCCAGTGATACTCATGGATTTTTGCTCCCAACTGATTATCAAGATAAAGATAATTACAACGCTCCTTTTAGTTTGAGTCGTGTGAGTGCAGCAATTAAAGCAGAAAAAGAAAAGTATGGTGCTGATAACGTAGTCGTGACAGATTCAGGAGATTGTTTGCAAGGTTCTCCTTTAGCTTCATATGCTCATACAGTAAAGGATTTTTCAGCATTAAAAAAATTTACGGATGCTTATAACGAGGTTGGATATGATGCCCGTTGTTTAGGGAATCATGATTTTAACTTTGGCTTGGATTACTTAACTTATTATATTGATAATAATAGAGCAGATATTATTAATGATAATGTACTTGATGAAGAAACTAACGTACCTGCTTTTGGTCGTGAATATAAAATTCTTGAAAAGAATGGCATAAAAATAGGTTTGTTGGGGGTTACTACTCAATATATTCCTCATTGGGAACCAAAAGAGAATGTAGAAGGATTAAAGTTTGTTTCAGCTTATGAGAAAGTTAAGCATTATGCTGAAATTTTAAGACCGCAAGTTGATGTTTTAGCTGTAATGTATCATGGAGGCTTTGAAAGTGATCCAGAATCTGGAGAAGCCACAGAACCTCATCGTGGTGAAAATGAAGGCTATAAGATTTTAACTGAAATTCCCGAAGTTGATGTTTTCTTAACTGGCCACCAACACCGACGTTTAAACCTAGTTACCAAAAATACAGCGATAGTTCAGCCAGGCTATCGCGGAGAAGCTATTGCAGAAGTTATTTTGGATATTGATGATCAAACTAAAAAGATTAACAGTATGACTACCAAATTGATTGACACTAAGGATTATGATCCTGATCAAAAAATTGTTGATACTGTAAAGGAACTCGATCAAAATACTCAAAAATGGCTTGATCATCCTATTGCTAACTTAAATGAGCCGGCACCAATTGAAAATGCTATGAAAGGCAGACTAGAAGGAGCACCATTTGTTAATTTATTACAACAAATGCAAATTTGGTTTACTAAGGCTGATGTGTCTGCAACTGCAGTGATGAGTGAAACTGCTAAAGGTTTTGATAAAGAAGTAACGATGAGGGATGTTCTTCTAAATTATCCATATGCAAATCAATTGTGTCGGGTAAAATTAACTGGAAAACAATTGCGTCATATCATCGAACATAGTGCGGGATTTTTGAAGAAAAATGGTGATCAAATCACATTTTTAGATCGCTGGATAAAGCCTAAGCCACTTCTTTATCATTTTGACGTCTTTTATCCAGTTGAGTATGAAGCTGATATTTCTAAACCAGCAGGTCAAAGACTAACTAAATTAAAATTGCATGGTCAGGATATAGAAGATGATAAAATTTATCACTTGGCGGTTAATAATTATCGTGCAATGGGCGGTGGATTTTATCCAGAATATAGCATGGATAAAATTGAATTCACTTTAGATAAAGACTATGTTCAAATGTTCAGTGAGTATTTAACACATGGTCCAATTAAGGTCGATACTAAGAAAAACTATAAATTTTATTAATAAAAAACCACTAGCTTCACGCTAGTGGTTTTATGTTATTATTTTAATTTGCTGAATTTACTGTTATCTTTATGCGAGGTAGCAGTGATTGCTGGGATAATAATCGCAAAAAGAATACCAAATACAACACCAATTAAAATTGCTTCTTTAGGCTCAAAAACACTTTGAGTCAATGGAGCTGCAATAAAACCTACAACTAACATGTAGATCGTGCTCCAAAAAATAGTTACAATATAGCGACCCATAGTTAATTTCCTTCTTTCATAGTTGAATTTTAGCAAAATCCAGACGTGTTTTCAAACTCTAAATGATAGTTTTGGTATACTTAATTTTGTACAAAGGGGTGGTAATTGATGAAAATGGCAACACTTCAAAATTTGAGTGCATATACTTTGTTAGAGAGTCCTACTCGAATTTTAGATTTATTGAAAACAGCCAAAAATAAGGGATATGAGGCCGTAGGCTTAACTGATATTAATGTTACATACGGTTTGGTTAATTTCTATGAATTAGCGCAAAAAGTGGGAATTAAACCTCTGTTAGGGATGCAAATTCGAATTAATGGATTAATCGATAGTGCAGAAAAATATGATTTGATTGTTATTGCTAAAAGTGATCAGGGCTATCGTAATTTGTTAAGATTATCAAGTGCAATTAATCTTTTAACTAACAATGGTGAAAAAGATCGTGTTTTGGCCTTGTCTGAACTTAAAAAGTATTTAGAAGAACTAGTCATTATTACACCAGCTAATCTTCGTAGTGAACTTGTGATGCTTTTTCAGCGTCAAGAAAAGTTAGGTAGTGATTATCTGCGAGCAATTAAAAAAATCATTCCCCAATCAAGTTCGCTGTATTTGGGAGTGTACGCCAATGAATCGGCTAGAAATTATATTAATTATGTTAAATCTTTAAGTACACAATTTAAATTACCATTAGTTGCTGTAGAAGATGGTCAATATTTAGAACCACAACAACAATTCTTGCGAAAATCTTTAACCACTATAAAAAATGGTGAGAAATTACAAGATGTGGTCGCGCTTGCTAAGCAAAAGGGTTCTCACTATATGCTCTCTAGCGTGGAATTAAAGGAAAAATATCAAAATTTTGGATTGGAAGAAGCAATTGAGAATACCTGGAAAATCGCACAGGCGTGTGAGGCAAAAGTGGTTTTTAAAAAGCCAGTTTTACCTAAATATCAACAAAATAAGTTTCCTACTTCTAAAGAGTATTTATTTAATTTAGCTAAAAAAGGTCTGATTAGGCGGTTTAAAAATGGTCAAGTTCCAGTTAACTACCAGAGAAGATTGAATTATGAATTAGCTGTTATTGATAAGATGGGATTTGATGATTACTTCTTAATTGTTTGGGATGTAATGAATTACTGCCATCAAGAGAAGATTACTACTGGGCCAGGACGTGGATCAGCTTGTGGATCTTTAGTTTCCTATGCTTTAAAAATTACTGAAGTTGATCCAATAGAATATAATTTGCTTTTCGAGCGATTTTTAAATCCAGCTCGGCATGAAATGCCAGATATTGACTTGGATATTCCTGATAATCGACGCGATGACGTAATTAAGTATATGTATCATAAGTATGGCGTAGATCATGCGGCTCAAATCTTAACCTTTGGAACTTTAGCAGCTAAGCAAGCTCTTAGAGACACAGGCAGAATTTTTGGATTTAGTGATGTAGAAATAAATAAATGGGCTAATGCTGTGCCTTCTTCTAAAGGAAAAATCACTTTGAATGAAGCTTATGAAAATTCTAGAGAGCTAAGACTTTTAGTTAATTCCACTAAAGAAAATCGTTTATTATTTCAAACAGCTCGTGCTATAGAAGGATTGCCCCGTCACTATTCAGTTCATGCAGCTGGGTTAGTGATCAGTGATAAATCTATCGCTGGGATTTCTGCTTTACAAGCGGGTCCATTAGATATTGAAGTTACTCAGCAAACTAAGAAATATGTTGAATCATTGGGATTATTAAAGATTGATTTTTTAGGTTTGAGAAATTTAACCATTCTGGGTGATACTCTCAACTTAATTAATCAGCAAGGAACTCATCTAGATCCTCACAAAATTCCATTAAATGATGCCAAAACTTTACAACTTTTTGATGAGGGTAAAACTGATGCGATCTTTCAATTTGAATCTAACGGAATTAAACGAGTTTTACGATCATTGCATCCAGATAATTTTGAAGATTTGGTAGCTGTCAATGCTTTATATCGTCCCGGTCCGATGAATAATATTGATACTTTTATAGCTCGGAAAAAAGGACAAGAGAGAATTCAATATCCTGATTCGAGTCTAGAAAAGATCTTAGCGCCAACTTATGGAGTTCTAGTTTATCAAGAACAAGTTATGCAGACTGCTCAGGTTTTAGCTGGGTTTTCTCTGGGAGAAGCCGATATTTTAAGGCGTGCCATGTCCAAAAAAGAGCCTGATGTGATTGCAAGGCAAAGAAATAAGTTTATTCAGGGAACCTTGAAAAATGGCCATCCCCGTCTAGTTGGAGAAAGAGTCTATAAGTATATTGAACAATTTGCCAATTATGGATTCAATCGATCTCATGCAGTGGCTTATACCAAAATTGCTTTTTGGTTAGCTTATCTTAAAGTTCACTTTCCTCTAGAATTTTATACAGCCATTTTAAATTCTAGTGGTGCTGGAAAAGCTCAAAGTTATATTATGCAAGCTCAAGAAGCCGGAATAAAGTTTTCAACGCCTGATATTAATCAAAGTCAGAAGGATTATACAATAAAAGAAGGAAAAATTTTAGTTGGTTTAAGAGCTATTAAAGGGCTTCGAATTGATTTTGTCAATCAAATAGTGAATTTGAAGCGACCATTTACTTCTTTTAGTGACTTTTTAAGAAAAATTGATTTAAAATTTTTAAAAGTTGAATTGATACAAATCTTGATTAAGGCGGGATGCTTTGATAATTTGCATTCTAATCGAAATGAACTTCTCGAAAATTGTGCCGATTTCGTTGATATTATTAAGCTTACTGGGAAAAATGTTTCTCTTTCTGAAGGTCTAGGAGGAGTACCCATCAAAAAAGCTCCAGTACCAAGTAATACAGAAAAAGCGACTATGGAAGAAGAGGTATTAGGCTTTTCAACTACTACGACTCCGTTAGTTGCAGTTCAAAAATATGCTCAAAAGTTTAATGCTCATGCTCTGAACTCTTTTAATACTAATGAGAGTGGAATAGGAGTAGGAAAATTAATAAGAATAAAGAAAATAAAAACGAAAAAGGGCGAAGAAATGGCCTTTGCTACATTTGCTGATACGACAGGAAATGCAGAATTTACGATTTTCCCAGAAGTATATAAAAAAGTAGAAAGCTATTTGAAGGAAGGACAAATTTATATTTTAGGGGTTAAAGTCCAAAATGATAGATTTGATCCAAATAAAAAGCAATATTTACTTACCAATTTGCGTAAAGTTCAATTTAAAGAATAAATTTAAAAATTCGATCTTAGTGCGATAATACTTGACAGCGCTAACATCAAAAAAGCGCGTTAAATCAACAAATTAAACCATTTTTTATGAGATTTTTGCTCAAAAAAATGGTAATATTTATGTGATGTGAGAAATTACACAAATAATCATGATGAGGTGAATTCATGAAACGGATTGGTATTTTAACCAGTGGTGGCGACGCCCCTGGTATGAATGCAGCAATCAGAGCCGTTACAAAGACTGCTATCCATCACGGACTTGAAGTCTTTGGAATTCGTTATGGTTTTGCTGGCTTAGTAGCTGGTGACTTTGTTCCGTTAACTGCGGAAGATGTCGACCATAAGATTAGTCAAGGTGGTACTTTCTTGTATTCAGCACGTTTTCCAGAATTTGCACAAGAAGAAGTGCAAAAGAAGGGTGCAGAACAATTAAGAGAGCATGGAATTGATGCTGTTATCGTTATTGGCGGTGACGGATCTTACCATGGTGCTTTAGCTTTGACTCGTCTTGGCATTAATTCAATTGGTTTACCAGGAACTATCGATAATGATATTCCTTATACTGATTACACTATCGGTTATGATTCTGCTTGTCGTACTGCTATGGACGCGATTGATAAGATTCGCGACACAGCAAGTAGTCACCACCGCGTATTCATTGTTAATGTAATGGGTCGTGAATGTGGAGATATTGCTATGCGTGTTGGTGTAGCTAGTGGAGCTGATGCAATTGTTATTCCTGAACGTCCTTACGACGTTCAGGAAATTGCTGAAACCATTAAACAAAACTTTGCAGATGGTAAAGACCATGGCCTTGTAGTATTGGCAGAAGGCGTTATGAGTGCTGAAGACTTTAGAAAAGAACTTCTAAAGTATGGTGACTTTGATGCTCGTGCCAATGTTCTTGGCCATATGCAACGTGGTGGTTCACCAACAGTTGAAGATAGAGTAAATGCCACTAAGATGGGTAATTATGCTGTAAATCTACTTCTCGATGGAAAAGGCGGTTTAGCTGTCGGCATGGATGGTGGAAAGCTTAATACCCACGACATTCTTGATCTGTTTGATGGAAAGCACCACGGCGATTTCACACTGTTGGATGTTAATAAAGAAATGACTAAAAATTAGTCGATTTTGTTGGAGAGGATTTATAAATAATGAAGAAAACCAAGATTGTTAGTACTTTAGGGCCAGCTTCAAATGATATTGAAACTATTACTGCTTTAGCAAATGCTGGTGCAAACGTATTCCGTTTTAACTTCTCACACGGAGACCACGAAGAACACCGTGCTCGTATGAACATGGTTCGTGAAGTAGAAAAGAATACTGGCAAGCTTCTTGGCATCGCTCTTGATACTAAGGGTGCTGAAATTAGAACTACTGACCAAGAAGGTGGTAAGTTCACTATTAACACTGGTGACAAGATCCGTATTTCTATGGATGCAACTAAGCCAGGTAACAAGGACATGATCCACGTAACTTACCCAGGTTTGTACGATGATACTCACGTTGGTGGTCACGTATTAATCGATGATGGTTTAGTAGACCTTTTGATTAAGGAAAAAGACGACGATAAGAAGGAACTCGTTTGTGAAGCTCAAAACACTGGTTTGATCGGATCAAAGAAGGGTGTTAACGCTCCAGGTGTTGAAATTCGCCTTCCAGGTATCACTCAAAAGGATACTGATGACATTAACTTTGGTTTGAAGGAAGGTATTAACTTTATCTTTGCTTCATTCGCACGTAAGGCTCAAGATATCTTAGACATCCGTAAGCTTTGTGAAGCAGCAGGTGCTGATTACGTTAAGATCTTCCCTAAGATCGAATCACAAGAAGGTATCAACAACGCTGACGAAATTTTACAAGTTTCAGATGGTTTGATGGTTGCTCGTGGTGACATGGGTGTTGAAATTCCATTCATGGAAGTTCCATTTGTACAAAAGGACTTGATCAGAAGAGCTAACGCACTTGGTAAGCCAGTTATTACTGCTACTCAAATGCTTGACTCAATGCAAGAAAACCCACGTCCAACTCGTGCTGAAGTTTCTGACGTTGCTAACGCAGTTCTTGACGGTACTGACGCAACTATGCTTTCAGGTGAATCAGCAAACGGTTTATACCCAGTTAAGGCTGTTAAGGCTATGGCTGAAATTGATGAACGTACTGAAGAACAAATGCTTAAGCGTAACACTTTAGCTCTTCAAAGATTTGAAGACTACAAGGGTTCAAACGTTACTGAAGCTATCGGTGAATCAGTTGTACGTACTGCACAAGAATTAGGCGTTAAGACTATTATTGCTGCAACTAAGTCAGGTTACACTGCACGTATGATTTCTAAGTACCGTCCAAACGCTGATATCGTTGCTATGACTTTCGATGAAAAGATTCAACACTCATTAGCAGTTGTTTGGGGTGTAACTCCAGTATTGACTGACAAGCCTAGCTCAACTGATGACATGTTCGAAAAGGCAGCAGAAGTTGCTAAGCAAGAAGGTCTTGTTAAGGATGGCGACCTTGTAATCATCGTTGCTGGTGTTCCAGTTGGTGAATCAGGTACTACTAACGTTATGAAGTTACAAATCATCGGTAACAAGCTTGCACAAGGTTTAGGTGTAGGTAACGGTTCAGTAGTTGGCAAGGCTGTTGTTGCAAATTCAGCAGAAGAAGCAAATAGCAAGGTTAAGGAAGGCGACATCTTAGTTGCTAAGACTACTGACCCTGACTACATGCCAGCTATCAAGAAGGCTTCAGGTTTAGTCGTTGAAGCTTCAGGTTTAACTTCACACGCAGCAGTTGTTGGTTTGTCATTAGGTATCCCAGTTGTTGTTGGTACTACTGATGCAACTGAAAAGATTTCTGATGGTTCAACTATCACTGTTGACGCACGTCGTGGTGCTATTTACCAAGGCGAAATCTCAAACCTTTAATTAAAAGAGATAAATAATTAATAAAATAGTCAGCTCAAGGGCTGGCTATTTTATTTTGCTCAAAATTTGCGTATACTAATAATAAGAAATATGTAAAGTAGGAGGAATCAATTATGCTTGGAACAATTGAAACTGGTAAAATAATTGATCAAAACGAAGACGCTTATTATGTTCAAATTGATGGAATCACTTATGAGTTAAAGCGTCATGAGATTACGCAAGATGAAATTCCCAAATTGGGAGATGAAATCACAGGATTTATTTATGATAATAAAAACCATGACCGTGAAATGACACAATTTTTGCCATTTGCTCAGCCAGATCAATATGGATGGGGAAAGGTAACTGAAGTGCGACCAGGACTGGGAGTATTTGTGGATATTGGCTTGCCTGATAAAGATGTAGTTGTCTCACTTGATGACCTTCCTCGTGATAAAAGTAATTGGCCTCGTAAAGATGATCGTTTATTAGTAAGGCTCGAAACTGATGAAAAAGATCGAATTTGGGCTAAGTTAGCCGATGAAAATATTTTTGATCAAATTGCAGCTAATTTTCCTAAGGATATGAAGAATAAAGATGTCTTTGCCACCGTTTATGCAAGCCGTGATATTGGAGCTTTTGTTTTAACTAGTGATTATTACTTAGGCTTTGTTCATGAGTCTCAAATGGGATGTCCTCTTCGTTTAGGAGAACAATTTAGAGGACGGGTAATCGGAGTGAGTCAATATGGCCGCTTAAACTTAAGTAATTTACCACGTGCGTTTGAAGAAATTGATGATGATGCTCAAATGATTTTAATGAGTTTACGCAGAAAAGAAATTAAAACTTTGCCATTTTATGACAAATCAGATGCGCAAGAAATAAAGAATTATTTTGGAATTTCTAAATCTGCTTTTAAACGTGCTTTGGGCCACTTGCTTAAAGCTGGTTTAATCAGCGAAGATAAAGAAGCAGGAACAATTACATTAATTCACGATCCAGAAAGCGATAACGATGAATAATTTGCAAAAGCAGATAGAGGATTACTTGCAATTTTGTAATATTGAACGGGGATTAAGTAATAATACTATTGTGGCTTATCGCCAAGATTTGCTGGAATTCTTGACGTTTTTGAAAAGTAGAAATATAACTTCCTGGCCCACAGAGGCAATTGATATTGAAGCTTTTTTGGCACAGCAACATCAAGAAAATAAAGCTGCTAGTTCGATTAGTCGGATGATTTCCAGTTTGCGAAAGTTTTATCAATGGTTAGCGCGAAAAAATATTCAGAAATTAAATCCAATGATTGAAATTGATGCACCACAAAAAGAATTTCGGCAGCCAGTCGTTTTGGTTCAATCTGAGGTTGCGCTTTTATTAAATCAGCCTAACCTCAAAAATAGTTTAGGACTAAGAGATCGCGCTTTACTAGAGACTTTATATGCTACGGGAATGAAGGTGAGTGAAGCGATTAACTTGAAGTTTAGTGACATTCATGCTGATTTGCAGTTATTGAAAATTTCTAGTGATGAAACCAAAGAGCGTTTAATTCCGATTAGTGTAAATGCTTTAAAGTGGCTCAAGGAGTATCAAGATAAAGCATATGAGTTGCTTTTAAAAGCAGGGATGGAAGATTATGTTTTTTTGAATAATCGAGGAAAGCCTTTAACCCGGCAGGCAGTTTGGCAAATTATTAAAAGGTATGCTGTTAAAGCTGAGTTAGATAAGGAAATTACGCCTCATACTTTGCGTCAAAGTTTTGCAGCGCAAATGTTAGAAAATGGAGCAGATTTTCGAGTAGTTCAAGAAATTTTAGGACGCTCAAATAATTTAAATGGGATGTATGGGAATTTGTCTCAAAAGCAAATTTTGGATGTTTATCAAAAAACTTATCCACGAATTTAGGTGATTTGATGCTAGCTGAATATAAAAAAGACAACGAAAAGACGGCGATGGGATTACTTTCTTATCTACCAGATTTCAAGAATTTACAGAATTTACAAGAAGAAATACAACTTAATCGTGATAGTGATGATTTTAAATTATATTTATATAAAGATGATCACTCAAATTATATTGGAGTAGTAGGAACGCAAGTTAATAATCGATTTATTGTTGTTCGCTATATTTCATTGGCGCCAGGATTTCGTGAGGAAAAATACGAAGTAGATATTTTACGAGATCTTATTAAGGCGCATCCGGGTGAAAAAGTGACGACAGTGCCCGAATATACTTATTTGATTAAATATTTAGATAAACCACATGAATAAAGATTTAACATTAGAATTACCCAACTTTGAGGGGCCATTGGATTTACTTTTACATTTGATCCAGTCACAAGAGATTAATATTTATGATATTCCAATTGCTCAAATTACAAGTCAGTATTTAGATTATTTGAAGCAAATGCAACAACTTAATTTACAAATTGCTGGAGAGTATTTTGTGATGTCTTCAACTTTGTTAAGAATAAAGTCACAATACTTGTTGCCGCAGAATGATTTTGTTGAAAATGTAGTCGAAGAAGATCCACGTGATGAACTTGTGCAACAATTGGTTCAATATTCTGTTTTTAAAAAGATTTCGGAATATTTCAAACAGCGAAATGATAGTTTGCCTGTTACAGTTTCTAAGGAAGCGAGTGTCTCTAAAGATAAAAAGTTGCAAAAATTACCTTTAGGACAAATAAGTTCTGATGAATTGGCTCATACATTTGCCTTTGTTATGAGAAAACTGAAAATAAAGCATCCTGATTCTGCGATGGTGGAAGTAAAAGAAAGATCTATTACTGAAATGTGCTCATATTTGAAGAATAAAGTGAGTGTAGGAAAAGAAGTGAGCTTTTTTTCTTGTATTAATGAATTGAGTAATATTTCTGATGTAATAGGATTGTTTTTAGCAGTATTAGAATTGAGCAAAAATAAAGATATAATTGTTACTCAATCTATAACTTTTGGAGATCTAAATATAAAAGGAATAAATAAAAATGGCCACTAAAATTGCAAATTTAGAAGCTTTATTATACGTTGCTGGGGATGAAGGGCTAGATAAAAGTGTCCTTTGTGGACTTTTAGAGCTCAATGAAACAGAGTTAGAAGCTTTATTTATGAATTTAAAAGATAAGCTTGAAAAAGACCCAGACAATGGGTTGCAAGCTATTCATGTTAATCAAACATATAAGTTAACCACTCGTCCTGAAACTAGTAAAATTATTGAAAAATACTTTCAAAAGGACCTTAGTAAAGGAATTAGTCAATCTGCTTTAGAAATTTTAGCGATAGTAGCTTATAAACAACCAATCACTAGAGTGGAAATTGACGATATTCGTGGAGTTAATTCTTCTGGAGCGATTCAAACTTTGGTTTGGCGTGGTTTGATTAAAGCTAGTGGAAAAAAGAACGCCCCTGGGAATCCAAACTTGTATATTACAACTGATTATTTTTTGCAATATTTTGGATATGAAAGTTTAGCAGACTTACCATTGATTGAAAATTTCGAAGATGAAGTAAGTTCCGAATCAGAAGTAGATTTGTTTAAATTAAAAGATAAAGAGAATGAAAGTGAGGAGAGTTAAATATGGCGTTAGAAAGACTTCAAAAGGTAATTGCAGAAGCAGGAATTGCTTCAAGACGTAAGGCAGAGAAGATGATTGTTGCCGGTCGAGTGCGTGTAGACGGAAAAATAGTTACTAAGCTGGGAACAAAAGTAGAGACTTTTAGTAATATTACTGTAGATGGAGAACCTATTGAAAGAGAAAGTTTACATACTTATCTTTTTTATAAGCCACGTGGTGTAGTTTCTACAGCTAGCGATAATAAAGGACGAAAGACAGTAGTTGATTTCTTTGAGGATATTCCTTATCGAGTATATCCTGTGGGAAGATTGGACTATGACACTTCAGGTCTTCTTTTGATGACTAATGATGGTGAATTGGCTAATTTATTAATGCATCCGCGGCATGAAGTTCCTAAAGTCTATGTAGCGAAGATAGAAGGGATTCTAGAACCTCAACAAATAAAGGCTTTAGTCAATGGAGTAGTTTTTGATAAACATAAAAGTGCGCCGGCAAAGGTTAAAATTTTAAAGACTAATAAACGAAAAAATACTCAGATTGTCCAACTAACAATTCATGAAGGGCATTATCATCAAGTTAAAAAGATGTTTAAAGCAGTGGGGCATCCAGTCCAAAAATTGTCTAGAGAGCGTTATGCATTTTTGGATTTGCAATCCCTTACATCTGGAGAATACCGGGAATTGTCGCTCAAAGAAGTTGACAGATTGAAACACTTGGACTAAGATGAAACTGTAAATTGAATATTAAGTTTGTTGTCTTCAGGGCAGGGTGAAATTCCCGACCGGCGGTGAAAGTCCGCGACCCACGTATGTGGCTGAATCTGTTAAGATACCGATAGTTAAAGTCTAGATGAGAGAAGACAGACTAACAAAAGAAAAAGATAATACTTACTTTTAAAGGTCTGTTGCTGAAGCAGCAGACCTTTTGTTATGGAGGTAAGTATATATGGAACAAGTTCAACGTAAATCTAGTAGCTTAGCTAATATAATCGCCTATGCACTAATTGGAGCTTTCGCTTTTGTAGTGATGAAAATTGAATTTCCGATTATGCCAGGAGTAGGATTCTTAAAATTCGACTTTTCAGATGTAATTATTACGATTGGGATGTTTATTTTTGGAGCGGGGCCTGGAATATTTATTGCTTTTATCCGTACCTTATTGAGTTTGGTATTTAGTGGCTTTGCACTGCCAAGCTTAGTAGGTCAAATTGCTGCATTTCTGGCTTCTATTTCATTCGCTTTGCCATTTTATTGGATTGCAAAGAGCGTCGAAATTAAAAATAGAAAGTCTTTAAAAGGTCATTTACTTCCGATTTTAGGATTAGTAATTGGGAGTATTGCTATGACTTTGATTTTAGCGCTTGCTAATGCGTTTATTTTAACTCCAGTATATGCAGTAACTTCAATTGCCAATATTCCTGCAATTCATAGTTACGCAGCTTTATATAGCTTCACAGAAAAGGTTTACTTAGGACAACTGCTTCACTTGCCATCAATGAATGCATATATTTTTGGAATAATTGTTCCATTTAATCTTATTAAAGGTGTCATTAACAGTGTAGTAGTTTATATATTGTTTGAATCTGTATTGAAAAACATTAAACCATTTGTCAGAAGAAAATTTAATATTTAGAAATAAACAAACTTTAGAAGTCTCGCTTTTAAAAGCGGGTCTTTTTTGATGTTCAAAGATAAATAGAAGTATGCTAAAATTAAGCAGTTAAGTGATTGGAGGAATGCCAAATGGATCAAAAGCCAAAGGGACCATATAAGCACGTTGAACGTCCTAGTAAGTCTAGAAGCATAGACGATGAGCAACAAGATAATCGAGGGGGAGGCCCGAGCCGTTGGGGTGCAGTGATTGTTATTTTGCTAGTAATCATAATTGCACTAGTTCCAATTGTTTGGCACCAAGCTTCGACACATTCTCAAAAAGCTGAAGAAAAACAGACTACTAAAACTGTGGCTTCTAAGTCTAAAAAGAAAGCATCAAAGAAAAAAGCTAAGAAATCTACTAATACTAAAAAGAAAAGCGCTTTAAGTAATTCTAGTTCTTTGACCAGTTCAAGTTCTTCATCAAGTGATGATTCAACTACCGCAACTGATTCATCTTCTAGTGATAGTAGTGAAGAAACTTATGTAGTTCAAGATGGTGAAAGTTTATCAAGTATTGCAGCAGATCATGGAATGAGCGTTGCTGAATTGGCTAATTTAAATGACTTAGATGTTTCTTCCAATGTCGTTACTGGACAAACACTTAAGCTTAAATAGTTTTTTAGAAAGGATGAAAAAGACGAAAGTCTTTTTTATAGTTAGGGATGCAAGTAGCAATTGATGGGCCTGCTTCAGCAGGAAAAAGTACTGTAGCAAAGATTATTGCTAAAAATTTATCTTTTGTATATATCGATACCGGAGCTATGTATCGAGCATGTACAGTAATTGCTCGAAACCATAATTTAGATTATGGCAACGAAGAAGGTATTTTAAAGGCAATTGATCAAGATGGAATTGAATTAAAATCTGAAAATGGGGAACAGAAAGTATATTCCGCTGGTAAAAATATTTCTTTAGAGATTAGAACTCCAGAGATTTCAGCTAATGTTTCTCAGGTGTCAGCTTTACCGGGCATTCGTGAAAAAATGGTGGCTCTTCAAAGAGAGTTAGCTGGTCATACAGATGTTATCATGGATGGTCGTGATATCGGTACTACAGTTTTACCAGACGCTGAAGTTAAGATCTTTTTAGTAGCTAGTGCAAGATCACGCGCAGAAAGACGTTTGCTTGATTTGAAGGAGCGCGGAATTCATACTGATCAAACTGTAGAACAAATTGAAGCAGATATTGCGGCTCGTGACTACAAAGATTCTCATCGTGCAGTTTCTCCTTTAAGAAAAGCTGCTGATGCTATAGAAATTGATACTACAAACTTGTCAATTGACCAAGTTGTAGAGAAAATTTCTGAAGAAATTGAAAAAAAGTCAAAAAAACTTTAAAAAACAGTTCAAAACAGTAGAAAAAATTTCAACTTTCATTTAAAATTAGACATGATATTGGGAGGTACATATGTCAGAAAACAGTAATCAATTTTTAGACGCATTAAAGCAAATGCAAGGAGTTGAGGTCGGAGATATTGTCGATGTTGAAGTACTAGACGTTGAAGACGGCCAAATTGATGTTGGCGTTGAAAACGCTGGTGTGGAAGGTGTTATCACTCGTCGTGAATACACTTCAGATCGTAACGCAGATTTACGTGAATTAGTTAAGGCAGGCGACAAGTTTAAGGCCTTAGTTCTTAGAAGAGCTGGTGGCGATAAGGAAAACGGTGAATTTTTCTTCTCAGTTACCCGTTTGAAGGAAAGAGAAGCATACGACAAGTTACAAAAGGACTTTGAAGAAGGTACTCCAATTGAAGGTACTGTAACTTCTTCAGTTCGTGGTGGTTTACTTGTTGATGTTGGTACCCGTGGTTTCTTACCAGCTTCATTAATTTCAAATCGCTATGTTTCAGATCTTAAGCCTTACATCGGTAAGACTATGAAGCTTAAGATTACCGAAATCGATCCTAACAAGAATCGTTTGATTCTTTCACACAAGGATTTAATTGAAGAAGAACGTGAAGAAGCATTTGATAAGGTTGCATCACAATTAGTTGTTGGCGACGTTATTGAAGGTAAGGTATCACGTTTAACTAACTTCGGTGCTTTCATTGATGTTGGTGGTGTCGATGGTTTAGTACACATTTCAGAAATTTCTTACAAGCATGTTGACAAGCCAAGCGATGTTTTGAAGGTAGGTCAAGATGTTAAGGTTAAAGTTATCGGTATTGACGATGACAGACATCGTATCTCCTTGTCAATTAAGCAAACTGAACCTTCTCCATTTGAACAAGCTACAGCTGACTTAAATGAAGGTGACATTTTTGAAGGTGAAGTTAAGTCTTTAACTAACTTCGGTGCTTTTGTTGAAGTTACTGATGGTATTCAAGGTTTAGTACACGTATCAGAAATTTCAAACAAGCATGTTGACAAGCCAAGCGATGTTTTGAAGGTAGGTCAAACTGTTAAGGTTAAGGTATTGAGCATTGATCCTAACGAAAGAAGAATTTCACTTTCAATCAAGGCTGCAGATCCAAATGCTTCTTCAAACGAAAGTTCTCGTCCACGTCGTTCACGTAACGAAAACTCAGTAAGCAAGAAGTACATGAGTAGCGATGACAACGGTTTTGCATTGGGTGACATTATTGGTGACCAATTAAAGGACCGTCAATAGTCATAAGATATAAAAAAGCCGACTAAACGTCGGCTTTTTTAATTAGTATAACGTTAAAAAGGAGGCTGAAAAATGGCTTTACCAGTGGTAGCAATCGTTGGACGTCCTAATGTAGGAAAATCAACACTTTTCAACCGTATTATTAATGAGCGTTTAGCAATTGTAGAAGATAGACTTGGAGTAACTCGAGATCGTAATTATGCCCAAGCTGAATGGTTAGGGCGTAAATTCGATGTTATTGATACGGGAGGAATTACTTGGGACGATGGAAAAATTGAAGAAGAAATTCGTGCCCAAGCAGAAATTGCAATTGACGAAGCAGATGTAATTGTAATGTTAACCAGTGTAGTTAATGGAGTAACAGATTTAGATGAAAAAGTAGCACAACTTCTTTATCGTACTAAGAAACCTGTTATTTTAGCAGTAAATAAAGCTGATAATCCTGAACAAAGAGCTAATATTTATGATTTTTACAGTTTAGGATTGGGAGATCCTATTCCTGTTTCCAGTAGTCATGGAACAGGTATTGGAGATTTACTGGATGAAATTGTCAGTGATTTTCCTCATGACACGGATCAAAAGGCCGATGATGTAATTTCATTTAGTATGATTGGACGTCCTAATGTAGGAAAATCTTCTATCGTAAATAAACTTTTAGGAGAAAACAGAGTAATTGTTGCTAACGAAGAGGGAACAACGCGCGATGCTGTCGATACTCCTTTTGTAAAAGATGGCACAAAATTTCGGCTAATCGATACAGCTGGTATTCGTCGTCGAGGTAAGGTATACGAAAAGACTGAAAAGTACTCTGTATTACGTGCTATGAGCGCTATTGAACGCTCAGACGTGGTTTGTTTGGTTCTTGATGCAAGTACAGGTATTCGAGAACAAGACAAGCATGTGGCCGGATATGCCCATGAGGCAGGTCGTGGAATTATAATTGTTGTAAATAAATGGGATTTACCAGAAAAGAATAGTACAAGTGCTAAAGACTTTGAAAAAATTATTCGTCAAGAATTTCAATATCTAGATTATGCTCCAATTCTTTTCGTTTCTGCTAAAACTGGTCAACGATTAGATCAAATTCCAAAAATGGTTAAAAAGGTATATGAAAACCAGAACCAACGAATTCAATCTAGCGTGTTAAATGATTTGCTTCTTGAAGCAAGTAAATTGGTTCCAACTCCTCTTGTAAAGGGCAAGCGATTACGCGTTTACTACATGACTCAAGTAAGAACTAATCCACCAACTTTTGTAGTGTTTGTTAATGATCCAGAATTGATGCACTTTTCATACCAAAGATTCTTAATTAATCAATTACGAGAGAATTTCGATTTTATGGGAACTCCTATTAAGATTATTCCACGAAAGAGAAAGTAAAAACTGGCTTTTTTATAAAAAAGCTTGTTACTGCAGGGTTTTTATGATATTTTGGTCTTTAGGAAACAATGATTCAAGGTCATTCTTTCTTATCAAATTTGAACTTGGTGTTCAAATTCAGGAGGTGAATCCTAAGATGGCAAATAAAGCTGAATTGATTTCTGAAGTAGCTGCTAACACTAAGTTAACTAAGAAGCAAGCTGCTGTAGCAATTGATGCTATTTTTAGCTCAATTCAAAATGACCTTGCTAATGGCAATAAGGTACAATTGATCGGTTTTGGTACTTTTGAAGTTCGTCACCGTGCTGCACGTAAGGGTCGCAACCCTCAAACTGGTGCTGAAATTGAAATTCCTGCAAGTGAAGTTCCTGCATTTAAGCCAGGAAAGGCACTTAAGGATGCTGTTAAGTAGAGCCGTTTTCATCATTTTATTGAAAAGGCTTATCTTAGAAAAACAAGTAACTAAGAAGTTGCTTGTTTTTTATTTTCTAAAAAATTGAAAAATATGATAATAAATTAATATTTTTCTTTGAGGAGATTCAATAAATGTATGAAATAAAATACTTTGGTAAAATAATATTTTGAATGGAGGCATTATTATGAGTTATTCAGAAAAATTATTAGATGCAATTGAAAATCAAGATTTTTCCCAAGATAAAATTTTATTAAAGCAAGCCTTAGATAATGATGAACCAGAAGTATTGGCTTCTTTGGCTGAAAATTTAACTAGCTATGGTTTTACTAATTTATCTAAAGAAGTTTATCGCTCTTTAATCGCTAAATTTCCAAAAGAAGATTTGTTTAAGGTGTACTTAGCGGAAATTCTTCTAAATGATGGAGACGATGATGATGGGTTAACCCTTTTGTATAATATTTTACCGGACTCTTCGGCTTATTTGGATAGTTTATTAGTTCAAGCTGATTATTATCAAACAAATGGTTTGCTTGAAACTGCAAGGGATAAATTGCTTCAGGCTTTAAAATTAGCTCCAGAAGAAGATGCGATTAAGTTTGGGTTAGCTGAATTGGACTATTTAGATGGTGAATATGAACAAGCTTTAAGTTTGTATAGAGATTTAGTTAAAAGACAGAAGAATTTTGGCGAAACTAATTTAATTCAGCGTGAGTTTCAGACAATGGCTAAATTAGGTCAATATGAAGAGGCTAGTGAAGTTATTAAGGAACATAGCGCTGATATCTTGGATATAGATAGTAAGTACCAAGCTGGATTAATTATGCTTTCTGTAGGGGATGATGACCAAGCAATTAAGTATTTAGATGATGTAATTGATCAAAGTCCGGATTATGTTAATGCATATCCATTGTTAGCACAGGCTTACTTACATAAACATGATAATGAACAAGTCTTGCGATCCGCACAAGCTGGACTCGCTTATAATGAACTAGATGAAACTTTATATTCCATGGGTGCAAAGGCTGCGGCTAATATGAATGAATTAGATACGGCAGAAGATTTACTTAAGAAAGGTCTAGAAATAGCACCAGACAACAGCGATCTTTTAATGCAATTATCTAATTTGTATATCCATGAAAATAAAGATCAAGAAAATATTAACCTGTTTAAAGATAAGAGCGATGAAGAATTAGAGCCTCAAGCTCATTGGAACATGGCAATTTCATATGAAAACTTGGATAAAAATGATAAAGCGCGAGCAGAATTCTTGTTAGCATATCCAGATTTTCAAAAGAATCCTGAATTCTTAAAACAAATGATAAGATTCTTTAATGTAGAACCAAATTCTACAGATATTGTAAAACAACTTTTGGACCGTTACTTAAAATTAGTTCCTGAAGATGCTGAAATGCAAGATTTATATAATGATTTGATATAATAAGCTGATTGTTACTAAATCTATAAAATCAAAAATAAAAAAGGCAAACAAACTGCCTAAACAACAACTATTTCTTAAAATCGAACTTCCAATGTTTCTTACTATAAGTAAAACCTTCACCCAACGCTTCATGTACATCAATTACATTTACAAAGGCATTTGGATCTTCTCGCTCTACTAGCTGTTTAACAGTAGGAACTTCATGAGGAGAAACAACAACATAAATAACTAAACGATCTTGATGTTTATATCCGCCCAAAGCTTTAAAATAAGTAAAACCTCGTTCTAGTTTTAAATCAATCATTTTACCGATTTCTTGATATTTATCTGAAATTATAATAATTCCTCTTGCAGTATAGGCTCCTTGTTGAACTGCATCCATAACTTTTGCCAGAATGTAAGAAGCCAAAAGGGTGTACATCATATGTTTAATATCAAGATAAGATAGAGAAATGAATAAAACAATGGCATCGCACAAAAGTAAAATTCTTCCAGAAGAAATGCCATACTTCATTTGACAAATTCGAGCAATGATGTCAGTCCCTCCAGAAGTCCCATTAAATCGAAAAACTAGCCCTAAACCAAATCCTGATAGCGTTCCTGCAAGGATTGCTGACAAGAAGAGGTCGTGTTCAAGGTTAAATTGCGATATAATGGGAATTAAACGCCAAAACCATAAAAAGAAGGATAAACAAAGAGTGCCCCAGATAGTATAGGCAAGAAGTCTTTTGCCCATAAAGCGATATCCCAGTAAAATAAGAGGGATATTTAAGACTAGGGTGGAAAGTCCCATATTAATTCCCCAAAAATGATGCAAGATTAAGGAAATACCACTTAATCCACCGTCAGCTAATTTATTGGGAACTGAGATCATATCTAGACTAAGTCCATAAATTGCACAGCCAATTGTGATCATTAGCAATTCCAAAATTGTTTTTGATTTGATTTTTTGCATAAAAATCCTCCTTTTGTTAAAGGTTCTATAAGATAAAACTAACATATTTTAGAAATTATTACACATGAATGGGTTGATTAATTAAATGAAAATAGACAGTTTACCAGCAATATTTATGGCAGCAATGCCTGTGTTAAAGAAATTGGAAAATGCTGGATTTGAGGCATATTTTGTTGGTGGCTCCGTAAGAGATTTATTATTAGGTAGACATATTCACGATATTGATATTGCTACAAGTGCTTATCCTGAAGAAGTTAAAGAAGAATTTGAAAAAACTATTGATACAGGAATAAAACATGGAACTGTAACTGTTTTGTACAATGGTGGCAGTTACGAAATTACTACTTTTAGAACAGAATCTGGATATCAAGATTTTCGTCGACCAGATCAAGTAACTTTTGTTCAAAATCTTGATGAAGATTTGAAAAGACGTGATTTTACCATTAATGCTTTAGCAATGAATACAAATGGAGAAATCATTGATTTATTTAATGGGTTGAAAGATCTCCATAATCGAGTAATTAGAGCAGTAGGAAATCCTGAAGAAAGATTCCATGAAGATGCGTTACGAATGATGCGCGCAGTTCGATTTATGAGCCAATTAGAATTTGAGCTTGAAGGTGAAACTCAAAAGGCGATTGAAGATAATCATGAATTGCTTAAGAAAATTTCAATTGAACGCGTTCGAGAAGAATTTGTAAAGATGGGAATTGGGCCTCATTCTAGACAAGCTTTTCAAATCTTTTTAGATACTCAATTAAGTGAAGATGTGCCAGATTTTGCTGGAAAGAAAGATCTCTTATCTATTTATCCCCAATTGCAATTTAGTCCTACTTTGGAGACTAGTTTATGGGCTGTGATTATTATTTTGCTGAAAATTCCAAATGATAATATTGGAAAATTTATGCGTGATTGGAAGAATTCGAATGCAATGGCAGATGCGGTAGAAAGAATTGTCGAATTATTTGATTTATTAGCAAGTCAAGCTCCTACTGATTATGACCTATTTAAAGCAGGAGAGGCCACTCTTTTGAATACTATTGATGTGGCACACATTTTAGGTCAGCCAATTTCAGCAGAAGCCTTAGTAGATCGTTATGATGCACTCCCAATCAAAAATTCATCCGATTTGATCGTAGATGGACGCTTTCTAATTAAAAACGGCATTGAGCCAGGCCCAAAGTTGGGAATTCTTTTAAACTCCATAAGAGAAAAAGTGGTTGAAGGTGAATTAGAGAACAGTAAAGCCGCAATTAAGCAGTTTATTGAAGAACAAAATTAAGTGTACATAAAAAGAGCATTGAAATTTCAATGCTCTTTTTGCATATTTTTGACCAATTATTTAAATAAATCATTGAAACTTTCACTCATAGTTGGGTGAGTATAAATTTGATCGCGTAATACAGATGCTGGAATATGTTGATGCATTGCTAGAGAAATCATATTAATTAGTTCGTATGATTCAGCTCCATATAAAGTTACTCCGAGGATTTGATCAGTTTTAGGATCAATTAAAGCTTTAAACAAGCCTCGTGGATCTTTCAAAACTTGGGCCTTTGGAATAGAAGCAACTGGCAATTTATTAAGCTGATAATCAATATTTTGCGCTTGTGCTTCTTTTTCGTTTAAACCGATACGTGATAGGGATGGTGAAATAAAAACGCTATAAGGGATGTTAATTCGATCATTAAGGGTTCTTTGTCCATCCCCATAAAGCTGATCCTTAATAATCCGAAAATCATCCAAAGAAATATAAGTAAATTGAGGTCCACCTTTAACGTCTCCAATGGCCCAAACATCATCAACGCTAGTCTCCAAATACTCGTTAACCTTAATTGCCCCGCGATCAGTTAAATTAATATCCGTATTTTCTAACCCCAATTCTTCAGTATTAGGTTTTCTACCAGTAGCAACCAGAATACGAGGAGCAGAGACTTGATAATTTTGATCATCTTTTTGATAAAAAACAGTATCGTTATTTACTTCAGAAATCTTAACACCTAATTCAAAACGAACACCGCTTTTTTCTAGATCCTTTTTTATTTCACTGGCAATATCATCATCTTCACGAGGTAAAAATTCATCGTGTAAATCAAGTACAGTGACTTTTGAGCCATATTCAGCAAACATTGAGGCAAATTCAAGTCCAATATAACCAGCCCCGATGATAACTAACTCTTTTGGTAATTCTTTTTGTTCCATCGCAGAAGTTGAATCAAGCACAGCCTTACTGTCGCTGAGCCCTTTAATTGGAAGCATGACAGGAGTAGACCCTGTATTAATAAAGATACGCTTTCCTTGATATTCAAGCGTCTCGCCATCAGTGGTAGTAACGGTGATTTGGTGGTTATTGATAAATTTAGCTTTACCATCAAGCACAGTAACAGTCTTTTCATCTGCAAGCATATGATAATTCTTGGTACGAAGCATAGAGGTCATGTCATTTTTTCCATTAACTGCTTTAACAAAGTCCATTCCGTTGCCAGCTTCAATAATAAGACGCTTAGATGGCAAGCAGGCAATATTAATACATGTTCCTCCATACATCTTATTAGATTTTTCAATAACTAAAACTTCTTCACCTTTTTGAGCCAAGAATTTAGCTAAAGTTTTTCCACCTTTGCCAAATCCAATAATGATATTTTCGACTGTTTTCATAATAATTTCTCCTTACAAAAAGTAATTGATTTACAAAAAATAATACTCCTAACGTTAAGAAAAATCATTAAATATGCTCAAAAAAACTCCAAAACCAGAAGATCTTGGAGTTTTTTCTAAACATATAGCAATACGGAAAAATACATTAAGATTGATCCCAGCATTACAAATAAATGCCAGATAACATGAATAAAGGGCACATTATGCATCGTGTAAAGGAGAGCCCCTACGGTATAGGCGACTCCGCCCCCAACTAAAAGCCAAAAGCCTACCGGACTTAAACGTACATAAAGATAACTCCCAGATAAAATTACTAACCATCCCATTGAAACATATAAAATTGTATCGAAGATCACATGTTTTCCGCGATTAAAAATATAGTAGATAATTCCAAAAATAGTTAAGGACCAAATTAGGCCAAATAAAGTCCATCCCCAAGCGCCCCCAATTGCAACTAAAGAATAGGGGGTATAGGATCCAGCAATTAATAAAAAAATTGAGGAATGGTCAAAAATTTGGAACACGTTTCTGGCTTTAGTAAAGATTAAACTATGAAATAGCGTTGAAAACAAATATAGAAGTACCAAACATGAACCATAAATAGTAAAAGTTACGACTCTCATCGGGCTTCCTGTATGGGCGGCTTTAACAATTAAAATTACTAAACCTGCCACAGCTAATCCAAAGCCGATTCCGTGGGTAATAGCACTAAATATATTATCCAAAATATCATAAGTTTTTGAACGCTTTTTTGGCTCTTGCCACAATTCTTTTAATTTCACTTGTAAAACATCCCAATCACTCTTTTTTATTGAACAATTTTTTTGATATACTAGCTTATATGTAATGCTCACATTTTATCATAAAAAAAGAGTATTTTAGAATTGAGGGCGAATACGTTGTCAAAAATAAAGATAATGACAGATTCTTCTGTTCAATTAACACCAGAAGAAATTAAAAAATATGACATAACTGTTGTACCACTATCAATTACTATTGATGGCAAGACTTACATTGATGGAGTAGATCTAACTAGAAGTAAGTTTGTGGAATTGATGAATGAGTCAGAAGCTTTGCCAAAAACGAGCCAGCCACCAATTGGCAGATTTGTAGAAACAATTAAAAATTTAACTGCAGATGGTAGCAAAGTTATTGGGATTTTTTTGGCAAAAGCTTTAAGTGGGACTGTGGATGCGGCACGTCAAGCCGCTGAAATTGCTGGAAAATCAGATGATGTTTATATTATCGATTCAGAGCTAACTGACCGTGCTGAAGGATTTCAAGTTTTAAAAGCAGCCCAGGATGCTCAGGCAGGTAAAAACGTTGATGAAATCATCGAAGATGTTAATAAAATTATCGAAACTCAAAAATTACGCATGATGGTTGTTAACTTAGATAATTTAATTAAAGGTGGACGTTTAGGTGCTCTTTCTGGTAAAATTGCAACTCTGCTTAATATTAGAATTGAGCTTCATATGCCAAAAGGTAATCTAGAAGTTGCCAAAAAGGGGCGCGGCAAGAAGTTTTCTAGGGCTTTTGATGAAAGAGTATTAGCAGATATTGAAGCCAATAAAGATAAAATAAAAGAAGTTGGTATTTCTTATGTTGATACACCTGAATCAATGAATGAATTAGCTGAAAAAATTAAGTCGATCAATCCTGAAATTAATGTTTTGGTAAGACAAACTAGTCCAATTATTGCAACTCATGCAGGTAATGGGGCTTACGCTATTCTTTACTATACGGAGCAGTAAAATGTATCGTGAAAGCTTTTATCGCTATTTGATGACTCAGAGAGATCCTAATTCTCAGGACGATATTGCACAATTTGCCAATAATGCTCAACATGATTTAACTTTTCCTAGGCAAGAGCAAGATTATGAAAAACTGTCTGAGTATTTAGAATTGAATGCAGGCTATTTAGCTAGCATGTCAACATTTGATAAAGCTTATCAAATGTACCAAGAAAAAATGTCATACTAAGACGGTCCGGTCTAAAGGACCGTCTTTATTTTTAGTGGGAAAGGTAATAAATGCAAATTGTAAATCTAACCATTGGCATGGTTTTATTAGCGGCATTAGCAATGTTGGTTCAAAATTATTTGTTTAAAAAAGTTTCAGTGAATTATATATCCTTTGCTTTGGGGATGCTGATCACATTGGTACCTACCTTTAATTTTAGCTTTAACCCTGAATTTTTTATGGGCATAATTATTGCACCCTTATTATTTTTTGAAGGCCAACAAAATCGAATTTATAGCATCGCACGGAGTTGGCACTCTATTATAAGTATTACAGTAATTATGATCATTATTGCAACTGCTGTTGGTACCTTAGGACTGAAATGGCTTTTTGGATTATCATTTCCGGTCAGTTTGATTTTAGCAGCTATTTCTACCCCTACAGATGCGACAGCAACTGAATCCGTGATTCATGGTTTAAAGATACCGGCAGGTGTAAGTAAATATTTGAAAAATGAATCCCTATTCAATGACGCTTCTGGAATCATTTTATTGAACATGGGTGTAAGCTGGTATACTTTTAAGCATTTGGAGGTATGGCATACATTTATTGACTTTTTATATTCTGCTGGTGGTGGTATTATATTAGGTCTAGTATTTTCATTTGTATTAATTCTACTTCGACAAAAAATTATGCGTTTAAGTGGTTATTTTTCAAATGAAAATTTTACTACAATGACTCCAATTGTAGTTATTTATATTTTGACGCCGATTCTACTTTATTATTTAGCTGAACATATTCATGTATCAGGTATAATTGCGGTTGTAGTAGCAGGCTTAGCTCATAATGCCGAATTTGAAAGAAGTAAGTTAACTGATGTATATAATATCTATAACGATTTTCAAATTTCTCATATTTTGAGTGAAATTCTAAATAGTGTTGTATTTATAGGCTTGGGGACAAACATTGTTTTAGCAACTCGAGGAAACTTGTTACCAAATCGAATTGATCTTGCAATTGAAGTAGGAGTGTTTTTATATGTTGTTAATATTTTAGTTCGATACATATATAGCTATCTTGTCTTAAAATTAGGTAATAAAGATGCCTGGATTTTTTCTTTGGGAGGAATTCATGGGGCAGTTACTTATGCGTTAGCTTATACTTTAGATAATACATTAGTGAGCGTTAATAATTTTCACTTAGTTTTATTTAGTGAGGCTACTTTAATTTTGTTAAGTATGATCGTGCCCACATTTTTATTTAGATTCATTTTACCAAAAGATAAGCCTGATATTGAGAAGAAGAAGGTAATTGATCAGGTTAAAGAAGAGATGGTAAATTATGCTCTGGCAGAGTTAGATAAAATTTATCTTCCTAAAAAATTTAGAAAGCAGCTGATTTTTGATTTACATGCTCAAATCAATGAAACATCTATTGAAGATTTTTTAAGAGAGCTAAAAAAGTCAATTAAACAACCTGAATTAACTCCTGAGGAGCATGAATTTCGTGATGAAATTTATCGTTATGCTTTTAGATTAGAAAGAAATTATTTGGGACAAATCGCCCAGAAAGAGCAGGAATATCGTTCAGGATTTTTGACTTTGTATCGAGAAATATTGTTGGCAGAAGTTTTGTATTTGCATTCCGAAGAAGAATAAGATATAAAATAAGTTTGAAATAAGAAAGGACGAGAAAAATGTCTACAATTCAATGGTATCCAGGGCATATGAATAAAGCCCGCAATCAACTAGAAGATAAGTTGGGTTTAATTGATGTAATCGTGGAAGTGCTTGATGCACGAATCCCTAAATCCTCACGTAATCCAATGATCGAAGATTTAGTGGGGAATAAGCCACACTTGATTATTTTGAACAAAGCAGATTTAGCAGATCCTGTAATGACTAAAATGTGGCAAAAAGAGCTTCAACAGCCAGGTAAATTTGTTATGGCAATGGATTCACTTCATAACACTAATATGCAAGCTTTAATTAAAATGATTAAAAAAGCTGCCAGCTCCAAAACTAAAAAACTTGAAGAAAAAGGTGCTGTCCATCCTACAATCAGAATTGCGTTAGCGGGCATCCCTAATTGCGGAAAATCTACCATTATTAACCGCTTAGTGGGACGTAATGTCGCAGAAGTTGGTAATCGCCCAGGCGTTACAAAAGGGCAAACTTGGTTGAAAACCCAATCTAATATTCAAATTCTTGATACACCGGGAATTTTATGGCCAAAGTTTGAAGATCAAGAAGTAGGTTATAAATTGGCAGCCTTTGGAGCAATTAAAGATAGTATTTTTCATGCAGATGATGTAGCATTATTCGTTTTGAAAAATTTGCGGCAATATTATCCAAATGATTTAGCAAAGTTTGCACATATTGATAAGGCTGAACTTGAAAACATTAACGATCCTGATTTGCTTTTAGCCATGACTCAGCAATATGGAATGAGAGATGATTATGATCGCTTTTCGTTGTATATGCTTCAAAGATTGCGTAAAGGCAAAATTGGAAGGATCACATTAGATAGACCATGACAATCAAAGAAATTAAAGAATTGCTCAACAATGGTGTGAGTGAAGAAGAATTCGCGGCTTTAAAAAACGATCCTAGAAGTGGAGTCCAAAAACTTTTAACAACTTATAAAAGAAAACAGGAACTTTTACTTAAGAAAAAAGAACAATTCTTAAGTCGTTTTCAATATGAAAGAAGATTCTGGAAAAATAGTCAACTAGTGGCAGGTGTTGATGAAGTAGGGCGCGGGCCTCTTGCTGGCCCAGTAGTTACTGCGGCTGTCATTATTGATGAAAATTTTGATTTGATCGATGTTAATGATTCTAAAAAGCTGTCCCCAAAAAGAAGGCTTGAACTTTATCCTAAAATTCTAGAAAAAGCTGTCAGTGTAGGAATTGGCATTAAAAATGCTCAAGTCATTGATGAAATTAATATTTATGAAGCCGATCGCTTGGCCATGGCAGAAGCTGTTAAAAATTTAGATCGAAAACCAGATGCTCTGCTCGTTGATGCAATGGATGTTCCCATAGCTATTCCTCAAATTAAGTTGATCAAAGGTGATGCAAAATCAAACTCCATTGCAGCTGCTTCGATTGTAGCTAAAGTATTTAGAGATAAATTGATGGACGATTATGATGCTCTATATCCTCAATACAAGTTTAGTAAAAATGCAGGATATGGGACTAAAGATCATCTGGATGCTCTTAATAAATTTGGTCCTACTCCGATTCATCGTAAAAGCTTTGAACCAATAAAAAGCATGCTCAACTAAATAAAAGTAAAACCTCTATTTTTGCGTACTTATAAATGGAGGTTTTTACATGAATAAAACAGACTTTTTATTACGATTAAAATTAGAACGCGGTATTGGATATGTAAAAATGTTGCAAATTGCTAGCCAGCTTGATTCTGAAAAGGTAGAAGCTGCTCAGCTAAAACAACTTGATTTACCAGAAAAGCTTATTGAAAGTAGCTTACAAGCTTTTTATAACGAAAAATATGAAAAAATCATTGATCGTATTAGAAAGCAATGTAGTGTAATAAGCTTTTTCGATGATCTTTATCCGAATAAATTACGGCAAATATATCAACCACCATTGATTCTTTTTGCACGGGGAAATACCAATTTATTAAAGAGGCCAATTGCAACTATTGTTGGAGCTAGACAAGCTACTAACTACAGTCAAGTTGTGATTGATGAATTAATGCCTAATTTAATTAAAAAGTATGTAATCGCTAGCGGGCTTGCCAGAGGTGTAGATGGAATGGCTCATGGATCTGCATTACACCATGGCGGAAAAACAGTGGCGGTGGTAGGAAATGGAATAAATCATTTTTATCCAGCTCAGAATCAGTTTCTCCAACAGGAAATTGTAGAAAAAGGGTTATTAATCAGCGAATACTTACCTGATACGCCACCTAAACCATTTCGTTTTCCTGAACGCAATCGAATTTTGGCTGGTCTATCAGATTTAGTAATTGTAACTGAAGCCCGAGAACAATCAGGCTCTTTAATCACTGCTAATATGGCATTACATGAAAATCGTGATGTTTATGCAGTCCCTGGACCAATTACATGTGATTTATCTAAAGGACCAAATCGTTTAATTGAAGTTGGGGCTATCCCAATAGTTGATTTTAAGCTTGAAGAGCCTTTTCAAAACATAGAATAAAATTTATTTTTTTGCTAGCGATTACAAAAATATTTGACAATTTAGAGATAGGTATTTTATTCTCAACATAGTATTATTTTAAAAAATTAATAAAAGGAGGCATTCAATGCCTACTACTAAAAAGAAAACAAAATCTAAAAAGAAGAAAAAAACACTTGTAATTGTAGAATCGCCAGCAAAGGCTAAAACTATTGAAAAGTATTTGGGAAGTAATTATCATGTAATTGCTTCAAAGGGCCATATTCGTGATCTCCCTAAATCACAAATGGGAATAGATTTTGATAATAATTATAAGCCAAAATATATTTCTATCCGTGGTAAAGGGGATACAATCAAGGAACTTAAGAGTGAAGCTAAGAAGGCTAAAGATGTTTATTTGGCCTCTGACCCGGATCGTGAAGGTGAAGCGATCGCTTGGCACGTTGCACATGCTCTAAACCTAGACGAAAATGCTAAAAATCGAGTAACCTTTAACGAAGTTACTAAAGATGCAGTGAAAGAAAGTTTTAAGCATCCCCGTACCATTGATATGGATACAGTTAATGCACAACAAGCACGTCGTGTATTAGATAGAATAGTAGGTTACTCGCTTTCTCCAATCTTATGGGCAAAAGTCAAAAAAGGACTTAGTGCGGGTCGTGTTCAATCAGTTGCTCTTAAATTAGTAATTGATCGTGAAAAAGAGATCAAAAACTTTAAACCCAAAGAATACTGGACGATTGATGCAGACTTTGAAAAAGACAAGAAGCTGTTTAAATCTAGTTTTTATGGCATAGATGGTAAAAAGAAAGAATTGCCAAACAATGAAGCAGTTCAAGAAGTTTTATCAAAAATCGATAAAAAGAAAGATTTTGAAGTTGAGAAAGTCGTTACAAGACAACGGCGTCGCCAGCCACCTGCACCATTTACTACTTCTACTATGCAACAAGAGGCTAATAAGCGACTGGGATACAGAACTAGAAGAACCATGAGTATTGCTCAGCAACTTTATGAAGGAATTAGTTTGGGAAAGCAAGGAACTGTAGGGTTAATTACCTATATGAGAACTGACTCTAAACGTACCTCTCCAGTTGCTCAAGCAGAAGCTTCTAAGTTCTTGCATGAAAACTATGGTGCAGAATATGCTGCTAAAAGCCAACGCCATTTTAAGAACCAAGAAGATGCTCAAGATGCCCATGAAGCTATTCGTCCAACTAGTGTCTATCGTACACCAGAATCTTTGAAGAAAGTTTTGACTACTGAGCAATATCGTTTGTATAAGCTGATCTGGTCAAGATTTTTAGCTAGTGAAATGACGGCAGCTGTGTATGATACTGTACGAGCAGATATTGTTCAAAATGGGGTAATCTTTAGAACAACTGGTTCTAAATTGAATTTTGCTGGTTTTACTAAAGTTTATGATAATCAACAAGAAAAGAACGTTGAATTACCTGATTTAAATGAAGGCGACAAAGTTAAGATGGAAAAATCCGATAATAAGCAACACTTTACTTTGCCACCGGCTCGCTATACTGAAGCTAGTCTTGTTAGAGCACTAGAAGAAAATGGAGTAGGGCGCCCATCAACCTATGCGCCAACTATTGATACTATTCAACGACGTTATTATGTTAAACTTGAAGGACGTTCAATTGTCCCAACCGAACTTGGAGAAATTGTCGATAGCTTAATTGAAGAATTTTTCCCAGATATTACTGATGTTGACTATACTGCCACTCTAGAAAATGAACTAGATGGAGTTGAAGACGGGAAAAAGGATTGGGTAAAAGTTATTGATGAATATTACCATCCCTTTAAAAAGGAATTAACTACAGCTGATAAAGAAATTGAAAAGATTCAAATTAAAGATGAACCAGCTGGATTCAATTGTGATATTTGTGGGGCACCAATGGTAATTAAGATGGGAAAGTATGGTAAGTTTTATGCTTGTTCTAGATTCCCGGATTGTCGCAACACTAAGCCGATCGTTAAGAAAATCGGTGTCACTTGTCCTAAATGTGGTAAGGGCGAAGTAGTGGAAAAGAAGTCTAAAAAGAATCGTAAATTCTATGGCTGTTCTCGGTATCCCGACTGTGATTTTGTTTCATGGGATCAACCAATCAGTCGAAATTGTCCAAATGACGGTCACTTTCTAGTTCAAAAGAAGACGAAAAAAGGATTAGTTGTTCTTTGTCCAAATGGTGACTATCGTGAGGATCCACAAGAAGAAAAATAAGATTAAATAAAAAAACGTATTTGATATCATCAAACTATCTGGTTTGATGATATTCTTATATATATAAATTTTTTAGTAAGGGATGAAATTAATGCCTAATGTAACTGTAATTGGTGGCGGCTTAGCCGGTAGTGAAGCCACTTGGCAATTAGCTAAAAGAGGAGTTCATGTTGATCTTTATGAAATGAGACCCAAGAAGTCAACTCCAGCCCATGAAACGGGAGAACTTGCAGAATTAGTATGTACCAATTCTATGCGCTCTAATCAATTATCTAACGCAGTGGGACTTTTAAAAGAAGAGATGCGTCACTTAGATTCATTGATTCTAAAAGCAGCCGATAAAACTCAAGTGCCAGCAGGTGGAGCTCTAGCAGTAGATAGAGATCGTTTTAGCAAATATATTACTGACACTATTCATAATCTTGATAATGTAACAATCCACGAAGAAGAAATCACTGAATTACCAACTGAAGGAATTACAGTAGTCGCAACAGGTCCTCTGACTAGTGATAAACTTGCTGAAGAAATTCGAAAGTTTTCTGGAACTGATAGTTTACATTTCTTTGATGCGGCTGCTCCCATTGTTGCTGCAGATTCCATTAATATGGATATTGTTTATAAGAAGTCTCGTTATGATCGCGGTGAAGCAGCATATTTAAATTGTCCGATGGATAAAGAACAATATATGGCATTTACTAAAGCCTTGATTAATGCAGAAACAGCTGAAATGCATGGCTTTGAAAAAGATGATGTCTTTGAGGGATGTATGCCAATCGAAGTTATGGCTGCTCGTGGGGCTAAAACTATGTTGTTTGGTCCTCTTAAGCCTGTAGGCTTGGAAGATCCTCATACTGGTAAGTTGCCATATGCAGTAATTCAGCTTCGTCAGGATAATGCTGCAGCTTCTATGTACAATATTGTTGGTTTCCAAACTCATTTGAAATATGGTGAACAAAAGAGAGTCTTTTCAATGATTCCGGGATTAGAAAATGCTCGTTTTGTACGTTATGGAAAAATGCACAGAAATACTTACATGGCATCCCCAGAGGTATTGAATGCTAGTTATGAAGCAAAGCAAAGACCCGGCCTTTTCTTTGCCGGTCAGATGACTGGGGTAGAAGGTTATGTTGAAAGTGCGGGAAGTGGTTTAGTTGCTGGAATTAATGCAGCTAGAGAAGCTCTAGGAGAAGAAGTGGCAATTTTCCCTAAAGATACTGCTCTGGGTTCAATGGCCAACTATGTAACCACAACTAATCCTAAACATTTTCAACCTATGAATGCCAGCTTTGCACTTTTACCTGGTTTGGAAGGTAAAAAGATCCGTAATAAAAAAGAACGTCACTTGAAGATTAGTGAACGTGGTTTAGAAAGCTTAGATAAATTTAAAGCAGAAGTTCTAGAAAATAACTAATTTAGACTAGACTTATATAAAATGTTTAATATAATAATGTGTTAAAAATATAAGAGAGGTAAAATATCAATGACAACAATTTGTTCAGTGAAATTCAATGGAAAAACTGCTATTGCAGGTGATGGTCAAGTAACTTTAGGTGAAAAAGTTATTGCTAAAGCTAGTGCTAAAAAGATCCGTCGAATTTATCATGATCGTGTGGTAATCGGATTTGCTGGTGGTGTAGCTGATGCAGTTAGTTTGCAAGAAATGCTTGAAGGAAAACTTGAAGCATATAGCGGTGATTTACGTAGAGCTGCTGTAGAAATGGCTCAAGCTTGGCGTAAGGACCCAACTCTTCAAAAGTTAAATGCAATGTTAATTGCTTTTGACGAAAAAGACTTACTTCTTATTTCAGGTAATGGAGAAGTACTTGAACCAGATGAAAATGTTGTTGCAATTGGTTCAGGTGGTAATTTTGCTCAAGCTGCAGCAATTGCAATGACTCGCCATGCTAGTGATATGTCTGCTAAAGATATTGCTCATGAAGCAGTTAAGATCGCATCCGGAATTGATGTATTTACTGATGATCAAATTAATACAGATGAACTTTAATCAAAGAAGGAAATAAAATGGCAATTAAAACCCCAAAACAAATAGTTGATATTTTAAATCAATATATTATTGGCCAAGATGAAGCCAAGAAATCTGTCGCAATCGCACTTTATAATCGTTATCGCAGAATGCAATTGTCAAAAGATATGCAAAAAGATATTACTCCAAAGAATCTTTTGATGGCAGGCCCTACTGGTGTTGGTAAAACTGAAATTGCTCGCCGTCTTGCCGACATTGTTGAGGCTCCTTTTGTAAAAGTGGAAGCAACTAAATTTACTGAGGTAGGTTATGTTGGTCGCGATGTTGAATCTATGGTAAGAGATTTGGTTAACGAAGCAGTTCGAATGGAAGAAAAGGATCAATTCGAACGCGTTCGACCTCAAGCTGAAAAAGAAGCAAATAAAGAATTGGTTCGTTTGCTTGTTCCAGGGATTAAACGTGAAAATCGCGAAAGCCAAATGCAACAAATGCAAGATATGATGCAAATGCTGATGGGCGGTAACCAAAATCAAAATAATAATGGTCCTCAAGAAGAAGTTACTGATGAAGTTCGTAATGAGCGTTTGAGTGTAGCTGAAAAATTAAATAAAGGCTTACTTGAAGATCGTGAAGTGACTGTCGAAGTTGAGGAAGCTCCTAAAGTTAATCCAATGGGTGATATGATGGGACAAATGGGAATGGATATGAGCTCAATGCTCAATAATTTAGTTCCTAAGAAAAAAGTAAAGAGAACTTTACCAGTTAGGGATGCACGTGAGCTTTTAATTCAAGAACAATCTCATAAGATGGTGGATTACGACAGCATTTATCAAAAGGCAATCGAAAGAACCACTAACAATGGTATTATCTTTATAGATGAAATCGATAAGATTACTGCTGGCAACAAGAAGACCTCTGGAGAAGTTTCTCGTGAAGGTGTTCAACGCGATATCTTACCAATTGTTGAAGGTTCTACTATTCAAACTAAATATGGTCCCGTTTCAACTGATCATATTCTCTTCATTGCAGCCGGTGCCTTTGCGGAAAGCAAGCCAAGTGATTTGATTCCAGAACTTCAAGGACGTTTTCCGATTCGTGTTGAATTGAATGCTTTAAGTAAAGATGACTTTGTTAAAATTCTTAAGGATCCAGAAAACTCACTTCTTAAGCAATACATTGCTTTAATGCATGCCGATGGTATAAAGCTAGTATTCACTAAAGAAGCTGTAGATAAGATTGCTCAAATTGCTTATGATGTTAACCAAGGTACTGATAATATTGGTGCACGTCGACTTTCTACAATTCTTGAAAAACTCTTAGAGGATGTATTGTATGAAGGTCCAGATATGGAAATGGGCGAAATAACTATTACTGAAGCTTATGTGGAAGATAAATTGAGTGATATTATTACCAATAAAGATCTTACTAAGTTCATTCTTTAATAAAAAAGGGTAGAGTTACCCTTTTTTATTTTACTTATGAATATTTTAAGTAGCTTAATGTAAGCGCATATATTTTTAAGCATTAAGTGATATAATAATAATTAAAGATTTAGCTAATTTTTAGCAAACTAAACTGGATAAAGGATAGAACAATATGAATTACACTATTGAGAATAATATGTTAAAAGTAGAAATTTCTAGCAAAGGTGCAGAAATTCAAAGCGTTAAGGGAACACATACAGGATATGAGTATATGTGGCAAGCTGATCCAAAAATTTGGGGACGTCATGCACCTGTACTATTTCCGATTGTTGGCCGTTTAAAGAATGATGAATATACTTATGATGGGAAGACCTATCATTTGGGACAACATGGATTTGCACGTAATCAAGAATTTGAAGTTGAAAAGCATACAAAAGAAAGCATTACTTTTGTATTGAGAGACAATGAAGAAACTCGAAGGGTTTATCCATTTAAGTTTGAATTACGGGTTAACTATAACTTGCTTAATAATTTATTGGAAGAAAACTTCTCAGTTACTAATACTGATGATAAGGAATTGATCTTCGGCGTTGGAGGACACCCTGGATTTAATTTGCCAGTAAATCAAGAAACTGTAAAGGAAGATTACTACTTTGCTACGCAACCTTCTGAAGCTCGAGTTCGAATTCCTTTAGAGGGTGCATATTTAAACTGGAATAAAAGATCTTTAGCCTCTACTGATAGTTTAATTACCATCAGCGATGACTTATTTAAAAATGATGCCCTAATTTATGAATTACGTGGTCACGATAACAAGATTTCTCTTAAGACTGAAAAGAGTAAGTTTCATATTAATGTTTGGACTAGAGATGCGCCATTTGTAGGAATTTGGTCACAATATCCAAAGACTGATAATTATGTATGTATCGAACCATGGTGGGGAATTGCTGATAGACAAGATGCCAGTGGTAAATTAGAAGAAAAGTATGGAATGAATCATTTGGCTCCAGGTGAAGAATTTAATGCTGGATTTAGTATTGCTTACCATGGAGAAGAGGAATAAAAATTAGGGTTTTGGCGCAAACCAAAACCTTATTTATTTGGGAGAGAAAAATGACTTTAAAAGTAGGATATTTTAAAAGTTTTGGTAGTAAAGACGTAGAAAAGATTGTAGAGGAATTTAGAAAGATGCATCCCGAAATAGATATTAAACTCCTCCCTCTATATCAAGATCAAGTTGGGGATGCACTTGCAGGAGGAAAAATTGACTTAGCTTTAACTGATCCACGTGATAATGATTTTAATAATTATCGTCTACAACCAATTACAGAAGTGAGTTTGATGGTTATTCTTCAAGCTGGTAATTTTATGCCTGGAGAACAAACGGTTGATATTAAAGATTTAAAGAAGATCCCTAATATTTTAATTGCTAAAACGGAAGAAGAAGCTGGCGAACTGCATTATCATAAGGATGTTTTAAAGATTACAAGTCCTTTTATTGCTGTAGATAGTTTTAACGAAGCAGCTTTGATGGCTACAAGTGGGTCTGGATATTTTTTAATGAATGAGCGAACGGCAGATTTATTAATGAACGATCAGTTGCAAAAAATGTTTTTACTTAATGATGGCCAGCAACTGAAGCAGGATTATACCCTGGTGGGTAAAAAGGATGTAGACTACTTTGATGATTTTGCTCAGGCTGCAAAAAATACTTTAGTAGATGATTAATCAATAGTAGTTAGGATAATAAACTCTAACTTGCGAACTATTGTTTGTATGAGATATAATATAATAAAACCAGCAAAGATACATTCCTTGCTGGTTATTAATTTGTTTCTTTATTATTTTTGATGATGCTTTTTATACCAATAAACAAGACCAAAAGGTACTAAGTTTTCTTGATGCTTTTCTAAACGCTTAATATTGCTTCGGTGACTCCAATAGATAAGGATGACTAATATTCCACTTAAGATGGTTAGTGCCAAATCATGGAAGAAGAATGATGCAATAAAAATCAAAAGAATAGATATCAAACTAGTTAGAGATACCATGCTGGTTATAAAAAGTGTAGGGAAGAAAATTAAAGCACAAATTAAGAAAAAATGCACATTATAACCCAGGATGAACCCCGCGGTAGTAGCTACTGCTTTACCTCCTTTAAATTTTAAAAAGATTGAAAAAGCATGGCCGATAATAGCAGCAAATCCAAAAATCAAACATAAATAATGAGGACCTAAGTGAAAGATCACAGGTAATACGGTAGCAAGTGTGCCTTTGAAAAAGTCAATTAGGAAAACAATAATACCAGCTACAGGACCTAATACTCTAAACGTATTTGTCGTCCCAATATTGCCGGAACCATATTTCCTAATATCTTTATGGAAGAAAATTTTTCCAATAATTACTCCCGTGGGGAAACTTCCAATCAAATATGCTAAAATAAGTAGCGATTCTATTTTTAATGTAAACATATGATTAAACAACTCCATTTAAATCTATGGCTATTTTAGCAAAGTTTTACGAGTAAATATATGGAGCATACAAATTTATTGAATAAATGGAGGAATTTTAGTGGCTAAAGTTAATACTTATGACGATTCTTCGATTCAAATATTACATGGTCTAGAAGCAGTTCGTAAAAGACCGGGAATGTATATTGGTTCAACTGATATACATGGACTTAACCAATTAGTTTATGAAATCGTCGATAATTCTGTTGATGAAGCAATGGCAGGATATGGTGACGAAATTGATGTTACCATTCACAAGGATAATAGTATTACAGTGCGTGACTTTGGACGTGGAATGCCAACAGGAATGCACAAATCCGGGAAACCAACTATTGAAGTAATTTTAACTGTACTTCACGCTGGAGGTAAGTTTACAGAACAAAACTATAAGACATCTGGTGGTCTTCATGGGGTTGGTTCTTCAGTAGTTAATGCTTTATCCAGTTATATGAAAGTTCGCGTTGTTCGTGATGGAAAAGCTTATGAAGAAGAATTTGAAAAAGGTGGTCATCCAATTGGTACTTTGAAGTGTGTGGGACCTACTGATGATAAAACTGGAACGACCATTACTTTTAAACCTGATGAAACCATTTTTTCAACTGTTAAGTATAAGTACGAAACTATCCAAGAAAGAATCCGTGAATCAGCCTTCTTATTAAAGGGTGTTAAATTTACTTTAACTGATGAACGAGATGGGCATCATGATGAGTTTAAATATGATGATGGTATTAAGTCTTTTGTTTCATATTTAAATGAAGGAAAAGGAACTATCAGTGATGTCTTTTACTTTGAAGGTAAGCAAGATGGTATGGAAATTGAATTTAGTGGTCAATACAGTGATGGCTATTCCGAAAACCTTGTTTCTTTTGTAAATAATGTCCGTACTGCTGATGGTGGTAGTCATGAAGTGGGTGCAAGAAGTGGGTTTACCCGAGCATTTAATGATTATGCTAAGAAGCAGGGACTTTTAGGTAAAAAAGATAAAAATATTGATGGCTCTGATTACCGAGAAGGCCTTAGCGCGGTTTTATCTATTAAGATTCCAGAGGAATTATTGGAATTTGAAGGTCAAACTAAAGGTAAGCTCGGTACTCCGCAAGCAAGATCAGCAGTTGACTCTTTGGTTTATGAAAAGATGTCTTACTACTTGATGGAAAACGGAGAACTGGCTCAAGAGCTGGTCAAAAAAGCGCAACGAGCAAGGGATGCACGTGAAGCCGCCAAAAAAGCTCGTGATGAGAGTCGGAACGGAAAAAAGAGACGCAAGAAAGAAGTTTTATCTGGTAAGCTGACTCCTGCACAATCACGTAATCCTAAGAAAAATGAGCTATTCTTAGTCGAAGGGGATTCTGCTGGAGGTTCCGCAAAGCAAGGTAGAGATAGAAAGTTCCAAGCAATTTTGCCTTTAAGAGGTAAAGTGCTTAATACCCAAAAAGCTAAGCTTCAAGATATCTTCAAAAATGAAGAAATCAATACTATGATTTATACAATTGGCGCTGGAGTTGGAACTGAATTTAAAGTTGAAGATTCTAACTATGATAAAGTTATTATTATGACAGACGCCGATGATGATGGCGCACATATTCAAATCTTGCTTTTAACATTCTTCTATCGCTACATGCGTCCAATGATTGAGCAAGGTAAAGTTTATATTGCCCTTCCCCCACTTTATCGTTTGCAAAAAGGTCGCGGGAAGAAGGCTAATATCAAATACGCTTGGACCGATGAAGAATTGGCAGCTGATGAAAAAGAAATGGGTCGAGGTTACTCTTTGCAACGTTTTAAAGGTTTAGGAGAAATGAATGCTGAACAACTTTGGCAAACGACAATGAATCCTGAATCTCGAATGCTGATTAGAGTAAAAATTGATGATGCTGCTCTTGCGGAAAGACGTGTCACTACTTTAATGGGTGACAAGGTCGCTGCAAGAAGAAAATGGATTGAAGAAAATGTTAAGTTTAGAATGGGCGAAGATGCTTCTATTCTAGATAGTGATAATGAATAAAGAAGGTTTTGATTTAATGACCACAAAAGAACGAATTCGTGAAATGCCCCTTGAACAAGTAATGGGGGAACGATTTGGCCGCTATTCAAAATATATTATTCAAGAACGTGCCTTACCTGACATTCGTGATGGGCTAAAACCCGTACAGCGTCGAATCCTTTATGCAATGTATCAGGATGGCAATACATATGATAAAGCATATAAAAAAGCGGCAAAGGCTGTAGGTAATATCATGGGTAATTTTCACCCCCATGGTGATAGTTCTATTTATGGCGCATTAGTACACTTATCTCAAGATTGGAAAATGCGTGAGCCTTTAGTAGAAATGCATGGTAATAATGGCTCGATGGATGGTGATGGTCCTGCTGCCATGCGTTATACTGAATCTCGTTTAAGTAAGATTTCTAATATGCTTTTACAAGATATTGATAAAGATACGGTTAACATGGTATTAAACTTTGATGATACTGAATATGAGCCAACAGTTTTACCAGCAAGATTTCCTAATTTATTAGTAAATGGTTCAACAGGTATTTCATCAGGATACGCAACTGAAATCCCTCCTCACAATTTAACCGAGGTAATTGAAGCGACCATTTACTTATTAAAGCATCCCGATGCGACATTAGATGATTTAATGAAGTATGTTAAAGGACCCGATTTTCCAACTGGTGCCATTATCATGGGAACTAAAGGTATTAAAGAAGCTTATGAAACTGGTCGTGGGCGTATTCAAGTTCGTGCTAAAACCAGCATTCAAGAAATTCGTGGTCATCGTCAAGAAATCGTAGCCACTGAAATTCCTTTTGACGTTAATAAAGCTTTATTAGTTAAAAAGATTGATGAGATCCGTCTAAATAAAGAAATTGATGGGATTGCTGAAGTTCGAGATGAAACTGACCGTCATGGTTTATCAATTGTAGTTGAGCTTAAAAAAGGCGCAGATGCTCAAAATATTTTGAATTATTTGTTTAAGAATACAGACTTACAAGTTTCATACAACTTCAATATGGTAGCCATTGATCATATGACTCCAGTTCAAGTAGGATTGAAGAGGATTCTTTCCTCATACTTAGAACACGAAGAAGAGGTAGTCACTAAGCGAACACAATTTGATTTGAATAAAGCTGAAGCTCGTCTTGAAATTATTGCTGGTTTAATTCATGCAATGGATATCTTAGATCAAGTAATCAAGGTGATTAGATCTTCTAAGAATAAGGCAGATGCTAAGCGTAATTTAGTAAAAGAATTTGATTTTACAACTAATCAAGCAGAAGCAATTGTTTCATTACAGCTTTATCGTTTAACTAATACCGACGTTGATGCATTAATTGCTGAACAAACTGACTTAAATAAAAAAGCTGATAAGTATAGAAAGCTTCTTTCTGATAGAGCAACTTTAGAAAAAGAAATCATTAAGGAATTGAATGCTGTTAAAAGAGAGTTTGGTACTGAGAGAAGAACTGAAATCTCTGAAGAAACTGCTAAGATCCATATTGATGAGAAGGCTTTAGTTGCTGATGAACAAGTTCGTGTTTTAATTAGTAGAGATGGATATCTAAAGAGATCATCTTTAAGATCATATCAATCAACTGCTGAGGGTGATAATGGATTGCCTGATGGGGATGCAGTAGTTTATGAAAAGAATGTATCCACTCTAGAAAATCTTTATCTCTTCACTAACAAAGGTAATGTAATCTATCGTCCTGTACATGAATTGGTGGAAACTAAATGGAAGGAAACGGGCCAACACTTATCTCAAGAAATTGGGCTTGATAGTGATGAAAAGATTATTCGTGTATTTAACTTTAAAGACCTTAGCCAAGATTTAGATTTCTTACTAGCAACTAACGATGGATATATTAAGCGTCTAAAATTAGCTAATTTACAACCAACTAGAACTTATAAATCTCGTGCCATTACTGCTATTAAAATGAAGAGCAAAGATAGTCATTTATTACAAGTTGATTTACTTAGCCCAGATTCTAATAAAGAGATTACTTTAGTTACTAATATGGCTTATGCAGTGAAATATGATGTTAGTGAGATCCCTGAATCTGGTGCAAAAGCAGTCGGAGTAAAGTCAGTAAATCTAAAAGATGATGATTATGTAGTAGGATACGTTTTAGTAGCGCCTGAATTTGAAGATTTGATTAAGATAGGTCTAATTACTCAACGTGGAGCCTTTAAGCAGTTAGAGTTGAACTTGATAAATAAAGTTTCTAGAGCTAAACGAGGTGTGCAAATCTTACGTGAATTAAAGACTAAGCCACATAGAATTGCTGCACTTACTTCTTATGGTCAAAATCATACTTTGCTTTTGACAACTAGCAGCGATCGTCATGTAAAGATTAAAACAAGTGAATTTCCTTTAGGAGATCGCTATTCAAATGGGTCATTTGTATTGGATCCTTCAGTAGATGGAACGCCTATTAGACTAGAATTAGGTCGACCAACTAGTGATAAAAATGAGAATGTATCTGAATTATTCTAAAATCTGAAACCGTTTCAAAAGTGTCAACAATACGTATTCGTTGACACTTTTATTTTTTAGGTTGATAATAAAGTTTGCTATGGGATGTAGCTTATTATTAAATAATTATTTTAGAAAGAAGCTAATCACTATGCCTAAAACAGATACTATACTTTCAGCAAAATCATTACGTTATTTTTTACAATTAGTTAGCACAATGAATTATACCCAAGCAGCTGAAATACTTGGGATTACGCAACCTGCTTTAACTCAACAAATTAAGAAGTTAGAGCATGCTATTGGGGCACCACTTTTTGGTCAAGCCGGCAAAAAGTTATATTTAACAGCTGCCGGAAAAGAAATGCGAGTGGCTGCCGAGAAGCTCTTGGGTACCATTAGTGCAGTAGTGGATAATGTGCAAGCTTTTACCAGAATCGATAAGGGAAATATTTCGATCGGGGTTTTAAACTCAATTGAAGGAAAAGTCCTTTCTGACTTTTTGGTGGATTATCATAAACATTATCCAAATATTACTCTTACTATTGAAGTTTTAAATCATCAAGATATTTTAAAGTATCTTGATAATAATGAATTAGACCTTGCTTTGATGTATGCAAAAGGTGATCCTGTAATTCAATCACAATTTACTAAAGAAAACATCTATAAAGATCGATTGATTATTTTAACCCATAAAGATACAGTAGAAAAATATCAAGAATGCATCCCAAGCAGATTCTATAATCGTAAATGGGTCGCATATCCTGCTGATTTTTATTTAAGAAGAGTAATACAAAATGTTTTTGGGAGTAGAAATAAGCTAAGAGTACCAATTACTTCTTCTTCTACTCAACAAAATGTAAAAATGGCGCAAAATAGCAAATATGATACTTTTATTAGTCAATCTTATTATTTGCAACATGAAGACAATATCAATTCTTTAACCCCAGTTTATTTAAAGGGTGATAAAGAATTTGACATTTCTTTGGTATATCGAAAAGGGAAAACGGAAATTCCACGCGTTAAAAATATGATAAAAGAATTTCAGAAGTTCTTGGATAAAAAGGATTATTCTAGTAGACTAGTAGAGAAGAGTGAATAAAATTCAAAGAAGAGAGGAATCTTTTTAATGGAAAAAGAATTAGTTTTTGGTCACCAAAATCCTGATACTGATGCCATTGGTACTGCCATTGCATTTTCATATTTTGTAAATAAGTTAGGCTGCAACACTGAACCTGTAGCTCTTGGAGAACCTAATGACGAAACTGCCTATGCTTTAGCTAAGTTTGGTTTTGAAGCACCACGTGTAATTAAGACAGCATCAGATGAAGTTAAGTCAGTTATGCTTGTTGACCATAATGAACCTCAACAAAGTGTATCTGATATTGATAAGGTTAAAGTTAGTCGTGTAGTTGATCACCACCGTATCATGAACTTTAATACTGCTGATCCTTTATACTATCGTGCTGAACCAGTAGGCTGTACCAGTACTATCGTTTGGGAAATGTTCGATGAACAAGAAATGGAAATCCCAGAAAAGTTAGCTGGTTTAATGCTTTCTGCAATTATTTCAGATACTTTGCTTTTGAAGTCTCCAACTACTACTGATAAAGATAAAGCAGCTGTTGAAGCTTTAGCTAAGATTGCTGGTGTTGACTACAAGGAATACGGTCTTGCAATGCTTAAAGCTGGTACTAATATTGCTGATAAGTCAGAAGATGAATTAATTGATTTAGATGCTAAGAGCTTTGAATTAAATGGCAACAATGTTCGTGTAGCTCAAATTAACGTTGTAGACCTTCCAGAAGCTATGGAACGTAAAGATGCTTTCTTAAAGGCTATGGAAAATGCGTCAAAAGAAAATGGATATGATATGTTCATGCTTCTTATTACTAATATTTTAGATTCTGACTCTGAAGCTTTAGTAGTAGGTAGCGATGAAAATAAAGCTACTTTTGAAAAGGCCTTTGGTAAGAAGTTATCAGATTCTGAAGTTAAGTTACCAGGCGTTGTTTCAAGAAAGAAGCAAGTTGTTCCTCCATTAACTAATGCTTTTGAAGGATAATTAAAAGACAAATTGGTAGCCGAAAGGTTGCCTTTTTTGTTGTTTAGAAAGAGGGAGTATAAAATGGATTACCCACAACTTAATATTGAAGAATTAAAAGAACCATACGCTGTAATGAAAACTAGTTTAGGGGATGTAAAGATTCAATTGTTCCCTAAAGAAGCCCCAATGACAGTAGAAAACTTTGTGCGTTTAGCTCAGAAAGGATATTATGATGGTCTTGTTTTTCATAGAGTTATTAGTGACTTTATGATTCAAGGAGGAGATCCAGAGGGAAATGGCACCGGCGGTGAAAGTATCTGGGGCCATCCATTCCAAGATGAATTTTCAAAAGAGCTTTTCAACTTAAGAGGAGCTTTATCCATGGCCAATTCAGGTCCTAATACTAACGGCAGTCAGTTCTTCATTGTGCAAAACAAGAATATGCCTAAACGAATGATTAAACAAATGGAGCCTGCTGGTTATCCAAAGGAGATCATCGAAGCTTATAAGCAAGGTGGAACTCCATGGTTAGATGGTAGACATACGGTATTTGGTCAAGTTGCTGAAGGTATGGATATCGTTGATAAAATTGCAAAGGTTAAAAAAGATAAGCAAGATAAACCTTTAGAGGATGTAGTAATTAAAACTATTGAAGTTACTGGATCTAAATTTACTGATTAGAAAAAGAAATCAAAAAAGACACTGCCATTAATAGCGGTGTCTTTTTTGTTATTTGTAGATTGTATTATTAACTGTTAATTTCTTTAACCAATACAATTAGTGATTTGCATACACGCTCTGCCTTATCTGCAGGTAACTTTCTTAATTCATTAGTTACTTTTTGGATAAAAACAGGAGTATTATCTGGAGTACTATCGTTTTTAACTTTCTTTGAACGATAAGCATTGTTGATAATATCTGGAGTGGTTGTATTCAAAGCTTGAGCAATAGAATCTAGCTTTTGAATACTTACATTTTGATCTTTGGTACGCTCAAGACGTGAAATGAAATTAACGGATAAATCACTGAGTTCCGCTAAATCTTCTTGAGTTAATTTTTGCTCACGTCTACGACGTGAAATTTCTTGTCCTAAATTAACACTCATAGAGCATTTCGATCCCTTCAATTATTATAAAGCTATAGCTATAGACTATACAACTTTAAATTAAAAATACATAGACTATTTTAATAAAATTAAAACATACTATATAAATACACAGTGTATTAATAGATTGTTAAATTGGTGAGATAGGTAAGTAATATAGATAAAAATCTATCAAAACAATTGTGTATCTATACCATTAATAATATATTTTATTAAAAACTACTAAATCGTATAGTTACAGATTAGAGATTCAACTAATCCAATCAGTGAATATTTTAAAATAAATAGTTTATTATTTAAACAGAAAAGTATTAAACATAAGATAAACTTTAACTATAAATTAATAATTATAGTTAAAGTTATAAATATTAATAGATTATTTAGATAAAATCTAAAAATACTTAACGATCAATAATATATTTACTAAATAATTTGATTGAGTTGAATTCACTAAAAATATATCTTAAATCAAATAAATTATATTTACAAATATTTGTGTTAGAAATTAAATCTTGATAGCCAAATTCAGCTAATAAGTTATTGATATGCCTGAAAAATAGCTTTTTCTTAGCATTTTTTCTATTGCTATCATTAAAACTATAATTTTAATGATAGGTAGATAATCCTCTTTCTCGCTCTTTTTCATGATATAATTCAATAAATTAGGTAAATATTCTAGGAGCTGATTTTTTGGAAACAGAAAAATATTTAGATTTGATTCAAAGCGAATTAACCAAGATGCCAGATTTTGTTAAAGAATATAATTTAGGAACCCGTCATTCTTTAACCACTTCATATCAATATCTTACTGAAATCAGACGTTTCTTTGACTGGTTACGTAGCCAAAATCTTTCATCTGCTAAAGATAATCAGCATGTAACTGTCGATACACTTGCAAAGCTTAGACGAAACGACATCATGCTCTATATTGATTACTTGGGTCATATAAAAAATCAACAAGGCCGTTTGAATTCGCCTACAACCATTAATCGTTCGATTAACGCTTTGAGATCTTTATTTAAATTTTTGACAGTTACCGCCGATAATAACAATGGTGAACCATATTTTGATAGAAATGTGATGCTCAAGATTGATTCTCTGAACAGCTCAAAAACTTTGAACTATCGAGCTCATGTACTCGAGTCGCATATGTACACAGGCGATTTAAAGTATCAATTTTTAGACTTCATTGATAAGGAATACGGACAACAATGTAATAAACAAGCCCTCCCCGGCTTTAAAAGGAATAAAGAGCGGGATATGGCCATTGTAGCTTTGATTTTAGGAACTGGAATTCGGGTTTCTGAATGTGCCGGTGTGAATATGCAGGATTTAAATATTAAAGATGCAATTCTCGATGTAACGCGTAAAGGTGGACAAAGAGATAGTGTTCCAATTGCGGAATGGACGCTTGATTATATTATTGAGTATAAGAATATTCGTAAAGATCGTTATCTGGCTGATAATAAGGAAAACGCCTTTTTCTTAACTAGATGGCACGATCAAACTCGAAGAATGACTACAAATGCTATTGAGAAAATGGTCAATAAATATTCTGCTGCCTTTGGCCACCCTCTTACCCCTCATAAATTACGTCACACTTTAGCTTCGGAATTATATAGTGTCACCAAAGATCAAGTTTTAGTAGCCCAGCAATTGGGTCAAAAAGGAACGAGTGCGACAGACTTATATACCCACGTTAACCAAAAAGAACAACGAAATGCTTTAAATGAAATTTCAAATTTGGATAAACACGAACAATAAAACTGCCATTTGATAAAACGTAGTTATTTAATAATATTTTTAATGAATAAAGCTTACAGCTTTCTAAATAAGTGGTAAAATATGAACAATTTAACATTTTATCATTTAGAAGGAGAGTTTTTTATGCAACCATTAATTGATATTCATTTACATTTGGACGGTTCTTTACCCTACTCTACGGTTAAAAAGCTAATGCAAATTCATGGCATCCCTCCGATGACGGATATGCAATTACAATCTCATTTATCCGTGTCTAATGATTGTCATGACTTGAATGAATATTTAGAAAAATTCGCCTTCCCTTTGACTTTGATGCAAACGCAAGGCGATTTAGAACTGATAGTTTTCGATTTATTAAAAGAACTTAAACAACAAGGCCTGGTTTATGTGGAAATCCGCTTTGCTCCACAACTACACACTCAAAACGGCTTAACTCAAACCGAAGTAGTCCAAGCTGCTATTAAGGGACGAAATAAATTCTTGAATTGGCAAATTAAAAATGAATCTACTGCTCCTCTTCATGCAAACTTTTTACTTTGTTGTATGCGAATGAAGAATAATCATCAAGAAAATGAAGAGACTGTTGAGGTGGCAAAAAAGTTTCTTAATAAAGGTGTGGTTGGAATCGATTTAGCCGGTGCAGAGACCCCAGAATTTGCAATTCATAAATATAAAGACTTGTTTGACAAAGCTAGATCTTACCATATTCCTTACACTATTCACGCAGGAGAAGCAATGGGACCAGAATCAATGAAGGAGGCTCTGGCTTTAAAAACTACTCGAATCGGCCATGGAATTCGTTGTAGTGAAGATGAAGAATTAGTTAAGACAATTGTTAAGGATAAAATCACCTTGGAATGTTGTGCAACTTCAAATTTAAATACGAAAGTATTTGATAAATTGGATGACTATCCTATTAAAAAGTTATTATCCGAAGATGTTAAAGTTACTCTTAATTCTGATAATATGACGGTCTCTAATACCAATCTACCTTTTGAATATCAGCAACTAGAGAAAAAAACAGACTTAACTAAAAGAGATGAACGTCAATTATATTTAAATGCTGTTCGGGCCGCATTTTGCTCAGAAGAAGAAAAAGCTCGATTAAGAAGCTTGATTTAAGTAAATAAAAAAGAAGTTGATAATCTCAACTTCTTTTTTATTCTTAAAATTCTAATTTATCAATATCAATCATCCACGCAATGGCAATTGACTTTTCTCCTAAGTGAGTCGCAATTACAGGACTAAATTCTGCCACATCAACAGGCATCCCTGGGAAATTGTCTAAAATAAACTCTTTAATCCCTTCGGTTTGCTTTTCATCGTTAGAATGGAAAACAAACAAGCGAAGTTTATCTTTATAGGGCAACTTACTAGTTCTTTCTAAAGCAATATCTTCTACTTTAGAAACCGCACGCTTTAAGGAGCGAATCTTATCAAAGGCTACGATTTTTCCATCTTCAAAAGTAAGAAGTGGTTTAATGTGAAGCATGGTTCCAATAAAGGCACTTGCATTGCTTAAACGGCCTCCACGACTCAAATTCTTAAGATCATCAACTATGAACAATTCATCAATCGTTGCTCTAATCTTGTCCAACCGCTCTAAAATTTCTTCCGGTGTATAGCCTGCTTTAATCATCTTGGCAGCAGCTAATACAAGATAGCCTTGAAGACGAACTGTCATCTTAGAATCATAAGGATATAAATGATATTCAGGATTATTGCGAGCAACATTTTGTAAAGTTTGGAAAAATCCAGAGATACCACTTGATAAAGTTACAGTGATAATAGCTTCATAGCCTTCATCATGAAGCTTATTGAAAAGACTAATCATTTCCCCCATACTTGGTTGGGAAGTTTTTGGAAATGCCGCACCTTGCTTTTGGGTTTCAAAAAGCTGCTTAGATGTAATGTTGACGCCTTCTAAGTATTCTTTGTCTCCAATAATGATTGGAATAGGTGCAACGATTACATTGTTTTCTTTGATTTCCTGTTCTGTTAAGACACTAGTACTGTCGGTAACTAATGCAATCTTCATGTTATTAACCCTTTCATATTTTCTGATTGTATAGAAAAATTATAGCATAAAATATTACTAGATTCGACTAAAAGACTAAAACATAGCTTTTCTGGCCAAAATGGTCAATTGCTTAATAAAAAACATTGAATCATTAGGTGCAAAACTATTAAATAGTTGATTCTCGATTTGTTTGAGTGTTAATTTTAAAGTTGTCATTTTTTCAATGCCAATATTATTTAAATTCACTTTTTTACTTGAATCATTGTCAGATTTAGTAATATTTATTAGCTTTTTGGTTTTATCTTGTTGTAATTGTCGACTTAAGGTAGATAAAGAGATATTTAAGCTCTGAGCTAAATTTCCCATAGTCAAAGGTTGATTTTGATTGCCATCAAAGAACAACAATAAACGAGTTTGAGAAAGGTTTAGACCACACTGCTCATTAATCTCTTTTTTAATAAAGTCAGAAATTATATTAAAGGACAATATATCCATTGCATTCTTCTCCAAAGTAAAATATAAGGTTATTCTATCATAAATATTAACTTTGATAACCGTATTATTAATCCCATCTTTTTATATTTTATAACATGATTCTTAAATATGTAAAAGTGGATATATGTTTATGTAAAAATTCAGATTAACTATCTAAATTTCAAATAATTAAATTAACTGGTATAATAAAACATGTTTTGAGGTGATATATATGGCTTTTGATGGTTTATTTATCCATAGTCTATTAAAAGAGTTAGCTCCTACTCTGTTAACGGGGCGTTTATCTAAAATTTATCAACCATTTAATCAAGATTTAGTTTTAGTATTTAGAAAAGAGCGTAAAAACTATCAGTTACTTATTTCTGCTAATGCTCAATATCCTAGAATATACCTAACCAAACAATCTATCTCTAATCCAGATACCGCACCCACTTTCGTGATGGTTTTGAGAAAGTATCTAGAGGGGTCTGTTTTACAGTCAATTGATCAAGTCGGCGTCAATCGAATTATAAACTTCCATTTTAGCAATCGAAATGAGCTTGGAGATCAAGTTCAATTAGTTCTTTCAGTGGAACTAATGGGCAGACATAGTAATGTGATTTTGTACGATCAGAAAACAGGTCATATTATTGATTTACTAAAGCGAATTAATCCTGATGAAAATCGAGCTCGTATCTTACTTCCTAAAGCAAAATATGAACTCCCTCCTCTAAAGCCAGGTATTAATGGTTTAGAAATGACTGAACCCGAATTTAAACAAATACAGGCCACTAGTGAGCCCGCAGACTTTGTTCGTAAGATTGATGGTTTAGATCGTGATGATCGGATGGAATTACTGGGATATCTAGAAGATGATTATTCCTATTCTTCCTTTAAGACGTTCTTTAATCAGTTCGACAATCCGCGTGGTTATGTATTGAAAACTGATCGGAATAAACGAAAAATCTTTTGCTACCTTCCCTACCATTTAGAATTAACTAAAGAAAGTTCAGATCCAGATTTAAATCATGCTTTAGATGAATTTTATGAATATCAAGCTACGCGTGATTGGGTAAAACAACGTGCTAGTCAGGTAGAACGTGTCGTTAAAAATGAACAAAAGAAGCTTTCAAAAAAGATTATTAAGCTTAAGAAGCAGCTTAATTTAGCTGAAAATTCTGAAGGATACCGAATTCGTGGTGAAATTTTAAATGCTCATTTAACCCAAGTAAAAGCTGGGATGGAAAGTATCTCTTTGCCTAATTATTATGACAATAATAATCCAATCGAGATTAAACTTAACCCTGCGCTCTCTCCGGCTCGAAATGCACAAAAGTACTTTACTAAGTATAAGAAAATGCGTGATTCAATCAAGCACGTTAATGAACAAATTAAAATTGCCGAAACTAACTTAAGATATTTTGATTCTATTCAAACTGCAATTGATAATGCAGATCCCGAAGATATTGAGCAAATCAACGATGAATTGATTAACCAAGGTTATATTAGAAAGCAAAAAAAGAATAAACGCAGAAAGAAAATTACCGAGAAAAACTTGAATAAGTTCAAGCTTTCTTCTGGTAAAACTGTTTTGGTTGGCAAGAATAATTATCAAAATGATTGGTTAACCTTGAAAAAGGCTAATAAGAACGACTATTGGTTCCACGTTAAAAACATGCCTGGCTCTCACGTAATCTTGATGGACAGTAACCCCACTGATCAGGATATCCAAGAAGCAGCCGAAATTGCAGCTTACTTTTCAAAAGGTAAGCTTTCAGCTCATGTTCCAGTAGACTATGTTCAAGATAAAAGAGTTAAAAAGCCTAATGGAGCTAAGCCAGGTTTTGTAATTTATACTGGTCAAAATTCAATTGAGGTAACTCCAGAAGAAAAAGATGTTTTATCTAAAAAAATAGACTAAGAAAAAAGCACTCATTGAGTGCTTTTATTTTTATATTGGTTGAGTGGTTAAAGCTAATGATTCCAATACGTCTAAAATTAATTCAGTGGTTTCAATACTCGAAAACACTGGAATATGGGTATACAAAGCTTGATCACGAATCAAATTTGCATCCCCACTGGCCGCATCAGATAAATTGGTAATATTTACTACCATCACAATTTTATGCAACCGAATTTTTTCTAAAAGATTCCGTGGATCAGTTCGAACCTTGTCAACTACACCGGTCGTAATTCCAGCTTCCGCAAACATATTTGCAGTACCTTCTGTAGCGATTAATTTAAAACCTAACCTGTCGAATCTTCTCGCTAAGCTGGTGATCTTTTCTTTATCTTCATCTCTAACTGAAATAAAGATGGTTCCATAGCTTGGAATATGCAAGTCGCTTGCTTCATATCCTTTATATAAAGCTTTAGCTAGATGAGTATCGCGGCCCATAACTGAACCAGATGATTTCATTTTAGAGTCAAATGTATTGTCACTGTTGTAGTTAATATAAGAAAATACTGGCATTTTCACATGGATAAAATCATTTACAGGCCATAGATTTTCTTCATAGCCTAATTCTGATAACTTCTTGCCAATTAATACTTCAGTAGCGCAAGCTGTAATATCTTGTCCTAAAGACTTAGACAGAAATGCGACATTATGGCCTGCATATGGCTTAATTTGCAATAAATAAAGCTGTTTACCTACTTTGAGATAATGCAAATTAAAAATACCACGCATGTATAGCTTTTTAATCAGCTTGATAGAGTATGAAACCAATTTCTGTTGACTTTTAGGTGACAGGTTCTGAGGTTTAAAGACAGCAATTGAATCGGATGCATGAGAGCCTGTTTGTTCTAGATGTTCAATAATACCTGGAATAGTTACGGATTGACCATCAGAGATTGCTGTTACTTCATATTTGTTGCCTTCAATAAATCGCGATACTGAGATCTGATCCAGTTTATTTTCATTCAAATATTTAATTAAAGCTGGCTGATCATAAACGACTGCAGATTTTTGTTTGATTTCTTTACTCATCCCTCCAATAAGGATTGGGAAACCATATAATTTGATAAAATTATCAACTTCACTTAAATCAGTCGTTGTTAAGGATGGTACTCTTTTAACATCAAGATAATTATCTGAAAGCAGCTTATTAATTTTTTCTCGAGGATTAAGGGCTTCTCTCCCTAAAATATGTAATCCATTATCAATTAACTTTTGACTAAAGGCACTTACCTTTTTACCCGAAAATTGTAAAAGAACGTCCTTGATATTTTCCTTTTTAGCAATTGTGAGGATGTTTTCTATAGTAATGGGATCAAAGTAAACTCGATCTACATCTCGATAGCGAGCAGCGATTGATTCATCATTATTTGACAAAAGCACAGTGGTATATCCATTATTATGTAAAGTTTTGATTGAATGAGCTAACATATAATCGAACTCACTAGTTACTGAAACTTGGAGAGGTAAAATACCAATGATTAAAACTTTTTTGTCGTCCTTAAGATCCTTAACCTCATCTTGTACATCATAAGCACTGTAATACGCGTGTACATTTGGAGGATAGACTCCTGCACTTCCATCAATTTCTAAAAAGCTCGGTTTAATATTTAAATCAATCAATCTTTCTTCAACTTTAGCTAAAGAACTATGCGTAATTTCAGAAATCAATGTATTTGAAAAGCCGCGCTTTTTAACCTCTAGAAGAAGCTTGCTGTCGGTAAGAGACTTCTCTTCTAGCTCTTGCACTAAACTGATGATATGTTGTAGTTTTTGATAATAAACGGGATGCAAAAAAACGACATTCTGTAAATCTGCGTATGATAAGCCTTTATAAATAGCTGCTAGAAGTCGAATTAGGTGTAGCTCATCAGGATGACGCAGATCATCTTTAATTTCATCATTTTCTTTAGCTACTTCTTTTTTAAAGACAGATAAAGAAAGATCAACATCGATAGTTGAAGCAAGTCCTTTTAAAAAAGCTGTTTCAAAATTTCGTCCTATTCCAATAGCTTCTCCACTAGCTTGCATTCTTTTACCTAAACGATAGTGATTATAACCTGATTCTGTTAAAGACCAATATGGCACTTTAACTGTAACGGTATCTAAAATTGGTTCAATGGCTGCATTTAATCCAGAGGTTGGATCAATGATTTCATTTAAATGGAAACCAATCGCAACTTTAGCCACAATGTATCCTACACTGTAAAGTTCTGAGCGTTGAGCCCAAACCGCACTTCGAGTTAACCGTGGAGTTATAGAGAGGACCTTAGTTTGGATTTGCGTATCACGATGACGCACCGCAAAATGAATACTAAGAATTCCTACCGCATTTAAATTTTCAGCAATTTTCTTAACCGTTTGCCTTAATTCTTGAATTTGATCATTGTTTAAAGTCAAACTCGGCATTACTACGGAAGAGTCCCCCGAGTTAGTTGCAACAGGTTCAAGCGAATCTGCAAAATTAATAAAAACTAGATTACCTTCACTATCTCGAATAATATTTACAATTACTTCTTCCCAAGATGAAAGATCTTCAATTAAACGATAATGCTTCCAAGAAAAGTTTTCACTTTGATTTTCTGCTTTAAAATAAGCTATCAACTCTTCAGGAGTTGGAAATCCTAAATGCTCATTGTGAACATATTTATGATATTTAGTTACCATTACCGGAAAAGAGACGTCTTTAATGTTGAGAGTATTATTACTTAAATCATGAATAGCCGTATTAAGTTGCCAGGAGCGGTTAACTTCAACGCCAATTTTTTGCAAGAAATCAGTTCTTTTTTGTTGATTGCCCATCTGCAAAGTTTTCGAGTTCAGCGTTAGTAATTTGATTCCCATCTGTTGAAGAATGCCATCTTGCAGTAATTTATGAGCTACTTTTAAACCGGTAGTAGAACCATAAGCTGTCATAATCGCATCCGGCTCTTCCATTCGTAAGATTCTTTTAAAAAAATCTAAAGTCATTGGTTCAAGATAAACAGTTACATTAGGACGTTTATCTGTAGAAATGGTTGCTGGATTAGGATTAACAATTACAACTTGGATCCCCTCTTCAGTTAAAGCATCAATGGCATCAGTTGCTAACAAATCCATTTCTGCTACACTACCAATCAAAGTGGGACCCGAGCCAATTATCAATATTTTATCCAAATCGTTTTCTAAAGGCATTTAAATTACTCCATCATGTGTAAAAATTGATCAAATATTCCCACAGCGTCTAGACTACCTGGTGCCCCTTCAGGATTAAAAGCTGTCGCGATAATCTTTTTACTGTCATTACAATATCCAGCAAGCAGATCACTGTGTAAATCGAAATATTCTTGATTCATATTCATTTGTATATTATCAGGGAGCACTAATTTATCAATATCCATGGAAGTTTGCCAAATGGCATCAGAATTTTGTTCAATTACAGGATAATTTACCCCATCAAATTCTTCAGGTAAGTCTACTAATTCAAAATCTAGATAATCACTGAGAATTAAAAAGCCTAATCCAATTCCCAAGATAGGTAAATTACCGTAAAAGTAATCCAAAATTGGAGTTAATACAGAAGATAATTCGCCAGGTTTTCCAGGGCCATTAGAAATAATAATGCCATCTGGTCGCAAGTTTTCAATATCAGTCGAAGTTGCATTGTATGGCAATACAGTAACATTAACTTGTCTTAATGAAAGTTCTCGTAACATGGAATGTTTTAATCCAAGATCAATTACAGCGACTGTTTTGCCTACATTAGGAGCAGCATAGGCATTTTTAGTAGAAACATTCATTGACTTGTTCTTTGGTAGAACTAGAGCTTTAATTTGATCAAAGGCATGTTCATCATCAGTATCCATAATTGAGGCTTTGATAGTCTTTTCTTCTGATAGGCGATGAACCAAGGCCCGTGTATCTACATTAAAAATTCCAGGAATATTCTTTTCTTTTAAAAAAGAAGCTAAATCCTGAAAATTTTCACTATTTGAAACTTTTTGAGCTACATCATTGGCAATAATCCCTTTGACAGGGGGATCAATGCTTTCATAATCAATGGCATTAATACCTGTATTTCCAATCATAGGGGTGGTAAAAACTAAAATTTTACCTGCATTCGTGGGATCAGTTAAAGCCTCCTGATATCCATAATTAGCAGTTTGAATCGCGAGTTCACCTGTAGAAATAATTGTTGAACCTATTCCTTCTCCAGCGAAGGAACTTCCATCTTCAAGTATTAAATATCGTTTCATTTTGTCACTTGTTTTTTTCTTAATTCAGAAAGTCTTTCTTCAAAAATATGAGGAGGATTTACTTGAAATTCCAACCATTCATGCGTAGTTGGCTGCTCAAATCCTAATACTTTTGCATGTAAAAACTGACCCTTTCCTTTTAAAGTTTTTCTGGGACCATATAAAGGATCTCCAGCAACTGGATGGCCAATATAAGCCATATGAACACGGATTTGATGTGTCCGACCAGTTTCCAATTGGCACATAATTAAACTATAGCCTTTAAATTGTTCTAAAACTTTAAAATGAGTAATTGCATTCTTCCCATTTTCAACAACAGCCATCTTCTTACGATCATGAGGATTACGTCCAATAGGAGCATCAACTAATCCGTCATCCTCACCAAAGTTACCGTGAACAATAGCCAAGTATTGTCTTTTATTAGTTTTATGAGCTAGTTGATCTTCTAAGGATTCTCTAGCCTTCGCATTTTTGGCAATCATCAAAAGACCGGAGGTATCCTTATCAATTCGATGGACAATTCCTGGCCGAAATCCTTCCGGACTATCGGCTAAGTTGCGGGTATGATATAAAAGTGCATTAACTAAAGTGTGATCGGGGTGGCCCGCTGAGGGATGCACAACCATCCCTTGAGGTTTATTGACCACAATTACATCCGCGTCTTCATATATGATATCTAAAGGGATATCTTCTGGTTTAATATTAAGAGGCTTAACTGCAGGTACACTTACAAAAATTTGATCATTTTCTTGTACTTTATAAGAAACCTTTTCTTTTTTAGAATTGACCAAAATATTTCCATCTTTAACTAATTCTTTTACTCTCGTACGCGATAAATCTGGAATTTTATCAGAGATATATTTATCCAGGCGCCCTTTTTCATCGTGTACTCTTAAATCATAACTATTTGCCATGGTTTTCTTCCTTGTCATCGAAAAATAATAAGTAAATAAAAATCAAAATAACACCAACTGTGATTGCAGAATCAGCAATATTAAAGATATTAAAGTTTACAAAGTCTAGCTGTAACATATCAACTACATACTTTAGATGCAAACGATCAATAAAGTTACCTACAATCCCACCTAATACAAGTGCTAGGCCAGTATCAAACAAAGGATTTTTATACTTTTTATTAAACAAAAAATATGCGCAAACACCAATTGCAACAATGCTAATCACATAAAAAAGCCACATTTGTCCTGGTAAGATATTCCAAGCAGCACCATTATTTTGAAGATAGTTAAATGAAAGAATTCCTGGAATAACTTGGTGAGTTTCACCAATTGCATAATTATTAACGATATATGTTTTTAAACCCTGATCTGCAATCACAACACATAGGGAAATTATTAAATATAAAAATTGCATATATTAGAATAAACCACTTATCTTTCCATCATTATCAACATCAATATCAAGTGCAGCGGGATGCTTAGGTAAACCAGGCATATCAAGTACATGTCCTGTAGTAACTACAATAAAGTGAGCACCATTTTTAAGATTGATTCCTTTTACATGAAGGGTAAAGTCAGTTGGTGCGCCAAGTTGCTTTTTATCATCACTGAAGGAGTATTGAGTTTTAGCAATAATTACTGGAAGCTTGTCTTTTCTTAAAGTTTCTAGTTCTTTGATTTGCTTTTCTGCCTTTTCGCTATATTCAACGTTTGATGCGTGATAAATATGACGAGCCACTTTTTCAATCTTAGTTTTTACATCATCATCTTCATTGTAAGTGGAAGTTAGATGCGCTTTCCCAGAATCCGCAAGGTCAACTACAGCTTGAGCAGCTTCAATGCCACCCTTTGAACCAGCATCATGATAGTTAACAATTTCTGCTTGAATATCTTGTGCTTCAACTAATTGTTTAAGTAAATCAAGTTCAGCGTCAGTGTCTGTAGTGAATCGATTGATTAAAACAATTACTGGCACATTGTAGGAGCGCATGTTATTCATATGACGTTCCAGGTTCTTAAAACCATCACGTAAAGCATCAAGATTTTCTTCATCTAAATCATCAGTTGACTTAAGTGATTGATACTTAAGAGCTCGTACAGTTGCAACTACTACACTTGCATCTGGAGTTTTATCAAGGTGCTTAGAAACAAAATCCATAAACTTTTGACCACCTAAATCACTACCAAAGCCAGCTTCAGTTAAAGTATAGTCACTTAAATGAAGTGCCAAGTTAGTAGCCATCACAGAATTGGCACCATGAGCAATATTAGCAAAAGGTCCTCCATGAACCAGGGCTGGAGTATGTTCAAGAGTTTGAACAAGATTAGGTTTTAAAGCAGTTGACAAAAGTGCTGCAATTGCGCCTTCAAATCCAAGTTCTTTTACATAAACAGGTTTATCCTCTTTAGTATATCCGACTAGTATATCACCAATTCTAGCCTTTAAGTCATCAATATCAGTTGCCAAGCACAAGATAGCCATTAACTCATTAGCAACAGTAATAGCAAAGCTGGAGTTGTGTTCAATCCCATTAAATTTAGATCCCTCACCTACAGTAATCTTTCTTAAAGCACGATCGTTCACATCGATTCCGCGTTTAAGCAGAATACGGTCAGGATCAAGATTCAATTCATTGTCTTGATAAATGTAGTTGTCTACCAACGCAGCTAAAGTATCGATTGCTGCAGTTAAAGCATGCATGTCACCAGTAAAATGTAAGTTAATATCTTCCATAGGAATGATTTGGGCCATTCCTCCACCAGTGGCACCACCTTTTAATCCAAAAACGGGTCCCATTGAAGGTTCGCGCAAAGCAATCATTGTTTTCTTATGCAATTGATTATTAATCGCATCGCCTAACCCAATAGTAATGGTGGACTTTCCTTCTCCAGCTGGAGTTGGAGAAATTGAAGTAACAAGGATCAATTTGCCTAAATGTTTATTTTGACGTGCTTTCTTGATAGCTTTCCAGTTAATCTTTGCCTTATCGTAGCCATATAGTTCAAGATCGTCTTGGTTTAGACCAACGTGACTAGCAATTTCGGTAATAGGTAACTCTTTTGTTTCTTGTGCAATTTGAATATCTGATTTCATCGGTTGCGCGCCTCTTTCTTCTATAAAAGTAACAAAATATCTAGCAATTGATCTTTCACTTTAGAATTTAGGTCCCACCTTTTACAGTTTTCAAAATCTATTATAACAAAAAAGTTTTTAATTGCTGGGTATTAGAAAAATTAGTTAACGAAGTTCCGCATCTCTTTATGATAAATTTCTTTCTAAGCAATTTATTTAAATCCTTATTTTGAATTTGCTATACTAGGTTTAATATCAGATTGAATTAAGGAGGATTTTCATGGAAGTCACTTTTAAAGGAAAAGAATGTCGATTGGTTGGTAATCCACCAAAAGTTGGCGAGAAAATGCCTGAGTTTACGGTTATTAACAAAAATGGTCAAAAGATAACCAATCAAGATCTTTTGGGTAAAACTACTCTCATTAGTGTAGTGCCCGATATCAATACTTCAGTTTGCAGTATTCAAACTAAGAAGTTTAATCAAACGATGGATCAATATCCAGATGTTAACTTTTTGACAGTATCCACCAATACTATTGAAGATCAACAAAAGTGGTGTGCAGCTGAAGGCGTGAAAAATATGCAATTAGTTTCTGATGAGGGTCACTCATTTGGTGAAGCTACTGGCCTTTTGATTCCAGAGATGGGAATTCTTGCTCGCTCAGTTTGGGTTTTGGATAAAGATGGCATGATTATTTATCGTCAAATTGTTGATGAAATTACTGATGAACCAAATTATGCTGCTGCTCTTGAAGAACTAAAGTAAAATCTAGAGAAAAAAGCCTTATAATGTTAGGTATAACTAGCATCTAAGGCTTTTTTGTTAGAAATTTGGTGAAATAAATTGAAAGTATCATTTAACAAGGGATGCAAACTATTTTTCAAGAAACATCCCCAAGCAAAGAAAGTTGCTCAAGAAAAGATAGGCTTTGCAATTAAAAAAGAAGTTCAAACAGGGATGACAAAAGTTAAGTTAGCTACTAGAAGAAAGATTAATAACCTTCCCTGTTACGAAATGCGGCTTAATCTAGGTAAAATGGGGTCAGTTCGCATTGCATTCACAGTACATGACGAGCAAGCTGTGGTTTGGTATCTTTCAACTAGTTTACAAAAGAGCGAATTCAGTAAGGAACTTGAAAAGTCGTTACCTTAATAAAAAAGATGTAGAACTTATTATTTTGATAAAGCCACTCTAGAAGTAGCTTTATTTTTTTCAATTCGAAGCAAATAATAAGTAGGATAATCCTGAAGTTTAATCTTATAAATACTAAACCACCAATATCTTTGAACCAGTTCAGGAGTATGAGAAATCTTAAGCTTTTTTCGATAAGGAAACTTAAGGTAGTTGAGAGTCCAATAAGAAAATAAATAAGTATAAATAAAGCAAATCCCAAAGATCGCTCCAATAATGATAGCAGGCCAATTAATGGGTGTATTACTTTCATACATTAGAATCAAACTGATAAACAAAATGATAAAAAGCCAGCTATAGTAAATGATCCCCGCAGTTCCCAAAAAGATGAAATGTTTCTTTTTCATTGATTTCTCCTAATACCGAATCTTTACCTGTAAATTACTATGGTCGCTTGTATCATAAAGAGTCTTTAAATACAGCCGATATTCTGGATGCTGCTTGATTAAAGTTTGATAAGCACGGGTCCCATGAATTTTATTTAAATGAGCTGGCTTCATATGATTGTGACCAGTGTAAAAATTATAATTCATTCGACCAAATAATGTGCCCATTTCTCTAACTAAATCAATACTATTATGATTCTTACGTAGGTCACTTTGCATTAAATCAGCCGCAATACTTCCTAATTGCAAATTCTCCAAGTAATTATGAAAGTGAGCTAAAGTATAATCTTGCTTTTCTCCTTCAGTTAAGTAAGGCATCATATCAAAGGTTTTACGAATATAAGTAATATGGCGCGAATGTAATCTTACCACTCCATAGCCTTGGTTATTAGAACAAAAACTTGAAGTAACTACTTCTGTAGTTGGAGTCATATCTTGAGGTCCCATAATATTTTGGGCATGAATATGACCAGAAAAAACGAGTTTTACGTTATAACGGGCACACAATCTCCGCAATTCAGATGCATTATCGAGGACATATCCTTTATTTACTGCTGGATTGTGCGCATACAAATTATGATGCATGAAAATAATTGGTCGTAAATTGTTTTTAGAGGCCATCTTTAACTGATCCTCAATCCAATTTAATTGATCTTTATTAATTCGACCTCGGGTATGGGGAGCTTCAGTGGTTTCCTCTTTCCCATAATAATTAGAGTCAGCCAAAATTAATAAGTATTGGGGATTTAGCTGGACGCTGTAAGCTAGTGAGCTTCTATCTTTACTTTCTGCACAGCTATATGACTTATAAAAAATCGATTTCCAAAATGCTGGACTAATTTCTCCAGCATAGAATTGTTTTTTCCCACGGAATTCTCTAGCCCAACCATCAAAAATATCATGGTTTCCTGGTAAAACAAGTAACTTAGTATCTTTTAAAGGTTGAAATATTTCCGCAAATTTTTCTGCAGAAACCCGTTCCCCATTAAAAGTTACATCTCCAGTTACCACAATCGCAGCTGGCTTTTTTTCTTGAGCCATCTTTCTGAACGCCTTGAGTACTGTTTCTTGGTAATATAAATCCTTACCTTGACTAGTTTTTTGCATTCGAGAAAAAGCCTGTCCATTATCGTGAATGCTATCCGCAATCAAATGAGTATCTGAAATTACCCAAACTTCCGTATTTAACTCTTTTGTTAACATTTTATCTATTTGCCCAATATTGATAGAAATCTACACGTAAGTTACCATTGAACAATTTACGCTTTTTAGTAGCTTTTTTGCCAAAATATTTTTCAAAATTTGGATCTGCAGTTAAGTAATATTGACTAAAGTCAGTATATTTACCCAAGACTTCGCCCATTTGCTCATAGAGTTCTTCTGCAGATTTCTTATCCTTTAATCGCTTACCATATGGAGGGTTGGCAATAATAATTCCATTTTCCAGATCAGTTGTAAAGTCCTTTACTGCAACTTGCTTAAAACGAATATCCTGTAAAACGCCTGCATTATGAGCATTAAGCTTAGCAAATTCCAAAACTGACTGATCAATATCGCTTGCCCAAATTGGAGTCTCTAATGGCTTTACTTGTGCTTTTGCTTCTTCAAGCATTTTTGGATGGATACTTTTATCGAACCAATCAAAGTTATCAAAAGCAAATTTGCGCCAAGTTCCAGGAGCAATATTTTTAGCGATTAAGGCTGCCTCAATTGCTAACGTCCCTGATCCTGTCATCGGATCAATTAAGGGATGAGTTCCATTATAAGGAGTAAGCTTCAGTAAACCTGCTGCGAAGTTTTCTTTCATTGGAGCTCCCCCATGTTCAACACGATAGCCGCGCTTAAATAGACTTTCACCCGTAGTATCAAGTGAAATTCGAGCCTTGTCTTTATAAATATGAACATCAAGTGGATATTCACTACCAGTCTCTGGTAAAAAGCCACGACGATGATATTGATCCATCATTTTATCAACGATTGCTTTTTTAACAATTGATTGAACATCTGGTTCAGAATGGAGTTTTGACTTTACAGCTCGGCCTTGAACAGGGAACTTGGCATCAACGGGCAATAACTTAGCCCAATCCATGTCATAAACTTCATTATATAATGTATCAAAATCTAAAGCCTTAAATTCTTTGAGCAGAATTTTAACTCTATCGGCAGTTCTAAGCCAAAGATTAGTTTTTACAATGTCTTCCTGAGTCCCTTCAAAAAATACACGTCCATTTTCTGTCTGGGTCTTATAGCCTAAATTTTGTAATTCTTTGGCTACAACACTTTCAAACCCAGCACCCATTGTTGTATAAAGCTGATATTTTTCCATTTTTAAACACTCTTTTTCTTTTTCAATAAAAAAAGTTGAGCCTCAAAGAAGCTCAACTTTGCCAATGTGAATTTCTATAAGCCACGTTCTGTTCCAGTATTTTTGGCAAAAATACCTTCAGCAGTCATCTATCTTTATTACTAATTAAAGTAATAACCCGACCTTTAGTTCATTTTCTTAGGTCGAAACGCCCCCACCAAATTTGGGTTGCACGCTCGCAGGGTTTACCTCGTTCCACCAAGACAGTTTCCCATCTTGCTACGTCACTGTGGCACTTTCAAGGATAGTCATGCATATCAAAGACTTAGCACTTTTTCCGCCGTGATACACTCTAAATGTATCCTCCAGCTTATTGAGCTGAATACGAACACTACAAACATCTCAGTTTGTGCGTGCGTGGACTTTCCTCAGCTTGCATAAAGCAAACCGCGACTGCTCAAAATTCACACCATCAATCATTATACCAGAACATATCACTTTTGTAATCCATAAACATGTTGTTTTAGATTATATACTTTACGTTCAAGTGTTGAAATTCTTTGAATAATTGCCATATTAGTAGAAATTTCGCCTTGATTTTCATCTTCAGTATTAAAAACAGGCTTTCTGCGTTTAGTTGGCGTATAAGTTTTAACTTCTTCAGTTTCAGTTGCTGCCGTAGCACCTTGTTTTTTAGCATCCATTAATTGACGCTGCAAAGTACCAATTTGTCCATAAAGATCTTCAATAATTTGATGGAAGGTTTCATAATCAGAAATAACTTGATCCAAGTAGGCATCTACTTCATCAGGATCATATCCCTTTACTTTACTTCTAAATTGTTTTTTTAAAATATCTTGTGCAGATAGCTTAACATCATTTAAATTTGCCATTTGGTCTGACAACTCCTTTACATCCAACCTATATTTTAGCAAAAACAAAGCATGGGTAAAACTAAAAATACCACTTTAGTAAAACCTTTACTTTTGTAAATTACTAAAAATCATCTCGGCGGTGATTTTCTTGATATTCTTCAGCTACATCCTGTAAATCGTAAAAATCAATTAAATCTAAAGGATAATCTTTAGTTTCTTGATATTTTCTGATTAACTTATAATCAAATTTGGGCTTTCCGGGATGTTCGCTATCATAAACGAGCATAGCACGATCAGTGTGACTAAGTAAAAAAGCTTGATAATTTCTAAGTTGATCTGGCGATTGATAAGAAGAATTGGAAGTTGAAGCAAAAAAATCAACACTTTCTTTTAAATTATAGAACTTGCTTTGGTTACTTTCATTCCAACGATCTGCAAAATTTGCATAGGGTGTTAGGATTGAAACATGTACTGGATATTGATTTCGAAGTTCAATTCCGACTTCCGCACTCCATTGTTCCACTCCTAGGTTTGCTCCAGTAATTATCCAATCTAATTGACCTTCCTCAAGTAGATTGACTAAATAATTTTTTAGTGCATACTTGATTACTGCAATTTTAGGATCCTTATCACCAAAAACATTTAATTCATAACTTCGATATCCGCTAATCCAAAGTCTATGCATCCCTTTTAGCCCCCTTTCCTTTATTTCAAAAAATATATCATTATTGTTATAATGCTACCAGGAGTGAAGTTGATGGTCAAATATCCAAGCGGCAGTATGGCTGCATTTAGAAAACCGAATAAACGTAAAATTAGAAAGTCTTATACTCACAAAAAAGGTGTAAACTTTTCTGATAGAGGTATGACACTTGAGCAACAAATCAATGAGTCGAATAAGTATTACCTTGAAGAAGAAATGGCGGTAGTTCATAAAAAACCAACACCCGTCCAAATTGTAAAGGTAGACTATCCTAAGCGATCTAAAGCGGTCATTAGGGAAGCGTATTTTAGACAAGCTTCCACTACTGACTATAATGGCGTTTATAAAGGATATTATCTTGATTTTGAAGCTAAGGAAACAAAAAATAAAACAAATTTTCCGTTAAAAAACTTTCATGAACATCAAATTTTTCATTTAAATGCATGTTTGAAACAAAAAGGAATTTGTTTTACTATTATTGAATTCACAAGCTTGCAGCGTTATTTTGTTACACCAGCAAGTTTTGTGATTTCAGCGTGGCAAAAAAATAATAAAAGTTCAATGACGCTAAAAGAAATAGAAGATAATTCTTATGAAATTTGTAGCGGCTTTCGCCCTACTCTTCCATATCTTGAGGCAGTTGATCATTTTATTGCAGATAGGGAAATGAAAAATGGCAGAGAATAATTTAGATCCGAATCGAAATATGAAGCGTGAATCGCGCAGAGACTATCATAATCGACGAAGGAGTAGTCGATTATGGGTAAAAATCATCAAATGGTTTTTCTTGATTTTACTTTTAGTAGTTGTATCTGGAATTGGATTATTTGCTTATTATGCAAAGGATGCTCCTAATATCAGTCAAAATCAATTGCAAAGTGGCGGTACCTCAAGCTTGTACACTAATGATGGTAAGTTCTTATTATCATTGGGGTCAGAAAAAAGAATTTATGTTAAAAATGATAAAATTCCGCAACAATTAAAAGATGCAATTGTTTCTGTAGAAGATAAACGTTTCTACAAAGATAAAATCGGTGTTGATCCAATTAGAATTGTAGGTTCAATGCTTACTAATGCTAAAAGTAATAGTATTGCTGCAGGTGGATCGACAATTACCCAACAATTAGTTAAATTAACAGTCTTTTCAACTGCTACTTCTCAAAGAACTCTTAAAAGAAAGGCTCAAGAAGCATGGCTTGCAATGAGAGTTCAACGGGAGTTTAGCAAAGATCAAATCTTAGAATTTTATATTAACAAGGTTTATATGAATTATGGTAATTATGGGATGGGGACCGCCGCTAATTACTACTACAATAAGCCACTTAATAAGTTGGATTTAGCACAAACTGCTTTAATTGCTGGAATGCCAAATGCGCCAGTAGCCTATGATCCTTATTTATATCCACAACAAGCTAAATATCGTAGAGATATTGTGTTAAAAACAATGCTTGAAAATCAAAAGATTACTAAGGCTCAATATAATCAAGCGGTTAATGAGAGCATTAAACATGGCTTACGTCCTCCTCACTCCAATAATGAGTCTAAAATTAGACAGATCGATGACCCATACATTAAAGAAGTTATCTCAGAAGTTAAAAAGAAGGGCTTTGATCCATATAATGACAATTTAAAGATTACTGTGAATATCGATCAAGATGCTCAAAACAAACTCTATGAATTAGCCAATAATGGTTCGGTACCTTTTACTAATGATAAAATGCAAATTGGTGCTACAGTGGTTGATCCAAATACTGGTCATGTTGTAGCGATTTTGGGTGGTCGTCATCTTCCCTCAGTTCAATTAGGATTAGACCGTGCTGTTCAAACTGGTCGTTCAACAGGGTCCTCTATTAAGCCAGTATTGGATTATGCACCGGCTATCCAATACTTAAATTGGTCTACTGCTAAAATGCTTGATGATAGTAAATATGTTTATCCAGGAACCAATATTCAATTGTATGATTGGGATAACAAGTATGATGGTATGATGACTATGCGTAAGGCCCTAGAGCAATCACGAAATGTACCAGCCGTTAAAACTTTGGCTAAAGTTGGTGTAGGCCGTGCTTCTCTTTTTGCCAGAAGAATGGGTATTGATGTTCCTGCAAATTCTGGATTATCAGTTGCTATTGGTGCCAATGCATCTAGTTTACAAATGGCTGGCGCATATGGAGCCTTTGCTACAATGGGTGTTTACCATAAGCCACAATTTGTTTCAAAGATTGAAACTCCAGATGGTTTATCTAGAAATTATGACTCTCCTGGTGTTCGTGTAATGAAGAAGTCTACTGCTTATATGATTACCGATATGCTTAAGGATGTAATTAAGTCGGGTTCCGGTACTCGAGCAAAAATTGATGGTTTATATCAAGCTGGTAAAACAGGTACAGTTAAATATTCTAATGAAGATTTAGTAAAATATCCGGCTTATAATTCAACTCCAAAAGATTCTTGGTTTGTTGGTTATACCAAGAGCTATGTAATGGGTGTTTGGACGGGATATGACAATTTGAAAGATGGAACAATTTCTGGAATTGGTCAGCAATCAGCGCAATTAATGTATCGAAGCATGATGTCCTATTTAATGCAAGATAAAGAAAACGTTGATTGGCAAAAACCAAATTCAGTGATTAGAGCACGTATTGTAAATAATTCTAATCCTCCAGAGGTAGCTACAAGCAACCGTTCCTCAAGCTGGCAATTATTTGTTCGTGGACATGCACCAAGTGGTGTAAGTGATAATTCCGCAAATTATGATGAAGAAGATGAAGAAGCAGATACTAATAATCAAACTGCTAATGTAACTGCAAGTCGTGAAACTATGAGAACTCGCGACAATAACGGTTCATTACGCCAATCAAGTTCTACTCAAAGTCGAATTGCTACAAGTTCTTCCTCTTCAAGTTCAGCAAGACAATCTTCAGCTGTGGCAAGCTCTAGTTCTTCTCGTACTACACAATCAAGTCGTTCAGAAGAAGATAATCAAAATGAAGATTAATAAAAAAGCATCTGAATTTATTCAGATGCTTTTTCTTTATAGATTTTACTTTTTAGGTGGTAAATAAGAATATGGATCATTTTTAGCTCGAGATGGCATTGTATATCTTCCAAAAAGGATCATTGCATGATGAGTTTTGATCCATCTATCTTCAGGCAATAGAGATTCTAAACGTTTTTCAACTTCGTGTGGCGTGGCTTTTTGATTTACGATATGGAATTTTTTAGAAATTCTTGATACGTGAGTATCGACAGCAATTGCAGGAACGCCGAATCCTTCAGCTAAAACTACATTAGCTGTCTTTTCTCCTACTCCTGGAAGCTCCATTAATTCTTTTTTACTTTTAGGGATGTTGCCGCCATATTTTTCAACTAAAATTTGAGCTGATTCTTTTAAATGTTTTGCTTTAGAATGATAGAGTCCAATTTGACGAATATCTGCTTCAATACGCTCAATACTGGTATTTGCTAAAGATTCGGCAGTTGGAAAATCCTGCATAAATTTGGGCATTACACGATTTACCATTTTATCAGTTGTTTGTGCACTCATTAAAACCGCACATAGGAGATGAAAATGATTATCCCAATTTAATTCCCCTTTAGCATTTGGATATAGTTGATCGATTCGATTTAGTATATCTAAGGCTTCTTCATCGCTTAGCAGTTTATCACTCATTTTAACGCCCTCTTCTTAAGAAATTTTCAATATCCTCTTCTGTTCTTAAATTATGATTTTGCCAATTTAAAAGTATTCTATCTATATACTTTAAACTATAAACCTGGGATAATACAGCTTCTCTTAAGGCTAATTCAATCATTTTAGGGGAATAGTGATCAATATTAATCCATGAAGCAAGTTCTTGCTTTTCAATTGGGCTTAAGTATCTTCCAAATTCAATCTCAAATCGCCGCGTAAGCTGATTAATTGGGCTATTGTTCAAATTATCAGTTATATCAGTAGAATCATGCTTATGTTTAATTAAAATATGTTGGTCTAAATATTCCTCAAGTTTATTATATAGCGGTCTCAAATTATATCTATTTCCAATTTTTCCGGAAGTATCTGTTACTTGTTCAAGGGTTAGTAAATTTTGATCAATTAATTGTTGGATTAAAGTTCCTACATCCCTAACAGAAAGATTAGTATTAGCTGCAAGTTTTTCATTAGAAGGAAAGAATTCCCCTCTTTGGCTGAACGCCTCCAATTGGATGATAAGGATTAATTGTGCATCGCTAATTTGCAGCTGAGAATAATAAGCGATTAAGCCATTAGGCAAAGTTGTAAAACCTAATTCACGATAATTATTGTAATTCACGCTAAAAACCCCTTTAAAAAAAGTTGAACTATTGTCTAGTCCAACTTTTTTATATATTCATGTTTTAGAAAACAATTAAGGTTGCATTCTGTTGATTAATCTTGGGAATGGGATAGCTTCACGGATATGATCAAGCTTACAAATCCAAGCAATAGTACGTTCAAATCCCATACCAAATCCAGAGTGAGGTACACCACCAAATTTACGTAAGTCAAGATACCATTGGTAGTCTTCTAAGTTAAGACCTGCATCTTCAATTTGTTGCTTCAAAACTTCATAGTTACCTTCACGTTCTGATCCACCGAAGATTTCACCATATCCTTCTGGAGCAATCACGTCTGCACACAAATATTCCTTAGGATTGTCAGGATTCTTCTTCATGTAGAATGGCTTAATAGAAGTTGGATAATTCATAATAAAGACTGGACGATCATATTGTTCTGAAATGTAGCCTTCATCTGGAGCACCAAAATCGTCGCCCCACTTAATATCTCTACCAGCTTCTTGAAGCATTTTAATTGCATCGTCGTATGAAAGACGAGTGAAGTTACCTTCAGTAGTTGGACGAAGTTCTTCAGGATCTCTACCTAAAAGTTTAAGTTCATATTCGTTGTTTTCAAGAACTTGCTTAACCATGTATGCCAAATATCTTTCTTGAAGGTCTAATGATTCATCTTGGTGCATCCATGCCATTTCTGGTTCCATCATCCAGAATTCAGTCATGTGACGGCGACCTTTTGATTCTTCTGCTCTAAATGTTGGACCAAAAGTAAAGATCTTGCCGTAAGCCATAGCACCAGCTTCACCGTAAAGTTGACCTGATTGTGATAAGTAGGCATCATTCTTGAAGTAGTCTACATGGAATAATTGGGTAGTACCTTCTGGAGCTGAATGCATAAAAATAGGCGCATCAAACTTGATGAAACCTTCCTTTTCGAAGAAATCAACAGTTGCTTTAAACATGGTGTTTCTAATTTGCATAATTGCAAAAGGACGACGACTTCTTAACCATAAATGACGGTGATCAAGAAGGAAATCAACACCGTGTTCCTTGTTACCAATTGGGTAGTCTTCATTATTAGATACAACTTTTAAATCAGTAATTTGAATTTCGTAACCAAACTTTGAACGTTGGTCTTCATGAACTGTACCTGTAATATAAAAGCTTGCTTCTTGGTGTAATGATTTTGCTTGCTTAAATACTTCATCGGAAACGTCATTTTTACGAACTACCCCTTGGAAAAATGCGGTTCCATCACGTAATTGCAAGAAAATAATTTTACCACTTGAACGTTTATCTGTTAGCCAAACATGCATTTTTACTTCTTCATCGACATGTTTGGAACTATCTTTGATTGAAATTAATTCTGTCATAATTTTCCTATCCACCTTCATCAATTTACTTAACTAATCATACCAAAGATTCTATAAATTAGCGACTTCAGATATTTCATTTCCGGTTTTAAATTCATATAAAGTATAACTATAATCATTATTTTTGTTTTGAGAAGTCACTTCCCAAACAGCTTTACCTTTATACCAACCTAAATTAACCTCTGAAATTTTCTGATTTGAATGTAATCTTTCAAATTCACTGCGAATTTTATTTTCACTGACGCCCTTTTTCTCAGGCATCAAGTAAGCCCTTTTAGACTTAGGAAGATAAATAAAATAATATGATTGTCCTTTGCTACTGGTACCTTTAAGAGAATAGCTACTTACTCCTCTATCTAAATGATAATATGTATCAATATTTCTAATAGGAGTCTTCTGATTTGCTAGTTTGGTAATTTCACGATCATTATTACGTGATTGAGAACCAGCACCATAAAAGATAGCTACACTAGCAATATAAATAGCAATTATAATACCAATTACCCAAATAACAAATTTAATGGTCTGTCTTGTGTCGTCTCTGATCATAATTTTCTAGTTTCTTATGTAATTCCTTTAGATTAAATTTCTCAACTTTTACTGGAATAGTACTTAAAAATGCCGATCCATAATTTTTAGTCCAAAGTCTGGAATCTAAAACAACAAATTGTCCGTGATCATTTTCTCCTCGAATTAGTCTTCCCATTCCTTGTCTAAACTTAATAATAGCTCGAGGAAGGGTATCTTTTTCAAAAACATTTATCCCTTTATTTTCTAGTTTTCTTTGTCTTAATCGTACTTCAGGCTGATCTGGGGATTCAAATGGAATTTTAGAAATGATCACTGTATCAATTCCACAATTATGAAAATCGATACCCTCCCAAAAACTATCAGCTCCTAGTATAATGGCCTTTTTAGCAATTGCAAATCTTTTTGCAATCCGATTATTCGATCCCGATAATCCTTGGGCTAGAATTTCAAAATCTTTAAGCTCTGAAGCATTCATAATGTTTAAGAATACATCATGAATTTTATCTAGGTTGGTCATTAATACTAAAACATGACTTTTGGTTGAAATATCGTTTAATAAAATGCTCTCTAACATCTTATCATGAGCTTCTTCATCTACACTCGGCATGTCTTTAACACTGAGCACTTCGAGGTGCTTTTTAATATCAAACGTACTATTACCAATGTAGGTTTGGGGATGCAGATCAGAGAGAGATAATTGGTTAATTGTAAAGTCAAAGTTATGATCACTAGTTAAAGTAGCACTAATAAACAAAATATGATCAAAACGTTGATAAATTTGCTTAAGTTCATGACTGATATCTAATTTTAGCCAACTTAGATTAGTACTCAATGGATCATCAGGATTAGTAATGATCAGTACAAATCCTTCATCCATCAATTTATTTTCATCAGAAATAATATCAGCTAATTGATAACATTTTTCCATATAATAGTCTAAACGATCAATCTGATCAGTAAGATCGCTGAGTAATTCATCAGTTGCTGCTAGATTCTGGGAATTATACAGTTGAAATAGTAGCTGATTAGTATTTTGACGAACTTGTTCTAATTTTCTTTCAAATTCCTCTAGACTAGTAATAAATGCGCCATTTTTAGGGAATAAATTAGCTCCTTCAAAACTAAGTTGCAAACTACCATTTGGTAAATAATTTTCACCCGTTGCAAATTCCTTTTGTTTATATAAAGCTTGCTGCAATCTATTAATAACCTGAATTAACTCTAAAATGTCCGGATCTAGATTTTTCAATAAAAAATTAAGCTGAACATCATTATTTGCAATCTCTTTCACACTATCATCTTTATAATAGAGCAAATTTCTTAAATGACTTAGTACCCCCCACAGTGATTCAAAATGTAAAGCATTATTGCGAGAAGTAGTAACATTATCCGCAAATCGATGAGCTTCATCAATAACTAGATAAGGATTTTGTCCCCAGATACTATCGTTATAGTGGTTAGCCAAATAAGAATGATTTGTTACGAGAATATCTGCTTGTTCTTGCTTTTGACGAGCTAGGTTCCAAAAATCCACTTCTGCAAAATTGCTACCTACTCGTGCATCCCCTGGATGTTGAATTTGACTGAATAAAGGAGCCTTATAATTAGTTAATTGTAATTCATCCAAATCACCAGTTTTAGTTTGAGTTGACCATACCAAAATTTGCATTTGCAAGACTAATGTAGGCTTATTTGGACTTGATTGAAAAAGACTCTGTACAAAGCCATCCAGGTCTAAATAATGACTACTTGCCTTAACTACTTCTGCTGTTAGATCCAAATTAGTGATTTTAAGCATTTGAGGTATTTCTCGGGTCAAGATTTGATCTTGGAGGACTTTAGTTGGTGTAGAAATCACCAGTTTTCGGCTTGAATACAGTTGGTAAGCATAGCTGAATAAATAAGAAAAAGTTTTACCTGTCCCATTTGGAGATTCTACTAGCATTGCCCGCTCATTAGGGTTTATCACAAAATCATGAATATGATCGATTAATTCCACTTGAGCTTTTCGATAATTGATTTTTCCTTTAAAAAGTCTACGTTTAGCAGTATTTTCAATTGGAAATTTGTGATCTTCTCCATTACTTACTACATTATGAGTTTGTTTTTGCAAAATAATATTACGTACTTGCATGTATTCCTTAGGTAGTGGGCGTTTTGTTTTTCGTAAAGTATCTGCAATCTCTGTAAAAATCCAAGAAGTATCTCGAACTAATCCATGCGAAAGAGAACTCAAAGTATTTAAGGTGGCTTGGGGAAGTTGCTCTAATCTTTTAATATCATCAATTAATAAAACCGCTGTTCCATAAGCATCTGAATCAGCTTTGTGAGGATTGAGATGCTTAATTTTTAATCGACTAGTTAAGTCACTTAACTTATACGATGGCAATGTTGGAAATGCAATTTTGGTTAATTCTACCGTATCAATTGCTTTATTTGTTAAAGATTCATAGCCATGCTGCATGAGCTCATAATTTAAAAATGGAAAATCAAATTCTACATTATGGGCTACAAAAACCGTATCCTTCAAGATTTCAATAATTTTAGGAGCATAATATGAAAAATCTTTCTCATTGGCAACATCATCATTACTGATTCCTGTCAAGTTTTGGACAGAAAGAGGTATTTCTCGATGAGGGTTAATCATAAAAGAATAAGTTTTAACAACTTCCATGTTCTTCACAATCGCGCAGCCAAACTGAATAATATGATTGTTATCGCTACGACTGGTTCCGGTCGTTTCTAAGTCAACGACTGCAAATGTATTATTTTTAAAAATATGACTCATCTTATTAGCCTCCTTTCTTTTTTACTATATTCTATTTAACTTCTACTACTTTTTTGGCGTCAAGCAAAATTAAATATTTATTTTTAACTTTTTGATTACTGAAACTATTTAAAGCTTGTTCATATAGGCGAAGTTGTCCTGTATACTTTTGTTTAATTTTGTCAATTGCTAAATCAAGATGGCGTTTATCAATGTGATCTGTCTTGTAATCAAATAAAATAATGCCATCTTTATCTATATAATAACCATCAATTGTACCATGAACTAAGATCTTCGCATTTGGATCGCTAAAGTTTTCAAAAAGTTGACTGGCTGAAATTAGACTAGAAAAATCAACTTCTCGTTTTAGATTTTGGGGATGTTCAATAAACTTTTGAACAAAATCACTATGAGTAAACCATTCAATTTGATCTTTATGCAAGCTAGGAACAATATCTGGATTGAGTTTCTTTCTTAAAATTAGTTCTTCGATCTCGTTATCTAGCTGTTGTTCATCGCGAGATCCCGCATAATCATAATATTGCAAAATTAAGTGAGTCGCAGTTCCAATTTCTGCACCAGTAAATTTAGTATCAAATAAAAAGTTGGGTTTAGTATCAATCGGTTGCAAGTAACGATTGGTTGATGGCAGAATACGAGAATTTTCCAATTCAGTTTCTACTGGATCATTAAATGCTCGTTTAATTTCGGAAACAGCTTGATAAGCAGTTGTACGACTAGCATCTTTAAAAGAGTAATTGAAGTTATATAGCTTCTTAGTTGTATTTAATAATAAATCAGATTGCACTGACTCTTCTGCTTTTTCTGGTTGCTTAATTTCTACTGTATCCTCATCTTTGTGTTCAATATAAAGCATGTCACCTTTTTCATCAATTGCATGAGTAATTTCAGAAATTTTTTGACTCAGGTGTTGATCAAAATCAAGTGCCGGTCCCATGAACTCTAATGAACTTTGACTATTAAGCTTAAGATTTAAAGGTAAGTGATGAGATGAATCGAGATTATTACTCCATCCTGAGACCTTTTTATCAAAATTATCAATATCAGCTACAATAATTAACTTTTGTTTTGCACGAGTTAAAGCCACGTATAAGATTCGCACTTCTTCTTCTAGTAATTGACTCTGTTTTTCCAAGTTACCAACAGATTTAATTAAAGTATCAATAAAATATTTTGGCTCCCGAATGGTTAATCCTACATCATCGGAATTAATGATGTATTTACGACTTAAATCTTGCATTTGATATTTACGTTGCGCACCTAAATAGAATACAATTGGAAATTCAAGTCCCTTTGAATGGTGAATCGTCATTAAATTAACGGCATTTCCAGCTTCTTTGGTAAGAAGTGGCTGAGCTAAGTCTTTTTGACTTCTTCTAATTCGCTCAATAAAATTAATGAACTGATACAAACCTTTAAAACCAGCACTTTCGTACGAGTTTGCTCTTTCATATAAAGCTTCTAGATTAACTCGTCTTTGTTCTCCATTTGGAAGTGACGTCATAATTTCAAGTAAATTTGTTTTTTCATAAATACTCCAAATTAACTCTGAAATTCTACTATTAGTAGCAATTTCCCGCAACTCTTCCAATTGATTTAAAAAGTTTTTCACACGTTGGCTTAATTCGTCTTGATGAGTGACATAAGAAGACAAGGCATTATAAAAACTGCTATTTTTGCTATTAATTCTTATTTTAGCTAAATCAGTTTCTTTAAAATTAAATAGTGGAGACCTGAGAACGGTTACTAAAGGAATATCTTGATCAGGATTATCAATAATCTTTAGGTAGTTCATAATTACTGTTAATTCAAAAGTTTGGAAGTAATTATCTGCATCTGTCACATAGAGAGGGATGCCATTTTTAGCAAAAGATTGCATAATATCTAAATTACTAGTTTTACTTCTAGTTAAGATAGCAATATCACTATATTTAAGTGGTCGAGTTTGTCCTAATTTAGGATCATAAACTTGAAGATTTTCTTTTTTAAATTGATTAATACGATCGATGACCATGTTTATTTCTGAATAATCATCATCAAAATCTTCTTGAGTGTTGTATTTTTCACTTTTATGGTAAATAATTTCGCTACTTTTTGCTAAAGAGTTAGGATAATAACTTGCTCCAAAAATTAATTGTGCTTCCTCTTGGTAGTCAATTCCGCCAAAGTCCTTAGTCATAATCGTATTAAAGATTTGATTAACAGTTTTAGTGACAGGTTTAGTTGATCGAAAGTTATCAGAAAGTAAAATTCGTTCCTTATCAGGATTAGCTTTATTACCAAAATCATTATATTTTTCTAGAAACAGACTTGGCTCAGCTTGTCTAAAACCATAGATGGACTGCTTTACATCCCCGACCATAAAAATATGGTTATTCGTATTTTTAAGAGATTGGATAATACTTTCTTGAAGTGCATTTATATCTTGATACTCATCAATTAAGATCTCTTTGAATTTGTTCTGATAAAATTCTCTAGCTAAATGAGAATTAGAAGTATCCTGATTTAGAATTTGATAAGCAAGTTGCTCCATATCATTATAATCAATCATATTCTCGTCGCGTTTTAATTCATTAAAATGATCGATTAGAGATATTTCGACATTACTAATGACCTTCATCAACTCGTAGCCTTTTTTCATTTCCGCAATTTGCTCAGATTCTTCAACTACAAAGAAAGCTGCATATAGTTTCATTATTTGTTCTTTGAAATTAGATTTAAAACTAGCAGCTTCTTCTTTAAGTGCCACTAAATCTTCATCCCAATTTTTTCCTTTTTGAAAAATGGTATTAAAGGAAAAAGCTTTGATTAAAGTTCTTAAAATATTGTAGGATTCATCATCCTTAATTGCTTTAATCAAACGATCTAAACTTTCTTTACAATTCAAAAGCCAACTTCTGATTTTTTGTAATTCTTTAGTTTCGATTGAATCAGAATTTAAAAGCTGATCAGCTTTTTGTTGATAAAAGGTCAAAATAGATAGTAAATATGGCTTAATATTATTTTGCCATAAGGCTGAATCTACAATATTTTCCTTAATATCATAGCTCGCACTTAAACTTCTCAACCACTGACGATAGTTAGGCTTAGCCATCGCAAAATTATAAAGATCTAAGAGTAAATCTCGAGCTGAATCTACATGCCGATCCCCCGCAAAATTATCATAGAAGGAAATAAAATCTTGATTGTCATTTTCCAAGTATTCTCCTTCAATATCGTGAAGTGCGCGTTCTTTTAGAATTTCTGTTTGAGTTTCATCAGTTAAAATACTAAAGCTCGGATCAAGATCTACCGTGTAGTAAAAACGGCGAATAACATCTAAGCAAAATGAATCAATAGTAGAAATGTTCGCAGTATCTACTAAGTTCAATTGTCTTCTCAAATAATTGCGTTTTTTTGGATTTTTTTGCAGTTCTTTGCGCAATTCCCGCTTGATTCGCTCTTTCATTTCTTCCGCAGCCGCTTTAGTAAAGGTGACGACTAGAAGTTCATCTACACCGGTTCCATTAAGGACTTTTTTTAGTACCCTTTGAACTAATACTGTGGTTTTTCCACTTCCTGCGGAAGCTGAGACCAAAATATCTTTATTTTGGTCATTAATCGCCTTTAGCTGCTCATTAGTAAAAGGCATATTATTCCTTCTTTCCTAATTTTTCTTTGATTTGAGTTAAAAGTTTCTTTTTATCAATAGAGCTAATCTCATGATATTGATTATTAAGCATGGCATCAAAAAAGAAAACATCCCGATAAAATGAATAAGTAAGAGCAGATTCTGTTTTTCCGAACTTAAATGGATTAAGATCAATACTTCCTGACAAAATATTACTTGAGGCCTGTTTAATGAGATATTCGTCATAAGCTAAAATAAGTTCTAACTCTTCTTCATTAAAGTTAGTCTTGGAACGTCCAAAACTAATTTTTCCACTTGAAATAGTCCTTATATTTTTGTACAAATCTGAATTGGTTTTGGCATTTTCTAGCATTGGGTCAGCTTTTTTAAGTAAATCAGGATCATTATTTATTAAGCCGTTATACATTAATTCAGGTTTGCCATCTAATTTGGTTTCATTTAAATCGAAAGCGGAAGTAATAATCTCTTTTTTATTTAAGCGTTCAAGTTTACGTGTAACAGTTTGATAAAAGGCGCCCAATAATGCCATTTTATCTAGTCCCGCAAAAAATTGCGGATTTTGATAAAGGACATCTAAATATGAGACCATTTGAAGAGATAGACCATGGTAGAACTTTGCTAAGTTGAAGTTCTTGTTTGAAGACTTATAGTCAATGACTTGAGCCATGATTTCTTCATTATTAATTGGCGCCAAATCAACTCGATCGATTTTTCCTCTAAGTTTTACTTGATGTTTTCCTTCAAGATCAGGTAAGGGAAAGACCAATCCGTTTAATTTTTCACTATTACCAAAGCTTAACTCAGAATATTTGGCCCTAAATGGTGTCTTCTTCAATGAGCTGCGCCAATTATAGGCAACCTTTGAAGTAGTATGATCTAAACACTTAAATAAATACTTGTTGAAAGGATCATTCATTAATTGAGCGTATCTACCCTCTTCACTCATTCTTTCTCTAGCTAAAGCTAATAATTTTTCCAACTCTAGATCGTTTAAATTTGCTAAATCTAAATGCTTTTCATTTAGTTCTTTTACTAAACGATCAAAAGTTTCATGGAAATAATTACCGGCTTGAATAATATCTAGCTCACTTTCAAAACGTTTATTTAGTCGAAGACCATATTTTAAGAAGTACTCATACGAATTTTGATAATAAGTTTCAAGTTGAGAAACCGATGAATTTAAATCTTGACCATACAATTCTTGCGCTAACTCTGGGCCAATATCTTCTGGCTGATTATCAAATTCAGTCGCATCAATAACGGCATCGGTTCTTTCTGGATCCTTTTCCTTGGTAAGATTTAACAAATCTTTATATAAAGAACTAGGATGAATAGATTCAAGATAAGATAGGTATCCTAAGCTAGCTCGCGGATTAGTGATAAAAGATAAAGTGTCTTGAATGGTACTTGGCAGATCATGCTGAGCAAGTTCAGGAGCCCCAGCCTTTTTTAAGCGCTCATAATAAATTGAAGGTTCAAGTTGTTCATTAGAAGTATTGATTACAGGATAAGACAAATAGATTTGATCTTCAGCTAGAGCTAATGACAAACCAAACTGGTAGTTTTGATCAAGATTGTTTAATTCTTGGCTGTCTTCTAAATATGAATCATCATTGAAATCTTGTCTTATTTGAAGGAGATTCTCACTACTTAAAAAGCTAGGTGATTTTTGAATTGAAGGAAGATTTCCGCTTGTAGCTCCAATGATAAATACCTGCTTGTAGCCACTAGTTTGTACCATCCCCATTTCAGAAATATTTACAGCGTCCAGAGTTGAAGGAATTTGAGAAAATGTTGCTTCTCTAAAACCGCTAATTAACATATTGAAAAATTCGCTAACATCAAATTCATCTGGATTAATTAAAAGATAGTCATGCAAAAGTGTACTTAGTAAATTCCATACTTGTTCCGGTTGTTGTGCTTGTTGTAAATCGCCCTTTTCGTTTGCCTTATCACGCCAATTTTCAAGTTGCTGCGCCACACCATTATTAACTAAGAAATTGAAGAAAACAGTAATGGCTTTTTGACTATCTTTTTCTTTTTGAATTTTATTAAGCAAATTTGTTACTTGATCAATTGTAAATTCACGTAGTCTTTCAATTTTTGCAATTTCATCTGCCATCTTATCAAGCTTAATTACATCGGCATCTACAAAGTTAGAGAAATCTTTTTTCCACAAAGTATGATTAATACCATGGGCTAAAACAAAGTTTTCCAATTCATCAACATCATGCATGTAACTGGCTTCGTCTTGGTACCATGAAGGAATGAAGAGACGCGTTTTTAAAAGAGAAAGAAGATTTGTGGTTTGGTAGGGATGCTTGAGTAAATTAGCTATATTTTCAATCAAAATAACTAAAGGATGATATTTCATTTCTTTTTGTAAATCATTGAAAAATGGAATATCGTTTTGCTTTAGAATTGGCGTTAAATACGTCTCATATTCATGCAAATTTGGTGCTAAAATCAAAAAATCGTTATAACGATAATTACGCAATGCTACTTGTTGGTAAATCGTGTGCGCCACGAAATAAGCCTCCGCATAGCGTGAATCGGCTTTAACTAATTGAACTTGATTTAAATTATCGTTATTTGGGACTGCTTCAGTCCAAAAACTGTTTAGTTGCTCTTTAGCAGAAGGATTTGTTGATAGGTCTTCAGCTTGAGTTTCATATTCAATATTTTGTTTATCTAAATAATTAGTTATCCGCTTAATTGTTTGCTGAATAACGTAATCGTATTCCCCTGCCTCACAGTCTGGATTAAGATCTCCAAGTTTTGTTTTGAAGGCTAAAGTAACATTTCTAACATTTTTTAATAATAACTCTACTGTTAAGAGCTCTTGCAAGGAAAAATGTGAAAAATCGGTAAAGTAAAAACTCTTTTTACTTAGGTCAGTTTTAGCTAAAAGTTCATTAAGTTGTAATTGAACCTCATTCTTTGTTGAGAATTTACCCGCAATTTCACTTAAAAATGCTTCATAAATAATTTTTAGATCATGAATCTTATTTTTAGTTTCAAGATCTAAATTTTCTTCTTCAATGTCATCTAAATCTAAGTTGCTATCATAGATTTTTAAAATATTAGTGTAAATATCTTTAACTAGACCTGGGTTGATATTAGTTTGCTTAAATAAGGTTAGTTCATCCTTATGTTGCCTAATAATTTTTTCTAAAAGCATAGCACTTGCTGCATCATCTAAAGTAGTAGCCAGACCACGTTCTGCATCCTTTAAAAAATACCAAGCTAATCGAGAAAAAGATAGAATCTGTAAATTCTTAACAGAAGCTTCAGATTTATTTTGATTGATAGCAAGTTTACTTATTGCTTTAACTTCTGTGGTAAACTTAATATGATTAGGGACAATGATGAATGTTTCGTATTCTGGATTTTTTTGGTAGTTTTCAACTGCTTCTTCCAGAATTTTTTCTTGTAATGGATCGGTTTGCCGACCTGTAAGAATTTTGATCATTTGTTCGTAACTCCTTACTTTAATTTTATCATAGGTATGGATACTTAATTTATAAATCTCACTTAAGGATGGTAAAAATGAAAAGTAGTTTTTTAGCGCATGGAAAAGTTATTTTAATTGGAGAACATTCTGTAGTTTACGGTTATGATGCTTTAGCTATGCCAATTACCGCACTTCACATTAAAACAACTGTTGAAGAAACTGACGGTCCAGTTTATATGAATACAGCTCATTACCACGGACCTTTATTTGATGCACCTGCTAATTATGATGGCTTAAAATATGTTGTCAAGACAATGATGGATAAAGCAAGTAGCACAGATAACGTTAAAATTACTTATACCGGTGAAATCCCAATGGAACGTGGATTTGGATCAAGTGCCACTGTCGCTTTGGGCACAGTTAAAGCTATGGATAATTATTATAAGCTGAATTTATCCAATAGTGAAATTATGGATATTACTAATCATGCAGAAATGATTAACCATGGAAAAGCTTCAGGACTTGATGCAGCAACCGTTAGTTCTGATTATTTGGTGTTTTTTAATAAAGAAATTGGCCCTCAAAAATTACAGGCAAAATTGGGGGCTACCCTTTTAATTATGGATACGGGAGAATTGGGCAACACCAAGGAAGCTGTAACTATGGTTCGTCACCAACTTGACGAATCAGTAGAAGCTAATAAAAAGATTGAAAGACTTGGTAAACTGGCTGATAATTTCAAAGCTGCATGGATAAAGCAAGATAAGAAAACGGCCGGAAAAATTTTTAATGATGCCGAAGAGATTCTTGCTTCTTTTGGACTTGCTACTGACAAAATAGATCAGCTTAAGACCATTGCCTTAGCAAATGGTGCCCTTGGTTTTAAGTTTTCAGGTGGTGGTTTAGGTGGTATTGTAATTGCCATTTGTGATAATCGTGAGATTGCTCAGCAAATTGCTGACAAAAGTAAAGATTTAATCTCTAATTACTGGATTGAGGAAGTTTAATGAAAAAGATTGCACGTGCACATACTAATATTGCTCTAATCAAGTATTGGGGGAAAGCTGATGCAAAATTACGTCTACCTTTAATGTCAAGTTTATCAATGACCTTAGATAAATTCTATTCAGATACTTATTTAGAAAAAACTGACGGACCTAATACATTTATTTTAAATGGAGAGCTTCAAAGTAATTCTACTAAAGATAGAGTTTTTAAGTATTTAGAACTTTTGAAGAATAAATACGGGATCACCGATAATTTAATCGTTAACTCTATCAACCATGTTCCTACTGCTGCAGGCCTAGCTTCCTCAAGTTCCGCTTTTGCTGCTTTAGCAGCTGCGTTTTGCAATTATTATGAACTGGATCTTTCGAAAAAAGAACTTTCTCGTTTAGCTCGGCTTGGATCTGGATCTGCTAGTAGGTCAATTTATGGCGGTTTTGCCGTTTGGAATAAAGGAACTAGTGATGAATCTTCTTATGCTTATGCTTTAGAGGAACATCCCCAGATGGATCTCCATTTGATTGCAGTTGAATTAAATGCTCAACCTAAAAAGTTATCTTCTACTAAAGGGATGCAGCTGGCTCAAACTTCCCCTTTCTTTAAACCGTGGATTGATCGTAATGATCTAGAATTAAAAGATATGGAATCCGCAATTCATGCTGATGATTTTACCAAGTTAGGAAGTTTAGCTGAATTAAATGCTAGTGAAATGCATGCTGTTAATTCAACTGCCGTTCCAGGCTTTACTTACTTTGAACCTGATACTATCAAAGCTATTAAATTAGTACAAAATCTGCGCGAGCAAGGAATTGAGTGCTATTATACTATTGATGCTGGTCCCAATGTAAAAGTATTATGTCAATTAAGAAATATAAAAAATATCGTCAAAGCCTTTGAGACTAGTTTTAATAATGTTAATATAGTTGTTGCAAGTTTTGGATCGGGTATTAGTTACCTAGATCGTTGAACTATTTAGAGCTTAATTAGATTAGAGGATTAAAATCTTTTGATAACAGAAAAAGCACCCGGAAAATTATATATTGCCGGCGAATATGCAGTTTTAGAACAGGACTGCCCTGCCATTTTAGTAGCGGTTAATCAATTTGTAAGAGTTTCAATTACTAAAAGTAAAACTAGTACCGGCTTAATTCATTCAAAGCAATATTCCCAAGATTCGATTCATTGGGTACGTCAAGGATTAAAAATGGTTATTGATAACCGCGATAATCCATTTGAATACATTTTATCGGCAATTTCTTTTACTGAGCGTTTTTGTATTGAGCAAAATATAAAAATGAACGTTTATGATTTACACGTTAATTCTGACTTGGATTCAGCCGACGGAAAAAAGTATGGCTTAGGTTCAAGTGCCGCCGTCACAGTTGCTACCGTAAAAGCTATCTTACGCTTTTATGGGGTTAAATTTACTAATGAGTTAGTTTATAAACTGTCTGCTATTTCTCACTACTCTGTTCAAGGTAATGGGTCTGCTGGTGATATCGCAGCTAGTGTTTATGGTGGCTGGCTCGCTTATCAAACTTTTGACAAAAAATGGTTAGAAGATGAACTTGAGAAAAAGAGTTTGTCTGAAGTGGTGAATGAAGCTTGGCCAGGATTGAAGATTGAATTGCTTACCCCTCCTGAAGGGATGAAATTAATGATCGGCTGGAGTCAAAAACCTGCTTCTACTTCTCGTTTAGTTGATGAAACTAATGCTAATAAGGCAGCTTTAAATGATGAATATCAAGCTTTCTTAACTAAATCCAGAGAATGTGTTTTAAAAATGGTAGATGGTTTTGAAAATAATGATATTCCAGCTATCCAAAAGCAAATTCGCGTAAATCGTAAATTATTACAACATTTTGCTAAAATTAATCAGATTGCAATTGAAATTCCACGCTTGTCCAAATTGATTAATATTGCGGAAGATTTTGGTGGCGCTTCCAAAACCTCAGGTGCTGGTAATGGTGACTGTGGTATAGTAATTACTGATAAAAACACTAATGTAGAAGCTTTAGAAAATAAATGGCGTGAAAATGGAATTTTACCTTTAAATTTCCGTGTTCATCAAATTACATATTCTCGTTAATAGAGGTTTTTATGTCAATTAGATCTGAAAGAAAAGAAGAACATCTGGCATTAGCCCAGATGTTTTTTGATGAAAAAAAGAAAAACAGTTTTGATCAAATGCACTTATTGCGGCCTGCGTTGCCTGAAAAAAAAGCTGATTTGAATACTATTAAGACAGAAATGTTTGGTAAATCCGTCTCAGCTCCCTTTTTCATTAACGCAATGACTGGAGGATCAAAAAAATCTCGCAAGGTTAATCGTGCTTTAGGAATTGTTTCCGAAAAGCAAAAAATCGCGCTTGCTCTTGGATCAAGCAGCATTTTAGTTAAGGAAAAAGATCAATTAGATAGTTTTTATATTGCTCGAGAGGAAAACCCACATGGAGTATTAATTGCGAACGTTAATCCCCTTACTCCTTTTAAAGATGCTATAAAAATTGCAAATGAACTCCAAGCTGATGCTTTGCAAATTCATGTTAATACAGTTCAGGAGATTGCGATGCCCGAAGGTGAACGAGATTTTCACTGGTTAGATAATATGCGCGAAATTAGAGATAATCTAGATCTTCCCATCATTGTTAAAGAAGTTGGTTTCGGTATTGATTACAGCACTATTCAGCTTTTAAAACGTGAACATTTTGATTTGGTTGATATAGCTGGTAGTGGTGGAACAAACTTTGCTCAAATTGAAAATGGCCGTAATCATCGAGATGTTTCTTATTTACAAGATCTTGGTTTACCTACCGTTGTAACTGCTTTAATGGCTAAAAAAGCTAACGCTAATTTTATTGTTTCAGGGGGAGTTCGAAATCCGCTTGATGTTTTAAAAGGATTAGCTCTTGGAGGAAAATATGTGGGAATTGCTAATGTTTTCTTACAAGAATATATGCAAAATGGAGAAAAGGCTCTTTTAGAACGGATCCAAAATTGGAAAATTGAATTAGCTAATTTGCTTGCTATCTATGGTTTAGATAGTTTAAGGGATGCTACCAAGCTCCAGCAGTATTATGACTTTCCACTTAAAAATATAATTGATCAATTAGTATAAAAACTTAAGCTTCGGCTTAAGTTTTTTTGTTTAGCATATTAATTAAAGAAAATAACTAATTGAACTATAATATTTATGTAAGCGAATACAAATATATTGGAGGTTAATTTATGCATATTAAACCACATTATCAAGCAGATTATGACGTAATTGTTTTAGGATTTGGAGCAGCTGGAGCTACTGCGGCGCGATTTGCAGCCGATCATAATAAAAAAGTACTTTTAGTTGATGCAGCTCCTTTTGGACATGAAGGTGGAAATACGCGCTATGCTGGACAAATTGTTGGCTATACCACTAAGAAGCAACAAATGATGGAATATTATCAGGCTTTAACCTATCCAATGAATGTACCTTATTCTATGACTGAAACTTATGTAGATGGCTTTAAAGATATGATTGAATACTTTAAAAAGTACTTGTGTGATCCTGTCACCTATAATTCTATTAGAAAGAAATATCCTTTCTTGGGTGGGATGTCTCCAGAATATCCGGAGTTCCCTGGAAGTAATAGTTACGATGTGTTAATGGTTCACGAGGCTTTCTTTGACGCCGGTCTTTGGAAATTGTTGCGTCAAAAAGTACTCGAGCGCACAGAAAACATTGATGTTTGGCTCAATTCTCGTGCTCTTCATTTAATTCAAGATGATAATGAAAAAGTAATCGGGGTTCAAATTGATCGTGATCATCAAAAAGTTGAAGTTCATGCTCGAAAAGGTGTTGTTCTTGCTACTGGTGGTTTTGAAAATAACCGCGAAATGGTGAGAAACTATTTGGGAGCAGATCACCTACTCCCTTTAGGCTCAATGTATAACAAAGGTGATGGAATAAAGATGGGACTTGAAGTAGGTGCTCGAATGTGGCACATGTGGAATTATGAAGCTTTAGGTTTACAACATGGGCTAGTTTTTGCAGAACCTGCAGGTAAACGTGGTAGGTTTGTAGTTTATCCCCTTTTAGAAAAAGGCAGTTTGTTTACGATTGCAGATGATGGGACGCGCTACTTTAGAGAAGATGAAACTAATCGTCATGGTCATATTTATGAACATGGTGAATGGCGCATCCCTATTAGATGCGTTCATCCTTATATTATTTTTGATCACACTAAGTATAAAGAAATTAAGAAGGCTGGGTGGCCAATTAATGACTTTAAAGATCGTTTAGTTAAAGCAAAGTCAATTAAAAAATTAGCAAAAAAGATCGGTGTTAAGCCAAAAATTTTAAGGAAAACTAGAAAAAGATTTGACAAATTTGCTAAAAATGGTTGCGATTTTGCTTATGGTCGTAATCCAAAAACTATGCGTCCATTTGATGATGGTCCCTACTATGCTATAAAAATGAGTAATGATGTTTTAAACACTCAAGGTGGACCTGAACGAGATCAATATGCTCGTGTTTTGAATTCAAATGGAGAGCCCATTCCTCATCTATATAGCGCGGGTGAATTAGGCGGTATTTGTGCTAATCAATATCAAGGTGGTAACAATTTAGCAGAATGTCTTATTTGGGGGAAGATTGCTGGTGATCGTGTTTCTTTAAATCATGATGACATTGCTGAAGATGTTTCAAACACATTGAATGGTATTAATGATTTAATTAAAGGTGAAGAGAAAAATATAACTTTGACTAAAGATCAATACCTCGGCGAATCTAATTCTGGTATTGGTGGTAAATTAGTAGTATGCGTAACTTATAAAGATAATAAAATCAAGAAAGTCGACATTGTTGAAAATCATGAAAGCGAAGATTTTGGTAAGCGTGCTTTAAAGATCATTCCGCATGAAATTGAAAAAGGAAATTCTACTGATGTCGATGCTGTTTCTGGTGCATCTGCTACTTCACGTGCAATTAAAGAAGCTGTTAAAAATGCTATAAATAAAGCTAAGTAAAAATAATTATGTAAAATAAAACATGCAACATAGAAGTTGCATGTTTTATTATTTTTTCAAGATTCGTAAACCTTTAGGATAAAAATTCTTTAGAGTACCATTAGCTGCTTTACCAAAACTGAAAATTAACCCTTTAAAGCTTACTAAAACGAATCCCTTTAATTTTTTGCTGTCTACTCGGACGGTTTCACCATGCAGATAGCTAAGATAGTTGTCTTGATTTTCTAAATCTATTACATCTTCTTGAGGTAATTCACCTAATACTTCTACTAACTGATGGCTTGGTTCAAAGCGATTCTTTTTCATGATTCCTAATTCTAACCCATTATTAACAATCTTAAGACCTTTTAAATCTTTATCAATTGCTGGTAAAAATACATGATCATTTCTCACTACTGCAGCAGTCCAGTCAAAGTTCAAATTAAACTTATCTAGTACTTTTTCAACTAGCTTCTGATCATTTTTTGTAAGTCTTCGAGTAGAGCGATCGCCTTTTTTAATTTTTTGCTTTTTAACTTTAGCTATTTTTCCATCTGGCATTTGTAAAATTGCAGCAAATTGACCTTCTCCAAGTCCATCTTGTGGCCAAAAACGTAAAGTATGGTCTAATCCAGAGACACTTCCCCATTCATTTTTACCATGGCTAATTTTATCAGAGGCCAGTTCAATTGGGACAATTTTCATATTATAGGTCTCTACTAGCCAGCTAACGATTTCTTCATCTTCTTCTGGAGAAAAGGTACAAGTTGAATAAATCAATTGTCCATTGGGCTTCAGCATCTTTACAGCTTCAGTTAGAATTTCTTTTTGTCTTTCTTGACAAGTCAGTACATAATCTTGAGACCAATACTTAATAGCTTCGGGATTTTTTCTAAACATCCCTTCCCCACTACATGGCGCATCTACTAAAATCTCATCAAAATATTGGGTAAAATGAGGAGATAGATTAGCTGGACTTTCATTAGTAATTACCGCATTTTTAACGCCCCAACGTTCTATGTTTTCTCTTAGAGCTTTAGCCCTGCCAGATGAGATTTCATTAGCAACTAAAACGCCACTACCATTCAATTTTTCAGCTAAAGCTGTACTTTTTCCACCAGGAGCAGCACATAGATCTAATACATGATCCCCCTCTTTTACATTGGCTATAAAAGCTGGAAACATTGCAGAAGGATCTTGAGAGTATACAGTGCCGCTTACCCATTCAGGATCCTGTCCATTTACTTCTCCATAATAAGCATTTGATATTTCAGGAACTTTTTTACTTAAATCATATGAAACTTGATTAGGCTTTAATGTATTAATACGAAAAGCTTTTTTATTTTCTTTATTTAGTGCGTCAAAGAACGCTTTAGCTTGCGAATCTCCTAATAATCTTTGATATTTTTCTTTAAATTCAACTGGTAAATTGAGCATTATTTATATACTTCCTCCATAAATATACAATTGAGATTAAATATGAAACCATAATAATAATGAAACTTAATATAATTAGTCCAATCAAATGATCTGGTTTTGAAAAGAAAGCGCGCCAACGTAAAAATGTATATGCTCCAACCGATATTAAGCCTTCTAAGAGAATTAATTGCACACTACGATTAATTATCCAATTCTTTGATAAACGACCTCTAAGGTGACTTTTTTTGAGTTGTTGGATATTTAAAAATGCTAGAAGTCCATTGCAAACTACAATAACAATCCAAAATAATAATATTATCGCAATCTCTTTAAGAATAGAAAATCGATGAATCTGATGGTTCTTAACAAATGATGGCGTGTTAACCTTTACATGATAATGTTTAGCTATCTCATGAATGACTTTATTTGAACTATCAATTACAATTCGGTAATCTTTTAATTTGTTTTTTGCTGTAGGCTGACCTATTCCAGTACTTAAGTAATATTTATTTTGTTCCATTTGGTGATAATGCTTTAAATCGCCAATTACAGAATAATAATCATTATTCCAAATTAAGTATTGATTTCCTTGGCTTTCTGTAATTTGAACATTTTTGGTTTCTGGTCCTAATACAGCAAAAGAAACCTGTCCTTCAAAATCATCAGGTGAGAAATAGCGACCATTTTGGGTTGGTAAATTAATTACATTATGATTTGCCCATACTAAAACTTGATCATTATCATAGCGATTATCCAGATGTAATTGAATATTAGCATTTTTATATTTATCTAAGTAACGTAAAAAATCGCTAATTGTTTCATTACGATTAACTTCAATGTAACGAGTATTGTTACTTAAGCCATGAGCTTCTAAAAGTTGATCAGCTTCCCGCGACTGGACGTTTGAGAGCATACTCCCGACGCCTAGTAAACACATAAATATAATAAAAAATAATACAATCTTCTTATAATTCATTCTCTATCTCATATATCTTTTCATTAATAAAGTCATAACTAACAAAGGATTTGTTTATTTTATTAATTGCTGTCGATTTTGTAAAGTGTTCAGTTAGCCAAAATTCAGATGAATTTGTTGCACCCATTTCTTCACCAATAAACAACAAGTGGCTTTTTGGATTATATTTTTTCCAAGCTTTCACTACTTCAAGATCAGCAGTACCAAAATTAGGCGACCAAGAACATAAAATCAAATCCACATTTTTATAAATTTTGATTGCGTTAGTAGCTGAATAATCTTTAACTGGATAAAATGGTTTTTTCCCTGTTGAAGAAGTTTTAGCCCACTCAAGAGAATCTGTAGAAACTGTCTTAATTCTTACTTCACTTAGTGCTTTAGACCAAAATGCATTTCCTGCCATAATTTCTAGAGCTGATCCAATTTGTAATTCATTCTTAATCAGCTCAGCAGTTTTTAAATTGGGCAATGACCAGATGCCATAATTCAAGGATAAATATTGACGCAGACTATTAAGCATATTATTAAGAACGTTTATTTCATAGGTCTTTTCAGAATTGTTCTTCTTTAAATTTGCTATTTCAAAGTCAGTTAAGCCTAATTTATTTGGTGATTGCTTGAGTACTTCTTCCTCTTCAACGGACTTTACTATCCTATTTACTTCCAAAACCTGGTAATGCACAAGGTTATTATCTAATTCTTTATCAATTTTATTTAATTTCTTCAAAAAATTTGTCATATCTTAAATACCTATTAATGATTTTACCATTCAACTCGAACTAAATCAGTTATAATAATATACAGTATGAAAAAGGAGAGTTTTTATGGCAAAAAAATCAAACAAAAAAACAGAGGAAGATGAAAGTCTCGGTAAATTTATACTCGATATTGTAATCATGTTTGCAATATTAATCGGGGTTTATTATCTAGTATTTAGTTTTGTTTTATCTAACGAAACAGTATCTGGACCTTCGATGCAGCCAACATTTGAAAATAATGATCGTTTAATTGCTGTTAGACATTTTACTCCTAAGAGAAATGATGTAGTAATTCTAAAGGCACCAGACCAAAAAAATGCTTTATATATTAAACGTATTATTGGTCTTCCAGGTGACATGGTTACTTCTAAAAATGATAAGATGTATATTAACGGCAAGCAAATTTCAGAGCCTTATTTAAACAATGCTCTTGAAAAACAAGCTCATAAAGATGGAGAGCTTTATACTAATAACTTTACATTAAAAGAGCGAGTTCCAAAAGATAGTTATTTTGTGATGGGTGATCATCGAGATGTATCGAAAGATTCACGTTATTTTGGTTTTGTTAAACGTAGCGCTTTAGTTGGAGAAGTTAAATTAAGATACTGGCCACTGAATCAAATAAGAGCTTTTTGATAAGCCTACTTTGAATTTACTTTGCTTTTTGGTTAAAATTAAAGTGTAAGGAGAATCAATTATGAATCAACAAGAAGAATTGTCCAATGCAATTATTGATTATCAGGTAAAGCATCATGTTAATGATACTGATTTAGCTTTTGCTAGTCACCTTTCCGTTGAGAAAGTTCATGCTATGAAAACTGGTGAAGGTTCTTTTACTAATGAAGAAGTAAATCAAATTTATGATTATATGGCTGCCAATGCGTAGTTGGTGTTTCCCAGCATGTTGTATGTTGGGAATATTTTTTGTTTTTAATGATTTAGTAACAACTATCTTTTAATAATTATAACAAATAAAAAGCAGCTAATAAAATAGCTACTTTACATAATTTTACTTACTTTCTACATATTTGTTAATCAAAATAATATCAATAATTCCCACAATAATATCTACTATCAATAATTCTAAATTATCAAACCACATCGGATCACTAATGAACGTATACTTTGTATTAATTTGAGTAAAGTGAGTTTCTATATACCCTGCTGTTCGAGCAAGAATAATACTTCCAAAATACACTGCTATAATTGTTAAAACTGCCATTACAAACAGTTTTATCCAAAGCGTCTCTTTAAAGGGCAATCTATCTACTATTACCTTTGAACAAAAGTTAACAAAACTTACAAACGTATAGATAAAGGTTACCATTAAAATCAAAAATATTAAGTGCTCAATAATACTTGAAATGATTAATTCATTTCCCCATAATCCATACTCTCTGAGTGGCGCTGTAATATCATTTTTGGTACTTAAAGCAACTACCGCCAATAAGACATTTTGAATAATAAAGATATATGAACATGTTAACAAACTACTAAAAATATTATTAAGCCAAAGTTTCCCACTTGAAACAGGAATTAAATTCCAAGTTTCGCTTAAATTAACTTTTTCATTCCTCCAACATGAAATAGCACAATAAGCAACATCCGCAAATATACTTATTATGAATGCAGTTTCAAATGCAACTTCAGTAAAATGATTAGACTCATAAAAAAGTGAAGAGTATTGCGCTCCATTCTTATTAAATAGCGCTAAGCCAATTGCAAATACAGATGCAATTATTTGAACAATTAGAACCAAATATACATATTTCGATTTTTGCTTAAATTGTTCTTTTATAATTTTTCCTGAAAGATTCAATTTTCTCCCTCCTCTTCTATCTTTACTTAATTTTTGATTCTACATATTTATTAATTAACCATAGATCAAAGCTACCAAATATTAAAATATCAATTATATATTGAACATTTGGTTTTAACCAATCACTTATAGAACCTGTGGATGTATATCCGAATATATAAGTAGCCACTACAGTTAAGACAACTATAACTAATAAACGAATCCATTTAGTATTAGTAGGTAAAATATTTATAATGAGATAGGATAAGAAATTCACAAAACTTACAAAAATAAAAATAACTAATACTAATAAAAATAAAGATACACAAAGTCGAAAGTAATCATGAATAACCCCATATTCAAGATTATTTATGTTTATAGGAACCGGCGAAGCACTCAGATATGGTAAAAGTAAAATAAAATTAATAAGCAATTGAATAATAAAAATGTAAATACATCCTAAAACACTACTTAAAACATTAGCTATATATTTTGCTGAACTAGCTAGGGGAATTAATTGCCACGTTTGACTAGAATTTATCCTTTCATTCTGCCAACACAAAATTGTTGTAATAGCTAAGTCTGCTATTACAGTTGATGTTAATCCAACCTCACTTAAGACTGCATTAAATTCTCTACCCTTATTAGAAAATAAAGCTAAAAATATAATTGTAATTATCTGAATCAATAATACTAAATGAATATATTTTACTTTCTGTAAAAACATTTGTTTAAAGACGGCTTTAAAACTTTTCATCCTCATTCCCCTATCTATCTGCTTTAGCTTCAACAAATTTATTAATCAATAAAATATTTAGTCCCCCAAATATCACATTGAATAATATAAATATCACTATAGTCATCAAAAGTTCAAAGCTTTCCCCAGAATCGGTTAATGGATGAATAAATAAATCACTTAATCCAATTGATACAAAATATAGAGCATAAATTACTACAACTAAAACTAATACCCTAACAATAAAGATCACAAAACGATTAGATGCAGCAGGCAAAAAATCAATTACACTTCTAGATAAGAAATGATAAAAACTAATCATCACATACCAGAAAAGATTGAGTAATAATCCAATAACTAGGTATTCCACTAACATCCCATAATCAGCATTATTATTTGTTGTTTCAGCAATAACTTCACTTACTCCTTTACGAACCTTACCTGAAGCTAAATATACTCCAAAAAAGCCCACAAGCATTAATACCAACTGCATTATTTCTAAATAAATATAAGCCGCAAATGAACTAAGAGTATTGCTAAGATAAAACTTCCCTGAACTAATTGGTATTAAGCGCCAAGTTTGATCCCGATTGATCTTTTCAATTTTCCAACTAGTCATTACCAAATAAACTGGAGCTGTTAAAAAACATAGCATCAAAAAAAGAACGATAAAGGCTAAAAATGCTGCAGCAATAGTATTTATTGCAGTCTGATCAATTTTAGGATTATTTAATCCCGCACTCCCCATAGCCAAGATGGTTAACACAAAGGCTGCTAAGAACTGGATTCCAAAAATCAAATAGGCTGACCGGCTCTTTTGCAAAAACATCTGCCTAAACAAAGTTCCAAAACTTGTCATTTCCATTACCTCTCTAGTGCTCTATTTTGGCTTCAAAGAACTTATTAAAGAGTCCAATATCCACACCAGCAACTATAATATCAAAGATGAAAATAGCTAAATTTGCTTGGAGCATATCACCAGTTTGGGCTTCACTGCCAGCAGGTATCCAATTTACAATATTTTGAAAAATATTGCCAAAGTAAATAGACACAAAATCAAACAAAACCAGCAATATAATAATTGTTATTGCTCTAACAAAAAATAAGACTAATTTATTAGAAGCTTTAGGCAAAAAATTTACAATTGCAGAACTAGAAAAGTTCAAAAAACTAATCATCAAATACCAGGCAATTGCAATTAATACCAAGAAAACTACAATACTTATTAAGTACGAGAACATTTGACTAAATTCAGAAGTTGAAATTCCTTTTCCAATGGTATTTACCATTTCCCCTAACCATTTATTAGGGTGCATCCCTGGAAGCGCAATAACTCCTAAAACAATTATAGTAATCAGATTTAGCACGCCTAACCATATCAATTCAAGAGTAGAACTAGCAATATTTGCAGTAAAATATCCCCCATTACTAATTGGAATTAAACGCCAAGTCTTACTTTTGTTAAATCTTTCATTTTTAATAGTGGTTAAAATCCCCAAAACTCCTTCTGCTAGAAAGGTGGTCATAAAAATCATCCCCACTAAACCTAAACAAAAGGAACTAAAATCGCTTACTTTAATTAACCCCGCATCTGAATAAAAATTATTACTATTCACTGGTTTAGCCATTAGGATCAAAGCCAAAGATGAAATTAGTTGAAAAATAAAGATTAAATAAACAGATTTACTCTTTTGTTTGCAAAAAACTTTAAATAATTGCCACCATGATGTCATAATCTATTCATCCTCATCTTCATACAAACCTTCGTAATATTCTTCGATACTTTCATGATTACTACGAATTTCTTCTGCTGATTCATGAGCAAAAATGGTCCTATCCTTGATCACCACTACCTCATCTAACAGTGTAGCTATTTCATTAACGAAATGGTCTGAAATCAAAATAGTAGCATCTTCAGCTTTCCACAAAATAATGGAATTAATGATTTTCTTACGTGCCATTGCATCAATCCCACCAAAAGGCTCATCTAAGAGATATAGATCAACCTTTCTTGAAAAAGTTAAAGCAATAATTAGTTTTTCTCTCATCCCACGAGAAAGTTGACTAAGTTTCATATCAAGGCCTAGTTTCATAAACTCACGTAATTGATCAAATTGATCTGCGTCAAAATCTTCAAAAATATTAATATAAAAGTTAACAACATCCTTTATTTTGGTTGAGTCACTAAAACCTGTTAAACCGTCTGTAAAAGACAATCTTGCCTTTCTGTCCGCTTCTTTAGTTGCGCCCTCTAAAGAGACAGTTCCTTTATAATTTTTAGCTACACCTGCAATAATTCTCATTAAAGTGGTTTTTCCAGCTCCATTTTCTCCAAGTAAGGCAATTATCTTACCTTTTTCTAAATTCAAATTTACATCATGTAAAATTTGCTTTTGGTTTTTCTTATAGCTTAAATCTTTCACACTCAATAAGTTATTCATTTTTATTCTCACTTCTTTGTATATATTCTTCTAATACTTGCCCTAAATTTTCTTTCTTAACCCCTAAACGAGTCATATTTTGAACGAATTCGTCTAATTCGTTATCAATTAACGATTGCTTAGTTTTATCCAAAAGCGCTGTATCTTCAGTAACAAAATTACCCTCTCCACGTTTGGTATATAAAATTCCCTGATCATTCATTTGCTGAAGAGCACGTTGAACCGTATTAACGTTTACTGTCAACTCTACAGCTAACTTACGGACTGAGGGAATTTTTTGACCCGCTTGGAGTTTTCCCATCGCAATTTGACGATAGAGATATTGTTCAATCTGAAGATAAATTGGAATATTATCTTTAAATTCCACAATTTCACCTTCCATCAGTGTATTATTCAGCTATAACAGTATTATAGACTATCTAAAATATTTGTAAATAAGCAGATAATTTGTTTCACAATGTAGATTTTTTACAAATATAAAACAAAAAGCAAGCCTTAATCGTTGACCTAACAACAATTATAGGACTTGCTTAAAATATTAAGGCATGAGTGTATAACTTTTTACTAAAATTATGAAAATGGATACATTACCTTTAGAATAGGCTGTTTAGGGGTGTGGATATATTTGGATAATTTTTAGTTTTTTTATGATTTTGTTTCACTATTTAGCTCTTTCAGCATTTAATTCGGCCATTTTAATCATGACATCGACAGCTTTATACATAGATTCAAGAACAGTGTATTCATATCTCCCATGCATATTTTCTTCACCGGCAAAAATATTAGGACATGGTAAACCCATATAAGTTAACTGAGATCCATCAGTACCACCACGAACTGGGTCTTCATTGATTTCAAGCCCCTCAGCTCGATAAGCATCTCTTGCCAAATCTACAATATCCATATGCTTCTTTAATTCATCGGCCATATTATAATATTGATCCCACATCTTAAGTTTGATCCGTTCAGTACCGAATTCAGCATTCATTTTTTCAACAATAGACTTTACCAAGTTCTTACGCTCTTCAAGTCCTTCACGTTCAAAATCACGAATAATGTAATCCATATGTGCATTATCTACAGTTCCATCAAGCTTCATTAAATGGAAAAATCCTTCTTTACCTTCAGCATGCTCAGGACGATCATGATCCGGTAATTGGTTATGAAAGTCAATTGCCACTTGAACTGCATTAATCATTTGGCCTTTAGCAACAGCTGGGTGAACATTAACACCTTGAATATCTAAACTAAATTGAGCAGCAGAAAATGTCCCCCAATCCAGTTTACCTGGAGCTTCTCCATCCACCGTAAACGCGAAGTCAGCATTAAAATCTGCCACATCAAAGTGTTCAGCACCAGTTCCGATTTCTTCATCAGGAGTAAAGCCTAAACGAATTGTGCCATGTTTTACTTCAGGATGATTCATTAAATATTCTGCAAAAGTCATTAATTCTGAAACTCCACACTTATCATCCCCACCAAGCAAAGTATCACCAGACGCGGTAATAATTGTTTGACCTTTATAATTTCTTAAGTGAGGAAATACTTCAGGATCAAGGTAGAATTCTGAATCACCTAATTGAATTTTAGATTCCCCATCATAATTTTCATGAATTTGAGGCTTAACGTTTTCAGAATTAAAATCAGCTGTATCACAGTGGGCTAAAAATCCCATTGTAGGAACCTCATAATCAACATTAGAAGGAATAGTAGCAATTACACAGCCCGATTTTTGATTATAGTGCACATCACTCAAACCTAATTCTTCTAAATCCTTCATAATCACATTCTTTTGGAAGTTTTCTTCTCTTTCAGTTGAAGGAAAACGATCTGAGTGTTCGTCAGAACGTGAGTTAACTTTTACATACTTTAAAAATCTTGGTAATAAATTTGGATATTCCATTTTAATTCTCCTTTTAAAATAAATCTTGGAATGGATTGGTGGATACTTCTGAAAGTTCAACCCCTACTCGCCAATTCTTTTCTTCATTCCAATCCTTTAAAAGATCATACACTTTATATTTGAATAATTTTTCAGTGTAGTGTCCCGGATCGACTACAGTTAAACCAGATGAAATAATATCATGGCCTACATGATAATAAACATCCCCTGTAATAAAAGCATCTAAATTATCTTCTAAAGCTCTACGCCAGTATTTTCCCCCATCTCCACAGATAAAACCTACAGTGGTAATAGGCTTTTGATTATCAGCTGTAATAAGTCGTGCCATCTTAATATTCATCTTATCTTTAACATAATAAGCAAAATCATAAGCTGACATAGTTTGAGGAAGCTTTCCTTTTCGACCAATAGCAATTCCATCATCATCTAAAGCAAAGGGCGCAATATCTTGTAACCCGAGCTCTTCTGCTTCCCAATCACTTGATCCATTTTGAGCCTTATCTGAATTAGTATGAATTGAATAAATTGTAATGCCATTTTTAATGATATTGGCATACATTGCGTTTTGTGGATCACTATAATCTAAGTTACGGGCTGGTCGAAACATTACCGGATGATGACTTACAATGAAGTTAACCCCTTTTTCTACAGCCTCCTTCACTACTTGAGGACGTACATCTAAAGTTGTCATTACTTTAGTAACTTCTGCTTCCATGGAGCCGATTTGAAGCCCTACTGGATCTCCTTTGCTAGCAATTTCTTCAGGGAAGCTTTCTCTCAAACGCCCGACAATCTCCTTAACCTTAGTCATTTAATTCCTCCTTTATAAAATCAAGCTCTTTTTCAATTTGCTTAATCCTATTGTGATCCTTTTTCTTAGCTTTATTCAAGTTAGTCAATAACTTTTCATGATAAACAAGCTGACCTTGCCACTTTTGATAAAAGACCGGATTCTTTTCCTTTAAAATAAAAGGACCAAAGTAAAGTTCCTTTTCAGTTAAAGATTCTCTCTCTTCTCCTAACCGGGCTTTAATTAACTCATAAGTATGCCCAGCTTCTGCGATAAGATCTTCGGTTAAAATTTGATATTGATGTTCTATCAACCATTTTCTTACACCTGGTTCACCAATATTGGGTTCTAAAACTAGATTTTTAAATTTAAAACCATTATTTAAAGCATCATCTAATATTTGAACCATTAATTTACCGCCCATACCAGCAATCACAACAGTATCAATTTTATCTGTCGTAGTAATTGTGGTTAGACCAGCTCCTAAACGCGTTTCAATCTTATCCTCAAACCCAGCTGCTACAATGTCATCTTTGGCATTTTGGAGTGGACCAGCTGCTATATCACTAGCAATTGCATAAGAAACCTTATTTTCATTCATTAATTCAATAGGTAAATAAGCATGATCGGTACCGATATCAGCTACACGACTGCCCTTATCTACCATTTCTGCTAAAGCATTTAAACGTTTATTCATTTTTTCCTCACATTTAACTAGATTACTAAAATTTTAGCATATTTAATGCAAAAAATGGGCAACACTTCACTCAAAACTTTGCTATAATCAACAAATAGAAAGCTGGTATTTTATGAGTAAGCGTACAGAATCCGTTACTTTAACTAATATGTGTATGATTAAAAGGGATCATCAAATTTTAGTTCTCAATCGTAATGATCCGGTTTGGCCAGGATTAACTTTTCCTGGAGGACATGTAGAACCTCACGAATCTTTTCATGATTCAGTAATTCGTGAAGTTAAAGAAGAAACTGGATTAACTATTTTTTCTCCAAAATTAGTTGGCGTTAAACAGTTTTATGATCAAAATCAAGAACGATATATAGTATTTTTCTATATTACCAATAAATTTACTGGCCAAGTTAAAGAATCTAATGAAGGTACTCTAAGCTGGATGACTAAAGAAGAGCTTCTTAAACATCAACTCGCATATAATTTTGATCGAGATCTTCCTATTTATTTTGATGCTCAACTAAATGAACATTTACTTGATGGAAAGCGAGACGAATTATTCTAATGCAAAAACAACCAAAAATTCTTTTTCTAATCGCACTTCTGATAATCATTGCTTTTGCGTCTATTCCTCTTTGGCATATCGATTTAGGAAATTTGGATCATAAGCCTGGCGAAGTAACTCGCATAAAGAAAAAAGTTAAAAAACAAAAAGTGGTTCATAAGGTGACTTGGGGGTATCCTTTTGAGCGTTTGTATGAAAAAGACATCAAATTTAAAAGTGGACAAAAATTCGGTGAGACAGATGTTTTGAGAAGAACGAATCCAAAAAGCTATTTTCATGATGGCTATGACTTTGGTTTTTCAGAAGTAGGTCATTCCCCTGTTCTTGCTATTCATTCCGGCATAGTGCATCGAGTACATTTTAAACCAGGTATGGGTTTATATGTTTGGGTTATTAGTAAAGATGGCTATGTTGAAATATATCAAGAAGGCTTTTTAAATGATACCGATATTTATGTTAAAAAAGGCCAACATGTTAAGTTAGGGCAAAAGATTGGTCGATTAACTGGCTCACACATTCACCTTGGTGTTACTAAAACCGATAAACACTATATCGATAAACATGGAGATCCATGTGGTAATTGGTGGAAAAACAATGGCACGTGGCTTAATCCGATGAAGATCATTACAGATGACATTAAAGAAAATAGTAAATAAAAAGGCCGCTACATATGTAGCAGCCTTTTTATTTTAGTCTAAGAAATCACGTAATTGGTTGGACCGACTTGGATGACGTAATTTACGAAGCGCCTTCGCTTCAATTTGACGAATACGTTCACGAGTTACGCCAAATACTCTCCCAACTTCTTCCAAAGTACGAGTACGACCATCATCAAGACCAAAACGAAGTCTTAAAACATTTTCTTCACGATCAGTCAAAGTATCAAGAACTTCTTCAAGTTGTTCCTTTAACATTTCATATGAAGCATGTTGTTCTGGACTAGTAGCATCTTTATCTTCAATAAAGTCACCAAGGTGAGAATCATCTTCTTCACCAATAGGTGTTTCAAGAGATACAGGTTCTTGGGCAATCTTTAAGATATCACGAACCTTATTAGTTGCCATATCCATTTCGGCCCCAATTTCTTCAGGAGTTGGTTCACGTCCAAGGTCTTGTAACAATTGACGTTGAATTCTAATCAATTTGTTAATAGTTTCAACCATATGGACAGGAATTCTGATCGTACGAGCTTGATCGGCAATAGCACGCGTAATGGCCTGTCTAATCCACCAAGTTGCATAAGTTGAAAACTTGAATCCCAGACGATAATCAAACTTATCTACCGCCTTCATCAATCCCATATTACCTTCTTGAATTAAATCAAGGAAGGACATTCCACGTCCTACATAACGCTTAGCAATAGATACAACTAAACGTAAGTTAGCTTCTGCTAATTCTTGCTTAGCTTCTTCATCTCCAGATTCGATTCTTTTAGCTAAAGCAATTTCTTGATCAGCATTTAGTAAAGGAACACGTCCAATTTCTTTCAAGTACATCCGAACTGGATCGTTCATTCTGACACTTGAAGGAGCTGACATATCTTTTAACTCAGCTTTTTCAACGTCTTTTTGCTTCTTTAAAGCTAATTTAGAAGGATCACCTTTTTCATCAACAATGCTAATACCATTATCTTCAAACTCTTGAACTAATTGATCAACAGCCTTACCTTGTAAGTTATAAGGCTTAATTAGTCGTTCAGTAAAGTCTTTTTCAGTAATGGTCTTACTCTTCTTCACATCTTTTACGACTTCTTTAACCATCTTATCTAAAGATAATTTTTCAGTGTTTGTTCCCTTTTCTGCCACTAAAAAGCCTCCTTCTAGCCCAAAGCTCTTTTTAACTTAATGAGTTGTTGAGTCAACACTAATATCTGTTCCGAATCTTGTTTGCGCTCTGCATCCTTAATCTTATTCATAAGCTTATCCAGCTGTAAATTGATTTTGCGCTTTTCAAGCATTCGAATTTGATCATCAATCTCATGGTCATCAAAATCTTCAGGCATTTCTGCTAACTCAGCACTCTCTATTATACCTTGAAGTTGCTCAGGAATAAAATCATAAAAATCACTTACAGTAGGATTTTCGTGGGTTTCTATAAATTTTAACCATAATTCTTCAAGTTGAGCAAATTCTTTACTTGGAAACAGAAAATGTCGAGCTAGCAAGTATTCTCTTGCTTGATCTGATTTTAAAAATAGATACAGTAGTCTCAATTGAACTGGATCGACTGCTGTCGCATTTTTATCCTGAGTAGATAAATCTACTACAGGCCTCGTCTTATCCACATATGGATCACCATTTTTATGGCGATTGGCTCTTCGATTACGTTTTACTTCATGTAATAAATTAGCCTTTAAAGCTTCAAATGATACTTTATTCTCATCTGCGATCTTTCTAAGATACAAATCTTGTTGTACTGGATCTGAAATATTAGAAATTTCTTTGACAGCATCATTTAAATAATTTATTCGATCCAAATCATTATTTAAATTAAATTTCTTGGCTAATCGCTTTAAAAGAAAGTCCGTTGCAGATAAGGCACCTTTTACTTCGCTGTGGTACTTATCCTTACCATACTTTTTAACATATTCGTCAGGATCCAATCCTTCTGGTAAAACAACTACTCCGATGTTAAAACCGCCAGCTTGCTTAAACATTTGAACTGCACGTTCAGCTGCATGAACTCCGGGATCATCCCCATCATAATTAATGATGATATTACGATTATTCCGCCGCATCATGTAAACTTGTTCATCAGTTAAACTCGTTCCCATTGATGCAATCCCTGATTTAACTCCTGCTTTGTAAGCAGCAATGACGTCCATGTAGCCTTCATAAAGTACCAAATGTTTTTCTTCTCGAGCAGCTTTCTTAGCTTCCGCAAAGTGAAACAGTAACTTTGATTTAGTAAAAATCTCCGTTTCTGGACTATTCATATATTTTGCTTCAGTTTTATCATTAGAAAGACGTCGACCAGAAAAAGCAATCACTCTTCCACTCTCATCACTCAATGGAAACATTAAGCGATCACGAAAGCGATCATAAAGTTCCCCCGATTTACTTTGGATAAAGAGCCCACTCTTAACTAAATCATCATCTTGATAGTTTTTACCTCTTAAATATAACAATAACAAGTTTTCCTGCTGAGGAGCATAGCCAATGCCAAAATGGTCAATAGTTTTTTTATCTAATTCACGTTTTTTAGCATATGCCATCCCTCTCTCACCAGCTCTTGTTGTTACTAATACTCTATGATAAAAATCAGCCGCATCTTGGTTAATTTTCATCACTGGTGTCAAATTACTATTAGTTTGATGATGGTTATAGCCTGATGGCATTGGAATATGAGCAAAATTTGCAACTTGTTCAACACTTTCTGGGAAAGTTAGGTTGTCTTTATACATTAAAAACTTGTAGACATTTCCACCTTTGCCACATCCAAAGCATTTAAAAAATTGCTTTTCTTCATTTACTGTAAATGAGGGAGTTTTTTCTTGATGAAAAGGGCAAAGACCAATATAGTCTTTGCCTTTCTTTTCAAGTGACACATATTGGCTGATAACATCTACAATATTGACGCTATTACGCACTTCATTGATAAAATCTTCTGGAATACGTCCAGCCATTTAAATCACCATCTTTTTCAATTATTTAATAACTAACTTGCTCAAATCACCTAAACGATCAGCCATTTCACTAACTTGGCTTAATTGAGCTAAACGATTATTCTTAACATTTTCATCCTTAGCCATAATCATATTAGTTTCAAAATATTGATCAATTACAGGTTGAAGTTGAACAAATCCTTGATAAAGATCAGCTAAATCTTCAATTTCTTGCAAGTTTTGAACTCCAGCAAAAAGTTCTTTTTCACTATTATCATCAAATAATTCTTCATTAACTTCTACTTGACCATTAAATTTAGCTTTCTTCAAAATATTATCGATTCTAGTCAAACTTTCCACTACTGGCTTAAATTCTTCATCATCATGATGTAATTGGAGAACATTAGCAGCCGCTAAAATTTGACTTGGATCTTGTTGACTTGAAGCAAGAACTGCATCAATAATATCATATTTAAAGTTGTTCTTTTGAAGATATTGCTTAATACGATCACGAATAAATAAGGCAATTTCTTCATCTTCTTCTCCAGCCTTTGGTAACTTAGCTGGAGTCTTACCATTAATTAAATCAACAATTTCTGGCAAAAATTCGTTAAATGGTAATGACCACTTTTGGTTAAGTAAGATTCTTACAATACCATAAGCATAACGACGAAGTGCATATGGATCATTTGATGAAGTTGGAATCATACCTGCACCAAAGAAAGTAATAATTATATCAAGCTTATCAGCAATTGACAAGAGTGAACCAACTGTAGTTTCAGGGAGTGGACCTTCAGCTGTTGCTGGCATATAGTGTTCCTTAATAGCAACTGCAACTTCTTCATTTTCACCAGCAAGTCGAGCATAATGCATCCCCATTACACCTTGAAGTTCCGCAAATTCCCCTACCATTTGAGTTACTAAGTCAAACTTGTAAAGCTCACTTGCACGATCAAAGTCGCTCACAACGTTTTCATCTAAATTCCAACGCTCTGCAAGGTAATTACCAATGATTTGAACACGTTCCATCTTTTCAGCCATTGAACCAATCTTATCATGGAATGAAACATTCTTCATCTTATCAACAAAGTGGCTAAGTGGATATTTACGGTCTTCATCGTAGAAGAATTGAGCATCATCTAAACGAGCAACAAGAACTTTTTCGTTACCAGAAATAACATTATCAAGATAATCCTTGTTACCGTTTCTAACAGCGATAAAGTAATTAATCAACTTACCATCTTCATTATAAACTTCGAAGTAACGTTGATTATCCTTCATAGAAGTAATTAACACTTCATCTGGAATTTGCAAGTACTTTTCATCAAACGAACCAGCAAAAACAGTTGGATATTCAACCAGGTTAGTAACTTCTTCAAGTAAGTTTTTATCTTCTTTAACTTGCCAGTTATTCTTTGCTACCAAATCATTAATTTGGTGAACAATCATATCTTTTCTTTCTTTAGCATCAACAATGACAAATTGATTCTTTAAAGCATCTTCATAGTCATCAGCATTAGCTAAAACAACAGAATCACCTAAGAAGCGATGGCCTTCAGTTTTACGACCAGCAGTAATATCAAGAATTTTAACTGGAATAACATCGTTTCCATATAATGAGACTAACCAGTGAATTGGACGAACAAATTCAAAGTCATTTGAATCCCAACGCATCTTAGTAGGAAAAGTCATTGCCTTAATAATATCACTCATTCCAAGTAAGATATCACTGGCTTTCTTACCTTCTTTTTGAATATGAACATAAGCGTATTCGGTACCTTTAAGTTCTTCAAAATAAATGTCATCAACACTTACGCCTTGTCCACGAGCAAAACCTTGAGCTGCCTTAGTCCAATTGCCATCTGCATCTTGAGCAATCTTCTTAGCAGGCCCTTTCTTGATTTCGTCAATGTCATCTTGCTTTTCAGCTAAATCTTCCACAAGAATAGTTAAACGACGTGGAGTAGAAAAAGTTTTAATATCTTTAAAACTTAAACCATTCTCTTTTAAAAACTTACGAGTTCTGTCAGCAAGTTGATTTACACTTCTAGTAACAACATGTGCTGGCATTTCTTCAGTACCAATTTCAAATAAATAATCTTTAGCCATTTTGATTCCCCACTTTCTTGTCTTCAGCACTCTTAAGTAATGGGAAGCCTCTCTTTTCACGTTCTTCAACAAACTTAACAGCTACTTCATGAGCTAAGTTTCTAATTCTTGAGAGATATCCCGCACGTTCAGTTACAGAAACTGCACCACGAGCATCAAGCAAGTTGAAAGTATGAGAACACTTTAAAATATAGTCATATGCAGGGTGAACTAAGTTTTGGCTAAGAAGACGCTTAGCTGTTGCTTCATAAATATCAAAGAACTTAAGAAGCTGTTCTTGATTTGATTCTTCAAAAGCATATTTAGAATGTTCATATTCTGGTTGTTTGAAGATATCGCGATAAAGAATACCATTTCCCCATTCAAGGTCAAAAACAGTGTTTACATCTTGAATATAAGAAGCAAGTCTTTCTACCCCGTAAGTAATTTCACTCATTGTTGGCTTAACATCAAGTTCACCAACAACTTGGAAGTAAGTAAATTGGCTGACTTCCATACCATCAAGCCATACTTCCCAACCAACACCAGCACAACCCATAGATGGGTTAGCCCAGTTATCTTCTACGAAACGAATATCATGTTCTAATGGATCAATTCCCAAAACCTTTAAACTATCTAAGTAATATTGTTGAATATCCTTAGGTGCTGGTTTAATAACTACTTGGAATTGGTGGTGTTGGAATAATCTGTTAGGATTTTCACCATAACGTCCATCTGCAGGTCTTCTAGAAGGCTCTACATAACAAGCTGCCCAAGGTTCTGGACCAATTGCACGAAGAAAAGTGTAAGGACTCATCGTACCTGCACCCTTTTCAACATCGTACGAAGGCATAATCATACAACCTTTTGAGGACCAGAATTGTTCCAATTTAAAGATCATATTTTGAATAGTTAATTTCTTATCTGCCATTTTTTCTATTTCCCTCCTGCGCTAGGCCATAAAAAAAGCCTATGCAAAATTTTGCATAGGGACGAAATATATCGCGGTTCCACCCTAATTCAGGAAGTTTTCTTCCTGCTCTTAATTAATTTGACTAAAGGTGCCTTTTCCTAGATGTCCTTCCACCAGACGACATTCGCTAAACTAGTACTTTTTTAAATCCTTATCATTGTCAAAATTCGTACTTAATTTTACCACAGACTGAAAACTAAAACTAGTGTTTCATTAACTAAAAAATTTCATTTCGTCAAGGAATTTTTTTGTTTTTAAATTAAGATCAATCGTTTCTCTATAAATTCGATCAATTGCCTTTCTAGTAGCCAATTTAGTCTCTGATTGAAGTGAAATCTTCCCTAAACGTTCAATCGGGACTAATCCCATCGTTCTAAGAAGAGCGGTTTGCTTAGGCTTTAAATAGAGTCGTGACTGAACATCATTAAAATGATCACTGCAAATTATCCCACCCAGCTTAATAGAATAGTCAAATATTCCCTCTGCTTTTTTACAAATTAAGCAACGGTGCAGTTCTGGTTGTACTCCAAAAGCCGTTAAGAGTTGCATTTGGACAATCTGAGTAATAATTTCAGGATCAACACCTTCATTTATTTTGTGAATTGCAAAATCGGCTAAATCATAATATTTTCCAATTGATTGATATTCTACAAAAGCATGATCGATTAAATCCAAAATAAAAGAAGCATAAGCATTCTTGATTAGGTCATCATATATCCCATCAAGTTGCTTTACTTCTTTATAAGTTCTCAGGCTACTTAATCCATGACCACTAGTATAAATAACATAGGTTCCATATGAGAAATTCAAAGTGGCCGCATTTAATTTTGATTTTGGCCGCATTGCTCCCTTCACAATTAAAGAAATTATGCCATTATTTTTAGTCATGATTTTTACAATTAAATCAGTATCCTTATATTTTCTTCGTTTAAAGACAATTCCTTGAACTTCTTTTAGTTCACGCATCTTTAAGAAAGTTCCTTTTTATCATAACCAATTCGCTTTAAAAAGTTTGGATCTGAGCGCCAGTTAGGTTGAACTTTTACCCATAAACGTAAATTGACCTTTTCACCTAGCAAATCTTCAATTTGCTTACGTGAATTAATTCCGATTTGTTTAAGCATCTTACCGCCTTTACCGATAAGAATGCCCTTTTGGCCATCACGTTCAACATAAATTGTCGCATCAATTTGAAGCTTTCCATTTACTCGTTGGTTCATTTGATCAACAGCCACTGCAGTAGCATGAGGCACTTCTTGAGAAGTCAAATGTAAAATTTGTTCTCTAATGAGTTCTGCCACTACAAAATATTCAGGTCGATCGGTAATTTGATCACTACCATAATATTGAGGACCTTCTGGTAAGTACTTATGAATTGCATTAAGTAAATCACTGACTCCGTTACCTTGAGTAGCAGAAATAGGCAAAAACTCTGCAAAATCACCTAACTTACGATAAGAATCAATAATTGGTAATAATTGATCCGGATGAACTTGATCAATTTTATTAATTACTAAGAAAACTGGAACTTTGACATTCTTTAGTTGCTCAGCAATAAACTGATCTCCCTTTCCAGCTTCTTCTGGTTCAACCATAAACAAAACAAGATCTACATCATTTAGACTAGATAAACTTGCTTTATCCATGTAATCATCAAGCTTAGAATGTGGTTTAAAAATCCCTGGAGTGTCGACAAAAACCACTTGCATCTCATTAGAAGTATAAATTCCCGAAATTCGATTACGAGTAGTTTGTGGTTTATTGGAAGTAATTGCAACTTTTTGACCGACTAAATAGTTCATCAAAGTTGATTTTCCTACATTAGGACGCCCTACTAAAGCAACAAAACCTGATTTAAAATCTTTTTCTTCACTCATTCTATTTGCCTCGTCCTTTATCTAATTGGTTCGGATACAGCGGTAAGCCATATTCCTCCAATACTTTACCTTGAATACCAAACATTTCCTTAGCTTCCTCTGGTTTAATATGGTCATATCCATTTAAATGAAGAAAGCCATGAACTACAGTATAGCCAAATTCTCGATCAAAGCCTGTACCATATTCTACACTGTGACGTTTAATCACGCTAGGACACATAAATAAATCGCCAATATCTTCTTGGAAATCTGGATCTGCAAAGAATTCAGACATGTCAAGTCCTTCTTCGCCATCTTCAATAGCAAATGAAATGACATCAGTTGGACGATCTTTATCACGATACTTTAGATTAATCTCGTGACTTTTAGCTTCATCCACAAAGTTAATACTCATTTCTAAATTTGTATCTTTGCCAATTTCTTTTTTTGCCATTAAAAGTAGATCCATAATCCACTTTTTCCAATCACGCTTATCATCTAAAAAGCCAACTTCATCATTATAGGTAATTTCAATTGGGTTCATTATCTTTGTGCATCCTTTTGTTCATAAGCATTAATAATTTTAGCTACTACAGGGTGTCTTACAACATCATTAGCAGTAAATTGAATAAACTCAATTTGATCAATACCCTTTAAAATTCGTTGAGCATCAATCAATCCACTTCTCTGTCTACCTGGTAAATCAACCTGAGTCATGTCCCCATTCACAATCATCTTTGAATTAAAACCAAGTCGAGTCAAGAACATCTTCATTTGAGCATCAGTAGTGTTTTGAGCCTCATCCAAAATTACAAAGGCATCATCTAAAGTTCGACCACGCATGTAAGCTAGAGGAGCTACTTCAATTACTCCTCTTTCCATTAAACGCTCTGTAGTATTTCTACCTAAAATAGCATACAAGGAGTCATAGATTGGTCTCAAATATGGATCAACTTTTTCTTTTAAATCGCCTGGTAAAAATCCCAGAGATTCCCCAGCTTCAACAGCAGGTCTAGTAAGAATAATTCGGGAAACTTCACCTTTTTTAAAAGCTGCAATCGCACACACAACGGCCAAAAAAGTTTTACCCGTTCCGGCTGGTCCAATTCCAAAGACTACATCTTGCTTATTAATGGCATCGACATAGCGCTTCTGCCCCATATTTTTGACTCTAATCGGTTTACCTTTAGCATCCTGAATTAAAACCTTTTTATAGAGATCCGCAAAATACTCTACTGTACCTTTGTCCACCATTTTCATAGCACTAACAACATCGGGCGCACCAACGTTAACGCCGGTATTCACAACGCTGTCTAAAGCCTTTAAAACTTGAACTACTTTTTTTACACCGTTTTCGTCTCCAGAAATTACAATTTCATTTCCAGTATCCGTTACTGAAACATTGTAGCCTTCAGATAAAAGTTTTAAATTACCATCGTTAATTCCAACTAGTTTTTGAATACTATCTGGATTTTTAGGAATAAAAGTTGTTTGAGCCAACTAAATCTGCTCCTTCTAATGCTTAATTTAACTGGTCACGAACTATAGCTGAAGCTTCTTTACCATCAGCGCGGCCTTTAACTTTTGGCATTAAGCTCTTCATTACTTTACCAAAGTCAGATTTACCTTTTGCGCCAACTTCTGCGACTGTTTCTTTAACAATCTTCTCAAGCTCATCTTTTGAAAGTTGCTTTGGCATATAGCTTTCAACTACGGCCAATTCTTTTTTAGTTTCTTCAGCTAAATCATCACGTGAAGCTTTAACAAATTCTTCAATTGATTCTTCTCTTTGTTTTCTTTCACGATTCAGAACTGTTAATTCTTCATCAGAATTCAATTCATGACCTAACTTAATTTTTTCATTCATCAGTGCAGACTTGATCATTCGCACTGTGTTCAACTTAATTTTATCATGTTCCTTCATAGCTTGCTTCATATCAGACATGATATTATCAGATAAACTCAATGTAGTTCCCTCTTCCTTAAAAATAAAACCTACAAATGAAATTATAGCAGACTTATTAAAATGATAAAATAATATATATTATTTTCAAGAAACAAAAAAACTCCCGTCTAAAGACGAGAGCCTCTTTGTTAATTAATAATGTCTACGTTTGCGTGCAGCTTCTGACTTAAGCTTTCTGCGAACACTTGGCTTTTCATAGAATTCGCGCTTGCGGTATTCTTGTAAGGTACCACTTCTAGAAACGGAACGCTTGAAACGACGAAGAGCATCATCAATAGACTCGTTTTCGTGAACGATTGTCTTAGCCATGTGTGATCCCTCCTTCCATTTCTTGGCGTTACGCCATACGTTTAATTAAATTATAGCAAACCTTAATTATCGGTCAATAGATACAGCAAAATTTTTTAAAATATTTTTCTTCTTCACTAAAAATCGGTTTACAAGTTGATAAAGCGATTTCAAAAATCGTCCTCTTTAGGTATAATCTTATTTAGAAAGAGGTGCTTTATATGCCAGAAAACGTAACAAACAATAAAAAAGAAGAAGTCAATATTATTATCATTTCCGATGCTGCGGGAGATACCGCTTTTAACAATGCAACTGCTGCAGCTGCTGAATTTCCAGATACACAGATTAATTATCGTCGTTACCCATTTATTACTGATAAGAAAAAGCTAGATGAAGTCTTTAAAGAGATTGAGAAATATCCTCATTTAGTTATTCTCTATAGCTTAGTTAAAGACGACATGCAACTTCCAGTAATCAAATTTGCGAGAGAACATAATATTCAAAGCGTGGATATCTTCTCCCCTGTTGTAGAGGCAATTCAACAAACTACTGGGATGCGTCCAGTGGAAAAGATCGGTGCCCAACATAAACTAAACCAAAAATACTTTGATCGAATTTCTGCAATGGAATTTGCAGTTATGTATGATGACGGTAAGGATCCTAAAGGCTTTCTTGAAGCAGATGTAGTTTTGCTTGGAGTTTCAAGAACCTCTAAGACACCTTTATCACTATTTTTAGCAAATAAGAACTTAAAGGTTGCTAACTTACCACTAGTTCCTCAAACTCACATCCCTAAAGAAATCTATGAGATCAACCCAAAGAAAATTATCGGATTAACTAATGATCCATCAGTTTTAAATGAAATCAGACGTCAAAGAATGATTTCTTATGGTTTAAATCCAGATACTACTTATTCAAATATGGACTCTATCAATGAGGAGCTTGAGTCTGCTCAAAAGCTTTACAAGAAATTAGGTTGCTACGTAATTAACGTATCTCATCGATCTATTGAAGAAACTGCAGCTTTAATCATGCACCACTTGGGAATTGAGGATTAAATTAAAACTCTTTAATAAATATATTTTTATAATATCCTACTTACGTTAAAAGACCATTCTAGAATTTTTCTCTAGAATGGTTTTTGATTTAATCTAATCTATAATGCACGTTGATCAGCTTTTTTAAAATTTACATTCCTCTTAAGTTAAATAAAAACCTGCTAAATTAAAAGGCTGTCTATCTCAAATAGACGGGCTTATTTTTATACTTTACTTTAAATTTACGGTCATATCATAGGTATGATCGTAATCATCAGCATCTTGATTATTTTGTAATTCACAATCAAATTTAAATCTAAGTGATTGTATTTTATTAATATTTTTTAACTTGTAAATTGGAATATAAACCGTCCCAGTTTTAGACATTCCTTTATCTAGCTCGTCCCAATCGTCTTTGGTTTCAATATCATGTTGTTCATTAATGCTTGGGATACTTACAGTTGCACTATTCATAAGTATATCAATATCTTTCAAAGCTTTAACTGTTACATTAATTGCTAACATGCCTTCTACTGATTTTCTCCCACGCTTAGAGCCATAAGTATAACCACTCTCAGTTTTATAAATAGTTATATTGTTTATTTTTGCTGTAGCATTTGACCATGAGTTGTCTGGGTCACCAATTTTATATTTTTTATAATTAGTGTAATAAATGTGTTGTCCATCTAAACTAATATAATTTTTGCTTTTAGCTGAAGTACTTTGAGAGCTATCACTTGACGAAGTATCAATATTTGATTCAGCGGTGGCATAAGCAATCAATAAAAAGGCAGCCGCAGAAACGTAAAACCACCAGTTTTTAGTTAAAACTTTTTCAGGTTTAGTTTTAACATAAGGACATTGCTTATAACCATTTTTGCCCCAAGGTGCGCCAATAGAATAGAGAATAATTATTATATCAGTAGACATAACAGATCCTACATTTACATGTGAACTAAGTAATAAAATAATAAAAGCAAAAATATAAAATGTGATTTTTAAAATTCGCTCATTTTGTTTATAAATTGGACCTGCATTCGTTTTTACAAAGTAACAACCAGGAACAGCGCTTAATACTACAAAAGTAATATTAAATAAACCACCAGTAAAAACGCAAAGAAAACTTATTACTGCACAAATAAGTAGCATTATACCTATGATATTTCTTCTTTTAATTGTTTTATTTTCCAAATTCTTTTCCTCCAAAATATCAGCTTTTTGAGTCTTCCGGATCTGGACTATCTTTCATCAAATACTTAGATAATTCAATTTCAACATCTTGATAATTCTTGACACCTAAGTTTTTAGCTAAATTTATATAATTTGCTCTTTTAGCATCAAAACCATAATCCACATATTCTTTTATAAGTTCTCGAATCATGAATTGATTTGCGGTGCTTTCGGATTTTATTCTCACGTAATAATCGTGCAAATAATTATTAACCATTGCATCATCATGGATATAATGACCTATTTCGTGTAAAACGACCTTAGGTACTTCACTATCGGGTAAATTCGAATTAACCATCAATTGATCGGGAATATCACCCTTGGTATTTACATTCCTCTTAAGTTAAATAAAAACTATTGCTATCGTAAGCCTTGATATATCAACAATTTTAAACCACTTATCTGTCGACCTAATCAAAAAACGCATCTTGATCACTTAATTCATCAGCCATAATCTAAACAACATTATTGTACCGACATTTTAATCATCTGTCGATCCCCCAGAGCTTTTCGCTCATCTCCCATCGACAGATTGATTTTAGAAAATATTTTATCCTTTTAAAACACACCTAAGCATTCCTCTGCTAAAAGTCATAAAGAATTTTTTCTAAAATTTAGGGCTCCATTTTCACTACACTCGTTACCTCGCCATTCATTTGAAATTGGAGACTAAAATTTAATAACCAAAATAAGCAAATTTTGTAACTTGCTTATTTTTTGTCTGTAACTATTATGTAATATTCTCCGGCTAAAATAGATCCTGTTTATAAATAAAAGGAGTGAAGATTTTACAAGTTTAACTTGTAAGTAAAATTTAAATGGTAAAGAAACGTAATTTAATCAAATTATTAGCTGGTGCATTTTTAATTAGTAATTTTGGATTGATTTCCAATGTGGCTTCTGCTGCATCTAATTCAAACAACGTTGGTTTCACTACTGAAGATGTAGTCAACAGCAATCAAGAAACAAATTCTTCAACTACTGATAAAGAAACTAAAAAACTTACTTGGGCTTACCCATTTGCAAGTCAAAAGAAAAATGGAGTTCGACCAATGTACAAAGCTCAAACTTTTGGAATGACTGACTATGCTCGTTCCCTCAGCCCACTTAGCTACTTCCATGACGGTTGGGACTTTGGCTTTTCTGAAGTAGGTCACAGCACAGTAAAAGCTATTCACCCCGGAACTGTTAAAGAAGTACGACAAGCACCGGGACTTGGCTGGTATGTTTGGGTAATTAGCCCTGATAAATACGTTGAAATCTACCAAGAAGGTTTTAATTCGCGTAAAGATATTACCGTAAAACCTGGTCAAAAAATTAAGACGGGTCAAAAAATCGGTAAATTAACTGGTAGTCACCTTCACTTAGGTGTAACTAAAACTAACCATAAGTATATTAATCAACATGGCTATCCCTGCAACAATTGGTATCGCGATGTAGGTACTTGGTTAAATCCAGTTAAGGTTATTGAAGATAACATGAATAAATAATAAAAAAGCATTCAAGATCTTGAATGCTTTTTTATATTAAACAATTTCTTGCTCTTTGAATCGTCCATAAACTTTTTCCACTTCACTCACACTTACAAAAGCATATGGATCAGCTTGTGTGATAATTTGCCGAATATCATACATGTCATAGCGATCAATAATGGTAATTAAGACCGTTTTTTCAGTATGACCAAAAGCTCCTTCCGCATCATGAATAATCGTAATTCCACGGTGCATCTTATTTTGAATTCCATCAATAATTGGTTGAGGATGCTCTGTCACAATCATTACTTGCATTTTCTTATGTTGAGTATAGACGCTATCTATTACTCGCCCATTAATAAAAATAGTTAAAGCTGAATAAAGTGCTCTCGTCCAGCCAAATACAAATCCAGCTGCCGCAATAATTACTAAATTAACTAATATATTAAATTTTCCGTAGCTGGTACCGGTTTTTTGCCGAATAACGATTCCTATAATGTCTAATCCACCAGTAGAAATTCCGTTCTTTAAGGCAAAACCAGTCCCAATACCATTAATGGTTCCCCCAAAAATCGCACATAACAGGGGATCCCAATGGACGCTTAAAGGTTGAACAACCTTCATCATAATTGAGCCAAGTACAACGGCTATAATAGTGAAAAAGGTAAATTTATGCCCTATTTTTACCCAGCCTAGAACAAATAATGGTACATTTAACACAAAGTACATTAAAGATGTAGAAATCGTAAAAGGTAAAAAGCGTTCACTCATTGAATTTATCAACTGAGCAAACCCAGTAATCCCAGACGAGTACATATGACCTGGGGTCCAGAAAAAGTTTAGGGCAATTGCCACAGCAATAGCATAAAAGAAGGCCGCTGACAGCTTAGAAACAAAATTATATCTTCGATTGAACTTGTCAATTTGATCCATGTTAAATTAATTCCTCAAAAAATATCCTTAATCTTCAACATAAAGTTTAACAAAAGTCGCCCAGCTAACCAACCTTAAATATTATTTTTGCCAATGTTTCTTGATAAATTGAGCACGTCCTCCAGCTTCTTCCATTGCATATCTTAAGGGATCTTTTTTATAAAAATCTTGGTGATACTCTTCTGCTGGATAAAAAGGAGCAGCTGGTTCAATTTTAGTTACAATTGGCTGATCAAATTTACCGCTCTCTTCAAGCTCCTGTTTTGACTTCTCAGCGGCTAATTTTTGCTCGTCAGAATTGTAAAAAATCACTGGACGATAATTGTCTCCACGATCTTGAAATTGACCCATAGCGTCTGTTGGATCAGTTACTTGCCAATAATAATTAAGAAGCTCTTCATAAGAAATTTCGTTTGGATCATAAGTGATTTCTACTGCTTCAGTATGACCCGTAGTTCCAGAACAAACTTCTTGATAAGTCGGATTAGCGACGTGTCCCCCTGTATAGCCAGATATCACTCTTTTAACACCTTTTACTGTATCAAATGGCTCCACCATGCACCAAAAACATCCGCCGGCAAAGATGGCCGTGTTATATTGAGATTGCTCATTATTTTTCGTCATTTTAAATACCTCCAACTCATTTATCAATCTGGTTTATTATACCCACAAAAAAGATCCCTCCAAGCATCTTGCTCAAAGTGATCTTTTTGTTATATTTATCTAAAGTTAGCTACTTTAACATAACGATTCTTGTTGATACGGTAGTGCTTCTTACCATTGATGGTCATTGAAGAGCCATAAGTTGGAACAGTAATTCCGCGTCTTAAAGTTGGAACGTAGACACGTCTACCCTTATTGTTGTAAACGTAAGCATTCTTCTTCAATACACGCTTAGTACCATCGATATTACCAACAACAACGTATTGGTTATCACCAACCTTGTAGTAATCATGATTATGCATAGCTACAATTCCGCCTAAGACAGTTATTGAGCTATAAGCACTGTAAACTTTACCTTCAACCTTGTGGCCATCTTTATCGTAAACATAAGCTTTATGCATTACAGTCTTTTGGGTTTTAACTTCAGCTGGTGAAGAAGGAGTAGTCTTATTGTCAGCAGGCTTAGCTTGTTCACTAATGGCTGCGTTTGGATTGGTTGGACCTTGTGATGATGGCTCCTTAGTTGCATTTGAATCAGTTACATTATTAGGATTGTTAAATTGCAATGGAAGCAAAGTAATGTTTCCATCAACATTTAATCCACGCCAATTATCAGTAAATTGCCAAATTGCAACACCATTCATAGATGGGAAGTAGTTAAAATCAGCGGTGTCAATTCGGCCCATAGTGGCATAACTTGCAACCCAAAGAGCGTTTGGATACTTATTTAATACAATGTTGGTATTTACATTATTGTTAAGTAAGTATGCACCGGAATAAAGAAGTGGTTGATAACCTGCAGCCTTAACCTTATCCATAAAAGCAACGATTGCATTTGCACTGGCATCCTTACCACCATTAACATTGTTACCTTGACCAGTTTCCCAGTCACAGGCAATATATGAACCAGCTGGCAATCCTAAAGCTTTAGCACTTGCTACAGCATAATTCCCTTCATTAGCTGCTGCAGCACTATTTGCGCCAAAAGTAGCAAAGTGATATGCCATCGGCATCATGTTTGTTGCATTTGCACTGGCAATTTGTTGAGCGGCCTTAGGATTACGATAACTTGTACCTTCACTTACTTTTACAATTGCAAACTGGGCTCCAGCTTGCGCAGTACTTGCTATATTAGAACTTTGATAACTTGATACATCTACACCATATGATCTTGCAGCAACAGAAGTGCGTGCAGCTTGGACTGTTGCTGTTTTAGGAGTGGCCAAAGCTTCAATTGAAAAGACACTTGTAGTAGCCAAAGCACTTGCACATGCTAAAATTCCTAAAAACTTCTTATTTTTCTTTTGCATGGATTTCCTCCGCGTTTATTTCTTCTTATTACAACCTCTACTATATCACGTTTTGTTATATACAAATTTTAAGAAAATATGACAAAGTTACTTTTGATAAGTAACAATTTTGCAAAAGATTAGTTTTTTAATATAAGTGTATAAGGCTATCAATGAAAAGTTGTCTTCAAATTCACGCAAATCATGTAAAAATCTAATAACAGTTTTTAATTCGTTTTCTGAATATTAATCGGAAAATTTTTCTTCAATCTCTGTAATAATTTCTTGATGCATTTCATCATGTAATTTAGCAACAACTTTTCCATTAGAAGTCAATGCATAATATATTTTCTTTTTATCATTTGGTGCCTTTTGTACAATTATCAACTCAAATTGCAATAACTTCTTTGCAGCACGAGTAATTCCCCCCTCTAGTAACTTGCAATTCGGTTTCTAATTCAACTCCAGTTTTACTTTTTATTTCCAAAGCTGACAAAATATGTAAAGCTACGATAGATACTTTCAATGTCTTGAATACCGTAGAATTTCAGCATATTAGTTAGATATAAACTTCCTAAGTCCATTAGAGCTGAACCCGAGTTGTTTTTAAAATGGAATGTCTTTTTATTATGACGTTTTAAAAGAGCCTTTTCTTCTGTCGTCATTTTCTCATTGAATTTCTGCTTACGCCAAGCCTCCATAGTAACATCATTTAATGGTGGAACTCCTTGACCCTCATAAAGATCACAAATAATAATTTTATCTGTAGGATGATTTAATTTGTACTCCTCAATAAATTTTTGCCAACATTTAATGACAAACTATTAGTAGTATGTGGATGAGCTTGAATAACTAAAAGTGTACTCATTTTATCTTCTCCTTTATTGTTGATTATCAACAATAATTTGCATTCATTTTAGGTACTTGTCAACAAAAATGAAGACAAAAAAGCGAAACTAAGTATGATTAGTTTCGCGAATTTTTTATTTAATTGAATCTACTAAAAACTTTAACTCATCTCTTGAAAAACTACGACTATAACCATCAACTAGCTGGGTCATAATTGTGGCTTCATCAAATTCTGCTCGACGATACAACTGTATCAAACTTATTACCATTGGTGTTCTTTTGTTATTTTTAATCTTATCTATATCCATCATTAGTCCCCTCATTTACCTTTCATCATACTCTATTTCTCTCAAAAATCAACATTAAAAAAGCCAAAAGTTGATATAACTACTACTAAATCAGAAATTTAATTAGATCGTTATCATATAAAGCTTAGTCTACAAGCAATTCATCATACTAATATATCAGTTCTGCACTTTATACTTAAAATTGTTATTTATTAAATTTTTGAATAAAAAAGAACTAGTAGTCGTTATCTACTAGTTCTTAACTGAAATTGAAGAAAAATCTATTACACTTCTAGGAGGAAGGACCTCAGTCACTTACTATCCTAATCCATTTTCATTTAAAAGTTAAATGATATTTATTGATATTTAACAATTTTTAACTTGACCTTGCTTAACATCATAATTAGCTTTCAAAAGTTCAGGTCCGTTACCAATTCCTACTGCTCCATCCAATAAACCACTATCACTCTTAAGCATTAAGCCAGCATTCTTATAGTCAAGTACTAAATTATCGCCAAGCAAAGTTAAATCATAATCAGAAGTATAGATTTTTACACCTGCATTATTATGCAAAACTACGGGATAATCTTTATCGGGATGATCAAGTTTAATAATAGAAAAATGCATCCCCATACTACATGATCCTCCCAGCATCGAATATTTCCCTCCTGCATCATCAGCAATTAAAAGCATCGGGTGACCTAAAACATCTCTTTTTTTCAAATAATCCAATGCCGCCTGCGTAAATTTTATCTTTGCCATAATCGTTCCTCCCTATCTCTCTTAGATTTTATCCTGAAATCAGATTTAATAACTTGATTTAAATCAATTATCAAATAATTTTTTATATTCACCATATCCTTGTTTATCAAGCTCATCATAAGGAATAAACTTAAGCGCAGCAGAGTTAATGCAGTATCTCAATCCTCCTGTCGCAGTAGGCCCATCAGTAAAAACATGGCCTAAATGCGAATCCGCTTCGGGGCTTTTTACTTCAGTTCTTTCCATATTATGGGATTGATCTCGATGATATACAAGTTTTTTAATCGGTTTAGTAAAACTTGGCCAACCACATCCCGCATTGTATTTATCTTGACTAGAGAACAAAGGCTCACCAGATACTACATCTACATAAATTCCTTTATCGTAAAAATCGTCATACTTCCCAGTAAATGGATATTCGGTAGCCGCATTTTGCGTAACCTCATATTGCTCCTGAGTTAATTTCTTCAATTTTTCTTTTTTATCTAGCATTCATATCACCTTTTTTCTGATCTATTATTCAATATACCAAATTTAAGTAAAAAAATGTTGTCTCAAGTTTTCGAGTAATTTAAAATTAATATCAATGAGAGAAAGGAAGCATTAAATATGCCAAAATTAGCAGACGATTTATCAATGACACGTAATACTCGCTTAAATTCACTAACTCCATCTAAGATCCGTGCTTTTGATGAAAAAGCTTCTAAGATCCCTGGAATTATTAAATTAACAATTGGCGAGCCTGATTTAAATACTCCTGAACACGTTAAAGAAGCCGCTATTGCGGACATTAACGCCAACGATTCCCATTACGCGCCTCAAGCTGGTAAGCCAGAACTTCGCCAAGCTATCAGTGATTATTTAAAAAGAAGTCTCAATGTGGATTATGATCCAACTAGTGAAATTTGTGTAACTGTTGGAGCTACTGGAGCATTAAATGATGTTTTCATGACTATTTTAAATCCTGGTGACAAAATTTTAGTTCCTACCCCTGTTTGGGCTTTATATTTCCAATTAATTAAATTAACAGGAGCTATTCCAGTTCAAATTGATACTTCAAAAGATGGTTTTGTTTTAACTCCAGAGCACTTAGAAAAAGTACTTCTGAACGAAGGAAAGGGTGCTAAAGCTATTATTTTAACCGATCCTTCCAATCCAACTGGACGCGTTTATCCAAGTGATACTTTGAAAAAACTTGCTGAAATTATTAAAAAGTATCAATTATTCTCTATCACTGACGAAATTTACGGTGAGCTTGTTTACGAAGATAATGTCCACCATTCCCTTTCCGAGTACATTCCGGAAAGAAACATTTTAATTTCCGGCTTATCTAAAGCTTATGCTATGACAGGCTGGCGTTTAGGGTATATTGCTGGTCCTAAAGAAATTATGGCTAGTATCTGTAAAATAAATGCATTTTTAGTTACATCAGTAACTGATAATGTTCAAGCTGCAGCCATTGAAGCACTTAATAATGGAAAAAACGATCCTATAAAAGCTCGTAAGATTTACGAAGAACGTCTCAAATTCATGAAGAGCGGACTTGAAAAATTAGGTTTTGAGATGTCCACTCCTCAAGGCGCATTCTATATTTTTGCAAAAATTCCAGATAGCTTCGGTACTGATGATGAGGCTTTTGCCAACGAACTAGCAACTAAAGCAAAAGTAGGTGTAACTCCAGGCCGCTATTTCGGAAAAGGTGGTCAAGGATATGTTCGTTTATCTTATGCTTCATCTACTGAAAATTTAAAAGAAGCTCTTCGTAGAATTGAAAAATATGTAGAAAATATCTAAAAAAATAAAGCTTAGCAAATTGCTAAGCTCTATTTTTTTACTTAAAATTCTTAACCTTTACATAACGGTTCTTGTTGATCTTATAGTAACTCTTGTTCTTGATCTTCTTCTTGCCATAAGTAGCCACACGTGCATTCTTCTTAATGGCTTTTACACGACGCACGCGCTTACCTTTATTGTTATAAACAAAAGCAGTATGTTTTACAGTACGTGGAGTTCCATCAACATTGGCAAGACGAATATATTCGTGATCCCCAATTCGGTAATAATTCTTACCCTTGATTGAAACAGTCCCACCAAGGACAGTGACTTTCTTGTAGGCAGAAACTTTTTTACCTGTCTTTACGCCATCTTTATTATAAACTGCTGCAGTATGCATTACTGTCTTCTTGTTCTTAACATACTTAGCCTTTGGAGCTTGACTAGAAGCACTATTGCCATACTTAAGTGGTAAAAGACTAATGTTACCATCAACATTTAAGCCACGCCAATTATCAGTAAATTGCCAAATAGCTACTCCATTCATTGATGGGAAATATGAAAAGTCTGGATTATCAATTCTACCCATAGTAGCATAACTAGCTACCCAGAGTGAATTTGGATACTTAGAAGTAATTTTTCCAGTATTTATATTATTATTCAATAAAGATGCACCTGAATAAAGAAGTGGTTGATAGCCTTGGGCCTTAATTTGGTTCATGAAAGCAAGAATAGCATTGGCACTTGCTTCACGTCCACCATTAACATTATTTCCGTCACCAGTTTCCCAATCACAGGCAATATATGATCCCTTAGGAAGGCCAGTTGCTCGAGCACTAGCAACAGCATAATTTGCTTCTGCTACTGCCGCACCAGAATTAGCGCCAAACAAAGCAAAGTGATATGCCATTGGAAGCATATTATTAGCTTTTGCACTTGCTATTTGTTGAGAGGCCTTTGGATTACGATAGCCAGTACCTTCACTAACTTTAACAATCGCAAATTTAGCTCCAGCATTGGCAGTACTCTTTACACTTCCAGATTGATAAACAGATACATCAACACCATAAGATCTTGCATTTACGGACGTTCTAGCAGCTTGAACGACTTGACTATGATGTTCATTACCAACATTAGTAATTGCAGTTGTAGCAATTACACCAGCACATGCTAAAATACCTACTAAATTTTTCTTATTCTTTTGCAATTATATCCCTCTTAAAATCACTTTTTAGATTTAACAAACTACGTTTAACATCTTTTAATTCATCTATATTCCAATTGATAACTATAGCAGATTTTTTATATTACTAAATTACAAATTGGTAACAAGTGTGGTGAAAGCGATTAAGTTGGATAAATTTTACATAATTTATATTAATGAATAAAAAAGCACCAGCAAGCTGGCACTTTTCCTAATTAATCTTCATCCCAAGTAGAATTCTTGGCAGCATCTTCTTGAGCTTCTTTTTCTAGACGCTCTTCAGTTTCCTTAACGCTATCTTCGTATTGTTTTTCAATTTCAATACCAATGTCAGCTAATTGTTGATCAGCAACTGGAGCTGGTGCATGCATCATTGGTTCTGAAGCAGAAGCATTCTTTGGAAAGGCAGTAACGTCACGAATATTGTCCTTACCTGCTAACATCATTGCTAAACGGTCAAGACCAATAGCCAAACCAGCGTGTGGTGGGAATCCCATGTCCAAAGCATCTAATAAGTAACCAAATTGTTCATAAGCACGTTTCTTAGTGAAACCTAAAGCCTTCAACATCTTTTCTTGGATTGAACGCTTATGGATACGGATTGATCCACCACCCATTTCATCTCCGTTCATAACAATATCATATGAACGAGCATGAGCTTTATGAGGATCAGTATCAAGAAGCTTAATGCCCTCATCGTCTGGCATAGTGAATGGGTGGTGAGCTGCGATCCAACGACCTAAACCTTCATCATATTCGAATAATGGCCAATCAACAACCCATACAAAGTCAAAGACACCTTCTGGAATAATACCAGTTTCATGAGCAAATTCACGACGTAAGTGATCAAGTGAATCAGTAACTACCTTCCACTTATCAGCTACCATGACTACTAGTTCTCCGCCTTCAAGGCCAAATTCCTTAATTAAAGCTTCTTTATTTTCATTAGTTAAGAAACGTGAAACAGGACCTGAGAATTCACCGTCTTCGTACTTAACCCATGCAAGTCCCTTTGCATGATAACGCTTGATATAATCTTGCTTTTCTTCAATCTTTTTACGTGAATATTGCTTAGCACCGTTTTTAACAGCAATTCCCTTAACAACACCACCATCAGCAATAGCACCTGAAAATACCTTAAAGTCACTATCTTTAAAAATTGGGCTTAAATCATGAAGGTACATTTCATAACGAGTATCAGGCTTGTCCGAACCGTACTTGTTCATTGCCTCATCCCAAGTAATACGCTTGATAGGAGTCTTCAGATCAATATTCATAACATCTTTCATGATCTTCTTTAAAAGACCTTCAGTGTAGTCTTGAACTTGCTTTTCATCAGTGAAAGAAGTTTCCATATCAATTTGAGTAAATTCTGGCTGACGATCACCACGAAGGTCTTCATCACGGAAACAACGAGCCAATTGGTAGTACTTGTCAAATCCAGCACCCATTAACAATTGCTTAAACAATTGTGGTGATTGTGGAAGTGCGTAAAAACTACCAGGATAAATTCTTGAAGGAACTAAGTAGTCACGCGCACCTTCAGGAGATGACTTACCTAAAATTGGAGTTTCAATATCAATAAAGCCATTTTCGTCAAAGTATTCGTGAACTGCACGCAAAATCTTTGCACGTAACATAATAGCTTTTTGAAGGGTTGGACGACGCAAGTCAAGATAACGGTACTTTAAACGAGTTTGTTCAGCCGCGTTAATGTCATCCTTAATTTCAAATGGAGGAACCTTTGATTTGTTTAAAACATCAATTTCAGTAGCATCTACTTCAACTTCCCCAGTTTTCATATCTGGGTTAACACTTGAACGTTTAACTACCTTTCCTTTTACTTGAATAACATCTTCACTACCAAGTGAGTCTGCTACTTCCATTAAATCATTACCGGAATCTTTGTTAACAACAACCTGAACAATACCTTCACGGTCACGCAAATCAATAAATACTAAATTACCAAGGTTACGTACACGTTGAATCCAACCATAAAGATTTACTTCTTGTCCTTCATACTTGCTAGTAATGTTGCCAGCATAGTCTGTTCTTTTTTCCATATGTTCCATTCTTTAATCCTCTAATTTTTTCATTACAATTTGCATATCATTTAAATCTTCAAGACTTAAATCGATAGTCTTACCATCGGATAAGCGTTTGATATTCAAAACGCCATTTTCAAGTTCTTTAGCACCCAAAGTAATTACATACTTAGCATGTACACGATCAGCTTTTCTAAATTGTGCCTTAAGTTTCTTTTGATCAACATCGTATTGAGTCTTAAAGCCTTGTTTTCTAAGAGAACGTGCAATTTCAACAGTCTTCATTTCTGTGCCAGCACCAATATTGGTAATGAAGAAATCGATTCCTTCATCTTTAAATAAATTAGGATTTTGCTCTTTCAAAACAAGCATTAATCTTTCTTCACCAATACCAAAACCAACAGCTGGAGTTTGAGGACCGTCAAATTCTTCAACTAAGTGATCATAACGGCCACCACCAAGAATAGTGGTTGCGGACTCCCAAAGATTCTTATCCTCTACCATAAACTCAAAGATGATCCCGGTGTAGTAATCAAGTCCACGTACCAAATCGTCGTCCATTACATAGTTAATGCCTAATTGAGTAAGCATGGTGGTAATAGTTTCAAAGTTTTCCTTTGATTCATCATCAAGATAATCAACAATTTTTGGTGCATTGGGTAAAAATTGTTTATCTTCTTCTGCCTTAGAATCAAGAATTCTAAGTGGATTCATTTCAAGACGTCTTTGAGAATCTTCTGATAATTGATCCTTGACTGGAGTAAAGTAATTTACTAAAGCATCATGGTAATCTTGACGGACTTGATTGTTTCCTAAAGTGTTGATGTGTAATTCATAATTCTTCACACCAAGTTCAGCCAATAAATCATGGCCCATCATAATTGTTTCAACATCTGCTAATGGACTACTTGAGCCAAAACTTTCAACACCGATTTGGTGAAATTCACGTTGACGTCCCGCTTGAGGTCTTTCATATCTAAAAGTGTTGTCAATATAGTAAACATTGAATGGCTTTACTACATCGGGGCCATAAAGTTTATTTTCAACATAGGCACGAACAACACCCGCAGTCCCTTCAGGACGAAGAGCTATATGACGGCCACCTTTATCATTAAAATCGTACATTTCTTTTGAAACAACATCTGAAGATTCACCACTTGAACGAGAGAACACTTCATAATTTTCAAAACTTGGCGTACGGATTTCACGATAATTAGCACGCTTAAAAAAGTTTCTAGCAGTTTCTTCTACCTTTTCCCAAGAGCCAGAATTTTCAGGTAGAATGTCCACTGTTCCTTTAGGTCTTTGAACTCGCATTTTATCATCCTTTTTAATTTAATTAACAAAAAAGCGTCCTTGAAACTAATCAAGGGCGCTCAAAAATTAGCACGGTACCACCTTTTGGTTGCTACGATTAACGCTCGCGAAACGAACCATTATCTGATAAAGTTGTCACAGACAGCTCTCTATCCGCTTTTTCACCAAACTGCGGTCTCTTTCAATAGAGCACATGCTAATCTTCATTCTTTGTCATCGATAATTCTTTTTTAGCTTATATTTTTAAACGAATATTGTCAACCTCTGTAAGCGATTTAAATAAAATTTGCTACAGGTCTAAAACAATAGTAAAAGGGCCATCATTTTCTAAGCTGACTTGCATATCAGCCCCAAATTCACCGGTTTCTACATGGAAGCCATGGTCTTCAAGTTCTTGATTAAAGTCTTCCCACAATTCCTTCGATTTAGGAGGTCTCATTGCTTCTACAAAACTTGGACGGTTCCCTTTTTTAGTATTAGCAAGTAAAGTAAATTGACTTACACTTAAGATTTCGCCATTTACGTCTTTTAAAGATAAATTAGTTTTACCTTCTTCATCTTCAAAAATTCGCATCTTGCTAATCTTATCGGCAGCTTTCTTAACAGTAGCCAATTCATCACCATTTTTTAAACCAACTAACAGTAAAAATCCTCTGCCAATCTTTCCGACTGTCTTATTGTCAATATCAACTTTAGCATGATTAACGCGCTGAATAACAACTCTCATTAATTATCTGACCTCTTTGTTTCATATACATCAGGAATATCTCGTAACTTACTTAAAATGTCACTAAGCTGATCGGCATTCTTAACCGCAACGGTTACATAAATATGAGCAATATTTTCTTCATTAACTTTACCAGAAATGTTGTTAATGTTTTTAGTTAATGAATTAAGCTTATTAATTACGTCACTAAGTAAATTACCTCGATTATAACCAAAGACTTCAATATTGGCATTGAATGCTTGAGCACTATTTTCCTCTACATTCTCCCATTCAACATCAATTAAGCGCCCTTGTTCTTGGGCCTCTTTAGTAATATTGCGACAATCAGCACGATGAATAGTTACTCCGCGCCCCTTAGTTACATAACCGATTATCTTGTCTCCTGGAACTGGGTTACAGCACTTAGCCAAATGGAGCATTAAGTCACTAACCCCTTGGATCATAACTCCATTCTTATGCTTAACTTTCATTGTAGAAGAACTATTCTTAGGCTTTTTATCTGGAACAGCTGCTTGCTGTCCAGAATTCAAAATAGCTTCTTCTCGTTTCTTCTGCTTTTCTTGTTCATCTTTTCGACGAATATCTATGGTTAAACGGTTGTAAACCCCAATCGCAGATTGATCCCCAAATCCAATTGCAGCATATAATTCATCCGGAGTTCGATAGTTAAAATGCTCCAGAATCTTTTCAATATGCTCTTTATCCATAAATTCTTTTGCACTTAAATCATGTTCACGCAAAATATTGGCAACTTCTTGTTCACCTTCTTGAATACTTTGCTCACGATCTTGTGCTCTAAAGTAACGTCGAATTTTGTTACGAGCTCTGGAAGTTTTAACCATGTCAACCCAATCACGAGATGGAGTTGCATTAGTTTGGGTCATAATCTCAATTACATCACCGTTTTTAAGCTTATAATCCAGTGGAACCAATTTATTATTAACTTTAGCACCAACTGCATGGCTCCCTACTTGGGTATGGATGGCATAAGCAAAATCTAAAGTCACCGATCCCTTAGGCAATTCATAGACTTCACCTCGAGGAGTAAAGACATACACGCGATCCGAGAAAATATCACTTTTAACGCTCTTCATGAATTCGCCGGCATCTTTAGTTTCATCCTTTAATTCTAGGATTTCACGCACCATATCAAGTTTTTCACCAGAAGTGCTTTCCTCGACACCGTCAAAATTGCCACGCTTATATGCCCAGTGGGCAGCCACACCATATTCAGCTACTTCATGCATTTGTTCAGTTCTAATTTGAATTTCAAGCGGCTTACCACCAGGTCCGATAATTGTAGTGTGGAGTGACTGATAACCATTTACTTTAGGAACAGCGATATAATCCTTAAATCTACCTGGCATTGGTTTCCATTCAGTATGAACAGCCCCTAAAACTGCATAACAATCTCTGACAGTCTTAACAATCACTCTAACAGCTAATAAGTCATAAATTTCTTCAAAATCTTTATGCTTATCAACCATCTTTTTATAGATGGAATAAATATGCTTAGGACGACCATAAATTTCATATTTAATTCCCAGGCCATCTAAAGTACTTTTCATTACTGAAATAGCATCTGAGATGTACTTTTCACGCTCACTACGTTTAACATCCATTAAACTAACAATGCGGTAATAAGCTTCTGGATTCAAGTAATGGAAACTCATATCTTCCAGTTCCCATTTAATTGTCCCAATACCTAAACGATCAGCCAAAGGAGCATAAATATCCATAGTTTCTGAAGAAATTCGACGTTGTTTATCAGGACGCAAATGTTGCAAAGTATGCATATTGTGCAAACGATCGGCCAATTTAACCATAATTACACGCAAATCTTTTGCCATTGCTATTAACATCTTACGATGATTTTCAGCCAAAAATTCCTGATGTGATTTGTATTGGTACTTATTAAGTTTAGTTACCCCATCAACAATAAAGGCAACATCTTCCCCAAACTCATTTTTTATATCATCATTAGTAGTTGGCGTATCTTCAACAGTATCATGTAGAAACCCCGCAGCTACTGTATCTGGATCAAGACCTAAAGTAGCCAAAGTACCAGCCACTTGAGTTGGGTGAATAATGTATGGCTGACCAGAAGCACGCTTTTGTCCAGAGTGAGCATTTTCAGCGTATTCATAAGCCTTTTCAACAAAAGCAACCTGCTCATCATTCATATAGCTTTTGCAGACATCAATTACCTGATCATGAGTCATTTCAACATACTTTGACATTGACGATCATCCCTTCTAACGGTAAAAATTATTATCCATTAAGCCAAAGAGTTCAAAGATAAGGTAAACCAGTCCTAAAACCCAATTATAACTAGCAAACTTAGGTAAAATAGCTAAACAAAAAATAATCGGTAAACAAATTATCCATAAATTACTAATTCTTCGACTTTTTATCAACTTACCTACATGATAGCTAATCAGACAGTTAACAATTAAGAATACGATCCCTATCCGCCATACAATTCCAATTTTTAATAAACTAGAAATGTAAGGTAAAACAGCAATCACAACGCCCCACCAAATTACCGGCATCGGCCTAAATTTATTCAATTTCTTTAAAATTGGAATTTGAGTGAGCTTTTGTTTAATTATATTCATAAAAATCGCATTTTCCTCATCTAAGCTTAATTTAACTTCTTATTTTACCACTTTTAGCTATCTTTTCTAGTAATTCCTAATCCAATCCAACGACCTTGCTTCATGGTAAGATCGATCTTAAAGCCATTTTCGTCTAAAGCCTTCTCAATCTTCGGTAATTGTAGGTAATCAATCCCAGAAAAGATAACTTGACCATTTTCGTTTAAATGTTCATCCATTTGCGGAATCAAATCGAGTAAAATTTCAGCTAAAATGTTAGCTACAATAATATCAAATTTACCTTTTACATCCTGTAACAAGCTCGTTTTTTGAAGTTCAATATTAGTAATATCGTTTAAAGCTGAGTTTTCCTTTGCCGCAGTCATTGATTCATCGGAAATATCTGTGGCTAAAACTTGACTGGCCCCCAATTTGCTGGCCGCAATTGCCAAGATTCCCGAACCCGTACCAACATCCACAACAGTTTGAGGCTTAATCATTACTCTTTCAAGTCCCATCATGGCGAGTTGGGTCGTTTTATGATTACCAGTACCAAAGGCGAGACCCGGATCGAGCTTGATTAATTTTTGATCAGGAAAAGTAGGCTTATAATCTTCCCATTCTGGCACAATAGCTAAGTGACGAGAAAAATCAATCACATGGTAGTATTTTTGCCAAGCAGTATTCCAATCTTGATCAGCAATGTAAGAAGTGGTGATTTCACCTTCGCCAACATTTAAACCGTAGCCCTTCAATTCTTCAAGCTTCTTTTGGTACTTTTTAACTAAATCTTCCTTATCGGCTTCTTCATCAAAGTAAGCCATAAACTGCATGTCTTCTGGAAGGTCTTTAATATCATCTAGTTCAACTACAGTTGAATCATGAAGCCACCCAGCTTGTTCAAAATCGCTGCGTTTTCTAGTTTCTACTCCTAGCGCGTTTAAATTGTCTTGGCTATACACACTTAGCGCATCTTCAATTTCATGACTAGTGGCAATTTTAATAACTAATAACTTCATATTAACTCCTTTAGAAAAATCTTTCCTAATGCTATGATAATAACGGTGATAAAAATGTCGAAGAAGAAAAAGAAAAATAAACTCGAGAAAACTTTAGTCGAGAAGATTCTTGACCAACATAAAATTAAATACCGTCAAGCTGAATTTGCGACCCGCGAAGATAAAGGCGGAATTGCGCAAATGGATACTTCTATTTTAAATGAAGATGAGCATTTGGTCTATAAGACTCTAGCTTGCGAGGGCAATAAGACTGGTCCATTAGTTGGAGTAATTCCAGTTACTGAACATTTGAGTATGAAGAAGCTGGCTAAAATTTCTGGTAATAAAAAGTGTGAAATGATTCCACTCAAAAAACTAGAAAAAACTACCGGCTATGTTCATGGTGCCAATACACCCATCGGAATCCATTTTACTCATCACTACCCTATTTATCTAGATAATAGTATGAAAAATGAAAAAGAAATCGGTGTTTCTAGCGGTAAAGTTGGACGTAGTGTATTTCTTGCGCCAAGCGACTTACAGAAGATTACTGAAGCCAAATTTGGCGACTTACTCGAGTAAATCGCTTTCATCTTCTTCTATTAATGGTATACTTATCTTATAACCACATATAAAGAGTATATAGAAGAAGATGATTACTATGAATTTCATATTAGGAATTGTGGGCTTTCTTGTCGCAATTGGTGCGGTACTTTTAATCATGAGTACAGCCTTTGCCAAGTAAAGCATAAAATTTGAATACTAAAAGCATTCCATTTTAGTGGCGAATCAATTACTCTGCGGAGATAGTTGATTCGCTATTTTTTGGCCAAAACAAAAAACCTTGAAGTTCCCATAAGAATTTCAAGGTTTTGATATATTTTACCAATCAACATGACGCCATTTCTTATCAGTTAGAATTCTAGCTGTTAATAAGCCTAATGGCAAAGCGGCCACAATCATTAATGCTTCCGTAATCCAGTAAGCACCAATATTAATATTCGTCATTCCAAAATTAAACATTGCTCGATACATATAAAGTCCTGGAACCATAATCACGATTGAAGGCACAGTCAACGCAATTCGAGGGAATCCCACTTTATTGCGGACAATACTTGCAAGTAACCCGGCGACAGTTGCCCCAATAAAGGCCGCTAAGGCAGCCGGTACATGATCAAAGTCCACTAAACTTAAACGCAAAGTATTTGCAACTGCTCCACTAATTGCCGCCATGGTAGCCATTGAAGGCTTGGAATTAAACATAATAGAGAAACCAAATACTCCGCAAAAACTAGCAATAAATCGCAATAATGTGAGTACTAATGGGCTTAAGCCTAATTTTGGCATCGATCCCGGATGAAGCCCTAAAATCATCGCAACCGCCCATCCAGCCATTGTTGCAATCACAATAATTAACACAGCATATGTTAATCGTTCCAATCCTGACCTCATATCAAGCTTAGACATGTCCAAACCAGATGTAATAAATGGAAATCCTGGAATCACAAACAGCATTGACCCAATATAACCGTATGCATGATCATAGTTGATTTGGAACAATAATCGTAAAATTGTAAAAGCTACAAAATATGTTGCACATGCTACAGCTACTCCAGCCGCAATCTTGGCAACTAAAGTTAATTTATGCTTTCCCATCTCTGAGCGCACATAGTTACCAAATCCCGCTCCAAAGAAAGCACATATAACTTCAGGAATTCCTCCACCCAGCAAAAAGATAAATCCTGCACAGGCAAGTCCAGAAGCTAATCCAGATATCCAAGTAGGATAAGTAGTTTTAAAATTATCAATTTCATCTAGTCGATTCTTGATTTGTCCTAAAGTCCAATGTCCATGTCCTTTTTTAAATTGATGAACAAATTTTTCCAATTCATTCAACTTCGTCATATTAACTCCAGTTGAAGGAATTGAAAGAGTTTGTGAATAGGACTGATTTCGAACCCCAAAACAAGTATATTCAATTGAAACTAGGCCAATATCAGCTGAACAAGTAATTCCTAGAGTTCGAGCAATCGTATCCATAGAATCTCGGACTCTCCACGCTCCTGTTCCACAAGATAAGAGCATAATTCCTACACGTCCAACTAAAGAGCCTTTCTCAACAAGAGTGGCATCTTTTGCTAAAGTGTCATCATCACTTTTGAAAAATTCCTCCCAGCGAATTTTCATATGATGGTGATGTGATAATTTACGTCGTGCTTTTGTCGCACTATCTGATTCTGTCATCTTTTCCAACATTCCTTTTTATTTATCCATCATTATAAAATCAGCTCTATTATTTTACCACACTTGTTAATTTTATAAATTTTAAAAATAGTAGTAATAATTTAAATTATTTAAAAATAAATATATAATATAGGTAAGTAATTGCTAGTATATTTAATAAAGGAATGATTAAAATGACGCAATTAAGTAATGAAGAACTCGCAAGTATCGCTCATGACTATTATTTAAGCAAACTAAATATTGCCGATATTTCACAAAAATATAACCTATCAAGATACTTAATTACTAAGGCACTAGATGATGCAGAAGAGCGCGGAATTGTTAAAATTAGTATTCAACAACATACCAAACGTAATGAAGAATTAGAGCGCCAATTACAAAGTCGCTTTCATTTAAAAGAAGTTTTTATTCTGGAAAATCTTTCTACTAAGAATCAAGACAGTGAAGCGATCGTTAATTTTGCAGCTAAACAAATTCAAAATTATGCTCAAACAGCCAAAAATATCGGAATGACTTGGGGAACTTTAATGCTAGATGTTATTAACGAATTTACACATGAAGATCGAGATGATCTCACATTTGTGCAATTATTAGGACAAACTTTAAATTCTAAAAAGCGTAAAACTTCCTTAGTTCAAGAAGCTTCTAACAAATTCAATTCTCGTTCAATTTCTCTTCCAGCTCCTTTATATGCTTTAAATTCCGACTTTATTCAAGCTCTTGAAAAAGAACCTTTTTATCATGAGCTTCACTCTTATTATAAAAATCTCGATTTAATCTTTTCAGGAATTGGCACCTTCCAATCCATTCAAGTCGATCAATTTTTAATGAAAAACTATGCACCAACTCTCTTTAAAGGAATTGATCAAAAAAAAGTTGCTGGTCTAATTTTTGGTCGTCCATATGATATTGAGGGCAATTTTTACCAAGAGGTTGGCAAACATGTCTGCGGAATTAACTTAGATGAAATTATGCAAACCCCGACCCGCTTTGTCATTGTCAAGAATCGTTTCAAAACCAATGCACTTCTAGGTGCATTAAGAACTGGAGTTATCACCCATTTAGTAACCAATAGTGCAATTGCTGAACAAATTTTGGAAAAATCCAAATAAAATCTAGTAGCAATTATAATAACATCCTTAGCTTTTTATCTTAGCAATAAAAGTTAAGGATGTTTTTGATTTATTGTTATTTAAAAAGTATAGTGATGTTCTTTAATTTTTATCTATACCAAAACATTTTATCCCGTGTTATCTATATGGTTACCCTTTACGTGCTCATAAGATTGCACCATTTTAGTAATAAAACACACAAGTGAATATTTAAAATCAAAAAAATCAGCAATCTACTTAACAATTTTAAAAATAATGTGGTAGGCTAATTATGTTATAGAAAATAAAAATGTAAGTTATTTAATTAAGGCAATAAATATGAAAGATAAAAACGACTTAAATTTCAATTCAAAATTAAACAGCAAAGAAAGATTTGGTTTACGCAAATTGTCAATTGGACTTGCAGCAGTTTGTTTAGGCACAAGTTTCATTTTACTTAATAACCAGACTGCCTATGCTGCCGATAAAAATCAAGCTCAAAAAAATGTAGAAAACATTTCAAAGCCAAATACTAATTCTGTCGAAAAAACTGATAACGAAGGAGCTACTGAATCCAATTTAAAGCAACTCCTTCAAGAAAAACAACCCTCAAAAGCAAATTCTCAGCTTGAAGAAACTTCCAATCAAGTTTTACAGAATAATAACCAACAAACTAATCCTCAAGTTTCAAATAAATCTAATATTGAGAATGCCCACAATAATCAAGAATCAGAAAAGGTTACAACCTCTCTATCTCTCAACGAATCAACCTCTTTTGAAACTTCACCAAAAAATCAAGCTACCACAAATCAATCATCCATCGCTAAAGCCAAATCATCTGAATTTACCAACACTGATATATCTAATTCTAAAAATATAACCATCACAAGTTCTAACACTCCTGATATGATGGCTAATAGCACTGTTGGTCATGTACTTATTCACGTAAAAAATGCTGGTATTTATACAACTAATAGCAATGCTACAGTCACAATTTCTAATCCCGATAACCTTTTGAGCTTTAGTAATAACGCTCCTGTATTAGGAAATGACTTTTCTACTTCTACCAATGGAGAAGGAACCTTCACTTTTACTTATATAGGTAAAGTGACTTCTACATTTGATGACCTAAATTTAGATTTGGCCATTACAGGCAATAATGATGCTGTTAAAACGTATATGTCTCATCACAATAATCAGTATCCCACAAATATTCCAATCAGTGTGAATGTCACTCTTCCCCAGACCTCTACTTTCACTCAAACTTTCACTACTACCATTAAGCCTTATGCTGACAAAGTTCAATCAGATGAATTAATGCATGGCTTTATTATGGGGCCGAAAGTAGTATGGAGTCCCGAAAGTTCAAATAATACTCGTACAGTAAATGGGCAAGAACAAATTCAAGTAGGGATTAATAACAATGGTTCTCCAGTTTTTGTTAATAAAGGCACAGGCAAAGTAGAAAATGGATTTTATGTTGAAAATGGAGTGTCTTATTCAGGTCCTGAACTTTCTGCTATTCCTGATCTTTCCACTGAAGTTAAACAAGATTCCGCACGGTTGATGCAATATGGTATTGATTGGAACTTTGGGGAATTAAATCCTTTAGATAATGTATTAGCCACTATCAGTGTTAGTGAAGGTCAAGTTATCCTTCCAAGCACTATTAAAGTCTTTCACATTACTAATCCTACTTACATTAAAACCACTGATAATATACGTATCCCAATTGATGAATCTTATAATAATATTGTAGGATACAATCCTACTACGGGTAAATTTGACAATGAAGATCCCAACTTCGAAAAATTTTTGAGAGATCACATTTCTACCAATGGTCAAAATATAAGAATTGATCAAACAGGTCCATTTACTATCAATAATGAGAATTATTCTAAAAAAGGAGCTTATTTTATTCAATTCGATGCCAATCTTAATTTACAATATTTACCAAACTGGCAAGTAACTGGAAATGGCCCAAGTATTACTACCCCTATCCATAACGAGCGCAATTGGAATACTGAAGGCCAAGGAAACAATACTATTACCCAAACTTTTACTGGTTTTAATAAAGGTTACATTACTCCAGGGAACGCTGTAAATGAAAGCATTAATGTACACTATATTGATGAAAATACGGGGAAGCAAATCCAAGCTCCGTCTATCTATACTGGAAAAGCTGATGGAACTATTAGCAACCATACTTTATTGAACATCAAAAATATTGAGAATAATAATTATATTTTTGACAAAGTTGCCACAATGGGAGGAACTCCACATATTACCCTGCCAAAGAACACTTACGATCCAGCCTATCAAAATTTTGGATTCAGCAATGAAAATACTAAAAACAACGCCCCTGTCAATATATATAATGCACCAAATTTAGGATTTAGTAATGATCCAAATAGCAAAGCATTAAATTACTATGTTTACTTTTATCAAACACAGACTCCAACTTCTCGAACAATAACTGCTACCCAAAATATTACTTATATCTATGGTAACGGTCCGCAAGCTGGAAAAGAGGCTTCCTCACATATTTCTAAAAAATTGAGTTTTACCAATAATGGTGTTATTCAGAATGGAGTGATAACTTGGGATACAGATTGGTCAGTTAATACAGGAACATTATTTGGCTTTAGCAAAGTTGTATCCCCAGAAATTGCAAATTATACTCCCAATATAAAACAAATTGATACAATTAAAATTTTTAATCAAGAATTAACTAACGCCGCTAATAACAATCAACCTATTTCATTTAATTCTACTGTTAAATATTATACTAACGAATCTGCTACTCTTAGCTTTTATGATGACACCGATAATATTTCTTTATCCAACTTTTTAATCAAAAACAATCAATCTGCTACCTTATCAGATTCATATACTAAACAAGATAATAATTCTGAACACACACTCATAAAATTTAATGGTGCAAATAATATTGTTAAATTTCTTGAAAGCAAAGGATACAGATTTGTAAAAGTTACAGGACTCGGTTCCAATAGTGCTACTCAATACAATCAAGTAAGTTATGGTAACTTTGATAATGACCCAGATCACGATCAAGCCTTTGTCCTCCACTTTGTTCATGCAACTAAACCAGTTTCTCAATCAAAGACTGTAAATGAAACTATTAACTACATTTATGCTAACGGGCCAAAGAAAGACCAAGAAGCTGCACCTACTTATAAGGCTGCTCCGATTAAGTTTACCCAACATGGCACACAAGATTTAGTTACTGGAAATACTGAATGGGATGCTTGGACGCCAGCAAGTAATCAGTTTAAGGAAGTTGTTTCTCCAAAAATTGATCATTATACTGCCGATAAGCTTCAAATTGAGACTCAAACTGTAACTCCGAAGTCCAAGGACTTAAGTTATATCGTTTACTACTCAATGATTGAAGAACCAGATAAGCCAAATACCCCAGACCAACCTTCTATACCAGAAAAACCAAGTCAGCCTACTCAACCAACTACTCCAACTGAACCTCAAATTTCTGAAAAGCCAGTTCAGCCAATTACTCCTGACACACCATCCACCCCTCAGCCAACAATTCCCGACACACCTTCTACTCCTCAGCCTTCAAATCCTGGTTCTAATAATGTTCCTCAACCTCAACACCAACCTAAACGTCCTAATAAGTCAGCTAAAACTACAATTTCAGTTCCTCATTCCAGTTCCAAGCCAACTCCAGTTCCTCATCAACCAGTTCAAAGAAATATAAAGAACAAAACTTTACATAATAATTTAACTTTAACTAAGACTGCAATTATTGCTCATCCTCACTTTGTTAAAACTTCTCCTACTTCTTACCTCAATTCAAGTAGGGATACTCAATCTAAGCCTACCCTTCCTCAAACTGGTGAAAAAGAAAATTCACTTACTATTTGGGGATTAGCTCTTGCCACTCTTGCTGGCATTTTAGGCTTAAGTGTCAAGAAACGCAAAAACTAGACCAAACTAAAAAAGTTGTTAGCTCTGAAGCTAACAGCTTTTTTATTTAAATTCTTGCCAATAAATTTTAGAAATATAGTCCTGCAATTCTGCCACTGAATGTCGACGCGAACGCGCACACTCTTTTGCAGGCCGATTACATAAAAAACAATGTCTAAAAGGCAAACCATAATCTTTTCTTGAAAGTGCCATTGCTTGATCTTTTATCAAAACGTCCGCATCAAATAATCGCCCTAATTCAGACTCATCTTCAAATTTAACTGCAACCTTCTTAATTCGATCTGCATCCCTCGTACTTACATAAAAGACTTCGCTCCCACTATCTTCATCCCAAGTAGCTACCTTTTTTATCTCCAACTGAGCCTGCTCGAATTCGTCTTCCAGCTCATCTATTCCCTTATTAAACAAGCGCTTCAAATAATGATTGTTTTTAATCGGACCTGGGATGTTCATTTTTACATCAATAATTACATTCTTAGGATATTTCTTAAAAATCGCCTGCTGCATTAAAACACGCTTATCTTTAGCAGCTAAAATCTCTGGAATTCCTTGTTGTTTTCCTTCAGTAAAGATAGACTTCATTTTTCACCTCAAAAATAAAAAGGTGTGCCCCTAAAAGGACGCACCTTTTCTTATTGAACTTAATCTTTCACTTGCTTGATAGTATCAATCACAGTACCATCACGATATTCAACAATAGCGACAGTACGATCAGTATATTCAAGAGGCTTTGGTACCCCAACTTGCTTTTCAGCTATCTTTTGTAATTCCTTAATATCAAGAATCTTTAATCCTGGCACCTTAGAGAAACTTTCAATTAAATCTTTTCTAGCTGGGTTGATAGCAATTCCACGCTCAGTAACCAAAACATCAATTGAAGAACCTGGCGTAACTACAGTTTCAACCTTAGGAACAACTGTCGCATTTCTACCACGAACAAGTGGTGCGGTAATAATCGTCATTTTAGCGCCAGCAGCAGAATCTTGGTGACCACCAACAGCCCCTCGAATAACGCCGTCTGAGCCAGTCATAACGTTAACGTTGAAGTCGGTATCAATTTGTAAAGCCGACAAAATTGAAACATCAAGATTGTTAACAACAGCACCCTTGTTATGAGGATCAGCGTACCAAGAAGCATCAATTTCTTGTTGATCGCGATTCTTAGCCATTGATTGAGCAGCACCCTTATCAAAGTCTTGAACGTCCATCACTTTTCTGACTAAGCCTTCTTCAAGAAGATCAGTAGTTGGCTTAGTAATTCCACCAACTGCAAATGAGGCAGTAATTCCTTTATCAATCATGGCTTTGCGTAAGTAACGCGTTACTGCCAAAGCAGCACCACCTGAACCAGTTTGGAAGCTGAAGCCTTCTTTAAAGTATGGGGAGTTAACGATTACTTGGTTTACCATTTGAGCAATCATTAATTCCTTCGGATCCTTGGTAAAACGAGTAGCTCCAGAACCGATCTTATCTGGATCACCAATTTTATCTACTTTAACTACATAATCAACTTGATCTTGCTTAATTGAAGCTGGAGTATTTGGATAATCAACGATATTGTCAGTTAAAAGTACAACCTTGTTTGCATATTGAGCATCCATCAAAGCATAGCCCAATGAACCAAAGACTGCATCCCCTTCTTGACCATTGGCATTACCAGCCGGGTCAGAAATTGGTACACCCAAAAAGGCAACATCAATCTTAATTTCGCCTTCTTCAATAGAGCGAGCACGATTACCATGTGAACGAAAAATCACTGGATTTTTAAGACCGCCGTGAGAAACAAAGTCACCTAAGCTTCCACGCATCCCTGAAGAAGTAATGTTAGTAATGACGCCTTTCTTAATGGCTTCGATGATTTTATCATTCATTACACCAGTAAGTGAGGATGGAGCCAAAGTCAAATCCTTGTAACCCATCTTAATGATTAAATCCATCACCTTGTTAAATGCATAATCCCCATTTCTAAAGTGATGGTGGAAAGAAATAGTCATTCCATCTTTTAAATTATCCTTTATCACTTCTTCAAGTGAGTCAACCACTTTATTTTGACCAGTAGTCACTCTTACCGTAGGAGCTACACGTTGTTCAATTGGGTGCCCAATTTCAGTAGTTTCAAAAGGTTTTAAATCCATCTTTTTCATTAAGTCATCTGGTAAGTTGCGTTTTATTTTATTCTCCAATGTAATTGCCCTCCTCATCGATCAAGTTTGAAGCTTTAGCAGTTTGAAGCACCCGGGTTGCTTTTTCAACGACTGGTTTATCAACCATCTTACCGTTCATTGAAATAACGCCACTACCCTTAGCCTTAGCCTCACGAATGGCATTTTGAACATTTTGAGCATTTTCAATTTCTTCTTTAGTTGGATTAAAGACTTTGTTAACCATTTGAATTTGACGAGGGTTAACTAATGACTTACCATCATAACCTAATTCATGAATGTAGTTAGTTTCACGGTAGAAGCCTTCAGTATCTTTCATATTAGAAAATACAGTATCAAAGGCATAAACATCGGCAGCACGAGCTGCTTGTAAAACCATATTGCGTGCAAATTCTAATTCGCGACCATCTGGATAACGGTGAGTATGCATATCAGCAGTATAATCTTCTCCAGAGACAGCAAGTCCCATCATTAAAGGAGTGGCTGTTGCAATTTCTGGAGCGTTAAGCACGCCCTTAGCTGATTCAATCGCAGCCATGACCCCAATTGAACCTTTTTCAATACCAAATTCCTCTTCCCAGTGTTCAATATCTTTAACAAGTTTTTGAATCATGGCAGCTGATTCGGTCTTTGGCAAACGAATAACATCCACGCCAGCCTTAACCATAGCCTTGACATCTTCATCATAGTAAGGAGTATCTTGACCATTCACACGAACCACAATTTCAGAACCGCCAAAGTCTACAGTCTTAATCGCTTCATAAACAAGCATTCTAGCAGCATCTTTTTCAGTTAAAGAAACTGAATCTTCTAGGTCAAGCATGATTGAATCTGCTCCATAAATTCCAGCATCTTTAATCATAGCAGGGTTATTGCCAGGAACAAACATCATTGTTCGGCGTAGACGATTTTTTACGTAAGTCAATTAAAGGACCTCCAATTCTGGTTTATCTGAAGTTTCGGTTGCACGTTGAGCTGCTGCTAAAGTACGAGCCTTAATTACACAATCAAGGGCACCCTTATCAGTTGCTTTAACTTTTACATTAGTCAAACCATACTTAGTTAAAGTTTCAGTAATTACCTTTTCAATTTCATCGCCATAGGCTTTTTTTACTTCTGAATCAAGATCAATTTCAATACCGTTATTGCCTTCAGAAACCATGATTTGGATATCGGAACTTTCTAAAGTACCGGCAACGCCTGTAGTTTTAATTTCCATTCTTAATATATTGTCCTTTCTTAATTCTCTCTTGAAGAGTGGCCAGATTATTTTTAATAAACTTCTCCGTCGTTACAGGAACAAGCTTAGCTAAACCAGTTAAATCACCGGATTTGATTAATTGACGTACTTCAGTAGCACTAATTACCTTATTATCTACTTCCATTCGTGGAATAGTAATCACATCAACTGTTGGGCCTAATTCATGAGCCAAACTTACATTGTAATAATGAGTGGTCATTGAAAGAGGCTCTTTGCCTACATAACGTCTATTAATATAGAGTGGTGGTGCGATAATATTTTTGAAAACTTGCGCATCAATTGCAGTTTGTTGGTCAATTAGATCTTTAGGTGATGGTAAAAAGTAAGCTGGGAAGGTTGCACTTGAAACTAAATAGTCACTTCCACTAACTACCTTCACATTTTTTAGATCCTTTAAGCCTTCTTTGACCAGTTGCATACGTTCGTCAGTCTTAAAAAGCGAGAGGTCACTTGCAACCACAAACACATAAACCAAGTCGTTTTCCTGGCTTGCAAGTTCTACTAAATGACGGTGACCTAAAGTAAATGGATTGGCATTCATTACAATGGCACCTACTTGCTTATTTTCCTGATCACTAATCTTAGGCAAGCTTCTCATATAATCCAAAACATTTGGTGTACCACTTTCAAGAAAGGCAGCTTCCTTAGTCTTAGCAAGTTCAGTAAAGTTTAAATGCTGAAAACTATCTGAATACTTGGCTTTAGTAAATACAAACATATGAAAAATCTTTTCATTAAATAAGTATTGTTGTAAAGTCGTTACTATCTTATTAAAACGGGCACCAGAAGTTGCATCCTCGTTGCAAACAGCAATATACTTCAACACATTGCCTGCAACACTTCCTGTTCCCACTAACTTATTATCTTCATCTACTAAGCCAAAAGTATGGTCAATTGTATCAACTTCACGTTCGCTGAAGTCTTTGATACCTAATTTTTTCAAAAAATCTTCCCACTTCTGACGAGTAGCAGAATTATTAAGATAAAGATCTACTACTTTATCCATATAGAGCACCTCTTAACTCAAGTTTGTGCAAATAAAAACTATTTTGTCGACATCTATAGTTTACTCTCGTTTTTTAATTATTTCAATTTATTCATAATATTTTTAAAAATTATAAAAATGTAAGTGATTACAGTTTGTTTTTTGATAAAAACAAAAAGATGCAAGTTTAATACTTCACATCTTTTGCTTATGGTGCGATTACTTTATTAAATTTTTCTCTTGTAAAAATCTCATCACAGCCTTATAGGTTTCTTGGGGCTTTTCGGCATGAACTAAGTGACCACATTCAGAAATAATTTGAGTTTCAATCTCACTGTTTAAGAATTGAATAGCTTGCGTAAATTGCGGATCAAAGTATGGCGACTTCTCCCCTGCCAAAACCAACATCGGTACTGGCGTCTCCATAATCACATCTCGCCAATCTTGATCAGCATGTTCAATCAAACATTTGTAATTTTCTTCAGGGTCATAGGGCTTCTTTTCATTATCTTGTCGCGCTAAATTGAACATTTTGTCATCCACATGAGCATAGGTTGCCCGGCCAAATGGCAACTTCAAGTAATCGGGATAGTTGCTCCAAGTAAGTTCCTTAAAGCCATATTTCCAAGTATTGTCAGCCACCATCTTAGGTGATTGATCTAAATCCACCATGGCAGCTAGGCGACTTTTTCCATATAAAGAAATATAAGCCCAAAATGTTGATGCACCCATTGAATTACCAATCGCGATAACATTTTTTAAATCAAGCTTGGTAAAAAGCTCGCGCACATCGATGGCATGACGACTAATGCGTTGTCCCTTATAAGTATGTTCAGACAAGCCTTGGTTACGCGGATCCAAGGTAATCACCCGAAAATGCTGATGAAATAGTTTACCAGCATCCCTGAACATCTTAGACGATCCGCCAATACCAGGAATGAACACTATAGGTTGGCGATCAGTTTCGCCAGTATCAGTATAACTTAAATGCACATGATCATTTGTTGTAAATTCCATTGATTTCACTTCTTTATTTCTTTTAGTTTACTCAATTTTAACACGAAAAAAAGACTAGAATTAGATCTAGTCTTTATAAGATATATTATTTTTAGTTTGATGAGAGCGGTTAGTTAATGGATTTCAAATACAAACCTTGATGTTCTACTAGACTTTCAATATTTTCATGAGTATGACCTTTAATATTGAATAAATATGTATCAAATCCATCTTCTATTCGTAAAAGTGAAAAATGGTCTTCATTCTTGAAAAGTATATTCAAGCCAGAATAGTCATCCATTATTAGAGAATCGATAATGTTTGCCAATTCTTCTAATTCAAGATTTCGTAAATCTTTATTTTTTAAATCTGGATAAAGGGAATTCGCCACCCGTTCATCTAAATAAACATATGAGTCATAGTAATATATAATGGCAAAAGTGATAAACTTAATTTTATTCGCAAACTGTAGTTTATAATGCTTATTTAGATAAGTCTCTAATCTACCATAGTCTTCATTTTGAAAAGTAAAAGGGACAAAATCTATATAATAACCATTATCACTATTTTCTAACATCTTATCAATAAGATCAAAGACTCTTTCTGAATTCATATTTTCACCCTTTTCATAAGGAATAAAATATCAAAAAATATATTAAAATCACATATGTAATTTTAATCTACAAATTTACCAAAGAAGAAAGGAATATTTAGTCAAATGGTGTTAATCAATAATAAGTGGTATGTAGCTCCGATTCAATTAAATGGTAGTTTTTTACTTCCTATAATCTTAATTTTCTTTCTAATTCCAATTATTAAACAGATTCGAGCTAAAAAGATTAAATGGAAGAAGGATATAATTTATGGATTATTTTTAATTTATATTTGGATTTTACTATCCATTACTTTATTTCCAATACCGTTATTCGGAAGTGGAACAAAGGTCTATACCCTTGGTTTTGGTAAACAACTTTTTATAAATACTAAAATAAGTATTTTAAGTAGTCATATGCCGATTCAATTAATAGGAAATATCTTATTATTAGCTCCATTATCATTTTTTGCAGCTGTATTCAGCTCACGATTTGCCAAATTAAGATCAAACTTTTTATTAGTTTTTTGCAGTTCTTTAACTATAGAAAGCTTGCAATTAATATTAAGTTTCTTCTACCTTGGAAATCGAACTTTTGATGTAAATGACTTGATTCTAAATTCTCTGGGTACATTAGTAGGTTGGGCATTCTTTAAATTTTTAAATATTTTCTTTAATCAAGAAATAACTGTAATTAGACAATAAAATTATATTATACGGGGATGGATTTATGAAAAAGATAAAATTTATAATTTTTGCGGGAGCTACTTTTCTAGGTTTAGCAACTTCTACGAATGCGGTACTTGCAGCATCCCAATCGGTTTATGCACACTATAAAGTTCATGGAAGTGGAAACGGAATTTCAAGCGGAAAGTCCAACGGTGTATGGCATTACTTAAACAAAAACCGAACCATAACTTTAAAAGTTACTAGCAGTTCTGGTTCTGGATCTGGTTCATGAACAAAATAAAAGAATTTCTATATAGTTAGAAGTTCTTTTATTTTTATATAGATTCGATAATATAAAATTTTAGTTCTTCCTTTTCATAAAGTTTTTGCTACCAAGTATCCTCAGTATTATAATACATTGCATAAAATTCTAGCTAAGATATTTCCTAGAAACAAATTTAAAATATAGTTTTTCTTTTAAAACCAGTTAAATATTGAGTGAGGGGATCATTCAAAAAGAAGAACAGACCAACAATAATTATCTCCATGAATTTATACATTAACTTAAACTACAGAGGGATCACAGCTAAAATAACAAAAATTAAAGTAACAATGTTTCACTCATTCTCAATCATCTTGTTCATCCCACAAATTTTATCCCCCACTTTATCAAATTTCAATTTCTACTCCAAACAAAAATACAGGCTAGTCAAAACTAACCTGTATTTTCAAATCAACTTTACCAAACACCGATGATCTTCATCCATGCTGTACCAATAAATCCGAAAATGGCTAAGTAGATCAAACCTAAAACAAAGTTCATCTTCCACCATTCCTTCTGAGTTACATAACCCGTTGTGGCCAAAATAGATGCTGGACCATTAGCATAGTGAGTAGTTGAAGCGTTGATTGCACCAGTGAAGGCCAAAAGCATTGCACTAAGACCAAGTGGAGCACCAGTTGCAACAGCTACTGACAAGAATGGCAAATATAAAGCAGTCATGTGGGCAGTACCACTAGCAAAGAAGTAGTGAGTATAGAACATCAAAAGTACTAAGGCACCTAATACGAGTCCCCAACTAATTCCCTGAAGTCCGTTTTGAACCAACTTTGAGAACCAGCCAATAAAGCCATAAGAGATAAGCTTACCAGCCATGAACATCAAAATTGATAGCCAAATCAAAATGTTCCAAGCACCAGTTTCTGCTAAGGCATCCTTCATTGTCAAAACCCCAGTGATCAAAAGAAGTGCAACAGCTAAGAATGCGACAAATGTTGCATCAAGTTGTGGAATCTTAAAGAATCCAGACAATACCCAAAGAATAATTGACAAGCAGAAGACTGCTGTCATGATCTTTTCTGGGACAGACATTGGACCCATTGCTTCAAGCTTATCTTCAGCCCACTTTTTAGCATCTGGAGTTTCAGTAATTTCAGGTGGATAAATCTTATAAATTACATATGGAATAATTAAGGTTGCAACAGCAACTGGTACAACTGCTGTGAAGAACCAGCCAGCCCACGTCATTTGGTAGCCTTTTTGAGCAGCAAGCTGTTGAGCTACCATGTTAGGCGCCGCACCTGTAATAAATAGCGCTGTTGACAAAATATTGGCATGAAATGCTGTAAAGTCAATGTAGGCACCGATCTTTTTACGAGATGGGCTATGTGGTTCTGAATGATAACCTTCTTCTGAAATTGATTGAACTACTGGCCAAACTACCCCACCAGTACGAGCAGAGTTAGATGGAATCAAAGCACCTAAAATCAATTCCAATCCAGTAATCGCATAACCAATACCAAGTGATTTCTTACCGAATTTTTGAATCATAATGTAGGCGATCCGGTTACCTAGACCAGTTTTGCTAATCCCGTGAGCCATAATGAAGGCCATAGCAATCAACCAGGCAGCGGAGTTACCAAATGAACTCAGAACACCTTGGTTCATTACTACACCAGTTTTTGGATTAACCACATCTTTCATTGGTGCTAGTCCAAGCAAAACGGTAAATACTAATCCAACAAGTGTTGTACCACCAATTGGCAAAGGTTTAGTAATACAGCCAACGATGGTTGCTACGAAGACTGCAAACATTTCCCATGCCTGCGGAGTAAGTCCGCTTGGGCGCCAAGGAGTAATACACCACAGAACTATTCCTACTACCAAAGGCCAGATAAAGCCTTTATAGTTTACTTTCTCTAATGTTTTCATATCATATTCTCTTTTTTTACTTAAGGACGATAAATATCATCAATAATGTCGAATCCCTTATCCTTTAAGGATTTATCAACCCATCTAAGGTCTACATCACCTTTACTAAAGGCGATCTGCTTTTCTTCATCCTTTTTATGAAAAGCTTGTGCCTTGGGTAAAACACCAGCGGCATCTTTGCGCGGAATACAGATTACTCCATCGGCATCCCCTAAGATGACATCTCCTGGATTAACGCTCACATTTCCGCATGAAATCGGAATATTCACTTCGCCGGGACCATCTTTATAAGGACCACCTGGAGTCGTACTACGTGCATAAATTGGCAATTTCCAATTTTGTAAATTATCAATATCACGAATAGGACCGTCAATAACAATTCCCGCAATCTTCTTTTGATCGCGTAAATATGACATCATAACTTCCCCAATTAAAGAGCGCGTATTGTCGCCTTCATCATCGATGACAAGGACATCACCAGGATGACAATATCTTAAAGCCGCATAAATTGCCAAATTATCTCCTGCTCGAGTATGGATCGTAAAAGCAGGTCCTACCATTTCGCTGTCAGGTTTAGACATCAACTTCACACGGGGATGCATGGCACAATTACGTTCCATACAGTCAGCAGTATTAGAAGCAGGAATATGTTTAAACCCTTCAATCACTTTAGGATCTGGCAAATTACGCTTTAAGTAAATTCTCTTTCCAACAGGCATCTAAATTTCTCCCTTTAAGAAATTAGTCTAAATTAACTCCATCAAGAACTTCTTGCATCTTATCTGCGGAATTAAGCATTTTCTTAGTTTCTTCTTCGGAAAGCTTAGTTTCAATAACAGCGCTAATCCCTTCACCGTTGATAACAGTTGGGGTACCCAAGTAAAGGTCATGCTTAATACCATATTCACCATTAATCGGTGCAGACAATGGCATGCAAATTGCTTGATTAGTCAAAACAGCTTTCACAATTTGAGTAAGCATCATTGCCACACCGTAGAAAGTAGCACCTTTGTTAGAGATGATCTTTCCACCCTTCTTACGAACATCAGCTTCAATTTCACTTAAAACTTCATCGTTAATTTCGCTATAATCACGAAGTGGCTTGTCATTTACAAGTGATTCATCAAAGTTTTCAAAACTGGTGTCACCGTGTTCACCTAAAACCATTGAGTTAACCTTATCAACTGGAACATTAAGCTTCTTAGCAAGTTCAACACGAAGACGAGCTGAGTCAAGTGAAGTACCAGTACCAATAACTCTATTCTTAGGAAATCCTGACAACTTTTGAGTTAAAGTGGTTAAAATATCAACTGGATTTGCAGAAACTACAAAGACACCCTTAAAGCCTGAATCCACAACTGGCTTTACAATACTCTTCAAAATGTTGACGTTCTTGTTAACAAGATCAAGTCTAGTTTCGCCTGGTTTTCTTGGAACACCAGCAGTAATAACTACGATATCTGCATCCTTAGCATCTGAATATTCACCTGGGTGGATGTTAGTTTCACCAACAAATGGAGTAATATCTTCAAGGTCCATTGAATCACCAACAGGACGATCTTTAGCGACATCACAAATTACTAATTCATCTAAGTCAACGTGTTGCAATAAATCATTTGCAAAAGTTGAACCAACAGCACCATCACCGACAAGTAATACTTTTCTACTCATAATAAGTCCTTTCATAAAAACAACTTGTTCTTCTTTACACAAACTATTATACAATAAGCGCTTTCAGTTTTTCAATATTTTAAAAAAACAAATTATTTTTTATAAATTTAAAGTAGTGCACTTACCATACCTTGTGAATTATATCTCAAGTTTAACATAAAAAAAAGGAGTTAAACAACTACTGTTTAACTCCTTTTATATTAAGGCTTTGTCTAGTGTTTACGTTTCTTTACCCCAGCTAAACCGATCAACGATAAACTAGCAGCCATCATCCCAAGAGCTTCTAATTCACTATCTTTTTCACCAGTTACTGGTAATTCCTTAGAATTAGTGTTATTCTTCACATTTTCAGAATTATTCTTACCTAACTCTGAACGTAAATTTTTATTAGCTCTAATTTGACCTTGACGACCAATTTCAGCCAATGGTGAAAATGAGCTAGAAGAAGTAAATCCGTTAATTGATTCAGATTTTACGCTTGCTTGGCGTCCACTAGCACCATTCGTGGAGGCACCAAGACGAGAATTATAAGCGTAACTTTCAAATTTTGGACTATGGGAACTTGATCTTTCTACATGTTTAGCAGAATTCATACTCAAGCTATTTCCTGGTTTAACTGAAATGAAGATATCCTTCTTTTCCTTTTGGCCATTTGGATAATCAATTCCAATTGTTCCTTTAGCTTGACCCGGCTTTGAAACATCGGGTTTCTTAATCCAGTGGGCCTTTGTACCTTCTGGAGCATTTTCAAGCATTGACGAAGCACTTGGCAAATGATCAACCGTTGTTGAAGTATGTGTTTTAATCACATCACTAACAACGATCTTTACCTTAATGTTGAACTTCTTGCCATTTGGATAAGTTACCTTCACAATCGCCTTAATAGTTCCAACCTTTGATACATTTGGTTTCTTCTTCCAAGCATATTTAGTACCAACTGGCATTAACTTTCGATTCTTGATACCTTTAATTGGTTTTGGTAAAACATTCTTCTTAGTCTTAATCTTTTGACCAACTGGAACAAGAGATTTCTTTTCCGGAGTCTTTTCTGCAACAATAACCGTTGTTGAAGTTGTATCTTGCGAACCATCTGGATAAGTTACCACAATATTAGCTGTCTTTGAACCTGATTCGCTCACTTCTGGAGCAGTTTGCCAACTTGCTTGGCTCCCACTTGGTAAACTATCAAGATTACTAATTGCAGATGAAGCATCTGGAAGATCATCTACAGTGGTAGTGATGTCTTGAGTTTGAGGAGCAAACTTATCAGCATCAGTTTGCTTAGTAGGAGTAGTTGATGTTGACGGCGTAATTGGTGTTGGATTTACTGGAGTAATTGGTGTAGTTTGACCTGTATTAGAATTATTATTAACTACATTCAGTTGAGCATCAACTTCCTTTTGACCCGTTTGAGCAACAGCCATCACTTGAACCTGATTCTTACCTACTTGCATCCCCTTTGGAACAGTTAAACTACCAGTTTGTTCATCAAGTTTAACTCCAGCTGGAAGTGACTTAGCTTCAAACTTTACACTCTTTGGTAACTTGATTTGCTTCCCAGTCTTATTATCATAAGCTGCCAGTTGTAAGAACAAGTTATTCCCTGGAGTAAATGAGGCAGGCACGGCTAAGTACGTCATTGAAATTTGATTCATATCAAAGCTGTAATTAATATCAACTTTTTCAACTTGAGCACGATCTTTAGAAACTGGAGTAGCACCATAAGGATCACCGTCAACTTCTTCATCAGCAATCGAAGATTCATTAGGTGTGTAATCAGCAACTGTTGGCACACGGTATTCCTTAAAGTGAGCTGTAGTAGTTCCGGTTGAATTGCCATCACTATCGGCTACTGTCCATGGAACATACATTATCTTGCCGTTAGTAGTGTAACTGCTGTTGCCATTCTTATCCTTACGGATAAAGTGAATCACTTGAGTTACGATATCTTCTTGATCAGAATCTGGACGGTGAATCATGATTTCACGATAGATGTAGTAGTTTGAAGCATCGTTTACGCCTTGAGTGCCGGCTTGATATGGATTGCCTGTCTTAGTTGTAGAAACTACAACCGGCAAGTTAGTGGTGATTGATGATCCATCATTAAATGTTACCTTAACAGCTGGATAGGTAGTTCCTGGAACAGTTGTATCAGGAACAGTTTCATAAGTTACACTTTTAACATTGTCTTGCGCCTGCTTGTCGTTATTAATAGCTCCTAAAACTTCATCACCCTTTTTAATAGGCGTATTCTTCTTCACAGTGATCGGCTTATTAAGATCACTTGGACTGAACTTATCAGCATCATTTGGAATGATCATTACTGGAACACTGATGGTCTTAGTTGAGCCATCCTTGAAGGTAATTGCTGCTGGAGCCGTTTGCTTACTAAGAGTTGAAGGATCAATGTCCTTTGGATCGACAAACTGAATATGATCAATCGTGTTATCTGGATCAGTAGCTGCACCCTTTGCATTATTAGTATTTTCTGGATCAATGGTTGTATTGTGGAGAATATCAATATTTTGCGGAGTACCAGTGTAGTTATCAGCCTCAGAAGTAATTTGAATAGCTTGTTCAAGTGTCTTAGTTGAACTATCTTTGAAGGTAATCTTAATTGGTGTTTCAAAGACGTTTCTTGGCTTTGAAGTATCCAGAACATTCACATATTGAATGCCAGTGATAGTCTTACCAATTTGACTAGGATCCTTTAAAGCAACTTGAGCATTAGTGGTATCGGCCGAATCAATCTTAGTACCAACTGGAATCTTCACCAATGGAACTAATTGAGCTTTATTAAAGGTTGAAGCCTCGTTAGCACCCACATTCACAGTAATCTTGACATCTTTCTTGGACCCATCAATAAAGGTTAAAGTTGCATCATATGGATTACTGCCTTGTTCGTTAGTTGGCACATCCTCATTAAAGACGGCACTTTGAACACCATGCTTACTTGCATCAACCACACCTTCAATGGCATCGGTACTCTTAACTGTCTCACCAATCTTACGAGTTACGGCAGTTAAATCAGCAGAATCGTCAAACTTGTCTGCTAATGAAACAACCTTAACCGTAATTGGTACTATAGTTGAACTATCATCGCTAAAGCTGACGGTTGCATCGTAGTCTTTACTGCCAAGTACTGAAGTATCAACATCATAATTAAACTTTGCTCCAGTTGCGCCAATTTCAACCGCATTCTTAATACCTTTCATGGCATCAGCTGCTGGAACTTGACTGTTAAGCAATTCTTCAATAACTTGAGTTTCAGTCTTGTAATTATCCTTAAACTTAGAAGCCTGACTCTCATTCACAGTTACCGGCATTTGAAGGGTAGTTGTTGAACCATCTTTAAATGTCAGAACTGCTGGATAAGTCTTTTTACCAACTACACTTGTATCAATGTCTCCATCAAAGTTAGCAGTAGTTACATTGTAAGTTGCTGGATTCTTAATGCCTTTAAGTGCATCACTCTTAGCTACAGTATCATATTTATTGACCATAATGCCTTGAACGATTGTTGCGTCTTTCTTAATGGCATCGTTAAATTGACTAGCAGCACTAGCTACAATCTGAACTGGAATCTTAACTGTGGTATGAGATCCATCTTTGAAGTAAACAGTTGCAGCATAGCTTACAGGTGTGGATGTAACTGCTGAAGTATCAATCTTTTCATTAAAGTTAGATGTATCAATGCTGTACTTCGTAATCACATTAGTGCTAAAGCCATTGATAGCATCCGTTGGGTCAACATCAGTACCCTGCTTTTCGGTAATCGTTTGAGTTAATGGAGTCTTAGCATTGTCGTCATTGAAGATAGTTGCATCGTTATAAACCTTAACTGGAATCTCAACTTTAGCAGTTGTGTTATCGGCAAAGGTAATCGTTGCTGGATAGCTTGTAGTTCCAAGAGTCTTAGTATCAATTACAACTCCATTATCAAAGGCAACACTGGCATCTTTTGGTAAATCCTTAATACCGTCGCTGGCATTGATCTTGGTAGGGTCAGAGTTTTGAGTAGCCAGAATGGTTTGAACTTGGCTGTTATCTTTATTCTTGTCCTTAAACTTACCTGCATCAGTTTCACTATAAGTCAAAGTGATAGTGGTATTAGCAGTGTTAGCAGTAACGGTTTGACCAGCAATCTGACCACTTGTGATGTCCACGCTATTACCTGCATCGTCTTTTGCGGAAACCGTGTAATCAGTAAATGTTGGTACATTATATGCATCCCAACTACTCTTATTAGAATCAACTAAAGTCCAATCATCATAACTGATTACGTCCCCAGTAGTGTTGTTAACTTTCTTGCTACGCTCGAAGTCAACCCCTTGAGTTACAGTTACTGGCTTGTTGGTTGTCGGATTCGTGTAAGTAATAGTCCGAGTGATAGTTTCAAACAAATCATTTTGATCTGGATCGCCTTTATGGGTGGGATCAGGATCTACTGTGTTGATTTTGTCAACTTTAACAGTAATTGGGTTATTATCAGAAGCTTTGAAGGTGTATGTTTCAGGAACTTTATCATCAGCATTTAGTTGATAGCCATCTGGAATAGTTAAAGCTGATTTAATCTTAGCTTGACCATCAGTTACTCCTGAAATTATTTGACTATCTACTTTATCGCCACTATTAGTATCAACATAATTAATGGTGATTGATTGAGCATTTGCAGTATGGGTTACCTTAATTACTTCATTTGCGGCATGTTTTTCAACGCTAGCATCATCAAGTGCAATAGCTTCACTTGGCACTTTGCCATCACTAGTTAAAGTAATTGGCTTACCACTTCCGTCAACAGCACTAGCACTATAGCCAGCTTTTGAAACATCAACTTCCGCAAAGCTTGCATTATCACTTACCCAGTCTGAGTAGGAAACTTGCTGACCGGCAGGCTTTGAAGTATCAGTATACTTGATCCGAGTCAAGATAACGTGTTGGATAGGTCGAGCGGTCCCATCAACAGTAATGGTACGAGTGAAGTCCTTATAAACATCGCTGTCTTTTTGGTTAACCTTCTCTTTACCATCTTCAACGCCAATGACATTGATTGAAACATTTGCTTTAGTTATATAGCCATCATTATAGGTGATGGTGACATTGCTAGTAGTTTGACCAGTCTTTGAAACGTCAGGAGTAGTCGTCCACTTGACCCTAGTTGGATAACCATCAGCAGTTAGATCATCGCTAGCCTTAAGGTTAGTGACAACCTTCTTGGCATTCGTACTATTAGTCAAATCTGGAACAATATTTTGATCGGTTGAGATCGTCCCAATCTCTGGAGTAGCTTCAACAGTCACTTTACCTTGAACACGGTCAACAGTGCCATCTGGGTATGTAACATCCACATTAGCTGGTTGAGTACCCGGCTTAGTTGGATCTGGTACCTTCTTTGAATCAGTCCAAGTAATCGTCGGTTTGTCATTTGGATCAGTTGGCAAAGTACTTGGATCAACAACCTTAGATGGATCTACTTGAGTTTTTTGCGGAGTCTTAACTGGATCTTTAGTTGCTTGTGGATTATAAGTTTCGCTATCATTCTTCACTACAGTAATTGGAATAGTTACTTCTTGAGTTACACCGTTAGCATAACTTACTGTAGCTGTCTCAGTTGTTGGACCAACTTGAGATACATCTGGAGTTGTCTTCCAAGTTACACTAGTTGGATAGCCTCTACCCTTGTTAAGGTTAGAAATACCTTTATCAGCACTAGGGGCAACGTCTTTTGGCGTAGTGATGGTAGTAATTTCAGGCTTGTAGTCAGTAACAATAGTAGTTGAAACTTCTTTTTGAGTGCCATCGGGATACTTAACAACTACAGTTGGTGAAGTTGGCTGATCACCTGGATCTGGAACGGTTGGAGTCTCTTTCCATTGATATTTGGTGCCTTGTGGTGCATTTGGATCCTTCACACCATTCTTAGGGTCTGGAGTTTGAGGAGTCGTGCCTGAATCAACAATAATGACAATTGGATTTGGCATAATAGACTTGTCATCGCTGGCATTATCAGTAATTGCGACTGGAATTTCAACCGTCGTCGTAGTTCCATCTTCAAAACTTACTGTAGCGGCAAAGTCTTGAGCTGCATGAACAGCATCAGTTGCAGGAACTCTAGTAAAGCTTGCACCAGTTACGTGGTAATCAGTTTGACCTTGCTTAGTGATAATTCCGTTGATAGCTTCACTAGCTTTGTGAGTGGTTCCTTTACCCCAAGTAATTTGCTTTACTAAGGCATTATCTTGATTATCATTATCAAATGCGCTGGCGTCACTAGCAACAATCTTAACTGGAATCTTGACTGTTGTAGTTGAACCATCAGTAAAGGTAACAGTTGCTTCATAATCCGTTGCAGTCGTCGTTACCTTAGAAGTATCAATCGTAGCAGTAAACTTAGGAGCATTATCACCAGTTGAAACAATGGCATACTTAGTAATTACTTCTGGAGCAAATCCTTTAATTGCATCCGTATCTGCCACAACTGACCCCATCTTTTCGGTAATTTCTTGAGTCAAAGCATTATTCTTATTAGCATCGTCAAAGTTTGACTTGTCCGTGTAAACCTTAACTGGAATGTTAATGGTGGTGCTTGAACCATCCGCAAATTTTACAGTTGCCGCATATGGTACAATGCCAACGTCAGTAGTTGAAACAGCTTCATTAAATTGAGTACCATCTGCAACAATACCATATTTAGTCTTAGTTGCATCACTGAAGCCCTTAATAGCGTCACCTGCAGCAACAGTATCACCTTTATGAACGCTAATTGTTTGCGTTAATGGATTCTTATCAGTATTATCAGTTTCAAACTTATTAGCATCTGATTGAGTAACATCAATCGTAACTGGAATAGTTAACTTTGAACCATCAGCAAAATTAATATCTACATTGCCTGAAACATTCTTAGCAGCCTTAGTCAAATCAGGCTTGGTATCCCAAGTTACATTCTCAACTTCAGAATTATGCTCTTTAGTTAAATCAGTTGTATCAACGTATGCACTAGGATCAGCCAATGAAGAATCGACATTTTGAACGGCCTTTAATTGCTTGTTGGCATTACTTGCGCTGGCAGCTTTGGCACCATAAATATTTGCATAGACATTGCACCAACCAGCATCCCCATCTGGAATGCCAGAAATTGTCATTGCATCTCCACTAAGAGTGATATCAACCCGATACTTAGAATTATGAGTGCCGTCCCATTCATCGCTAGTTTTATCTGTTTTTACGGGAACTAAAGTAGTTTGACTACCATCAGTTGAGAAGTTTGAAGCATTAGTATTTAGTGTATATCCCTTTGCCCAAACTGTCGTAATTTGATCAGCTGAAAAGCTCTTCTTGCCATCAGTGCTCATGTAAGTCTTACCGTCACTAGATAAGTTATAAGTAGTAGTAACTCCTTTATCGCTGACGATAGTAACTTTAGAAACTCGTGGAGCAGCCGGAGTGTTATTTGTGCTGGTCTTGTGATAGTTAGGAGTGTCAAGGGTAATCGTCGTTGTGGTGTCTTGACCATAAACTGTAGTTGTGTTTGGCTTCAACGCATTAGTATTAGTTACGTTAACAGTAACAGTGGTGGTTTGATTATCTGGAAGAGTGACATCGACTGTTGCTTTTTGTAAATACTTATGTGGATCTGGAGCCGTCTCCCATTTAGCTGTAGCTCCACTTGGCAGATTCTCAAAGTTGCTAATCGCATCACTAGCAAAGGTAGGATCAGTTACATCCTTTCCTTTAACTTCATAAACCTTAGCAACTGCATTGTCATGAGTGCCGTCCTTATAAGTTACAACTACTGGAATTTCATAACTTGCAGTGTCGCTCATAGCTTCTTGATCAATAGTAATCTCACCCGTCGTGCTATTTACATGAATATATTGCTTCATAGCTGCTGGCAAGTTTTGTTCACTAGTTTGACCTAAAGTATAATTTGCATCAGTAGGCTTATTATTGCCAAAGCTTGGAGTCACGGTCACAGCTTGCTGCTTACTATCAACCGTATCGGCATAGGTCGGGTTATACTGACCAGCATCGCCAGTAGTAACGTTAATTCCGTTTGGAATTTTAACATCTAAGTAAGTAGGATTGCCACCCACTTTATCTGCGAAACTAATGCGAACAGTCAGCTCTTCAGCTTTAACTGAGCTAGTATCAGGTGTATCAACCAACGAATAACCTGTTACCTTAAAGGCTGGATCAATCTTGTCAAGAGCAGAATGGTCAATTAAAGTAGCTAAATGATTAGAAGTAAAGTATCCCTCTGGATCTTTTGTTACATCATAACCCTTGGGCAAGTTGATTTGGCTACCTAAAATTGCGCCCGCTCCAGCGAAGTTGACATTTTCGCTCAATCTGGTCTCAGCACCATTGTTAATAATGCCATTTTCAGCTGGAAGTGATGTAGTGCCAAAAGTTACAGTAATTGGCAAGGTGGTTGAATCGTCACTTGTTGTGTCGAGCTGCTTGGCAGTGTCAGCGTAATTAACACTCACATCACCGATTGAATTCTTCTCACTATCGACATAATCACCATTACCATAGGTATAAGCAGTCTGATCTAACTTAGTTGAATCATTAGCATCAGCAGTATAAATATCAATTTCACTAACTGCCTTCTTAGGATCTAGACTGTCAATTGAAGATGAGGTATCACTAGTCTTGTGAATCGTATCAGTGCCAGGCTTCACAACAACGGCGCCCTTAACTGAGCCGTCTAGATTCGTCTTACCCCAGATAACAGTAGACTTGCCGTCAGTCACATCGACCAAGGCACTAATATTGTCAGTAGACTTATCAGCATAAGTTACAGTTACCGGAATCGAGTAAACACCAACTGCATCGCTAGTGGTTGGTGCTAAAGTAATTGTGCCATCGGAATTTAAGGTTGCAAAGTCGGGCTTGATTGCACTATCAGTTAATGCATAAGTTACATCTGCTGGAGCTTTAGCATCAGTATATGTAATTGTTCCATCCGCATTGTTAGTAACGAACTTAAAGCTTGGTGCTGTTACGGTAGCTGTTTTTCCTTGCTCAACTGTTTGTGTAGTGTAACTTGGTTGATAAAGAGTAGTTTGCTTCGCCTTTTTAACAGTAACTGGAACCAAGGTAACGTTTGTAGTACCGTCACTAAAGGTAACAGTCATTGGAATATTGTAAGTTTGCTCTTCTTTAGTACTGTCGCTTAACTTAAATTGAGTCTTGGTTGGATCATAGCCACTTGAACCATCTGGATTATTAATACTTTCAATCAACGAATTGTAAGCATTGTATTCAACGGTATCATCATAAGCTTGAGTATCAGACTTGCCATCAATCTTGTTTAAAGCAGCAAGTTTAGCTTGATCAATCTTTCCGTTGTGATCAAGGATGTTCTTAAACTCCGTGTGAGTCCAATCAATTCCCCACTGCTCTTTAGAAATGATTTTATCTAAATCTGTAGAAAGTTGCTTTCCACTGGCATCAGTTACGCCAATAATGACCTTATTATTAGCAAAGTCTTGAGCATTGTTTTCATACTTGCCTTCTGTATAAGTTTGCGGAGCAACCGTTGGAGTACAAAGATCACTCGGACTAATTGTGACGCCATGATCTGAATCGGTCTTTAACAAATCAGTTCCATAAGAAATGCGCCGTGCTTTCCACCAGTTGAAGTTATCAAGCAAACTTTGCAACCTCATTAGGTTTTGCTTGTTACCAGTTACCTCACCATTTGTACCGTTAGTATCACTATAGGTAGCATAGGAATTCTTTTCATTAGAATTTCCTGGCATCACAACAATACCGTTTGATTGACCTAATGAGACATTTTGAGCACCTTTATTAAAAACAAAGCCGTCATTGGTTAGTTCACTCAAATCAGCAGGGACATAATTAGCACTACTATCACCTCCACCATTTTGAGTAGCTAATTCCTCAATGTTCCATGCATTATTAGGCGTTGCCGTCTTATTAGTGCCATTCCATTGTGCCAGAGGTGCATCCCCATATAAAATAGCAATATTTTGAATATTTTTAGCCCAATTTAATGGATTAGGATTCCATAAGAACTTGCCTGGAATAGCCTTACCTTCAAGGTTTAATAAACGTCCCCATTGATTTCCGCGTCTTTGTAAGTTGATATAAGCTGGCGCAACGTATTTTCCATCGCTGACTTCACTACCTAATTGGACAGTATCCATTGAGTTAGTACCAAACATCGAAATCATACCAGGATAAAAAATATTTTTTTGAGCGTTGCTATCTAAGTATCCACTGTAGTTCCAATTATAATTGGCAATTCCTTGAGAACTAGTATCATCTTGCAGATCGAGTGTGGCACCTCCATCAACAGTTAAAGTGTAATATCGGGGACTGATAAATCCAGTCGTAATTCCAATTTGCCTACGACCATCCCCACCATTACCAAATGAAATCATAGGCGTTATAGCCTTAGCATTTTGAGTATCACGAATAACTTGAAGCTTTGCACCATTTTTTAAATGCAATTCACCGTCAGAATCAAATGCCATGGTAATTGGAGCATAGTGATTAAAATCAGGATCAGCACCAAACCTAACATCATTTTTATCCATTCTATTATTATTATCTTGTTTAGTAGTAATAAAAATTTGGGTGCCTTCGTCCACGTCCATATTATCGGTCAAAATAGCAGTTGAATGACCTGTCCCCATGCTCATATTAATATGAGCATTCTTACCAATAGATAAAGTAGCTGCTTTCTCGGGCGTATCTGTATTTCCATAAATACCACGAACATCGTGAACACTTACGCTAGAATCAGGTTTTGCATCACCGGTATTAATATTAATAGTTGCCCCATCGCCAATATTCATCTTATCAGTAAAGGTAATAGCGTTATTAGCAAAGTTACCCAAGTCAGTATTTTCACTATCAGTAAGATTAAGGGTAGCATTAGTACCGACATTAATGTCTTTTCCTACCAAATCTTGACCATTAGTACTCATCGTCACTTTTGCATTGTTGCCAATGGTTAAAGTGTTGCTAGCATCTAAAATTGTTGTACCGCCACTAGCATTTAAAGTAGAATTATCGGCAACAGTAATATTAGCTGAATTTACTGTTGGCTTACTGTAGGTTGTACTTAGAGTAGTGTTACCTGAAAAGATAGTGTTAACTTGACTAGCCATCAAGGCTTGCCCAGCCTCAATTTTTACATTATCAAAGGTAACATTAGTCTTAGCTAAATCTGTACTATAAATAGACTTTCGTGTTGCTTTCCAATCCTTTGTATGGAAGAAATATAGTGGTCCATAACTTGCGTTTTCTGCATTAGTCTTGAAAGTCATATTCTTAAAGGTAAAATCCCATGGATTATCCCCATAATTTTGACGAGAAAAAGTAATCGTCCATTTATTCATATCAAGGGTATGATTGTTACCGTTAATCGTGATAGTACGCGCAATATCGTTATACTCTGAGCCGAAGGAATAGTCAGCGGCCATTTCATAGGTCTTTAGGCCCTGTAAATCAGCTACAATACCGCTTGTCGTTCCAGACTTCAACGCACTCTGATTATCAGCTGCTGTAATATCTCCAGTCATGTTAATGGTAGTGACATTCTTATCACAAAGCGCCTTAGTGAAGTCCGCAAACGTTGAAACGTCAGCTACACCATTATTGACAGAATAAAGTTGCTGATTTACTCCATTAGCCAAAGCAAACTGCGTCTTAGCTTGTGTGCTCATCTTCTCGTAATCAGCTTGAATCTTGGCAGCTCTTTGCGTGCGTTCATCAGCACTCAACTTATCAAAATTCGTCTGCAAATCTTGATATTCTTTTTGAAAAGCAGCTACTTCAGGATCCACTGTAATATTCGGCGTCTTCTTGTCGCTCTCTTTTACCATTTGATCGTTATTAGTAGGTGCATTCTTAGGCTCATTCTTATCAGTTAAAGCTGCCGTTTCAGTCTTACTTTGAATGGAAGCATTGTTGGTATTAGTAACTGCCGTTTTATTTGTATCCCTCACTGCTGCTTGTTGGACTTTTTGTGCAGCAGCTACTTCTTGCTTATTATCATTAACAGGCGTCTTAGACGTAGCTGTTTGATCAATAGTCTTTACACTTGTCTCATTTGGAGTTTGCTTAACTTCTTCTTGAGTCTTTTGACTAGCTTGATTCTTATTTACAGTTTCAGTTTGAGCTTTTTCAACTGAATTTTGTTTAAGGGCAGTTTTATTATTAACAGCGGCTTGTTCAGCCTTATTTAAACTAACCGCATCCCTATCTGCTATAAGTGTATTCCCTTTATCAACAATAACCTTCTTAGGAATCTTCGTCTCAGCACTCTGACCACTCGCCTGCTCAGGATGTCCATTACCTTGGTCTGGCTTGGCTAGTGTATCCGCATTAACTTCTTCCCCATTACTCATTCCAATAAAGAAGAACCCAATCAAAACCGAAGCGGCTCCCATCGAAAACTTACGAATAGAAAACCGATCTTGACGTGCTTCCATCTTACGTAGACGTTCTTGGTAGTTATTTTTTGATAACATCTAATTTAACACTTTCTTATTTCCCACTATTAAAACTTTTATACACCTTAAATAATAGCACTATACTTTGTCTTATTTAATAGAACCATCAATTATTATTTACATTATTTAGTAAATATAGTCTTACTTCTCACCATTTTTTCATAATCATTACGCTATTTTTAGACAACTTACAATTACTATAAAAAATTAAAAAAGTGCACTAAAGAACGTACAAAAAAGACTGGAAACAAATTCCAGTCTTTTCCATATTAAGATATTAAACTAATCTTGCTTACTAAGTTCAACCGTATTAGGTAAATAGGTTGTACCACTTATAAGTTGGATAATCCATGATAAAGTACTGTATTTTGCTTCGCAGTAACTTTGATATTGCCACGGTAATTATCCTTCATTGCTTCGGCAATCATCTTACTGTATGTCTTTCCTTATGCTAAGTCTAGCCTAGCATAATCTAATCTTTTTAGCCATTTGCATGCCTGCTTGACGACCAAAGATTACCGTTTCAGCGATAGAATTTCCACCAATTCGGTTATTTCCATGAAGTCCGCCAGAAACTTCACCAGCTGCATAAAGTCCTTCAATCACATTACCATTACTATCTAAAACTTCAGTTTCTGGAGTGATGTGAATTCCCCCCATTGTGTAGTGAATTGCTGGGTGGACATGGATTGCGTAGTAAGGAGCCTCATCGATTCCACGTTCCATTCCCGTAGTTCTACCAAAAGCGATATCATCCTTATTCTTCACTGCGCTATTCCATTCAGCAACAGTTTGTTCCAAGTTATTCGCGTCTACGCCAATATTTTTAGCTAAATCAGCCAGGTCTTTACCATGAACAACTAAACCAACATGATCATAGAAGTCAATTGCCTTGAAGTGATCACGAATTCCCTGATCAAAAATGAGATAAGCCCCATCTTCGTGCAAGTCAGTGATAGCATTAGAAACAACCTTACGAGTATCAAGTTCATTAACAAAACGCTTCCCCGCTTTATTAACTAAGATTGCTCCCTCACCTCTAACGCCTTCACCAATCAAGTAAGTGTGATCATGATCAGTTTGAGCAGTTGGGTGAACTTGTACAAAGTTCATTTGCATGAGTTGGGCATCAACACCTTCGGCCAGCTTCAAACCATCACCAGTGGCGCCAGGTTGATTGGTAGTTTTGTAATCAACTAAATCTGGACGATACTTCTTGATAAGTTCCTTTGAAGCACCAAAGCCACCACTAGCAAGGAGAACAGCTTTAGCAGTGATAATCTTTCTGCCATCTTTAGTTTCTACTTCAACACCGTTAACCTTCTTACCATCATCTTTGATAAGTTTAGTAACGCGAGAATTATTAAAGACGTCAATATCTTCTTTTTGGATTTGCTTAAGTAGGCCCGTTACGAGATATCCACCAACTGGAGCCATGGAAGCAGGACGGTGGGCACGCTTTTTACTCATTCCTCCGGTAATAGTTAAATCAGTTAAATCAATCTCATGTTCCATTAACCATGAAATCGCAATTGCCGAATGATCAACAAAGTACTTCAGCATTGGACGATCATTTAATAAACCGCCGCCCTTTAAGGTTTCTTCATAAAAGCTATGATTGTTATCAATGATACCATGGTTTAATTGCACTAAACTTTCAGAGGCATTCATTCCAGAAGAAGCACGGCTAGTATTTCCACCTAAATTCTCGTTCTTTTCTAAAACAACAACATTTAAACCTAATTCGTGAGCTTGCAAAGCTGCCGTCAAACCAGTACCACCAGCACCAACGATAATTGCATCATATGAATCTTTTAATTGATCTGCAGTTTTTGGGGTAAAAACAAATTTTGCCATTTTTATTCCTTCTATTTACTTTCTTCAGGCTTGTGCTTGTCAACATTAGTCATCTTCATGTAGTCCATCCACTTGTCATATTGCTCAGGAGTCACCTTGCCACTCTTAAGAGCTGCTTCACGCAAAGTAATGCCTTCTCTATCAGCTGCTTGAGCAATTTCAGCAGCTGCATGGTAACCAATATGTGGTGACAAAGCAGTAACTGTCATTAATGAATTATCAAGTAATTCGTTCATTCTATCCTTATTAACAGTCAAGCCGTGAATCATTTTATCAGCAAAGCCAGTAATTGTACCAGTTAATATATCACATGAATCAAGGAAGGCAGCGATCATCACAGTCTTAAAGACGTTCATTTCGAAGTTGCCTTGTGAACAAGTGAAGGTAATGGTAGTGTCATTACCAAAGACCTTAGCAGCAGCCATCGTAACAGCTTCAGCTTGAGTTGGGTTTACCTTACCTGGCATGATTGATGAACCTGGTTCATTAGCAGGGATGTTCAATTCGTTATATCCGCCACGAGGACCGCTTGCCAAGAAACGAATATCTTGAGCAATCTTGAACATATCAGCAGCTAAAGTCTTAAGTGCACCGTGAACTACATCAAGACCAGAGTGATGAGCCAAGCCCCAGAACTTGTTAGTATCAACCTTGAAGTCATGACCATAAACTTTAGAAAGCTTAGCAGCGATCTTTTCAGTCATGCCAGGAGCTGCATTAAGTCCCGTACCAACAGCAGTCCCACCAATAGCTAGTTCATACAGAGTTGGCTTTAAGATCTTAATATAGGAAAGATCATGCTTCAAAGCTGAAATATAACCTGATAATTCTTGACCAAAGGTAAGTGGAGTTGCATCTTGCAAGTGAGTCCGACCGACCTTAACAGTCTTCCAGTACTTCTTTTCCTTAACTACTAATTCATCAATTAAATGTTGAACAGCGGGTTCAAGCTTATCAAGTGCTTCAACCGCAACAATATTCATAGCAGTTGGGAAAGTATCATTTGAAGATTGACCACGGTTAACATCATCATTTGGCAAAATATTAAGACCTGGGTGAAGCTTATTAGCTAAATTAGCCACCACTTCATTGACGTTCATATTACTTTGAGTACCAGAACCAGTCTGTAAAACGTGGAGTGGGAAGTCTTTTCTAAGTTCTTCATCGTTTAAAGCTAAAAGATGGTCAATTGCCTCTTCAATTGCTTCACCTTTTTCTTTTGGTTCATCCCCTACTTCAACGTTAGATTCGGCAGCAGCCTTCTTTAAATGAAGAAAAGCGCGAATAATTGGAAGTGGCATTAATTCGCCGCTTGGGAAGTTATTGCGACTTCTTTCAGTTTGAGGACCCCACAAAGCATCCTTAGGGATTTTAACTGGCCCAATAGTATCACTTTCAACACGGTATTCTTCGCTCATAATTGATTCTCCTTAGTATTATTTACTTGATATATTTTCAACCTTAATGATACCTGTAAAGGCTTTCTTTTTCAATAATTTGAAAATATTGAAGTATTTTTCAACTATTTTAACAAAATCTTGAAGGTAATGTATACGAAAAAATGGAGGTTTATCAAAATGCAATAGATCATGTTTTCTACTTTGAAAGCGGTTAAATTTAATATTCAGCTATAAAAAATCAATATACTTTTTTATATATTTAAGCCTAAAACAATAAATTTATTAAATTATTTTTGCTTTGTATAGGAAAAATAACAACCGTACTTACGCTTATTCTATTTATGATTAGAAAATAACAATAGTTATATGCAAATATAGTTTTGTTATTTAAACTTTTCTCTTATAGACAAGTTTTTAAATCCTGATAATCTTTATAAGTGACAGAGGAAATTAATTTTAGTTCATGAAGAAACTGACTACTTCTTCATAATATTTAAAAAACATAACAGATAAAGAGGCATTAAGATTATGAAATTGGGAATTAAGCTTTTGGCTGTTATAGGATTAAGTGCAGGTTTATTGGGCACTACCACGATAGTTAATGAAGAAGTGCAAGATAATAACCAAGTTGTTTATGCAGCAAGTGAAGCAAATTTAACTTTACCTCAAACTAAAGGCTATACTAAGAGTCGTGTTCTTAAAGAAAACTTGGGCACTATTTCATCAAAAGACAAGCAAAAATTAATCAAGGATTCAATCGCTGGGATGAAAGAAAACACCTATGAGGATACTGATCCAGCTGATGCAAGAACAGTTGACGTGACCAATCTTTCCCATGATGATCAAGTTGAGATTAGTAAGTTTACTCTAGAGTTAATCAATCAAGTACGTAATCAATTTGGCAAAAAGGACTGGACGTATAGCGAAAGCAGCTTGAAGTTTGCCAACCGAATTGCCAAAGAATACTACGATCATAATCACTCCTGCTGGGATTCTGATCACTATGTGGCTGGAATTGAACGTGCAGCTAAGGCTTCAGGACTTAATTCAACCGTTGGCCAAGTTTATGAAGATGAAGCCGGTTTACCAATTACGAGTGCATTTCCCGGTCATGAACGTACAATGAAGGTTTTAAAAGAGCAAATCTATTTCAATCTTAAGCAGATGCTGTTTGGCGGATTTGCTGGTTCAAAAGCTGATTACAATGATACTTCTCGTTATTTTGAATGGGAACATGCAGGAGATCTTTTAGGATTGCGAACTACGAATTATGATGCTAAAACTAAGAAGTTTGCGGTTAGCTTTAGTGGCTTGAAAAATGATGAAAGTCGGATCAGCGTTCATATGATTAGCGTAGCCGATCGTTATATTAAGAATTATAAGAAGTTTGATAGATAAGAAAAGCATCCCCAATTCTTGAGGGATGCTTTTACTATGCCTAAAACTTTATTGAATTATTTAAAATTTTCCACCTTAACATATCTCTTGTCAGTCTTAGTGGCACCTTCTATTCTATAATAATGCTTGCCATTCTTAAATTTATAGGAATCACCATATGTGGTGATAGTGGTTCCTTTCTTTAACACTATGCGATTTGCGCGACGCGTACTGCTTGTATAGATATATGCATTATGCTTCAACACACGCTTAGTTCCGTCAATATTTCCGACCTTAATTAAGTAATTAGTATATGTACCATCGGCATTGTAAACTTGATAGAAGTCACCACTAGTCCAATACTTACCACCATCAACGTGAATTATCTTGTTCTTCACGTATACATTTGTATAAGCTGAGTAAACCTTTTTAGTCTTAGTACCACCCCAAGTATATGCGCGAGCTTTATGCATAATTGTCTTCTTTACAAGCTCTGGTTTTGCACTTTCACTTTCTGCAAGATACTTTGTTTGGATCCAGGCACCATCATCGTTTTGATTTGCCGCAGATTCAGAAATCTTGGAGACACTAGTAAAAAATTGCCCATCTTCATATTTAGTTAACTTACCAACATAATATTTTTGACCTTGATAAAAAACATTTACTGCAGCAGTACCAATATTGAAGCCCCCGTATACCCAATCATAAGGCAAATTCAATTGGATTTTTCCTTATATTATAAAATTGTTTTATAAAAGGCATTGTATGTTTACATATTAGTCAAAACAAAAACCATTAGAAACAAATTCTAATGGTTTTTCTTTATCTACTTTGATGATTCAATTTCTTAGCAAAGAAGTCGCCAACCACTTGCACGATGAAGATCAAGATCACTACCAGTACGGTTGCCACAACAGTTACATCACTGTTGAAGCGGTTATAACCATATGAAATGGCCGTATTACCCAAACCACCGGCACCAATTGCACCAGCCATTGCAGTCAATCCAATCAAGCTAATGATCGTTACTGTGGAAACTCTGATGAGTTCGGAACGAGCTTCTCTTAAGTAAACATCAAAGATAATGTCACTGGTAGTTGCACCTAAACTTTCGGCAGCTTCAATCTTTCCAGTGTCCACACTTTCAAGTGCCACTTGCACTTGACGTGCATAAAATGGGAAAACTCCCAAAGTAAGCGGAACTAAAGCTGCTTTCATACCAATTTGAGTACCGACGATCTTTTGGGTAACTGGTGCAATAAATGCCATCAAGATGATAAATGGCACAGCTCTAAAGATGGAGACAATTTTATCGCAAACATTGTACCAGAACTTGTTAGGACGAATGCCACCTTCTTTAGTGACTACTAATAAGACGCCGAAGATGATTCCGAGCACTCCTCCAAAAATTGCCGACCAAAATGTCATGAACAAGGTTTGGAAAATACTAGTTCCCCAACCAGCATCTCCTCCCCAACCAAGTTGAACTACATTGGGCATAATCTTTTCTAGCCAATTAATCATATAAATTCCCCTTTTCATCTAAACGAGTAAGCGTAACTTCTTGCTTGTTCAAGAACTCAACCGCCTTCTTCTGCTTTTCATTATCCCCTTTAACAAGCACAACCAAAGTTCCGATTGGCTCATCATTTAACAATTCTACGTTTCCGTAAAGCATACTTACTTCCACGCCAATCTTACTGTACAGTTCAATGATGATTGACTTGGTCACATTTGCAATGCTATAAACCAACTGGTAAACAGCTTCATTTTTACCAAGTTTGCCTAAATTTAAGCTCTCTAGAGTAGAAATAGCTTCAAGTGATCCCCCAACAAAGCGCTTGGTGAGTTCTTTTTCTGGATGTAAGAAAATTCGTCTCAAGCTACCCTTTTCAACTACTTTTCCGTATTCCATTACGGCCACTTTATTACAGATTTTCTTAACTGCGTCCATTTCGTGAGTAATCAAAACCACGGTCAAGCCTAAGTTTTTGTTCAATCTCTTCAACAATTCCAAAATCTGCTGAGTATTTTGCGGATCAAGCGCACTTGTTGCTTCATCTGAAATTAAGATATCAGGCTTATTAGCCAAGGCTCTAGCAATGGCCACACGTTGTTGCTGTCCTCCAGATAATTCAGCTGGATAAAAGTCGGCCTTGTCTTTTAAATCGACTAAATCTAATAATTCCAGTGATCTTTTTTCTAATTCTTCATCACTTAACTTGGCATGTTTTAAAGCAAAGGCTACATTTTCTAAAACTGTCGTTTCATTTAGTAAGTTAAAGTGTTGAAAGATCATGCCGATTTTACGGCGTTGCAATTGTAATTCTTTATTAGAAATGACTTGCTTCCCATTTTTAACAAACTCAACTCCATTAACAGTGATGTCGCCGGCGCTCGGTTTTTGTAATAAGTTGATGGTTCTTACTAAAGTTGACTTTCCTGCTCCAGAAAATCCAACTACGCCATAGATGTCGCCTTTATCAATTTCTAAAGAAACATCATCAACAGCCTTCACCAGCTTCTTTTTTTGTAAAAAATCAACACTTACATTCTTAAGATCAATAATTCCCATTCTTATCCCCTCTTATTTCAACTTAATATCCCAAGCGGCAACTTGACTCTTGCCATAGAACTTGTGGTAAAGCTTCTTAACTGCTTCAGTTTGGTAAGCCTTAACTACATCTTGATAATCTTTGTTATTTTCTTGACCCTTCTTAGCACAGATAATGTTAATCCATTGTTCTGAATCCTTATTAACTGGTTCAATGTAAATGGTTTGCTTATCCGTCAACCCTGCTGGACCAGCATAGTCATTGTTAACTATCGCTGCATCAACAGAATTTAAAACACGACTTGTTTGTTCAGCATTAACTTCTTTAATCTTGATGTTTTGTGGATTCTTAACCACATCAGCAACAGTTACTAGAGTCTTACCTTTTCTTAATGTGATGAGCCCAGCATTCTTTAATACGAACAAAGCTCTTGATTCATTAGTCGCATCGTTTGGTACTGCAATCGTAGCTCCATCTGGTAAATCACTTAATTTATGATATTTCTTTGAATAAAGTCTAATTGGAGCAATGTAAGTTTTTCCAATTGGCACAACTCCACCATGATTTGCCTTATTCCAAGCCTTCAAGAAAGCGTAATGTTGGAAAGCGTTCAGGTCAACATCGCCTGATTTTAAAGCCTTGTTTGGTTGATTGTAATCAGTAAAGTTCTTAGTTTGGAGAGTAATGCCATACTTTTCCTTAGCTCTTTTGGCAACTGTCTTCCAAATGGCTTCTTCTTGTTTGCTTTCACCTACAACTCCGACAGTCACAACTTTATTTTTTGAACCAACATTTAAGCCCGGTCCAAAACTGAACCATCCTGCAACTACAATTACCAATGCGATAATTGTCCAAATAATCGTATTGCGGCGTCTTCTTTTTCTCATTATCCTATCCCCTTTTTCTATAAAAAAAGCACTCATCCCTAATAAAAAGGACGAGTGCTTCGCGTTACCACCTTAATTTATCTACTTATTCGCATAAATAGACCTCACTAGCTACTTACATAGCCTGCATTGATATCGGATGCAAGTCCGCCAGTAGCTAAATATCACTACTAGTCATCATTCCAAGCCCATCTTCATTAGTTCTTACTTGTTGACTTTCACCAAAATGTCAACTCTCTTTAAAAGCAAGTGGACTAATTACTCTGCTTTTCAAGATGTCTTTCTTATTTGTTGTAAATAATTTATCATTTGATTTTAACCTTGTCAACGATAAATTTAATTTTTTGTTTAATTTTTTTGCTTCCCTCGCTCATAAGCGGTTTTCATATCACCTAATGTCATCTTGAGGCGCTTCTGATCAAAGACAACTAAGACCTCTGCTACACCATCTAAAATTCGGGATAACCATCTAAAAATTGTGATTGCTGCAAAGAATAAAACCACCAAAATAAAGAGCGAATGATTATTAAGCGCAGTTAAAGAGAATAGCCTATGGAAGAAAATGATCGCTCCAATCACCCCGATAAAGGAAATTGCCATTACTCCGGTTCTAAATTTATTAAGAGGTGCCGAAATATGATACATTACCATCATCCCAACGGCGATTAATAGCATCGTTGCCGTAGTTCCTACTTGGCCATGATCAAGTTGGATATAACTACCGGCAATCACCAAAATTCCGACAGCTAACCAATCAGTTAATCCACCTGGGATTGCACGAGCTAAAACATTTGGCATAAATTTCCCACGAATTCGGTTATGATTGCTCTCAAGTGCTAAAAGAAATGATGGCAAACCAATTGTAAAAGCTGAGATTAGCGTAATTTGCGAGGGTTGTAAGGGATAATTAATCGTTAAGAGCAAAGCAAAAATCGCCATAAGAAGCGAGAAGATATTTTTCACTAAAAATAAACTCGCCGAACGCTGAATATTGTTAACTACGCGCCGTCCTTCATTCACGACATCGGGCATTTTAGCAAAGTTGGAATCAAGCAGAACAACTTGCGACGCTTGAACAGCTGCACTATTTCCTGAAGCCATTGCAATGGAACAATCGGCCTTTTTCATAGCCAAAATATCATTAACACCGTCACCAGTCATTGCAACAGTATTTCCTAAATTTTGCAAAGCAGTAATAAATTTTCGCTTTTGCTCAGGCTTAACGCGACCAAAGACATTATAGTTTTTAACCGCTTCTTCGTATTCATCGTCTTTAATAGTTTGAGCATCAATATATTTTTCAGAACCACTGATTCCCGCTTGTTTAGCCACACGAGAAACTGTAAGCGGATTATCTCCCGAAATAACCTTAATGATAACCCCTTGCTTAGCAAAATATTCAAAGGTTGATTTAGCTTCTTTTCGAATTGGATTTGAAAGTAGAATATAGCCTAAAACTTCAACCTTATCTTTTAAAGCTGAATCCTCTTCAGTTAAAGGGTGATTGTATTTAACGACGATTACTACCCGATAGCCTTTTTCTGCATAAGCTTCAAACTCTTCTTGATATTCTTCAAATTGATCTCGCAAAACCATTTCAGGAGCACCGATAATAATTGTTTTATTTTCATACACTACAGCTGAATATTTATTAACCGAAGTAAAAGGGATAACAGTAGTAGCCCTTTTACTACCACTATTAAATTTGGCATGAATGGCCTTCATGGTTTCATTATCTGGCGGCATATTAAAAGCAAAATTAGCAATCACTTGCTCAAGATCATCATTTGGATAAGCTTTTGACTTAATAGCTTTTTCCGCTGCCATTTTTGGTTCAGTGATCGTACCAGTTTTATCAACGCACAATACATTTACCCGAGCTAAAGTTTCAACACTTTTCATATCATGAAGCATTACTTCTTTACGAGCAAGCCGTGTTGCAGATAATGCCAATGCAATTGTCGTCAATAAATAAAGACCTTCTGGAATCATTCCAATCAAGGCAGCTTCCATCGAGACGACGCTTCGCTCAAGACCAGCATGGTTGAAGAAATAGCTTTGCGTAAAAAGTGCAATTCCTAAAGGGATAATGATAATCCCCACCCATTTAACTAAACGGTTGATTGAGCGCACCATTTCCGATTGCTCTACGCTCCCCATCTTCTTAGCTTCTAGAGTCAATTTAGAGATATAGGATTCTTTACCTACCTTTTCTAAGTGCGCATAGGCTTTTCCAGCTACCACAAAAGCCCCTGACATTAGTTCTGCGCCAATCTTTTTGATGATCTCATCAGATTCACCAGTTAAAAGCGCTTCGTTAACGCGAACTTCCCCAGCAATCACTTTTCCATCAGCCGGAATTTGATCCCCAGCTTTTAAAACTACGACATCCCCTTTAACCAGTTCTTCAATCCCAATTTGCACTTCCTGTCCTTCACGAACTGCAGTGACATGAACCATGTTCATCACATTGAGCTTACTTAAGATACGTTTAGCGCGAATTTCCTGAACAATTCCAATAATTGTATTTAAGATGATGACTGGTAAGAAGGTCAAATCTTTATATGCACCAACTAGCACCAAAAGAATTGACAACACCAAAAATATTAAGTTGAAGTAAGTAAAAGTATTTTCAGCAATGATTTGTTTATTAGTTTTAAACTGATCATTTACTGCTTTATTGACTAAACCTTCCTTGGTTCGCTTTTCAACTTCTTCTTGAGTTAAACCTAAAATCTTTTCCTTTGCCATATGATCAATCCTAAAAGTTTTTTGATTAATTATACCTAATTTATCAAAAAATCTCGCCTAACAGCGACATTTTTAATGCTTCCTTATTGTTTCCGTTTGTAAGTAAAATAGGTATATGGATAATGATTTTGATCATCGATTTGATGATCTTCCTTATTAATTAATTCAAACTTTGAATAATCAATTTCTGGCATAAAAGTATCAGCTTTAAACTTCTCATAAATGAGCGTTTTCTCTAAAATGTCGACTTTATCTGCTAGAAGTTCAAAAATTGAAACCCCACCAATTGCACAAAAACAGGTTTCTGGATTTTGATCAACGAAAGACTTCAAATCATCAATTGAGGTAAAGAAAGTCACACGTTCATCATCTCGGTATTGCTCAATTAATTGTTGATCATGCGTTAACACAAGATGCTGACGTCCGGGAAGAACTTTCGGCAAACTAGTAAAAGTCTTGCGCCCCATAATCATAGGATGGCCCATCGTTAAGTTTTTAAAATGCTTTAAATCAGCTGGTAAATGCCATGGCAAATGATTTTTATAGCCAATTGCATGCTTATTATCTTCTGCCCAAACAAATTCAATCATTTTTTCACCTATACCGCCACTGGCGCCTTGATAGTTTGATGATGGTGATAACCAATTAATTTAATATCTTCCATTTCAAAGTCCATGATATTTTTCTTATCTGGATTTAACCATAATTGAGGAGAATCGTATGGTTTATTAGCTAGAAGCTCTTTTACTTGATCAAAGTGATTATCATAAATGTGTGCATCCCCCAAAGTATGAACAAATTCGCCCACTTCGAGACCAGTTTCGCGCGCAATCAAATGTAAAAGCAATGAGTAGCTTGCAATATTAAATGGAACTCCTAAAAACATATCACCCGAACGTTGGTAAAGTTGAACACTCAACTTATTATCAACCACATAAAATTGAAACATTACATGACATGGAGGAAGAGCACTATTTGGCACATCTTCAGGATTCCATGCAGTCACAATCATTCTTCTTGAGTCGGGAGTAGTTTTAATTTGATCAACCACATTTTGAATTTGGTCGATAAAACTACCATCGCGCTTTTCCCAGTGCCGCCATTGTGCTCCATAAACATTACCCAAGTTGCCGTATTTTTGCGCAAAATCATCATCGTTTAAAATTCGCTCATCAAACTTTTTCATTTCTGCCTGATAAATCTTTTTAAATTCAGGCTCACTTTGAACACGTAACCCAAAGTCTGTCATATCCGGACCCTCATAAGCAGGACTTTGGATCCAATTTTTAAAAGCCCACTCGTCCCAAATGTGGTTGTTATGTTCAAGTAAAAATTTAATATTTGTATCTCCTCGTAAGAACCAGAGCAATTCACTCTTAATTAAACCAAAAGGTACCCGCTTAGTAGTTAAAATTGGAAAGCCTTCTGCAAGATTAAACCTCATCTGCGCACCAAATAAACTGCGAGTACCTGTTTTAGTTCGGTCACTTTTATCATGACCGGTAGTCATTATTTTATTTAAAAGATCTAAATATGGTTGTTCTAGAATTGCCATCAATATGTTTCCTTTCTAAGATGATAAACCTTAGACTACCACATATTGATGATTAAGATAATACCAAACTCAAGATTTTGTGTTTTCCTTGCGATGACGAACTAAGTACACAATAGTTGCCACTACCAATACTAATAATCCCACAGTAACGGAAATTCGGGTATCAGGATTGATAAACATGAATAAAACAATTACTAATAGCATTACAAAAGCAAAGTAGTTAGAAAATGGATAAAGTGGCAATTTAAATGGATGATTTTCCATTGTTTCTGCGTTGTTGCTTCTAAATTTCAACTCAGCTAATAAAATTACAAACCAAGGAATCATTCCTGGGAGAACAGATGAACTGAAGACAACTACAAATAAATCAGAAGCTGAATGATTAAACTGTGAAGCTATTACATTCAAAATAAACCCAATAAAGATTCCTCCTGAAATCCCCATAATTGCTCGATCAGGAACAATTCTCTTAGAAATATGCTTAAAAGTCTTCGGTGCATCCCCATCATGAGATAGTTTAAAGAGCATTCTACTTGAAGAATAAATTCCGGAATTGGCTCCTGAAAGTGCCGCTGTTAAAACAACAAAGTTAATAATTGAAGCCGCTGCTGTAATTCCTACTTTAGCAAAAGTAGTTACAAATGGAGAACCTAAACTATCAAGCTTATCCCATGGATAAATAGTAACAATTACAAAAATTGCTCCTACATAAAAGATCAAAATTCGAAGTAAAACTGATTTTACACTCTTTACAATGGCTTTTTGAGGATTGGCAACTTCCCCAGCAGAAATTCCTAAAAGTTCAATCCCTTCATAAGAACCTACAATAATTGACATGGAGAAGAAGAATCCTTTAACTCCTCCGGTAAAAAATCCTCCATGGGACCACAAATTACTAAATCCAGTTGGTTTTCCGCCATTTCCTATCCCAAAAAAGATCACGATAAATCCAAGGATAATCATCAAGATAATAGTAACAACTTTAATCATCGCAAACCAAAATTCTAGTGAAGCGTATGCTTTAGCACTGGCTAAGTTAGCTAAGAGCAGAAAGGCAATAATTATAATTCCACTCCATAAAACACTGATATTCGGCCACCAATACTTCAAATACTCCGTAGCTGCTACCACTTCGGACATTCCAACAACAATATATTCAAAGACGTTAGCCCATTCGGCCAAATATCCCGCCAATGGATGAACATACTCTGTTGCATAATCAGCAAACGAACCTGTTCCCGGATTAATGTATAGCATTTCTCCCAAAGCTCGCATGACAATATACAAAATCAATCCTACAAACATGTAAGCTAATAATACTGAGGGACCTGTCCATTTAATCGTTGAGGTAGACCCCATAAAAAGTCCAACACCAATGGCCCCTCCAAGCGAAATCATTTCCATCTGGCCCGCAGTCATCGTTCTTTTCAATTGCGGTGCTGTGTTCTTCTGTTTCATTATTCTCTTCCCTTTTTTGCTATGTTTTTTCCTTTCTATTCAACATCTTCTAACATTTTATATATGTCGAGATTTTTTGGCAAGAGTAAGAAAAAGACCAATTTTGAAAAAATCAAAACTGGTCTTAATATTAATTGATACTACTTTCTCTAAAAATCAACTGGGTTTTTAATACTACCTTATAACATACCTTCAATCCGTCGTTTAAAAGGTCGGCTAAGACCTTCATACCGGCTCTACCCATCTCGTGCGTGTCCACATGTACACTACTTAAAGATGGATTTGCAAACTCTGCTGCTGTTGTATCATTAAAAGAAATCACACTCACATCTTCTGGCACTCTAATTTTATTTTCGCGTAAGGCTTTTAAAGCTCCTATCGCCATTGCATCATTGGCAACAACTAATCCCTTAGGGATTTTCTTACGCTGGCTAATCGCATTTTTTATAGCTTCATAACCTGAGTCGGGGGTAAATTTTCCTACATAAACATTATCAAGATCAAACAGGTTAAGCTTTGTCATATACCTTTTATAATCTTTAAAACGGAAATCAATGAGATTATTTTTATCATAAATATCTGCTAAGTCGCCAGCGAGCATTCCAATATCTTTTTGGCCATGATTTAAAAAGTGATTGATCACTTCCTGAACGGACGAATGAAAATCTGATACAACACAGCACTGCCCCTCAGCTAAGGTGTCGGCATCGATAAATACGGTAGGTTTTTGAATTCTTTCGATTTCATTTAATCTTTCCTTGGAGTACTGGGCTTTACCGATTACGATTACGCCAACATTTTTATCCAGATCATCAAGAGAGTCTTGCTCATAATAAATATGAGTTTGATAACCTAGTCGCTTAGCTTGATCCTCGATCCCACTTCGAATTGAATAATAATAAAGGTCTTTAATTTCTTGATATTGATTACACCATAGAGTTATAGCAATCGTCTTAAGTTTAGCTTTTCGAGTTTTAGAATTTTTCTTATTGTAGTGGAGTTCCTCCGCAATCTCAAAAATCCTTTTTCTAGTAGTATCGTTGACTGACAAACTCTTATCATAATTAAGCACCCGTGATACGGTTGCTGGTGATACTTTTGCCTTGGTCGCTATTTCCTTAATTGTTGCCATATAATCCCTCTCTGCCATTTCAAGTAAAAATAAGTAAGTTTACTAAAAGTATTTTAACATTATAACTTATAAACTGGCATTAGTGTAAAGCGAAGATCATATTGCATATTAGCAGGGAAGCAATACTCTGAATGCACTGGTGCACCCCAAGAGTCATCGCCACCCACGCCCATTTGATTTGCAAGTAATTTTAAATATGTAAAGTTCGATTTTGGTAATTCATAAAAATGGTCTGCCATTTCAATTTGTTCCGTTGAATATGGTAATGCTGAAAAATTAAAACTATTATGATCACTTTGAACCCTAATTCCTACCCCATTTTCATCCAACAATTCACAATAACGAACCTGGCTGCGATTACCACATTCTTGCGGTCTAAGATATGGGGTAAAATTATTTTTTACAGTTTGCTTATATTTACCAAAATAGGCTCCCGCCTTCCGATCCAAGTAATTCTCTTGAGGACCTAAACCATAATAAGTAAAATGATCCAACTTTTTACTTAAAACTAAACTTAAGCCAAATTCAGGTAATCTTTCAGCTTGCTGAGTTCCTGGAAAATGAGCATGCACATTGATAAATCCTTTTTTATCAATCTGATAAGTAATCGTTAACTCATCACACAAGGCAAACGGCAATTCATAGGCTAATTTAATCCAGACACTGCTGGTTAAATACTTAAGCTTTATATCCGTGAGCTTCGCATACTTAGCCGCATTTTCCCATTTAGCCATTTCAAAGCCCATTTTTGCACCACGATCATTGTCAGTTAAAGGACGCCAAAAAGCAAATTGTGGCTGCTTTTTAAGATATTCTTGACCGGCATATTTTAAAGAAACTAGATGTCCTTGATCTTTAGAAATAAGGACCTTGAAATCATCGCCTTCAACACCAATATTATAGTCACCATTAATCAATTTAGGTCTGCCTTGAGGATGATACTTTTCAATAAATTTATCCTTAACATATTGGGCGCGGCCCAATTCATAACCACTCTTTGCCCAGAGTTCATCATGTTTTAAATATTGAACTACTTGATAAATAACCTCTTTCTTATTTTTATCAAGATGGCGTGGTAAAGATAATTTGAATTTTTTACACTCTTGAGCTTTAACCATTAAATCAAATGATTGACTTTCCCAAACTTTTTCACCATTTATTAAAATGCTGACTTTAAAGTAATATTGACTAGTATCAATGAATAAGTTCTCATTTTTAACTGTTAAGCTTCGATTTTCAAGTTTCATTTTGACATTATTATATAGCGCCTTAACCGCAGCCATTTTAGGAGAATTTTTTCGATCAGCAAAAACTAACCCATCTCCACAAAATTCATAATCAGTTGGTCGATCATCGAAGTCTCCTCCATAAACGAGCTGTTTATGTCCATTAATTTTCTTTTCAAGACCTTGATCAATATAGTCCCAAATAAAGCCACCTTGATATTGAGGATATTTTTCAAGTTCTGTATATAATTTCAATCCTCCAACCGAATTACCCATAGCATGCATGTACTCACAAGAGATGTAAGGCTTCTGGGGATTTTCAGTTAAGTATTCTTCAATCTCTTCCGGCCTTGCGTACATTCGACTTTCTACATCTGAAATTTCATCATAAGCTCGATTGTGAAATACTCCTTCATAGTGAACAATACGACTAGGATCATTTTTCTTAAAGAAACTGGCCATCTTTCCAATTACGCTACCAGCATAAGATTCATTACCACAAGACCACATTAAAATACTTGGATGGTTAAAATCACGCCGAAGCATATTTTCAGCTCTAAACAAACAGTTTTTTAGCCATCGATTATTGTTCCCTGGGACGTTCTCTTTAGGATCTTCTTTACCCACCTTTTGCCAAGTCCCATGGCTTTCCAAATTTGTTTCATCAATAACATAGATCCCATACTTATCACATAACTCATAAAAATAAGTTTGATTAGGATAGTGTGATGTTCTGACAGCATTAATATGATTTCGCTTTAGATTTTTAATATCCCACACCATATCTTCTTTAGTCACGCTACGACCAAATCTAGAATTAAATTCATGGCGATTGACACCTTTAAAGATGATTCTTTTTCCGTTTAAGTACATCACTTTGTCTTTAATTTCAAAATGACGAAAACCGACATCAATTTTTGAAACTTCAATTAAGCGACCTTCACTAATTACGCTGACATATAATTGGTATAAATGCGGAGCTTCGGCACTCCATTTTTTAATATTAAGCTGCGGAAAACTGAAAGTATTGATGGCATGCGTCACTTTACGTTTATTAGAACAGATAACTTTATTTTCTTGATTAAGTAAGGATACCTGAATATAACTTTTTAAAGAAATATTTCCCGAAAGAGACGCTTTAATGCGTAAATTACCTTTATCATCAATTACATCTCCATTCACTCGAAGATCCTCCAAATGTAACTCCTTTTTCCCTTTCAACTTCACGCTTCTAAAAATTCCTGATAAGCGCCAAAAGTCTTGGTCTTCAAGCCAACTGGCAGATGAAAACTTAAAAACTGCAACTGCTAAATGATTATCTTTTTCCCGAATAAAATCAGTTACATCAAATTCGCTTGGAGTAAAGGAATCCTCACTGTAACCAATAAAGTGACCATTTAACCAAACATAGATAGCCGTAGCTGCCCCATCAAAAGTAAGACTTACCCTTTTTGAAATAAGGGATGGATCTAAATCAAATTTTTTAATATATGAAGCAACTGGGTTATTTTTTGGCACCATTGGGGGATGTAAATCTTCTGATCCATCCCATGGATACTGAATGTTGACATATTGAGGATTTCCGAACCCCTGAGTTTCTAAATTTCCTGGCACCTCCACATAGTCAAAATCTGAGTAGTCGAAATTCTCTTTATAAAAATCAGAAGGACTTTCTTGATAGTTTTTTGCATATTCTACCCGCCATGCGCCATCTAAGCTTTGAACCAAACTAGATTTTTCATTTTTAGCCTCATCGTAACTTGCATATACAGGATGAAAAGAATGTGCAGGAAGCGTATTCACTGCAAAAACTTCAGGATCACTTAACCATTCTAAATTTGCTTTATCACTTTTCATTGATTTCACGTCCTAAAACTGCTACTAATTGTAATTTACTTACATTTTTACCATAATTTACTAAATAATCTATTCTATTAAAACGTTTGGCATTCACTACTGTAACCATTACAGTATCATCGATGCCATTTTTAGTAAGAACTGGATCCCAGAACTCTAAAATTTGTTCTCCCTTTTTTACTTGCGCTCCATCTTCAACATAACTAATAAAACCTGTCCCTTTTAATTGTACTGTTCCTATTCCAATATGGATCAAAACAATTACACCGTCTTCGTTTTCAATTGCAATCGAATGTCGAGTAGGAGCAATCGTTCTTACCACCCCAGAAATTGGAGCATAAATCTTCCCACTGTACGGCTTCACAGCAAAGCCCTTCCCCATAGCTAAACTTCCAAAAGTTTGATCAGAGACATCCTTTAAATCAATTAACTCTCCATTTAAAGGGCTGTATAGGTCAAATTGAATATTTTCTTTAATATTTGCATCTGCATGTTCTTTAGAAAAAATTTGCTCTAATTTATCGACAATTTCCGCATGCTTTTCTTCTGTTAAAAGCACCTTTTTAGCAAAAATTATTCCTGCAATTACAAGCATTAAAGCCGGAAAGCCAAACATACAAAGCTTAAAAATCATCCTTCCATGACTCGTAATTGATTGAGCAGTCGCACCAGTCGTCATTCCTGCCATTACCGCTACTAAAGATACGAACCAATTACTCATTGCACCACCTAACTTATCTACTAAAGGTCTAACGGATAAAGTTAAAGCTTCATCACGATGCCCCGTCTTTAATTGACCATATTCTACGGCATCGGAAATGATCATTAATACTACTAAAAATGCTAACGGCTGGGGAATAAAGAATAATTCGGCTCCAATTAAACTCACCACTAAGGATCCACTGGCTAAACTAAAAACAATAATTCCAGTAAGCATGACAGTTAAACATAAGTAAAATAAACGCTTGCGATTGAATTTTTTAGTTAAACTTGGAAAAAGTCCAACTGAAATCAAACCGACTACTGTATTAATCCCATACAAGATGGTATAACCTTTTGGATTACCCAAAATATACGAAAAATAGTAAAGCTGCAATGCGTTTAAAGTATTGACCGCTAAACCATAAAACCAGTAAGCAACCGAGAGCCACATTAACTGATCATTCTTAGTTAAAATCTTAAATACCTGCGTTAACGTGGTCTTTTCTTTAGTTTCGCGTAATTTGGAATTTACCTCATGAGTTCCAAATCCAACGGCTAAAGCAGATAAAATTCCGATTACTGCAACGATAAATGCAAACCAAAACCAACCTCTTTTATCACCATTAGGATTAATTTTACTTGTTGAAAAGAATAACACAATCGGCATAATTACTACCCCAACGATATTGGCACCAATTGTTGATCCAATTCTAGCAAAGGTAGCTATTTTTTCACGCTCACTAGAATTTAAAGATAAGGCTGGAATCATTGACCAAAATCCCGTGTCTTTAAACGAGTAAAAAATATCCATTATTAAGTAAATTATTCCAAATAAAATGAAATACATAAGTGGATTAGTTTTGTTTAAACCACCTAAATCAGTAAAAAGCAATAGTAAAGCAATTGAGCTAATTACTCCTCCTAAGACTACCCAAGGCTTAAACTTCCCCCAACGTGTCACAGTTCGATCAATTGCATTTCCAATAAATGGATCTATTAAGACTTCACTAATTCTAATAATCGCAATTAAATTAGTAATCATAAAAATCATTTTACTATTACCAGATTTAAATAAGTGCGTTGTCACAAACACAATAAAATATGTTGATAGAGTCGCATAAAACACATCATTCCCAAAAGCCCCAAAGGAATATGAGATGCGAGAGATAATTTTCTTCATGGCATTTCCTCTTTTCTTGATTCCGATTTCATCTTACTATGTTTTACTAAATATGTCTATGATTTTAGTAAAACTAATAAAAACATATTTATTGAAAAGAGGATAAAGCAGCTATAAATAAGCATTTTTATTTTAGTAAACAAAAATAGGGATGCATGTTGTGCATCCCTATTTCCAGATAACTATATAACCTAAGGAGAGTACAGGATTTGAACCTGCGCGCCAAGGAAAACTTGGTTCGCCGGATTTCGAGTCCGGTGCATTACCACTCTGCCAACTCTCCAGAACTTATTTAATTATAGCAATTAATTTTAAAAAGGTAAACAAAACTAGCACACTTTTCTTGCAACCAATTTACATAAAGTCTATTCTAAAAGAAAAACAGTATATGAGAAAAAGAGGTCTTTTATTATGTGTACTTCAATTATTTTCAGTCCCAATGACCATTATTTCGGCCGTAATTTTGACTACGAAATGTCATTTGGCCAACAAGTAGTAGTTACCCCAAGAAATTATGAATTTAAGTTTCGTAAAATGCCAACTATTACTACACACTATGCTATGGTAGGAATTTCGGCAGTCAGAGATGATTATCCTCTTTACTTTGATGCCGCTAATGAAAAAGGCCTAGGAATGGCCGGTCTTAACTATGCTGGCAATGCTTACTATCCTGAAAAAGAAGAAGAGGGCAAAGACAATATTTCACCATTTGAATTTATTCCTTGGATTTTAGGTCAATGCGCTAATTTAGATGAAGCTAAAAAGCTAATTGATCGTATTCATCTTGTACATATTAACTTTAGTGAAAAATTACCTCTTTCTCCTCTTCACTGGCTCATAGCCGACAAGAGTGGTAAATCAATCGTTATTGAATCTGATAAAGACGGTCTGCATGTTTATGACAACCCAGTTGGAACTTTAACTAATAATCCACCTTTCCCTAAGCAATTATTCAACTTAAACAATTATGCTGATGTTTCACCTAAGATGCCAACTAACAGATTCTCAGATAAAGTTAACTTTGATTTATACAGTCGTGGACTCGGTTCTCACAATTTACCAGGTGGGATGGATTCTGAATCTCGTTTTGTCAGAGCTCTTTTCACTAAATCTAATGCTCCCGCAGCCGATAACGAAGCCGACAACGTCAATAATTACTTCCACATCCTTCATGCTGTTGAACAACCTAAAGGCTTAGATGAAGTTGGCCCTAACAGTTTTGAATATACTATTTATTCTGACTGCACTAACCTTGAAAAAGGACTCTTCTACTACACCACCTATAATCAAAGACAAATTACAGAAGTCAATATGAACAAAGAAGACCTTGAAAAAGATGATTTAATTATTTATCCAATCGAAGACAAAGTTGAATTTAATCGTGAAAACTAATTGTTAAGTTTTGCTCAAGACAAGTGTCAAACCCCATTTTTACTGCTACAATACTTGTGATAAATATCAAAATCTATAGATGAGGAACGAACTGAATTGAACATAAATAGTTGGATTGTATTATTTTCTGCAATCGTTTTATTAATGCTTATCTATGCTGTTAAAAATTCTCGCCGTTTTAATCTTTACGATCATTGGCTTCATCACAAGCTAGTTCACAAACGAGATGGCTTTAAATGGCAAGTAATTGCATTTTTAAACGATCCAAAATTAATGGTAGTATGGGCAGTTTTATTAGCTAGTTTATTAATTAATGAAGAACGCAATATCACAGCTTTATGGGTACTAGCTACCTTAGGATTCACTGATCTTGTAGGTATTATTTTAAAAAAATCTGTTCATCGACAACGTCCCTACAAACACTCTGCCTTAGAAGATGGATATAGTTTCCCAAGCGGTCACGTTTTAGGGGCAACAACCATGGCTCTTATCTTGCTACAATTGTTTGGGAAAGAACTGGGAAGCGGCTTTACTATTGGATTACTAATTATTTGGTTAATGGTAGTTATTTCTCGACTCAGTCTAAAAGCCCACTATCCTTCTGATATTCTAGGAGCAACTAGCTTAGCAATTTTCTGCTTTAGTATTTCACAACAAATATTTTTAGCAATATGAAAAGACGTCTTTTAACAGACGTCTTTTTTGTTTATTCGTGAAAACCAACCATTAAGCCGCCCTCTTCTGCATAAAAACTACATAAGCCTCTCATTGGTCGAACAGTAACTTTTGCATCTGGAAAGAGCTCTAAGATTTTAGCTTTCAATGTATCAGCATCTTTTTGATTTTCGCAATGGTCAATAATTACCTCGCCACCCTGGTAATTCATTTCCTTCATCTTTTTCACGAGATCTTTAATTGCTCGTTTCATCCCTCGAACTTTACCAAGAGGTTCTAGTTTTCCATCTTTACTAGCAGTACCGACGATTTTAATATTTAACATGCCGGCCACTTTAGCAACTGCATTAGAAACGCGACCATTAAGAGCTAAATTATGAAGCGATTGTAATACAAATAAAAGATGGGTTTGGGTACGATATTGGGCAATTTTTTCTTCTAAATCGACAAATCGAACTTTACCTTTGATCATATCTTCAATCCCATGTAAAATAACCGTTAACTCTGGGCCAGCTGATCTTGTATCGACCACGATTACTTTACTAGTAGGATTCTTTTCCTCATACATTGCCTTAGCTTGTAAAGCTGATGAGTAGCTTCCACTCATTCCACTAGTTAATGTAAGAATAATAGCTCTTTTAGTCCCCTTTAAAGCATCTAGCCATTCTTGAATGCTTGGGCACGAACTTTTCCCGGCCACATTATTATTGGACATATCCTCTAAAAAGTCCTTGATATTTAAGTTTTGATCATCTCGGTACTCTTTACCATTAAATGAAATAGTGAGTGGCACAATTTGTATATTTTTAGCAGGATTAGTTTCTTGATTAGAGCTTGAATCTAAAATTAATTTTATTTCTTCCATAAGCTAAATTCCTTAATTAATCATGTACTATTTGTTCATATGTATATTATATAGCTAATTAAAGGTGAGAGAAAAGCCACTTAATTAATTTTTAAAATGTAAAGCGCTTTCATATGTTTACACAATCACAAAGTTAAGCTAAAATTTGAAGTGTAAAAGAGCAAATAGCTCTGAGATGATGTTATACTTTAAACCGGTATGATGTCATACATATTTTAGGAGGTTTTTTGATGTTAAAATCAGTCATTGAAAATGTTCATGCACTTGAAATTTTTGACTCACGTGGTAACCCAACTGTTGAAGTTCACGTTACCCTTTCAAACGGTGTTGTAGGTAAGGCTGAAGTTCCTTCAGGTGCTTCAACTGGTGAAAACGAAGCCGTTGAATTACGTGACGGTGGTTCACGTCTTGGTGGTAAGGGCGTTATGAAGGCTGTTAACAACGTTAACACTGAAATTAACGATGCTTTGAAGGGCTTAGACCCACATGACCAAGCAAACATTGACGCTGTTATGATCGCTTTAGATGGTACTCCAAACAAGGGTCGTCTTGGTGCTAACGCTATTTTAGGTGTATCTATGGCTACTGCAGTTGCAGCTGCTAAGGATACTAACCAACCTTTATACCGTTACCTTGGCGGTACTGACCTTGAAATGCCACAAACTTTCCACAACGTTATCAACGGTGGTGAACACGCAGACAACGGTATCGACATTCAAGAATTCATGATCACTCCAGTTGCTAAGACTTCATTCCGTGATGGTTTTGAAAAGATCGTTAACGTATACCACACTTTGAAGAAAGTTCTTGAAGACATGGGTTACGAAACTGGTTTAGGTGACGAAGGTGGTTTCGCTCCTAACATGAAGAACTCAGAAGAAGCTTTGAAGGCTTTACACGAATCAATCATCAAGGCTGGTTACAAGCCAGGTGAAGATATCGCTATTGCTTGTGACTGTGCTGCTTCATACTTCTACAACAAGGAAGACGGTAAGTACCACCTTGAAGGTAAGGTATTAACTGATGAAGAATTAGCAGACTACTACGACAAGTTGCTTGACGAATTCCCAGAATTAATTTCTATGGAAGACCCATACGACGAAAACGACGTTGAAGGTATGGTTAAGTTCACTGCTAGCCACAAGGACCGTATCCAAATCGTTCTTGACGACTTCATTTGTACTAACCCTAAGCTTTTGAAGAAGGCTATTCACGAAGGTGCTGGTAACGCTTCATTGATCAAGTTGAACCAAATCGGTACTGTTACTGAAACTCTTGAAACCATCCGTATTTCACGTAAGAATGGTTACAACACTATGATTTCTCACCGTTCAGGTGAAACTGGTGACACTTTCATCGCTGACTTAGCTGTTGCTATCAACGGTGGTCAATTGAAGACTGGTGCTCCAGCTCGTTCAGAACGTGTTGAAAAGTACAACCGTTTGCTTGAAATCGAAGAAGAACTTGGTAAGGGCGAACGTCTTGCATTCTTCCCAGACAACGTTGACTTAGACTAATTTAATTAGTTTAATAAAAAAGAAGCTCGTAATGAGCTTCTTTTTTTCTACCTTTGTTTTGATTATTAATTAAATAAGTCAATTATTCGTTGAATCAATGAAGACCTCTTCCCTTTGCGCCATACTAGTTGCAAATGAGTTTTCCAGCTATTATGTTTTATTACAACGAATTGATCTCTAGCATAAAGTTGGGCAATTGTTTCTGGCACTAAAGCATACCCCATCCCCTGTTGAGCCCACAAAATAGCTGTACGTGAATCATCACATTTTACAGCATAAAAAGGCTTAATCCCAGCATGGGCAAAACTTTGATTAAAGATTTCTTCAAAGCGGCGATAAATAATTAAAGGCTTTTTTTGAAGTTTCTTAATGATAATTGGGCCTTGAGTTAAAAATTTTTGATCTTTAGTAACAACTACCATATTCTCACTAGTTAATGTTTTACTCTCAATGCCATGATGATTAAATGGTGTTCTTACAATTCCCAGATCAATTGTGCCATTATCTAGTTTTTCCAATACACCAAAAGTATTTTCTTCATAAACATCAAAATTTATATTAGGATAATATTCAGCAAGTTTTTTAAAATCAGATGAAGGTAAAACATTAGCCGAAGAAGAAGCTGATCCAATTTTTATTGTTCCTAATTCTCCCTGGGCCGTTTTATGAACCTGATCTTTTGCAGTTTCTGCTAAATCTAAAATTTTTTCTGCATAGCTCTCAAGTTCTCTTCCTGCATCAGTCAACTCAATTCCATGAGCAGTTCGAATAAAAAGCTTAACTTCTAATTCTTTTTCTAACTGCTTTAACTGGTAACTAAGCGGTGGCTGAGCAATATATAATCTTTTGGCGGCTGCAGTAATTTGCTTTTCTTGAGCTACAGTTAAAAAGTAACGTAATTGTTTTAAATTCATAAAATTATTTTCAGGACCTTCAGTTATTAAATATTTTTATATAAGTTATTGTAAGTAAATATTTTCATCTAAGCAATATCTATGCTAATTTATACATTGGAATAAAAATGAAGGGGTTGTAATATGACAGAAAAATTAACCGGTTTAACTCAGGCCGAAGCCGAAAAAAGGCTTAAAAAAGATGGTCTTAATGAAGTGCCTGAACCAAAGTATAATTTCTGGAAAGAATTCGCAGGAAAATTATGGAATTTATCTGCTTGGATTCTTGAGGGTGCATTAATTCTTGAATTTATTTTAGGCAAACGAATTCAAGCCTTGTTTGTTTTAGCGATGCTGTTATTCGCAGCTTGGAATGGTGCTTCTAAAAAGAAACAATCACGAAGAGTACTCGACAATATTTCTCACAAATTAACGCCAACCGTTGCTGTTAAACGAGATGGCAAATGGATCAAGTTAAACTCTAAAGAACTTGTGGTGGGAGATTTAGTCAGTTTACAAGCGGGAGATGTTTTAGCAGCCGATGTTAAAATTATGAGCGGTGATTTGGCTTTTGATGAAAGTTCAATTACCGGCGAATCAGACGCCGTTAAAAAGCATATCGGTGCAGAAGCTTATGCGGGAACCACAGTTGTACGTGGCGACGGATTAGCTACTGTGACTGCTACTGGTAAAAATTCTCGCTCAGGTAAAACTATCAACCTAATCAATAATTCTGCCGCTCCAGGTCACTTACAGCAATTATTGACTAAAATTATTTATTACCTTTGTTTACTCGACGGAATTTTAACTTTAGTAATTATCATTGCTTCCTTTATCAAAGGTGGGGACTTTAAGACTTTTATTGATATGTTGCCATTCTTAGCGATGATGTTTATCGCTTCAATTCCTGTGGCAATGCCTTCTACTTTTGCCCTCTCCAACTCATTTGAGGCTACTCGTTTAAGCAAAGAAGGAGTTTTAACTTCTGATTTGACTGGTATTCAAGATGCCGCCAACCTAAACCTACTTTTACTTGATAAGACAGGCACGATTACCGAAAATAAGACCGCCGTTGCAAATTGGAATAATTTTAGTGATTTAGACAATAAGGAAGTTTTAGAACTTGCTGGTGCTGCCACTGACCAAAGAAATCCAAGCATTATTGATACTGCTATTGATGACTATATTGTAGATAAAGGTTTAGTTATTAAGGATAAATCTAAATTTGTTCCTTTTACTTCTGATACAGGTTATTCAATAGCTGAAGTTGACGGTCATAATGTAAAATTAGGATCATTTAAGCAATTATCTTTAATTGATAAAAACGCGAACGAAAAAATTAGCCATGTTAACTTTAAAGCTGGTCGTTCAGTAGCTGTTTTAATTGATGACAAGCTTGCCGGGGTCTTTATTTTACAAGATAAAGTTAGACCAGATTCTAAGAAAGCTTTAAATGAGATCAAAAAGCGCGGAATTCGTCCAATTATGTTAACTGGTGATAACCAAAAAACTGCCGAAGCCGTTGCTCAAGAAGTTGATCTTGAAGGTAAAGTAATCTCTATTCATGATTTTAATGATAATACTGATGTTTCTACCCTAGCTGGAATTGCTGATGTTTTACCAGAAGATAAGCTTAATATGGTTAAACTCTTCCAAGAAAAAGGCTATATTGTTGGAATGACCGGTGACGGGGTTAATGATGCTCCTGCTTTAAAGCAAGCTGAAGTCGGAATTGCCATGTCTAATGCCGCAGACGTTGCTAAAAGATCAGGAAAGATGGTTTTACTTAACGATGGTCTTACTTCTATTATTAAGATTTTAGATGCTGGTCACCGTGTTTACCAAAGAATGACCACTTGGTCTTTAACCAAACTTTCTAGAACTGCTGAATTAACAATGCTTTTGACTTTTGGCTATCTCTTCTTTGATTATTTACCAATGGCTTTAAATGCAATGGTTATCTACACCATCATGAATAACATGGTAACCATGATGATCGGAACTGACCGGACACACATTACTTATAAACCAGAAAGTTGGAACATGGCAAAACTTGCTAAGATAGCCTTCTCTCTTGCTGCTGGTTGGACTGTAATTGGAATGCTGTTTGTTTGGTATTTGAACACTCATGGTTTCAGTCATGGAACGGTTTCAACAATAGTGTATGTTTACTTGGTATTAAGTGCGATGTTAATTGTGCTCATTACCAGAACTCGCAAATACTTCTGGCAAGATTATCCATCTAAATTAGTTGGAAGTGTTCAAATTGCCGATGTCCTAATCACTTTCATCTTAGCATTGTTTGGTATTGCAATGACTCAAATTAGTTGGACTAATTTACTACTTACTTTTGTAATTGCTTTAATTGCTGCAATTGTCATCGATTTGTTCTATCAACCTATTATGAAAAATCGTTAAGCTCAAAAGAAGTCAATATTGGCTTCTTTTTTTTGCCCTGATTCTGCTAAAATAACTAATAGCGTTTCAAGAAAAGAGTGAGAGAAAATGATTTGGACATGGGATGTGATTAGACGCATCATCGAGGTACTGTGGGTAATCAATATTGGATTAGCTATCTGGACCGTATTTAGAAGTCGGCGCGATATTGCTTCAACCTGGGCGTGGTTATTAGTTCTATCAGTTTTTCCAGTAATTGGATTTATCATTTATTTATTTTTGGGGAGGCAACTATCTCATGACGAGATTTTTGCAATGAAAAAAGCGCAACAAGAAGTCCAAGAGCGCTATTTGGAAAAACAGCGTAAGCGTTTAGAAGAACATGATCTACTTCCAAAAGCGGATCAAGAAAAACGAGCGCGCATGCTGACAGATTTAAATTTAAACAATGATAAAGCAATTTTAACCTTAGATAATCAAGTTGAACTTTTTACAGATGGTAATGACCTATTCGATAATATAATTGCTAATATCAATCAGGCAAAAGAGTTTGTTGATGTAGAATTTTATACTTTTTATTCCGATGAATTAGGTCATCGCGTTTTATCCGCGCTAGAAGCTGCCGCAAAACGTGGCGTTAAAGTACGTGTACTTTATGATGCTAACGGGTCGCACGGTACTAAGGCACGATTTTTTAGCAATTTACGAAAATTAGGCGGTGAGGCACAGCCATTCATTTCAAGTTCAAGTAAATATAAAATTCGTACACCTCGTTTAAACTATCATTTGCATCGTAAATTAGTGATTATCGACCATACAATTGGTTATATAGGTGGATTTAACATTGGTGATCAATACGTTGACAAATCACCAAAATTCGGCCATTGGCGTGATACTCACATGCGGGTTGTCGGGCAAGCTCCCATCATGATGGAATTTAGATTCGCCATGGATTGGAATACTTCCTGTCGGAAATCTCATCTACCTAAATATCCTCTTGATAATTTGGAGCATATTAAGTTAAAGCGTCCTTCATCTAAAAATGATGTAGCAATGCAGATTGTTTCTTCGGGGCCTGATAGTCAAGATTTTGCTATTCGCCGTGGATATGAAGGCATTATTGCCACCGCCAAAGAATATATCTACATTCAAACTCCGTATTTGATCCCAGAACCATCCATTTTGGAAGCTTTAATCATTGCTGCCAAAAGCGGCGTTGATGTGCGCATCATGGTTCCATGTATGCCAGATCATCCCTTTGTTTATCGAGCAACTGAATATTATGCTAAATATTTAACTGAAAACGGGGTAAAAGTTTATAAGTACAATAATGGTTTTATTCATGCAAAAACTGTCGTCAGTGGTTCTAACATCTCTTCTGTAGGATCTGCAAATCAAGACTATCGAAGCTACAGTTTAAATTTTGAAGTAAATGCTTTTAACTATAGTCCTGAATTGACTAAAAAGTTGAAGAAGATCTTTGAAGAAGATTTAAAAGTTTCAACTTTGATGACTAATGAATACTTCGACAAACAAAGTAGATGGCGCAAATTTAAACAATATTTCTCCAGACTACTATCTCCGATTTTATAATAAAAAAGATGATCTTCTAATTCAAAGATCATCTTTTTCATTATTTAGTTTTTAGTTCATAAACATATGAAGTTTCATCAGGTCGATAAACACCATGCAAAGTTCCGACACGGGTAAAGCCCATCTTATCAATTAAATGTTGCATTGCCTTATTATCTTCATGAGTATCAATTCTAATTGAATCGATATCTGATCGATGCTCTTTAATATAATTGATAACCTCAGTTAAAAGCTTAGTAGCATAACCTTTCCCTGCATGATTTGAGTGAATAGCTACTCTATGAATTACCAAGTAGTTTTCCGTATCAAGTAACCACTTACCATCAAGCTTATCATAAGAATGATCTGGCGAAGGAACAATAGCAATTGCACCAACAGTTTCACCATCTTGAGAAACAGCCAAGTAAGCCCAGCCATTTTCAATATCTTCTTTGATTTGATCTGGTGAAGGATAATCCCCTTGCCATTGCTCTACGCCTCTTTCAGCCAATTGGTTGGCGCCATCCTTAAGAATAGTCATAATTTGATCAAAATCAGCCATCGTAGCTTGTCTTAGTTGCATATTCTTCACACTTCCCTTTATTTTTTATAACGGTAAATATTATATATGAAAATACTTAACTTGTAAAAAGATAGTGCTTATTTTTTACAAACTATTTTCCTCTAAAGCCATAAAGATGGTCACGATTAATAAATCAGCACACCCTCCAATTGTATAGTCGTGTTCTTTAAAAATCGCATTTTCCTCTTTCAAAAATTGCATCCCCGCTTGGGTTTTACTCCCACCTAATTTCAAAAATTTTTCACTTATTTCATGAAGCCAAGCTAGTGTCTGTCTTCCTTGAGCCCTTTTAACAAAGGTTGTATCATCGGCCTGACTTGCAATTTTCATTAGAGTATCTAATAAGCGCTGATTAATTGTCCCCTGACTCATTTTTAAATATGGTAGACTGCTATCCCTCACAATTGGATATCCCCTTTCAGCAAGTTCACGGACGCCTCCAATTTGATATTTTACATATTGCTCTTCACCTGCAGTTAAGTGCTTTTTATTTAAGGTACTTAAATCATGATGAATTAATCCTCGACACATTTTTTTAATAACTTCAAAAATATCTTGCTCATGTTTTTTCGCATAACTTTGCGCACATACAAATATCCCTAAAGAAAAAATTGCACCTTTATGCGTATTAATAGCTTGAGTTGCCCTCAACATCTCTGTTTCGGCTAAAAAACCCTCTTGTCGCAACTTTTGAAACATTTGAGTTAAGTTGTGCCCCTTAAACTCTTCACCAATCTGCGCGGCTTTATTTAAGTATGGGGCCAATGCTACACTGCTATCAATAAAAGTATAAATATCCATATCTGGATGTGAACCCTGATCGACTGGATCAACCAAACCAGGTTTTGGCAAAGTTACAGCTTCATAAAGAAGCGCCTTTAAAGCATTATCTACAATTTCTTTTATCATATTTTTACCTAAAAAATAAAACTCCAAGAAATTTTTCCTTGAAGTTTTATCTTTACTATTTCTGTTGATTAATTAAGCACCATGATATTGTACAAGAGAGTAAATATCTAAATCTGGTAACTTTTCACGGCCCTTAAGGTCTGGCAATTCAATGTAAAAAGCAGCTCCAACGAGTTTACCACCAAGATTTTCAATTAATTCTTTTGAAGCTCTTAAGGTACCAGCAGTTGCTAATAAATCATCACAAAGAACTACTCTTTGACCTGGCTTGATTGCATCTTTATGCATTTCTAAGCTGTTAGAACCGTATTCTAGATCATATGAAGCACGTTCTACTTCTCGTGGCAACTTGTGTGGCTTTCTAGCTGGAACAAAACCAACACCCAACTCAGTTGCAACTGGACAACCTACAATAAATCCTCTTGCTTCAGGACCCACGATAACATCAGCATTTCTGCTCTTTGCATATTCTGCTAATTCATGAGTTGCTGCGCGATAAAGTTCACCATCTTGCAAAATTGGCGTAATATCACGGAAAACAATTCCTTTATTTGGAAAATCCTGAACGCTTGCGATATGTTCTTTAAAATCAATTGCCATAAGAAGAAAAAACCTCCATAAATCTTTGTGTTCATTAAAAACACTTTTGACTGTTATATTTTAACAGATTTTTCGCATAAAAACACTTAAAACAGCCAAATTATTAATTTCTAAGCTGATCAATGTAGTTTAATAAAGTAGTCGTTGACATATGCCGCAATTCATTAACAAATTTAATTTGAGAATTAGTTGCAAGCAAGTATTTAGATTGAGATAGGGGCTTCTTCTGGGGATGTTTAACTCCTACTAACTTATCATCATCTAACTTAACAAAGCCCAATTCAAAAAAGACACGTAAAATGAACAATACACTATCATAGTCTAAGCCCAAATAAGGAGCTACTGCTTGATAATCTTGCGGTTTTAAAGTGGGATGGGCATAAATATACTTTAACACTTTTCCGAAATAAGATTTAGCAGGAAGCTTTTCTACGGGAAGCTGATCGAGTAAAAAGCGCAAATATAGTTGCTGATAATTATTTTGTAAAGCTTGGTCCAATTCAATCTTGTTTTTTGGTGTATCCAGCAAAACAACTACTTCATCTGCTTGATCGTAATCTTTAACTAAAGTGATTTTTTCTGGATCAATTCCTAAATTTTCAACAGCTGGAATATTTTTCTCATTGAAAAGCAAATAACGATCCGCAAAGCCCATAACATAACTTTCATTACGCAAATCGATTATTGGTGCTGGCACAGCTAATTTCGGAGCTGCAAAATCAACGCCTTTCATAATGGCTTGTAAACTAACTTTATTCTTATAAGTATTGCGATTTAATTCTACAAATACCTTTGAAATAAAAGGTAAAAGATCATTATCTAAATAATCTTTGTTAAAACCTACCACAGTAAGAGAACCATCATCTTTTACCGCATTAAAGCGAATATGATTCTTCTCCTGACCCATTCGAATAAAGTTTTTAATTTGAAAATCAGAAACACTAAAAACTGGTTTAGGATTATCAGTACCAAAAGGTCCCGCCTGATTTATTTGCTCCAGAGTGTCTAAAGACAAATCTTTTAGAGGGAGTTCAAAATCATACTCTTCTGCGCTTTCTTGCTCAACATGAAAACCACTCTCTAGCTTTTCACGCAACTCAGGAATCTTATCTTCAGTCATTGATAGGCCACAGGCAAAATCATGACCACCAAATTTAGTAAATAATTTCTTTAATGGATTCAAAGCGTTAAACAAATTAAAGTTTTTACCTGAGCGGCCAGAACCCTTAACCTCACCTTGATCATTTTTAGTTAAAACAAGAGTTGGCTTATGCAGAGTAGTAGCAATTTTATTAGCAACTAAACCTAAAACCCCCTCATGAAAATCAGGATCATATAAAACTAGGGTATTACTTCTTTGCCAATTGTTCATCTTAACCTGATTTAAACAGCTTTTATAAACTTCTTGGGTGAGTTCACGCCGTTTATTGTTTAACTCTTCAATTTTATCGGCCAATTGTTTAGCTTCAAACTCATCATCTGCTAAAAGCAATTCTACAGCTAAACTTGCATTATCTAGGCGTCCAGTTGCATTTAGACGCGGAGAAATATTAAAACCAATATCGGTTTCATCTAAATTTCCTAGTTTAAGGCCAGCATTTTTAACCAAAGCACGCAATCCTGGTCGATCGGTACGATTGAAGATTTCCAAACCACGCTTAACAATAATATGACCTTCTCCACTCACCTTAACCATATCCCCAATGGTCCCAATCATCACTAAATCGAGTAATTCTGGTAAAGGATCTTCCATTAACTTCCGGCAAAGTGTATAAGCTACACCAGCCCCACAATAATCATCAAAAGGATAAGTTTGACCTGGATAATTGCAATGAACTAAAGCATAAGAATCTGGCACTTTTTCTTGGAAAGTATGATGATCGGTAATAATCGTATCGACACCTTCTGTTTTAGCATAAGCTACTTCATCGACGCCGGTTACCCCATTATCTACCGTAATAATGAGTTTAGTTCCATCTGCAACAATCTTTTTATAGTTATCAAGATTTGGACCATATCCCTCTTTAAAGCGGTTAGGAATAAAATAGTGCACATCAGCACCTAGAATACCTAGAGTTTCCACCATAATTGCAGTTGAAGTAATTCCATCAGCATCATAATCCCCATAAATAGTAATTTTTTCTCCTCTGTCAATCGCTTGATTAATTCGCTCAACCGCCTTATCAAGATCATGCATTAATGAGGGATCTGCCAAATCCTCTTCACTACTATTAAACCAAAAATCCAATTTTTCAGCCGTATTAATTCCCCGCAAAGAAAACAACTTAGCCGCAATTGGACTAAGTTGATATTCTTGAATTAAGTTAGGATCTAACGGCTCCGCATTTCTTTGTTTCCACTTCATTATTTAAGTTTAAACACCTGTAAATTCTTATTCGTTGCCTGTTCAGTCTTAATCAAATTTCCTCGTACAGCCCAGCGATTAACTCCACCATCAGCACACGTAATTAAAGTTACAATTGGCTTTTTAGTGTTGTTAACTAGCCAGACAGCGTATGGATTAACTTTCTTTTTCATATAGATTTTATAAACAAAAATCTTCTTTAAATTAGTCAAATAAATTAATTGACCTTTTTTTGAATCTTCTAGCGGTGAAAAAAGCACTCCTTTAGAAGTCATATAGTGACCTGCTAAAGCAAAGTTACCTTGACCCATCACTTCTCCATCACGCATGGTTCCTCCGCCAGTTGACATTGCATCATCTGACAATCCAAGCATGACTGGTAAATACATGTTTATATCAGGAATAGCCATTGCTCCAATGGCATCAGAATTATTTTTAACTTGAGAACGTGTAACTTGGGCGAAGTCAATTTCTTTAACTTTGCTAAAGTCATACATCCCTTTCTTTTTTTGGTTTTTTTCAATCTTTTCAGCAGTTAATGAACCTAGTGCTTTAGATTGATTTTGTCGCACCATTTGATTCCGAATTTGTCGATTAAAGATGAGAATTAAACCAACAATTAACAGAATGATGGCTGCAATTCTTAAAAGAATTTGACCAACATTTCGCTTCTTCTTATTTTCAGCCATGGTCTACTTCCCCTTAATGTCATCATCATTCATCTTAAGAACAGCCATAAAGGCATCTTGTGGCACTTCTACTCGGCCCACAGCCTTCATCCGCTTCTTTCCACGCTTCTGCTTTTCAAGAAGCTTAGCACGTCTATCTGGGTCACCAGTGTGAATCTTCCAAGTAACGTCTTTACGATATGGCTTAATAGTGGCACGAGAAATAATCTTAGCTCCAATAGCACCTTGAATATCCACTTCAAAGTTTTGTCTTGGGATAAGCTTTTTAAGCATTGATGTCATTTGACGAGCACGATCCTGGGCTTCACTTCTATGAGCAATAAAACTCAAGGCATCAATCGGTTCCTTGTTAAGTAAGATATCAATCTTAACTAAATCAGTTGCCCGATAACCGGTAATTTCATAATCAAGTGAGGCATAACCCTTAGTTGAAGATTTTAAATCATCAAAAAAGTCAAAAATAATTTCAGCTAACGGCATATTATAAATGACATTTACACGATACTTATCAAGATAATCCATCGTGACAAATTCACCACGCTTACGTTGACAAAGCTCCATTACAGGACCGACAAAATCATTTGGGACCATAATTTCAGCTTTAACATAAGGTTCTTGTACTTCTTTATATTCACCAGCATCTGGCAAATCGGATGGATTATCAATCACCTTAGTTGTCCCATCATTCATAATTGCATGGTAGTCAACACTCGGTGCCGTCATAATCAAATCCAGACCAAATTCTTGCTCTAGGCGTTCCTGCACAACATCCATGTGAAGCAATCCTAAGAAGCCACAACGGAATCCAAAACCTAAAGCAGTAGAAGTTTCAGGCTCAAATTCCAAAGCCGCATCATTTAATTGCAATTTTTGAAGAGCTTCCTTTAAATCATCATAGTCGCGATTATCAACCGGATACATACCTGAGTAAACCATTGGTGGAATTTGACGATAGCCTGGAAGTGGTTCTGCTGTTGGATTATTGGCATCAGTAATCGTATCACCTACTCGAGTTTCACGAACTGATTTTATATTAGCCGTTAAATAACCTACATCCCCCGCTACTAAAATATCTTTTTTAACGGGATGGGGACTGGAAACACCGACTTCAGTTACTTCATATGTTTTACCAGTATTCATAATTTGAATCTGATCACCAGGCTTAACCGTTCCATCCTCAATTCTAACTGATAAAACTACCCCTCGATAATCATCATATTTTGAGTCAAAAATCAAAGCTTTAAGCGGAGCTTGCAAATCGCCTGTAGGAGCTGGAATATCAGTAACAATTTTTTCAAGCATTTCAGCAATTCCTTGGCCAGTTTTCCCTGAAACTTCAACTGCATCAGAAGCATCTAAGCCCAGCATTTCTTCAATTTCCTCTTTAGCATTATCCGGATCCGCAGATGGTAAATCGATCTTATTAATAACCGGTAAAATTTCCAAATCGTCATCAATAGCCAAATAAGTATTAGCCAAAGTCTGAGCTTGCACACCTTGTGAAGCATCAACAACTAAAAGTGCCCCTTCACAAGCAGCCAAAGATCGAGAAACTTCATAGGAAAAGTCCACGTGTCCTGGTGTATCAATTAAGTGGAAAATATAATCTTCTCCATCTTTTGCATGATATTTAACTTCAACTGAGTTCATCTTGATTGTAATTCCACGTTGACGTTCCAGTGGCATATCATCAAGCATTTGATTTTTTAATTGTCTTTCCGAAACCGTATCGGTTAATTCCAAAATTCTATCGGCAATTGTTGACTTACCATGATCAATATGGGCAACAATTGAAAAGTTACGAATATGTTTTTGATAGTCTTTTAATTTTTCTAAATCCATAAATTACATGCACCCTTTAATTCTTCTTTTATTAATTATATCAAAGCATTGAAAAGAGATGAAATCAAAAACGAAAAATGTCTCAATACTAACTACAGAGTATTGAGACATTTTGACTAATCACCATTCAGCTTATCTTTAAGTCTTTCAAAGAAGCCTTTTCCTTGAGGAGTAATAGATTCCCCACTAGCCTTTACAAAGTCAACTAAAGCTTCTTTTTGCTTTTCATTGACATGTTTTGGAATCTTAACTTCAACAGTGGTAATTTGATCACCATTGCCATTTCCTCTAAGATAAGGAACTCCTTCACCCTTAATGGTAAATTTCTTATTAGGTTGAGTACCTGCTGGAATCTTTAAATCTACATCCCCATGCACAGTCTTAACCTTAATTTCATCACCCAAAGTTGCTTGCGCAAATGAAATTGGAATAGTGGTATAGATTGTATTACCACGTCTTTCAAATTCTTTAGATGGCTTAATACGATAACTAATGTACAAGTCTCCGTAAGGTCCACCATTTTTACCAGCTTCACCTTGACCTTCATAACGAAGTTGTTGACCATTATCAATACCAGCTGGAATATCAACTTCAATCGTATTAGTCTTATCAACAGTTCCCTTACCATGGCAAGTGTTACATGGATGTTCAATAATTACGCCGCGACCTTGGCACTTGTCACAAACTGTTTGACGACGAATCATGCCAAGCAGTGATTGTTGAGTAACAGTCATATAACCCGTACCATGACACTTATCACAAGTAATTGGATGAGTACCCTTTTCACAGCCGTTTCCACCACAAGTTTCACAAGTTTCGCTACGGGTATAACTAACTTGAGTCTTTTTACCTTTAATCGCATCCATGAAATCAATAGTTAAAGTATAATCCAGGTCTTGACCACGTTGAGGAGCAGTTGGATCTACTTGTCTTTGTTGGCTAGCTCCACCAAAGAAATCGTTAAAGATATCACCAAAATCACTAAACCCACCAAAGCCTTGGCCGCCATATGCACCTTGACCAGCACCGCCAAAGCCGCCTTGACCGTTTACACCAGCAGATCCAAATTGATCATACTGGGCACGCTTTTGCTTATCATGAAGTACTTCATAAGCTTCATTAACTTCTTTATACTTTTCTTCGGCTCCTGGCTCATGATTCAAATCTGGGTGATACTTTTTAGCTAATTTACGATATGCTTTACTAATCTCTTGGTCGCTCGCATTACGATCCACACCAAGAGTTTTGTAATAATCTTGTGCCAAAATTAAAACTCCTTACATTCAAAAGAAAAGAACTACCATTAAGCAGTTCTTTTCTTAATAGGTTATTCAAATTATAAACCCATTACTTGTCTGGGTCTACTTTATGGAAAGTACCATCTTGAGTGCCACCATTGTTATCATTTGGGTTGCCACCTTGTGGACCTTGAGGGCCAGCTTGACCAGCAGCACCTTGAGCACCACCATTTTGTTGGTAAAGCTTAACAGCTAAGTCTTGAGCAGCCTTAGATAAAGCATCCTTCTTTTCTTTCATTTCGTCCAAGTTGTTGTCTTTTTGAGCTTTCTTCAAGTCATCAAGTGCATCTTGAACCTTCTTAGTATCTTCATCAGATACCTTACCCTTAGTTTCTTTCAAGGTCTTTTCAGTAGTAAAGATTAATTGGTCAACTTCATTACGTAAGTCAACTTCTTCTTTACGCTTCTTATCTTCTTCAGCGTGTTCTTCAGCGTCTTTTTGCATGCGCTTGATTTCTTCATCTGACAAACCAGATGAACTCTTAATGGTAATCTTTTGTTCCTTACCAGTTCCCATATCCTTAGCAGATACATTTACAATACCGTTTTTATCGATATCAAAGGTAACTTGAATTTGAGGAACACCACGTGGTGCAGGTGGAATATCAGTTAATTCAAAGCGTCCAAGTGTCTTATCATCAGCTGCCATTGGACGTTCACCTTGTAAAACGTGAACATCTACGGCTGGTTGGTTATCAGCTGCAGTTGAGAAGATTTGACTCTTTGAGGTTGGAATAGTAGTGTTTCTATCAATTAACTTAGTGAAGACACCACCCATGGTTTCAATACCAAGTGATAGTGGAGTAACATCCAACAAAACAATATCCTTAACGTCCCCTGAGATAACCCCACCTTGAATTGCGGCACCAAGGGCTACAGCTTCATCTGGGTTAATTGAGTGGTCAGGTTCTTTTCCAGCCCATTCCTTAACAGCCTTTTGAACTGCAGGAATACGAGTTGAACCACCATTTAAAATAACTTTATCAATGTCGTTAACAGTAAGACCGGCATCCTTTAATGCATTGTCAAATGGAATCTTAGTCTTTTCAACTAAATCATTAGTCAATTCATCAAACTTAGCACGAGTTAAGTCAGCTTCAAGGTGAAGTGGACCAGATTCGCCAGCAGAAATGAATGGAAGTGAAATGTGAGTGCTTGATACACCTGACAAATCCTTCTTAGCCTTTTCAGCGGCATCCTTTAAACGTTGAAGTGCCATCTTATCCTTAGACAAGTCAACACCATTTTCATCCTTAAAGTTCTTGATAAGCCAATCCATGATACGGTTATCAAAGTCATCCCCACCAAGGTGAGTATCACCATTAGTTGAAAGTACTTGGAAGACACCGTCCCCTAATTGAAGAACAGAAACATCAAAAGTACCACCACCAAGGTCATATACTAAAACTTTTTCATCGTCTTCATCTTTATCAAGACCATATGCTAAAGCTGAAGCAGTTGGTTCGTTAATAATTCTTTGAACATTTAAGCCAGCAATCTTACCAGCATCTTTAGTAGCTTGACGTTGAGCATCATTAAAGTAAGCAGGTACAGTAATAACTGCATCTGTAACTTCTTCACCTAAGTAATCTTCAGAAAATTTCTTGATGTATTGCAAAATCATTGCGGAAATTTCTTGTGGTGTGTAACTTTTGTCTCCTACTTTAACCTTATAGTCAGCTTCACCCATGTGACGCTTGATTGAAACAATCGTATTAGGGTTAGTAATAGCTTGACGCTTAGCAACCTCACCGACTTGAATTTCACCATCTTTAAATGCAACTACAGATGGAGTAGTACGATTACCCTCTGGGTTAGTAATAATTTTAGGTTCTTTACCTTCAAGAACTGCTACTGCAGAGTTAGTAGTTCCAAGGTCAATACCGATAACTTTTGACATTAATAAATCTCCCTTTCTATTGAGCAACAACAACCATAGTTGGTCTCAATGTACGGTCCTTGTATTGATATCCTTTTTGTAAAACCTGAACAACGTGATCTTTTTGATCATCATTTTCAGCTGCTACAGTTTGAACAGCTTGATGTAATGTCGGATCAAACTCTACGCCATCAGCCTCAATTTCAACAATACCATGATCTTTCATGGCCTTGATAAGTGAATCAAGGGTCATTTGGACACCCTTTTTCAATTGCTTAGATGCTTCATCGTCAACCTTAACGCCTAAAGCACGTTCTAGGTTATCCATTGCAGGCAAAACATCTTTAGCCAAACTTTGAGATTCATATTTAATAAGTTGAGCTCGTTCCTTTGAGTAACGGTTTTGCATGTTTTGGATTTCAGCTTCACTGCGTAGATACTTATCTTCAAGTTCCTTGTTTTTAGCTTCTAATTCAGCAATTTGCTTAGCTAATTTTTGATCTTCTTTATTATCTGTCTCCTTGTTAGCCTTTGGAGTTTCCTCCACTTTCTTTTTAGGAGCAGTATCTTTTTCATCTAAATTCTTTTCGCTTGGAAATTCTTCTTTACTCACAGCTAACCCCCTCTATTGAAACCTTCCGTAGTAATCGAGCAATTTCTTGGCTAGCTCGTTTCTAAAATATTCAAGTAACCCAATCATTTGCGAATATGGCATATTCGTTGGACCAAGTAGTGCAATTGTACCTTCACCATGTTCTCCCACATTATATCTGGCAGTTACCAAACTATAATTTTTCAATAAATCATTAGGAAGTTCTGATCCTAACGTTACTTGAACTGGAAGATCCGGCGAAGCAACCTTTTCACAATCACCCATCAAGTTTGAAATCAGATCATTATGATCAACTAATTCATAAAGCGAGCGAATGTCATTCACATTCTTCTCAGAGCTATTATTCAACAAATTGATCTGACCATCCACATACATCTGCTCACTGGCCGCATCTTTAATAACATCTTCAACTAAACTAAGGAGTTCAGCTGAATGAGTACCGGCAATTTGCTGATTAGCTAGACCTTTTAATAAAGTTGGGGTAATTTCTTTCAAACTCTTCCCCACTAGCTCATCATTAATCATCCGAACGGCTTTTTCAATTTCATCCCCATGAATGTGATGTGGTAAAGCATAAACTTGATTTTGAACATTACCATCACTGGTTACCAAAATTGCCATAATTTGTCTGTTCGACAATGGTACAATTCTAAATCCTGTAACAGTCACACCGTGATTTTCGGGACCTTCTGCAAAAGCAGTATAATTCGTCAAATCCGATAAAATCTTAGCAGCTTCTTGCACAATTTCATTCACTTGATGAAATGGTCGATCTAATTGATAAACAATTTTATCATAAACGTTTTCAGGTAAACGTAATGGCTCGACTAAATTGTCAAGATAATAACGATACCCTTCACTTGATGGAATCCGACCACTTGAAGAGTGAGTTTTTTCGATCAACCTTTTCTCTTCTAGCGTTGCCATTTCATTCCGAATTGTTGCACTTGATACCTTAATTGGTAATTGTTTCATCACTGTCTTTGAACCAACAGGTTCATGATCTTGTGTGAAATCTTGAATAATTGTTTTTAAAATTAATTCTTGACGTTCGGTCAACATAAATATCGCCCTCACTTTTAGCACTCTCATCTATTAGGTGCTAACAAATACCATTATACTAAAAACTAGCACGATATCAAGCTGACTGCTAATTTTTTTGAAATATTTTTCACAACTCAATTACTTGATCAGCTACTTCCTTAATAAAATAAGGATCGTGTTCAATCAAAAGCATTGCTGGTTTGAATTCTTTAAGAAGATCAACTACCCTAGAATAAATTCTAGGGTTTGCAGCTCTCATCTATTTTTACTAGATAGCGGTTATAGCGTCTTGCGACTTCCGCCTCCGAGGCTGCATCGTCGGACAGTTGACGATACCCGTTTACCTGCCAAGTTTGCTCGGCAGATCTTAATTTAGTAAATTTAGGTATTTTAACACCTTTATGGTACTGTTCGCCCAAGAACTGGATATTCATGGCCGCTAAGCGATCGTCATTAGATTTGTAGCCGCACTCATCACAAATGTAGAGGTGCAACTCATGGTTGCGGTTCTCCTTACGGATTCTTCCGCACTTAGGACAGCGCTGGCTGGTAAATCTGGGAGAAACTTTAACAACAGTTGAAGAATTCAAATTAGCTTTGTAAGCTAAAAACTGCTCAAACTGGTAAAAAGTCCAAGAAACCATTTCATAGCGACGCTTTTTGGCAGCTTTCTCAGTCGCAAAGCGGACATTGGTTAAGTCTTCTAAAGCAAAGATAGTATTGGGACCGTAATGATCAACGAGTGTCTTGGTAAGGCGATGATTAACATCGCTTATAAAACGGTTCTCTCGCTGACCGATCTTTTTAAGTCTTCGCTTGGCAGACTTAGTGTCTTTGGCTTGAAGCTGAGCACGGAGTTTCTTATATTTGCGCCTGGTGCGCAATACTTTTTGTCCGCTGCAAAGCAGAGTCTGGCCCTGTTCGTCATAGCAGGCAGCCAAAAAGCGCAGACCGCGATCAATCCCAACGATATGCTGGGTCTGCTTTAATTCATATTCAGGAAGGGACATCGTCGCACTAAGGTGGATATACCAATTATTTTTGAACTGAAGCAGCTTAATTGAGCCAAACTTCCAACGGCTAGCATCAAGATACTGGTCGAAATTTTTGCAGACAAAATCAACTTTCTTTCTCCCCATTAAGGTATTCAAAGAAAGCTGGCTGCTTGTATTTAAATAAGACCAGTCGCGATTGCGCTGAAGATCAAGCTGAAGACGCTTAAACTTAACTGGACGCCAAAGCCAAGTGAGATCACGCGGAATCCGCGACCAGATAGCATGGCCCTGCGCATCTTTTTCCCCAGTATTATAGCGAAACGGTGTTTGCTTCAATTGGGTTTTGATTGTTTTATAGCGGGCAACAACATTTCTGATAACCGATTGAGCCATTTGACTTTTGAGCCCAAACAGGTCTCTCAAATCATGATAAAGGGCTTGATTTAGCTGAGAAAATCGAAACTCAAAATCATGGTCAAAAACATACTGTGAGACGAAGTTGCAGGCATCTCTGTATGCAGTCATGGTTTTTATAAAAGCGTGGGTAGTTTGATCATCAATATTAAGGAGCTTGGCTTTAATCGTTACTGCCTGATCCAAATTATCTACCTCCAAACAAGCGTTTGAAAATGATTATATCATAGAAATTAGAGGAGAAAAAGACAAAATATAAAAAGGCTGAAAGTGCAATTCCTCCCCGGATTAAAATCCAGGGTATCCTCGCTTAATCAACCTAGAAGGAGAAATCAATGAATTTCACCACTTTCAATTGCCAATATATGATCTGTGATGTGATTTAAAAAATTCCGATCATGACTCACCACAATATATCCCTCGTCATGACCAAAAAGATATTCTGCTATTTGACGTCGACCTTCTTCATCTAAATGATTCGTTGGTTCATCAATTAAAGGAAAAGAATCTGAATCTACAAATGAAGCGGCTAATAAAATCTTTGTCTGTTCTCCACCACTCAAAGTATCAAAAGGTTGCCAAATCAAATTGGGATCAACTTTCATTAAATTAAGTTCACGTTCTAATTCCCATTCTTCAAAATTTAATTTATCTTGAAGTTCATAGAAAGTAATCCCTTTAGGATTTACGATTTCCATCGGAAAATACGAGAACCGAAGTCTAGTTTGAATTTTGCCAATCCCTTTTAATTTTTGGCGAAGCAAATTAAGAAAGGTGGTTTTCCCTCTTCCGTTTCTTCCTACTAAGCCAAGTTTCCAGGAACTATCTAAATTCAAATTTAAATTTTCAAAAATATTTTCATTGTTAGTATCATATCTAAAAGAAAGATTGCTAATTTTTATATTGCTCATCAAATCATCTCCATACAAAAAGAGAGTCTGCACCTTTTAACAAGTGTGACTCTCTTTTATTTTAGAGAAAAAGATAATCGTGCATTCAATCTTGTTAAAAGTACATAGTCTCTCCGTCTAAAAATACGGACTTTTATCTAACTATGTCTAATTACAAGATTAAAAACGCACCGGCTACCCTTCTTTCTTAAATGAACTTTAACTGATAAGTTTAATATATCATAAGCTTAAAGTTTTGCCAAGCTATTTTTTAGAGTCAATTTCTGCAAAATAAGCCTTGATTTGGTTCTCATCTCGCTTCAATTGCTCCTTTAGCTCATCTAAACTAGCAAATTTTACTTCACCACGAGTATACAAATACCATTTAATGGTCATTTTCTCGCCATAAGCTTCTTTATCAAAATTAAACAAATGTGATTCAATATAAATTCTCCGCTCTTGGCCAGTCGTTAAATTATAGCCTACACTCGTCATTGAATCATACCATTTACCATCAATTTTAGTTTTAGTGGCATATACACCAATTTTAGGCACAACTTTTTTCTTATCCCAGACTAAATTAGCAGTCGGAAAACCAATCTTATGACCATTTCTTTCTCCATGACCAATCGTACCGCTCATCTGGTAATGATGTCCTAGTAAGTCATAAGCTTCTTCCATTTCACCATTTTTAATAGCTTTGCGAATTACAGTCGACCCAATTTTTTGACCACTAAAAGTTTGTTTTGCAACTTTAACAATTTGAAAACGCTCTTTAGCAAATTTAGGTAAATTATCCATATTGGCTATCTTCTTAGGACCATAAGTATAATCAAATCCAGCTACGACAGTATCTGCATTTAATTTAACAATTACATTATCAACAAATTCTTGACCTGAAATCTTGCTGAATCCTTCAGTAAAGGGTGCAATTAATAAATAATCCACCCCCAAATTAGCCATTTTTTCAGCCTTTTCATCAATGGTATCTATGTACTTAAAATTAAATTTATTTGCATAAACTTCTCGAGGATGACGGTCAAAAGTCATAACAGCCAAAGGGAGCTTTTTTTCTTGAGCAATATCTTTAGCCACAGTAATTAAATGTTGATGACCTAAATGGACACCATCAAAAAAGCCTAGTACTAAAATTATTTTACTTGGTATAATATTTGACTTAACTGGATAAGGTAAATGGATAACTTGCACAATATTTCCTTCGTTCTACTTATTCATTCTTGAGCAGCATTAACTCTGGGCGATAATAATGGCCTGCATTACGATAAATTGCTTTAACTCTATTATTGTAGCGTAATGCCACTTTTTTTGCATGCGTTTTCAAAGAAATGGTAGCTCCATTTTGAACTTTTAGCCATTGTCCTTGATTTAAATCAATAGTTTCATAATCCTTAAAAAAGGCATCAATGGGTTGAATGAGTTTTTCTACTTCTCCAGGATTATTTTCTACTTCACTTAGTTTTACAGCTTGGCTCAAATCAAAGCCAGAACTTGCAGTTCTGCGTAAGTAGGTCATAACTGCTGGTTGATTTAATTTTTCCCCTAAATCATTTACCAAAGATCTTACATAGGTCCCCTTACTACATTCAATATCAAAATCAAATTTTTGATAGCCTGTTTGCGGATTAAACTTTGGTTCATTAATTAATTCGTATTTTCTTACCTCTACTTCCCGCTTAGGCCGTTCTACTTCAATTCCTTCACGAGCATATTCATACAAGCGTTTTCCATTAACTTTTACCGCAGAATAGATCGGTGGCACTTGAACAATTTTCCCTTCAAAAGTATGCATCGCAGATCGAATTTCATCTTTAGTAAAAGGATGATCTAATTTATTTTCTTTTAAAGTTTTTCCATCCGTATCATAACTATCAGTGGCATATCCAAATAGACCGCTCCCTGTATAGGCCTTGGGACGTGTGTGCATTAATTCAATTAATTTAGTTGCTTGACCAATTGCAATCGGTAAAACTCCCGTTACTTCAGGATCTAAAGTTCCTGCATGTCCAATTTTTTTAATATGCAATGCTTTTCTTAAATGATAAACCACGTCAGCACTAGTCATGCCTTTATCTTTATCAATAACTATAATTCCATTTAACATAAATTTCCCTGTTTCTTGTTTATTAAATAAAAAAGGCGCCTTGATGGCGCCCTTTTCTTTTACTTACTATTCCGTTCTTGATCTTGCTTTCTTACTTCAGCAATTAAACGGTCAATTTTACTACCATACTTAACCGAGTTATCACGCTTAAAAATTAGTTCAGGAACTTTATATACTGTTAATACTTGACCAAGCAAGTGTCGCATCATTCCTTTAGCCTTATCTAAAGCTTCACTAACTTCTTTTTCTTTTTCTGGATCTTCTGTAAGTAAACTGTAGTATACAGTAGCATAAGAAAGATCATTAGTGCATTCTACAGCAGTAATAGTAACATCACTCAAACGAGGATCGCGAATATCCTTTTGCAAAATTTTAGTCAATTCGCGAAGGATTTCTCCTTCAACACGACCTACTCTATGTTTCATGTTTTTTCCTCCTAAATTATGATCTATTGAGGCTTAACTTCTTGCATTTCGTAAGCTTCAAGTTGATCATCAATCTTGATATCATTGTAGTTTTCAATAGTTAAACCACAATCAAATCCTTGTTTAACTTGCTTCACATCATCTTGGAATCTCTTAAGAGATGCAACCTTGCCATCGTAAACTACAACGCCATCACGAATTACACGAATACCAGAATCGCGAGTTACGTAACCACTATCAACAAAGGCACCTGCAATAGTACCAACCTTTGAAACTTTCCAAGTTTCACGAACCGTTAAGTTGCCAGTAACTTTTTCTTCGTAAGTTGGTTCAAGCATACCCTTCATGGCAGCCGTTACATCATCAATTGCCTTGTAAATAATGCTGTATAGACGAATATCTACACCATCAGTTTCTGCTTGAGACTTAGCAGTTGCAGTTGGACGAACATTGAAACCAATGATAAATGCATTTGAAGCTCCAGCTAAAGTAACATCTGATTCATTGATAGCACCAACACCAGAGTGAATGATATTAACTCTTACGCCTTCAACATTAATCTTTTCAAGAGATTGTTGTAAAGCTTCAACTGAACCTTGAACATCAGCTTTAAGAACAATGTCAACTTCCTTCATGTTCTCTTTCTTCATTGTATCAAATAAGTTATCAAGAGTAACGTGTTGAACATTTTCACGAGACTTTTGCAAAGCTTGTTGAGCACGAGATTCACCAACACTACGTGCAGTCTTTTCATCTTCGAATTCAACTAACTTATCAGCTGATTCCGGAACACTGTTTAAACCAGTGATTTCAACAGGCATTGATGGAGTCGCCTTCTTAACTTGACGACCACGGTCGTTAGTCATAGTACGTACACGGCCAAAAGTATTACCTACAACAATTGGATCCCCAACATTAAGTGTACCTTGTTGGATCAAAAGGTCAGCTACTGGTCCACGCCCACGTGACAAACGAGCTTCAATAACTGTACCAATAGCCATTTGCTTAGGATCAGCTTGAAGTTCCATCACATCTGATTGAAGTAAGATCATTTGAAGCAAATCATCTACATTTTCACCAGTCTTAGCTGAAATATTAACGTAAATGGTGTCACCACCGTAATCTTCTGGGATCAAGTTATACTTCATCAATTGTTCAGTAACGTGTTGTGGATTAGCACCTGGCACATCCATCTTATTGATAGCAACAATAATTGGAACTCCAGCACTCTTAGCATGGTCAATGGCTTCAATAGTCTGAGGCATTACACCGTCGTCTGCAGCCACAACCAAAACAACAATATCGGTAATTTCTGCACCACGAGCACGCATGTTAGAAAAGGCAGCGTGTCCAGGAGTATCTAAGAATGTAATTAAACGATCATCTAAACGTACTTGGTATGCACCGATCTTTTGAGTAATACCACCTGCTTCATGGGCAGAAACATGAGTATGACGAAGACGATCAAGCAAAGTAGTCTTACCATGGTCAACGTGTCCCATAATGGTAACTACAGGCGGACGCTTAACTTGGTGATCTGACTTCTTTGAAGCTTCCATTCTCTTATCATAAAGTTTATCAATATCTGAGATATCTTCATGAACCTTTTGTTTAGCTTCAATTCCATATTCTGCAGCCAAAAGTTCAATGGTATCCTTATCCAAAGATTGGTTTTGGTTAGTCATTACACCTAGCATGAATAACTTCTTAACAAGTTCAGCTGGTTCACGGTGTAAAAGCTTACCTAAATCTTGAGCGTTCATACCTTCTTCGTAAACTAAAACATCTGGTAATGGACGTTCTTTTCTTTGAGTTGGTTGCTTCTTTGGAACTTGTTCATGCTGACGCTTTTTATTCTTACGTCTTCTTCTCTCTTGACGGTCAGAATGTTCATTATGATTATTAAAGAATTGGTTCTTACCTTTACGGCCTGGTTTTCCAGTGTTACGACCATGACCATTTCCACGATTGTTATTTTCCTTTGGGGCTTCATTACTTAAAGCAACCTTAGGAATTTCTTTTTTAATTGAAGATTGATTCTTCTTCAAACGAGCTGGTGATGGCTTAAGAATCTTAGGTCCAATGACTTTAGTTTCTGTTTTTTCAGCCTTAGGAGATTCTTTAATATTCTTCTTTGGATTATTGGTTGGTTTATTATCTTTTCTTGGATGTTTCAATTGTTCGTGATATTCTTTTTTAGCTTTTTGTGCTTGCTTATTTAATGTACTTTCTTCTGCGCGTTGTTTTTGCTTAAATTGCTTTAACAAATCGCGAGCTGCCGGCTTTTGTTCATGATTACGCTCGTTTCTTTGAGCATGATCATGATTACGATTATTACGTCTTCTATTATTATTCTTTTTATGTTTTTGATTATCATTTTCAGATTTTTTCTCATTTTTTCTAATGGAAGAAACCGAAATCTTAATCTTATTATTTTTCTTAGAAGACTTCTCTTGCTTTTTATTAGCGGGAGCGGAGTTCTGGAAACTGCTCTTTAATTGATTCACTTGGGAATCCTCTAATGATGACATATGATTTGTAACATCAAAGCCAAGGTCTTTCGCTTTATCAACCACAACCTTGTTATCGATGCCTAATTCTTTTGCGACTTCATAAATTCTTTCCTTAGCCATCCAATCACACTCCTTCATTAATCTTCTTAACTAGTGCCTTACAAAAGCCACTATCTGTAAGTCCAAGAACCTTACGTTTCTTACCTACTGCGTTTTCAAGTTCCACTGCAGTAAATTCACTGATCATGGAAACATTATTTTTATTAGCTGCACGACTTACTTTTTCAATAGTATTTTTCTGAAGATCACTAGCTAAAACTACTAATTTAACTTTTTTCTTTTTAAGATCTGCAATTACTGTTTCAGTTCCAGTGACTACCTTCCCTGCACGCATTGCTAATCCTAATAAATTAACTGCTTTTTGTCTATTTTGCAATCTTATTTATCACCAAATAATTCTTTTCTAGCCTTTTGATGATCTACATACGAATAAAGTTCCTCATAGAATTCTTCAGGGACACTAGTTCCTAAACTTTTTTCTAATACTTTACTATTCTTTGCAGCCTCAATTTTACTTGGATCTAATGAAACATATGCTCCACGTCCAGGTTTCTTACCAGTTGGATCAACGGAAATATTCTTTTCTTTATTAATCACAACTCTTACTAATTCTTTCTTAGGTTGCATAGTATTGGTAAGCAGATCTTTCCTCATTGGGATTTTTCTTTTTTTCAAAAGATCACCAACTTTCTACTATTCTTCAGTATTATCACTAGTAGAAGCATCATGGTTAACAGTTGCTTCTACTTCGTTATTAGCTGTTTCAGCATCTGATTCTTTATTTTCAGTGCTATTCTTCTTATCTTCGTCTACAAATTCAACTTCTGATTCTGGACGGATATCAATCTTATATCCAGTAAGACGAGCAGCTAAACGAACATTTTGTCCTTTTTTACCAATTGCAAGTGATAATTGATAATCAGGAACGATCACTAATGCGCTCTTTTCATCATCTTCATCACTAAATTGAACCGCAATAACTTCAGCAGGATTCAAGGCATTAGCAATGTAATCAGATGGGTCATCTTCATATTGAACAATATCAATATTTTCTCCGCCTAATTCATTAACCACATTTTGGACACGAGTTCCGCCTTGACCAACACATGTACCAACAGGATCAATGTTAGGATCATTTGATTTAACCGCAATCTTAGTTCTGTCTCCTGCTTCACGAGCAATGGATACAATTTCAACTGTACCATTGTAAATTTCAGGTACTTCTTGTTCAAATAAACGTTTAACTACATCAGGAGCTGTTCTTGAAACAGTAATTTGAGCACCTTTTGAGTCAGATCCCACATGAGTTACAAGCACACGTACTTTGTCTTGAGGATTGTATGTCTCATTTGGCATTTGATCATGAGTTGACATAACCGCTTCAACATTACCAATTTTAACATAGACAAAACGATTGTCTCGACGCTCTACAGTTCCTGTAATGAGTTCATCTTCATATTGAGAATACTCATCAATAATATTGTTTCTTTCAGCTTCGCGAAGACGCTGCATAATAACTTGCTTTGCAGTTTGAGCAGAAATTCTACCAAAGTTCTTTGGAGTAACTTCGAAACGAATTTCATCTCCTACTTCATAAGCACCATTGATTGCTAAAGCATCTTTTAAACTTACTTCAAGGCGATCATCTTGAACCTCATCAACAACAGTTTTAACTGCCATTACTTTAAAATTGCCAGTGCGTTCGTCAAAATCAACTTCCACATTTTGTGCTTGATTATAATTTTTCTTATATGCAGCTACTAAGGCAGCCTTAATTGCATCAACAATAACTTCTTTTTTAATGCCTTTAGTTTTTTCCAAGGTATCAAACGCTTCAAGCATTTCTTTAGACATAAGTTTTAATCAACCTTTCTAAAACTCAATTGCAAAACGAATATTCGCAATTAATTTGCGAGGAACAACAACAGTCTTTCGTCTAGTCTTAATCTTAACTTCGAGTTCAACCTCATCATCATTATATGACTTAAGTGTGCCTTCATACATTTTTTTGCCATCTATTTTTTGATAAAGTCCTAAATGAACATATTCTCCTTGAGCTTTTTGCCAATCTTTTTCTGTTTTGATTGGACGTTCTGCTCCGGGTGAAGACAATTCCAAAATATATGGGTCAGGCAATGGATCTGGATCCAAAGTATCAAGTTTTTCTGATACTAATTCACTCAAATCTGCAATTTCGTCTATGTCGATACCATTTGGTTCCTTATCAACATAGATACGAAGATAATTTTGGCCTTTTTCTTTTACATATTCAATATCAACGAATTCATCATTACGTTTAGCAATAATCGGTTCTACAGCTGAACGAACAATATCTGTAACTTTAGACAAAAACTTTCCTCCGTAATAAAAAGAGTGAGCACAACTGCTCACTCGAATTTACTTATTCGAACTTCACGACTAAGTTTACCATATTTAATTGTAATTTACAAAATTTAGAATAGAGATAATTGATTTTGATCGGGCATCCCTTCCAAAACGCCATTATTTTCAAAGTAATCCATAATAGTTTGAGATACTTTACCACGTTTTGCCAAATCTTCTTTTGATAAGAATTTTTGTTCTGCACGAGCTGCTACAATTTGCTTAGCCGCATTATCACCAAGACCGGGAACCGCATTAAATGGAGCTAAGATGGTATTTTTATCAATAATCTTAAAGTTAAGCGCATCTGATTCATTAACATCAACCATCTTGATTTTAATTCCACGCTCTAAACATTCATTAGCAATCTCAAGCACAGTTAATAAGCTCTTATCCTTAGCAGAAGCATCATTTCCCTTATCTTGAATTTTCTTCATTGCGGCTTTCACAGTGTTTTTACCATGACTCATTGCTACTAAATCAAATAGATCAGCACGAACTGAGAAATAAGCCGTGTAGTAAATTTCTGGGTAATAAACTTTAAACCATGCAATTCGAAGTGCCATTAAAATATATGCTGTTGCGTGTGCTTTAGGGAACATATATTTAATCTTTAAACAAGATGGAATGTACCAATCTGGGATATTTTTATTTTTCTTCAAAACTGCCATATCTTCATCACTGATACCGCGCCCATGACGAACTGATTCCATCGTCGAAAAGGCTACTTCTGGTTTAACGCCCCAGTGGATAAGGTCCATCATGATGTTATCACGACAACCAATTACATTCTTCAATTTACAAGTTCCATTGTTAATTAGTTCTTCCGCATTCCCTAGCCATACATCAGTCCCATGAGATAAACCGGAAATTTGTAAAAGTTCAGAAAAAGTATTTGGTTTAGTTTCTTCAAGCATCCCTCGAACAAATTTCGTTCCAAATTCTGGCACACCTAAGGTACCAGTTTTAGATTGAATTTGTTCTGGTGTCACTCCTAAAATTTCAGGACTTGAAAATAATGACATAACTCCTGGGTCATCTGGTGGAATAGACAAAGGATCAATTCCTGACAAATCTTGCAACATTCTGATCATTGTTGGATCATCATGCCCTAAAATATCAAATTTTAAAATATTATCGTGAATAGAATGGAAATCAAAGTGAGTCGTTAACCATGCTGCATTAACATCATCCGCTGGGTACTGAACCGGAGTAAAGTCATAAATATCCATGTCGTTAGGAACCACCACAATTCCTGCAGGGTGTTGTCCTGTTGTCCTTTTTACTCCAGAAACCCCAGATGCTAACCGATCTAATTCTGCATTCCGCAGCTTTAAATCACGTTCTTCATCATAATGCTTAGCATAACCATAAGCAGTTTTATCTGCAACTGTCGCAATGGTACCCGCACGATATGAATTATTGGGTCCAAACATAACTCGAATAAAGTTATGTGCAACTGGTTGGTAGTCTCCTGAGAAATTTAAATCAATATCAGGAACCTTATCACCGTGGAATCCCAAGAAAGTAGCAAATGGAATATCCTGACCATCTTTTACAAGCGGAGTACCACATTTTGGACAATCTTTATCAGGCAAGTCATATCCTGAACCATATTCTCCATTTTCAAAAAACTTAGAATATTTACAATTAGGACACCGATAATGCGGCGCGAGTGGATTAACCTCAGTAATTCCAGACATAGTAGCAACCAAACTCGAACCTACGGATCCACGCGAACCAACCAAATATCCATCTTTATTTGATTTAGCTACTAGACGCTGAGAAATTAAGTAAATAACCGCATAGCCATTTGAAATGATTGAGTTTAATTCCATTTCAATTCTATCTTTAACAATTTTAGGAAGAGGTTTTCCATAAAGTTCATAAGCCTTATTGTAAGTCAAATCTTTCATTTCTTGATCGGCATTATCAATATGTGGAGGATAAAGACCATCTTTAATTGGGGCAATTTCTTCTAGAGAATCAGCAATCTTATTTGTGTTAGTAATAACAATTTCCTTAGCCGCTTCTTCCCCTAAAAAGCTAAATGCATCAAGCATTTCTTGAGTTGTATAAAAATGTAAATCTGGTTGCGGTTTGTTCCGATTTGGATTACTTCTTTGAGCTGAAATCAAAATTGTTCTATAGATTGCATCATGAGGATCCACATAATGAGCATCGCCAGTAGCAACAACTGGCTTATTTAATTCTTTTCCTAATTTATAAATATTAGTCAGAATTTCTTCTAATTCAGCTTCATCTTTAATTAAACCGTCTTCAATTAATTGTTGATAATTTGCTGGAGGCTGCACCTCTAAGAAATCATAAAACTTGGCTTTCTTACGTGCTTCATCATACCCTTTTTGCATCATAGCAATAAATACATCGCCCTGCCAACAACCAGAACCATATAAAAGATTATCATGAAGTCTTCTAAGATCTGACTTAGGAGTTCTAGGAATTCGATAAAAATTAGTAGTACTTGCAATAGAAACAAGTTTATACATATTTTTCAATCCAGCTTGATTTTTAGCCAAAATAGTCATGTGAGATGGACGTGCTCGTTTATAAACCTGCCCATGCTCAGCATAATCATTCATTTTACCTAAATCATCTTCATGAAAACGCGCATTAAAAGCATCCAGAAGTTTAAACATTAAATATCCAGTCGCTTCAGCGTCTTGATTTGCTCGGTGGTGATGTTCCAAAACAACATTATATTTCTTAGCTAATGAATCCAGAGTATGTCTAGTTTGTTCTGGGTGAAGTAAACGTGAAACTTCAAGTGTATCAACCACAGGTTGAGTTATTTCTTCATAACCACTTTTTCTTAAAGCAGCATTGACAAAACCAACATCAAATTGAACATTGTGTCCGCAAAGAGGATCATCACCATAAAAATCTTTGAACTGTTTGATCACAACATCTTCATCATCAGCAGCACTTACCATCTCATCTGTAATAGAAGTTAAATTAATAGTTTGTTCACTCAAAGGATGGTGAGGATTAATAAACTTGTCAAATCGATCGATAACCTCTCCATTCTTCATTTTTACGGCACCAATTTCAATAATAGTATCGTAAACAGAAGATAAGCCCGTAGTTTCAACGTCAAAAATTACAAATTCTTTATCTTCATATTTCATTTCAGCTGGATTCAAAACTAATAAAGCATGATCATCAATCATATTAGCTTCAACACCATACAAAATCTTTAGTCCTGTTTTCTTACCAGCACTATAAGCATCAGGGAAAGATTGAACATCCCCATGATCAGTAACCGCAATAGCTTTTTGACCAAACTTTTTAGCAGCATTTACAAAATCGGTAGCAGTATTAGTTGCATCTAATTGGCTCATGTTGGTATGAAGGTGAAGTTCAACCCGCTTTTGATCACCTTCATATTTTTCTTGTCGCCCTTCATGTTCCACAGTTTCAAAAGCATTAATATTAAACACTACATCATTTTGCCATTGATCTGTAGCTGCTGATCCTTGCATTTTAGCCCATGTTCCTGGCTTAATAGCAGATAAACTTGCAATTTGCTCTTTATTTGAAACAAATTTTTTAAATCCAATTGAGTCCGTATAATCCGTAATTTCCCCAGTAAAAATCACTGAACCTGACTTCAATTCTCGACTTTCAATATTAAAAATATTTCCTTCAATTACGACATTTCGAGTTCCATCTTCCAGATCATGGATTTGGGTAATTTCTGCATTTTCATCAACTTTTGTATTTCCATAATGTGTTTTCTTAGTTGAATATTTAGATGGAGCGGGTTTGCTTTTTTTCGGCTTTTCAGGAATAGATTGATAAACTTCTTGCATGTTTTTATCATGCTCTTCTTGTAATTGTTGCAAACTCTCTAGATTGTTTTGAGAACTTTGTTCATCAAATTCAGTAAGAAACTTCAAGTTAAAAAAGCCATACTTACGCATTTCTTCTGATAAATCATCTAAAGCTTTTTGCTCAATTAAATTGTCAATCACTGAATTGTCGACTGGGATTATCCATCGACCATCTTCTTTACGAGGAACCTGACCAGCTAAAAATTCTCGCGTAGCTGACGCCAAAACATTTGAATTTTTGACAGCATATTGCCAATAATCGGGCAAATATTGATCTGATCCATCCTTTGTTCCTACAAAGAAACGGGTATTAACAAAAGAAGCAAAACTTTCGTTTATTGCTGTATTTAACGCATTATATGTATCAAACTTTAAAGGAGAATCAAAAAGAACGTGGATATCCCACCTATGTTCTTTAGCGTATACATCCACGTTCTCAATTTTTCCTTTTTGAAGTAAATCATTATCTTCAAATTGATCAGGAAAATGAACTTGCTTTAAAAGTTTTAAGAATAGCTCGTTTTTATTAGTCACGAAAAATTATCCTAACTCTTTATTTACAAAATTATCTAATTCATCAACAGAAACTTCTGTTGCCTTTTCATCAGTTGGTCGCTTAACTTCAACAATACCATCTTTAGCTTTACGTCCAATAGTAATTCTAATTGGAGCCCCAACTAAATCTGCATCATTAAACTTAACACCTGGACGTTCATTACGATCGTCATATAAAACATCATACTTAGCTGAAAGTTCTTTTTCAAGTTTTTCAGCTAATTCAGTTTGAGTCTCATCCTTCATCTTCATTTGAATCAAGTGAACAGTAAATGGTGCAATTTCTTTAGGCCAAGCAACACCATTTTCAGTTAAGTGTTGTTCTACTGCAGCTGATAACATTCTAGTTACACCAATTCCGTAAGAACCCATGATAACTGGCTTTGCCTTACCATTTTGATCTAGGAAATCAGCACCCATTGTATCAGTGTAGTAAGTACCCAACTTGAAAATATGACCAACTTCAATTGAGGTGGTAAATTTAAGTGGTAAGTGATCAACTGGATCAGGTTCACCTTCATTTGCAGTTCTAAGATCAGCAAATTCATCAACTTTGAAGTCACGGTCTAAGTTAGCGTTTTGGTATTGATAATCAGTTTCATTAGCGCCGACAACTACATTGTAAAGATCTTTTACAGTTTCATCGGCAATAATCTTATCAGCCCAATCAGCATTAATTGGACCTACGCCACCCTTTTCGCTACCAGTAATTTCTTTTAATTCACTACTTTCCGCTACATGAACATCATCAGCATCAAGAATATGACCTAATTTAACTTCGTTAATTTGTTTATCACCACGGATAAGAACCAAAACCTTTTGATCATCAGCAATGTATAAAATACTTTTGACAATTCTAGTTGCAGGCACATTTAAAAATTCTGCCAATTTTTCAATAGTATCACAATCTGGAGTAGCAACCTTAGTTAACTCCTTAACTTCTTCTGGTTCTTGTTTAAAGGTATCAACACTTTTAGCCATTTCAAGGTTGGCAGCATAAGTACCTTTTTCATTAGTAGCGATGGTATCCTCACCAATAGCAGCTGGTGCTTGGAATTCAGTAGAATTCTTACCTCCCATGGTACCAGAATCCGCAATTACAGGATGGACAGTTACACCAGCACGCTTGAAAATCTTCTTATAAGCGCTCTTTTGGTCGTCAAACTGCTCATCTAATTGTTCACGAGTTGCCGCAAAACTATACCCATCCAGCATTACAAATTCACGACCACGAAGAAGACCAAATCTTGGACGATTTTCATCTCTAAACTTAGTTTGAATTTGATATAAAGCAAGTGGCATTTGCTTATAACTCTTTAAATTTTTAGCAACAATTTCCGTAAATGTTTCTTCATGAGTTGGTCCAAGTAAACTTTCACGACCATGGCGGTCCTGTAATTTAAACATTTCGGCGCCATACTTTTTATAACGACCTGATTCTTGCCAAAGAGTAGCTGGTAAGAGATGAGGCATAATCATTTCAGGAACATTAATATTTTCCATTTCCTCTTCAATGATTGCTTCAGCCTTGCGAAGTACACGGTATCCAAGTGGCAAGTAAGCGTAAACACCAGCAGTAACTTGGCGAATATAGCCCCCACGAATCATAATTTTGTGACTTTCAGCTACAGCATCTGCTGGAGCTTCTTTTAAAGTTGGCATAAAGAATTTTGATTGACGCATTCTTCTATCCTTTTCTTCTTCCTAAGTAAATTACTTAATAAAGTAACGATATATATCATTACCTGTTACGGCAATAATTAAAACCAATAATAAACCAAAACCTATTAATTCTACAATAGCTTCATGTTCTTCTGAAATTGGTTTACCACGGAATAATTCAATTAAGTTTAAAAGCAACTTTCCGCCATCTAGACCAGGAATTGGAATTAAGTTCACAATTCCCAAATTAATAGAAATCATTGCCAAAAACGCAAGTACATAAGTGAAGCCCATGTTAGAAACTTGCGAGGTTTGAGAATAAATTCCTACTGGTCCCGATAATTTATTCAAACTAAAGTGTCTAAATAAATTACCCACGGCATTAAAAATTAAGCCAGTTGTAGAAACTGCAGTATCCCAACCACGCTTTAATTTTGCTCCAAAATTTTCATCACTTTTAGCTACAATTCCTATTTGATAAACTTTTTGCTTTTGAATTGTTTTACTAGTAGGTTTTACTATTGCTGTATGATAAGTATCACGTTGCTTAAGTCTGATCTTTAAGTCTTTTCCCTTACTGCGAGAAATTTGATTTGAAATATCTTCAAAATCTGACATTTTTTTGCCATTAATTGAAATAATCTCATCATTAGCCTTAATTTTAGCAACTTGAGCAGGTGAATTGTTTTCAACTTTTGCAATTGTAGTAGTTGCGGGACCCGGAACAGTGAAAGTCCAAATCATAAACACAACAAAACCTAAAACAATATTCATAAATGGTCCAGCAAAATTAGTAGCTAATTTTTGCCAAACATTAGCTTGTTGAAATTGCGTATCTCGAGGCGCAATTACCAATTCTGTCTTGTTTTTATCAATAATAGTCGCATCATGGTTTACATGATAAGTAACTGGTTTATTTTCGTCACCATTTTCATATCCACTGATGGTTAACGCATCAACTAAATCAGCCTTTGTAACTTGAATTGGAATTCCTTCGATCGGCAAATCAGACTCAGAGGCATCTATTCGAATTACCTCATTGTTATCATTTAACTGAACGACAACCGTCATTCCGGGATCAAGCTTAGTTTCGTCATCAGAGCCCGCTAAACGAACATACCCACCAAGTGGTAACCAACGAATGGTATAAGTGGTGGGATTTCGTCTGATTTGGAATAATTTTGGGCCCATACCAATTGAGAACTCTCGAACAAGAATCCCTGACTTTTTAGCTACAATGAAATGTCCAAATTCATGGACAAAAACAAGTAAACCAAAGACAACTAAAAAGATTAGTATACCTTTCAACAATAATCTCCTAGTGTACAATTCCTAATAAGGCTGCCACAACTGGTAAGACAAAGAGCATACTATCAAAACGATCTAAAATACCACCGTGTCCTGGTAAAATTTTACCTGAATCTTTCACACCATAGAAACGTTTATAGGCAGATTCAACCAAGTCACCCATTTGTCCAACAATTGATAAGAAGAAAGCAATAATAATCATTTGAATTTGAGGGTAACCCACATTTACCAAAGCAACATAGATCGCACTACAAATGATGGCACAAATAACTGCTCCAATTGATCCTTCCCAAGTCTTATTAGGACTAATTACTGGCCATAATTTATGCTTACCAATTTTTCTACCAATCATGTAAGCACCAATATCAGTTGACCATACAACAACAAATACGTAGCAAAGAAGTGCTAACCCATTGGCATCACTTCTAATTGCGGCCATGTAATGAAAACCTGTCCCAATGTACAATGCTGCTAAAGTATAAACACCTACATCATCAAAAGTAGTTTTATTCTTAGAAAGTACAGTCCAAGTTAACATTAACATTACAATGGCGTAGAAAATACCAAATTTAGTCCAATGCCATGGCATTCCCTTAAAGAAAGCATCTGGCACCGTCCAAGTTAAGGTAGCCAGTAATGCTAACAAGAAATCTATAGAAACTAAAATTTGTTTCTTCATTAAAAAGATTTCACTAATTCCGACTGCAGCAAAAGCTACTGTCAACCAATCCATCCAAAGTCCACCAACGTAGACAATTGGAATAAATAAAATCAAAGCAATAACTGCTGTAATTACACGTTGTTTCATAAATACTCTATCTAACTATCTGATTCATCTAATTTTCCAAAGCGACGATTTCTACTCTGAAAATCTCTTACAAACTTTTCTAAATCCTCTGCGGTAAAGTCTGGCCAATTTTTTGAACTAAATGCTAATTCAGAATAAGCTAATTGCCATAGTAAAAAATTAGAAATTCTCTGTTCCCCTGAAGTTCTAATTAATAAGTCAGGGTCGCGATACTCCTCAAATTTACCAGTCATCAAATTCTTTGAAATTAATTCTTCATCAATTTCAGAACTATTAAGCTCGCCAGCTTCAATAGCTTGACCTAGTTTTTGAACTGCTGAAACAATTTCTTTTCTTGAACCATAATTAAACGCAAAGTTCAAAATTAAACCAGTATTGTTGGCAGTTTCATACATAGCACGCTGAACTATATCATAAGTTTTCTTTGGTAATTCATCCAAATAACCCATAATATTAACTTTAACGTTATTCTTCATTAAAGTAGGCATAAATTTATCGAAAAAACGCACCGGTAAATTCATTAAATATGCCACCTCTTCTTTTGGCCGAGCCCAATTTTCGGTAGAAAAAGCATATAAAGTTAGGACCTTTATGCCTAACTTATCGGCTGCTAAAGTTATTCTTTCAACGTTATTCATTCCCTCTTTATGGCCAACATACCGAGGTTTATGACGTTTTTTAGCCCAACGGCCATTACCATCCATAATAATAGCAAGATGATTTAGTTGATTTTTCTTACCCATTATCCCTGAGTAATTTCCTTACGCTTTTCGTCAGCAAGCTTATCAATTTTCTTAGTTGAATCATCAGTTATTTTTTGAACTTGCTTTTCTAAATTACGTTGTTCATCTTCAGTAATTTCATCATCTTTTTCTTGCTTCTTAAGACTATTCATTGCATCACGACGAACATTACGAACGGCAATTTTAGCTTCTTCAGCTAGTTTACCAACTTCTTTGGCAATTTCTTCTCTTCTTTCTCCAGTAAGAGCAGGAATAACCAAACGAATAACTTTACCATCATTAGCAGGAGTTAATCCAAGATTTGATGCAAGTAAAGCATGTTCAATATTATCTAAACTACTTTGATCATAGGGAGTAACTAAAAGAACACGAGGTTCAGGAATGGTTACACTTGACATTTGAGTAAGTGGAGTTGGCGCACCATAATAATCTACTTTAACCCCTTCAAGTATAGAAGCGTTAGCTACACCCGCACGAATAGAAGCCAAGTTTTTTTCAAAAACAGAAATTGACTTATCCATATTTTCTTGAGCTTTTGAAATTGTTTCGTTATTCATTCTTTCCACCTTCAATTACAGTACCGATATTTTCACCCATAACCACTTTCTTGATGTTGCCTTCAGTATTTACATTAAATACAATCAATGGGATATGAGTATCCATAGATAGAGAACTAGCAGTTCTATCCATAACTTTTAAGTTTTTGGCAATAAGATCAAGTTGAGTTAATTCATCATACTTAGTTGCAGATGGATCAACCTTAGGATCAGCAGAGTAAACACCGTCTACACCGTTCTTAGCCATTAAGATTACATCTGCATTAATTTCAGCAGCACGTAAAGCAGCCGTAGTATCAGTGGAGAAGTATGGGTTACCTGTTCCACCACCAAAGATCACTACGCGACCCTTTTCCAAATGACGAATAGCTTTTCTTCTAATATATGGTTCTGCAACTTGGCGCATTTCAATAGAAGTTTGTACTCTAGTTGGAACCCCTACATGTTCAAGACCATCTTGAAGTGCTAAACCGTTCATAATTGTTGCAAGCATTCCCATATAGTCAGCTTGAGCACGTTCCATACCTAACTTAGCGCCAGTTTCGCCACGCCACATGTTACCGCCACCACAGACGATACCAATTTCTACACCTAAATCATGAACAGCTTTAATTTCCTTAGCCAAATCACTAATAACTGTAGGATTAATACCTGTTCCCTTATCTCCAGCTAATGCTTCACCTGAAATTTTTAAAATGATGCGTTTATATTTAACTTGACTCATATTGACCTCCTCTAATAGCTTTAATTATTCTACCATGTTAGAAAATATTAGGTCAATGTAGTGCCTTATTTTCTAATCAGTAGACAAAATCTATAAAAAAAGAGGAAGGGATTTCTCTTCCCCTCCTCTCCAAATACAAATAAATTACTTCATTTGTTCACGTACTTCAGTAGCAAAGTCTTCTTGCTTCTTTTCGATACCTTCACCGACTTCGAAGCGCTTGAAAGCAACTAACTTAGCTCCCTTTTCCTTCAAAAATTCTCCAACAGTCTTGCTGTCGTCCATGATGTAATTTTGTGATAAAACTGCAAATTGCTTATCAACTTGAGTATTATCATCAATAAAGCGTTGCATCTTACCAGGAATAATTCTATCCCAAATCTTTTCTGGCTTACCTTCTTCTTTAAGTTCAGCCTTGATGTCTTCCTTAGCCTTAGCTAAAACATCATCAGTTAATTGCTTTGCTGAACCGTAGACAAGGTGTGGCAATGGCTTCTTATGTACTAATTCACGACTTTCATTGTCTTGATCAATCTTATGATTCATCAAAGCCAATTGTTCAGTAATAAAGTCATCGTCTAATTCATCTGGTGAAATAACAGTAGGCTTCATAGCAGCAATGTGCATTGCTAAGTGCTTAGCAGTTGCAGCATCAGCACCTTCTACTACAGTGATAACACCAATTTGACCACCATTATGTTGGTAAGCACCAAATTCTTGGTCATCAGTCTTTTCTTCTAAAGCGTAACGACGTAAAACAATCTTTTCACCAATTGTAGCAGTTGCGTCTACAAAAGCTTGTGATAAAGTTTTACCATCATCCATCTTCAATTCTTCAGCTGCTTCATTGTTAGCTGGCTTGCCTTCAGCAATAGTCTTAGTAACATCATTTACTAAGTTAACAAATTTTTCGTTTTGAGAAACGAAGTCAGTTTCTGAGTTAATTTCAGTAATAGCTGCTTCGTTACCAGCAACATAAACACCAGTCAAACCTTCAGCTGCAACACGGTCTGCCTTCTTAGCAGCCTTAGCCATACCCTTTTCGTGAAGGTATTCAACGGCTTTTTCCATGTCACCGTCAACTTCTACTAATGCTTTCTTAGCGTCCATAACGCCGGCACCAGTACGTTCACGTAAATCTTTAACTTGCTTTGCAGTAATTTTTGCCATTATTGTGTCCTCCTAACAGAACTAATAGTAAAAACTAGTCTTTGTCTGATTCTTCTTCAACACCAACAATTTCTTCTGAACCGTCAGCATTTTCTTCAAAGTCAACTTCGATTTCTTCGTCGTCTTGACCTTGCTTACCTTCAATAATAGCATCAGCCATAGCACCTGCGATCAAACGAATAGCACGAATAGCGTCATCGTTTGATGGGATAACTACGTCGATTGGATCTGGATCAGTGTTAGTATCAACCATAGCAACAACTGGGATACCCAAAATGTTTGCTTCGTGAACAGCGATCTTTTCCTTCTTAGGATCAACAACGAACATAACATCTGGAATTCTTGGCATATCTTCGATACCGCCTAAGAATCTTTCAAGCTTGTCCATTTCCTTAGTTAAAAGAGCAACTTCTTTCTTTGGCAATACGTCAAAGGTACCGTCTTGTGACATTTCCTTTAATTGCTTCAAACGCTTAACACGGCTTTGAATAGTGCTCCAGTTAGTCAAAGTACCACCTAACCAACGTTGGTTAACGTAGTATTGACCTGCACGGGTTGCTTCTTCAGCAATTGAATCTTGAGCTTGCTTCTTAGTACCTACGAATAAGAATACGCCACCATCTTGTGCTACAGCCTTCATGAAGTTGTAAGCATCATCTAACATCTTGATAGTCTTTTGTAAATCAATGATGTAGATACCGTTTCTTTGAGTAAAAATGTAAGGAGCCATCTTAGGGTTCCATCTTCTAGTTTGGTGACCAAAGTGTACACCAGCTTCAAGCAATTGCTTCATAGTAACAACTGACATAAATAAATTCCTCCTATGGTTTTAATCCTCTCAAGCGTTCATTTTGATATTTGACCTATGTAAGGCACCAATCTATCAATCGCTCTTGATGTGTTATCAGTGTGTTTAACACACCAGAACATATTACTAAATATATTGAAGAAAAGCAAGAGATTTTCCTTAAAAATGAACATTATGTTCTTTTAAGAATTTTTCCTTCCATTTTCGATCATGATGCTTAAACCAATACTCTCTTTTTAAAGCCGCGCTTTTGTCTGTAAACTCCTCATGATAAATCATCTTTACTGGTCGTCGTGCCTTAGTATACTTAGCACCCTTTCCGGTATTATGCATCTTTAAACGATGCTGTAAGTCATTGGTAAACCCGCCATAAAAACTACCATCTTTGCAAAGCAACACATAGAAGTAATACTTGCCTTGTTCATCATGTTTTTTTCTATCTTCATCACTTTCTCTAATAATGCGCTGAATATGAGGTAAAAATTCACCATCTTTGTCATGAACCTCAATAGCATCACGTAAAACTGTCCCATCAAAAGCTGTATGCTTGACCGCTTCAACAATTACTAAATTTGCATCCATCCCCCGATGAGAGACAAAGGGTTGAATAAACTTGACGCTCATATCATGCTTCATACAATAATAAGCAATTTCTCCTAAGCGCTCAGGGCGATGTACCATAAACATTTTCCCCTTCATTTTTAACAAGCCGCTAGCAACTTCAATAATTTCTTCTAAGTTAACCAAAATTTCATGTCGAGCAATTGCCTTTTTAGGATCCGGGTTAACTTCATGACCTTGAGGAGTTTTAAAATACGGAGGATTAACTACTACCACATCATAGCTATCTTTTCGTAAAAATTTAGGTGCATTTTTGACATTATCTTGATGAACATGGATCTGATTTTCCATTTTATTGAGTTCTACTGAGCGCTGAGCTTGAGAAAAAATTTCATTCTGAATTTCAATCGCATCATATTTTGCATTGTTAAAATATGCCATATAAATTGTTGCAGCACAGTTGCCAGCACATAAATCTGCTACTTTATCACGATTATGGATAGCTTGTTTTGCCCAATAAGCTAACAATAAAGTATCAAGAGAGAAACTAAAAGCTGTTTTATCCTGAATAATTTTCAAATTATCACTATACATATAATCGATACGTTCATTTTTGCCGAGTTCTACCATTATTTTTATCCTTTCAATTTCTTTGCTATAATAATTTACAATAAAAACGGAGGAAAAATATGTTTTATCGAATCATTCGTCCAATTGCCCGTTTTATTGTATGGGTATTAAATGGGCACTTGCATGTTCACCATAAAGATCGTCTTCCTGATGGAAACTATATTTTAGTTGCTCCTCACCGTACTTGGTGGGAACCGATTTTATTTGCTTTAGCAGCTAGTCCAATGGAATTCATGTTTATGGCTAAAATCGAATTATTTAAAAATCCAGTTTTACACTTCATTTTAAAGCATTCTCATGCCTTTCCGGTTGATCGCGCACATCCCGGCCCTTCTGTTTTAAAGGTTCCTGTTAAAGGTTTAAAAAAAGGAAAGCTGTCTTTAATCATTTTTCCTTCAGGAACTCGGCATTCTTCTGAACTTAAAGGCGGAGCATTATTAATCGCTAAACTCTCTCAAAAGCCGATGGTCCCTGTGGTTTATCAAGGACCCCTAACTTTTAAAGGTTTTTTAAAGAGAAAACCACTTGAAGTATGTTTTGGTGATCCAATCTACATTGACCGCAAGACCAAATTAACCCACGAAAACGAAGAAAAGATTTACCAAGAATTGGAAAATGCCTGGGACAAGTTAGATAAAGAACAAAATCCTAATTTTCATTACGTTGCAAAATAAAAAGTCGAGACATCATCTCGGCTTTTTTATTTACCATATTTTTCAATCTCATGTAGGTTAAAGCCTGGAATACCTTTAAACCACTTGCGCACAATTCGATCATAAGTGCCGTCTTTTTCTAGTTCAGTTAAGGCTTGATTAATTTTATTGGCCATCTCGCCTTGTCCCTTATTAACAGCGATTCCGTAAGGTTGATTAGTAAAAGTACCACCAACTAATTTATAACCAGGATTATCTCGGGCAATTCCCGCTAAAATCCCATTGTCGGTAGTAAAAGCTTCACCTTGACCTGCTTTCAACGCAGCAAAAGCTTGACCATAGTCATCATATTGAATTACTGAAGCTTTAGGAGCAAATTTATGCACGGCATCAACTGCAGTCGTTCCTTTAACAGCCAAAACCTTTTTACCATTAAGTTGACGAACATTTTTAATTTTACTATCGTTGGCAACTAATAAACTCTGGCCTGCTGGAAAATAAGGCTTACTAAAATCTACTTCCTTCTTACGTTCAGGGGTAATTGTCATTGCAGCGATCGCAGCATCAATATTTCTATTTTTTAAAAGTTGAATTTTAGTATTAGCAGTTGTAGTAACAAAATTGGCTTTAGCATTCTTGCCAAGCATTTTATGAGTTAATGCTTCAGCTAAATCCACTTCAAAGCCTTGAATTTTACCAGTTCTAATGCTCATTGCACCAAATAAAGGAGTGTCGGCTTTTACGCCCCAGTTAATTGTCTTACTACTTTTTACTTCTTTATAGACATTCTGATTCTGCTTGTTTTGACATCCCGTTACAACAAAAATTAAGCTAATTATCAAAGATAAAAATACAATTATCTTTTTCTTAAGCATGAACCACCATTCCTTCTCTTTTTCTATTATTATAAAATTCTAACAGAAATTACCTAAATAAAACAAATTCAGAAAACTTTTCTATTAATTCAACTTGAGAATTTTCAATTAGTGTTAAAATTATTATCAGCATTAATATTTTTGGAGGGACCTAAATGTTAGAAAAAACTTTTTACAAGATGATGCTTAGCAAATCCTTCCCATTTCCTGTTAAGGTAACTTACTGGGATGGTAAAAGCGAAGTTTACGGCAATGGTACTCCTGATATTGAAATTATTTTTAACGAGAAAATTCCAATGTCAGACATTACTCGCAACGCCTCGCTTGCATTAGGTGAAGGCTACATGGACAAGAAGATTGAAATCAAAGGTGATATTCAAAAGTTAATCTGTGGTGCTTATGACAGTGCCAACAGTTTTATGCGTTCTTCTAAGTTCCGCAAATTTCTACCTAAGCAAAAGCATACTGAAGAACAAAGTGAAGAAGATGTTCAAAGTCACTACGATATTGGAAATGATTTTTACAAGCTTTGGCTTGACCCTACTTTAACCTACTCATGTGCTTACTTTGAAGATGACAATAAGGATGATCTTGAAAAAGCTCAAATTGCTAAAGTACACCATATCCTAAATAAGCTGCATCCCCACGAAGGAAAAACTTTGCTTGACATTGGATGCGGCTGGGGAACTTTAATGCTTACTGCTGCCAAAGAATATGGTTTAAAGGTAACAGGGGTAACTTTAAGCGAAGAGCAATTCAAATTTGTTCAAAAACGTATCTACGATGAAAACTTGCAAGATGTTGCTGAAGTTAAACTTGAAGACTATCGAGAACTTGGCGATCAACAATGGGATTACATCACTTCAGTGGGGATGTTTGAACATGTAGGTAGCGAAAACTTAAGTGAATATTTCCACGACATTTACCGCTACTTGAAGCAAGATGGAGTTGCTTTAATCCACGGAATCACTCGTCAACAAGGCGGTGCAACTAATGCCTGGATTAACAAGTATATTTTCCCAGGTGGCTACATTCCTGGTTTACAAGAGATCATCGGCGATATTGTTGAAAACGATTTGCAAATCACTGACGTTGAAATGCTTCGTCGTCACTACCAAAGAACTCTTGAAATTTGGGACGAGAACTTCAATAATGCTCGTGATGAAGTAGAAAAGATGATGGGTGAAAGATTCACCAGAATGTGGGACATGTATTTACAAGCATGTGCGGCATCATTTGAATCAGGAAACATTGATATAGTTCAATATCTAATGACTAAGGGCCCATCTGGTAAAGATTTACCAATGACTAGAAAGTACATGTTACATAAGTAAAATAAAAAGGCTGAGTTTGTCTAGATTGACAAGTTCAGTCTTTTTTTGCGCTTTATTTATGATCTTTTCTTGAAAGCCTTAAAAATGTAATAGATACCCAATCCAATAAATAAAATCGGCAAAGCATATAAATAACTTGGGGCACGTGACGTCAAGCAAAGACTATCTATTGCAAACAAGATCCCTACTACTAAAATCGAGCTCCCTATCATTACTGTTTTCTTCAAAATAATCATTATAATGGCAAAGATAATTGCAATTAAGGTGAATGGTAACAATGAATTCATTATTCTTTTCCCTCGCTATTTTGTAAAGTATACAGCTTATAATAATACCCTTTTTTCGCAAGCAATTCATCATGAGTACCCTTTTCAACGATGCGCCCTTTATCCAAAACAATGATTTGATCAGCATCGGCAATCGTTGATAAACGGTGAGCAATTGCTAAAGTTGTTCTTCCCTTACGTAAAGTCTTAAGTCCCTTTTGAATCATAGTTTCGGTTTCTGTATCGACATTAGCAGTTGCTTCATCCAATACCAAGATTTTGGGATCAGTTACTAAAGTCCGTGCAAAAGAAATTAGTTGCCTTTCACCTTGACTAAGTTCGACTCCATTTTCCATTACTTTGGCATGATATTTACCTGGCATTTCTTCAATGAAGCGATCAGCTTGAACAGTTTCGGCTGCTTTTTTAATTTGTTCATCAGTAATATTTTTATTATACAAACGAATATTTGAGACAATATCTCCATAAAACATGAACGGTTCTTGCAAAACCAAACCCAACTTTTTACGCAATTCTTCTTTAGGATATTTCTTGATGTCAACACCATCAATTAAGATTTGTCCTTTATGAAAATCATAAAATCTCATCATCACATTGATAATTGAGCTTTTACCAGAACCGGTATGACCAACAATACCCAAAGTTTCTCCAGGATTAACAGTAAAGTTAATATCATGTAAGATTTCATTTTTCCCATCATAAGAAAAACTGACATGCTTAAATTCGATCTTTCCCTTATTGATTGTTAAACCTTTCTCTGCATTTTGTTGAGGTTCATATTGGGTATCATCTAAGATATTAAAGATTCGCTTGCCAGCCACAATCCCATCTTGAAAAAGTGTCATTTGATCCATCATAGTAGAAATTGGATTGAAGAACTGTGAGATATATTGAGAAAAGGCATAGACGATTCCCGCTGGCACAAAAGTCTTTTGCAATGGAAAACCAAAGTACATTAAGGAAACTGATAACGCAATCGAATAAAGAAGACTTGTTAATGGCGATAGCAAGAGTGAGTTAACTTTAATCATATTAAAACGTGTTCTCATTAAAGCACCGTTTTCATTTTCAAACTCATTTTCCATTCTTTCTTCTTGCTTGAACTGCTGAATTAAAGATACTCCTTCAATCGATTCATTTAAATTAGTATTAATTCTACTTAAACGTTCACGATAATTGCGATAGAGCTTGGAACTTTTTTGTGAATAAAGCCAAATAATAAACAACATAATTGGCAAAAATAATAACATTAAAAATCCAGCAGTAGTGTTGGTCATAAACATGGCTACCAAGGCTGAAATAATTGAGAAGAAACTAATCACTACACTTGCTAAAACTGCTAAGAAATTACTTAAAGTCATCGTATCATTTGTAACTCTAGAAACAATCGATCCAGCGGGATTTTGATCAAAATAGCGCATCCCTAATCGGTGCAATTTTTGATAAAGTTCCACTCTCACCCTTTCAAGCGATTTTTCTGATCCTAAAGCAAAGAAATACTCATAAGTAAACTGAATTGCGGCTTTCAAAATTGATCCCAAAGCATACATAAATCCCGCAAACACAATAATTTGAACTGTAGCACTTTGTTTAATTAAGAAATTATCCAAAAAATACTGCAAACCAAATGGCAAAGCCATATTGATAACACTAACCAAAAACGCTCCTATTAAAGCGATAAGCATTTCAAATTTAAATTTTTTAACAAATCCCATCAATCTTTTAAAAATTTGAACCTGCTCTTTAAAAGGAATAGCTTTAGCCCAAATTGACTCATTTTCTTCATTATTCATTCTCGTCACCTACCTTTTCTTCTAGTTCTTGACGCCGCCACATATCCGCATACCAGCCATTTTCTTGAAGAAGATCATCATGACTTCCACGTTCAATAATCCGACCATTTTTCAAAACTAGAATCAGATCCGCATTTTTCACAGCTGTTAAACGGTGCGTCGCAATTAAAGTGGTTTTTCCTTTACGTTCTTTCTTCAAAGAATTCAAAATTTCATTTTCAGTTTTGGCGTCAACTGCTGAAAGTGCATCATCCAAAATCAAAATCTGACTATGTTTAAGAAGAGCACGAGCAATCGACATTCTTTGCTTTTGTCCCCCTGAAAGAGAAATTCCATTCTCACCTACTAAAGTCTGATATGCACGGGGCATTTGCAAGATGTCATTATGCAAATCACTCTTCTTAGCCGCTTCAACAACTTGATTATTATCCGCATCAATTTGAGAAAAGGAAATATTGTTTTGAATACTGGTTGAGAATAAATAGTTATTTTGTGGTACATATGAAATTTCTCGCAATAGCACATTTAACGGTATTTCTCGAATGTCATGCCCATTTAAAGTAATCTTTCCCTCATAATTATCAAATTCACGTAATAATAACTGAATGATGGTTGTTTTTCCGGAACCCACTCGGCCCACAAGTCCCAAAGTTTGACCAGGCTTCAATGTGAAATCAATATTATTTAAAACAGAAATATCTTTTTCATCGGGATAAGCAAATGACTTAATATTATAGTTTAGATCTCCCTCAATATCTTTTGCAGTAAGGGTTTCATCTGCATTTTCATCAGTAATTAATGATTTTTCATTTAATAATTTTTCTACTCGATCGTAACTAGCACTCCCACGTTCCAAAATATTGAAAAGATAACCAATCGCAAACATTGGCCAAACCATGTTCCCAATATAAGCAATAAAAGATACCAACTGTCCAACTGATAAAATATTTTGCTTTACTAAAAATCCACCATAAATAATAGTAATTGCATAGGTTAAGCCAATGATCAATGTTCCTAAAGGATCAAACAAGGAATCCCAAACAAAAACGTGCTTATTAATCTTGATCGTCTCATCAACCATTTTTTCAAATGCAGCCGTATCCTCTTTTCCTTGACCAAAAGTTTTCAATACTTTAATTCCGGAAACAGATTCTTGTGTTTTATTGTTTAAACGAGAAAATGCAGCTTGTGATTTATCAAAAGCAACATGGAGATGGTCTCCCAGCTTCCATGCACCCCAAGCCAAAAATGGAAGCGGCAAGAGAGCAATAATGGTTAATCTAAAGTCAACAAATACAATCATTGCAATCATGGTTGATAATCCCATGATTAATGAATCTACTAAAGTAAGGACACCATCTCCAGCCACATTTTGAATAGAGGTTACATCATTAGTAGCATGCGCCATCAAATCTCCAGTCCGGTGTCTTTGATAAAAAGTTTTATCCATAATCATAAAATGATTAAACAAACGAGTGCGCATTTTGCGCTCAAGCTCTGCTGCGCCACCCCAAATTTGTTTACGCCAAAAATAACGCAAAACATATAGAACAATTGCAGCAGCTACAATAGCCAAAATTAAAGCCCCATATTGCCCCCACGTGATATGACCTTTATCTAGCTCATCCGCCATCAATCCCAATACTCGTGGTGGAACTAAATTAGCTAATGAGGTTAAAGCTAAAAATAGAATTCCTATAATATATCTTTTCTTCTCCTCTTTAAAAAACCATCCTAATTTTTTAAAAATACCCATTCAACCACCTCTTTCAAATACAAAAAAGACGAAGGAGATCCTTCGTCTTTATCAATAATGATCTAGTACAAAAATACTATTTGTTTTGATGTTTCATACGGTTCATGACTTGATTTACCTTTTTAGCAGAAGGCTTTTGTCCCATTTGAGACATCATGCTAACAATCATATCTTCGTTAATTGGAGGATTTTCTTGGAAATACTTCTTCATATATGCTCGTGCACCGTAGAATCCACCAATTAGGCCGACTGCCAGTGCAACAATAATTAAAACAATTGCTAATCCTAAATTCATAATCTAAAAATCCTCCATTAATTAATAATGCTATTTTACCTAAAAAATACAAAATTTTAAAGGCAAAATTAATCTTTTCTAAGACCCTTTTCTCTTTGTGCCTTCTTAGCCTTTTCAGAAGTTACTTCTTTACCATTTTTATCGATAATTACAGTATCTTCCAATTGTTGTCTAAATCCAGCTCTGAAGTTTTCAAGAAACTTCTTATGAAGTTCTTTTCTTTCGGCTTCTTCTTCTGGAGTTAAACCTTCCTTTTGCTTCTTGTGATAAAGTTCGTTGATACGATCTGTGACCTTTTTTTCTTCATTTTTATCCATTTTAAACACCTCTTATCAAAAATAGTTTACTCTATTTATCTACAGAAAAAAAGAAAATCATTCTTTATTTTCAAGAACGCTAGTTTGTAAACAGTTTTAATATTTGCTAAAATAGGGATGTTAAATATAAAAATAATGGAGAATATACGATGCCTAAAAAAAATAATAAGCAATTAGCTATTTTACGCTATATTTATGAAACAGTAGATGAACATGGATTTCCACCTACTGTTAGAGAAATCTGTGCTGCAGTTGGTTTATCCTCTACTTCTACAGTTCATGGTCACTTAGCACAACTTGAACGTAAAGGATACATCATTAAAGATGCAACTAAACCACGAGCTCTTGAAATTACTCAAAAAGGGAAGGAAGAGTTGGGAATTAAGCCTACTACTATCCCAATTTTAGGAGTAGTCACTGCGGGAACGCCAATTTTAGCAGTTGAAGATAAAACTACTGACGACTATTTCCCACTTCCACCGGATTTAACTACTTACGCTGGTGAATTATTTATGCTTAAAATTCATGGCGAAAGTATGATCAAGGCTGGTATTTTAAACGGCGATAACGTCATTGTAAGAAAGCAGTCTTCTGCTAACAATGGTGAAATTGTTGTGGCAATGAATGACAGTAATGAAGCTACAGTTAAACGTTTCTTTAAAGAAACTGATCATTATCGTTTGCAACCTGAAAATGATACTATGGACCCTATCATTTTAGATAATGTAAAAATCCTTGGTAAAGTTGTAGGTCTCTATAGAAACAATATTATCTAATAAAAAAGCACTAATAATTAGTGCTTTTTTACATTTCAATTAATTTCTTTTCAAAGATCGGTAACCATTTTAATTCATAGCCTGCACGAGTAGGATGAATTTCATCTACCATATATAATTTATCTTGATCTTTAAAGTTAGGATCATTGAATAAATCTAAAACTTCTACACCCCACTTTTTAGCCAATTCATGAGCTGCTTGAACCATTTGCGCATAAAGAAGATTATCAAAATTAGGGTTAGTATAAATTAAAATTGGACAATCCCAGTTTTGCTTAGCTTTAGAAATAATATATTCTAGAGCGCCAATAATTGTTTGAGTATCATAATTATCATTGCTAATCTTTCCTAACTTATTTCCTAAAGTAGCATCGTTTGTGGAAAGTTGTAAAACAAAGATATCTGGATGGTCTTTTTGTTTTAATTCTTCATTAAATCTTTTAACATATGACTCACCTTTTATATCTTGGTCCACTAAAGTTGTACCATTTTCTGCATTTTTAATAGCAAGTACTCCATCCTTTTTCCAAAGATAATCAACAAATGATTCACCTAAACTACCAAAGCCAAAAGTAACCGACGAACCCAAAAATAAAATTTTCTTTTTAAAAAGCGGACCCATTGTAAATTCAACTTGATTTAGGCTATATTTCCTAGAATTTCCTGGTAAATACGCAATATCTTCATAAAGCCGCTGATTAAGAGGATGTGCATCCAAATCTTGTCTAAGTTCTGCTAAAGCAATATCTGATAAATCATTATTTTGAACTATCGGAATTAAAAATGTTTCGTTACTCATAATTTTTCTCCTTCAAATAGGGCCCAATAACCTGCCAATCTCGAGCAATATCTTCTGCCAATTTCCGATTATAAAAAACAGCTGCAGGATGATATTGCGGAAAGATGGTATATTTTTCATTTGACCATTCATAACCATCTTTATTTTGATTCAGTTGCAAAATAGGCGTATTGCTAATAACTTTACCATGTTCCTTAGAAATTTTGTAGCCAGGTCCCAAAAGTCTCTCTAATGCCGTATTTCCGACTGCTACAATTAATTTAGGCTGTACCTTCTTTATTTCATAATCAAAAAACGGAGCATGAGCTAAAATTTCTTTCTTAGTTGGTTTTCGATTAGGATATTTTATTACTTCTTTATTCTCTTTTTTACTAAAAACTTTCTTAATGCTGTACGGCCTACTGCGCACAGCGGAGGTAATATACACATCTTCTCGACGTAAACCGATTGAAGCCAAAGATTTCATTAGTTCTTTTCCGGAATCTCCATTGAAAGGAACCTGAGTTTGAATTTCATTTCGTCCAGGAGCTTCTCCAACAATCATAAGCGCTGGATGAATAGGGCCCGCTCCTTTATTTAACCCTTCTAGTTTCATCCCTTCCGAGCGTTTTTCCACTTCATCAATTAATTCTTTAGGATATTTCATCTTTTCCCTCCAAAAATAAAAAAGAAGTGATCTTTCTCACTTCTTCTATTTATCATTCTGCTTGATAAACTTTTCAGCTTTCACAAGCATTTTATACAAACCACGTTCTTTAGGTAAATACGATTCTGCTTCTTGTAAATCAATCCATTTAGAATTGAGAATTTCTTCTTTTTGATCAACCACATGCTGAGTAGGATTATTTTCGCTTAAGAAAAAGCCCACTTTTTTAACTGTCCCCTCTTCAGTTGGATAAGTGGTTTCACATCTAAAGTTAAAATCAAAGTCTGGATGAAGCCCTACTTCTTCCGCAACTTCACGTTTAGCTGCTTCTTCTTCAGTCTCACCGGGTTCAAGATGTCCCTTAGGAAATCCCCACGTATGGTGCATACAACTTTCTACGATTAAAAACTCTATCTTGCCATCATTAATGCGATAAATAATACTACCTGCAGAATGTTCATGGATCATTTAATTTCTCCCCTTCCTCATGATACCTATTATATAACTTTTCTTCCCATCTCTATCTTTTTTGGCTCATAGTACATCAAAATTATTATACAATTCTTTTTGCTTCTTATTAAATCAAACAAAAAAGCACTATCCATGTAAAACATGAATAGCGCCGTTGCCAAGATAGACTACCTAACTATCTTAGGCAAAAATAAATTCAACTAAAAATATATAGTTGAATTACTTCTGAAGAAGTAGTTTTAATATACCAATACTTCTAAAAACTGTCAATGCAAAAAGCTAGCCTTTTACAGACTAGCTTTTTTATTATCGTAATTTTACAATTAACGACGTGCTTCAGCGATTCTAGCTGACTTACCGTGACGATCACGTAAGTAGTAAAGCTTAGCACGACGTACACGACCGTGACGTAATACTTCAACCTTAGCAACACGTGGGTCGTTAACTGGGAAGGTACGTTCAACACCAACACCTGAAGCAATCTTACGTACAGTGTAAGTTGCACCAATGCCCGTACCCTTCTTCTTAATTACAACACCTTCGAACATTTGGATACGTTCGTGTGAACCTTCAACAACACGTACGTGTACACGAACAGTGTCACCTGCACGGAAAGCAGGAATATCATCACGAAGTTGTTCCTTAGTTAATTCAGCAATTAATGGATCCATAATATTTTTCTCCTTCTTCGGCATTCATTATCACGTTTCACGCCCAGCGGAACACCCATAATCTTAATAGTGGTCTTACAAGCCACTCGTATGATTCTAGCAGAAATCCAGCTAAAGTTCAAGCTCACTAGTTAATCTCATTTTTAATTTCTTTAAGCATGTGCTGTTCTTCATCAGTTAATTCACGATTCTCTAGCATATCTGGTCTATGAAGATAGGTAGCCCTAAGAGCTTCCTTATGACGCCATTCAGCAATTTTTTGATGATTACCACTAGTTAAAACTTCGGGGACTTTTTGTCCTTCAAAATCTGCAGGGCGTGTATACTGAGGATATTCTAACAAGCCATGAGAAAAACTTTCTTCAACAGGAGAAGCAGCATTTCCTAAAATTCCCGGTAAAAGTCTTACAGTGGCATCAATCATACTCATTGTAGGCAATTCACCACCTGTTAAGACATAGTCCCCAATTGAAACCGTCTCATCTGCCAAATCATAAACCCTTTGATCAAAGCCTTCGTAATGGCCACAAATAAATGTTAATTCATCTTCTTCAGCCCACTTTTGTGCCATTTCTTCATTGAAAGTCTTCCCTTGAGGAGCGGTAATAATAACTTTACCTTTGGAAGGAAGAGAATCTAAAGCCTTTTTAATCGGCATAACTTGAAGCACCATGCCAGCACCCCCTCCATAGGGTGTGTCATCAACATGATGATGAACATCGGTAGTAAAATCACGGAAGTTTACTAAATTAAGGTCCCACTTGCCATCTTCTAGCCCACGTCCAAGCATTGAAGTTTGCAATGGGGTAAACATGTCAGGAAAAAGCGTTAAAACATTAATCTTCATCGCGTAGTCCCTCCATAAGTTCTACATAAACCTTCTTATTAGGAACATCTACTTTCTTAACTACATCTTCAATAAAGGGGATCAAAAATTCTTTTCCAGAATCCTCTGTTACTTCCCATACATCATTTGCACCTGGTGATTGAATATCAGTAATCTTTCCAATTCGTTCACCAGTTTCATTATCAATCACATCACAGTCTAAAATATCGCGATAATAATATAGCCCGTCTGGCAGCTCTTGTTGGTTTTCTTCATTAACTACTAAAATTTTTCCACGTAATTTTTCAGCTTGTTCAATATCAGTTATTTCTTCAAATTGAACGAGCCAAAATTGTTTAAAAGGACGGCCACTTTTTACGGTTAAAGTTTTTTCATGATCATTTTTAAGTGCTAATTTACTACCTGTTGCAAATCTTTCTTCGGGAAAGTCTGTAATTAAGGCAACCTTAACCTCTCCATTTAAACCATGAGTAGTTAGAACTTTAGCTACATCATAAAATTGCATTTTTCCTCCTTAAAAATAAGAAAAAAGAGCTTGAAGCATGAAAACCCCAAACTCTTCAAAGTAATTAATTACTTGTTGTATTTTGCATCGTGCAACTTCTTCATGATACCTTCACTTGAAAGAAGTGATCTAACAGTATCTGAAGGTTGTGCACCCTTTTGAAGCCAATCAAAAATCTTGTCTTCATCAAGCTTCAATTCCTTTGGAGTTGAAACTGGGTTGTAGTAACCTACTTCTTCGATGAAACGACCATCACGTGGCATACGTGAGTCTGCAACAACGATTCTGTAGAAAGGCTTTCTCTTGGCACCCATGCGGTGCATACGAATTTTAACTGACATAAATTAATATCCTCCTAAAACTTAACGATTAATAATATACCATTAACTTCCAAAGGTGTAAAGGATTTTTACTTAACAGACTAATTTTTTTAGGAATGATATCTCTTCATATTCTTCAAGCGTTTTTTCTTATTCTTCTTGAAGTTTTTCCCCATTCTTCTCATTGCCATTTTAGCCATTGGCGAATCCATTCCTGGTAAATTGCTCAAGCCTTTGAAGTTACCTTTAGTAACTTTTTGCATCATATCTCGTGCCATCTTGAATTGCTTGATCATACGGTTTACTTCAACTACTGGACGTGCTGATCCGGCTGCAATTCTACGTCTACGACTTGGATTTAAAACATCTGGATTTTCACGTTCTTCTTTAGTCATTGAATAAACAATTGCTTTAGTATGAGCAATTTGCTTTTCATCAATACTCATATTTTGAAGTTGAGGATTATTCGCCATCCCTGGGATCATCTTCATAATTTGATCCAAAGGTCCCATTTTTTGAACTTGTTCCAATTGATCGATAAAGTCGTTGAAATCAAAAGTATTTTCCTTCATTTTTTCAGCAACTTTTTGAGCTTCTTTTTCATCATAATCTTGTTGGGCACGCTCAATTAAAGTTAGCATGTCCCCCATTCCTAAGATTCTAGAAGCCATTCTATCAGGGTGGAAATCTTCTAAATCAGTAAGCTTTTCACCTTGTCCGGTATAAATAATTGGCTTGCCAGTAACAGCACGTATTGATAAAGCTGCCCCACCACGAGTATCACCATCAAGCTTAGTAAGGATAACGCCGGTAACACCAAGGCGCTCATCAAAACCTTTAGCAACATCAGTCGCTGCTTGACCAGTCATAGCATCAACAACAAGCAAAATGTTATCAGGATCAGAAACTTTTTTAACTCGTTCAAGCTCTTCCATTAAGGGTTCATCAATTTCAAGTCGACCAGCAGTATCGATAATTACATAGTCGTTTTTGTTCTTATCGGCTTCTTTTAAACCATTTTCAACGATTTTGGCAACATCTTTTTCATTAGTTTCACTATAAACCGGAACCTTTAATTGTTCCCCAATTTGCTTTAATTGATCAACGGCTGCAGGACGATAAATGTCCCCAGCAATCAAAAGAGGACGAGCGTTTTGTGTCTTTTGTAAATGATATGCCAGCTTCCCAACGGTAGTAGTTTTACCAGTACCTTGCAAACCTACCATCATAATAACTGTAGGAATATGCTTTGATTTATTAAGAGTTGCAGCATCTTCCCCCATCATCTTAGTTAGTTCTTCATTAACTATTTTTATTACTTGTTGACCAGGATTTAAACTTTCTTGAACCTCCTTACCTAAAGCTTCCTTCTTAATAGTTTTAATAAAGTCCTTAACTACCTTAAAGTTTACATCGGCTTCAAGTAATGCTAAACGAATTTCCCGACTAGCACGATTGATATCTTCTTCAGAAATCTTCCCTTTTCCAGTTAAATTTTTTAACGCTTTTTGAATACGTTCACTTAAATTTTCAAAAGCCATTTGGGTTATTCCCCTCTCATATTATTTAGTAATTCAATAATCTCTATTTTAGCTTGACTAACATTAGAATGATCAATTAATTGAGAAATTTTTTCTAGATGATCTTCTATTTTATTATAATCTTCCTGCATATGTAATTTATTTTCATACTTTTTAAGTGCAGCTGCCGATCGACGTAAATTGTCATAAACTGCTTGTCTTGAAACATTATGATTATCAGCAATTTCTCCTAAAGAAAGATCATTATAATAATAATCCTCAAAGTAATTCTGCTGACCTTTAGTTAATAAAGAACCATAGTATGCATAAAGATCTCCAAGTTGTTCGGTCTTTGTCAATTCATCCATTTAACTTCACCGTCATTAAGTATAACAAAAAAGCCCGTAATTGACGATTGACCATCATGGCTTTTGTTGTTAAAATTAAATGTCTTTTCTAGTTGATTTTAAGTTAGATTTAATTATAATTATTATAAATCTCTCAAATAATAAGGAGGAATTATGGATGAGTCTTTGGAAGATCATGAATCGAAAAGAAGATCCACGTGTTTATGAGAATAAAGATGGACATCTGGTTCGCTCGTTAAAAGTAAGAGATATTTTAGCTTTGGGCGTTGGTACAATCGTCTCAGCTTCAATTTTCACATTACCTGGTGAAGTAGCTGCTATGCACACAGGACCAGCAGTTGCAATTTCTTTCATTTTAGCTGCGATTGCTGCAGGTTTAGTAGCCTTTGCTTATGCAGAAATGGCAGCAGCGATGCCTTTTGCTGGATCGGCTTATTCTTGGATTAATGTTGTTTTTGGAGAATTTTGGGGATGGGTGGCTGGATGGGCCCTTTTAGCAGAGTATTTTATTGCTCTTGCCTTTGTAGGATCGGGTCTTTCCGCAAACCTGCGAGCCTTAATTGCACCTTTAGGAATAAAGTTACCAGCTGCTCTTTCCAATGCTTTTGGAACTGATGGTGGAATTGTCGACATTATTTCATTAGTTTCGATTGCATTGGTAGCTATTTTAATTTCTAATGGTGTGAATCGCGTTTCTAGAGTTGAAAACGGCTTAGTTGTTTTAAAAGTTATTGCTATTTTATTGTTTGTTGTAGTAGGAGCAACTGCTATCAAATACAGCAATTATATTCCTTTTATTCCAAAGTATCGTCCAACTGCTAACGGTGCATTTGGAGGATGGCAAGGTATTTATGCCGGAGTAGCGATGATTTTCTTATCTTACATCGGATTTGATTCCGTGGCTGCTAACTCAGCAGAAGCAATTGATCCCGAAAAGACAATGCCTCGTGGAATTATTGGTTCTTTAGTAATTGCAGTAATTTTATTTGTCTGCGTAAGTTTAGTATTAGTAGGTGTTATGCCATATGGTAAGTATGCTGGTAGTGCTGAACCAGTTGGTTTAGCATTACGGTATGCTAACCATGGTATTGTCGCTGTTGTAGTTCAAACTATCGCTGTATTTGGGATGTTTACTGCTTTAATCGGAATGAGCATGGCGGGTTCACGTTTGGTTTACTCTTTTGGTCGTGATGGTATGCTTCCAAAATGGCTCGGTAAACTTGATAAAAATCACCGTCCAAATAATGCCGTTCTTGCAATTACCGTGGCTGCGATCTTAATTGGAACAATTTTCCCATTTGCAGCCTTGTCACAATTGATTTCAGCTGGTACTTTGATTGCCTTCATGTTTGTTTCTTTGGGAATTTATCCTTTAAGAAGACGTGAAGGAAAGGACATTACTGATCCAGCCTTTAAAATGCCACTTTACCCTATCTTACCTGCCTTAGCATTCTTAGCTTCCTTGGTTGTGTTCCTTGGATTAGACGTTCAAGCTAAAATTTATGCAATTGCATGGTTTATTCTAGGTGTAATAATTTATTTGGTATACGGTATAAGACATTCGAGTTTAAACAAATAAAGATTAGCTAGCAGAAGCTAGCTAATCTTTTTATTTTTCGTAATTAATATTTGCTTTATCTACAATGATATCTCCATGAAGTTGCAATACTTCTTTTTGATAAAACATTTCTTGTGTTTTTTGAACATAGTCTTTAAAATTATCGGTTTGTACATGCTTTTGGTATGCAGATTCATCTTTATATACTTCAAAGAAACGCCATTCATTTTCTACATCAAACAAGTAGCCTGCAAACATCGCAATTACACCAGGCTCTTCTTGCATAGAAACCGTCATCTCATGCTTTACAATCTTAGCAAAAGCTTCGCGATCAAAATCCACTAAAGTAATCTTAGCTATATTAACTAGATAATTATTATCACTCTTTATACGTAAATTTTGATAATTAGTTCCTGCAAATATCGGAGTTAATGGAAAAGAATCATTTTCAATTACTAGATCCTGTGTTGCCTTTTTAAAATCTTTAAATTGAGAGGAAACTAGATGATCTTCGTAAGCTTTCTCATCTTTATAACATTCAAAGACATAATTATCATTAGACTGCTTACTTTTAGCAGAAAACATAAATAAAGTTCCATCGTCTTCAATAGATTTGAACATGTTAGTGTTGCCAGCTTTTACAAAAGCAGCTTGATTTTGTGGACTAACAGCTAAACGATGAAAATTCATAATTGGTGGATTTTTCAAATTCATCTGACTAAAACTCCTTTATTCAACAAAGTGTTCATAATTGGTTTTAAAAATCTTATTATCATACAAATCTGAAATATCCAGATCCTCAACAGCTGCAGTAACAATTTCATCAGCGCCAAAAGGAGCAACCCCAAATGGAGCATCGGTGGCATAAAGAACATGATTGATACCAAAGTAGTCCAAAGTAAGCTGAAGAGCAGGCGGATTACCTAAAATAGCAGTATCTACATAAAAGTTCTTAAAATCATCAGCATGCTGTTCATCCAAGATTTGGTTAATCCGACCACTAAAGAATGAGACCATTGCACCTGCATGGTGAACCAAAATTTTTAAATTAGGATATTCCTCAAAAATATCGGATTGAACTAATTGAAGCATAGCTTGGGACAATTCATATTCCCAAGAGAAAATCAAATTGTTATCCGGTTTACGCTTATCAAATACTGGATGAAGCCACAATGGAACATTCAATTTAGCTGCAGCTGCTAAGACAGGACGATATTCAAGTGCTGCAATACTTTTACCTAAATGGCGAGTAAAAATTTGAGCACCAACTAAGTATTTAGAATCTGAAATTTCTTGAAGAATTGCTCGTGCAGCTGGAATATTATTCATCGGAAGCATCCCTACCCCGGCTTCAAACTTATCCAAGTGCTTCTTAACTATTTCCTCCATTTCTTCATTAGCCTGACGACAAATATCGGCTGACTGATCCGGGATTACGAAATCCTCTACATTAAGATTTGCAAAAGAAATAACTTGTTTTAAATGTGGGTCTGGCCAATTAGCTAAGCGGTAATCAATATCCGTTAAAGCTTTAATCTTTAAAAATGGATATTTATCAGGAATATCAGGATCAATATCTAACATCTTTTGATAATAGTTTGGCGTTAAAATATGTGCGAATGCATCGATTTTCATTTTCAAACCTCCTGTTTTTTATCTCTTAATATCATTTTACTGCAAAAAAAGAATTCGATCGTTTAATTTGATCGAATTCTTTTTTATTATAGATTTTCATCCATATTAAAAGTTAATTTAGACATATTAATAGAATCAATAAACATTTGACCCCAAAGCTTTTCAGTTTCTTTCTTAGTATGAGCAACTGTCTTTTGGTTTTCAGTAGTCAAATATTCAGTCAATTCGTCACCCGTCTTACCTTCAGCACCCTTAATAATTTCTTCAACACGTGCACGGTAGTAACGGTTTAATTCAGTTAAATAAGTAGTATCTAATTGAACAAATTGTGGGTAATGACTTTCAACAAGAGCAGCAAATGACTTGTAGTACCACCAAGCATCATTCATGTTGTAATCCATAGAAGTATTGTTATATGAAGGGTCAGTGTCATTCATATTAGCAAAGAATGGTACAAATGGAGTGAATGTAGGGCCGCCAATACATAACCACATAATAGCAGCACGATCTGCAGGAACATTACTTCTAATTTGTAAAATATGAGCATTTTGAGTTCTATTCAAACCAATAGGACGGAAACGGTGCTTTTCTTCTTCAGTACCCTTACCAAACGGATCATATGGGGTATCTTGATAGTGAGAACCTAAAGCAAATTGAATATCTTCTTTGGTAATCTTCTTAGCTGCCTTCCGGATAAATGGAAGATCTCCATCTTCAGGATCTTGTTCAATTTCTGGGTTGAAAAGTTTTTGAATATACCATTGACGGTTAGTATTGTAGTGACGATCTTGTTCAGTGTAAGTTCCAAAAATGTGACGGAAATTCCAACCTTCATGATCTGGGTTCAAATCGTGTTCATCAACAAATTCACGAATCCCCTCACTCCACATAAAATGATCAGGATCATTAAAATCAACTTGTTCAATGGCAACACGGTTACCCGTAGCAGCATAGCAATCATCTGGAATACGTTGGGCAACCCAGTGGTGGCCGGTAACGATTTCCATGTACCAGATTTCATCCTTATCACTGAAAAGAACAGAATTACCAGCTGGACTACCATATTTAGCAATCAGCTTACCTAAATATTCCACACCATTTCTAGCAGAATGAATATATGGCAAGGTTACAGTTTGCATACAGTCTTCATCAAGACCATCTTTAACTAATGGATCGAAAGCAAGCGTTCTTTCATTACCATAAGTTGATTCAGTACATGACATAGCAACATTTTCTTGGTTAATACCACTTTCGTCGTAGTAACCTTGGTGCTTGTAATCTACATTAGGAACTGCTGGCACACGTTGGGCATCCTCAGGCAAATCCATTTCAAACTTATTAAGCCAAGATTTAATATGCTTCTTTTCTCCATGACGAGCAGGTTCAATGATGAACTTTTGGGGAGTGATTGGCTTAAAAGTATCATCATTACGTGCAATCATAGTTGTACCATCGATAGAAGCTTTTTTACCGACTAAAATTGTCGTACATGCACTATATTCTTTCATAAATTTTCTCCTTAAAATTATTAGTTATCTATAATTTTAAACTAATCCATGGAAAAGTCCAATCGCGTAATTAGCTGCATCAAAATCAGCTAAATCTTCTGGTTTTTCCCCTAATCCCACTAATTTAACTGGTAAGTTCATTTCATTTCTAATTGCTAAAACAACTCCACCTTTAGATGAGCCATCTAATTTAGTTAGAACCAATCCTGTCAACTTAGTAGTTTTATCAAAGTCCTTAGCTTGAAGCAAAGCATTTTGTCCAGTTGAACCGTCTAGAACCAATAAGGTTTCTGTAGGTTGATCTGGCAACAATTTCTTAATAGTCCGTTGAATCTTTTCCAGCTCGCTCATTAAGTTCTTCTTGTTTTGAAGACGTCCAGCCGTATCAACTAATAAGTAATCGGCCTTTTCTTTAATCGCTTTTTCAGTAGCGTCATAAACCACAGAAGCCGGATCTGCCTTTTCTTTACCAACTACTACAGGCACCTCTACACGCTTACCCCATTCAACCAATTGTTCAACCGCACCCGCTCTAAAAGTATCGGCAGCGGCCAAGATGACTGATTTCCCTTCATCCTTAAATCTTTTAGCTAATTTTCCAATAGTAGTAGTTTTTCCAGCACCATTTACTCCTACAAAAAGATAAACATTTGGCTTATTATCAGGATTGTAAATTAATTTTTCATCTTCAGAATTACCATTTTGGTCATAAAGATCAACCAATTTTTCAACAATTACTCGCTTTAAATCTTCATGAGACTTGGCCTTTTGTAACTTAGCCTCATCGCGTAATTGCTCTGTTAATTCTTCAGCAGTTTCATAACCAACATCAGATTCGATGAGTAGTTCTTCCAAATCATCGAAAAAGTCCTCATCAACAGTTCTAAATTGAGCAAAGAAAGCATTTAAACGTGCACCAAATCCTTTATTAGTTTTTTCTAGACCCTTTTCATAAAGTTGAGCATCATCATTTTCTTCCTCAGAATCATCAGCTGCAATACTTTCATCTTCAGGCTCATCTGAATTTTCGGTACTTTCTTCTACCTCGTTATCAATAGAAGTTTGGGATTCTTCATCTTCTTGAATTGGAGTTTCAACGGAAACCTCATCATTTAATTGAGACTCTTCTTCCTCTTTTTTCTTAGCAGCCGGTGCTGATTCTTCTGTTTCTCCGTCAGACCCACTCTCGGTAGCTTCTTGAGTCTCTTCAGAAGTTTGATCCTCTACTTTTTCCGAATCTTCTTGATTTTCTGAAGCAGTTTCTTGTTCTTCAGTAGTTTCCTCAGACTTAACTTCTTCTTTTTCTTTATCACCAAAAAGTGACTTCTTAATTCGATCAAATAAACCCAATTAATTCACCTCATCTTTAATTTCTTTTAACGATACTGACAATACTTGTGATACTCCTGATTCTTGCATTACCACTCCATACAATTGGTCCGCTTGCTGCATAGTGCCACGACGGTGAGTAATTACAATGAACTGAGTATGCATATCGTACTTTTGTAAAAATTGAGCAAAACGCGTTACATTTGCGTCATCTAAAGCTGCTTCTACTTCATCCAATACACAAAATGGAACTGGATTAATCTGAAGCATGGCAAACAATAATGTAATAGCTGTTAAAGCCCGTTCTCCCCCCGACAAAAGACTTAAGCGTTGAAGTTTTTTACCAGGTGGCTGCGCAATAATTTCGACCCCAGTTTTTAACATGTCATCTGGATCTGTTAAAACTAATTTGGCATTTCCCCCACCAAATACTACAGGGAAAATCTTAGTAAATCCATCTGCTACCTTAGTAAAGGTTTCACTAAAGCGCGTCTTTACTTCATCATCAAGTTCGGTCATTGAGTTCTTTAAGTCTTCTCGCGCCTTTAATAGGTCATCTTGCTGACCACTTAAGAAATCATAACGCTCTTTGACCTCATTATATTCTTCAATTGAATCTAAGTTAACAGGTCCAATATCCGCAATCGACATCCTATGTAATTTAACGCTCTTTTTTAGTTCGTTGCGAATTTTTTCCGTGTTTTCAACATCAGCTTGATTAATCGCAGCTTCATAAGTCATTGAATAATCGGTACTTAAAGTTTCTAAACGTTGATCAATTTCTGTATTTAGCTTAGCGAGTTTAACTGAAAATTCTTCTTGTTCTACAGCCGCATTTTTACGTAAATCATAATTTCGACTTGCAACTTGATCTAATTGATTAATTTGAGCATTAATCTGCCCAAGTTTTGATGAAATGTCTTGTAAAGTTTTTTGTAAATCTTCCTTTTGTTCGGACAAGCTTTCTAACTGACCTTGTAAGTCTTTTCGCTTTTTCAAAGAAAGTTCTCGATCTTGTCCTAAAGCTGCTAATTTCTTAGTTAAATTCTGCAGCTGATCTTTACTATTTTGCAATTGCAAAGACTTATCTTCTTGTTGAGCAAGCAAGTTTTCTAGCTTATTAGAAAATACCGCAATTTCAGGATCAAACTCAGAAATCTTAGCTTGAACTTCTTTATTCAAAACAGAGAAATTTTTAATTCTTGTTCTTAATTCTGCAATTGCATTTTCTTGTTTTTTACCATCGAGTGTAAGACTTTCACGCTTATTTTCAGCTAATTCAATATCTTGCTCTAGCTTTTTAATTGATTGTGCACGTTCTTTACTTTTTATATCAAATAAAGCATTTGCATCTGCAAGACGTTTAACTTCTTTTTCCTCATTTTGATAAGAAATAGCCGCTTCATTTAATTTTTGACTTAAATTTTGAAGCCGTTTATTATGTTTATCAATTTCTTTTTGTAAAGCAAGTTCATCTTCCAGCAAGTCTTGCAAACTATGATTATCACTTGCAAATTGCTTTTTAATCTTCGCAATTTGTTCTTCAAGTTTATTAATTTCAGTTATTGTTTGAAGCGGAGAATTATTTTGTTGGTTGCGCATCCCTCCCGTCATTGATCCTCCTGGAGAAATCACATCCCCATCCAAGGTGACAATGCGGTAACGATTAACTCGCTTAGAAATTGCCAATGCCGTATCAATATTATCTACCACAATCACACTACCCAGCAAATAGTTAATTGCAGCTGTAATATCTACATCTGTTTTACTTTCTACCAACTCACTAGCTATTCCTTTAAAACCATCAAATGATTTTAAAATTGTAACTGTTGATGAAGGTATTGAATGCTGACGCAAACCATCTAAAGGTAAAAACGTTGCTCGACCAGCATGAGCATGCTTGAGCTGGTTAATAGCATTTCGCGCACTAATTCGCGTATCGGTAACTAGATTCTGAACTCCACTTCCTAAAGCTGTAGTAATCGCCGCCTCAAGATTTGAAGAAAAAGTTAATAATTCGCCAATTACACCAATTACACCCGGGTAGTTATCTACGTGGTTTAAAACACTTCTAACTCCAAGATAGTAGCCCTCATGACGCTTTTGAATGCTAGAAAGTGCCTCATAACGTGCATTAATTTTCTGAAGATCATTACGTTCATTATTAACCAATTGACGCAAGGTAGTAATTTGTTCTTCTAGATCTGCATGTCTCTTCTTTAGTGAAGTTAATTGACTTTCAGTTTCATTCTTTTGAGTGTTTAATTTTTGACCAGTCTCTTTTAATTTAGCTAATTGTTTATTAGCTTCTTCATATTGTTTAGTGACTGCGCTATCTTGAGAAGACTGATCATTAGTAGCTTTTTTGAGTTCAGCTTTTAAATACACTAATTGGTTATTATTAGTTGTTTGATCTTGTAAAAGCTGAATATAGCTATTGCGCATTTCTTCTAACTTTTGATCAAGCTCATTAGGATCATCATGTAGCTGAGCAACTAAATCATTTCTTTTTTCTTTTAATTTTGATTGAGAAGCAGTTAAATTATCTTTTTCCTCATCAAGCCTTGCTAATTCAGCTGTAAGTGTCTTAATCTGAACTTCTAAATCTTTAAGTTGAGTTTGGTATTCATTTTTAGTAGCTTCATCATATTGCTTAGATTGCTCAGAAATCTGTAAATCAGCATTTAATTTTGAAACTTGATTAGTAATTTTCAGCAACTCGTTTTGCGTCTGTTCCCGCTTTTCATTAAGAAGCTGATATTCTTCTTTTTTAGAAGCAACAGCTTCTTGAGAATCTGCAAATTCACTATCTAAACGTTCAAGTAAAACTTGATTTTTATCAGCTTTTGATTGAATCTGTTTTCTCTTTTTATTTAAAGTTTCAATTTCAAAAGCTAATAAGGTCTTCAATTTTTGATCGAGTTGTTTTTTCTGAAATTTATATTCTTTGGCTAGAGAACTTTGCTCATGAAGAGGTTCAATTCGCTTTTCAAGTTCTTTAACAATGTCATTGATTCGAATCAAGTTATCATTAGTCTTAACTAATTCATTTTGAGCAATCTCTTTTTGTTCTTTAAAATGCAAAACTCCCGCAGCTTCTTCAAAAATGATCCTACGTTCTTCAGGACGTGAATTCAAAATTTGATCTACTCTTCCTTGCGAGATAATAGCTAAACTATTTTGTGAGATTCCAGAATCTAAAAAGAGTGTTCTAATATCTTTTAATCGCACAGATTGATTATTAATCAAATAGTCACTATCACCAGAATGTAAAATTCTTCTAGTAACTGCAACTTTTTCATTATCAAATTTCAACTCATGATTATGATTATCAAAAACTAAAGTTACTTCTGCCCGATTAAGTGGCTTACGTAACTCACTTCCTGCAAAAATAACATCTTTCATGCTACTTCCACGTAGACTTTTAGCTCTTGATTCCCCCATTGCCCATCTGATAGCCTCCGTGATATTACTTTTACCGCTACCATTTGGCCCAACAATTCCAGTTATTCCTTGATCAAAATGAATAGTTGTTTTATCAGCGAATGATTTAAAACCATCAATAATTAATTCTGTTAATGGCACACGTCGTCCCCCTATTCAAGCTTTTGTAGTGCCGCTTTTGCTGCTTGTTGTTCTGCCGCTTTTTTATTGTGACCTTCACCAGTTGATTGAACTTTATCGTTAATTTTTAATTCAACTACAAAATGAGATGGCATTTGAGACTCACTAATTACTTGATACTCAATCTTTACAGGACCATTTTGTTGTAAAAATTCCTGCAAATCCGTCTTATAATCTCGTGAATCAGTAAACTCCCCTTTATCGATCAAAGGATAGACGGTTTTCTTTAAAAATTTTTGAACTCCGTCCATTCCTTGATCTAAAAAAAGAGCTCCATTAAATGCTTCAAAAACGTCTTCTAGTAAAGTTTTACGATTTCGAGCACCGGCTTTTTCTTCTCCGCGACCTAGGTTAATCTCATTTTGAAAACCACATTCAATTGCAAATTCCGAAAAGCCTTCAGTTCTTACAACATTCGATCTTAAACGGGTCAATTCCCCTTCATTTAATTTAGGAAAATGGCGGTATAAATAATCAGATACTGCAAGTTCTAAGACAGCATCCCCAAGAAATTCCAACTTTTCATAATCACGAATACCATCGTTGGGATGCTCATTTGCATAAGAAGAATGCGTAAAAGCTTCTTCTAATAATTTTTCATTATGAAACCTAATTCCATATTTTTGATTTAATTGATTTATAAATTTAGTACTTACCATAATCTCTTTGCCCTTTCATCACTTAAAATTATACCAGTTTTCCCCCTATAAAAGGCCAGCAAAAAGGGCTACTTCCTAAATAATTGAAGTATGCCCTTTAAAATTGTTATTTTACATACATGTACTTTTGCAATTATCCTAGCATCAACTACCCTAGAATAAATTCTAGGGTTTGCAGCTCTCATCTATTTTTACTAGATAGCGGTTATAGCGTCTTGCGACTTCCGCCTCCGAGGCTGCATCGTCGGGTAGTTGACGATACCCGTTTACCTGCCAAGTTTACTCGGCAGATCTTAATTTAGTAAATTTAGGTATTTTAACACCTTTATGGTACTGTTCGCCCAAGAACTGGATATTCATGGCGGCTAAGCGATCGTCATTGGATTTGTAGCCACACTTATCACAAATGTAGAGATGCAGCTCATGATTCCGGTTCTCCTTGCGGATCCTTCCGCACTTAGGACAGCGCTGGCTGGTAAATCTTGGAGAAACTTTAACAACAGTTGAAGAATTCAAATTAGCCTTGTAAGCTAAAAACTGCTCAAACTGGTAAAAAGTCCAAGAAACCATTTCATAGCGACGCTTTTTGGCAGCTTTCTCAGTCACAAAGCGGACGTTGACTAAATCTTCTAAAGCAAAGATAGTATTAGGACCGTAATGGTTAACGAGTGTCTTGGTGAGACGATGATTAACATCGCTCATAAAACGGTTCTCTCGCTGACCGATCTTTTTAAGTCTTCGCTTGGCAGACTTAGTGCCTTTGGCTTGAAGCTGAGCACGGAGTTTCTTATATTTGCGCCTGGTGCACAATACTTTTTGTCCGCTGCAAAGCAGAGTCTGGCCCTGTTCGTCATAGCAGGCAGCCAAAAAGCGCAGGCCGCGATCAATCCCAACGATGTGCTGGGTTTGCTTTAATTCATATTCAGAAAAGGACGTGGTCGCACTAAGGTGGATATACCAATTATTTTTGAACTGAAGCAGCTTAATTGAGCCAAACTTCCAACGGCTAGCATCAAGATACTGATCGAAATTTTTGCAGACAAAATCAACTTTCTTTCTCCCCATTAAGGTATTCAAAGAAAGCTGGCTGCTTGTATTTAAATAAGACCAGTCGCGATTGCGCTGAAGATCAAGCTGAAGACGCTTAAACTTAACTGGACGCCAAAGCTAAGTGAGATCACGCGGAATCTGCGACCAGATAGCATGGCCCTGCGCATCTTTTTCCCCAGTATTATAGCGAAACGGTGTTTGCTTCAATTGGGTTTTGATTGTTTTATAGCGGGCAACAACATTTCTGATAACCGATTGAGCCATTTGACTTTTGAGCCCAAACAAGTCTCTCAAATCATGATAAAGGGCTTGATTTAGCTGAGAAAATCGAAACTCAAAATCATGGTCAAAAACATACTGTGAGACGAAGTTGCAGGCATCTCTGTATGCAGTCATGGTTTTTATAAAAGCGTGTGTAGTTTGATCATCAATATTAAGGAGCTTGGCTTTAATCGTTACTGCCTGATCCAAATTATTCACCTCCAAACAAGCGTTTGAAAATGATTATATCATAGAAATTAGAAGAGAAAAAGACAAAATATAAAAAGGCTGAAAGTGCACTTCCTCCCCGGATTAAAATCCGGGGTATCCTTGCTTAATCAGCCTAGAAGGAGAAATCAATGAAATTTATTTTTGCCTAACAAAAAATAGATATTCACTTAGAATATCTATCTTTATTATTAAGAAAGTTTTATATATAAGAATTACTTAGCATAACCAACTTGGTACCATAATTGGTGACCGTTGTTGTTTTGTGATGGCTTAGTTGAGAAGCCGGTAATCTTATTGTTCACTGCAGTAACAGTGTACGCATTACTTGTTGGAACAACATAAGCTTCATCATTCATGTATTGTTGCCATTCATGGAACTTGTCAACACGATACTTGTGGTTAAATGACTTTTGTGAATCCATTTCATCAAGTAACTTGTTATTCTTGCTGGTTACGAAACGGCTGTAGTTCATTGGAGAAGTTTCACCGTACATGCTTGCTTGTGATGGTTCAGAAGCCAAGTTCCAACCAGCTAAGAACATATCTACTGATGGATCATCATTTTGAACCTTGTCGTAGAATGAGTTAGCTTCAGTCAAACGACCACCAGTTAAGGAGACATTTAAGCCTAACTTATGCCATTGTTGGATGTAATTTTGAATAATTGGTTCTTGAGTTGAGTTACCACTCATAGCAAGAAGCTTAATCTTAAGAGGCTTACCGTTAGGTTGGACACGCCACTTACCTTTCTTCTTGTAGCTAGCCTTATCCAAAATTTGGTTAGCTTTCTTTAAGTTGTAGCTATAACCTTTCACGCTACTGTCGTGATAGTCACCAAATTGAGCTGGAATTAAAGTCTTAACTGGGAAACTTAAACCTTGAGTATAACGCTTATCAACAGCTGCAACATTCATACCATAAGCAATAGCTTGACGTAAGGACTTATTGTTCATCTTAGAACTCTTGTCCATTACGTTTACACCTTTCTTGGCATCCCATTTACCAACCTTAAAGGCCAAGTAATTATATGATAACGGAATTTGAGCTACGAAGTTAACACTCTTAGTATCTTTTACTTGATTCCATTGTGAATTTATAACTTGTGCAATATCAAATTTATGGCTCTTAATCGCTTGTGAAGCTGAATTCGGTGAAACAACTTGAACTGTAACCTTGTTTAGCTTTGGTTTACCACGCCAGTAATATTTATTTGGTACATAGGTTACTGATTGACCACGAACGATCTTAGAAACTTTAAATGGACCAAAAGTTAATGGGCGTTTTCTGATTTGATCAGATGATTGAAGTTTGTTAAATGGAATATCCTTCAAGTAGTGGTATGGAGCAGCAGCTTCCCGGAAGTAGCCGTTACCACTATAGTACATACCTGGCTTCATTTCTTTGAAGTGAATGACAATAGTTCTACCATTTTCACCATCTGGCATTTCAATACCCGAAATCTTGTTAGCTTTGCCTTCGTGGTATTCTTTCATACCTTCAATTTCTTCAAGTTGGCTACTGTATCTTTGAGCTTGTGTCTTCTTGTTGGCTAAAATTTCATATGGATATTCCAAGTCTTTAGCATTTACTTGTTTACCATCAGCCCACTTAACACCTTTTTTAACCGTGATAGTAACGGTCTTATTAGCACGGTCGAGCTTCATAGTAGCGGCACCTTTATTATTAATCTTGTAATGATCATCAGTATCAAAAAGTGATTCGTTACCAGGTGCAGCTGCTGCTGAGTCACTAGAAACAGTTTGAAGTTCATCTGAGAAAATACCAGTAAATGGTGTATCAGATTCAAGGGCAACGTTTACAGTTCCACCTTGCTTGGCAGCCTTCTTAGGAGTTGCTGCTGGAAACTTCTTAGCGTCATTAGCACCAGAATTATCGTTGCCACTCTTACCACAAGCAACTAAAGCTAAAGCTGCAGCAGTTACTACACCAACTGAGCCTAATAATTTAGATTTTTTCATGTTTTTATTCCCCCAATATTTTTTTGGAACAAACTATGTTTTTTATGTTCTGAAATCAAGTTAATGATTAAATCTTAACACTAATTATTAAAAATGCAACTGCTTTATGAGAGCATTTTTAATATTTATGTTATTTTCATACAAGTAAAAAGCCATTATTCCAAAGAATAACAGCTCTTTCTCAAAATATTTAATTTTCACGTTGTCTTGCATCCCCAGCGCGTTGCAAAGCACGTCCGACATAGTTAATACTTAATGAAATTACTAACAAAAGTACTGTAGCTGGAAGCCATAACCATGGACGGTTAACAACGTTTACAGGGTCATTAGCAAATCCAATCAATGTACCAAGGGATGGGGTAGTAGTCGGTAACCCATATCCTAAGAAGGATAATGAAGTTTCAATCCCAATATTACCTGCAACAGTTAAAACAACATCAATAATAATCATTGAAGTAATGTTTGGTAAAACTTCACGGAACATGATTTGTAAATCACTTGATCCTGAAGTCTTTGAAGCCAAAACATAATCACGATCACGTTGTGATAAAACAAAGGATCTGTAGTAACGAGCAGTTGTCGTCCAGTAGAACATTGACATCAGCCAAACTAAAGTTACAGCATTATAGTTAGGAATAACCGTAGTTAAAACAATAATGATTGGGAATTGTGGCAAAATCTGAACGAAGTCCACAATTCTCATGATAATTGAATCAATCCCACCACCGTAGTAACCAGATACAAGTCCTACTACTAAACCAATGACTTCAGTGATAACAGTAACAGAAACACCAATCAAGATAGAGTTACGTCCACCCATGATTAATAATTTCAGAATATCACGTCCACCATCGTCAGTTCCTAAGAGGTGACCTGCTTCACCCCAACCATAGTAAGCATCTGCAATATTAATTTCTGTAATTTGTGACTTATTTAAAAATAGCGATCCACCAAAAGTAAAGATCAAAATTAATACAATAATGATAAAGGCAGTAAAAGCAACTTTATCATGGAATACTTCTCGCATTACTACCTTGAATCCAGAAGGTGGAAGAGAAGCCTTTGGCTTTTCATTTTTTACTGTTTCATTTTTCTTGTTTTCTTTCTCAGCCATTGTCTCTACCTCCTTACTGAATTCTAATACGTGGGTCGATAATACTCATAATGATATCGGATAACAAGTTACCAATTAAGGTTAAAATACCAAAAATCAAAATAAGTGCAGTCAACGTCGTGTAATCACGTTGACCAATAGAATCTAGGAAAAGTTTCCCCATTCCTGGGTAACTAAATACTGTTTCAATAATCATTGAACCACTAAGAAGCCCAGTAATTGTATTACCAAAGAAGGCAGCGATTGGTAAAAGTGAGTTTCTTAAAATATGTTTATGGAAGACCACATTTTCTGGAACCCCTTTACTACGAGCAGTTCTTACGTAATCTTCAACCTTGTTATCAACAATTCCAGTTCTCAAGTATTGAACTGTGGCAGTCGTCGTAATCAAAGCATACAAGATAGCTGGTAAAATCATATGATCTAACCTACTCCACAGTACTCCCCAAAAGCCAGTCGCACTAGCTGAAACGGAACCTGAAATTGGGAACCAACCTAAAGTAAAACCAAACAACCACAAACCTAAAATGTAGAATACAAATCCAGGAGTAGCAAAAGTAATGTAGTTAAAAATTTGAACTGCTTGATCTTGCCATTGATCTTGGTGACGACCTGCTGTAATTCCTAAAGGAATCGCAATTGCATAAGTTAAGATGGTGGTCAAAAGTGATAGCCAGAAAGTATTAACTGCACGGTCAGCAATCAATGAAGTTACTGGTACGTGCTGAATATAACTTTGCCCCAAATCGCCATGGAACAAATTTCCAATCCATCGACAATACTGAACCCATACAGGGTCATTTAAACCTGCGGCTTGTCTTAAAGCGGCAATTTGCTTAGGGTCCGTATTAGGGTTAATTGATCCACTAAATGGATCCCCTGGCATCATTTTAGCTAGTAAGAAAACCAAGATACTCAAAATAATCAATTGAGGGATCATGATCAACAAACGCCGTAAAATCGTTTTCCACATGTTTAATCACTCTCCTTTTCTTCTCGTTCTTCTAACTTCGCTTCTTGTACTTCACTCTCAGGGATAGCTACCCAGTGTTTTGGTGCAATTTGCTTTAATGGAAATACACGGCCATCTTTGTCATACCATTTACTTTGATTTTCTTCAAACTCTTTTTCAACTGCTTCACGGTGAGCTTTATGCTCAGCGCGATGATCAACATTAACTTCCGGAATAGCTGAAAGAAGCCGTTTAGTATAAATATGAATTGGGTGCTTATAAATTTCTTCTCTACTTCCAAGTTCGACTAAACGTCCCCGGTGCATAATAGCTAAGTTTTCAGACATATGCTTAACTACACCCAAATCATGAGAAATAAACAAATATGCAATATTATATTCTTGCTGAATATGCTTCATAAAGTTTAATACTTGAGCTTGAACAGATAAATCTAATGCACTAGTTGGTTCATCAGCCACAATTAATTTTGGATTAGTAGCAACTGCACGCGCTACCCCAATTCTTTGACGTTGCCCACCAGAAAATTCATGTGGATATTTATAAATTGCATCACTCGGCATCCCTACAATATCAAGCAAATCTTGAACACGGTCACGTTCTTGATCAGTAGTTAAATTTTCAAAATTCCGAATTGGTTCAGCAATAATGTCTTCAATTCTCTTTCGAGGATTCAAACTAGACATTGAATCCTGGAAAATCATCTGAACATCTTTATTATAGTTAAGGTGTCTTCTGTTAGCTGGTTTAGTGATATCCATATCTTTATAGATAATTTAACCGCCAGATACTTTTTCAACCCCAACAATTGCCTTACCGGTAGTAGATTTACCTGATCCAGATTCACCAATTAAGCCATAGGTTTCACCTTCGCCAATTGAGAAATTAATTCCATCAACTGCTCGAACATAATCAGTTACCCTATTCCAAAATCCCGACCGAATTGGATAATAGACCTTTAAATCTTTAATTTGTATTATTTCTTTAGCCATAAACTACTCCCCACTTGCTGCATTGACTGTTTTCTTGTCTTTGTCATCTTCAAAGTGGAACGTTTTCCAACAAGTACATCTTACCCAGTGACCCGGAGCTACTTCGTGAATTTTTGGATCTTTCTCATGCGCACTCGCTGGAATCCACGGAATTCTAGCAGCAAATCGATCCCCTTCACGAGGCATATTCTTTAAAGATGGAACTGTACCGTGAATTACGTGCAAATCTTCAGAATCATCATCACTTTGAGGCATAGAATTCAGCAATGATCTGGTATAAGGATGCAATGGATTTTTAAAAATTGTTTTTACATCGGCCTTTTCAACGATTTGACCAGCATACATAACGGCAACTTCATCAGCTGTTTCTGCTACAACCCCCAAATCGTGAGTAATCAAAATAATACCTGAATGGGATTGCTTTTGGATTTGTTGCAACAAATCCAAAATTTGAGCTTGAATAGTTACATCTAATGCAGTTGTTGGCTCATCTGCAATAATTACTTCTGGCTTACATGCAATTGCCATAGCGATTACTACACGCTGGCGCAACCCTCCAGATAATTCATGTGGATACATCTCGTACATTTCTTCAGGACGAGGCATCCCTACCTGATTAAACAATTCAATTACTCGGGCCTTACGTTGTTTTTCATTCATATCCGTGTGATAATACAAAGTTTCTGCAACCTGGTCTCCTACACGCATTAATGGATTTAAACTAGCTAACGGATCCTGGAAGATCATTCCAATCTTATCTCCACGAATCTTATTAAACAAAGATTCATTTAAACCCACTAAATTCAATTCATTATATAAAATATCGCCAGTGACTTTAGTATTCTTATGGTCATATAAACCAATAATACTTGAAGCAATCGTACTCTTACCACAGCCAGATTCACCTACAATGGCTAAAATCTCGTCGCGCTTTAGAGTCAGATTGACATCATCTGCAGCATCATAAAATTTCCCTTGCAAACGATATGCAGTATGCAAGTGCTGTATATCTAATAAGAGATCGCTCTGCTTCTCCAAAAGCCATTCCTCCATTTTTCAAAATATTAAAGTGTTTTAAACTTTCTTAATTTAATTTCTAATTATAAACACAAAACCGGCCCCATGCAAATGGAGGACCGGTCTTTTTTTATTAAAAACTAGCCTTGATGAGTCTTAACATAAGCAACTGCATCACCTACAGTTTTTATTTTTTCGGCTTCTTCATCAGGAATTTCTGCGCCAAATTCATCTTCAAGTTGTAAAATAAATTCAACTAAATCGATAGAATCCGCATCTAAATCATTAGTAAAATCAGTGTCTTTAGTAATCTTGTCTTGATCAATATCAAAGTTATCAGCAATCATTGCACTAATTTTGTTAAAAATTTCTTCTTCTGTCATATTTAATTCTCCTTTTTATTAGAAAAGTTTTGCTTAAATTCATCAATTAACTTTTCATCTAATATTTTATCAATTTGCTTAAGAGTGTAATAAATTGGTCTTTCGTTAGAACGACCATGGGTTTTGACTACAGGAGCATTGACTCCCATTAAAACTGCTCCCCCATGCTTAGCTGTATCATATTTAGACCGTAAATCTGAAACAGCATTTTTAATTAACAAAGCGCCAACCTTTGTCATTAGACCGTTGTTAAGTAAACTATCTTTTAAAGAGTGAAGCAAAACACTCGACATTCCTTCGATACTCTTTAAAGCAATGTTACCAGAAAAACCGTCAGTAGCTACCACATCCGCCTTTCCTGTCATTAATTCGTTACCTTCAATATTACCGATGAAATTTAAATCACTCTCTTTGAGTAATTTATAAGCTTCCTGATGAAGTTCATCACCTTTATCATCTTCAGCACCATTATTTAAAAGTGCAACTTTTGGATTTTCAACACCACGAATCTTTTTAGCATAATAGCTTGCCATTTGAGCCCATTCTAAAATATATTCGGGTTTAGATTTAGCATTTGCTCCAACATCAATAATATTATATCCACGATCAGAATTTTGAGCAGGTAAAGTTGGCATTAATCCTGGACGTGCAATTCCTTTAATTCTACCAATAATGAAAATTCCACACGCAAGAAGTGCTCCTGTATTACCTAAAGAAAACAAAGCATCGGCTTTTCCTTCTTTAACATAATTAGCTGCAACAACCATTGAAGAATCTTTTTTGCGACGAATTGCTCTTACTGGCTCATCTTCATCATTGATTACTTCTGTAGTAGGTACTACTTCCAATTGATCATTAATCTGATCTTTAGGGAGGAGCTTGCGAATTTCTTCTTTATCGCCAAATAAAATAAACCTAGTATCAGGTAATTCTGATTTTACTTTTAAAACACCATCAATTATTGCTTTAGGTGCATTTTCTCCACCCATTGCATCAATCGCAATTTTTTTCATAATAAATCATCACAATCTTTTTAGTCTCGATTTTGTTGTACTTCTTTATATTTTAACACCTGTTTTAAAAATTTATGACTAGAATTTGTTAAATTAGGATCTTCTTTAACCAAAATGCGAGCAACTTTTTGAGCAACAACTAGAGTATTGTAGTTATTTACTACATTGCCTACCCTAAATTCAGGCACACCTGATTGAGCTTTACCAAATAAATCCCCTTGGCCTCTCATTTTCAAATCTTCTTCGGCCAATTTAAAGCCATCGGAAATTTGCGCAATAATTTTCATTCTAGCCTTTCCAGATTCAGTTTTTGGATCAGCAACAAAATAACAGTAACTTTGTGTTTTTCCACGGCCAATTCTCCCTCTTAACTGATGGAGCTGGCTTAAGCCAAAACGATCAGCATTGTAAATTACCATCATGTTAGCATTAGGAACATCTACGCCCACTTCAATTACACTCGTCGTGACCAAAATATCGATTTTTTTATTGACAAAATCCGTCATAATTTCATCTTTTTGAGCACCAGACATTTGGCCATGCAACAAGACAACATTCTGATCTGGAAAATCATGCTTAAGTTTAGCATGAAGAGTCTCCGCATTTTTCAAATCAAGTACTTCTGATTCGGTAATCAAAGGCGTCACCGCATAGATTTGAAAACCAGCTTTTAATTGTTCATGCATTCTTTGATAAACTTCATCCATTTGACTGCTAGTTTTCCAATTGGAAATAATCGGCTTGCGCCCGGATGGAAGTTCATGGATTTCTGAAACTTGCATATCGCTATAAACCGTTAAAGCCAAAGTACGAGGAATTGGCGTTGCCGTCATAGCTAAAACATCAGGATTTTCTCCTTTATTAATCAGAGAACGCCTTTGCCCTACCCCAAAACGGTGCTGTTCATCAATAATAACCAACCCGAGCTTTTTAAAAATCACATTATTCTGAATCAAAGCGTGGGTGCCGATCACCACATTGATTGTACCGTCAGTTAATTCCCGATATATTTCACGTCTTTCTAAGGTTTTAGTATTTCCAGTCAAAAGCGCAACTCTTACTCCTAGAGGACGCAAAAGTTCGTCAATTTTTTTGAAATGTTGGGTCGCCAAAATTTCGGTTGGTACCATCAATGCTGCTTGATACCCCGCCGTAATTGCCGCATAAATCGCATAAACAGCTACAATGGTTTTCCCTGATCCTACATCCCCTTGAAGTAGGCGTCCCATTTGACGTGGTGAATGTATATCAGCAAAAATCTCGTTAATCACATGCTTTTGGTCATGAGAGAGCTCAAAAGGCAAGGATTTTGTTAATTTGGCTACTTCTTGCAAGTCATATTTTTTAGCAAATCCCTGTGACTGCTTAGAATTTTCATTCATTAAGAGCGCAAGCTGAATTTGAAAGAGATAGAATTCTCTAAAAATTGCACTCCTCTTTGCAATTTCAGCTTGAGAAATATTATTTGGTTTATGCATCCACTTCACTAAATCTTTATCAGAAAGCAAGCGATACTTTTGACGAATTTGCAGGGGAACAATGTCTTCAACATTTTCCAAATATTCATCTAAAGCTAATTTAATTAAACTAACCAGTTTTTTCTGATGAATATGTTTATTCACCGGATAAACTGGTGCTAAACCACTATCATTTTCTTTAGCAGCAACAAACTTAAAAGCTGATAAAGATTGTCTAGCTAAATTGTATTTTCCATAGATAGCCACATCTTTACCAATTTCAATTTTACTTTTTAACCAAGGCTGATTAAAAAAATTGACCATGACAACTTCATGGTCAATTCTTAATTTGAAACTTAGGCGCGTTTTTTTATAACCAAATCGACTAACAAAAGGTTCCGTTGCAACAATCCCTTTCAGCATTACCTTTTGACCATCCATGACTTGATCAAGTGGCATTGACTCTAATTCATCATAGCGAAAAGGAAAATAATATAGCAAATCATAAATACTGTATATTCCTAAGCTTCCAAGATCAGCTGCAGTCTTTGTCCCGACACCCTTTAAATCTGTCACCGGAGTAAATAACGCATTATTCATTTTTATTCAACTGAAACTAAGAAATTATAAACTGGTTGGCCACCATCATGAATTTCAAATTCAAGGTCATCATGACTGGCTTCCAACCTTTCAACTACTTGCTCTGCTTGAGACTTATTAGAATCACGACCATACATCAAAGTAACGATTTCTGAATCTTCATCTAACATCTTTTCGATCATTTCAACAGTCGCATTAATCAAATTTGGATTATCTATGCGAATACTGCCATCTACAATTCCCAAGTAATCATTCTTGTGAATCTCAATTTCATCAATCACAGTATCACGATTAGCTTGAGTTACCTCCCCAGAAACAACAGTATCAAGATCTTCAGTCATTGCTTCAACGTTTTCATCTACGGAAGCGTTTGGATCAAACGAAAGCATCGCAGTCAAACCTTGAGAAATTGTCTTAGTTGGCACAATCCCGACTGGAATATCACTTACTTCAGCTGCTTGCTTAGCTGCCATTACAATATTGCCGTTATTTGGCAAAATAATAGCTTGCTTAGCACCAGATTTTTTAATTGCATCTACAATATCTGCAGTAGATGGATTCATAGTTTGGCCACCAGAAATAATTCTATTGACGCCTTCGCTTTCAAACAACTTGCGAATTCCATTTCCTGAAGCCACTGCAATTACAGCAAAATCAACTGCTTCTTGCTTTTGTTCATCATTATCAACAATCGTTTCATGTTGGATACGCATGTTGTCAATCTTAATTTTACCTAGTTGACCAAATTGACTACCATATTGGAACACATCTCCAGGGTGTTCAGTATGAACGTGAACTTTAGCTACTTCACCATCAGAAACCGCAAGTAAAGAATCTCCCAAGTTAGATAAGTGTTCTCTAAACTTTTCTAATTCAAAAGGCTTTTTATTTGGTACGTCAGCAGTCAAATCAACCATGATTTCCGTACAGTAACCATTAGTAATATCTTGAGTAGCTAATTGACTTTGGACGGATTGGTGGTGCATGGCATTAATCATTTCGTCCATTTCAGTTTCATCGGGTTGATATTGATCTGCAAAGTTTTCTCCAAGAAGACCTTCTAAAAATCCTTCATAGATAAATAGTAATCCTTGACCACCAGAATCAACTACACCTACTTGCTTCAGAACTGGAAGTAAATCTGGCGTAGTCTTTAAGGCCTTTTTAGCTCCTTCAACGATTGCTTTCATAACTTCTTCAACGTCTCCAGTTTCGCTTGCCTTACTTGCACCTTCGGTTGCGGCAACACGAGCAACCGTCAGAATTGTACCTTCAACAGGCTTCATAACTGCCTTATAAGCAGTTGCAACTCCGTTTGAAAAAGCATTAGCTAATTCTTGGGCATTTAAAGTTTTCATGCCTTGAGTAGCCTTGTAGACTCCTCTAAACAATTGTGAAGTAATAACCCCACTGTTTCCACGCGCCCCCATTAACATCCCTTTAGCTAAGCTTTCAGTCAAATCTCCAACACTTGTGCTTGGATTTTCAGCAACTGCTTTAGCTCCGCTTTCGATGGTTAAATTCATGTTAGTACCAGTATCACCATCTGGAACGGGGAAAACATTCAAGGAATTAACAAATTCCGCATTTTTTCCCATTCGGTGAGTGGCTACACGAACCATATCTCTAAATTGTTTACTATCTATTTCTTTTAAAACCAATATTCTTAACCTCCGCTTGCGTTATTCGTCAAGTACCTTTACACCTTGTACAATAACATTAACCGATTTAGCATCAATCCCTAACTGATTCTTCAAATTGAATTTAACGCTATCTTGAACATTACGGCTAACTTCTGAAAGTTTCAAACCATATCCAACGATAATATAAACATCAACCGTAATCTTATTATCCTTTGACTTAACAACAACACCGCGCTTGTAATTAGCTCGATTAAGAATACCATCAAAGCCATCGCGAATGGCATTTTTTGAAGCCATTCCAACAACGCCGTAATTAGACGTAGCTGCACCACCAACAACAGTTGCAATTACTCCGTTTGAAATATCTATCAAACCATCTTTTGTTTTGATTTTAACAGCCATTTTTGTCCTCCGTCTCATTGTCTTAATATACGCATTTATTTTATCATAGTAATTCACTAAACGCTCATCAAAACTGATTTCAATAAAAAATACTTTTCTTATTGAAAAGAGTTCAAACATATGCTATCGTAATTAAGTATGAAAACACAAATAAAGGAGGTTTAGCAAATGGCAAAAGATTTTGTGACAGGTAAGAAGACTACTTTTGGTAACAAACGTTCACACGCATTGAATTCAGCTCGTCGTGCTTGGAAGCCAAACCTTCAAAAAGTTCGCATTCTTGTTGACGGTAAGCCAAAGCGCGTTTGGGTTTCAACCAAGACTTTGAAGTCTGGTAAAGTAACTCGTGTCTAGTAATTGACCAAACCCTCCTAGATGAATTTCTGAAGGGTTTTTATTATGCAAAAAGCATCCCAATTAGGGATGCTTTTTTATCTTTCGGTATTATTGTGAATATCGTCGGCAGGAATTTCATCAGCCATTCTTTCGTCCAAAGGTGTGTAAGCATAATCGGTAATCATCTCACCTAATTTAGTTGGCATACCTAAATCTTGTTGCAAAATATTGGTATCATCACCTGCAATACTAGCAATAGTCCTCTTCTTCTTTTTATCATAAACATCTACTTGATGATGCTTTTCCTTTTCCGCATCTCTGTGAAGACGAGCTTCATAACGGCCATTATCAAAGTCTGCGATATCTTTTTCAAAATCTGTATATTTCATAGTCTTGACCTCTTTTGTATAATCATACCTTACTTCTATTTTACTCATTTTTTCCAAAAATAAAAAAGAATTTGAGCCCAATCTCAAATTCTTTTTACATTCTCAAATTCTTTTTACATTATGGAAGCGATCAATATCCTTAGAGAAAATTACCCCAATTGTCCCCTTTTCAAAATCTAATTCAAAAAAAGATTGATCTCTTCTAAATTCATTGGAAGAAAAAACCTGCTGATAATCACTGGAAAAGTTTTTTAATTCATATCTCGCCTTCAAAATATTTAAATTTTTCACCGGTGTTAAATTCCAAATTCCAAAATAAAAATATTCTGGAGCCTTTTTAATTAGATGCTTTCCTGGATTATAAAATCTAATTTCATTTTGCTTATCGATTAAAGTAACTTTTTCAATAAATTTTCTAACCCTAGGTCTGAGCATCATTAACAAATTAACTAAATAATGGTCTATGCGACCACCAGTTGCGCCTAAAATAGTAAGATTATCAACGTGATAATCCTCAAAAGCAACTTTAATCATTAGCTCGGAATCAGTCAGATCCTTGATAGGATTAGAATATCGAATATCAGGAACAGAACTTTCAAGCTCAGCTAATTCAAATCTTTTAAGCGAATCAAAATCTCCAATCGCCAAATCAGGAGTGATTCCCAATTCATTTAATAGCAGGCTTCCCCGATCTACCCCAATAATTAAATTTCCAGCTTTTCTTGCTTCTAAAAATCTCTCTCTAATATCATTGGGCCAATTTCCTTCTGGAGCACCTAAAAGTGCGTAAGCTTTCATTTTACAATCTCACTTAGTTTATTAACTTGAGCGCCAATATCGCCGCTACCAAAAATATAAGAGCCTGCCACAAAGATTTCTGCGCCTGCATTCTTAGCAATTAGGGCAGTTTCCGCATTTATTCCGCCATCCACTTCAATCTTAATTTTAGGATTTAATTGATCTAAAAGTTCTCGAGCCCGACTAATTTTTTCATCAGAACCTTCAAGAAATTTTTGTCCACCAAATCCTGGATAAACGGTCATTAAAAGCACTTGATCAAGTTTAGAATAAAAACGTTTAAGCACTTCAACGGGAGTATCTGGATTAAGAACCAGGCCGGTTTTTACACCATTAGACTTCAAATAATCAAGCCAGTAATTTACTTCTTCTTCACTCATTGCCTCATAATGAATTTCGATGAGATCGGCACCAGCCTTTACAAACTCCGGAACTAAAACCTTAGGTGCATCACTCATTAGATGAATTTCGGCATCTGTCATTGGAAATTCACGTTTAAAATCACTAACTAATTCTGGTCCAAAAGAAAGGTTAGGTACAAAATGACCATCCATAATATCAATATGGAAACGACCTATTCCAGCTTCCACAGCTTTTTTTATACCATTTTTTAGATTTAAATTATCTGCATTCAAAATTGACGGTGCAATCATCTGGAACCCTCCAACTTATTTTAAATACTCTGGAATCCGACCTTCGCTGATTTCAGTTCTCATAGCTAAATAGTCATCATATCGACTTTGTTTAATTTTACCTTCTTTAAGAAGCAATTTAACTTCACAACCAGGTTCTTTTAAATGTTGACACCCTCTAAACTTACACTTTACACTGGCTTTTTTAAATTCAACAAAATAATTACACAATTCGTTCAATTTAATTGGGGTAAGATCAATTGAAGAGAATCCAGGCGTATCAGCTAAAAAGCCCTCTCCAAGTGAAAACAATTGTACTTGACGAGTAGTATGCTTTCCTCGATTTAAACTCATTGAAATTGCGCCTGTTAATTGATTAGCGTCTTTTTTAAGCTTATTAAGTAAAGTTGACTTTCCAGCCCCCGATTGACCAGCTAAAGTCCAAATTTCACCCTTTTTAATTGTTTGAATAATCTTTTCTACATCTTGAGCTTCATAAAAAACTGGATACCCTATTTTTTGATAATAAGCCAAGTCTGTCTTGATTTTTTCTAATTGCTCTTTGGAAATTAAATCACTTTTTGACAGATAGATACTAACATTAACACCTTGCCAAGAAAAGAAAGTTAAGAAACGGTCAAGTAATTGTAATGAAAAATCTGGTTGGACCGCAGAAATTACTAACAAAACATGGCTCACATTAGCTACGGCTGGACGTCCAATCCGATTAATTCGCGGAAGAATTTTAACTAAATAACTAGTCCCCTTTTCATCAACTTGAACTTCAACATGATCTCCAACAGCAGGTTTTTGCTTTTTTTGTCGAAAAACTCCACGTGCTCTTGTTCTAACTCGTTGCCCCGATGTTAATTCCACATCATAAAAGCCAGCTATTAAGCCAACAACAGTTCCTTCCTCAGTTTTTGTCATTTAGTTACCTTCTCATTTAATATTGTCTGTCCATCACGAACAACTCTCAATTCTCCGCTTCCATTTTTCAAACTAAATGGAATAGAGAAACTCATATCTCGTTTAATATATAAATCTCGATAAATATTACTTAAAGAATGATCATCATCTTTAATATAAATTTGAACGTGATTTCCTTTGTCCAATTCTTTTTCATTATGATTATCTGTATCCTCTTTAAGAGTTTTAGGAGGTGCATAATCTACTGTAAAGTTTTTAGTAATATTAGTTTCTGTATTCTTTTCTTTTTCACCTTTAGAAACACTAATTGTAATGGTTGAACCCTTTTCAACTTTAGTACCAGGATTCGGGCTCATAGCCATAATCATCCCTTTTTCTACATTTTGAGAATATTTTTCAGAAATTTGAAGGGTCAAACCATTTTCTTTAGCATAATCTTGAGCACCCTTTAAAGAATAGTTCTTCAAATTTTTCAACTTAATCATGTTTGGCTTGGGTTTGGGGGGCTGGCCTTTTGAGACAATCAAAGTAATTGTCGTCTGTTTAGGCTTCACTTCTACATCCGCTGCGATACTTTGATCAATCACATGATCTGGAGAAACAGTATTAGAAATTTGATTTTCTCGTACTACATCAAATCCCATATCCTGCAATTTATCTACGGCAGCTTCATAAGTTTGCCCCGTTACATCAGGAACCTTAGCCATTCCGGCGCCATTTGAGATAATTAAATCTACGCTTTTGCCTCTAGTAATCGAATTGCCAGAATTTGGTTTAGTATTTATTACGCGTCCCGCATCAATACTATCTGAATTTCGATGGTGAATTTTGCCTAATTCTAATCCCGATTTTTCAAGTCGATTTTCAGCAGATTCTTCTGTCAAATTAGTAACATCTGGAATCCTCACAGTGCCTTGAGCTGCTTTATTGGCACTATTCTTTGCATCCAGAGCAAATACCATCATACACACAATTAAAATTGCGACAATTCCTACAAAAATCCACCACCATTTATGTTTTTTTAAAGTAGCTAAAAATGATCCTTTCTTTGGATTTTCTTGAGGATCCGGATCAGCAGGCGGCTTAGGATTTTCAGGTGGGTCATCATTCCCATCATCTTTTTTCACTGAGTTAAAGGCCGGTAAAATAATCGTCTTATCATTATTAACACCATGATCAGGTATAAATACTGGCTCATCTCCGCGATTTTTATCTAAACTAGTATCAAGATCATTTTTCATTTCCTGAGCTGACTCATAGCGGTCGCGTGGATCCTTTGCTGTTGCTTTTAAAACCACATTTTCCAAAGCTTGGGGTACTTCAGGATCTTTTTCTCTAATTGATGGAATCTCTTCTTGAACATGTTTTAAAGCAATTGAGACGGGGGTATCCCCATTAAAAGGCACTTTTCCCGTAATCAGTTCATATAAGATAATCCCAACGGAATATATATCCGATTGTTTAGTAACTAATCCTCCCCGCGTTTGTTCGGGAGACATGTAATGTACAGATCCCATGACAGAGTTAGTTTGAGTAATCGAACTTTGATTTAGAGCTACGGCTATCCCAAAGTCCGCGATTTTGATATTTCCTCGTTTATCCATCAAAATATTCTGGGGCTTTAAATCTCTATGAATAACATTATGTTTATGAGCTAATGCTACCGCACTCAAAATCTGATCCATAATCCGGATAACTTCATGCAAATCTAACGGTGAATTTTCCCGAATATAATCTTTTAAATCAGGCCCATCCACATATTCCATTACCATATAAGGCAAGCCATGATCAGTTCCGACATCAAGGACCGATACGATGTTTGGATGACTCAATTCACTCGTCGCTAAGGCTTCTCGTTGAAATCTAGCTAAGATTTGTGATTCTTTTTGAAGATCCAATCTTAACACTTTAACGGCTACTTTTCGCTGCAAGATAATATCCTCAGCTAAATATACATTAGCCATCCCACCTTCACCAAGGGTATCCAGTATTCGATAGCGTTCACCAAGCAAATAACCTTTATCGATCACTTACTTCCTTCCCCCTTGTTCCAAACCAAGCATACCGTGATGTTATCACCACCACCTAAACGATTTGCTTCATTAATTAACTTATTGCATCGATCTTTTAAGCTTAGTTCTTTGGTTGCCAAAATTTGCTGAATCTGTGGATCACTTAAGGAATTAGTTAATCCATCTGTACACAGTAAAATGATGTCATTTTCGTTTAAAGCAACATTTCGAAATTCAGGATCAATTGTGCTAGAAACGCCTAAAGCCTGGGTAATAATATTTTTTTGAGGATGATGTTTTGCTTGTTCTTTGGTAATTTGACCCATTTTAACTAGTTCATTAACTAAGGAATGATCTTCAGTTAGTTGAGTAAAATGACCATCGGCATAAATATATGCTCGTGAATCACCTAAATGTGCAATTAAAGCTGTATCTTTAAAGGCAAAAGCTAAAACAATTGTCGTTCCCATCCCATTCAAATCTGGAAAACGATCCGCAGTCTTTAAAATTGTTTCATTTTCGGACTTCAACTGAACTTCAATCCATTTATGAGCACTATTTGTATCTGTAAAATCTGTTGATTCAAAATTATGCCCTAAATGACTTACCGCCATCGTTGATGCTACATCCCCTCCTTGATGGCCCCCCATACCATCACACACAATTGCCAATGTAGTATCGCTTTTATTTTTAAATACTTTTACAAAGTCTTGGTTGCTTTTACGTATTCTACCAATACTTGAAGCAAATGCTGTTTCAATCAAAATTTAACCTCGTAATTTAAACTTAGCAATAAAAAAGCCATCGCTGCCATAACTATCTGGTAAAATTTTTAGCATTCCATTACTAGTTAAGTTGCCTGCCTTAAACTTTGAAAGTTCAAAGTTAGGATGACTCTTCAAAAATTTTTCAACTACTTCTTCATTTTCTTGAATAGAGATACTGCAAGTAGAATAAACCAATTCTCCATTTTGAGCTAATAATCCACTTACATGCTCTAAAATATCAAGCTGAATTTTTTGCAGATTAACTAAATCTTGCTTGGTTTTACTATAGCGTATTTCAGGTTTTCTTCTTAATAATCCTAACCCTGAACAAGGAGCATCTACCAGTATTTTAGCAAACTCTCCTTTTGAAAAACACTCATCAGCTTTCCGGGCATCAATAGCTTTAGTAGAAACCTTATCTGCAACATCCATTCTCTCCGCATTTTGGTGAACAAGATTGAGCTTTTTCTTATGAATATCCAATGCAGTAACATGTCCTGTAGGAAGATGTTCTGCAATCTGGACTGTTTTTCCTCCGGGAGCACTGCAAGCATCTAAAACTTCCTCGTCTCCCTTAAAATCAAAGGCCTCTACTACTAAACTAGCAGCTTCATCCTGAACCGTTAATTTTCCTTCTTTAAATAATGAAGTATCTACAATTCCTCCATGACTTAAGATTACACTATCAGAAGCCAAGGCAGAAGGTTCCGGATTAAATCCTAATTTCTTTAATTGGAAAAATGTTTGCTTTTGATCTTTCAAAGCTAATCTCACACTATTTTTTGCTGGTTGATTTAGACTAATCAACATTTTTTCAGTCTTTTTAAGTCCCCAGTTTTTAATAAAATATTCAACTAGCCATTTTGGAAAACTTTCTTTTACACTTAAATATTCAACTTCATCCTTTTTATTTGGTAAAACTTCTCCACGACGTACAAAGGCTCTTAAAATTCCGTTAACAATTCTATACCCCGCAGAATGGTGTTTACCAAACTTCTTAGCTAGTTTGTTAGCCTCGTCAAGAACTGCACGAGTAGGAATTTTATCCAAAAATTGGATTTGATAAATCGACATTAAAAGAAGAGGTTCCAAATAGTTTTCAGTAAGCTTAGTCTTCACCAAGCCTTTTAATTGATATTTCAAATAAATCTTATATTGAATCGTTCCATAAACCAAATTAGTAGCTAAATTTTGATCAGCAACTGAAAGCTTGGCTTGACGTAAATTATTATTCAAACTTAAGTTTGAATATGATTTATTTTGCAAGACGCTCATTAAAGTTTCTAGAGCAATTGAACGTGCTGTTTTAGTCATCGATAATCTTTTCTCCTACCGTAAATTTACTTGCTTGACCATTTAAGAAACTTTGAATTGGCATTTTCTTTTTACCAGCAGGTTGTACTTCAAGGAGATTAAGAACCGTATTATTAGCAAAACTAATCGAGAAACGGCCCTTATTTTCAACTAAACTTCCAGCCTCTAAATCCGTACTTTCATCAGCCACTTCTGCCTTCCAAACCTTAAATCTCTTGCCATTTACCATCATATAAGCACCCGGATCTGGATTAAGACCACGTAATAAATTGTTAGCTTCTTTGGCAGTCATTTTAGAAGTAATGCGTTCTTGATCTTTAGTAATATTGGGAGAGAAGACCACCTTTTCTTCATCCTGAGCCACTTTTTGAACACTTCCATCACTAATTTTAGGGAGTGTTTCAAGTAATAAGTCACGACCTAAGTAAGATAGTTTTTCAAATAAGCTCCCAGCAGTATCTTCAGGTTCAATTTCAATTGCCTGTTGAGCATAAATATCACCTGCGTCCATCTTTTTAACCATTTCCATAATAGTAATGCCTGTTTCCTTATCTCCATTAATCAAAGAGTATTGAATTGGAGCGCCTCCACGATATTTTGGAAGCAAGGAACCATGAACATTTACTGCAGCAATTTTAGCGGAATTCAAAAACTTAGTTGGTAAGAATTGCCCGTAAGCAGCCGTCACTATAAAATCTGCATTCATAGCAATTAATTCGTCTAACTCACTAGAACCAGATAATTTAACTGGTTGATAAACTGGGATATCCAGTTCTTCTGCCGCAATTTTAGCAGGTGTCTCAGTGATTTTTTGTTTCCGTCCTACTTTTTTATCTGGTTGAGTTACTACTGCTTTTACCTCATAACCTTTTTCAACTAATCCCTTTAAAACTGGTACTGAAAAGTCTGGGGTTCCCATAAAAATTATTGATGTCATTCCATTTTCTCCTTAAACAATTCTTTCTGGTTCATTATCAATGTATACATTTAATCCATATTTTTTAATTTCTTGTGCAGAATTCTGAATTTGATGAAGCAAATCATTTAAATTATCTTCTTTTTTATATTTTACCAGGATTTGATAATAATATTGATTTTTTAATCTTGAAATCGCACTGGGAGTAGGTCCTAAAATAATTGTATTTGAATGCAAGCTACTTGCAAGCTTTCTTTTAATTTTAAAAGCTTCCCGAGCCGCATTTTGTTCCTTTTTTGAAGCAATTGAAATCAAGACTGTGTAATAATATGGCGGATAATTGCCTGCATGACGCATTTGCATTTCATAAGCATAAAAACGTTCATAATCCTGAGTTTGAGCCAATTCAATTGCGTAATGTTCCGGATTGTACGTTTGAATAATGACTTCACCAGCTTTTTCAGCTCGTCCGGCTCGTCCGGCAACTTGAGTTAACAGTTCAAAAGTTCGCTCGGCTGCATTATAATCAGGCACCCACAATCCAGTATCGGCATTCACCACTCCTACTAGGGTAACATTCGGAAAATCCAAGCCTTTAGCAATCATTTGAGTACCCAAAAGAATATCTGCTTCATGATCACCAAATTTATCCAAAATTTTCTTATAGCTTCCCTTTCTTCGAGTAGTATCTACATCCATACGAAGAATTTTAGCGTCTGGCATTAATTGCTCCAATTCTTCCTGAACTTTTTGCGTACCCGTCCCTAAAAAACGAATCTTATCACTTTGACAATTAGGGCATTTTTCTGGGATAGGAGCCGTATAGCCGCAATAGTGACACTGCATTTCATGCGTGTCCTTATGCATGGTCAATGATAAATCACAATTGGGACACTTCATTACATATCCGCATTCGCGACACAACATAAAATTAGCAAAGCCTCTGCGATTAAGCATCAAAATAACCTGCTCATTTTTTGACAATCGATCCTTAATTGCATTTACCAAATCAGTTGACAAATCAAACTGATCCCCTGCAAATTCTGCATGTTTTAAATCAATCAAGTTTACCTGAGGTAAATTTTTATTATTAGCTCTTTTAGTAAGCTTTAATAAATGATAAATCCCTTTTTGGGCACGAGCTCGACTATATAAAGATGGAGTGGCACTTCCTAAAACTAAAGGACAGTTATTAAAATCACTGCGCCAAAGAGCGACGTTACGCGCATGGTAACGTGGATTATCTTCTTGCTTATATGAAGATTCATGCTCTTCATCAATTACAATCAGTCCTAAATTCTTTATCGGAGCAAAGACGGCGCTTCGCGTTCCCACTACTACTCGAATCTCACCACGACGAATTCGGCGCCATTCATCATATAATTCTCCAGTAGACAAACTACTGTGTAAGACTGCCACTTTATTTCCGAATCTACTTTTAACTTGACTCACCATTTGAGGTGTCAAGGAAATCTCTGGAACCAGCATTAAAGCATTGCGCCCATGATCTAAAGTTTTACTAATCGTATGTAAATATACTTCCGTCTTACCACTACCGGTAATTCCCTCTAGTAGATAAGTCTTAGATTCTTGCTTTTGAACTGAATTACTTATTTGATCAACGGCTACTTCTTGTTCTTCATTCAAAGTAACGGTTACCGCTTTTTTCTTATTATCAAACCCAGCAAGAGGGTTACGATAGACTTCTACGGCTGCTTTTTTTAGCCAGTTCTTCTTCACTGCTTGAGTTAAATCAGTAGTTGTAATTTTTGCAGTTTTTTCCAGCTCATCTTGCATTCGCGGATAACTATCATAGTTTTCAATGATATCCGTTAAAATTCTTCGTTGCTTAAGCGCATTGCGTCTAACCGAATTCAAAATTTTCTGATATTCTTCTCGAGATTCACTTAAAAGATATTGATTTTCTGTTTTCTTTTTTGCCTTATTTTCAACCAAATACTCGACTTTTGCTTCATTATTGCGTAAAAGCTTTCTCGCTAAGGCAATTTTATTATTATCAGTTAAATTGTTTAAATCAACTGGATCTCCTTTAAAAAGCGCCAATTTTTGCGCACTTTTAGAAATTGGGGTTAAAATTTTTCGATAATTTGCTCGCATTACTCGTGGCAGCATTGTCTTAAGGATTGAAATTCTATAAGAATATACATTTTTAGCCATATATTTTGACAATTTTACCAATTCAGGAGTAAGAGGAGGCATTTCATCAACGACAACAAGAAGATCTTTTAATTTACCGGGATAATTACTAGTTTTTGAAATTCCCACTACAAATCCCTGTAATTTTCTAGGACCAAAAGGAACAACTACCCGCGAACCAATTTCTACATCAGAAATATTTTCAGGAATATGATATTCAAAAATTCGATCTGTCTGCTTTGCTGCAATATCAACAATAACTTGAGCAATCATTCAATCACCTTACAAAAAATGACCACCATCATTGCCGATGGCGGTCATAAACTAAATTAATCTTCGAGGTTAACTTCTTGATGCGCAGGATCAACTGTAACCTTACCAGCTGCAATTTCCTCAAGTGCCTTTCCTACTGCCTTATCACACTTGAAAACTTCAAGAGTTGGTGGAAAACCTGCTTCAAGTTCATGTGCACGCTTTGCAGCAAGTACTGACAATGAGTAACGTGAATCAACGCGACTTAATAATTTATCAATTGATGGATATGTAATTCTCATAGTTAATCCTCCCTGACCATTTTACGATAGTCATCGATAACTCGTTTAACACTAACATGTTCTGCATCAACAATTGCTTTAATATGATCAACCGCATTTGCAATAGTATCATTAACCACGGCATAATCATAATCTTGCATTACTAAAATTTCTTTACGAGCTTGTTTAATTCGGCCCATAATAACGTCTTCAGACTCTGTCCCTCGATGTTCAAGACGAAGGTGTAAAGTATGTAAATCCGGTGGCGTCAAAAAGATAAATACACCATCCGGCATTTTTTCTCTTACCTTTTTTGCACCATTTACATCAATTTCGAGTAAAACGTCTTTCCCTTCTTTAAGCATCTTTTTAACTGGGGCGAGCGGAGTACCATAATAATGACCAACGTACTTATTATATTCTAAAAGTTCTCCGCGGTTAATAGCTTCTTGAAAACGTTCTTCACTTACAAAATAATAGTCTTTCCCATCAACTTCACCCGGTCGTGGTTTACGGGTAGTCATAGAAACAGAATATTCAAAAGGAAATACTTTATTTTCAACAATTGCACTCTTAACGGTTCCTTTACCAACACCCGAAGGACCCGAAAGGACGAGTAACAAACCTTTATCTGCCATGCCAAACACTCCTAGAAAGATCTAATATATCTAGTTTGCACTAAAAACATTTTATTTTCAAGTTCTTTTATTAAAACTGTTTATTAAATCAATTGCATTTTGTTTAGCTGCAGTTGTGATATTACTACCAGCCATCATTTGAGCAATTGCGGTAACCGTTTCATTCTGGGCAAGTGGTTTCACTTGAGTAAATGTAGCTCTATCTTTAACCTCTTTCGCTACTAAATATCTCTGATCACCAGCTGCAGCAACTTGCGGTGAGTGAGTAATTGTAATTACTTGCTTGTCTTGACCAATACTATGCATTTTTTGTCCAATAGCTGCGGAAACTCGGCCAGAAACTCCCGTATCAATTTCGTCAAAAATCATCGTTCCAACTGGTTCCACTCGACTAAAAATTGCCTTTAAAGCTAAAATTAATCGCGACTGTTCACCACCCGAAACAATCTTAACTAACGGCATTAAGTCTTCTCCAGGGTTAGGTGCAATCAAAAATGCAATCTCGTCAGTACCTTTAGGAGTAAAAGTCTTAGTCTGGTCAAAATTAATCGCAAATCTAGCCTTCTCCATATACAGATCAGCTAATTCTTGCTTAATTTGAACCTCTAATTTATGAGCTACCTGTTCACGAATCAAATGTAATTTTTCAGTTTGCTTAGTCATTTTAGATTCTAAAAGAGAAATTTTTTGCTGAATTTCTTCTTCATCTAACCCCCCCGATTCAAACTGAGCTAATTCTTTTTGAACGTTTTGATAAAAGTCGAGTACTTCTTCTAAGCTAGGACCATATTTTTTCTTTAAGGAATTAAGTAAGTCTAAACGATTAGTAACTTCTTGAAAGCGTTCCTCATCAAAATCCATTTGATCCATTAAACTTGAAAGTTCACTACGCGCATCACTTAAAGCATAGACACCATCATCAACAGTTTTTGCAAAATCATTGAATTTATTACTAAATTCTGTTAAATCACCAGCAGCACTTTGGGCATCTCCCAATAAAGTCTCGATCCCATGCTCATCATCATCATAAAGTTGCATAAAATAATGAACTGCGTCCGCAATTTTTTGATAATTATTCAATTCATTAAACTCATCTTCCAACTTTTCATCTTCTTTAGGGTCAGACAAGTTAGCTGCTTCTAATTCATTATTTTGAAATTGCAAAATATCTTGACGCTGAGCCAATTCTTGGGCATCTTGACGCAGATGATGCAATTGATCGGTTAGTTTTTTCCATTTGTAATAATTATCTTGGTAAGCGCTCAATTCCTCTTTTAAATTACTGGGAGCATAATTATCAACTAAATCGATCTGTCGATCCTGATTCATCAATATTTGTTGATCATTTTGCCCATGGATATCTACCAAATAATTACCCACTTCACGTAAAACATTGATTGTAGTTAATTGACCATTGATTCGAACAATATTTCTACCTTTTGTGGCTAATTCTCGACTAATTACTAATTGATTATCATCATGAGGAAGACCGTATTCATCACACAAGAGCGAAATTTGCTTAGCTTGCTCTCCTAAGTCAAATAAACCTGTAACTAGCGCTTTGTCTTCACCTGACCGAATCATTTCTTTTTGACCGCGGCCTCCCATTAAAAGAGAAACTGCATCAATTAAAATAGATTTTCCGGCACCAGTTTCCCCAATTAGCACCGTCATTTTTTCTTGAAAGCGAACCTTCAAAGCTTTAATTATCGCAAAGTTTTTAATATCTAGCTCTACTAGCATTTTTTCACCTTAAAGTCCTTCAACAGCACGTTCCACTACCTCACTCACTGTTCCAGACCAAAGATTCTGTCCACCTTTATCTTCATTTTTTTGTAAATGAATTAAAAATTCAATGTTTCCTTTTCCACCTTTGATTGGTGAGTAATCTATCCCCAAAACATTAAAACCGATCTTCATGGCTTCATTCATCGTATGTTCAATTACTTGACGATGAACTTCATGATCATGAACAATTCCATGCTTTCCTACATTTTCAGGACCAGCTTCAAATTGGGGCTTAATCAAGCATACTGCATCACATTTATCTTTTAAAATTGCATACATTGGCGGCATAATTAAATCTAATGAAATAAAGGAAACATCTGTCATCGCAAAGTCCGGTAAACCTTGATCAAAATCTTCTGGTTTACTATAACGGAAATTTTGTTTTTCCATAACCACTACTCTTGGATCATCGCGTAATTGCCAAGCCAACTGATTATAACCAACATCTAAGGCATAAACCATTTTGGCACCATTATGAAGTGCAACATCCGTGAAGCCTCCAGTTGAAGCACCAATATCTAAACAAATCTTATCCTTTAAATCAATATCAAAAACCTTCAAAGCTTTTTCTAATTTAAAGCCTCCACGTGAGACATATTTTTTGCCATCGTCTTTGATGTAGAACTTCTCATCTTTCGGAAATTTAGTTCCACTTTTGTCAATTCTTTGGTGATTGTGATCACTTACTAAACCAGCCATTATTGCTCGTTGAGCTTGAGAGCGAGAATTAAAAATTCCTTGTTCAGCTAATAGTACATCTGCTCGTTGTTTTGCCATTTATAATACCTTTTTATAAAGATCTAAAAATCCACCCAATACATCACTATCTAACCCATTAAGATCATCTTTAGCTTGTTTAATTAAAGCCTTTAATTCTTGCCTGCTTTGATCAATACCAAGAAGAGTTAAAGTATTATTCTTTCCCTCTTCTTTATCTTTATGGGTAGCTTTACCAGCTTCTTGACTAGTTTCCACCACATCAACTAGATCATCATATATTTGATAAGCGCGACCAAACACTTTAGCAAAGTCAGATAACTTCACTTTTTCAATATCGGTTGCATTTGCTCTAACAGCACCCATCTGAACACTAGCTAAAATCAAACAGCCTGTCTTTAGCCATTCCATTTTATCGATATACTTGCTGTCATTTGCTACAGAGGTATTATTAGTGGAATCAATATCTAAATATTGTCCTCCGACCATTCCATTAGGTCCAATTGCCTTAGTAATAATGGTGACCATCTCAGCTGAATTACTTGCCTTAGAAATCCACTCAATTCCCAAAGGTAAAAGTGCATCCCCTGCCAAAATAGCCTCAGCTTCGCCCCATTTCTTATGACTAGTTAAACGACCTCGTCTATAATCATCATTATCCATAGCTGGTAAATCATCATGAATGAGGGAATAGGTATGAATTAATTCAATTCCACAGGCAATTTGAATTTCAGCATCATCAATTTTACGTCCTAAAGTATTTAAAGTAGCCAAATACAATAAAGGACGAAGTCTCTTCCCACCAGCCATCACCGAATATGACATAATTTGACTGATCTTTTGATCATCAATATCATCAGCTAAATGCTTTTCTAAATACTTATTAATTACCGGCGTCCAATTTTCTTGAAAATATTTAAATGCTGTCATAATTATTCCTCCGGTGCAGATGCGTTTGTAGGATCTAAGCTATGTTCAGTACCATCACTATCAATAAGTTTAGCAACAGTTTCTTCTGCTTCAGTTAGTTTCTTATCCAAACTACGGCTAATTTTAACTCCTTCTTGGAATTGTTTTAAAGCATCTTCTAAAGGAACATTTCCATTTTCTAAACTAGTCACAATTTGTTCTAATTCATTTAATTGCTGTTCAAAATTATTCTTTTCACTTGCCATTTTACTTTCTCCTCACATCCATTACGCGTGCACTTATTTCTCCATCTTTAAAATGCACTTTCACTAAATCATTTTCTTTTAGATCATCAACGGAAGTAATAGTTTGATCTTTTTTATCACTCACATAAGCATAGCCTCTATTTAGCGTCTTTAAAGGACTATAATCATCAAGTTGTTGAGCCATCTGTTTAAATTGATTCTTCTTTTGAGCAATAACTTGATTCATCCCCGTTATTAATTGTCGGGCATTAAAGATATTAGCTTGCTTCATTTGTGTAATTTGCTTTTCAGGACTATTGCCGAGCAATCTTTGATTTAGTAAACGATAATTCTGACTATTTTGATTTAAAAGATGAGTAATACCATTTTGCAGTCGATTTTTTAGTAAATCAACGGTTTGAATTTGTTGATCGTAGAGTCGGGCAGGCTCTCGCATAATTACCGAATTATTAATACGATTCAATACTTCTCTTTTTTCATGAATAAGGGCATTAGTTTCTGAAATTAAGCGGCTGTTTAATTGACGAATATGAGCCAACTCATCTGATAAATTTGGAGTTGCATATTCGGCCGCTGCAGTTGGAGTAGCCGCTCGTTGATCAGCAACTAAGTCACACAGAGTAGTATCGGTTTCATGACCTACCGAAGAAATTACCGGCATTTGCATATTATAAACTTGCCGCACAACCTTTTCTTCATTAAAAGGCCACAAATCTTCTAGCGATCCCCCACCACGTCCAATAATCATTACATCGTATTTATCGCCATAAGACGCAATTTGCCGCATTGCATTTACTAAGGAATCAGCTGCCGTATCTCCTTGAACTTGAGCTGGAAACAGGTCAATCTCCGCATGAGGGAAACGACGATTGGCTGTTACCATAATATCATGAATGACAGCTCCAGAAGCACTCGTTACCACCGCAATTTTATCGGGAAATTTAGGCAATTTTTTCTTATGACTTTCGTCAAACAAGCCTTCTTTAGTAAGTTTTTCTTGCAATTGTCTTAACTGTTCATACAAGGCACCTAAGCCAGCAGGTTCCATTTTTTCTGCATAAAATTGGTAAGAACCTTGGGGGCCGTATACATTCACATAGCCAACAACATAAACTTTCATTCCCTCTTCGGGTTTAAATTTTACCTTATCAAAATATGAACGAAACATTACCACATTAATTTTTGATTTTTCATCTTTTAAAGAAAAATATTGATGTGAATTGCGTCGATATCTAAAATTTGACAGTTCTCCTTCCAAAAATACCTTATGTAAATAAGGATCATTCTTGAATTTTTGAGTAATATAATAATTTAAATCGCTAACACTTAAATATTTATCATTTGATGCCATGGGCTCTCCTCGTTAACTTCACTACTTGTTCCATTAAAAGTTCAACTGTGAGCGGTCCGACGCCACCTGGTACGGGAGTAATCCAGCGAGCTTTAGATAAAACTTGCTTAAAATCAACATCTCCCACCAAATGTCCTTCTACACGATTAATTCCTACATCAATTACTACTGCACCTTTTTTAACCATTTCAGAAGTCAGCAAATTTTCTTGACCTGCGGCCACAATAATAATATCTGCCATCCGAGTATAAGTAGACAAAGATTTAGTTTTAGAGTGCAAAACAGAAACACTAGCATCTTTTTCCAACATCAAAGCAGCAAGAGGCTTACCAACAATATTACTGCGTCCAATAATAGCAACATTTTTTCCAGCAACATTTATTTTGTAATGTTCAAGTAACTTCATAATACCGATAGCCGTAGCAGGTTCTACAAAATGATCTGATTGCCATAAATGACCAATATTGGTAGGTGTTAAGCCATCAACATCTTTTTCTGGATCGATTCTTTCAAGAAGATGATTTACATTAATTTGCTCAGGAGTAGGCATTTGAACCATTATTCCGTGTACGGATGGATCTTGATTTAACTTATCAATTAAATTCAGCACGCTCTCTTCTGATTCTGTACTGGGCAATTGATAGATTTTTTGTTCAATTCCCATTTCCTGAGCTCTTCTTTTTTTAGTTTTTACATACACCTTACTTGCTGGATCATCTCCAATATTAATTACGCAAAAAAGGGGGTTAATTCCGTCTTGTTTTAATATTTCGACTTCTTTTTTCAATTTTTGCGCACGTAAATTGGCTAAAGATTTTCCATCAAGAATCTTTCCCATTAGACATTTCCCCATTTCTTATAAAAAAAGCCGGCAACTCCCGTGCCGGCCATCGTTTTTATTTAATGAAGTTTGCTAGCATTCCATTAACAAATGGTTTTGACTTTGGATCAGCAAATTCATCGCATAAGTTTAAAGCTTCATTAACCGCTGCTTTAGGCTCAATTTCATCACTATACTTGATTTCATATAAAGCGACTTCCATAATTGCAACCGTAATTTGATTTACGCGATTTAAATGCCAGCCATTTTTCAAATGACTTTCTAAATCTTGTTCAAGTTCTTCACGCTTTGCAATAACGCCTTCAATCAGAGTCTTTGAATAGGCAGAAAGCTCTTTTAAATCAAGCGTTGCTACGGTTTTAGCTTCAACTTCCTCAGCAGTATACTCAGGATCTTGATTAGCTAAATATGCTGCTTGCATTGCAACTTTACGACTTTCGTGTTGATTCATTATTACTTTTCTTCATCCTCCGAAAACAGCTTCGAGGTAGTTTGTTCAGTATCTTCAGGGAATACTAAACCTACTACATGAACATTAATTGCTTTAAGTTCTAGATCAGTCATTTGCAATAGTTGCGTCTTTAACGCTTTTTGCAATTGCATCCCGACTTTTGGAACATTAACGCCACTATCAAAGTAGACATAAACATCAGCAATTAATCTATTATCATCATCAAGTTTGATATTAACGCCTTTTCCGCGATCTTCACGACCTAATACCCAACTTAAGCCAGATTTTATATTGCCTCGCATTCCTGCAACGCCGTCAATTTTTTCAGCAGCAATGCCCAAAATAACTTCGAGAACGCTAGGATCAATTTCAATCTGTTCACCGGTCTCTTCACCGTTTAAGAGAATTTTTGAACTGTCTGCCATATCTTTTTACCTCAAAAAACTACTTATTAGCACGTGATACGTAAGTACCATCAGCTGTGTTAATAGTTAATACGTCGCCTTCGTTGATAAAGAATGGAACGTTAACTACTAAACCTGTTTCCATAGTTGCAGGCTTACCACCACCAGATGAAGTATCACCTTTAATATTTGGCTCGGTCTTTTCAACTGTCAAATCAACAGTATTTGGTAATTGAACCCCTAAAGTTTCACCTTCGTGCATGATAACACTAACATCCATGTTTTCCTTCAAGTACTTAGATTCTTCTTCAATTTGTTCATTTGGAATAGCCAATTGATCATAAGTTGAAGTATCCATAAATACATAACTAGTACCATCATTGTATAGGTATTGCATAGATTTAGTTTGAATATCTGCAGTTTCAACCTTAGCAGTTGAACGGAAAGTATATTCTTGCACTGCACCTGTTCTCAAACTCTTTAACTTTGAACGAACAAAGGCACTACCCTTACCTGGTTTTACGTGTTGGAATTCAACGATTCGCCATAAATCATTATTGTATTGAATGGTTAATCCGTTTTTGAATTCGTTAACTGAAATCATTGTCATATTAATTCCCTCATTTCTACATACTATATGTTACCAATTTGAAAGCCATTTGGCTATAAAGAATATCTAGTTTAAAGTGAAAGTAATTCATCTTTTGGTAAATTGGATAAAGTAATTGGAGTATCATCATGAACCAAAATATCATCTTCAATTCTCACTCCACCCTTATTTGGTAAATAAATCCCCGGTTCTACTGTATGAACCATATTATTTTCTAATTTTTGTTTACTAAAGGGTAAAGCAGGCTGACATAATTCATGAATTTCTAGTCCAATCCCATGTCCTATTCCATGACCAAAATATTTTCCATAACCTTGCTCAGTAATATAATCTCGAGCTGCTCGATCAACATCACGACCAGTATTTCCACTTACTGCAGCTTCAATTCCTCGCCTTTGTGCTTCATGAACAATATTGTAAATTTTTTCCAGTTCTGGATCAACTTTTCCAACGGCCACAGTTCTCGTAATATCTGCAGCATATCCATGATAAAAGCTGCCAAAATCAATTACAACCATATCGCCTTCGGCAATCTTTTTATCACTGGCAACGCCATGAGCCCATGCAGAGCGAACACCTGAAGCAATAATTGTATCAAAATCAGGGCCATCGCCACCATTTAATTTAAATAAATAATCAAGTTTAGCAGCAATATCCCTCTCCTTAGCTCCGGGCTTAATCATCGGTAAGATACTCTTAAAACTTTCCATTGAAATTTCAATAGCCTTTTTGAGGGCTTCAATTTCTAGATTATCTTTTACATTTCTAACTCGTTCAACAAGCTCTTCCGACATTTCAAAATTCAAATTTGGGTTTAAAGCCTGCAACTTTTGAAATTCTATCGCCGAAACAAATTCGCCTTCCACCAAAACCTTTTTCACATCTAGTTTCTTTAAAGCTTTGGTTAATTCATTATAATCACTATCATGTTTCATCACGACAGTTAACTCACCGGGTGCTTCTGCTTTTATCTGTGAATCGAAGCGAGAATCAGAAAGTAAAATTCGATCTCCTTGTGCAGTTAAAATCAATTGAGCTTCTTCTCCAGTAAAGTTGGTTAAGTAACGATAATTAGCTTGATTAAAAATAATCATCGCATCAGCATTTTGCTCTTTAATCAAATCACAAACTTTATCAATTCGATTATTAATCAAAGTTAATAATTCCTGCTTGTTTTCCATATCGAGCCCTCTTTCTTTTTTACTATTTATTATTATACAAAAAAGACGAGAAGCATTTTACTTCTCGTCTTCATTTTAAGAAATGTTTTACTTAGCTTCGTCAGCTGGAATTACAGAAACTTGCTTTCTGTACTTACCAAGACGTTCAAACTTAACAACACCATTTACTAATGCAAATAAAGTGTCGTCTCCACCTCTACCTACGTTCTTACCTGGGTGAATCTTAGTACCACGTTGACGGTAAATGATAGAACCTGCGTGGATTTCTTGACCATCACCAGCTTTAGCGCCTAAACGACGACCAGCTGAGTTACGACCGTTAGCAGTAGAACCGCCACCCTTGTGGTGGGCGAATAACTTCATATCTAAAATGTTCATTTATTTCACCTCTGAATTAAGCTTCAATCTTTTCAACTGTAACCTTAGTGTAAGGTTGACGGTGACCGTACTTAGTGTGTGAGTGCTTCTTTGGCTTGTACTTGAAAGTTACAACTTTCTTTTCCTTACCTTGCTTTTCAACTTTAGCAGTAACTTTAGCACCTTCAACTACTGGGGTACCAACTTTAACATCTTTTCCATCAGCTACAAGGATAACTTCATCAAAGGTAACTTCGTTGCCTTCTTCTACATCAAGCTTTTCAACAAAAACAGTGTCGCCTTCTGCAACCTTGTATTGCTTACCACCGGTCTTAATAATTGCGTACATTTGTACACCTCCAAAAAATACTTAGACTCGCCAATTTGGGTGCTTTCAACTCTGAAAGTCTTCTAACCGCAAATCGTGCGGTTGCAGATGTGGAGGATTCCACAAATACAACTTCTACATTCTACTACCATTAATCAAGTTTTTCAATAGCTAAATGCCCCATCTTCCGCCATGAACTTTAGCTACACTAGAAGTTACAATGAAGGCTTCTTCGTCAATCTCGTGAATTTTTGTAATTAAAGCTCCATATTCATTAGTATCTACAATAATTAATAATTGCTTCTTTTTATCATCGCTATAACCACCAACTACGTCATAAATAGTTAATCCTACATAGTCTTCTTGTAATTTATTTCGTATTTCTTCAAGGTGATCATTACTCATAATTCTAACTTGATATTTCTTATCAAAACCAGTTTCTGTGTAATTCATGGTAATTGCCGTTACTAATTGTGAAAAGGCAGCTAAGAAGAAAGCGTTCCATCCATCTACAAAAATATTTAAAAAGATAATAATCATATCAATGCATAATAATGTGACGGCCGGATTTAAATAAAAGTATTTTTTTAAAATCATTGGCGGAATTGTTGTCCCACCACTTGAAGCATTTACACGATATAAAAGTGAAACCCCTAGCCCCATTAAAGCTCCACCATAAATTACAGCTAGAAGTTCATTATCGGTTGCCTTAAAGCTAGGAGTGATTTGCATCAAAATCGGCAAAACAAAACTTCCTAAGGCAATATTTTTAGTAGTTTTCTTCCCTAAGAAAATTGCTGCTAATATCAGCATTAGTACATTCACTATAAATACTGTCACTGACCGATTTATTCCCCAAACAGCATCAACTAAAATAGAGATTCCTGTAGACCCTCCGGCCGCAATATTAATCGGGCCATAAAACAAGTTAATAGATACTGCAATAATTTCTAGACCTGCTAAAAATACAAGCCAACGCATCCAAGAACGTTTTTTTATATTTTCTTTCATTATCAACCGTCCTTTCTTTTTGTTAGTTATTATTGTATCTAAAAATAGGCTATTTACTCAATTAAATTATCAAATTATAATAATTTATTTAACTTTATAGTCAATTTGTTGATTTCCTTCATATGCTGGGAGCCCATTTTCTGCTCGATAAAGGGCTCTTTCAAAAGATTGATAGCCCTTACTAGAACTTACAGCAAACTTAGCACCATATTTGCTAGCAAATTCTCGAATATTCCAGGTTGAATCATGAGCCGCAAAAGCCGTTACTAAGATCACAATATCCAAGTCCTTGATTTGATTTTCAATGACCTTTTTCTTACCTTCAAAAGCATCAATTGGGATAGGAATACCATTATAGCGGGTCACAATACTTTCAAGCATAGCCTCGTTTTGATTATCGCCAATCGCAATTCCCACCCGCTGATAATGAAGATCCATATCTAGCTTAGTTAACTGCTCAGCTGTCTGCTTTTTACTTTTATCTTTTTTAGATTTATTTGCTTTTCTTTTAGGCTGATCAGTTTGATAAATCCAGCGAATTTGTACGGCATCAGCTGGATTTTTCTTTAAACGCACATCCCCACTATACCAGGCAAGATCGACAATTGAGCCATCTTCTAGATGAATATTTTCGCCTTGATAATAGCTGGTATCAACTGGAATCACAACAGCTTTACCTCTAATTTTCAACTTCTCACCATGAATATTACGAGTAATTGCTAAACTATTAGCCTTTCCTTGAACTACTGCGTACTTAAAATCTTCAATTTGATCATAATCACGCTTGCGTAATTTACGAAAACCAACCACTCGTAAAATCTCAGCCTCATAATTAGGATTATCCTTATCTTCTAATGCTTCAACTACATCCCCAGTCTTCAAATTTAAAGGATGAACCTGTGATTCTTTCACCGTATAAACCGTATCACCATTATCATTGATCAAATCTGCCCCTGATACTAAACGAATTACTGTATAACGCCGACCTTTACGATAGTCACGTTTAACTGCCTTTTTAGGCTTAACTGCATCTTCAAAAATCTTCTTATTAACTGCTTCTTTAGTCTCAACAGAATTTTGAATTGCTTGATCAAGCCTTCCTAATAAATCGCCATACTTTTTGCCAACCTCTGGTTCAAAAGTTAATTTATGAATAGCTGAAATTGATCGAGTTTTCGCATTTGAATCACCTGGCTTAGTAATTAACTCAGTTAAAGCAGACAATAGATTTCTAACTTGCTTACTATCAATTGACTTAGGATTTAACTCTCTAGGTGCATTTTTAATTTCATCCCCAGTCATATTAATAATAGCTTTAATCGCATTTAAACTATTCTGCAGACTTTTATCATCTGCACTTGTATTATTCAAAATCTTCTTTATATTATTTCGATAATCAAACATTCAACTTTCCCCTTCTTCAATCACAAAAAGATATAAGTATATCTATGTGTGCTAATATATTAATAAATAATAGTTATCCTAGAGGCAAAATATGCAAATTAATGATCACAAATCCAATTGGTGGTTAGCTGACATCGGCGACTATTTAAAAGTTCTTGCCAACGGTGTTGTCATGCTACAGCCAATCATTGCTTTGGCAATTACATTTCCACTTGATTTAAAAAAACAGATCTTTTTAGCTTCACTATATAACCTAGTCAAGTTTACTTCTCCCGCCTTTATTTTCGGGATTGTTTTTACCGTGACTAGAAAAAGCGATTCACAAAATAAGCTAAATCTGAAATCGTATTCTAAAACCCAATGGGACAATAATTTCTTTCCTACTTTTGCTTGGACCTTAATTTATTTAATTACAATGCCTAATTTGCAGCAACACGGTTTTTATCATAATGTAAGAACGTTTATCTGGCAATTCTTTAGTGGAAATGCTGCTCCGCATCTTTGGTATAGTGTAATGATGCTACAATTTCTACTGATTATGCCCTTAATTAAATGGGTTTGTAGTTTTGTTGGTCATAATTATCAGCGCCTATTTTGGGCAGTCATCATTATTGGAGCGATCTATTTTAGTTGGCTACTGTTTTATGATCATTTTGTTTTAAATGGAACACATACTAAAAATTGGTATCTACTAGATCGAGTTTTCATTAGCTTCCTTATTTTTGGTTTTTATGGCGGTTTAAGCTGGAATTTCCATGAAGAATTGCAAAACTTCCTGTTTAATTACTGGTGGCTAGTAGTAGCAATTTATCTTGCTACCTACTTTTGGACAAGACAAGTGTTTCTTTCCTCTCACCAAATTACAAACTTAATGAATGACAGCTATTATCGTCCTTCAATGGCAATTTATGCCTTAGCAGTTATCTTTTTGATCTATTTAATCTGTATTGCTCAAAAGGTCTTCAATATGAATCATTGTCTAAAAAGCATTCACTTTCTTGCCTTTTATGCTTACCGCGCCTTTTTAGCCAACGTTTTCTGGGATCGAATTCTGTGGAAGTTTTTCAATTTTCAAAATTTGGCTCATTTCAACATTTACTTAGGCGTTTTTGGCACTTGGATCTGTACTTGGATTTTGTCTTACTTATCAGTTTATCTAATTCACCAAATTTGGCTTAAAATCCACCCTTTAATGAAAAAGGTCATATAAAAACCTCGAAATTTAAGTAACAATTTCGAGGTTTTATACTATGTTAATAATTTTTCGATTTATAAATATTCTTTAAACAATGACTGTCATAGCGGCAGCACCAATAATAAGTATTAATCCTAAGATAGTAATGACCATTTCTTTCTTAGTTTTAGTTTCATGCAACATCCAAATTCCTGTTAAAGTTGCTAAAACTACAGAAGTTTGTGAAAGAAGGAATCCAGTTGCTAAACCATTCATATTTGGTTGAGCTGAAATCAAGTATGTTAAGGCTGCAAAAGCAAAGAAGAAACCGGAAATAATTTGCTTATATGACACTGCCTGTAAAAGCGCACATTTTTCGTCTTTGTTTTTTAACTTCAAGAATAAAGCATAAACAATAGCTACGATACACATTCCAATAGATTGTGGTAAAAATGCACGTGAGCCATCAATGTGGGCAGCTTGCGGAGCAGCTGAGTAAGCCCAATAACCAATTTCACCAATCAGTAAAACGATAACTGCCTTTTTCATTCTACTTGCTTTATCGGCAGTTTTATTTTCTGACCAAGTTGTCATCCAAGCACCAATTACAATTAAAACTAGTGCAAAGAAGCCAATACACTTGTCTGCCATAGTTGGCCAATCACCTAAAGCAAATACTCCCCAAAGTGAAGCACCTAAAAGCTGAAATGCAGTAGTAATTGGCATAGCACGTGATGAACCAATTAATGTGAATGAATAAAAAGTAATAATTTGTGCACTTGCCCAACCTATTCCAGAAATAATAGACCAACCAAGAGCTGCTCCCGAAGGAATACCTAGGCCCTGAATCAAATCATAAACTAGAGCAAAAATAAACGTTCCAAAGGTTGCCCCAATAATCTGATTTACAGGTTTACCACCAATTTTTGAAGCAATAGTTGGAAAGAAGCCCCAACCAATTAACGGCCCCAAACCAACTAAAATAGCAATACCATTCATATTATCACCTATTCTAAAAATAATCGTCTTACACGATTATTTAAATCAGTTTCAACTTTAAAAGATTACGCCACTTTCCAAAATAATGTTTGAATATGGTGTCTCTTCACCAGTCCGAATAAATGCCTTTGAAACTGATAAATCTTTCTTCAATTGTGAATGTGGAATAAATTCAATTTCAACATCTGGTAAGACCTTCTTAATTTCTTCAAGTTGTTTCGAATTTTCAGTCTTTATTTCTTCAGCAACATAAACTTTTTGTACTTCTAATTCTACTAAAACTTCCTTTAAAACATCAATAAAAGATGGTAAGCCTGATCTAACTGAAAGATCAATCTTTTCTGTGTCCTTTGGTACAGGAGTTCCTGCATCCCCAATCCCAAGCCAATCCATATGACCCATATCAGCAATTACGCGTGAAATATTTGAATTCATTACACCAGTCTTTTTCATTTTAAAATTCCTTTCCATATACTTCTTCAACTTTATCCTTCGTAGGAATTGATGGCATTGCACCTAAAGTCTGAACTGTAATTGAAGATGCCTTTTGGCCATAACTAATTGCTTTTTCAATGTTGGATAAATCCTTCTTTAGTATTGCAGTTAACCCTCCAATAAATGTATCGCCGGCTCCAGTAGTATCAACTGCTTTTACCTTGTGCGCCGGAACTAAAGCATGATGAGTTCCATTTGCATAAAATACACCGCGTTCACCTAAAGTAATTAAGGTAGTATTGACACCTTTTTGCTTAAAGTATTCTGCTGTTTTAAGCATATTTTCTTCATTATTTACTTCAATACCTGTAATCAAAGCACTTTCTGTTTCATTAGGAGCAATAATATCAGTTACAGCTAATAAAGCATCACTAACTTTAGTTGCAGGAGCGGGATTTAAGATCGTGACAACGCCATTTTTCTTGGCAATTTTGAAAGCTTCAATTGTTGCATCAATTGGGGTTTCAAATTGAGCGATAATATAATCACTATTTTTAATAGTCTCTTCAGCATTATCAATTTGATTCGGAGTAACTTCAGCGTTAGCTCCTGCATCAACTAAAATACTGTTTTGTCCCTTTTCATCAAGCATAATTGTTGCAGTACCTGTATCAATATTTTCTTTTATTAAAACTTGCGTTAAATTTATGCCTTCATTCTTCATAGTAGTAAGCATAAACTTACCACCATAATCACGTCCTACTGTACCAATAAAACTAACTTCTGCGCCGCTTCTTTGAGCAGCTACAGCTTGATTTGCTCCTTTACCGCCAGCGGCCGCAGTTTTCTTGGTAACATGAATAGTTTCACCAGGTAATGGAATATGATTAATATGCAATGTTGAATCTAGGTTAATACTACCTAAAACAGAAATCTTATTCATATTATTGTTCCCTTCTCTACTAAAATAGCTTTTAGACTTTGTTTTCCTTCTTTCTAAAATCATTATTCCATATGCTGTCAGCGCTTTCAATAATAACTAAAATAAAAAATCTTATTTTAGTTATTATTTTAGTTAAAGACTTTGTCTAACTATCAAATGAGTCCCTATCAATGACTTTTGTGCATCCCAATCACTCGTAGCCACCTGGGATTGCAATTGAAAAATAACTTGATTCACAATCTGATCTATTGGCACATGAATCGTTGTTAATGATGGACTAGCCAATTTTCCTTCACTAATATCATCAAAGCCCATAATTTTTACATCATCTGGAACCTTAATATTGTTTTTAGTTAAATCCTTAATAATTCTCAGAGCCATATAGTCAGTTTCACAGAATATTACCTCAGGTAAATTCTTGTAAGAAAACCCAGATAACGGTCCTATTTTAGTTAAAGAAGCAGGATCAATTTTATATAAATTTTGTAAAGAGATTTTCTTATTCTTTAATGCATCAAGAAAACCTGCTCGTCTTTGTAAAAAATTAGCATTTTCTTTAATAGAAGCAGCATAACCAATTTTGGTATAACCTTTTTCTAAAATATAATTAGCTGCTTCATAAGTTGCACGATAATTATCCATAGTTACAAAATCACAGTTTAATTCTTCAAAATAAGTATCTAAAAATACAACATGTTTAATTTTCGAAGAAATATATTTTACTTGTGTACTAGTCAAATCTGTGCCTAAAACTATCGCATTAGTAATCGACTTTGTTTGAAGTAAAAATTCTAAATCTTGAATTAAATGATTAATTTTCAAATTATCAATTCGCAAATCTGTACCAAACCCGGTCACACTTTGAGTAAGATTAGCAACTAAATGGTCAAAAAAAGGCAGACTGTAATAATGTCGATTAACAATCCCTTTTTCATCACTAATAATCATCAAGTCGCAACTAGCTACTTTTCGACTTCCTCCCTTACGTCTCTTGCGTAAAGGTTCATATCCTGTTTCATTAATTATTTTAAAAATTTTCTCTCGAGTTTCTTGACTAATTCCTGCCTTACCATTAAGAGCCAATGATACAGCACTAGTTGAAACATGAGCCATTTTTGCAATATTAGCCATTTTCAATGTCATAAATTCACTTCCAAACTAAAAAGCGTTAGCTTGCACTAACGCTTTAAATTTTAAGCTCGCCATTCACCATTATTACCGTATGAATGCTTATCAAGTTCATTAATAATTACATGAATATGTTCTTTAGGAGCACCTGTATCCTTATGAACTGCTTCAGTTACATCTTTCATCAACTTAGTTAATTGTTCGTCAGTTCGACCCTTAATTAACTCAATATGTACAAATGGCATAAAATTTCCTCCATAAGCTTTAATTCTTATTTAATTATACTCAAAATTACGCCTTTTTCATCACAAGTTTTAAAGCTGGCATAATTATCGGTGTTAACAGGCCCGTAAAAATCATTTCAACAATCCCATTGACACCTAGAGCTACAATTAAAATCATGATTAAAGGCTGACTCGTATTCACAGAGCCTAAGTATTTTGTCAAATGAGTTGGATCCCCCATAAATACTAAACTAGTCATAATAATTACAAAAGCAGTATTCATAAAGGAGGTCGCAAATCCGGCTAGCAGATAACTAACTTTTTGCATTTTAGGATTATCCGTTTTAAAAAGATTTACAATTATTCCCGGAGTTACTCCAGCTAAAACACGCGGAACGATCGAAATTAACGGATTCTGGAAAAGTAACAAACTTACCATATCACTTGGCATAGCATAAGTTGCGATAAAACGAGTAATTCCCCAAAACAGGCCGAAAATAAATCCGGCTTTAGTGCCCATCAGCGCCCCATAAATTGCAACTGTTAGAGGCACAGTAGTGATTGCAGGTAAGCCTGGAAAAATATGGATATAGCCAATATTAGGTACAATTGTCTGTAAGATTAAGATTGCTGTAAAGATCGCTGTAATTGTCAAACGAACGGTACTATTTCTCTTCATTGATTTCCCTCAACTCAAAATTTTCTTAATTATATCATGAAAAATAGTTCGGTGGTCAAAACGGTGGTCACTTGTAAAAGAGCAACAAAAAAGGCAACATATAAATGTTGCCTTAGTTGGTGATCCGGGTGAGATTCGAACCCACGACCCACAGTTTAGAAGACTGTTGCTCTATCCAGCTGAGCTACCAGACCAATGTATGTTTGTATGTCCTCAACAGAACATAAATTATTATAGGGAATCTTTTGGAAAAATGCAAGCATTATTTTTAAAAAAGTTAATTTTTTATTTTGAAGCAATTTTTGGGTTAAAATAGAATAAAATGAAAATGTTTTCAATATAGAAAAGAGATTCAATATGAGTGAAAACTATTTAAAAGAACTTATCAATAAATTTAGAAATGGTGCTAAAGCAAGCGACGATAAGCGTGACAGTGGATTGAATCCAAACGATCCTGATGTTGAACGTATCGATAATTTACAATATGGCCCAGATAAGCAATGGCATACCCTCGATGTTTATTTACCAAAACACATCGAACCTCCCTTTCCTACTATTATCAACGTTCATGGAGGTGGCTGGGTTTATGGCACTAAAGAAACCTACCAATACTATGGTATGGGAATGGCTAAACGTGGATTTGCTTTTATCAATCCTAACTATCGTTTAGCTCCCGAAGATGCAGAATATCCTGACGAATTAAATGATGTAAATGCCTATATTCAATGGGTAGATCAACATGCTGAGGAATATCGTCTTGATCGTAAAAATGTCTTCTTAATCGGAGATTCTGCTGGCGGACAGATGGTTGAGCAATATGCGACGATTCTTTCTAACCCAGACTATGCTAAGAAGTTTTCTTTTAAAGCCATCAATTTAAAGATTAGGGCCATTGGTTTAAATTGTTCTGCAGCTTTCGTTTTAAACGATTTAAACAGCCTAGAAGCTGCTTATTTTACCAAAAATGCAGTTGAAAAATATCATGAGCAATTGAATGTAGAAAAGTATATTAACCAAAACTTCCCTCCTACTTTCTTAATTACTGGAAATGAAGACTTCTTACGTGATGTTGATCATACTCTCTTTGGCTTCTTGCTAGGACGCGGCGTAGAGGCGGATCTTAGAATGTACGGTGATCAGCAGCATCCCTGCTACCATGTATTCTTTGTCGATCAAAAGAGTAAGATCGCAGCTAAAGCAACTGACGATGAATTAGAATTCTTTAGACACTTTGAGGAAAAATAATGATCAAATTTTACGGTTACAAAAAATGTTCTACTTCAAGAAAAGCTCGCAAGTGGTTTGATGATCATCAAATTAAATACGAATTTCAAGATTTGATAGAAGATCCTCCCACTAAAGTTGACTTAGCAAACTGGTTAAACACCCATCAAGACCGAGGGTTGCGCTATTTTTTCAATACTAGTGGCCAACATTATCGCCAAATGAAGAGAATTACGAAAAAACTTGGTTATCATCTACTGAAAACTAGTAAACTTAAGGTATAGATTTGAATAAGGAGAAATCAATGAAATACAATCAATATGCTTATGTAAAAACCGATTACCCTGAGCAAGCAAAGGAATTAATTGATATTAATTTTTTGCCTCGTAATTACCAAGAATGGTCATTTAGCGATTTATTAGCCAAGTTAATCAAAACCGTGATCGTCGAAGCTAAAAGTGACGAAGCAAAAACTGCTAAATTATCCGAATTTGCAGTTTCTGATGAACTTACTTTAGCTAATTTTTTAAAGCAAAATCCTACGCAAATTGGAACTAATCAATTTTACAATGTAGCATTGCAACTTCTGGGTTACCATGTTCATTATGATTACCAATTAGATAATCCTACCGGTTTTATGCAAAAACAAAACTTACCTGTAGTCAAAGATATCAACAACATTGAAAAGCTAGTTTTTGCCTTTTACCGTTTGCTTAATACTCGCGCTAAAAACGGTCAGCTCTTAATAGATGTAATGGCAGGAAAGGGTTATTTCACTCAATTCTGGGGTCAAAACAAGTTCATGTTCTTTAATGGAAAGTCATTGCCTGTTTTTGACACTAACAAAATTATTCGAGAAGTTGTTTACGTGGAAACTGATCTTGATACTGACCAAGACGGAAAAAGCGATCTAATTCAAGTTACTATTTTTCGCCCGAAGGAAAGCGATCAAGGACTCAAAGTTCCGACTCTATATACTGCCTCCCCATATTTTGGCGGAATTATTGCAAATGAAAAGCGCAACCACAACGTTGATGAAAATCTTTCAGATAGTACTCTCTGGACAGATCCTAAATATCAACCTATGCCAAAAGTTGACGCTCCCAAGCCCAACGGCGAAAATCATATTTCTACAGAAGAAGCCGTTCACAAATCTTCCTACCCACTAAATGAATATCTTCTTGCCCGTGGATTTTCTAGCGTATTTGCCGGCGGAATTGGTACCCGAGGTAGTGACGGTTTAAGAATCACCGGCTCTCCTGAAGAAACCGAATCGGCTAAAGAAGTCATTGAGTGGCTGCATGGTGACCGCGTTGCTTATACCGATCGCAGTAAAGAACATGAAATTAAAGCTGACTGGTGTAATGGCAACATTGGAATGACAGGTCGCTCTTATCTAGGCACTTTACAAATTGCTGTTGCTACAACTGGTGTTAAAGGCTTAAAGACAGTAGTTTCAGAAGCTGCAATTTCTTCTTGGTATGATTATTATCGCGAACATGGTTTGGTAGTGGCTCCAGAAGATTGTCAAGGAGAAGACTTAGATTTACTTGCTGAGACTTGCCAATCAAACTTATGGGACGCAGGCCAATATTTAAAGATCAAACCAAAATACGAAGCCATGCAAAAAGAACTTCTTAAAAAAGAAGATCGCGTAACTGGGCAGTATTCTGACTTTTGGGATGTAAGAAATTATCGCAACCATACTGATGGAATAAAATGTTCCTGGATTAGCGTTCATGGTTTAAACGATTGGAACGTTAAGCCAAAGAATGTTTACAAAATTTGGCAAAAGGTTAAACACTTACCAATTAAACACCATCTCTTCTTGCACCAAGGTCCTCACTATAATATGAACAATTTTGCTTCGATCGACTTTACTGATTTAATGAATCTTTGGTTTGTTCATGAGTTATTAGGTCTGGAAAATAACGCTTACCATCAATGGCCAACAGTTATGGTCCAGGACAACCTTCAATCAGATAAGTGGCACGAAGAAGATGACTGGTCTGATGAAATTGGCCAGACAGTCACTTATTACCCTACTGATGACCATGAACTCTTTAAAGATGGAAATGGTAAAGAAAAGCAAAAATTTACAGACGTTGGTGGAATCGACTTTAAAGAAGCTAACATTTCCGAAAATGAGTGGCAATATAAATTTATTTCTGGTGATGAAAAATGGGCTAAGCGGAGTTTACGTTATACAACTGATGAATTTATTCATCCGGTAACCATTGTCGGACGTCCAGAGGTGAAAGTTAGAGTTAGTGGTTCTCTGCCAAAAGGTCAATTATCTGTAGCTTTGGTTGATCTAGAAACTAGAAGACGCCTCACCCCTACTCCTAAATTTTTAATACGCGGTGGTCAAGAATTAGGCTATCGTTTTGGAACCGATACTTTGCAAGAATTTGTTCTTGATAAAAAGACCAAGGCTAAATTAATTACCAAAAGTCACATGAACTTACAAAACTACCAAGATCTGAGAAAACCAAGCAAGATTGAAGCTGGACAATTTGTTGATCTTACCTTCAAGCTGCAGCCTACTTACTATCATCTTCCAGTAGGTGCTCGTCTTTGCTTAATCATCTATTCAACCGACGAAGGAATGACTAAACGTCCCCTTGAAGAAGAAACTTATACTATTGACTTAGCTAATACTGAAATCAAGTTTAGTCAAAAATAAAAATGAATAAAAAAAGATGCGATAGGTATTTCTATCGCATTTTTTATCTAAAAAATCGAAGTTAAGATGGCACCAACTACAATCAAAGCCAAACCTATGCCAGTATAAATGTAGCCCTTCTTAGTTTTGGCTTCATGAAGAAAAATCATGCCTCCTAAAGTTGAAATCACTACACAAAGTTGTGACATAACAAAAGCTAAATTAACTCCATTATCTTTAACAGAAATAATATAACTAATCGCAGCAACCGCATATACAAGTCCCGCTGGAATAACTTGATAACTCTTCTTATCTTTCAACGCATCCAAATGTTTTGTTGCTAATAGGTAAATAAACACAGCAATAATCATTCCTACAGTTTCACCTAAGAAAATCATTACTCCTGAGCCTTTTAATACTTTTGGAATTGAAGAAGAAGAAATATACCCCAAGGTAGTCAAAACTAAAATGATCAAAGTAGAAACTTGATTTTTCTTATTTCCTTCACTGGTTCCTTCATCAGTTAAAGAAGTGAAAATTACCCCAACTACTAAGGCGATTATTCCTAAAAAACCAAATAACTTTGCTTGTGGGCTACTCCATTCACCAAAAATGATTACTCCAACTAAGGGTACCCCAATCAGCTGCAACCCTGTTGAAATCGGCATTGTCTCAGACACACCAATATTGGCATACCCCACATATTGACCAACTTGCCCAATCGTCCATAAAGCTCCAGCAAGCATGGCTAATAAAAAGGTAGTTGCATCAAAAGCAGGTCTTAAAATTGCAGTTACGATCGCTGCAAAGATGAATGCTCCAAGCACTGAACCAACAATTTGGTTGTAAATTGAACTTTTCTTAACACCTGCTACAAAAAGTGGCATTAAGCCCCAACCAATGGCTGGTAAAAACAAAAAAACGTACTTCATTATTTCTCTCCCTTTAAAAGTATATCGGAAAAGATTTTAGCAATGGAATACGTTTTCATACAAGCTATTTATTTTTACTAAGCCGTGTTGCTTTGAATAAAATAGACTGCCGTAAACATATTGATCAGCAATCCAGCAATGTAAATCAAACGATTTTTGCTATAACGATTAAAATACAAGGTTTGATATAGCCAAATTTGCATTACCACAATCACAACAAGTAAAAATTGCAAATATGTAATTAATGGTATTTTACCAGATATAGGATGATGAATCATTGCAGTAATTCTTGAAATAGCATAGACAAACACTAAGTCATAGAAAAGTTCAAGCATCCCCACGGCTTAGCAATTATTCTATTCATTTTTCTCCCTCCATCTACTACCATCTTGCCGAAAAATTCTTTCTAAAGCAAGAATTATTACCAAAAAAATAGGAGATAAATCTCCTATTTTTTATTAATCTAAACTTTCAGTAGCAAATGATCTATTTTCTAGTGCAGTTAGAAGTGCATCTGCTGTATCTAGAGCCGTCAAAAGTGGAATGTTTTGCTGAATAGCAGTTTGACGAATAATGAAGCCATCTGAATTCTTTTCTAAATCATGACCCATTGTATTAATTACCAAATCAATCTTTTCATTTCTTAATTCATCCAAGATGTTGTTATCAACTTGCTCATTAAGCTTTGCAACTTCATCAACATGTAAGTCATGTTCACGCAAAAAGTTTGCTGTACCTTTAGTTGCAAAAATTCGATAACCAATTTTTGCGAAACGTTTGGCAATTGGTAAAATTTCTTCTTTATCGCGATCTTCGATGGTTAAAAGCACATTTCCATTTTCCGGTAATTTCATCTTAGCTCCTGCAAAGGCTTTAAATAGGGCCTTGGCAAAATTATGATCACTTCCCATAACTTCACCAGTTGACTTCATCTCAGGCCCAAGGTATGAATCAACATCAGCTAATTTACTGAAGCTAAACACTGGAGCTTTTACACTAATCATTTCAGGTTCAGGCGCTAAGCCATCGCTATAACCTTGTTCGGCTAAACTTTCGCCCATAATTACTCGCGTAGCTACTTGAGCCATTTCAATTCCAGTAATTTTACTTAAAAATGGAACTGTTCTTGATGCTCTTGGATTTACTTCAATTACATAAACTTCCCCATCTCGAACGATGAATTGAATATTCATTATTCCAATACAGTTAAGCTTTAAGGCTAATTTTCTCGTGACATCCGTAATCTTTTGCTTAATTTCTTCATCAAAAGTTTGTGGAGGATATACAGCCATTGAGTCTCCTGAGTGGACTCCAGCATGCTCAATATGCTCCATAATTCCTGGAAGGAGGACTGTTTTACCATCAGAAATTGCATCAATATCACATTCTCGTCCATCTAAGTAATCGTCCACCAAAATTGGGTGGTCCGCCGCAATATCAACGTGATCATGAAGATACTCTTCAAGCTCATTTTGATTATAGACAATTTCCATCGCCTTTCCTCCAAGAACATAACTTGGACGAACTAAGACCGGATATCCAAGTTTATTAGCAGCTTCAATTACTCCTTCATGAGTAGTTGCAGTTAACCCTTGGGGTTGATTCAAATGAAGCTCTTTGATAATTTCATCAAACAATTCTCTATCCTCAGCACGGTTCAAATCTTTTACACTCGTACCAAGAATCTTAACGCCATGTTGTTCAAGACCAGCTGCTAAATTAATGGAAGTCTGCCCACCAAATTGAACAATTACTCCTTCTGGTTTTTCCAAATCGCAAACATTCAAAACATCTTCAAGGGTAAGAGGTTCAAAGTAAAGCTTATCTGAAATTGAGAAATCAGTTGAGACCGTTTCCGGATTAGAATTAATAACGATTGCTTCATAGCCCATCTTTTGCAACGCTTTAACACAATGGACAGTGGCGTAGTCGAATTCTACCCCTTGACCAATTCTAATGGGACCTGAGCCAATTACAATTACGGACTTTTTGCCACTTCGATGGCTTTCATTTTCTCCATCATAAGTAGAATAAAAGTATGGAGTTTGTGATTCAAATTCAGCGGCACAGGTATCTACCATTTTATAAACTGGGATAATACCATTTTCTTTTCTTAACTTGCGAACCTCGTCTTCATCTTCGTCCCACAAATTAGCAATAGTATGATCACTAAAACCATACTTTTTAGCAATCCGTAAAACATCCACATCATCTTCATGGTGTTCAATTGTTTTTTCCAATTCCACCATGTGCTTCACAATATCAAGGAAGTAGAAATTGATTTTAGTTAATTCATGCAAATCTTCTAAACTATATCCTCGTCTAAAGGCTTCTGCTAAGTAAAATAGACGATCATCTTGGGCTTTTACTAATTTTCTCTCAAGTCTAGCATCACTTGCTGCATGAGCTTCAGGTGAATATAAATCCTTTTCATCAATTTCAAGAGAATGAACTGCTTTTTGGAAAGCTTCTTCTGCTGTTCTCCCGATTGCCATAACTTCTCCCGTAGCTTTCATTTGAGTTCCTAAAGTACGGTCAGCCTTTGCAAACTTATCAAATGGCCAGCGAGGAATTTTACATACTACATAATCTAAGGCAGGTTCAAATTCTGCATATGTAGTTCCAGTAACTGGATTTTTAATTTCATCCAAGGTCATTCCAACTGCAATTTTGGCAGCCATCTTAGCAATTGGATAACCCGTAGCTTTTGAAGCTAAGGCTGATGATCTCGACACTCTTGGATTTACTTCAATTACGTCATAGTCAAAGCTGTTTGGATTAAGAGCAAGCTGAACATTGCATCCTCCCTCAATCTTCAAAGCTCGGATTAGTTTCAAAGAACAATCTCTGAGCATTTGATATTCTTTATCACTTAAAGTTTGTGACGGAGAAAAGACAATTGAGTCTCCTGTATGGATTCCTACTGGATCAAAGTTTTCCATACAGCAAACAATCATGGCATTGTCTTCACTATCACGCATTACTTCAAATTCAACTTCTTTATATCCAGCAATTGATTTCTCAATTAAACATTCCGTAACCGGTGATAATTCAAGCCCATTTTTACAAATTCGTGTTAATTCATCGCGATCGTTACAAATTCCGCCTCCAGTTCCGCCCATAGTAAAAGCAGGACGCACAATGATAGGGTAGCCAATTTTATCCGCAAAATCCAGAGCTTCTTGAACTTTATGAACAGTTAATGATGGGGGAACTGGCTCTCCTAAAGACTTACATAACTCCTTAAATTCCTCACGATCTTCTGCTTGTTCAATTGATTTTAATTTTGTGCCTAAAAGTTCAATATTTAATTCATCTAAAATTCCAGATTTGGCTAAAGCAAGAGCCATATTTAACCCAACTTGCCCACCTAAAGTTGGTAAAATCGCATCTGGATATTCTTGACGAATAATTCTTGAAATAGATTCAACAGTTAAAGGTTCAATATAAACTTTATCTGCAATAGTGGTATCAGTCATAATAGTGGCAGGATTAGAGTTAACTAAAACTACCTTGTATCCCTCTTCGCGGAGTGCTAAGCAGGCCTGAGTCCCAGAATAATCAAACTCAGCCGCCTGACCAATAATAATGGGACCTGAACCAATTACCATAATTTTATGAATATCTTCTCTTTTAGGCATGACGCTTTTCTTCCTTTCTTTGATCAATCATTGACATAAAGTCATCGAATAATGAATCTTCATCATGAGGGCCTGGAGTTGCATCGGGGTGAAACTGAACTGAAAAGGCAGGATATTTTTTATGACGCAGTCCTTCGACAGTATTATCATTTACTTCCATGTGGGTCACCATTAAATTATCTTTATCAATTGACTTAGCATCAACTGCATAACCGTGATTTTGTGAAGTAAAGCCAATATTACCTGTAGCAATTTCTCTTACTGGATGATTGAATCCACGATGGCCAAACTTCATTTTGTAAGTTTTAGCACCGTTTGCTAAGGCAAAAACTTGATGCCCCATACAAATTCCAAATAATGGAATATACTTTTCAACTTCGCGTACCATCTTAGTAGCTTCACTCATTTCTTCAGGATTACCTGGCCCATTTGATAAAAGCACACCATCAGGATGTAAAGCTAACACCTCTTGAGCAGTTGCTGTATATGGAAGCACAATACAGTTACAATCTCTTTGAGCAAGTTCACGTAAAATACTATGTTTAATTCCAAAATCAATTACCACAATATTTCTCTTAGATCCTGGAACTGGATATGGAGTCTTAGTTGAAACACGACTAATAATTCCTTGAGTAACATTTTTACTTTTCAATTCTGTCGCAATTTTCTCAGCATCTTCTTTAGAAGCTGCAATTTTCCCACGAAGAGTCCCGTGAATTCGAAGCTTTTTAACTAATTCCCGCGTATCAATCCCTTGAATTCCGGGAATGTCCAATTGCTTCAAAAATTCTGGCAAAGTAGTTTGCATGCGCCAATTATCAGGATGACGTGCTACTTGATGGCAAATCACACCCTTGATTTGAGGTTGAAGAGATTCATAATCAGCTAAAGTAATTCCATAGTTACCAATTAAAGGATTAGTAAACACCAAAATTTGATTGGCATAAGATTGATCCGTAATTGCTTCTTGATAACCGGTCATCCCAGTAGTAAAAACTACTTCTCCGATAGTTTCTTTATCCGAACCAAATCCTTCGCCAACATATATGCTGCCATCTTCTAAGATTAAGTATCTTAACACTTTCTTACCTCTCATATACAACTTTTCCGCTCACCAAAGTCATTACTGTTTCACCAAATACTTTATTTCCTGTAAAAGGAGTATTGACACCTTTTGATAAATAATCTTTTTCTTTTAATTCGGTTTCCTGCTCTAAGTCAAAAATTGCAATATCTGCTTCAGCATCTGGTTCCAAATATCCACAATTTTTAAGATTAAAAACTTTAGCTGGTTGATCTGTCATTAAGCTTAATAACTGTTCAAGTTTTAGCACTCCCGTTTTAACAAATTTAGTATACAAAGTGCTAAAAGCAGTTTCACTTCCGGTAATTCCAAAAGCTGCATCTCTCATATCGCCAGTCTTTTCTTTTCTCGCATGGGGAGCATGATCAGTTGCAATTAAATCAATCGTTCCATCAAGCATTCCCACAATTAGAGCTGCTTGATCTTTTTTACTTCTCAAAGGAGGATTCATCTTATAGTAAGGGTCATTTTTAGGAATATCACTATCTGTCAACAAAATGTGATGTGGTGCAACTTCGCAAGACACATTAATGCCTCGAGCCTTAGCCATCCTCACTAGTTCTACACTCATAGCTGTTGAAACATGACAAATGTGATAATGGACGCCCGTTTTTTGAGCTAAGAGCAAATCACGTGCAATTTGCGTAGTTTCTGCGAGTTCAGTAACTGGAGGTAAATCGAGTTCTTCTGCTTTTTCACCTTCATTTATTACACCATGATTGAAAAGTGAATCATCTTGAGCATGAGCTGCAATAATTAAGTCATTTGCTTGGGCTTTTTTCATAGCGAGATACATGGTTTGAGCTGTTTGAACCCCATGACCGTCATTACTTAAAGCAAAAGCTCCCGCTTTTTTTAAAGCTTTGTAATCAGGAATAATATCTGTCGTTTCATCATTAGTAACTGGTCCATATTGCAAGATGTGAACCATACCTTTTTCCTGATTTTCTTTGACCATCTTTTTCATTAAATCCGGAGTATTGGGCACCGGCGTAACGTTAGGCATTGCGCCAACTGTAGTAAATCCTCCGCAAGCAGCTGCCATACTTCCCGTACGAATATCTTCTTTATATGTTTGACCAGGATCTCGATAATGAACGTGTACATCAACTAAACCCGGAGTCACAAGCTTGTCTTTAGCATTAATTACTTTATCAGCCTTCAAATTTTGGCCAATTGCGGCAATTTTATTATCTTCAATTAAAACATCAGCATTAATTAACCGGCCATTTTGATAAACTGTTCCATTTTTGATGACTGTTTTCATTATCTTAATCCTCCTAATTTTCTTCCTCGCAAAACCGCCTCAATCATGGCCATCCTCATAAAGACACCATTTTGCATTTGACGATAAAACATACTCTTTGGAGCTTCAACCAACTTACCCGCAAGTTCCACATCATGATTAATTGGACCAGGATGCATGATAATTGCATTTTCTTTTAATTGATCGTAGCGTCTTTGGTTAATTCCGTACTTTTCATGATAACTTTCAGCATCAAACTTACTCTCGTTTGGATCTCCACTATGACGCTCATGTTGCACTCTGAGAAGCATTAAGATATCCATTTCTGGAAGCAATTCATCTAGTTCTTTATACTCTCCATATTTATCAAAACTATGATCGTACCAATATTCTGGACCTGAGAAATAAACTTTAGCACCTAATTTTGTTAAAAGTTCCATATTACTTCTTGCTACACGTGAATTAGTGATGTCACCCACAATAGCAACTTTGAGATTTTCAAAATGGCCAAAATGTTCATGAATTGTCATCATATCAAGCAAACATTGTGAGGGATGCTGCCCACTTCCATCACCTGCATTAATAATGCCAATATCTAGGTTTTGATTATCTTTAGGATGAATTAAATCGCGATAATACTCATTTTGTGAATGGCGGATTACTTCTATATCCACCCCAACTGCATCCATAATTAGCGAAGTATCATATAAAGTTTCGCCTTTATTTACAGAACTATGGGCCGAATCAAATGGGATAACTGTTAAACCCAACTTTCTTTCTGCCATTTCAAAACTTGTATGGGTTCGACTTGAATCTTCAAAAAACATATTAGCTACATAAACTGGCTTGTTTAAAGCTGGGGTTGCGCCACCTTCTTTAAAATATTCAGCTCTTTTAATTAAGGCTGTAACTTGAGCTTTATCCAGGTTTTCCACACTTACAAAATGCTTTAAATTAACAAAATTGATACTTTCCATTGTTTTTCCTCAAAAAAATAAGCTTGAAGCATTTAATTGCTCCAAGCTTAGGCTAAAAAGTTCATTTTTATACATCAAAAACGAACAACCCTTCTGGCCCTCTCTGGAGTCAATTAAATGGTTGATTTATTGATTGTTTTATTTATTTTGGCAAAGCCATTAATTCTACGCTGTCTTGATCATCGATTTCTTTAACCTTGACAGCAACTTGTTCATCATTTGAAGTCGGGATATTTTTACCAACAAAGTCCGCACGAATTGGCAATTCGCGATGACCTCGATCAACTAAAACTGCAACTGCAATTGAACTAGGACGTCCTTGATCCATCAATGCATCCATTGCAGCACGAATTGTGCGTCCAGTATAAATTACATCATCAATCAAAACAACATTTTTATCGTTAATATCTACACCGATTTCTTCAGAATTAACAACTGGATCTTGTTTTAAAGATGCATCATGACGATCATCACGATAAAGAGTAATGTCAAGTTCACCAAGAGGAACATTAACATTTTCTAGCTTTTGAATTCGATCATGAATTCTTTGAGCTAAATAAACGCCACGTGTTTTAATCCCAACAAGAACTAAATTATCAGTTCCTTTGTTCTTTTCAATGATTTCGTAAGTAATTCTGGTTAAAGCGCGTTTAATTGCAAGCTCGTCCCAAATTTCTTTCGCCATATTATTCTCTCCTGACTTCACAAAAAAATGCTCCCAAGTCTACATGAAACTAGGAGCATTCATAAAAGTTTAAAATAACTTAGTTGATTGCCTTACTAGCCTCACGGGACTAATTTTAAAGACATTTGTTGAATTAAATATACTGTTCTTAGTTGCCTTTGTCAACTACGATTCCTAATTAAATTCAACTTTTCCCACTAAATCATTGATATCATTAACTTCTAATTTTTCTAAAAGTTCTGGTAATTTTTCAGCTAAGTGCGGAATAATTAATTCATCGTGAAAATGAGCAGACCCGACTTCAACCGCACTTGCTCCAGCAAGAATAAATTCAACTACGTCTTCAGCCGTCTCAATTCCGCCCACACCAATAATTGGCAAAGAAGTAGCTTGATGAACTTGAGCTACCATGCGCACTGCAAGTGGCTTAATAGCATGGCCAGAAAGTCCACCCATATTGTTACCTAAAAGCGGTTTTCTAGTTTTAATATTAATTCCTAAGCCTAGCACCGTATTGATTAAAACTAACCCATCTGCGCCACCTCTTTCAGCAGCTTGAGCAATTTCCACTACATCAGTCACATTAGGTGTTAATTTTACATAAATTGGCGTGTCAACCGCCGACTTAATCTTTTTAGTTAAATCCTCTACTACTTGAGGATGAATGCCAAAGCTCATCCCTCCTGTAGCAACATTGGGACAAGATACATTAAGTTCAAGGGCATTAACCAAATTGGAACTAGCTAATTTTTTAGCAACTTCCACATAATCCTCTTCACTGTCTCCCCCGACACTAGCCACAATAGGTAAATTAGGATACTGCGCACGCAATTTTGTCAATTTTTGACTAATTACTGCATCAACACCGGGATTCGTCAAACCCACTGAATTCATTACCCCATCATCAAGTACTGCAATTTGCGGTTGAGGATTCCCAGTTGTCGCATTAGGAGTGGTGGTTTTTATTACCATAGCACCCATTTTATTTAAATCAAATTTCTTTGCCATAGCTACATCCCCAAAACCAAAAGTTCCACTGGCTGGCATAATTGGGTTCTTTAAATCAAGTCCTGGTAACTTTACACTAATCTTTGTCATAAAAATCCTCCAAAACGAATGCTCACTGTCATTCAATTATTTTTTGACTAATTGTACACGCATTTTTAATTTTTTCAATCAAAAAAGATTTGTCTTTTTGAAATTTAGGTGGTACACTCTCTTCAAACAAACTTTAAACGGTACAGAGAGACCGCAAGTTGAATATGACTTAAATTCACTAGTACAAGTCTATACTTGTTCGCTTTCTCTGCGCCAGTATAGGCTTTTTTATTAGTGGAGGAAAAATATGGAAAAACCTGTAATCGTGGCGTTAGATGTCGATAATGATCAACAACTTGATCGAATTTTATCCCAGTTGGGAGAGCCTGAAGAGACAACCATTAAAATTGGGATGGAACTGTTTTATCATTCAGGAGCTCAGCTTATCAAAAAATTAGCTGATCAAGGTTATGATATCTTCTTAGATTTAAAAATGCATGATATTCCTAATACGGTCTATAATGGGACAAAACAAGTTGCCCGATTAGGAATTAAATACACTACTGTCCATGCCTTAGGGGGTAGTGAAATGATCCATGCAGCTAAACAAGGCCTGATTGCAGGGACTCCAAACGATAAAAGTGTACCTAAACTTTTAGCTGTCACAGAATTAACTTCAATTTCTGATGATATTTTAAAACATGAACAAAACTGCATCCTTCCAATGGCTGAACAAGTAATTAGCTTAGCCAAAACAGCCAAAAATTCTGGAGCTGATGGCGTAATTTGTTCTCCTTTAGAAGTTCAAAACTTAAGAAAAGAGATCGGGGATGACTTTCTTTACGTCACCCCTGGTATTCGACCTAAAGAAAATTCAAATGATGATCAAAAGCGTACTGCTACCCCACAAATGGCAAAAGAATTTGGCTCAAGTGCAATTGTAGTCGGAAGGCCCATTATGCTAGCAAGTAATCCCCAACAAGCATATCAAGCAATTAAGAAGGAGTTTAACTAATATGTACCAAAATCAAATTATTAACAAACTAATTGACGAAAAAATTATCACTATTTCACCCGAAAAATCCTTTACCTATGCTAGTGGGATGAAATCTCCAATTTATACTGACTTGCGATTAACTATTTCTTACCCAGATTTAAGAGATTGGATCGAAACTGATTTAGCTAATTTAATTAAAGAGAAATTTCCAGATGTAACAATTATTGGAGGTGTGGCCACTGCTGGAATTCCTCATGCAGCTTTAGTTGCGGAAAAACTTGGTCTACCAATGATTTATGTTCGTCCAAAACCCAAAGATCATGGTAAAGGGCGTCAAATCGAAGGACGCTTTACTGAAGATGACAAAATTGTTTTAATTGACGATTTAATTACCACTGGCGGCTCAGTTTTAGACGCTGTTAAAGCCACCAAAAAAGAAGGCGGTAATGTAATTGGGGTAAGCTCAATCTTTACTTATTACTTACCAGACGCCAGAAAGAATTTTGAACAAGCTGCAGTTAAATTCGCTCCTCTACTTTCTTATCCGGAACTAATTAAAAAAGAGAACGAATCACAGCATATTACTGATGAGCAATATGCAGCTTTGAATACTTGGCACGAAGATCCATGGAACTGGAAATAAAGACAACAAAAAAGCTAGGAATTAAATCCTAGCTTATTTTTATGCTTCAGTTACTTCTGAGGCATCTTTTCTTTCGCGGTAATCATAGTAGATCCATGCGATTAAACCAAAGGCAACTGGCCCAATTGCGGTCCAGAATGAAGTTGAATAGTCTCCTGTAAAGAGCGGTTCAATACAAGTGAAGACAATTCCAATCGCAACCACTAACCAAACCACGATTGTTGTTGCCCAAACCTTCTTTTGTCCTTCAATAAAGACAAATGGACGATCAAGCCCCTTCTTCATCTTAAAGAATGGATATGCTGCAATTAAGAACAAGTAAGGTGCAGATGATGAAACATTCATCATATCCATTAAAATAGTATAGAATTGACTGGCTGCATTACCACCAAATGAAATAAATAAAATAATGACAGAAACGATTGCAGCTTGAATCCACATTGCACGTGCGGGCATCCCGTGCTTATTAACTTCAACTAACTTTTTAGGTAAAAGTCTTGGATCACACCCTTCGATGAAGGATTTGATTGGTGAATAAACCATCAAAAATGCAGCGGCGATTCCAGATAATACATCAGCAATTCCGGCAAAGTGTGAAAAAGCTGAACCTAAGGCTAAAGAGGCAGATTGAGATAATCCCAAACTATGTCCAGTCACAACACCTAAGTTATTGATCAAAACATATTCAACATTAGCTAAATCTACTCCTTTACCCCCTAATAACTTTCTCCAATTTGCAGCTACCCCACACATTAAGATGTTAACTACATATAGAGCAGTCATCATAATCATAGCAGTTACTAAAGCTCTAGGGTAAGTTTTTTCAGGTTTGTCAACTGAATCAATTACTCCAGAAGTAGTTTCAAGACCACCATATGCAAACAAAGCATAGACTATAAATGATACAACTGCAATTGGTGACTGAAAGGCAGTATTTGGTGAGTGAGTTAAAGTAGCAGGGTTAACTGGTTCCGCCAGTTGGCCTTTGTTTAAAATAAATACCAAAAGTGAAACAACAGTAAATCCAATAGCAATCGCTAAGGTAAAGACACCCCCGATGTTGTTAACAACTTCGATCTTGTCGATCCCTTTACTTGCACAAAGAGTAACTATTACTAAGAAAACTACTTCCAATACACCTAATAATTGAGTAGAACTCAATGCACCTAAATGCCAGCTTTGAGTAGTATCATGACCAAACACAGCTGTGGAAACAGAAACCAAGAAGAATTGAGTTGAAGATACTAACCAGATTACCCAAGCAGACAACCAAATGAAAGTTCCAATAAAGGCAACTTTTTCATTAGTTGAACCTTGAAGCCAAGAAAAGATTCCTCCCTTAGCTCCTTTAAAGGTAGCCCCATACTCTGCAAAAATTAATGCAGATGGTAAAAAGAACAAAATGGCAGTGACAATATACCAAATGATACTTGAATAGCCCATTTGGTAATATGCGGTCAATGAATTACTAAATCCAAAGATCGATGAGAAAATCATCAAAACTAAACTGCTAAGCTTAATTTTGACATCGACTTTATCTTTTTTCATAAAATTAAAAAAACTCCTTTTTCATTCAGACAAACATCTTTTATTATGCGCCTTTTAGACCAATTATTCAAAAAAACTTGGCAAATCCTTAAATCGATCTTGGATTTTTGTAAAAATAATATATGAAAAAGCTTGGAAATTCATCACACTTCCAAGCTTTCTTTTTATCTAAATGCACCGCAAATACCAGCTACGGCAACAATAATTAATATAACTCCGAAAAAGTATCCGTACCAATCCACAATTTCACTAAAAGTGATTGCACCCGATGCCTTTAAAGGTTTAGTACCTGCAATGGACATGCGGATTGCACATGCGCCACCAATTATAAACAAAACAGCAATAATATCTTCAACAATTATTTCCCAGGACATAATTTCCCCTCAAAAAGAAAAATCTTTGCTTTTTTATTAATAACTATTTCGACTTTATTATACAACCATTTGCACAAAAAAAGCGCTAGAAATCTCTTTCTAACGCCTTATTCCCTAGCCTAATTTAACATCCATTTCAACTACTTTAGCTAAAGTATTATAAACAGTTGAAACATGAAGAGCATGTCTTAAAAATTCTTCCTTTTCTGATTGAGGAATATTTCCTTCAAAACTTACCTTAATGGTCATCTTTGAAACAACATTTCTCTTAGTGTGGACAATAGGTTTTAATTCAACGTGGTTTTCAACGTGGAAATCAGTGATTGTTTGAGTATTTGCCTTTGCAAGTGCACCAGCGGAAATTGCGATACATGAGTTAACTGCTGTAGCCAAATATTCTACAGGATCTGGACCTGCATTTTGACCGCCCTCAGCCATTCTTTCATCACTAATTAGTTTATGATCTCCAATCTTGGTATCAACTTGAATAGTGCCATCCTTTAAATATGAATTTACAATATATTTTTCCATATTAACACTCTTTCCTAGAAAAACATTACGCCTTTATGCGCTTTCACACCTTAAGTATATCAGTCTTGATTTAATAAATATAATTTTATGACTTCAAAATTTAATGATTATCAATGGCAGCATTCAACCGCTTTTTATAAATAACATAAACAATGATCACCAAAGGGATTAATATTAATTCTACTGGGTAAAAGTATTGAATTGGTAAGATACTATCAATAAAGCCTGATAAAATTGGTCCCAAAGCCATTCCGATATCTAAGCCTAAATAGAATGTGGAGCTAGCAAGTCCTTGTTCACTAATTGGTGCTAATAAAAGCGCAGTTGACTGTAAAACTGAATAAATAATTCCATATCCCATAGCCATCCCTGCTGCAGCCAATGCCATCATCCAATTGTTAGTCATAAATGCTAACATTAAAATATAAAAGGCAGTTGAAACTGTACTAATCCAAAACCATACTCCAAATCTTACCGTATCAAAAAATCGCTTTAACCCGATTCTAATAACTAGTAAAACTACCGCATAAATCATAAAATACATCCCAACGGCAACATCAATATGCTTTTGTTCTACATAAGCTACAATATCGGCCTGCGTAGTAAAATATGGCAAAGCAAACAAAGTAGTTAAAATTGCAACAGGAAGCACATTCCATTGAATAATTTTAAAATGAGTGTGCTTAACCTCTTGAAGTTTTTGGTTAGGTTGAGCATGATTACCTACAAATTGAATAGAAACAATCATCAAAAAAGCAGCTATCGCTGAAGCAATTAAGGCTTCACGATAACCAATCTTTTGATAAATATTTATCGCAATCGCTGGTGCTAAAGCCATTGCTAAAGCATTCATTAAACCGTAAAATCCCATTGCTTCGCCAACACGTTGCCGCGGAACCAAAAAAGCTAACCAAGTTGTCATACAAACTGTACACAACACATAACCAGTTCCATTAATCAAGCGAAACAAAAGTAGCCATCCACTAGATGGCGTAAAAATATAGCCTAATATTCCAATTAAAATTAAAACTCCACCAATAAATGATAGCTTATATTTTGAAAACTTATCAGTTAAATTACCTGCTACAGGACGCAAAAACATAGCGGCAATACTCATAATCCCTACAATAAAGCCCGCAAATGCTGAGCTTGCCCCTAAGTCTTTAGCATAACCGTTAATCAATGGATTAACAAACATCGTACTAAACATAAAAAAGAAAGATGCAGCCATTACCAAAATTACATCTTTACTATAAATCGATTCTTTTTTAGCCATTTTTTACCTCATCTTTTTCTTCTCTATAGTTTAGCACTCATTTTAGAGTAAAAAAAAGAAGACTTTCGCCTTCTTTTTCATATTAATTTGCAGGTTGAAGATTATCAGCGATAGTCTCTTTTTCAGGTTCAGTCTTCAATTCCAAAATATTGTCCTCAGCTTGAACACTTTGGCCAGCTTTAGCAGTCATTTGAATGGTAGAGAATTTATCTGAATTTGTGACCACGACAATTACTGTATCATCAAGACGCGCCTTTTTAATAGTGGGATCCCAGAATTCAATCAACTCTTGACCCTTCTTTACTTTTTGACCTTGTTCAACATATGATACAAAGCCTGTTCCCTTTAATTTAACTGTGCCAAGTCCAATATGAATTAATAAGACTACTCCATTATCGCCAACTAAACCGACAGCATGACGCGTGGTAAAGACCTGTCTAACAGTTGCATCAAATGGGGCTAGCACCTTACCATCACTTGGTTTAATTGCAAAACCTTGGCCCACTGATCCTGAAGAAAATGTTTGATCATTAACTGAACTTAGATTCATTAACTTGCCTGAAATTGGAGTTGGAACAGCAATTTCGCCGCTAACTTGAGTATCATCAGTCTTATCAAATTGTTTGCCCCAAGTCTTTTCCAGTTCGTCAACGATTTCTGCGTGCTTCTTTTCGCTCAAAATAACCTTAGCTCTAAAAACTGCTACCGCAATAATTAACATAACAGCTGGCAAGCCAAACATCATTAACTTGAACTTAAATTGACCTGCAGCTGTAATTGAAGAAGCAGTTGCTCCTGTCGTCATGCCGGCAATGATAGCAATTTGACCAACAACACCGTTAGAAATAGCTCCACCGAACTTATCAACTAATGGTCTGATGGATAAAGCAAGTGATTCGTCACGGTGACCAAGCTTTAATTGACCATATTCAACTGAGTCGGTCATCACCATCAAGACGATCAAGAAGACCATTTGTTGAGGGAAACCGAACATTGAAGCAGCAAGTAAAACAAGTGGTAAATTGCTACCAGCAACGGCAAAGAGTGCAATTCCGATTAACATTAAGCCTAAACAGCAGGAGAATAAAGTCTTTCTAGTAATCTTTTTAGATAAAATTGGAAAGAGTGAAGTAGAAATAATTCCTAAGAAAATGTTGATAGTTGAGAAGATTGAGAAAGCTTTTGGCATCCCCATGATATAAGTGAAGTAATAAACTTCAAGAGAGTTAGTGATGTAAATTGCCACACAATAGAACAAGTATGCCAAAGCAACCCACATCAATTGATCGTTTCCAGACAAAGCTTTAAAAATGGCAATGATTCCTTTAGTATCCTTCTTATTTTCACGGATTTCGCTATGATTTTCACGGGTAAAAATTCCCACACCCCATGCAGTCAAAAGCGCAATCAAACATACAATTAAGGCAAAAATAAACCAACCACGATCGTCACCAGTACTGGTTGCTTTAGCGGAGAAAAAGATTGCTGCTGGCATAACTAAGACACCAACTAATCCTTGACCCACTGTCGAACCAATCCGAGCATAAGAAGCCGTCTTTTCACGTTCTCTTGAACTAGTCGAAAGTGATGGCAACATGGACCAGAAGCCTACATCTTTAAATGAGTAGAAAATATCCATTGTAATGTATAAAATTCCAAAGACAATTACATATAAAAGTGCATTCTTCTTATATAATCCGCCCATGTTAGTGAATAAAATCAACAGAATGATTGATGAAACTGTCCCACCAGCTACAACCCAAGGTCTGAAGTGACCCCAGCGAGTTTTGGTTCTATCAATCGCATTCCCGATAAATGGATCGATAAACAATTCCACAATTCTCAAAATCATAATTGTCATGGTAATGATACTGATCATCTTCGCATCAGTTTCCGCATTGCCTGTATTAAACAAGTGCGAAGTAATAAACATAATCAAGTATCCAGATAGCAGCGCAAAGAACGCGTCGTTACCAAAGGCCCCTAAACTATAGGCCCATCGTGCCGTTTTCGACATCGTTTTTTTATCATCCATAGAGATTACCCCTTCTCTATTTTCTAACTATTTAAATGACCAACAAATTTTGCGGTCAAATTTTTCAAATGGAAGCAAAGTGATTTCACCTAAGTCTGAATTTTCAGATGGTGGACATTGCGCTTCGAGCGTAATGCCATCATATTGGTCAATATTGTTTGCCACGCCCGTATGGTTAAAATGATTGGCCGTATAAGTGACAATAGCTGGCGCATTGGTCGTCATCGTCATTTGATGATTTTCACCAATTAAAGTAGCAGCTGGCCGATTGCCGTTTAAAATAAAAGGATGATCAAGACCATTACGCAATTTAATCTGCTTATCGCTAGAGTTTAGCGCTTCACCAATTTTCTTCACTTTTCTAAAATCAAAAGCTGTTTGATCAACACTCTTCATCCCTTGATTTGGCAAACCATCTTCACCTACCGGTAAATAGTAATCTGCGTTCAGCTGCATCTTTAAATCTTTAGCCTTCTCACCTAAAGTGAAGTAAGTATGATTGGCTGGATTAAAAATCGTCATCTTGTCGCTAACTGCGATCAATTCATAGCGTAAATTGTTATCATTATCTAATTCATAAATAGCGTGCAATTTTAAGTTTCCAGGATAGCCATTATTGCCATCTGGATCGACTAAAGTTAAGTCAGCTCGTGCCACTTGGCTACCAGCATAAAGTTTAAAATTCCAAACTTGCATATCTAAGCCAATGCCACCATGGATATGATTTTCACCATCATTTTGTAGAAGTTGCAAAATATTCGCACCCAATTGCCACTTTCCTTGGTAAACACGTCCACAAATTCGGCCGACCGTTCCACCCAAAAAATTCCGTTCTTTTGAATAATCTGCTGGTGAATTCAATGACAAAATTAGATCGTCACCAGAAAGAAGAACTTTTTCTAAAGTGGCACCATAATTGAGGATTTTGACTTCCATGCCAGAATCATTCAAAAGCATTAATTCACATAGATCGTGATTATCTTTGCGCCCATATTTCTTAAATGCTGTCTTCATCTTATTCGCCTACTTCTTTTGTCAAAGCATCGATGAATTCTTGCCAACCTTGATCACCATCAGTATTATTCTTAAAGACGCCTGCACATTGTAAAACTTCTTCAAAAACTTCAACTAAACCTTGATGCAAGATATTTTCTACATTGGCTGCTGTGATTTGATTGTTTTGCTTCAATTCATCAGCCCATTCCTTATGACTCTCAGCCATTTGATTGTCTTGATCAAGCAAGTATTTCTTAACTTCTTCGAGTTCGCTCTTTAATCTACCTGGTAAAATTGCGCGGCCCATTACTTCGATCAAGCCAATATTTTCTTTTTTAATGTGCCAAAGCTTTTCATGTGGGTGGAAAATTCCTAATGGATATTGCTCACTGGTATTGTTGTCCCGCAACACTAGGTCCAAGATGAACTTTTTGCCTTTACGGTGCATGATTGGCGTAACTGTGTGGTGACGAGTTTCACCATCAAAGGCCTTAATGTGACGCTTCTCATCGCTGTAATGATCCCAGAACTTAATAATCTGACTGCCTAAATCAATCAAAGCTAAGGAATTATCGCTACTTAAGCGCAAGTCACTCATCGGCCAATCAACAATCCCGGCTTCGACGTCTGGATAATTGTTAAACTTAACTGCCTTCTTGACCTTAGCTTTCATCATTGGGAAAATGTGTCGACCACCCTGATAGTGCTCGTGAGCTAACATTGACCCACCAACAATTGGTAAATCAGCATTTGATCCTACGAAATACTTAGGAAATTGCTTTTCAATATCAACTAAATTGATTAGAGTTTGTTGATTAATCACCATTGGAATATGCTTTTCATCAAGAAAAATACAATGTTCATTAAAATAAGCATACGGTGAATATTGAAAACCCCAAGGGCGTCCACCAACATTGATTCGAATAATTCTCAAATTAGAGCGGGCATTTTTACCATAGCCACCAATATATCCTTCATTTTCAAGACAAAGAGCACATTGGGGATATTTTTTACCAGTGGCATGAGCTGCAGCAGCAATTGCTTTAGGATCTTTTTCAGGCTTTGATAAATTAATCGTAATCTCTAAACCATGACCCTTTGAACTAGTCCCATCAAAGACAATGTTTCTAGCAATTGCTTCTTTTTTAACGTAGTTATTATCTACACAAAGCTTATAAAACCAATCAGTAGCTTTTTTAGAAGATTCTTGCATCTTATTCCAAAAAATATCATTCACTTGACTAGGAATTGGTGTCATTAAATCATAAAGCTCATCGTTCAAAACTTCTCTTGAAGTAATATCATCAGGAATCTTTTCACGCTTAACGGCTAAATCAACCAATTGCTTAACGACGGGCTTGTTCCCTTCTACTTCGGCATCATCATCACCAACCAAAGCCTTAACTTTATTGATGATATAAACACGATCCAGCTCCTTGTAGCTTCCATGTTCAATTACTTCATCTGCAAATTTTTCAAATAAATCCATTATTTTTGCCTACTCCTTTAAATCTTCTTAGTACCATCAACAATTTCTGCATCGTAAAAACTTGCATCATAGCCAATCGTATCACGATAAATTTTTCCAACAGCTTTCTTAAAGTCCTCAGCTTGATCTTTTTTGACAATGGCAATTGCTGAACCACCAAAGCCGCCGCCGATCATTCTTGCACCAAGGACTCCGGCTTGTTTCCATGAACTTTCGGCTAAAGTATCAAGTTCTTTACCTGTTACTTCATAATCATAATGAAGAGAAACGTGAGAAGCATCAATTAAACGACCGAGTTTCTCTAAATCGTTATCTTCCATCGCTTGAGTAGCACGAAGGGTTCTTTGATTTTCATTGACTGCGTGACGCGCACGCTTCAACTCCGTCTCATCATTAATAAGATAAGAGTATTCATCAAAAGTATCGCTATCAATTTCGCCTAAACTCTTAATATCAAGCTTAGTTTGCAACTTCTTTAAAGCATCGTGACATTCTTGAACGCGATCATTGTAAGCTGAATCAGCTAAGGTATGTTCCTTGTTAGTCGACATAATCACGATTTCATAATCACCGAGCTTCAATGGCTTATATTCATATTCCATCGTGTTGCAATCTAAGAAAATTGCACTATCTTTTTTACCCATAATGCAGGCAAATTGATCCATAATTCCTGAATTTAAACCGACAAATTCATTTTCAGTTTTTTGACCAAGCTTAGCCAAAGTTACACGGTCCACATCTAAATAGAATTCATCTTTTAGAATGATTCCCATCAACATTTCAATCGCAGCTGATGAAGAAAGACCTGAACCAGATGGAAGAGTTGCCTTGATGTATAAGTTAAAACCATGATCAATCTTGTTACCATCTTTTCTTTGACGAAGATATGTCAACATCCCCTTGAAATAATTGGTCCAAAAGCGATCATCTTTTTCAACGCTGTTATCATCTAGATCAAACTCAACAACATCACCATCGATATTACCGGAATACAATCTAACTTTTTTGTCTTCGCGTGGTCCATATACACCATATACACCTAAACTAATTGCTGCTGGAAATACATGTCCCCCATTATAATCAGTGTGTTCACCAATCACATTGATTCTACCTGGTGAGAAAAAGACATCCTTTCCTTCTTCACCATATACGTCTTGATAAGCATTAAGTAATTCTGTTTTATCCATTTTTATACCCTCAGTTCCGTTCTGTAATCGTTTTCATAAGTTAGTATAAATCTTTTTGCTTAATTAGTAAATAATTTACTTATAAAAATAAAACGCTTTATTTTAAGCAAAAAATAAGGAACTAAGTATTTTTACTCAATTCCTTATTCTCTAAGAGAGGGGAGATAATTTTTATTTGTTTAAGATTTCTACATCCCAAGCTTTCAAAGTTTGACTAGCTATCTTGCCAGTTAATAAATCTTGATAAGCACTAAATTTATCGGGCAATTTGCGCTTATCATTACTCATATTAAGAATGAAGTATAATTCTTTACCATCTTCCGTAATGCGTTTAGTGATTTCAAGTTCATTATTTTCATTGGCTAGGGGTTCAATATGAGTTATTTCAAGAATTTGATCAAATAAGTGACTTAAGCCAGCATGATCTAGCCAAGTGCCAACATACCAGGCATTTCCTTTACCATATTCATTTTGAGTAATTGCTGGGGTCTCTGCATAGCTGGCAATTTACTTAATAATTTACTAACCTTTTGGAACAAAACTTTTTCTTACAATGAGTTTAGTATTCATATTCACATCAATATGCGGCCGATCTGGTCGAATAATCAAAGATGTTAACATTCTAAGCGCCATATCAACCATTTCTTGTTGATCGATATCATATGAAGAAAGTGGCGGAGAAACATATTTAACAATATTGCTGTTATTAATACTTAAAATTTGCGTGTCACGAGGCACAATCACATTTTCTTCGTTAAAGGCTTGTAAAACTCCTACAGCCAAAGTATCAGAAGCCACCAAAAAAGCTTCCGGTAAGTCATCTTTACACTTCTTAAGAATTTCTTTTCCAAGTTTGTAACCATTATCAACACTAAATGGTCCATTTACAAACATGGGATGAGTATTTTTATTCAAAGATCGAACATATTCAGAAAAAGCAACTGCGCGAATGTCTCTTTCTTGGATATGATCATGCTTCACCCCGTCTCCACCAATAAAACCAAAACTCTGCAAGCCTTTTTCAATAAATAAATTAATGGCGTTTTTGACAGTTAAAGCCAAATTAGGCCGAATCAAATCAAATAATTCAGGGGCTGGATTAGTATCAACAAACACTCCATTGGGTAAAACCTTATGCAAAGTTTCTAATTTAGATTGCTCGATTTCATCAGCCCCTACTCCAATAAAACCTTGAAATAAATCAGCATGTTCGATCAAATCATCGATATTGTAATAGGTCTTCATTTTTAACGATTCATGTTCAACAGTTGAAATCAAAGCCTCTTTAAGAGAAGTAAAGTATTCATCTTGAATTTGCTCTTTATTATTTACGCGGTATAACAACGCAATAGTTGGGCGAATTCGCTTCTCTTGGTGATCCTTCCAATAACCAAGTTTATTGGCTATCTCCAAAATCTTATTTTTAGTATCAGCAGTAATTGATAAGTTTGGATCATTATTTAACAGTCGTGATACTGTTGCTGGCGAGTATCCCGATTCATATGCAATTTCTTTGATAGTTGTCATAGTTCATCATTTCCATTAAAAAATCTTTTCAACTTTATTATACAAAACATTTACTACTTTATTATACAAAACATTTACTACTTTCCAATAAATATCTAAATCAATTTTTAAATAATTTATCAAAATTAGTAAATTCTTTACCAGATATGTGCTATAATGTAATCGATTTCAAGAAAAGGAGCACTGCTTATGCGAGTTTTAGTTATCGGCGGAGCGGGCTATATTGGCTCTCACGCTGTTAAAGAATTAGTTAAAGAAGGCAACGATGTTGTTGTTTTAGATGCTTTGTACACCGGCCACAGAAAGGCTGTTGATCCTAAGGCTAAGTTTTACCAAGGCGATATTGAAGACACTTTTTTGGTAAGCAAGATTTTGCGCGATGAAAAAATTGACGCTGTTATGCACTTTGCAGCTTATTCATTAGTTCCAGAATCTGTCAAGAAGCCACTCAAGTACTACGACAACAATGTTTCGGGCATGATCTCACTTTTAGAAGCTATGAATGATGCCAATGTTAAATATTTGGTTTTCTCAAGTTCTGCAGCTACTTATGGTATTCCAAAGAAATTGCCAATTACCGAAGACACACCGCTTGATCCAATCAACCCATACGGCGAAACCAAGATGATGATGGAAAAGATCATGCACTGGGCTGACAAGGCTGACGGTATCAAGTCAATTGCTTTGCGCTACTTCAATGTGGCTGGGGCTTCTAGTGACGGCAGTATTGGCGAAGATCACGCTCCAGAAACTCACTTAATTCCAAACATTTTAAAGAGTGCAATTTCCGGTGATGGCAACTTCACTATCTTCGGTGACGATTACGACACCAAAGACGGTACCAATGTCCGTGACTATGTGCAAGTAGAAGACTTGATTGATGCTCACATTTTAGCTTTAAAGCATGTGATGGAAACTAACAAGTCTGACGTCTTCAACTTGGGGACTGCTCAAGGCTACTCCAACTTGGAAATCCTGGAAGCAGCCAAGAAAGTCACCGGCATTGACATCCCTTATACAATGGGACCAAGACGCGGCGGCGATCCAGATAGTTTGGTAGCCGATTCAACTAAGGCTCGCGAAGTTTTAGGCTGGAAGCCAAAGCACGAAAACGTCGAGGATGTAATTTCCACCGCTTGGAATTGGCACCAAGGCCATCCAAAAGGCTATGAAGACAAATAAATAATACCCTAATATAACTATTTTCTCCCTAAAAAAGGCTAGCAAAAATTTTGCTAGTCTTTTCTTTTATTCTTCACCAATCAATTTATTGAAAGCTTCATTAGTATCAACAACTTCACCCATCATCTTGTTGATCCAATCATTGAGCTTTTCATCATCATATGATTCAAGTCCAACCGAAGCAATATCAGCGATTCCATTATTAAAGTCAACCATTTCAGTAATCACAGCTTCAGCAAAAGTTTTAGTATCCCCAAAAAAGTTGTCTGCAAATTGATTTACATCGCCATATTCTTCAGTAATTTGAGTAAATGTATCAACTGCCTTTTTAAAAGTATCATTCAAGTTTTGAACATCTTCTTCATTAGGAACGGTAATTTCACCGTCGCCACTTAATTGCTCATTAAGTCTAAAACCGATGTCATTCAACACCAAGTGGCCATCATATAACTTGTTGAGAAGCTTCACACTACGCGGATTGCTAGCTTGAAATTCTACATTAATATCTTCCATTTATCATAACCTCGCTTTTTATTATTATGTACTATTTTACAGTTTTCTTTTCTTAACTACAAAAAATACGGTGAAAAAATCACCGCATTAGTTCTATTTGCTGTAGTTGCCATCATCTTTTACAAATAAAGCAATAATAAAACCTACTACCGTCAATGCAATCGTGAAGTACATTCCATAATGAATACCATTTGTAAATCTAAAAGCTTCAGCTCCACCAACACTGTTTCTTCCCAGAGTTAAGAAGCTTGTAGCTAAAGCTGTTGCCAATGCCCCAACAATCTGTTGCACAGTATTCAAAATTGCAGAGCCATCAGCCGATTCAATTCCTTTCAAGGAGTTCAAAGCAGAGGTTTGAGCTGGAGACATCGCAAGTGGTGTCCCAATCATCAAGATAATATGAGCTAAAATCACATACCAAATTGGGCTGCTGGTAGTAACAATACTAAGCAAGAATGCCCCAACAAAAGCAATCAAGAAGCCAATTCTAGTTGGCCACTTTGCGCCAAAATTGTCATACATTCTACCAGCTACAGCTGAGACCAAAGCATTTACTAAACCCCCTGGAAGCATAATAATTTCTGTTAGAGCAACAGCGACAAGCAAACCGTTTTGTAAATATTGTGGTAAAAGATACATGGCAGAAAGAATAATGCCAAAGTCAATCATGACAAGACCAGCACCCAAGGTGAAGTTGTAGTGCTTGAAGACTTTCATGTTTAAAATTGGAACATTTAACTTTAATTGGCGTCTAACATAAAATACCAAGGCGAGAATTCCAACAATTAAGCAACCTAATACTTGAATGGAAAGCCAACCTGCATGACTGGCGAAGCTTGTACCTGCAATCAAACCTGAAAAGCCAATAATTGAAAGAATAATTGATAAGAAATCAATTTTAGGTTTAGTAATTTGGTTAACATTTTCAACGGAAAAAAATGCGATAACTAAAGCAATTACCAAGAATAAAACAAAGGTATAGAAAATATCACGCCATGAACCCATCGCTAAAATAAAACCAGTAATAGTTGGACCAATTGCAGGTGCAAACATGATAACTAAAGCCAAGATTCCGTTAACAGAACCTAATTTATTTGGTGGGAACACAAGCATTGCCACTGTAAACATTAATGGCAAAATAATCCCGGTGCCCACACCTTGGATCATTCTTCCTACTAGAACCATAGAAAAACTTACTCCAAAGCCAGAAATTAGTGATCCAATAATGAAAAATGCTAATCCTGAAATGACTAATTGTTTGGTCGTAAACCACTTAGTCAAAAGACTTGAAAGCGGAAGGACAATGCCGATTACTAACATGTATCCAGTAACCAACCATTGAATTGAAGACTGACCAACTGCAAGAGCCTTCATAAGTTGCGGAAGCGCAATGTTAAGGGCCGTTTCACTAAACATACCCACAAAGGCTCCGAGCATTAATGGTAGAATTGCAAGCCAAGGGTTTCTAACCTCTACCCGTGCCTGCATTTCATTACTTACTTCTTCCATTAAAAATTCCTCCTTTTTTCAACAACGTTGATTACTTTACCAGAAAAAAATTTTCTTCGTAAGTAAAACTTTTCCATGTAAGCGATATTATTTTTTTAAAATAAAAAGGCTATCTTAGATAGATAACCTTTCAAATATTTTTCTAATCTTTATCTAAATATTCTTGAAGAACTTTGAAAACTCCATTCTCCGTATTAGCAGGAGCAACATATTTAGCATGATCTTTAACTTCTTGCATCCCATTAGCCATCGCATATGAATATTCCGCAAAGTCGAGCATGTCAATATCATTGCCGCCATCACCAAAGGCAATCAAGTCTTTTCCGGTCATGCCCAATTTTTCAAGCAATCTCTTAAGCCCAGTTCCCTTGCTAATCCCCTTTACGTTCACGTCAATAGCGGTGTTAGCTGAAGCAAAAGCAGAAATTTGGTTAACATGGGTCTTATTGAAAGCATCTTCAATTTCCTTAGCCTTACTGCTATCCATATTAAAAGTGATTTGATAAATATCGCCTTCTGGCAAATCACACCAAGCATCAACGACATCACTTTTACCAGCAAAATATGCCAAAAAGTCGCGCTCTTCTTTAGGAATCTCAGTATTTAAATATGCAATCCCTTCTTCAAAGACCATCGTTGCCATCTTACCATACTTATCATGAACCTCATGAATCAAGTCCAGCACGTCTTGACGATTCAAAGGATAGCCACCGGCATCTTTTCCTTCAATAATCAAACGAGAACCGTTTAAAGTCACAAAATCCATTCTATCAGCAAATTCACTAAAATCTTGCTTAAGTCGTGCATAAGGACGACCAGAAGCCACAATGAAGTGAACCCCCTGCTTTTCAAATTCAGTCAGAATCTTATCAAATTGCTCATGATTATATTGCTTTCTATCGTCTAAAAAAGTGCCGTCCATATCAACGGCAACTGCTTTAAATGGTAATGTCATGTTTTTCACCTCTATAAAATTTAACCATAGAAAAAAGCCGTTGCCAACTTTTTGACAGCGACTTTTTTATTGACCTAATTAATATTAGTAACCCATGTAACGGTCTCTTTCCCAATCTGAAACAGATTGAGTGTATTGTGCCCATTCTAATTCTTTAGAATCGATGAAACTTTGAGTTAAGTGTTCACCTAATGCACTTTGGATAAGTTCATCAGCCTTGAATGCCTTGATAGCATTGTGAAGAGTTGATGGAAGTGGCTTAATACCACGTTGTACACGTTCTTCTTCAGTCATTTCAAAGACGTTGGAAGTAATTGGATCCATAGGTCTTCTACCTTCCTTAATGCCTTGAAGGCCGGCAGTAAGACAAGCTGCAAGAAGCAAGTATGGGTTAGCAGTTGGGTCTGCTGAACGCATTTCAAGACGAGTATTAATTTCTTCAGCGTCTGGAATACGTACGAGTGGTGAACGGTTCTTTGAAGCCCATGAAATGTAAACTGGAGCTTCAAAACCAGGAATTAAGCGCTTGTATGAGTTAACAGTTGGGTTGCCGATTGCAGTAATTGCACGAGCATGTTCCAAAATACCGTTCAAGAAGTGAAGGGCAGTATCTGATAAGTGGAATTCGCCATCCTTATCATAAAATACATTCTTACCATCCTTGAATAATGACATGTTAGTATGCATACCGTTACCAGCTTCGCCTTGAATTGGTTTAGCCATAAAGGTTGCAAATAATCCATGCTTTCTAGCAACTTCACGAACAACCATCTTAAAGGTTTGAACACGGTCGGCAGTAGTTAAAGCATCATCAAATCTAAAGTCGATTTCTTGTTGACCGTCACCTACTTCGTGGTGAGCTGCTTCAACTTCAAAACCAATATTTTCTAAAGTTTCAACAATATCACGACGACATCTTGCACCTTCGTCATCTGAAGTCATGTCAAAGTATGATGCGTGATCTGGAACTTCGGTAGTCCAATTACCATCTTCACCTAATTTGAAGAGGTGGAATTCAGCTTCAAAACCAATATCGAAATCTGAGAAGCCCATTTCTTCCATTTCTTTAAGCACACGCTTCAAGTTATTTCTTGGGTCACCTTCAAATGGTTCGCCATTGGTCTTGTGAACTGAACATACCAAACGACCAATCTTGCCGCCACGTTCATCGCTCCAAGGAAGTACTGACCAAGTTGAGAAGTCTGGGTAAAGAACCATATCACTTTCTTCAAGACGAACAAATCCGTCAATTGAAGAACCATCAAAACGAATATCGTTAGTCAAAACTTTATCCAATTGGCTCTTTGGAACTTCAACGGCTTTTAAAGTACCGTTAACATCAGTGAAAGCCAATCTCAAAAAATGAACATCGTTGTCTTCAACACTTTTTCTAATATCTTCTGCTGTAACTGTTTTACTCATAATTTTTCACCTAAAAATTAAAAATAACTATTAATTGGTACGGTCCTATTACGATTTCTTTTCTCTTCGTAGAACTGTCTAATAGAATAGCAGACCAATTTAAAAAAGTCAAATTGGTCTACTGTATTTTTTAATATCTTTATAAAATGTTTAAAAAGATTAAAATTCTCGCCAAATCCGAACCTTTAGCTATTAAAGTCCAATTTAATTAACTAAAAAACATATCTTTAACCGCATTAATAATGGCAACTTTATCATGGGCATAGGTCAAACCGCCTTGCATATAAACCGCATATGGTGGACGAATTGGACCATCTGCAGAAAATTCAATTGTGGATCCTGAAACAAAATTGCCGGCTGCCATAATAACTTTGTCTTCATATCCGGGCATATGATAAGCCTCTGGATTTACAAAAGAATCTACTGGAGAATATTTTTGCACTTCTTTAACAAATTTTTGCATTTTATCCGGATCTTCAAAAATAATGGTTTCAATGACATCACTACGCGTTTCATCCCAACGTGGTGTGACATTCATTCCCATTTTTTCAAAGATGGCAGCCGCAAAGATCATTCCTTCTTCAGCCATTCCAACTACATTAGGGGCGATAAAGAATCCCTCATAAAAATCATGCAAATTGCTCATGGTTGCCCCTTCATCAGCACACCCGGGAGCCGTCAAAGCAATCTTAGTATTTTCAATCAAATCTTTTCTTCCAACCACATAGCCACCTGTCTGAGCAATACCTCCACCAGCATTTTTAATGAGGGAGCCTGCCATAAAATCAGCCCCATATTCAGTTGGTTCATGTTTTTCAGAAAATTCACCATAACAATTATCAATAAAAATCAGACTCTTTGGACTTGTTTTCTTGATAAAATCAATCATTTCTTTAATTTGACGAACAGTATAAGTTTTTCTAGTGGCATACCCTCTTGAACGCTGAATAGCAACAATCTTTGGTTTATTTTTTAAAAGAACCTTTTTAGCTTCTTGATAATCAATCTCACCATTATCTTTTAAAGGAGCATAAGAAAACTTTACTCCACGTTGCATCAAAGTTCCCCGCTTTTTAGGAGTTAACCCGATCACTTCTTGCATCGTATCATAAGGCATCCCCGTCAAATAGGTTAAGTTCTCCCCATAATTCAAATTGCCGTTTAAGGCAGTAAACAAGGTATGGGTGCCAGATACAAATTGAGGGCGTACAACCGCCGCTTCCGTATTAAAAACACGTGCATAAACTCGGTCCAGCTTGTCACGCCCCATATCATCGTCCCCATAGCCATTTGCACCTATTAAATCCGCCTCTGCCACCTCTTCTTTTCTAAAGGCATCCAAAACTTTAGCCTGGTTATAAACAATTTGATCATCAATTTCCTTAAGTTTAGGATCAATTTGTTTATCAACTTCTACAACTAGTTTTTGTAATTCTTCTGGAATATCAAACATTTAACCACTCTTCCACTTTTTCTAAAATCTCTTGCTCACAATTTGGATCTTCTAAAGGATCAAACCACTCCACCGGCAACTTATTACGAAAATATGTTAGCTGCCTTTTTGCATATCGGCGTGATGCTGTTTTTAAACTTTCAATACATTCTTCCAAATTTGCGGTTTTCTCAAAATAGGGAAAGAACTCTTTATAAGCAATTGCTTGCAAGATCTGATGCTCCTGGGCACGATTTTCATAAATGAATCTGGCTTCATCCAGCATCCCCAAATCCATCATTTTATCCACTCTTTGGTTAATTCGATCATAAATTTTTGCTCTTTTTGAATTCAAAGCAATAATCAAATAATCATAGCGAGGCTCAATTTTTTCTTGTTGTTCAGAAAACTTTTTACCAGTTCGATCAATAACCGTAAGGGCTCTCAGAGTCCGACGACTATTAGGAATGGGGATTTTTTCAGCTGCTACTGGATCCTTATCATGCAGTTGTTGCCAGAGCTTTTCAGCGCCATTTTCAGTTAAATAGTTTTCCCATTTTTGAGTAACACTTTTTTCTTGATCAGTTTTTTCACCCAATTGCATTTTATTAAGCAATGCATTTACATAAAAACCAGTTCCGCCAACAATTATCGGTAGCTTACCTTTTTTACTTATTTCAGTAATAGCCGCTGTTGCTTGATCAACAAAGTCCTTAACTGAATACGGCTCAAAAACTGAGCGTGTATTTACTAAGTAATGTTTTACTTCAGCTTGCTCTTCTTTAGTTGCTTTTGCAGTTCCAATTTCAACTTCTTGATAAACCTGCATGGAATCACCAGATACGATTTCCCCATTCAATTTTTTAGCCAATTTAATTGCTAGTTCTGTTTTTCCAACAGCCGTTGGCCCTACGATTGCCAATACTTTTTGCATATTAATTCCTTTTCAAGATACTAAAAAAGCACATTTGAAAAAATCAAATGCTGCTTATTCATTAATATTTAGATGCCTTAGTGCGGCCTTTCCAGTTTTCAAAGCCGCCATCAAGCCAATGAATTGACTTAAAGCCCTTCTTCTTCAAAAATCTAGCTGCTCTTAAAGTTACAGTCACAGAATCTGAATAAAGATAGACGGGCAAATCGCTTCTAAGCTCAGTGTAATTGTATTTAAGCATGGTATATGGCAAATTGCGTGCACCATCAATATGCTTACGCTTAAATGGTTGTTTTTCGCGTAAATCAACGATTTGAGCCTTTCTCATGCCGTCTTTAAATTCTTCGTTAGTGAGTGCGCCACCAAGACGTTTAGCTTGAATTTTGTTAAAAAGCCACACTCCACCGATTCCAAGAATAATAATGATTAAAACGGTATCTAAGATAATCAAAAATTGTGACATAAATTTATTCTGCCCCTCTAAAAAACTTATACTATTAATAATACACTAAAGAAAATTAAATAGAACGATTTTTAGGATCTTTTTTCTTTACGCTCTTCAATTTCATGCTCACGTTGCAAAATAAGCTTAGCTACCAAATAATCATGCTTATCGATTAAACCTGAATGGTTGATATTATCTAGTTCAATTGCCATTAATTCAATATCCCAAATTCTTTTTCCAACATGAACTAAAACGCCATACTTTTCTAGAAATTGTTGAACATCATATAAAGTCTTCATTAGAATTTGACTACCATTCCTAATCTAACAGTCCACACTACATAAACAATCAATACAGCCGCTGCAACGACACGCCATTTTGGATTATATTTACGCATTGTTCGATCACCGACAATAATTGCCAGCAAGAATCCTGCCACAAAACCACCAATATGGCCTTGAATATCAATGTTCGGCGCAAATAAATCTAAAGCAATATTAACAATGGCCAAAACAAAAGCCTGGCGTCCTAAATAGCTGATCATTGGGTTTTTCATATTACGCAAACCAATTGCAGTCATTGCCCCAAATAAGCCGAATAAAGCTGTTGAAGCACCGGCGCTAATCACCTTATCACTACCAAAAGCTAAACTGAGCAAGTTTCCGCCAATTCCTGATAGTAGGTAAACAAGCAAAAAGCGCAGATGTCCTAACATAGGCTCCATATATTGACCCATGTAGTAAATAATCACTGCATTTGAGACTAAATGTAGAACCCCAATATGTAAGAATTGTGCAGTAAAAAGTCGCCACCATTGATTACCAGCAACAACTGCATAATTACTCATCGCACCCATTTTCATTAAAGTGTAGTTATTTTCAGAACCACCCATAAAAATTTCGACAATAAATACGACAAGCAAAACAATCAATATTCCAAAGGTCACAAAGGTCGTATTAAAGTTTAGTTTTCGATTCATAGCTACCTCTACTTATAAATTTTAGTTGGAGTGATAATAGTCTGAATTGGAACATCAAAATTTTCTACTGGCCATTGAGCATGTTCAAAAACCATCCGTGAATTAGCTAAAGCAATTGTTTTAGTAGGGTACTTCTTTAAAAAGCGATCGTAATACCCTCCACCAAAACCTAGACGGGCATGTGAATCAAGTGCAAATGCTAATCCTGGTACTACAATTAAATCTAATTCATTATTGATTTTCGCATCAGGATTTGCTACTTCATCTACTCCAAACTTAGATTTTTTAAGTTTGGTCATATAAGTATATTCCAAAAAGTCTTGAGTATGATTAGGATCATTATTTGCTCTAGCTAAATAGACATCTTTTCCTTCATCCCACAAACGGGCAATTAGTTCTGAAGTATCAACTTCAATAGGCAAAGAAGAAGTAATTCCAATAGATTGACTATTTTTCCATAAATTTGTTGACATAAACTTATCTAAAAGTTTTTTATCCTCAATTTTTTTCTGATTTTCGTCAGCAAACTCTTTTAAACTTTCAATTTGTTTCTTGCGTAAATCTATTTTTTTCATTTTTTCACCAATAACAAAAAATAGCAGGCATCTAGACCTGCTATCTTGGGTTTATTACTTAGTTTCACGATGAAGTGTTACGTGTCTTTCGACTGGGCAATACTTCTTTAAACTTAAACGTTCCGGATGCTTACGCTTGTTCTTCTTGGATAAGTAACTTCTATCGCCACATTCGGTGCATTCCAAAATGATGTTATCTGCCATTTCTTTCACCACCTACAATTTATATTCTGACTGTATTAGAATAGCATTTTTCTGAGCATTTGACCAGTATTTTTTTATTTATGTAACTTAAAGTAATCTTGGACCATTTCTTTAGCTACTTGTAAAGTGTACGTTCCTTCCATATCTGGATCTAAACCGGGGAATACCACCGCAATGGCAAGCTTAGGGTTATTTGAAGGAGCATAACCAACAAAAGTAGCGTTAATTAATTCTGGTGGATTCTTACGGTTAGGATTATCTGGATCATAGTAGAAAGTTTGAGCAGTACCAGTCTTACCTGAAATTGATGGCTTTACATTCTTTAATGGGTGGGCAGTACCCCAGCCATTAGTTCCGTGAACTACACGCCAGAAACCTTGACGAACCACATTTAATTCATCTTGAGTCCAAGGAATTTGTTGTTGGACATTAGGTGTCTTATTGTAGTTAATGTAAATCTTCTTCCCATCTGAACTAGTCTTACCTACTGATTGAACCACATATGGTTGCATTCTATAACCACCATTGGCAATTGTAGAAACATATTGTACTAATTGAATTGGGGTATAAGCATCATAGTTTCCATATGCCAAGTCCAGTACAGAACCAGATAAAATTTGGCCCTTTGAATTAAATGACTTACCTTGAATACCTGAAACTTCTCCTGGTAAATCAACACCAGTCTTTTGGCCTAAACCAAACATATTGAAATTACGTCTTAAAATTTCAAAAGAATCATTAGGCATATTGATATAGGTCTTAGGTACGTATTTAGCCTTTACCCAGTTCATAGCCAAGTGCATCATATAAATGTTACTTGAGACTTCCAAAGCCGTTTCAGCATCCAAAGAACCGAAAGTTCCGATTGGGTAAACTGACTTCTTAACTGAAGACCCTGGTAAATAAATTGCCGTATCTGGCAAAGTATTATTAGTTGGAGTAATAACTTTATTAATTAAACCACCTGAAACAGTTGCACCTTTAACAACGGATCCCATAACAAATGATTGGTTAATTGCTCCCAAAGCATTTTCAGTAGTTTTATTCTTTTTCGGATCATGACTTAAACCCGCAATTGCCAAAAGCGCTCCAGTTTTTGGATTCATTGCGATTGCGTAAGCCCCATTAGAATAGCGAGCAGCTCCAGCTGACAAAGCATTATTGTATACTCGTTTTAAAGTAGATTGGACTTCTTTTTGATACTTAGCGTCAATCGTCAACATCAAACTAGCACCGGCTTGTCCTTTATAAACTGTCTTAGTTTGTTGGATATCGCCACTACCCTTAGTAGTAACTTCACTAGTTGACTTAGTTCCCTTTAAAAGAGGTTCATATTCTTCTTCAAGATATGATGTACCTACACGATCGTTTCTAGAATAGCCCTGAGTTAAGTAATATTGTAAATTATCACTTGGCAAACCTGACTTTTCAGTAGAAACTGATCCAATGATACTTTGAATAGATGAACCATTTGGATATGAACGTTGCCAGTCAGTCCCAATACCCACACCTGGTAATTCAGAGAGGTGTTCACCTACTTCAGCAATTTCTTTATTAGTCAAATCTTTATTCTTAATATAGATTGTTGAAAGTGTATATGCTCCTGAAATCTTATTAAAAATTAAAGCCGCTGTTTTTTGTTTGCTATTTAATTTAATATGTTCTTTACGAACCTGATTTTCAACATTTTGAGTAATTTGTGCTTGCTCCAATTTTTGACTCTTTTGCGAAGCCGGTAATTTGGCAAGTTCACGTTTTGAGACCTCCGGATCAGCTAAGTAATATTCAATTTCCTGCTGTTCAGTTGGTTTCTCATTAGTAATTTTTATATAATTACTCAAAGCATTAGAAATCTTATAAATCTGTTCACTTGAAGTCGAGGCACCTTTGGTGTAAGTTATAGCGTTATTAGCCTTGTTTCCAACTAAAACTCGGCCTTTAGCATCATACATAACTCCTCGAGGTACTTGACTTGAAACTACAGTAGAATCAGATTTTTGAACTTCTGATTTAAAACGAGATCCATAAGCCAATTGCAAGTATGCTAATTGACCAATCAATGTTGCAAACAGAATAAAAATTATCCCTAGAATGATCTTCATTCTAAGTGGTGTTGAGGCCTGTTTATTTGAACCAGTGCCACTATTTTTTCTAAAATAATTCACGTACATCGTCCCTTACTAAACTGACAATTATTTTAACAAAAAGATCTTACCATTTCTATAACTGAATAAGGAGCTTTGACAAATTTTAATATGCTACAAGAAAAAGTTAACTATTTAAAGCAAAATTTATTTACCAAGTCTAAAATACCATACTATTTGAGTTTTTTTATTCCCTTTATCATATTTTTTATGTATTTTGCTCTCCATAAATTTAATATTTTGACTGTAGATTTAGGACAGCAATATGTAGATTTCTTTTCATTCCTACGAAATTCTCTTTTTACTCATCCTTCAAACTTGATCTATAGTTTCCAAAATGGTTTGGGCAATTCAATGCTGGGCACAGATGCCTATTATTTACTGAGCCCGTTCAATCTTATTTTATTTTTATTCTCAAAAAATCAGCTTCCAATTGCTATTCTTTTACTCATCACTCTAAAAATAGGCGCAATGGGGTTAAGCAGTTTTTTCTATTGGAAAAAGCGCATCCCTGATTATTATGCTCTCAGTAGCAGCTTAGCCTATGCCTTATGCGGGTATGTAATTGCCAATCATTTCAATTTAATGTGGCTGGATTCAGCAATTTTATTACCTTTATTGGTCAATGAAATTGATCACTGTCTTTATAACAAGCCCAATCATCTTATCTTGTTAACTTTTTTGCTTTGGTTCACTAATTTTTATACAGGCTTTATGGTGCTTTTATTTGGATTTTTATACTTTTTAAGCCAATTAACTTTTACCCAATTTAAAAAAGAAGCTTTAATAAATTACTTTAAGGCAAGTATTCTAGGCTCTTTAATTAGTGCATTTATTTTATTACCAGTTCTTTTTGAAATGCTAGCTGGAAAGGCATCGTCGCCAGCTCGCTGGAGCTTCGGTTTTCAATTTCCTCCTTTTGAAGAACTAAGTAAGTTAGCTTTGGGAGCTTATAGTTTTCATGAAATGGAAGCAGGTATGCCTAATATCTACCTGACTATGCCATTTTTATTATTTATCATGGCCTACTTTACTAGTAACAAAATTGACTGGAAACCAAAATTAGCTAATTTACTGCTATTTATTTTCTTAGTATTTTCCCTATTTTGGACTCCATTAGTTTTAGTTTGGCATTTAGGGCAATTCCCAGTTTGGTATCCGGGACGATTTAGTTTTATCTTGATTTTCTTTAGCTTGAACTTAGCTACTTTATTTATTAAAAAACAAAGTCAACTATCTATCGCTCAGAAAATCTTTATTGCAATTTTAGCCACTGGACTTAGTTTCTATCTTGCTTTTATTACCAACAAAATTGAATTTCTTAACAATACCAATCTGATTATTTCTTGTTTGTTCTTAGCTTTAGCTGTTGTTTATATTTGCTTTTTATACAATCAAAATCGAATTAGCGGAAAACTTTTATTTGGAATTATCATTATCGAAATTACTGTTAACACTATTTTATCTTTAAACAATTTGGCTTATCAAAATAATGCAGATTATCAAAATTTTAGTAAAACTACTAATCAAGTAACCCAATACCTCAAAAAAACTCATCCCGGATTTTATCGAGTAGAGAAAACCTTCTATCGCTCAGATGACGATCCCTTTACCGCCAATTATTACGGCATCAGCAATTTTAACTCCATTAGTGATCAAAAAGTTTTAACCCTTTTGCAAAATTTAGGCTATCTCCACAATAGTAATTCTTACACCAACTATGGGGGCAGCCCCATTACAGATAATATTTTAGGTATCAAATATTACCTTACTCCTAATTACGCTTATAAGAAATTGAGTTTTGATAATCAAAATGAACGTCTTGATGTAAATGGGTATCATTTTATTAAGCAATTTTCGGGATTAAATCTTTATCAAAATCAAACAGCTTTTCCATTACTTTTTTTGACCTCAGCTTCAGCTACAAGAATTCATTTTGATGAAGATAATCCCACTAGAAATCAGGCTCTTCTTTTTAACAAAATAACTGCAAATAAAAGTCCACTATTTCATAGCATTATTCTTCCGTCAACTAAAACTATTAACGCTACTTCTAGCCCCGATAATAATTTAGAATTTACTCAAAAAAACATCGCTAAACATGCCAGCATCTCTTTCACCCTCACTCCCTCTACTCAAAATTCTTACTATTTAGAGCTTCCTGATACTTTAAATAATGATCAAACTGATTTATTCATCAACGGCGCAAGTATTAATATTGATACTCGTGATCCTCAAAGTCGGCTGATCAATTTTGCCTATCGCCAAAAAGGACAAAAAATAAAAATAACTTTCAATATAAAAAATAGAAAATTAGACCTAAATGGGATTAATTTATGGGAATTGAATAATTCAGCAGTATCACAACTTAGTCAGCAATTTTTACAAAATCAGCCTTCCTTTTTCCAAAAAGGATTAGTGGTACGCAGTCACTTTTCTACAGATAGAGCGCAAACCTTAGCTACTACAATTCCTTTCAATAGAAATTGGCTCATTTTTGACAATGGCCATTTAGTTAAAAAGAAGTTATTTGCAAATACATTCTTATCAATACAAATAACTAAAGGAAAGCATGATCTAAAGCTAGTTTATGTTCCATTTACATTGATCATTGGAGCAATTATTTCGTTATTTACTTTAATTTTTCTAAAGAAACGTAAGTGTTAACGCTATCATTGTAATTTTTACTAGACCTAACTATTCACTTTGTAATAAAATGTATACGTTCACAAAATTTTAAATAGAAAGAAGAGTAGCTATGACTCTCAAATACCAAATTGGTGTTGACGCTGGTGGTACTCACTCCACTGCTATTGCATATGACTTAAATGGCAAGGAACTCGGCCGCGCAGAAGGTGGTCCTGGCCAAATTAATGCTGATTACGAAGGCGGTATTAACAACATCGCTAATACTGTAAATGAATTGCTTGATAAGATTGATGGCGATTGTATGCGTGTTCTTGTAGGAATCGCTGGTTTATCTGTTGTCGGAAACGCTCCAGAAGTTGCAGCCACAATTTCTTCAAGAATCAACAATCTCCCAACCCGTGCAATTACCGATTCCCTTCTTGCCCTTTACAGCGGACTTGAAGGCGAAGATGGTGCTTTAGTTATTGCCGGAACTGGTTCTGTATTTAACGGTTTACAAGATGGCCATTTAATCGCAGTAGGTGGTTATGGTAACATTTTAGGCGATGAAGGTTCTGGTTATGCAATCGCTAAGAGCGCAATGCAATCTGCCCTTCTTAGTTGGGATAAGCGTGAAGATAACGCCTTGATTCCAATGTTTACTAAATTCTTCAATGTTGAACACATGGATGAATGTAATGCTAAGTTCTACAAGATGACTAACTCAGAAGTTGCTGGTATGGCTGTTCACGTGGCTAAGCTGGCAGATCAAGGTGATCCAGATGCTTCTGCCGTTATCAAGGAACAAGCTCATCTTTTAGCTCGTGATATCATTATTGGTTTAGATCGTTACGAAGATCCTAAGCCAATGAAGATTGCTCTTACTGGTTCCGTTCTTGCAAATAATGAAATGCTTCGTAATTTAATGGAAGACGAAGTTAAGAGTAAATATCCAAAGGCTGAATTCTCCGTTTCAAACGGTGAAAACGCACGTGGTGTTATGTTCGATAAGAGTAAAGATTACCGTTACTTCACTAATCACGAAGATCATTAATAACTTAATAAAAATCAATAAAACACCTCATAATTGTATACTTATATCTGCAATTATGGGGTGTTTTTGTTATTTTATTTAATCCCAAAGTCGCATTCTATCAAAATTAACAGCTTTAAAAATTAAAAAGCGTTTGTTATTGAACGGCTCACATTCGGGTGTATACTACATGGTGAATAGAGACGAAATTTTGGTTTTAGTTAAGGAGAGTATCACTATGTTGTCTAAAAACAATTTTAACGAAAAAATCAGACAAACAGACGAAAAAAAAGATCATTTTTCTATTCGAAAATTAACTATAGGAGCTGCTTCAATTTTAATTGGGATGACTTTTATCGGGATCAATAGTCATACCGCATATGCTGCAAACCAGAATGATACTGTTGTAAACACCCAAAATAGTGCAAGTACCCCATCAGAGGGCAAAACGCCTAACGCTACAATTCAGCCTAAAAATAATATAATCTCCACTACATCAACATCGACAAAGTTGCGAACTACTAAAACAAACTCAAGCAAACCAACTTCTTCCACTATTAAAGATAATAAAAAAGAGAATGACGCTCTAAATGATCAAGCTACTAACAGCACAAATCAAGAAAGCAATTCTAAAAAAATAGAATCAAAAAAACAGTTTACGAATGTTGCAACTAATAATGATAAATCTTTTGGCCAAAAACAGACAACTACTCAGCAAATCAAAAATAAAACTGAACAAAAAAATCAACCTACTAATATTGAAAAATCTGAAAACTTAAATGAAAAACAAGAATCTAATAAGATAAATCCATCCTCTCTTAATAAAATAGTTACTAAAGCTGTTTCTACACAAAATAATCTCAAATATAATGTCAATGATTGGGATGGTAATCTTGATAACACAAACCACGAATATACATTAACTAGCTATCATGGAGTAGACGAGCAAAATATATATATTCCAAATACATCTGATTTTAATATAGCTGGTAAAATTTCAGATACCGACAAAGTTTACATCACCAAAGATTTAATGCAAAGCATAGTTAAAGATGGAGCAACTAATATCACTATTGATAACCAAGGAAATGAGGATAACAATAAAGTTTATGCTAAGGGTAATTGGGCTGGAGCTTTTGCAAATTCTTCCAGCTTAAAGAAAGTTGATCTTAGTCATTTAGAGACAAGTGGAGTTACTAATATGGGCAGTGCTTTCCAAGAGGATACAGTTCTAGAAAATGCTAACTTAAGTAACTGGAATATTAATAAGATTACTAATTTTGATAATCTATTTTCGGGTGACAATTGGCTCTCCAGTATCAACTTAAATAACTGGAATTTTGCAAATAATCCTTCCATGGAGGGAATGTTTAACTGGACTTGGAGAGTAAATACTCTTGATTTAACAGGAGCTAAAAATATCAATGAAACCATCTTAAATAAATATGTTGAAAGCTTAAAAACATCTCACGCTACCTCATTAGACCTATCTAAGATTAGCCTCTCTCCAGAAATAACTAGTCTATCAGGTAAATTTAGTGGGATGTCTGACCTTAAAACTGTAAATTTCACAGGTTTCAATGCCAGTGATATTACCGATATGAGTCAAATGTTCTCTGGAGATAATAATTTAACTGATATTAATTTTGGTAATTTGAATTTTAAAAATATTAATACAAATGGAATGTTCGACTGGGCTGCTAATAATATTAAAAGTGTTAATATCACTCAAACTCGTAACATCACTTCTGAAATTTTAGCCGAATATGCATCAAGTCTTAGAAATAGTCACATTCCTTCTGTTAATCTAAATGGAATTAGTGTTTCCCCTAATGTCATCAGTATAGCAGGTCTATTGAGTAACATGCCTAACCTTAAAAATGTAGATTTGTCTGGACTTGATATAGCACATATTACTGACATGCATGATTTGTTTAGTGGTGATACAAATTTAACAAATGTTAATTTAAGTGGGTTAAACTTTGCGAATATTAATACATCTGGAATGTTTAACTGGGTTAATGACATTAAGAATGTCAATATTAAAAACGCCAAAAATATTACTCAAGACATTCTTAATCAATATGTTCAGAGCTTAAGAAATACCCATGCCACCTCAATCAACTTTACTAAAATTAATCTTTCTCCTAACATTACTAGCTTAGGAGGATTATTAACCAATATGCCTAACCTTGAAAATGCAGATTTATCTGGACTGAATCTTAACCAAGTTAACAACTTAGCAGGTTTATTTACCGGTGATCACAATCTTAAAAAAGTTAATTTAAGCGGTTTAGATTTGGCAAATGTTAATACCTCTGGAATGTTTAACTGGGCAGACTGGAATATCGAGAATGTGGATATTACCAATACTAAGAATATTACCTCTGATATTTTGAACGAATATGTTGCTAGCATAAAAATCAGTAAATCTCCTTCTGCTGATTTGTCTACTACTACCCTTTCGCCAACTATAACAAGCTTAGCAAACCTCTTTAGCAATATGCCCTATCTGGAAAGTGTCAACTTAACTGGACTTGATACAAGTCATATCACTAATATGAGTTACATGTTTTTTAATACTCCTAAATTAGTCAAAATTATTGGGATTGAGTACTTAAATACTCATAATGTAACTAATATGGCAGGGATGTTTGAAAGTGTAATAAACGAAACGAAAAATAATCAGGAACCATTACCTCTTGAAAGCAACGGAAATTTAATTGAACTTGACTTATCAAATTGGGATGTATCCAATGTAACTAACATGCTTTACATGTTTGGAGGACAAGACAAATTAATTAGAATTGGTAACTTATCAAATTGGAATCCAAGTAAAGTTACTAATATGGCGGGGATGTTTTTTGGCTTACAAAGTTTACCAGACGATGTCCTTAAAAATCTTAACTGGGATACTTCAAATGTCACTGATATGAGTTACATGTTTGCTCAAATGCATAAACAAGAAGATTTGAGTTTTGTTAATAATTGGAATACTGCTAAGGTAACAGACATGAGTTACATGTTCTTTGAAGATTATGCCCTTGAAAAACTAAATTTGGTTAACTGGAATACTGAAAGTGTCGGTTTAAAGAAAACTGAACAAAATTACAGTTTAGCTGATATGTTTGCCGCTGATGTAGCATTAGTTTCAGTGGGAGATATTTCACATTGGAATACCTCTAATGTCCATGATACTCGAGCAATGTTTTATGGTACTACTAGTCTAAGTCAAGTCGATTTAAGCGGATGGAATACTGGTAAATTAGAAATTGCTGAAGGAATGTTCAACAACAGTGGAGCAAAATATATTGGATTAAATAATTGGGATCTGAGCCACATTAAACGTCTTAATAATTATGGTTTCGTTCGTGAAGATGGTGAATTAGGCGGAGTGGAAAATATGTTTAAGGATTTAACTAATCCTGCAGTTATTTCTATGAATAATATTTCTTTACCTAATGCTACCAATGCGTTTAAAATTAAAGATTTCATAGGTAATAATCCAATCGTAGTAATTGCTAACGGGGTAAATGGGGAACCACTCCCAACATTACTTGCTATTAATAATCAGAACTGGAAAGATATTAAAGGTGAAACAATTACTGGACGTCAAAATGCTGATATATTAACTTTTGTTAGAGCTAGCAATAATCAAGAGCTTTCACAAGAAGGACTAAACTTTATTTTTACTAACTTAAAAGAGATGCAAAATTACTTTAATCAACAAACTAGTATAAATGTAGTTAAAAATAATTTAGGCAATTTAGTTTCTGATTGGAATATCAAAGAAGATACTGTAGATGGTCATATTAAGGTAACCAATCGCATTTCTCCAGCGCCTTCATACGATCCCTATAATAATCCAAATGGTATTAAAGCGATAGTAAATGGTAACAACTTAGCTAGTTTAATGACTAGCATATATCAATTACATATTATTAATCCTCAAATTACTACAGAAACAGTTTCTCCCACTAGAACTATTATCATTGAAAATCCAGATGGCACTACATCTACTAAAACTCAAATTGTTAAATTCATTCGGACTGTAATTAAATATGCTGATGGAACTATTGAGTATGGAGCTTGGACACCTGCTCAAGGACAATGGGATAAGTTCGAAATTCCCCAAATTAAGGATTATGATTCCTATGTCGGACAAAATAAGGTTTCTACTATTAATGCCGTCAATGTTAGCCCATCTACCTCTAATATTACTATCACGGTATCTTATCATCAGATTAACAATAATAATCAAGTTATTCCTCCTATAAATCCCAATCTTCCTCATCCCCATCCAGAAAAACCTGTTATTCCAGATGTTCCAAGTAAACCAAATACCCTAGATATTCCAGCTAAACCAGTTATTCCAAACAAATCAAAAGACAATCCGAACTATCCAAAACCTCATAAAGAAGACATGCCTTCGATAAAGCCTGCTAAAGATACACATGTTCAACCACTTAAACAAAAAATTGAACATATGGGAGCGCCTAAAACTACTCAAATTAACGAGACTATTCAATCTAAACATAACAATAACCAAACTAATATGGAAGCCGTAAATATTCCTAAAACCAAAGATAAATTATTGCTTACATCTAAAACCCCCCAAAAAGACAATGTTAATATGACTAAACGAAAGGATAACCATCCTACGCTCCCACAAACAGGCGAAAGTCAAAACAAAATGAACATAATAGGTTTACTTTTAATAGCTCTTGCAAATCTAGGTTTGATCGATCGAAAACGCCGAGATAAATAATCAATTACTAAAAAACCATGTTCCAATTACATATTTATACAGGAACATGGTTTTTTATTGTATTTTTAATAAATTATCTTAACTTTGAAAATTCTCTATATCAACTAATTATTCAATTGCTTCTCAATAGCTTCCAAAGTTACTTCTCTAGTATCACCAAATTTCACATCAGCATTTTTTAAAGTGTTTCCGATACCAATTGAAGTTTCTCCAGCACGATTGATAGAATCGATACCAACTTGAGCATCTTCTAAACCAGCAACTTGCTCAGGAGATAAATTCATAATCTTGGCGGCTTCTAAATAAATTTCAGGATCAGGCTTGCCATGAGTTAATTTAGCTGGATCAACTATTCCCTCAAAGTAATCGCTAATTTGCAAATATTTCAAAACCTTAGGAGAGTTTTTAGAAGCGGAAGCTAAAGCCAGATGATAACCTTTATTCTTTAAATCTTCTAACAATTCACGCATTCCAGGTAAAACATCATCAGGAGTTAAAGTTTCTACAAGTTTTAAATAGTTGTCATTTTTCTCTTTGGCAATGGCTTCTTTTTCTTCTTGAGTATATTCATTTTCATGATGACCAGATTTTAAAATCAATTCCAATGAATCCATCCGGCTCATCCCTTTTAGACCATCGGCTAATTCTGGTGTCCACTCAGTCCCAACCTTGTCAGCGATTTGACGCCAAGCCTGACCATGAAATCTAGCCGTATCTGCAATAACACCATCTAAATCAAATGCGAACCCTTTTAAATCAGAAAAGCTCATTTTATCCTCCTACTTTAAATTAAGTTTCTTACCATCAAGATCAATTGTAATTGGATCACCCGAAATCAATTCAATCTTAGTGCCTGTCTTATCAACAGTAACTTCTAAAATTCGACCTCTAAATGTTTGACGGAATTTATATGAATCCCACCTCTTTGGCAAGAATGGAGCATAATGCAATTCACCATTTCGAACCCTCATTCCAGCAAATCCTTGAACAATATCTAACCATGATCCAGTCATCGAAGTAATGTGGAGTCCATCATCAGTATCATTATTGTAGTTATCTAAGTCTAATCTAGCTGAACGTTCATACAATTCAACTGCCTTATCTTCATAACCAATATCAGCTGCAATAATTGAGTAAACTGATGCTGAAAGACTTGATTCGTGAACTGTAAATTGTTCGTAGAAGTCAAAGTTACGCTTCTTTTCTTCCTTAGTGAAGTCATCAATAAAGTCCCAAAGTCCTTGGATAACATCCCCCTGCTTAACGTATGGTGAACGTAAAATTTTATCCCATGACCAGTTTTGGTTCAATGGTAATTGATCACTAGGAATTTCTGAAACTGGTGTTAAATCTTTATCTAAGAAGCCATCATTTTCTGGGAAAATATCTTTTTGTGGATCATATGGTAGATACATATTATCCGCAATTCCCTTCCAGCGACGTTTTTCATCTTCAGAAACGCCAAGCTTTTTAGCTGTCTCTGCATCAACTTCATCTAAAATTTCCAATGTATAGTTCAAAGTCCACTTACATAATAAATTAGTGTACCAATCATTATTAACATTGTTATCGTATTCATCAGGACCAGTTACACCATGAAGCATATATTTATTTTGTCTTTGTGAATAATGAACACGATCAGCCCAGAAACGAGATATTTCAGTTAAAACTTTTGCACCTTCATGAAGAACATAGGACTTATCTCCAGTGTAATTAGTGTAAAGATAAATTGCATAGGCAATATCTCCATTACGGTGAATTTCTTCAAAAGTAATTTCCCATTCATTGTGACATTCAATACCATTGAAAGTTACCATTGGGAATAAAGCACCGTCTAATCCTTGTTCTTTAGCATTTACATAGGCACCATCTAATTGTTTATAGCGGTACATTAATAAGTTGCGGGCAATTTCTGGATTTGCAACCCCAAGATAAACAGGAAGACAGTAAGCTTCAGTATCCCAGTAGGTAGCACCACCGTACTTTTCTCCAGTGAATCCTTTAGGTCCAATATTTAAGCGGTAATCTTGACCGTAGTATGTAGAGAAGAGTTGGAATAAATTGAAACGAATTCCTTGTTGTGCTTCTTCATCGCCATTGATAACCACATCGGATTTAGTCCAACGGTTATGCCATTCTTCTTCATGAGGTTTAAGTAAAGCGTCAAAGCTTTCTGCATCAAGTTTAGCTGCTAATTCATCAAGTCTTTGTTCAATTTCATTTTCTGTATCAAAATCACGTGAAGTAGCTACTACTGTTCTCTTTTCAAAGTTGATTTCAGAATTTGGCTTAATTTCACCAGCAAAAACATTATAAGCAGTTTTATCACTAGTTCCATCTTCAATATGCTTTAAATCAGTAACTGTTGTAGTCTTCATTCCTACTGTAAATTGAGGAACCCCAAAGTCATTTGGCTTAGTCTTTGACATTACTTCGGCATGAGTACCATCAGCTTTTTTACTTAAAACATCCCAGAATTGTTCATCATGGTTAGAATCTTCATTGTAAACATCAGCATCAATCATGCTAGTGATTTCAACATTAACATTAGAATCGCTCAAGTTTTTAACAGTGACTCTTTGGCCAACTAATTCTTTTTGAACTACAGATACAAAACGTTCAAAAGTAAATTGTAATTCACTACCACCAATTTCTACCTTAAAGGAACGCTTTAAGACACCTGATTTTAAGTCTAAGTCTAAATTGAAATCCTTTGGTGTTTGCTTATTAAGGTCTAATTGTTCTCCATTAACTTTGATAATCAATTTCATAAAGTTAACAGCATTGATCATCTTACCAAAGTACTTTGGATAACCGTTCTTCCACCAACCTACACGAGTTTTATCTGGGAACCAAACCCCACCTAAGTAAACTCCTTGCATATGATCGCCAGAATAACCTTCTTCAAAGAATCCTCTCATTCCGAGATTTTCATTGGCTAAACTAGTCATTGATTCTTGTAATCTTTTATCTTGAGGATCCCATGCTTTAGTAGCAACGTTCCAAGGTGAAATATCAAAAGTGCGTTTCATTATTATAAATTCCTTTCGCTATTAAAAAATTAGTTTTCAAACGTTTCTTTAATTGTTCCAACTGATAAAGCACCAATTAATAATACAATTCCAGCTAAAACAAACATATTAACTTGAGAATTTCCAAGTAATGGGAATAAACCAAAACTTAGAACTGAGGCAACAATTTGTGGTAAACAAATTGAACCATTGAATAAACCTAAATAAGTACCCATGTGCTTACCAGATAAGGCATTTGTAACAATAGTTAATGGATAAGTATTCATTCCAGCCCAAGCAATTCCAATCAAAGTATAGGAAATGATCAATGCCCATTGGCTATGAATAAAGAATACTGAAATAAATCCAAGACTTCCTAAGAATAAACTACCTGCATAACCAAGCTTGTGGTATTTATTTGGAACTTTAGCCAAAACATATGACCAAACTACAGCTGCAATTGATTGAACCGCAGCTAAAACACCATACCAGTTACCGGCTGCTTGATAGCCTGCAGAAGTTGCATTAGTAGTATTCCATACATTTTTAGCAATTGCACCTGCTGAATAAGTCCATAAATATTGAAATGCAAACCAGCAGAAGAATTGAACTAAAGTTACAGTCCAGAATGCTTTAGGTGCATGCTTTAATAAAGTGAGCCAATTTCCCCCTTCTTTATTATCTTCTTCACTAATGCCATGATATTTAGCATAAGTAGTAGGATCATATTCATGAACTCGAATTACAGTAAACAAACTGGTTACTACTAACAATGCAGCTCCCACGTAGAATGAAATTACTACAGATTGAGGAACCACACCTTTAGGCGCAATATTTGAAACACCTAAAAGAGTTAACAAAAATGGGAAAATAGCTGCTAACACGGCGCCAATGTTTGAAAGAAAACTTTGGATTCCGTAGGCATAACTCTTCTGGTTATCATTAACCATATCCCCTACCATCATCTTGAATGGTTGCATTGCCACATTAGATGACAGATCAAGAAGAGCAACAGTAATTGCACCAAACCATAATGCAGCTAATGACCCATACCCAAATCCAAAACTCCCAGAATTAGGTAAAAGCAACATAACTATAACTGCTACTAACATCCCCAATAATAAATATGGTAAACGGCGTCCACCTAATTTAGGTGCCCAAGTCCGATCTGAATAATATCCAATAATTGGTTGAACAATTATTCCTGCTAACGGTGGTAAAATAAAAAACCAGCCTAAATTATTTGGATCAGCACCAATTGTTTGAAAAATTCTACTCATTTGAGAACTTTGCAAAGTAAAAGCGGTTTGTACCCCTAAATAACCAAAATTGATCATCCAAATAGTACTTTTAGCAAGTTTAGGTAAACCTGCAGTTGAAGTATTATTCTTACTCATCAAAAACAACCCCTATCTCAATTCTTTATTTTTGAAAGCGCTTTTCATTTGCTGTAAATAATATACCAATCTATAGATAAAATACCAGTTTTTTGCATTTTGCGCAACCGTTTGCACAAAAATAATAAAAAAAGTATGCAACTTTTTCTAAATCTAATTTTCTTGCATACTATTATCAGAAAACTTGAACTTGACTATTTTCCGATGAGCATTCTGATTAAAGAGTAATTTAACTGCTTGTTGCCCTAGTTTTCGGGGTTGCATATCTATCTTTTCACTATCGCCAAGAATCATCCCCATTAAGCGACTACTATTAAAACAGACTGTAGGTAATTTGAATTTTTGCAAAGAACTATTTAGCTTAGCAAACAAGATATCATCAGCACACACAATACCATCTATTTTCGCATGATCTTTTAAAAAATCATCTATTTTTTGGGACGAATCATCTATCCAAACATTACCCTCATAACCATTCTGCTTTAAATATTGCTGATATCCTTTTAATCTACTAGTCTCATAAGGCCACTTCTTACTTGATTGAATAAAAAGCGGATGAAGCACATGATAGTTGTCGATTAAACATTTTGCAGCAGCTTCTCCAGCAGCCACATTATTATTATCGACATATCTATCCCCACTGTTATCACTAGGGTCACCAATAATCACAAAATTCAATTTTTTCTTACGTAAATAGGCCGTAATAGGATCATTTTTAACAGCATAAAAAATCAAAAAGTTATGAACCTTTGCTTGATTTACCATAGATTTAACACTAGATAATAGTTCTTTTTCGGTTGCACTGATTGCAACAAGCATTTCATAATGCATGGGGGTTAAAGCAGAACTTGCTCCTCTCATTAAATCTATATGAAATGGGTTGGCTGGCGCATCCCTGCTAGTGACTGGAAACACAATTCCTACTATATTAGCATCTCCTCGCGTTAAATTCTGAGCCGCATAATTAGGATAATATTCCATTTCATTAGCCATTTTTTTAATTTTTGTGACAGTTTCCTTACTAATTCGCGAATTGCCATTTAAAGCACGTGATACAGTAGATGGCGAAACATTTGCTTTTTGGGCAATATCTTTAATAGTTGCGATTTCCCTCACCTCCCTCAGTTTTTTCTATTTAAGTTTATCAGTTATTAACAATATAATACAATTTTTCTAATAATTAAATTTGCCTAAATACAAAAAATCATATCCCAAGATTCTATGGGATATGATTTCAAATCAGTCTTTACTTACAATTTGTATTAACGTAATTGTTCAAGATGTTCCTTAATCTTATTAGCAGCCTTTTCTAGCTTTTCATTTTCTTCACTAGTAAGCTTCAATTCAATTAATTCTTCAATTCCGTCACGGCCAATAATGGCTGGATAACCAATGTAAGTCTTGTATTGAGGATCATATGCAGAAACGGGCGCATAGAAATTGGCATCGCTAAAGACAGCTTCCATCAACTTAACTGCACAAGTAGCAATAGCATAGCTGGTATAACCTTTTCCATTTGCCACAATAAATGAATTCTTATTTGATTGCTCACTAATTTCTTCTTGTTGTTCTTCACCAAACAATTGGTAAGCAATCTTGTTGTTTACACGAACAGTTGACCAAGCTGTAAATTGAAGAGAGCCATGTTCACCTAATACCCATCCTTCAACATTCTTAGGATCTTGGTTTAACTTTTCACCAACGATTCTTTGCATTCTAGCAGTATCAAGGAAAGTTCCAGTACCAAATACACGATTCTTCTTAAAACCAGTAGTTTCTTGCAAAATTGCAGTAATAGCATCACATGGATTAGAGATATTAATAATTACTCCATGGAAGCCACTCTCTTTAATTTTCTTACCTACTTCTTTGGCATTTTTAGCATTTAGATCAAATTCGCCAAATCTATCATTATTCTTTACACTGGCAGCAATATCACCAAAAGCAGTCACAATGATATCAGCATCTTCAAGAGCGTCCCAATCTTGCTTTCTAATATTTACGTAATAATTGTTTCTAGCTAAAGTATCATGTAAATCATTGTATTCTGCATTAACCTTATCTTCATTCTTATCAATTAAAACCATCTCATCAACAGTTCCATGAGTAAATAAAGTATAAGCTACAGTAGCACCAACATGTCCGACACCGATAATTCCTACTTTTCTCATAATTTCACCTCATAAAAACAAAAAGAAGATAAGGCAAAACACCCTATCTTCTTATACATCATTTTACTTCATTAATGACAACGTCAAACTTGCCACCTGGAGTAGTGATAGAAACAGTTTCGCCCTTCTTTTTACCAAGCAAAGCTTGAGCAATTGGTGAATCGTTTGAAATCTTACCATTTAATGGATCAGATTCATCGCTACCAACAATTGTGTAAGTTTCTGGGTCGTCTTCGCCCACTTCAGTATAAGTAATTGTTTTACCAACTGCTACTTCATTAGGAGCAACAGCATCAGCATCAACAACTTGTGCATACTTAAGCATTTCTTCAACTTGTGCAATTCTGTCTTCCAAGTGACTTTGTTCATCCTTAGCTGCATCATATTCTGAGTTTTCAGATAAGTCACCATAAGAACGAGCAACCTTTATTCGTTTGATAACTTCTGGACGTTTAACTAATTTTAAATCTCTTAATTCTGCTTCAAGTTTTTCTTTACCTTCAGCAGTCATTGGAAATGATTTTTCTGCCATAACAACTGACTCCTTAGAAATTCAATTTTTTCTTGCACTTGAAATGATATTGGTTTACACCACTAAAGTCAACCTTTAACGAATTTTTGCTTCAAGATCTTCCTTCAATGAAGCTGTAATATCATCCATGGCCTTATTTACCACTTCATCTGTTAGGGTATCTTTTTCATTCAAGAATGTTAAGTTATATGCCAAACTCTTCTTGCCACTTTCAATGTGGGAACCTTGGTAAACATCGATCACCTTAAGATCTACCAAATATTTACCTGCATTAGCATGGATTACATTTTCAATTTCTTGGTTATCAACGTCTTTATTTACCAAAATTGAAAGGTCACGGCTGATTGCTGGGAATTTAGGTGCGGGCTTAGCAGTCATACCCTTAGAAAGCATTGGGATAATCTTATCAAGATCTAATTCGTAACCGTAAATTTCACTACCACGGAGTGATTTTTCTGCCATAGTTACTGAACGAGCAATCATTCCGATCATTCCAACGTATTCTTTATTGATATAAATGCCTGCAGTTCGAGTTAAGTGCATTCCATCAATTTCTTCAGCTTTATAAACAACATCTTCATCTTTAATGCCGATTGCTCTAAACAAGTTAGTCAATTGACCCTTGACGAAGTAAAAGTCAACATCTTGATTTAAGTGTTGCCAATTTTCATTGAAAATACTGCCTGAGTATAAGGTGGCAATATGCTCGTGTTCATTGAAAGTATCGTTTTCATTATCATAAACACGACCTTGTTCAAATAAAGCAAGTTCCTTTTGCTTACGAGCCATGTTATAGCTAGCAGCGTCTACCAAGCCAGTCATCAAGTTTTCACGCATTACTGAACGACTTGAGTTAAGAGGCATTTGAACTTCAACTAACTTCTTTGGATCCTTAGTGTATCTTACGGCCTTTTCAGGAGAAGTAAGTGAATAAGAAATTGCTTCCATTAATCCTTGGCCTTGAACAATGGCCTTAATGCGACGGATGGCAGTTTCTTTAGCAGAGTAGCCACCGTGAGTTTCAGCTGAAAGTGGTTGAGTAGCCTTTAAGTTATCGTAACCGTAAATTCGGCCAACTTCTTCTACCAAGTCGGCTGGAATTGAAATGTCCCATCTTCTATTTGGAACATTAACAGTTAACTTGTCTCCATCCACTTTTGCTTCAAAATTCAATCTATCAAAGATCTTAAGCATTTCATCGGCGGAAATTTCAGTACCTAAAACTTTGTTAATGTAAGAAACTGTAGTTTCTACCACAACTGGATTACGCTTTTTGTCAGTAGCTTTAATAATGCCGGCCATTACTTGAGCATCTGCATCATTTCTAAGTAACAAAGCTGCCATATTGATAGCTTTTTCGGTGTTATCCCAGTTTACGCCCTTTTCATACCGACTTGAAGCTTCAGTACGGTTAGCATGACGAAGAGCAGCCTTTCTCACCAAGGTTGGATCAAAAATTGCACTTTCCAAAATTACATCTTGAGTGTCATCAGTAATTTCAGAATTCAAGCCCCCCATTACACCAGCCATCATTACTGGTTTTTCACCATCAGTAATAATAATGTCGTTTGGATCTAAATCAACTTCTTTTTCATTAAGTAAAGTTAATTTTTCACCTTTATTAGCTTTTCTAACTTCAAGCTTGCCGTTTTCAAATGCACGAGCATCATAAGCATGCATTGGTTGACCAGTTAAAAGCATTACATAGTTAGTTACGTCAACGACATTGTTAATTGGACGAATACCTGCATTCCAAAGGCGACGTTGCATCCAAAGTGGACTTTCCCCAATCTTAACATTCTTTAACTTACGAAGATAAAACTTAGGAGCAAGTTTTTCATCAACCTTTGCTTCTAAAGAATTGGTCCAGTCTTCGCCATCTTCTTTTAGAACAACTTCTTCAATCTTAGGCTTTTCATCAACGATAGCACCAACTTCATAAGCTGCACCTTCCATTGATAAAGTATCAGCACGGTTTGGTGTAATATCGAAATCTAAAATGTAGTCATCCATGCCAAGTGCTTCATAAACATCTTGACCGGGCTTTACATCACTATCTTCTGGGAAAACAAAAATACCATCAGCGTATTTTTCAGGAACAACACTATCAGAAAAACCAATTTCTTGAAGTCCACAGATCATTCCGTTACTCTTCATTCCACGAATTTTTCCACGCTTAATCTTTTCATTACCCGCAATTCTTGCCCCATGAAGAGCAACAATCACATCTTCACCAGCAGCAACATTTGGCGCACCACAAACAATTTGAATTGGTTCGTCTTCGCCAACATCAACATGAGTTAAGTGAAGGTGAGTTCCTTCTACATCTTCACAGTCAACCACATGACCCACAACAAGCTTCTTCAAACCTTCTGCTGGATGATTGACATCAGCAATTTCTACACCAGTACGGGTGATTTTTTCAACTAAATCATGTGGATCTTCATCTAAATTAAGAAAATCTTGTAACCAATTGTATGAAACGAGCATTTAATCTTCCTCCTTACGGAATTGTCTTAAGAAACGAACATCATTAGTGTAGAAATCACGAATATCATTGATACCGTATTTTAAAATTGCGAAACGATCTAAGCCAAGTCCAAATGCAAATCCACCGTAAACACTTGAGTCAACACCCGCGTTTTCAAGAACATTAGGGTGAACCATACCAGCACCCAAAACTTCAATCCAGCCAGTATACTTACATACAGGACATCCCTTACCATTACACTTGAAACATGAAACATCCATTTCAACTGATGGTTCAGTGAATGGGAAGTAACTTGGACGAAGACGAGTTTGACGATCTTGACCGAAGACGTGTTTAGCAATCATGTCCAAAGTTCCCTTTAAATCACTCATAGTAACGTTCTTATCAACCACTAAACCTTCCATTTGCATGAATTGGTGTGAGTGAGTAGCGTCATCATCATCACGACGGTAAACCTTACCTGGACCAACCATCTTTAATGGGCCCTTAGAAAAGTCATGCTTTTCAAGAACACGAGCTTGATCACCAGAAGTTTGCGTTCTAAGCAAGTTTTCTGAATCAATGTAGAAAGTTGCTTGCATGTCACGTGCTGGGTGGTCCTTTGGCAAGTTCATCATTTCGAAACAGTAGTGGTCCGTTTCGATTTCTGGGCCTTGTACAACTTGGTAACCCATACCGATGAAGTAGCTTTCCAAATCATCTAAAATGACATTGATGGGATGCTTTGATCCAAGATGACCTTCACGACCTGGTAAAGTCACATCGATTTTTTCTTCTTCAAGCTTCTTAGCAATTAAAGCTTTAACAATTTCTTCTTTAGCATTATCCAATTGTGCATTGAACAAGTCACGTAATTCATTAACCTTTTGACCTACTTCACGACGGTTTTCAGGCGCAACATCCTTCATGGAGTGTAAAATTTGAGTTAATTCACCTTTTTTACCAATAAGTTCTACACGAACTTCGTTCAACTTCTTCTCATCTGCAGCCTTTTTGATCTCTTCAAGGCCCTGCTCACGCAGTTGTTTTAACTTATCAAATAAGTCCATATATCTTTTCCTTTCAAACAAAAAAGCTCCATCCCCATCTAGGGACGAAGCTTCGCGGTACCACCCTTATTTAGACAGAATCTGCCTACACTCAAGTTTTCGATAACGGTGAAATACCGGAATTGATTAGATTCTACTCCCAAGATGAAATTCACAAATTTCACTTAAGCCTTTCTCTCAGCTCAATAAAAAGGCCTCTCTTTTAAATTCCATTTGTTACTAGTCTTGTTCTTCGTAATTAAATAATAGAATAATTCTTTTTGACTAAAACTGCAAGTTTTTTAGACCCATTTATCTGCCCAATTATGAACTTGATCAAATACAGGCTTTAAATCTGATCCTTTTTCAGTCAAACTATATGAGATAATCCCAGTTTCGCCATCAACTGAGCGTTTAACGATTTTTTCTTCTTCAAGTTCTTTCAATCTTTCAACTAAGACACGGTCAGAACAGGCTTCAATACAGTGAGCCAAATCCTTAAATCGCATATCCTCAGTATCACATAAAGAACTAATAATTAAACCATTCCACTTTTTACCGATAATTTGAAAAGCATTGATGAAATGCTTACATAATTCATAATCTTCTGGTTTACAAGGTTTTTTAGCTTTTACTTGAGTCATTATTAATTCCCCCAATTAATTTAGTTTTTAACTTTATAGCAAGCTTTGCCTTCCAATTAAGAATATTATAAATAAATCACTTACTAAATACAAGTACTTAAGCAAAATGATAAATCATTATTCCTGCTGCAACTGCGGCATTCAAAGATTCAGCTTGACCTTTAATTGGGATATAAAGCTTTTCATCACTTAACTTAGCAATAAAATCGCTCACTCCATGGGCTTCATTCCCAATTACTAAACCTAATTGAGGGACTTTTTCAAAATCAGGTAATTCTTTAGCACTTTTATCAAGCATACTTGCATAAACGGGGATATCATATGATTTAAGCGTAGTGATGACAGAAGCAAGATCTTGCTTAATAAGTTCAATATGGAATTGACTTCCTTGCATTGCTCGTTGAGTTTTTGGATTATAGAGATCAACACTTTCTGGAGAAAGCACCACCCCGTCAAATCCAGCAGCATCTGCAGTTCGAATAATAGTTCCAACATTACCAGGATCAGCTAGATTATCAAGCAAAACCCATTTGCCATAATTGAATGGAAATTCTTTTGGTTGATCAATTTTAAGCACCATAAAAATCTCTTGCGAATTCTTAGTAGAACTCAAATGGCGCGTAATGGCTTTATTGATCAAAATAACCGATTTACTTGAGAGGTCCACCCCGTATTCTTCCACTTTATTTAAAGCTTCATCAGTTCCAAGCAAATATTGAAACTTGCGGCCAGCTTGTAAGGCTTCTTCAATTAAATGAAAACCTTCGATAATGTACATGCCAGTATCTTCGCGATACTTTTTCTTATTGAGTTTGGCTAAATCCTTGATAGTTTTATTATTGACTGAACTAATTTGTTGCATGGCAATCCTTCTTTCTTAATCCTATTTTATAGATTTTTTGCAAAAATAACATGGTAGAATTGAAGTAATAAACTAGAAAAGAGATAATTATGAGTTTATTTGATAAATTTCGTAAAAATAGTGAACCAACAGAGTACGTTGAAGCTTGGAAAGTGATCGTTTCAGGCACAGTGCAAGGCGTAGGTTTTCGCTATAGTGTAGCAACACTGGCTGATGCGATGTCAATTCCTGGCACTGTCAAAAACAACCCAGATGGGACAGTCACTATTGTACTACAAGCAAATAAAGGAAAAGTAGACGAATTTCTAAAAGATTTGCCCCACAATCTTTCTCCTTTTGCTAAAATTACCAATATGAAGGTTGAAAAACTAGAAAATGTAGGAAAATTACACAGTTTTCGTGTATTATATTAAATATTAAAGTTTTATAGAAAATAAGTGGTGATTAATCTAAATGAAAAAATATCGTAAATATTTTGCTCTGCTTGCAGTAGTTCTTACTGTAATGTTGATTGTTAGTGGCTGTTCTAGTGGTAATCCAAATACTAGCACCCCACCTCATGGAGGACCTTATGGCTGGATCTTTAAATGGATAAGTTTACCGCTTCAAAACATCATGCTTCAAGTCGCTCATTCAATTAAAGGAGCAAATGGAGCTGGTTGGGCAATCGTTATTATTACTTTGGTAGTTAGAATCATCTTACTTCCATTGATGCTCACCCAGCAAAAGAAGAGCGTTACTCAACAAGAAAAGATGTCTCGTTTGCAACCACAAATGAAGCTGATTCAAAATGCAATGAAGCACAAAGGATTAACTCCTGAACAACAGATGACTCTTTCAACTTGGCAACGTGAACTTTACTCAAAGAACAACGTTTCTCTAACTGGTGGAATTGGATGTTTACCATTATTGATTCAAATGCCAATCATGCTTGGTATTTATCAAGCGGTAGCCTACTCTGCAGTTTTGAAAGACGCAACTTTCTTTGGAATCTCACTAAGCAGCAAGTCACTAGTTTTAGCAATTGTTGCGACCGTCTTCGCCGTAATTCAAGGTTACATTTCCTTAATCGGCATCCCTGAAGAACAAAAGAAGACCATGCAATCGATGATGTTCATGAACCCAATCATGACCTTATTCTTCAGTTTGTCCTTCTCAGGAGCTTTGGCTTTATACTGGGCTGCAGGTAACTTTGTGATGATTATTCAACAATTAATCGTTACTTTCTTTATTCAACCTCGTGAAAAGGCTCGTATCGCTAGCGAATTGAAGGAAAAACCTATCGTTCAAGTTGTAACTCAAGCTAAGGTTGATGATTTATTTAGTACTCACAGTGCTGCCGCTGGAAACGATAAGAAGACTCAAGAATTGCACCAAGATTTGCGTAAACGTAATCAAGGTAAACAAAAGAATAAGAAATAACCTATAAAATAAAAAAGAACTAGGAAAATCCTAGTTCTTTTTTAATGCTCTAACTTCTTCTTTTGATCTAATTTCTTAAGTCTTTCAGCTTCTTTTTTAGTCAGAACTGGAAATTCCAACTTAAATTGGCTTCCTTGACCTTCAACAGAATCAACGCTAATTGAACCATGATAGCTAGTAACAAGTTTTTGAGCAATTGAAAGCCCCAAACCATTACCACCCTTTTCACGGGTTCTAGCCTTATCAACTCGGTAGAAACGATTGAAGATCTTTTCTTGATCTGCTTGAGAAATTCCTTCCCCAAAGTCCTGCACAATGATAGTAACTTCATCGTTAGAAACTCCAGCAGAAACATTAATTTGTTTTCGGGTAGTTGAATACTTAATTCCGTTATCAATTAGAATTACTAGAAGTTGCTCTAAGTGACCATGATAGATTTGGATTTCTGTATCGGGTGGCAAATCATCTGTATCTAGCTGAATCTTGAAATCTTTGTGAACTAAGGCCAAATCTGCTACCACACGTGTCAAAACGTCATAAACATTTGTGACTGCATTTGGATATTGTACATTAATTTGTTCAGCACGAGTTAAGTCAAGCATTTCTTGAATAAGGTGCTTCATCCGATCAGCTTCCTGCAAAGAGGCTTTAATAGATTCATCCAAGATTTCTGGATCATCCTTCCCCCAGCGTTCAAGCATGTTAAGATGTCCTTCAATGACGGCTACCGGGGTTCTCAACTCGTGAGAAACATCCCCTACAAATTCTTTTTGTTGATCAATATACCGCTGCATTCGGTCCAGCATCTCATTAAAAGTAATCGCTAATTCTTCCAATTCATCGTTTCGATGAAGCTCTTTGATTCTCATTGAACTGTTTGGATCATCATTAACTTCACGAGCAACTTTTGAAATTTCTTTAATTGGTTGAACTACATCCTTAACTACCACAAAGGCAATCCCGATAAATATTATAACTGCTATTAACGAAATAATTAGCATCCAGTGCAGTAAATTCTTCATTAGACGGTTATAATAGGTCATCTGGTTAGAAACCACGATATAGCCGATGATTTTGCCCGTACGGCTAGATTTAACTGTATGGTAGGTTAAAAGCTCCGCATGAGTACCATGCTGGATTTTTTCGACTTTATTTTCACCTTTAAATTTACGATATTTCGGGGTCGTATCTCCATTAGAAAAGACAACTTCATTATGTGTGTTATAGACAGCAACACTAATATCCGGATTAGTAATTGAAGCTAATAAATCATCATTAAATGCACTAGTTGCACTATTTTGATCATTAATTGCAGGTACTCCTCGCAATACTCGCTTAGTTGACGGTGAAAGCGACGGAATCACATTCGATATTTGCAATTCATTAGGAATGGATTCGAGCCGATTCTGCAAAGTTACTACCACATTATTAGAGGTCTCTTCCTGCTGATTTAAAGATTGCTGACTAACAATCGAATATATTACTACGGAGAAAATAACAAAAGAGACCATAATCGTCAAAGTAACGATACTGACCCATCTTGCAATTAAGGATGTGTGCTTGGTCTTTTTTTGCTTTTTATCTTTATTGGTCATCATCTTCATCTCTTACCATATATCCAGTTCCACGAACAGTCTTGATATATGAAGGACGGCCAGGAACGTCGATCTTGTTGCGCAAGTAACGAACATAAACTTCTACAACATTGGTTTCAATATTAGATTCAGGTCCCCAAATCTTATTTAAAAGTTGATCGCGACTAACCACATTGTTCTTATTTTGAATCAAAGTCATCAATAAATTATATTCGCGTTTAGTTAAGTCAATTACCTTACCATCGCCACGATGTACAATTCTGTTAGCTGTTTCAATAGTTAAATCTTTAAACTTAACAATCTTTTGTTTGGCTACAGTAGCACGAGAAGCATCCTTTTCAATCTTTACTCGGCGAAGAACAGCACGTAAGCGGGCAAGCAATTCTTCAATTGCAAATGGCTTAACAATGTAATCATCTGCTCCATGATCTAATCCAGAAACTCGATCGATCACAGAATCGCGTGCAGTCATCATAATAATTGGAGTAGTCTTTACTTGACGAACTCGACGTGCAATTTCCAAACCGTTTAAGTCTGGCAACATCAAATCAAGTAGAATAGCATCAAAATCTTGATTTAAAGCATCTTCCAAACCTTTACGGCCATTGTTCTCAACGACTGTTTCATAGTTTTCGTGTTTAAGTTCTAATTCTACGAAACGAGCCAAATTCTTTTCATCTTCAATAATTAAAATCTTTGCCATGTCTACCCTATTCCTCTTATATTTTTAGTTGTACTAAAATTAGATTAAAAAATGTTTTTATAATTAAAGGATACTTTAAAAATCGTTTCAAGACAAGACAAAAAATCACTCAAAGTGAAATTTACTTTGAGTGATTCAAAAATTATTTATTTATCTGAATTTTTATCATCTTGATTATCCAAAAGAATCTTCAATTTTGCAAAGGCTGGATTTACTTGGTTCTTTTTACCTTCTTCAAAACTTGATTCTGATACAACTTCCCAGCCATTGCCTTCTGGAAAAATATTATCTTTTTCTTCTTCAGGAGTAAGAATAGTTGTAGGAATATGAAGCAAAATATTATCTTCAATTGCAGTTTGCAAGTCAATCACATCATCCTCAACTTTAACAATTGGATCAGGATTGTCTTCAAGTTCTTGCTTGGTTGGAGTAGTTTCTGAATAATTTTCGGTGAAAGAAAAATCTTCATGATACTTCACTGGATCTAAGCTTCTACTTGATGGTACTACCAAATCTGCTGTGACATGGAAGTTACCTGTCACATATGGCTCATCGTAAAATAGATCTCCACTCACATGAACATTTTCAGCTTCAATCAAAAGGTCCTGACTTCGATTAAAGAACTCCGGACGCATTTCCAAATCTTTATCGATATGAGTTAAAGGATTTGGACTATTTTTAATATTAGAAAAGTTAATTGTTAACATCTTATTGATTACACCTCCACTGGACGTCGACCAAAGTTTTGATCGACATGTAATAATTCTTCAAATAAACGGTCTACACGGACTTGCAGACCTAAAGAGCCATCTTTGGCACTTCTCTTATCAACTTTAGAAACAATTTCAGTTTGAATATTCTTGCGATTTTTCTTCAAAAATTGTCTTCCAGTCTTACTGAATCCCAATAACATCAATGATTCATCATTAAAGCTATTGATCATATCGTCTTGAGTAACATTTAATAAAGTGTACAAACTAAGTCTTCGCAAACGCGAATATGTATATCGCTTAGATTTTACATGACGCAAAAATTCTGTGAATGTCTGGGCAAGATGAATCTCTTGCTTCATCTTATACTCAAGTCCTTCACTCATTTGATAAATCTTCTGTAATTCTTCAATTGAAGAAGACTCTAAGCGATATTTTAAAAATGGAAAGAGAATATTCCAATTTGGATAAATGGGCTGCTTAATTAATTCACTAGCTTCTAATTTAGGAAGCCAAGTTTTTAGTTCTTCTTTATCTTCATTATGTAATAGAATGTTCCGAATTGCACTCGCACTTTGGACAATATGCTCGCGATTAAGCAAATCATCATGACCCGCGCCAATTCGATTAATTGGATGAAGCTTTAACGGTTCACCCAAATTGTAATTGGCTACTGCATAGGCCAAGCCTAAAATTGCATTTGGCTGATTCACTTCATATCCCACTTCTCGAGCAATCATTTGATTATACTGAGTGGAATAAGTTTGACTATAATCCTTAAAATCCATATGATTTCGAGGAATTTGAGCAATTTTTTGACCTAAATAAGTAAAATTCAAATTGGCATCTTCCACGCCAAATACTAAGTCGGTTACACCAAGCTTAGCTAATTGATTAATGCTTCCTAATGAAAATAAATCAGCAGCTTGTACAGCAGTAGAGAATGGCAATTCAAACACTAAATCTGCTCCAGACTGCAAAGCAGCTTTGGCCCGAGCCCATTTATCCATGATTGCCATTTCACCACGTTGAACATAGTTTCCAGACATTACTACAATAATAGGATCTTTGCCCGCAATTATCCGAGCTTGATTCATTAAAAAATCATGTCCACTATGAAAAGGGTTGTATTCTGCAATTATTCCAACTGCGCCCATAATTTACTAGTCTTCCTTTATTTCAAGTTGCTTGCCATTGGCCCACAATTTTTCAAGGTTATAAAATTCACGAGCTTCGGCGGTAAAAATGTTTACTACTACATCTCCTAAGTCAATCAAAAGCCAGTTAGAATCACGAGTACCTTCAATTCGGTAATCAGTGTAGTTATTTTCATGAGCTTCATCAATAATTGCATTAGCAATCGCGTGTAGCTGACGGTTAGAACCAGCACTAGTTACTACATAGTAGTCAGCTAAGATACTGACACCGCGCATGTCAAAAGCTTCGGTATCTTCACCATGACGATCACTAACTGCTTTTAATGCAAAATCTAAAACTTGTGTACTATTCAATATATTTCTCCTTATTTAACACTCCACACATTGTACGCTGCAAGCGTGCGTGGGTATATCTTGTTTCTATTTTTAACTAAAAATTCTAATGTGTGAGCTAATTCATATCCCACCCCATCATCTAAATTATTGTAAGCGACTTTGCGAGCTTCATCTACACCAGGAAAATCGCGTCCAGGCTCGATAAAATCTGCCACAAAGACAATTTTATCTAAGGTAGTCATTTCTACATCAGCTGTCGTATGACGCCATACAGCCTGTAAAATTTCAGGATCAGTAATTTTCAAATCCCGTTTAATAAAATAAGTCCCAACAATTCCATGCCAAATTGCTCGATTCCAATTAAGCAAATCTGAATCAAAGCCTTGTTCTTTAATTACTTTGCGGTATTCTTCTACAGGAACCCGTTTAGCATAATCATGAATAAATCCAGCCAAGGCCGCCTTATCTTCATCGTACCCATTTAATTTTGCTAATTTACGCGCTGTTTTGCTGACCCCAATGCAGTGCTCAAAACGCTTTTTATCCATATTAGCTTTTTCTTTAGCGATAATTTCATCACTAGTTAAAGGAGAATAGGTCTCCTTGAAAAACAGCTTAGTCAAGATAAAGCCCCTTTTCTTCAATATATAATCTTACAGGCTCTGGAACCAAATATCTAATTGAAGTTCCTGTAGCTACCGACCGGCGAATTGCGGTTGAACTCAAACGGATATCTGGTGCATCTACCCAAATCATTGGATATTGTGGATCTTGCGGATAACCAGGGCGCCGAATTCCCACTAACGTTGCCATCTTAGCTAATTCTGGCGCTTCTTTCCAAGTATGGAAACTGTTAACCTGGTCACTCCCCATAATTAAATAGTAATTATTTTGAGGAGCTTTTTCTTTTAAATAGCGTAAAGTATCAATTGTATAGGAAACCCCACCACGGAATAACTCAAGCAACTTTACTCTAAAATGAGGATTGTCACGAGTAGCTAAATCTAACATCGTAGCGCGATCCTTAGCTGAAGTTAAAGGCGCGTTCTTATGGGGTGGAATATTATCGGGAATAAACCATACTTCATCAAGATGCAATTTAGTTAAGGCTTGTTCTGCAGCCACTAGATGTGCGATATGGACAGGATTAAAGGTTCCACCCATAATACCAATTTGTTTTCCTTTGTTTTCACTTTGTTCAAATTGGGGTTCCGCTTTTGCTGTAGGGATTTTTTCAACACATTTAGAATTTGTCATAATAATGTCCTCTAGATCAATGCTCGTCGAATACCTAAACCAATACCATCAGGAGTGTATGTCTTTACTACACAACCTTTTGGTACAGTAACAAAACCAATTCCACCAAAAAGCAAATCGCTCTTATAATCAGTATGGAATTCTTGACCCTTTAAAGGTGCAATTTTCTCACCTTTATTTGGTGGAGTTAAAAGTTCACCCACATGCTTTTTATAAAATTCATCGGCATTTTCAGTTTTAGTACGGTGAATATAAAGACCACGCGCCGTGTAAACTGTGAAGCTAGTTGGCTCACCCTTTAAATAGTCGATTCTTCCTAAACCACCCAAGAATAAAGTATTACCAGGCTTAAGTTGGTAAGTAGCAGGCTTAAGCGGCTTTTTAGGAGAAATCAACTCTAAGTCTTTTGGACTAAGATGGGTAGCCAATTGATTTTGGGTCATAATCCCAGGTGTATCAATTAAAAAGTGACCATTTTCAAGTGGAATTTCGATTTGATCAAGAGTAGTGCCAGGAAAACGTGAAGTGGTAATTAAGTCCTTTACATCGCCCATTTTATCAATAATGGCATTAATTAAAGTTGACTTACCAACATTGGTCATTCCCACAAAATAAATATCCTTATCTTGAGAAGCTTTGTCTAAATAAGCAATCAAGTCATCAAGATTCTTTTGTTTAGCTGCACTAATTAAAAAGATTTCCTTAGGATGAAGACCCATCCGATTAGCTTCTTGACGCATCCAATCCTTAATCTTTGATTGACGCGAATTCTTAGGAAACAGATCAAACTTGTTCCCTACTAAGATAAATTCATTATCACCAACAAAACGCTTTAATGAAGATAAAAGTGAATTGGAAAAGTCAAATAAATCAACCACATTCACAATCAAGGCCTTCTTATTAGCCAAAGAATTAAGCAAAGCTAAAAATTCATCGTTGTTTAAGTCAACTGGCATAATTTCGTTGTAATGTCTTAAGCGAAAACAACGTTGACAATATACTTCTTCACTTTCGCCTTCTTTAGCCTTTTTTAAAGCGCTAGCTGGTAAATAACCTGCTTTTTTAGGATCATCTGATTGCAAGACGGCCCCACAACCAATACAAATAATATCCTCATCCATTTTTCAAAGTCTCCTTAAACGTTACACGATGTGAAAATGATAAAAAGAAAAAGATGAACTTTTCTAAAAAACGATTAATTCTCGTATTCCATTTATCAGTTTCTACTAATGGTTTAACCAATACTGATTCTACACCTGCCAAGTTACCTGCCTGAATATCAGTAATTAACTGGTCTCCAACCATCATAACTTGATCTTTCTTTAAGCCCAAACGCTCACGTTCTTTAGTAATAGCAAAAGGAAGCGGCTTGCGTGATTTAGCTACAAAAGCAATGTGATAAGGATTGAGCACCTTCCCAACACGCTCAGCATTATTATTAGAAATCACTACTAATTTAATATTAGCCTTTGCGAGTCGCTGATTCAATTTATTCATCTCTTCTGCTGTTTCAAACTTATTCCAAGCCAATAAAGTATTATCTAAATCAGAAAAGACTGCTTTGATTCCCATTTCATGTAATTTATCTGTATTTAAATGATAAATTGTGTCGATCGTATATTTTGGTCGAAATAGCATTCAGTATTTTCCCTTCATAAAATTGCATAACTTTAATATACCAAAAAAATAGCAATTTTTGCATAAAAAAAGACGCGCCAGTAAACGCGTCATTTTTATCAGATTAGTTTAAAGCTTTCTTAGCAGTTTCTGCTAATTGAGCAAAAGTTTCTGCATCGTTGTAAGCAATATCTGCTAACATCTTACGGTTCATGTCAACACCAGCCAACTTCAAACCGTGCATTAACTTAGAGTAAGAAATGTCGTTTTGTCTTGCTGCTGCATTGATACGAGCAATCCATAACTTTCTGAAGTCACTCTTACGTCTCTTACGGTCGCGGAATGCGTATCTGTAAGATACAAATAATTGAGTGCTTGCAGCCTTAAATTGCATGTGCTTTGCGCCACGGTAACCCTTGGCAAGCTTCATAACCTTCTTACGACGTTTACGTGTTACAGTTCCACCTTTAACTCTTGGCATCAGAAATTCCTCCTAATATCGTTCTTAATTAGTAATAATTAACGCATTTGGGCAAGCATCTGTTTGATGCGCTTCATGTCACTGCGTGAAACCATAGCAGCTTTTCTCAAATGACGACGTTGTTTCTTAGTCTTACCGTGGAAACGGTGACCAGTAAATGCGTGGTGACGCTTCAAACCACCATTAGCAGTTCTCTTAAAACGCTTAGCTGAAGCGCGGTGTGTTTTCATTTTAGGCATTTTCTATTTCCTCCAATTAACTACTTTTTCTTTTTGTCCTTTTCACTCTTAGGTGCAAGCATCAAGAACATTGAACGGCCTTCCATCTTAGGTCTGCTAATTACATTAGCAATATCTGAGGTAGCTTCAGCCATTTTTTCTAAAACTTGTTGACCTAATTCCTTATGAGTGATTGCACGACCTCTAAATCTAATTGAAACACGGACCTTAGCTCCTTCTTTAGTTAGGAACTTACGAACATGCTTCAACTTAGTATCAAAGTCGTTACCCTCAATAGTAGGGCTCAAGCGGATTTCTTTGACACTAACTGTCTTAGACTTTTTACGGGATTCCTTAAGCTTCTTTTGTTGTTCAAAGCGGTACTTCCCATAGTCCATAATCCGGGCAACTGGTGGTTTAGCATTTGGTGAAATTAAAACTAAGTCCAAATTTGCGTTACTTGCTCGTTGCAAGGCATCATTTTTAGACATAACACCAACTTGCTCACCATTTTCATCAATTAAACGAACTTCGCGTGCGCGAATTCTATCGTTTAAAATCAAATTCCTTGGTATGATTCTTCACCTCCGTGTTAATTTGAGGACAAGAAAAAGGCGGGTAAAAGTTTTAACACCCGCCTTTAATCAACAGAAATTATCGATCAGCCTAGAGGTTAACTTAACTTAGGCGAGAAGCGGGAGCTTCTTCTTGTTCTCAACTAGTCGTATTATACTCGCTTCATAATTGTCCGTCAACTAAAATTTTAAAGTTGAAATTGATTATTTCTTTCAAACAAATATATTTACATTTTTACTAATTTAGCAAATGCTTCTTCTGGATCATGATGATCCGAATTTTTGATAAATTCTTCATATGAATCAAAAGATTGAATTTTTCCATCATTGAGCAAATGAATAAAACATTTTCCTCCAATCAAATAATCCAATTCATGTGTAGTTACGATGACATACGTATTTTCTTTCTTAGCTAAATCACTAATAATCTCTTCAATTTGAATTTTAGAAACAGGATCCACCCCACTAAAAGGTTCATCTAACAAAAACAATTTTTTATCTAATTTACTTTCTAAAAATAATAAAAGCCATCTTCTTTCACCAACTGACATTTCCCCAACTTTTTGCTTCATCAATTTCATATACAAATCACGAAAATGTGGGGATAATTTTTCTAATATTACCGGTTCATGGGTATTGGCAATTCCAAAAACAAAGTTTTGTAAGTCTTTCCCAGTTAAAGTTCCAAATACAACAGGATTTTGTGTTTGATATAAAATTTCATCTATGGAAGGTAGACCTTGAATACTTCCAGAATAATCCGTTCGTAAATTACTGAGAATATCAAATAAAGTACTTTTACCTGCACCATTATAGCCAATCAGATAATTTACTTGTCCGGGATCAAATTCAACATTTAATTTTTGAAAGATAGGAATTTGTCTATATTGAAAACTCAAATCTCGAATTTTAATACTCATGTCGTTCACCTCACCTTAGTTACGCATATTAAGAGAATTTAATCTCACTTTAGAAATTGAGCCAATGCCAATTCCTCCAAAAATAATTAACAAAATTAAGACTGCTAGTATCTGATAAGAAGCTACACTAGCTGCATTCCGAAATGCTTGATTTATTGTTAACAAAACTTGGCTTACATAATCTATAGGATTAAGGCCATACACGATTTCTCCTAAAATACTATGGGTATCATTTCTTAAGATCGAAAGCCATCCCATTCCAAATAAGCCAATATTTGCTACTGTACTGATTGTATTAATTTTTACCGGTAAAGTTCCTAAGAGAATGGCTAACAAGAAAACAGGAATGCCTGCGAATAAGTATGAAATAGTGTAGAAAGTCAAAATTAATAGTAGATTCTTTAAATAAAATAATCCGATCACAAATCCAAAAATAAAAACACTTAAATAGCCAAATAGCATTTCGCTTAACACTAATCCAATGACCCCATATTTTTTATTTCCACCTGAAATCATCGTATAAGTCTTTAAAAATCCACTTTCTCTAAAACTGATTAACTGCATCCCTACACCATTAATCGCTACAGAAACAATAATATAGCCTACATAATTTACGGTTTGATTTAATAATTGAGAAACAGACCAAGTTGAGGAAACCAAATTTTCAAAGTTGTTAAACATAAATATACATACAGGCACAACAACTGAATAAATAAATGGGATTTTTTCAGAAAGGATGACTTTATTGAATGTCTTAAAATAGTTAAAAATCAATTTCATACCTATTCCTCCTTATCATTTTTCTTTTTCAATTTAGTATTAATTTGCTTCACATCATTCCATAAGTTAAAGAAGTAAGTTCCATATGCAATAGCATACATGAGAATGAAATCCCCAATTACGATCGGCCATCGTTTTTCTATAACCGTTAATCCATTTACAAAGAAATTAAAAATTAACCAAGCAACTAAGCAAACAAAAAAGTTAATAATAATTTGTTTTCTTAATGACCAATTATCATTATTAAAAATCCAAGTAGCCAAAGCGAAGAAAATACCAATTAGAAAAGACGTTAAAACCCAAAATAAGAATTCTGAGAGCTGGAGTGTACTATTAGCTAAATTTTTCCAAGGACATTCCATAAGAATCTGAACAACTATCCAAGCCATCCCGATTCCAATTCCAATTAAACCACTTACTAATAATTGACCAATTTTTTTCATAATCCCAGTCTCTCCTTCAAAACTTTAATCTTTCTTCTTGCAACTTGAATGCGTAAACCATTCTCTAAAATTGCATCAATATTTCCACTACTGATAATCTCCAAATGATCAATAAAATGGTAATTAACAATTGAACTTCTTGAAGTAGTAACAAAATTACTAGGTAGAAGTTTTTCCACTTGATAAAGTCGTCCCTTAAAAATATAAACATCCCCTTCAGTACAAATCATTGTCTTCTCATCCTCTACTTGAATGACAAGAATTTCTGAAAACTTGATCGCATACGCATCCCCATCTTGATAACCCCAAAGAAAATCTTGCTTTGATGTTAATTCGTTTGTAATCCGCTTTATTTTACTGGTCATTTTTTTCAGCCAAAATTCAGCCTTTTCCTCGGATAAATTAGGATCAATATTAAACTCAACCTTCATTGTTTTTCCTCCTTACTTGGTTATTAAGTATAACGATTCACCTCTTAAAAAACAGAGATTTTCGGTAAACGGTAAAAATCTAGTGTTGAATGGTAATTTTACATAAAAAAATCCGCCAGGATCTTTTTCCTAGCGGATTTTTATTGTTTATTTTATTAAGACTAGTTTTCTCTTGAATATGACTTAACGTCTGCATCAATTTCGTTGATAAAGTCGTCAAGACTCTTAGAAATTTCTTCGTCAGTACCGTAGCGACGAACGTTTACTGAACCGTTGTTCATTTCGTTGTCACCTAATACTAAAGTGTAAGGTACCTTTTGGGTTTGTGATTCACGAATCTTGTAACCCATCTTTTCATTTCTATCATCAACTTCTACTCTGAAGCCGCGCTTAGCAAGTTCTTGACGAACTTTTTCTGCGTATTCGCCGTGAGCTTCATTGTTAACTGGAATGATTTCTGCTTGAACAGGTGCAAGCCAAGTTGGGAAGGCACCCTTGTAGATTTCAGTTAAGTAGGCAATAAATCTTTCCATAGTACCAACAATACCACGGTGAACCATAACTGGACGGTGTTCTTCACCATCTTTACCAACATAAGTTAAACCAAATCTTTCTGGAAGCATGAAGTCAAGTTGGATAGTTGACATAGTTTCGTCATTACCCAAAGCAGTCTTAGTTTGAATATCAAGCTTAGGACCGTAGAATGCAGCTTCACCTTCAGCTTCAACGTAATCAAGGCCAAGGTCATCCATAGCACCCTTAAGCATCTTTTGACTTCTTTCCCACATTTCATCGTTTGCAAAGTACTTGTCAGTGTTCTTTGGATCACGGTATGAAAGTCTGAAGTAGTAATCAGTAATATCGAAGTCTCTGTAAACGTCCATGATTAACTTCAAGATCTTAGCAAATTCGCTTTGAACTTGGTCAAGTTCTACGAAAGTATGACCGTCGTTTAAAGTCATTTCACGTACACGTTGAAGACCTGATAAAGCACCTGACTTTTCATATCTGTGCATCATACCAAGTTCAGCAACACGAAGTGGAAGATCACGGTAGGAACGAATGTGGTGCTTGTAGATTTGAATATGCGAAGGACAGTTCATAGGACGAAGTTCAAGCATTTCACCATCACCCATGTCCATTGGTGGGAACATGTCATCACGGTAGTGTGCCCAGTGACCTGAAGTCTTGTAAGCATCAAGGTTCATAAGTACTGGAGTGTAAACGTGCTTGTAACCATCGCCAACTTCACGGTCAATAATGTAACGTTCAACAACGCGACGAATAGTAGCACCCTTTAGCATCCAGTAAGGAAGACCTGCACCAACCTTAGGATCAACGAAGAATAAGTCAAGGTCACGACCAATAGTACGGTGGTCTCTTTCCTTAATTTCAGCACGACGCTTCAAATCTTCATCCAAAGCTGCTTGCTTAAAGAATGCAGTACCAAAGATTCTTTGAAGCATTGGGTTTGAAGATTTACCAAGCCAGTAAGCACCAGCAACTGATAAAAGCTTGAAGTGCTTAATCTTACCAGTGTTTGGCAAAAGTGCTTCAAAACCAAAGTCGATGAAATCGCCAAGGCGGTATGCATCAACCATTTCGCTATCAATTTTCTTCAAAAGTTCACTCTTGTATGGGTCATCCTTGAATTGTTCTTCAAGTTCTGATTTAGCTACTTGAACAAATTCAATCTTTTCGCCGCTCTTAACAGCTTTTTGCATTGCCTTTTCAAGTCTTGGTAATTCACCAACCTTAATTTGGTCGTCCTTATCAGTATCTACGAAAAAGCCACCTTCATCAGCAACATGTTCACCAAAGTGAAGGTCAGGGTAAAGTTTTTTAGCAACTGCTTCAAATACAAATGCAGCACTTGCACGTAAAACGTCTAAAGCTTCTTCATCTTTATCAGTTAAAATTGCAACTTCAGCATCATTATCTAAAACATAATCCAATGGTCTTAATTGGCCGTTAACCTTACCTGCTACAGCTGCTTTTCCAAGTGAAGTAGCGATACTTGAAGCCAACTTTCCAACAGTGATGCTTGAATCAAAATCTTTTTTTGAGCCATCTGGCAAAGTAATTGAAAAACTCATATTTACCTCCAAAAAATAGAAAATAAAAAGTCCCAGTGCCGGTAATAGCACTGGGACGTTAATTAGCGTGGTTCCACCCAAATTCAGATTATATAAATAATCTCTCATATACGGACTGATATTGGAGTCCAACCATTAATTATCAATTTGGGAAATAACGAGTGGGGTAGCTCTTTAATGGGAGCTTTCAGAACTAGGCCCCTCTCTCTGAGTCAAGAACTATCATGTTCGTTCATTTGAAATCAATTATACGCGTAGATTTTTGGGAATCAAGTCTTTTTTGAAAAAAATTAGATTCTTCTGTTTTCCCCTGAAACGACAACTTCTTTTGCTAAAAATCTTACTCGTTGCATCAAACGAGCTGCTTTTACAGGATCAACAGCATTTTTTGTTTCAGCAAAGTGCTTTTCAAGTTTATCCATGTCCAAATTAGATGAGAAAAATGTCGGAAGCACATTATCCATTCTTGCTTGCAAAATTACGCCTAAAACGTCATCACGCGACCATTGGCTGAGAGTTTCTGCCCCAATATCATCTAAAATCAAGACATCACACGCTGAAACGCGCTTGATTTCTTTATTTAGGCTGTTGTCTTCAAAGTGACTCGAAAGGCTTGCAATAAAAGTCGGCACATGTAAAAAGATGACGTTTTTGTTCGTAGCAGCAATCGAATTTGCAAGCCCAGCTAACATGTACGTCTTTCCTACTCCAAAATTACCACTTAAATAAAGACCTTTTTGATGATTATTTTCTTTATAGCTATTTAAAAACTGTCGAATAAGAATCATAACATCTGAACGTTCATCAGAGATATCAAGATTGCTTAATTTTACTGAGCGCAGGTTCTTCGGTAGATCAATTAATTCCAAGTGCTTTTGAGTATTTATCTCTTTATCCGCCTCAATTTTAGCTTTAGTTGGCGCATATCGAATATCAATTACATCCCCACTAATAAACAACTCTGGTTGGTAACCATTCATTACATGATCAGATTTTTGTTTTTGGGAATAATATTCATATAAATTAGCAAAACTTGTTTCTACAATTTTTTTATTCAGTTTATCTTTATGAGCTGCTAAAAATTCACGAACATCTTTATCATGTAAAACCTCATTTTGAATCTCTTGCAAAGAAGCTCCAAAATTTCGTTTTTTTACTATTTTTTTGAGAGTATCACCAATTGGCTCCATTTTTATCACCTACTTCATGCCATTTTGTTCTTCAAAATTCTTAAAGAAATTTCTTAGTTCTTCAGCACTAACTGATTTATTAACCTTAGCTTTCTTCTTACTCCAATCAGTTCCTTCTTCAACTCGCTTCTTACCATAAGATGTTTTCTTAGTCTCTTGCGTCTTAATCAGCGGTTCCTTATGGTTATCTTGCTTGCGCGCATTAATCCGCTTTAAGGCAGTTACGGCATCCCCAACTTGATTTTCAGTCCAATCCTCTGCAATTCTCTTAGCTAAATTGTACGACACAACCGAATTATAAGTTAAGCAAGTATAGACAACCATATTTAAAACAGATACAGGTAAGTGATATTTTCTATTAATCACATTAACAGTATAGCTTTCACTGGAATAAACTTGCCCTCCATACTGCTTTTTAACCTTATGCAAAAAGTCATAGGGCGATAGATTCATCGCATTTTTAACAATTTCTTGCTCATTGTGAGATAAACCGCTCAAATCCAGCTTTTCTTCTTTAGGGTTTTCCTTATTAGCCAAAAAACGCACATTTTGAGATTCTTCTGCAATCTTCTCTTCAATCAGCTGCATATTCAACTCATACTGGGTTGGCGCTTCCCGCATGGCATACATTGCTTTATCAGAAAACTCTTTTTCGTTCAAATTGTAAGTGGTCATGAGAGATGCAATCTCACGTTGATGAAGAGTTACTTGCTCGGGCGGAATTTGATACATTTCAAATTGTTGTTTCAAAAATTCCCAATCAATATTACTGTGATCATTGACTTGAGCTGGAACAATTTTTTGACCCGTATTTTCACTAGCAGCTTTTTTCACATCATCAGATGGAGTAATTGCTTCTGCTTGTGATAGATGGAAGACGTCAAAAAAAGATGCAGAAACATCTTGTGCATCTTTAATGGGTTTTTGAGCTCGTTTAAGTTCCTTAGCAAAAGCATGACTTAAAGCATGAAACTTAATTGCCCCTATTTTTTCTTTTAAAAGACTCGCTAAAAGCGCAGTTGAAAAGAATTCTTGTGCACTAGGCACATTCATCAACTGAAAAATAAGAATTTTATTAATAATACTATCAGCGAGATACGTCTTCACTAAACCGACAGCTTCCAGTTTATGCAAAGCAGAAAACATGTCTTTTAAACTGCAATCTAGTTCCTCCTGCAGAGAATAAATCCCCTGCGAATCTGAAACTATTGCATACGCATCATAATCCTGAATCAAAGTTTGATATAAAGAAACTGCCGTGGCGCCAACAATGGGCTGATAGAGTTTAATCAAAACCTTGATATCTCCTGGGAACAAATTGATTTTGTTAGCAACGTAAAATGGCTGCTTAGGATTAGATGTTTCAAACATCTCTAATTTCCTTTCTCACGCTTTGCCATCATATCTTCCATCGTCTTCATAAAGCTAGACATATCTTTAAATTCACGATAGATAGAAGCAAAACGAATATAGGCTACATCATCGATGTCAGCTAATTCATCCATGACAAATTGACCAATTTTCTTAGATGAAATTTCACTAACACCTTGCTTACGAACTTTATTTTCAACATGGTCCACCAACTGCTCAAATTGTTGACTAGTAATTGGTCTCTTTTGACAAGCAGCCATGACCCCATGCAAAATCTTCTTACGACTAAATGGCTCAAGCGTTCCATCATTCTTAATAACAAGTAATGGTGCAGTTTCAATTCTTTCAAATGTAGTAAAACGAAAGCCACAATTTTCACATTCTCGGCGACGTCTAATAGCTCGATTTTCATCGCTTGGACGAGAATCAATAACGCGTGAAGCATTTTGATGACAATTTGGACATTCCATAATTAAACCTCATACTTAATTTTCGTTAATAACTCATTCAATTTTTTATATAAATCTTCTACAGAACCAGTATTTTCAATCACATACGTGGCTCTAGCTTCTTTTTCTTTTAATGACATTTGACTGTTAATTCTACTAAGAGCTTCTTCTTTAGTCAAATTATTTCGTGCCATTAATCGTTTAAGCTGTAGGTCTTGAGGCAAACTAATTACTAAAGTTTCGTTATAATATTTTTCACTATGAGATTCAAACAAAACTGGGGCATCGACGATAATCAAAGAATAGCCTTCAGATTTATATTGTGCGATTTGTGATTCCATTTCTTGAAAAATCCGCGGATGAGTAATTTCATTCAAAATTTTCATTTTTGTGGGATCATTAAACACTAATTTGCCCAACTTTTTTCGATTAATGGTTTGATCTTCATTTAAATATTCATCACCAAAAACCTCTTTAATATCTTTCCAAGCCGGCTTATTAACATTCATGATGTTGTGGGCTATCTCATCACAGTCCACAATTGGAATATTTTTTTCCTCAAAAAATTTATCAGCAGTACTTTTACCAGTCGCAATTCCGCCGGTTAAACCTAACACAAGTGTCATTTATATATCACCTGACAATGCGGGCAAAATGTTGTTCCTCGCCCATTTACTTTGATTTTTTCTAATATTGTATTACATCTAGGACATTCTTCGCCACTATGACCATATACTTTAAGCTTATCTTGAAAACCGCCATAGTTTCCATTAGCATCAAGATAAGTATGGACTGTGGTTCCATGCAATTCAGTTGCCCATTTAATCGTATGATTAATATTTTTACGTAGTTCTTTTACTTTGTCTGCAGGAATAGCCCTTGAAACACTAAGCGGATGAATCTTTGCTTGCCATAAAACCTCATCCACATATATATTTCCAAGTCCTGCTACAATCGTTTGATCTAGCAGAGTATTTTTAATATTCTTTTTCTTTGTTTTGAGTTTAGAAATAAAATATTGATCAGTAAAATCAGCTGAATTTGGCTCTACGCCCAATCTTCCAATTGCAGTTGCTGTCTTTTCACTTCCGGTTAAAATAAGCTGCATTCGGCCGAATTTACGAACATCATTATATCTAAGTGCAGTATGATCAGTGAATTCAAATTGAACATGATCATGCTTATCTTTAGGCGTATCCACATCAACTAAGTGATACTTACCTTCCATCCGCAAATGAGACACAATAGTTAGATTATCACTTAATCTAATCAAGAGATACTTGGCATAACGATCGATGCCAATCACCTTTTTATTTACTAAATCATGAACAAATTCACTTTGATCACTGGCTACAATATTGGGATACCACAATGTTACATTTTTTATAGTTTTCCCTTTAATTAAAGGAATCAGCGATCTTCTCACTGTTTCCACTTCTGGCATTTCTGGCATAGTGTCACCTACTTTGCATCATACCAATTATGACCATAACCTGAATCTGCCACTAATGGCACATCAAGTTTGACTGCAGATTGCATTACTTCTGGGACAATCTTTTTAATAGTTTCTAATTCTTCTTTTGGCACATCAAAGACCAATTCGTCATGAATCTGCAAAACCATTTTAGTCTTCAAATGAAGCTCCTCAAGTTTCTTTTGCATATTAATCATTGCTATCTTAATGATATCCGCCGCTGATCCTTGAATCGGAGAATTAATTGCAGTTCTCTCAGCAAAACTACGTACATTAAAGTTCTTAGCATGAATATCAGGCAGATATCTTCTTCTATGCATGATAGTTTCTGCATAGCCATGTTCACGAGCAAACTTTACAGCCTTATCCATGTATTCCTTAATCTTAGGATATTGTTCAAAGTAATTATCAATAAATTCCTTAGCTTGTTTACGAGAAATTCCCAAGTTTTTAGCTAAACCATAATCAGAAATACCGTACACAATCCCAAAATTAACAGCCTTTGCATGTCGACGCATAAGGGGTGTAACTTGATCTGGAGAATCAAGATGGAAGATTTTCATGGCTGTATGAGAGTGAATATCATAGCCAGTCTTGAAGGCTTCTTGCATATTTTCATCCCCTGAAACATGGGCCAAAACACGCAATTCAACTTGAGAATAGTCACATGAGAAAATATAGCCATCTGGATCAGTTGGTACAAAAGCCTTTCTAATTTGCTTTCCTTCTTCAGTCCGAGTTGGAATATTTTGCAAGTTAGGATCAACTGAGGATAAACGACCAGTGGCTGTTAAAGTTTGGAGATAACGAGTATGAACGCGACCATCTGATTGAATTACATCAAGCAACCCCTTTACATAAGTTGATTGAATTTTTGCAATTTGACGATAATCCAAAATTTGATTAATGATCGGACTTTCCGTCTTCAACTTATCCAAAACTTCTACAGAGGTTGAATAGCCGGTTTTAGTTTTCTTAACAGGGGGCAGACCAAGCTTTTCAAATAAAATATGTCCCAACTGCTTAGGTGAATTAATATTAAATTCTTCTCCTGCTTGCTGATAAATCTTATTTTCAAGATCCTTTAATTTTATTGCAAAATCATTTTCTAGTTGCAAAAGTGTACTTGGCAAAACTTTCATTCCACTAATTTCCATTTTTGCAAGAACAAATGCAACCGGAATTTCAATTGCATCATAAAGATCATCTTGCTCATGATCTTTCAACTTTTTAAGTAGTTCAGGTTTTAACTTTTGAATCACGCTAACTTTAGCCGCTAAATGCTTGAAAAGGTCCGCATCCTCTGGCACAGCCTGCTTTTTGCCTTTACCATAAACTTCAAGATCAGTTTTTACGGAATATTCATCATATAAATGGGCAATCTCGCCTAAATCATTAGAATTATTTTCATTATTAACTAAATAGGAAGCTAAAAGCATATCATAATCAAAACCACCCGCTTCAATATTTAATCGATGTAGCCCTACATAGGTTCTCTTAAGATCAAAAACATTTTTCTTGATAGTCTTATTTTCTAAAATTCCTCTTAAAGGCATTTCTTGTAAAAGAGCTATATCTTTTGAAACATAGTTCTTTTTACCAACTCTTAAACCAAAACCAACAAACGGAGCAACATGATAATTATCGCCAAGCATTTCTAAATAAAAATCGACTTCTTTTTCTTTTATGTCAGCCAATTCGTCTAGATTATCTTTAGTTAACTCCACATATTCATATTGCTCTACCCCGGTATTTTCTCCTTGAGCATCAGCTGAAGAATTAAGTTCAGCCAAAAACTTCTTGAATCCCAAACGTTCATAAAGTTCACGCAACTTTTCATAATCGATATCTTTTTTCTCAGTATCTTCAAGAGTAACTTCAACTGGAGAATCACGATCAATTGTTGCTAATTTTTTTGCTAAAAAGGCCTTGTCCTTGTCATTGATCAAGTTTTCTTTTAGCTTTGACTTTTTCATTTCTTCTAGATGGGCGTAAAGATTTTCAATTGAACCATATTTTTGAATCAAGCGTGACGCTGTCTTCGGGCCAACTTTAGTAACACCGGGATAATTATCAGAATTATCGCCCATCAAAGCCTTCATATCAATGAATTCAATTGGTGTAACCCCATTAACTTCTTTCATGTGTTCAGGGGTGTAAGCTTCTGTATCACCAACCCCATTTTTAGTAATTAAAACTGTTGTCTTGTCTGAAGCCAGCTGAGTTAAATCTTTATCTCCTGTGACAATGGTCACTTCATAACCAGCTTTTTCACCCATCTTAGAAAGGGTTCCAATAATATCATCTGCTTCATAATTAGCTAATTCATAGCTTTTAATGCCCAAATCTTTCAACATTTCTCGAATTACCGGCAATTGTTCAAGTAATTCACTTGGTGTTTTTTGACGACCACCTTTGTAGTCCTCATACATTTTGGTTCTAAAAGTTACTTTTCCCGCATCAAATGCAACTAAGACGTTAGTAGGATCAACTTGTTTTAAGATTGCATCGAGCATATTTTTAAAAGTATAGATTGCATTAGTATGTAAACCATCAGGACTTACAAAACGATCAAGCTGACGGTATAAAGCATAAAAGGCACGAAAGGCCACTGAATTTCCGTCAATTAAAAGCAATTTCTTTTGTGCCATAAAAATCTCCTTAAAATAAAAAACTGTTCAATAGTACGTAACTATTTTAACAGTTTTCTTAGTCTTATATCATGGATTAGCAGTATTTTTAGTAGATCTTAGTTATCTTGAATAATTTCATTAATTCTATCTAAAGGTGTTTTATGTAAAAAGTCAAAAATGCTCTGTCTAACATCATAAGGAGATAGACGATCATCATACTTTAACAAAACACTTACCAAATCGATCATACAATGAACAAATACTTGAACATTTATATCAAAAAGCAATCTTTGTTTAGAGGATAACTTAATGCCAGAGGTACTCTTCATAGTAGTAGCTCTTTTTAAAAATTCATCACAACTAGTCTTATATATTAAATTATAGAATCTAATATCCCCATTATCAGAAAGCAAAGTTTGGATCTCTTCTTTTCGTTCAAAACAAAAAGCAATTGTATTTTTAGCCGAATTTAATACTGTTTCAAATTGTTTCTCTATAGGCAAACTATAATCAACATCCAAAATTACATCACGATCTTTTTCAATACTCTTCCTATAGCCCTCAATGAATTCTTTTTCAATTTCTTCAATTAAGTTATCTACATCTGAATAATACTGATAAAAAGTCCGAGTACTCACTCCTGATACTGAAATTATATCTTTAATTTTAACCTCTCTCAGGCTTTTTTCCTTTAAACATTCAAATAATGCTGCTTTTAATTGGCTTTTAGTATTAATAATTCTGATATCTACCATGCGAAATCTATTTATCCACCTTCCACTTAATCAAAATTTCTTTTAATAACTAAAAGAATCTTTTAGTTATTATTATAATCTTGTTACTTTTTCTTCAAAATTGCAATACCATTGAAAACAATCAAGACAAATTTAATAATATAAAGTAGATTATGAAAGCGCTAAAGGGGACTTTATAATGAATAACTTAACTCAAATCAAGGGCGAAGATTCAACTTTAACTGGGCTTCCTCAAAAATTCAATTTAAAATCACAAGATCAACATCAATTAAGTAAATTTGAAGAAATTTTGTTTAGCGATTCAATTTATTATCCATTTTCACCACTTCGACATATTAATGAAAAATTTGTCGATTTCATTACTGAATCAGGTAAAAACTTAATTATTGATTTTGTTTTTGCTCCAGAAACTAGCAATAAGATTTTAAATGAATTAATTTGGATAAGTAAAAAATATTTAGCAGCTAATAAGCAGCTGATCGATTATGATAAAATCAAGAACAATTGGATTTGGATCTTAAGTTTATCATTTTCTTATATTTCAAAAAGCATTCCATTTACCAAAGAAGAATTTTTAAATAAGATCAAAAACAACTAAGAAACAAAATGAGCCGTCAAAGCATCACAGCTTTTACGACTCATTTTTTATATTTAAATAATTATCAAATTACTAAAGCAACTTTTCAAAAGCATCTTCATACTTTGGAATATCACCAGCACCCATGAAGACAACTACAGAGTTTCTATTCTTAGTTAAATCAGCAATATTATCCAAATCAATTACTTCAGAATTTGGAATATTGTCAACCAAGTCTTGGCTAGAAATGTCACCACTTGCTTCACGTGCTGAAGCATAAATTGGCGTTACGTAAGCCTTATCAACATCACGTAAGATTTCTTCAAAGTCTTTTTGATATTTCTTAGTTCTTGAGAAAGTATGTGGTTGAAAGACAACAACCAACTTTTTATCTGGGAATTTTTGACGGGCAGCTTGAATAGTAGCTCTCATTTCTGTTGGGTGGTGAGCATAGTCATCGATTACAGCAATATCATCGAAGTCTTTTTCGCTAAATCTACGCTTAGCCCCCTTAAAAGTTAATAGTCCCTTCTTGATATCATCCATTGGAACTTTTTCAGTGTAAGCCACAGCAATTACAGCTGTCGCATTTAAAATACTGTGATCACCAAACAAATGAATTCCAAAACGACCCAAATCTTCACCGTGAGCTAAAACATTGAAACTTGAACCATCAGTAGTTTTCTCAATATTTACAGCTTGGAAGTCATCAGTATCTTTAAAACCATAAGTATACTTAGGAATATCAGTCTTCAAACTTTGCAAACGCTTGTCGTCACCCCAGACAAAGAGAGCCTTCTTAGTTTGATCAGCTGCAGATTGGAAAGCGGAAGTATAATCATCTTGATCCTTGAAGTAATCAGGGTGATCAAAGTCAATGTTAGTCATAATTTGGTAATCTGGATGATATGCCAAGAAATGACGACGATATTCATCTGCTTCATAAACAAAGAAACGTGAATCTTCTACACCCTTACCGCGACCATCACCAATCAAGTATGAAGTTGGTGCTACTTCACCTAACACGTGAGCCAAAAGACTAGTGGTTGAGGTCTTGCCGTGAGTTCCTGAAATACCAATTGAAGTATGCATTTGAACAATTTCTTCAACAGTATCTGGGTAACTTTGCCACTTAACATCCTTATCAAGGCAAGCTTTTACTTCTGGGTTATCTTCCTTAAAGGCATTTCCTTTAACAATAACTTGTTCATCATTTGACTTGATATTTGCTGGGTCAAAACTCTTAACTTCAATGCCAGCTTTTTCAAGAGGAACTTGAGTAAAAGTGTACTTTTCAATGTCACTACCTGCAACATTATAGCCTAAGTCATGCAATAAAAGTGCAAGTGAGGCCATTCCTGTTCCCTTAATTCCAGTAAACCAAATTTCTTTATTTTTATCTAACATAATTATTTCCCCGCAATGTCAAAAAATATTCGTCTTTCATTTTAACATTTTTTCGGTTTCATAAATCACTTAGGACCTATTTTTCAGTAGCAAAATCAGAAAAATTCAACAGTTTCTTCTTAGCTCCGCCACTTGGAATTAAGTAGTACCTAGTCTTATCGTTGCCTTTCCAGCCTTCTGCGGGATAATATCCTGGCTTGTGAGCCCATTTTTGATAAACACTCACCATTGGATAGTTCTTACCACTATAGTAAGCTTGGCGAATCACATTCAAGACTTGAGCTGCTTCAATAGCAGTTAAATTATTGATATCCTTAACCTTAACTTTAGCACCCTTTAAGTTTTTCTTAGCAAAGTCAACCTGCCACAAAGCTTCCTTAACTGCCATCTTGGTAGCATTTTTATCCTGAGCAATAGTTTGAGCATTTTCTACAGCTTGATCATATAGACTGCGATCGACCCAGTTATCTAAGCGATACTTGATTGAATCCTTAACGCTAGCTGCATCAGAAATTGCTTGCGTAAGTTCAGCTTTTTCTGAATTAGTTGCTAATTTACTATCTGCTTCAGCTTCAGAGGCAGTATTGAGAGTTGTAAGCTTTTGACCACTAATTGCGACATCATCAGCCTTTACATAAAGATTGCTAATTGCTGTATCATGACGATCATCTTCAGCTCCAGTTTTATAAACTAATGAATTTTGAACATGATAATATAGCTCTGCCTTATTTTCTTTGGTATTCCAAAGGTAAATCTTTTGGTTAACTGCTAATTGATCGCCGTCAGTCTTATAGTTCGTCTTTTCGCCATTGACATTGTAAAAGGCTACATTATTTCCTTTAAAGCTAGCTACGGTGTAGATCAAATCATTGTAGCTTTCAGGAAATAGATATTGCTTAGCTAAAGTTGGACCTTGATCCCCACTCCAAACATATGGGCTATCGGCATCTTCTTCATATAAGCCAGTGTTAATGTAAACAGGATCTTTACTTGTTCCTTTTACACGGAAATAACTTGCTTGAAAATCGCCCATGCCAGTAGTAATCATTTGATCGGCAGTTACTGTTTGGCCTTTACGATACATTTTATCGATTTGGGTAAGATCCTTATTGTAAGCATAGGTATCGGTAATTATCTTAACTTTAATTGGTTGCTTAGTATAGAGGGTTTCACCATTAATAGCATTGATATTGTTGGCCTTAATATATTGGTTCTTACCAATTCTAAAATAGTAGTTGCCTTTGATCTTGTAGTTTTTAATAGAATAGAAATTAGGTTGACGGTCTTTGTACTCAGTATAGAAGTATTGATTAGACTTATTCACTACTTTTCCAGTGTAAGGTACTAATTCTCCAGCCTCAATTAAGCGTTTTTGATGTTGACCCTTAGAATTATAGACATAGGAATTTTGGGAAACGAATAAAACCCCCTTGCCGTTTACTTTGCTGATTTGGCCACTGTTTACATAAGTGTTGTTGCCAATTCGGTAGTAAACATAAGGTTTGCGGTAGAATTCCTCGCTACCTGTATACTTAACTTTGGAATTGGTTGTGAAGTAGGCCCTCCCTCCGCGGAAAGTCTTTAGCCTTTTTCCATTTTTATCGTAAACATAAGAATTTTGGTTTAAGATAAAGAGTTTCTTTTGAGGTTGGACGGAAGCATTTTGCGCTTTTATATAGCCGCCATCGCCTAAATAGAAGTAATCATCACCATTGATGGTATACATTGTGGTGGAATTCGCATAAACAAATTTGCTACCAGCTGTTAAAGTAGGTTTGCCGTAGTATTTATAGTTTTTAACTTTAATTGTTTTATTAGCGGACGTAAATTTACCCTTTTGTCTAATATAAGGCAGCACGGTCTTATCATAGGTCTGATGAAGAGTCACGCTTTGCGCATGAGTTGTTTGCGCAGTTAATAAACCTGCAGAAGCTGTAGCAAGTAAAGCAACTGCACTAGATATAATTTTACGATTGAGCTTCATTTTTAATTCTCCTTCATCTTTATCTAAATTTTACTCTCTCTAACTTTTTTGGAAAACTTAATATTTGTACACAAAAAAGCGCTGAGATTAACTCAACGCTTTTTAAAAAATTATAAAGTAATTTCGCCACTAGCGATTAATTCATCACACTTAGTTGGTTCAAATTCAGCACCAACTTCAAAATCGTCAGGTACAACCATGATGCCGCGCTTTTGAGGTGCGTGTGGCAAACCAAGTTCTCTAGCTGAACAAATCATGCCATATGAATCAACTCCACGGAGTTCACCTGGCCAAATTTGCGCACCATTTGGCATTAAAGTACCAGGAAGTGCAACAACAACCTTTTGTCCTTGAGCAATATTTGGTGCACCACAAACAATTTGGTGTTCTTCTCCACCTACATCAACAGTAGTTACATGAAGGTGATCTGAATCTGGGTGCTTTTCACAAGTCTTAACGTAACCATATACCAAAGTTGGCTTGCCATATGCAAGTTCATCGTTAAAGCCATTTTCCTTTAAACGATCGTTCAACTTCTTAAGTTCATCATTGCTTAACTTAACTTGGCCGTTTGGCAACTTATCGTAATCGATAATTTCATCAACATTGAAGAAATTAAAGCCGATTAAATTACCATCTTTATCAGTAACGCGAGTTACATTATCCTTTTCTTCAAATTCACTTCTGCCGTTGTCTTGGCCCAAGATAACGATCAAAGTATTTGGATAAGCTTCTTTATTAATACTAGTGATCATTTTTTCTAAAAATCTCCTCTATGTTAGTCAAGTGACCGCAAGAAATCTTCAACTTGTTGTTTAGTTTTACGGTCCTTATTTACTAGTCTACCAATTTCTTGACCATCTTGGTAGACAACAAATGAAGGAATTCCCATAATATTTAATTTCTTTGCGATGTCAATTGAGCCATCACGGTCGATCTTGTAGAATTTAGCATTTGGAAAATCTTTTTCAATTTGTGGCATAAATGGATCCAAGAAACGGCAATCTGGGCACCACGCAGCCGAAAATTCCAAGACGGTACGTCCATTCTTAGTGATTTCATCTAATTTATCTTGTGTAAGTTCTTTAATTTCTTCCATTTTTCGCGCCTCACTTTACTTACTATTTATAAGTATTTTAAATGTTAAAGTGAAATTTTACAAGTTTTTTGTTTCAAAACTTGCATGAAGAGCATAAATCGGATTACCTTTAGCTGCAAACTTGTGCTCATATTCGGTTTCAATATTCTTTTCCAAAATTTCAGGCTTTTCATGATGTAGATCAACTGATACAAAATCAAAGTGCATCCCAAAATTATTCATACTTTGAACTGAATAAGCATAAAGTCCTGAATTATCTGTCTTAAATTCCAAATGACCTTCCGGCTTCAATACTTGTTGATACTTTGCCAAAAAGCTCTTATAAGTGAGTCTTCTTTTTTCATGACGGCTCTTTGGCCACGGATCACTAAAGTTTAAATAAACCACGCTAGTGCTGTTTTCATCAAAGAAATGATTAATTTCTGCCGCATCCCCGCGCAAAATTTGTAAATTATCTAAGCCTTTTTCCAATTTAGTTCTCAAAATAATTCCTGCAGCAGTGGTTTGCAACTCCAAAGCCACATAATTTTTATCCGGATTATTCTCTGCTAAAGTCGTAATAAAGTGGCCCTTTCCAGATCCAACTTCAATTTCAATTGGATTATTATTTCCAAAACGTGCAGCCCAATCAATATTCTTTTCTGGATCAGGATTTTGCAATACGCTTTCTGGATGTTCATTAACAAGCTTCACAGCCCATGGTTTATTTCTTAATCTCATGTTCTTCCCCTATTTCTTATTAGTTTTCACTTTATAAGGCAAATATGCCACTGTTAAGACCCATACAAAGACGAACAGGCCAGCAATTGCTTCAAAGACATTCAAGTTAATCGGTAAAATAATCAGCCAAAAGACACTGATAATGCCCCATTGTAAGAACAAGGCAGAATTTAGCACTTTAACTAAACTACGACCGCGATGCTCAGTAGAAATTGGATAAACGCGATACATAATATTGCCGTCAAATTCTGTTGCCATTGGTAATAATTGGTAAACTGTCAAAAATACTACTAGTGCTGAAAGACCTAAGGCCCATTTCCAATCTTGCACTAAGAATGAAATCAGCACGGCAAATGCAGTCATTCTTACCAGTAAGTTTAAATATTCTGGATTTCTCAATAACGATCTGCGATACAAGAATGAATTTGGATTTTCTTTCCCCAAATTCTTTGGCAGTAAGAAATCAAGATACTTTCTTCGTTTAATAGTAACTTGTTTTTCACTTACATCGGTAAACATACTGAAAATCGAATAGACACGATCTTTTCTCGCCTTTTCACTATCAACCGCATAACGCCAATCAAAGAATTTTTTGACATTCATTCTTTTGCCAAACATGGGTTGAAAGTTAGGCTCAATAAACATTCCGCAAATCGAAATTACCAAAGCACCAGTTTGACTATAAGCCGCTAAAATGGCCACAGCTAAGGCAAGAAGGCAGCTAACCCAAAAATCGATCTTTTTGCCAAAATATAGATTGCGCTTTTCTATAATTAACTGATCATCTTTCAAACTTAACATTGTAATGATCATTAAAATATAGCCCCAAACTGAAATTCCAGCCTTCACTGTCGCAAACGGAAATAGAATTCCCGCAACCAAAAACTCCAATATAAATGGCAAAATTAGACTATAGCGATACATTGGGCGTAAGTAGTCTTCCATCTTTTCATCTTGAGTAAACAAGAACTGCATATCCGCATCTTTAATTAAAGTCACTAAATGTCCTGTTAAAAGTGGCAAGAACAAAATTATACCAACTAATGGCTTATAAAACCACAGGTTATTAGGTATTGTTTTCATTGCTTGCGCATACCAAAACATCAAGGCTCCAAATAAGAAAATCAATGCCAAAATAAAGAAATCGTTGAAGACAAGCGTTAAATACTTAATTGACTGCTTAAGATTTTCGCTTAATCTTTTATTCGCTAACTCACGCATGGCCATTATCCTCTCTATTCAAAGCTAAATATAGTTGATCAAATGGATCGTCCGGCTTCAAGCCATAATGCGTGCGAATTTCTTTCAAACTGCCGATAATTTCAATTGTGCCGTTATTCAAGACGGCATAATTTGAAATTGCTTGTTGAGCATCAGCTAAAACGTGCGTAGTCATCAAAACCATTTTTTTATCCGCAATGGCCTTTTTGATCAAATCAATCAAGTTAGCCACTGCCAGTGGATCTAGCCCGGTGAATGGCTCATCAATTACCAAAAGACTTGTATCTGCTAAAAACGCACACACAATCATCACTTTTTGCCGCATTCCTTTTGAAAAGTGGATTGGCAGCCATTCCAGTTTGTCATCCAATCTAAACATCTTCAAAAGTTCATGTGCTCTCTTCCAAGCTTTTTCCTGGTCTAGATTGTAACTAAGCATAGTTAATTCCAGATGCTCTTTCAAAGTTAATTCCGGATACAAAACTGAAGTTTCCGGGATATAAGCTACTTCTTGCTTAAACTTGGTGGGCTGTTGTCTTAAAACTACGCCATTCAAAGAAATCGTCCCTTTTTGCGGACGAAGTAAACCTAAAATGTGTTTAATGGTCGTTGATTTACCTGCCCCATTCAAACCGATCAGTCCCAAAGCTTGGCCTGGTTTAATTTCTAAATTTATGTCTTTAATTACAGGAACGCCTGTATAGCCTCCTGTTAAATGTTCGATTTTTAAAGCCATTAAATATTCCTTTCTTTATTAATGCAAATATCTTTATATCATGATTTCTTCTATTTTGCGTCAAGAGGGTCAGCTTTAAGAAAAAATTATCTTCAAATTTACCAATTTTTACTAAATTGATAGTTTTTCTATAATTCTTTTCCACTAAACTCCCATTCCAGTTAAAGATATTGCCAGATTTATGATAGCATAATAACTATAAGATTCTAAAGACAGTGAGGATTTAACATGGAAAATAATAATTTAGTCGACGACTGTTTATTCTGTAAAATCATCCGCGGTGAAATTCCAAGCTACACCGTATTTGAAAACGATGATGTGAAGGCCTTTCTTGATATTTCTCAAGTAAATCCTGGTCATACATTGATGGTACCAAAAAAGCACATCGTTAACTTATTCGATTACACTAAAGATGATGCTAAACAATATTTGCAATACATACCAGAAATCGCCAACGCAATTAAGAAAGCTTTCCCAAATGTTACTGCAATGAACATCACCACCAACAATGGGAAGGCAGCTAACCAAGTGGTAATGCACTCACATATCCACTTCATTCCTCGCTTTGAAGGGGATGGCTTAAAGCTCATGACGCGTAACAACGCTGACGAATACGATGATGCAAAATATAAAGAAGTTGCAGAAAAGATTAAGGAACAATTTTAACTAGAAGTAATAAGGGGCAAACAATGAGCATAAGCAAGTTTGGATTTGGATTAATGGCTGGTTTTGCAGCCGGGATGGCTGTTTCACTATTTAAAGACGAAAACGGTCAACGTTTAGGAGCTCCGCTAAAACGAGATTTAGAAAGTTTCCAGCATGACGCAATGAGTCTTTTGGATGGAATCAACAAGGCTAAACAAGCTAGCGCAGATTTAATGGCAAATATGCCAGCTGCTGAAAGAGCCATTAGTGATATTGGTGACGATGTTCATCATTATGAAGAAAGAACCGCACCTATCATTAATAATATTAAGCGCGATGCAGATGAAGTAGACGATGATTTAGAAAATCCAAAATCTGAATAAAAGTTTAACTTTTCTGTGAAAATTTGCGATATTAAAAACGTAAAAGTTTAAATTATGGTATATTAGGTGACAGTTACTTAATTTTATTAAGGATGTGGAGAATTTAATTTATGAAGAATTATATTAAAAAGGCTGCTGCAGCAGTTGCAGTAGCTGGTGTTGCTTTATCATTATCTGCTTGTTCAAGTAACAGTAAGACTGTTGTTTCTTACAAAGGTGGTAAGATCACCCAAGAACAATATTACGATGAAATGAAGAAGTCTCAAGCAGGTCAATCAACTTTAGCTAACATGATTATCAACCGTGCCTTGGAAGAACAATACGGTAACAAAGTATCTCAAAAGCAAGTTGATAAGCAATACAACAACTACAAGAAGCAATATGGATCACAATTTAGTGCTGTTTTGCAACAAAACGGTATGACTCCATCAACTTTCAAACAAAACTTGAAGACTAACTTACTTTCTGAAGCTGCTCTTAAGAGTGTTAAGAAAATAACTAAGAAGCAAGAACAAGAAGCTTGGAAGAGCTACCAACCTAAGGTTACTGTTCAACATATTTTAGTTGCTAAGAAATCAACTGCAAACGACATCATTAAGCAATTAAAGGATGGTAAGAGCTTCAAGAGTTTAGCTAAGAAATACTCACTTGATACTGCAACTAAGAACAATGCTGGTAAGCTCCCTGCATTTGACTCAACTGATACTACTTTAGATTCATCATTCAAGACTGCTGCCTTCAAGCTTAAGAGTGGTGAAGTTACTGATACTCCAGTTAAATCACAATCCGGTTACCACGTAATCAAGATGATCTCTCACCCAGCTAAGGGTAAGTTTGCTGACCACAAGAAAGCAATTGATAATGAAATTTACGCATCAATGGCTCAAGACCAAGAAACTATGCGTGCTGTCATTGCCACTGTTTTGAAGAAGGCGGACGTTTCTATCAAGGATAATGACTTGAAGAACGTATTGTCATCATACGTATCAAGCAGCCAATTAAGCAAATAAGACTTATGACTAAGAAAAGCTTTGGAATAATCCAAAGCTTTTTCTTTTACTCTAATTTTCTTGAATTATCTAGTGCTTCATCCACTTTAGGACGATAGAATCGCTTGCCGTCTTGACTCATGAGTGGCTCGGTAAAGTTGCCCGGTTTAGTATGTTGTAGCGCATTTGTCACGGCATAAACTGTCGCATCTAAATCATCGATTCTATGCAGGAGTTCTGCCTCAAGGAGCCCAGGCAACTTTGGTGAACCATATTCAAACTTACCATGGTGAGACAAGACCATGTGTCTAAGCAAAAGCAAATCTTCACTTTCAAGATCAAGATGAAGTTTTTGCGCAGCCATCATAATTTGTTCATCAATTAAAACCAAGTGGCCAATCAAGTTTCCTTCTGCAGTATATTGGGTAGCTGCTGGACCACTTAATTCTAGAACCTTCCCCATATCATGCAAAATACATCCCGCAAAAAGTAAAGATTGATTTACTTGCGGATAATTTCTACTAATCCCATCTGCATCCCTAAGCATGGATAAAGTATGATATGCGAGACCACCTCTTACTGCATGGTGGTTGCTTTTTCCAGCAGGATAATCATAAAACCGCTTGCCCCACTTCTCAAGCAAGTAGCGTACAATTCGATTCCAGGTAGGATTTAGAATCTTAAACACATAATTATTGATTTCTTCCTTCATGTCGTCGACTTTTTCAGGGGCCGATTTTACAAATTGGTTCAAATCATATCCTTCATCAGGTCCCACCACTCTCAAAGAATAAATCTTAATTTGAGGGCGTCCTTGATACTCTTCTCGCTTACCATTCAGCTCCACAATTGTCCCTGAACTAAAGCTATCAGCATCGCGCTGGTCTGCATCCCAATAATTACCACGGATATCTCCTGACCCATCTGCAAAGGTCAAAGCCAGATACAACTTATTATTTTTGGTATGACGAAGTTGCGAATTCTTGATATAAACAACTAAATCTAGCTCCTCGCCATCATTATAGTCGATTAACCTTTTAAGCATCTTTCTATCCTTTCTTATAAGTTAATGGAGTTCTATTAAGTTTATCTACTAGGTTTTTCTGTGCGGTAAAGATCAAGACTTGATTATTTTCTGCAATTTTTTCTAGCAAATCCTTAATATAGCTAATTCGTTGATCATCAAAGTTAACAAAGGAATCATCAATTAAAATTGGCAAGTTAATTTGATCTTTAATCTGATCAATAAAGGCTAACTTCAAGGCAAAGTATAATTGCTCACTGGTTCCCCGCGACAAATACTTAACCTCAATCTTTTTGCCATCTTGATTGACAACTTTTAATTTTTTATCCAAAACTAGATCAACATATCGCCCACCTGTTAAAAGCTTAAGATATTCTTTTGCTTCCTGCAACATTTTTGGAAAACGTTCATTTGAAGCAATATCTAGGGTTCTTTGAATTAATTGCGCCGTCATTAAGTTAGATAAATATTCCTTGCTAGCATTGATAAATAAAGTCTTAGTATTAGCCAATTTTTGCTTAGCTTTAAAGAGAGCATCTGAATCGGCCAAGTTGGCTTTTTGGACTTCAGCTTTAGCAAAGCTAGCTTGAAGTAGATCAAGTTTATCCTTAACTTCTTGCATAGTGGTGGTAGCTTCACTCAATTTAGATCTGAGCTCATCAGGCTTGAATTTAGTTAAATCCTCTAAATCTCCCTCTAAACTATTTTCTAAAGCCACGATCTGTGCATCAAGCTTAGTTTGAACCAATGACTCTTGATATAAATCATCAAATTCTTCTAAAGTCCGAACTTTATTTTGGACTAAAATATCTTTCAATTCTAATTGCAATTTCATCAATTTCTGCGAGCTTGTCTTCAAACTTGCCTGAATCTCGTCTTTTCGTTGCTGCTTTTGTTGCAAACTCTTTAATTTAGTATCCACTTCGTTAATGGCATTAAGTTCATCATTAAAATCTACGTTTATAGGCTTTTCAAGAAGCTTTTGTAACTCTGCGGCCAATTTATCAAGTCGAGTCTTAATCTCGCTTATGTGAGCTTGATTATTCTTTTCTGATCGTTTTTTAAACTGATACTGGGTAAGTTGACTTAATAAGTTATTGAGGTCTAATCCTAAGGGAGAAATTCCATATTTTTCTTCAAATTTCTTCTGACTCTTATCTGAATTTGCCTGGAACTGATCAACAATCTTATTTTGCTTTACTACTTGATTAAGATTGTAATAAGCTCCTCCCATCATCAGAATTCCAGCAGCAATCAAAGTCCATCCAGCTGTAGGAACTCGAAGTAGTAGTCCTAAACCTAAGATAAAGATGGGCAATCCTAAATAAAAAATAGTCTGTGATACCACCGACTTAGGTTTCTTATCAGGAACTTCTTGCTTAACCCAATGTTGATAGTCTTCCTTCATTTGCGTAATTTTATCTTGATCAAAAGAAGCCACTTCTTTAACTTCAGGAGTTATAGCCAAAATTTGATCAACTTCACTTTCAAGCTCTTGCTCCTTCTGCAAGCAAGACTTGTAATCCGTTTGCCATTGCAAAAGCTCTGGCTTTTTCTGAACAATCTTTTCTGCCTGTTCGACATTTAAGTCAGACACTAAATCTAGTTGCGACATTTGATTTTGCAAAGAATCAATGCTCGTATTTAAGCTGCTAACCTTAGAATTTAAATTTTGCGCCTTTTGATAAGCCTTACTATCAAAGTCTAAGTTTTTTTGTTTCCTTTTAAGAGATTCTAAATCTGTAAAATTCCGTAGCTGCTTCTGCAAATTAAGCAAGTGATCCTTAGTTTTATTTAGTTGCTCTAACTGCTTTTTTTCTTGATCAAGTTGCTTTTTGAGCTTCTGGCTTTCTTCATCAATCCGTTTGTATTGATCGAATTCATGCTCAATTTCAGTCAATTCATGTTGCTCATCATCAATTTGCTTAAGAAGACGATTCACCTCAGGCTTTTTCCCAGTCTTTTTAAACAAATTATCGGCTTCTTTTTCAAAATTATTCCTAAGCTCAATTAACTCACTACTATTGCTAGCTCCCAAATAATAAATGCGCTCAAGTAAATCTTCCTGATTTAATTTAGCAATTTGACCTAAAGTTTCCTGATTAAAAATAAAACTATCGGCATAAAAATTACCATCAATGTTGTGGATCTTATCAAAAAACTCTCTCTCTGGCACAACTTCGCCATTCTTTTTAACGGTTAAAATCCCTTTTTTAGTCTTATCGCCTTTCGCCCACAAACGCTCAAGCTGATATTCATCTCCCTGATCTTCAAAAAACAAGGATCCTCCCATAGGGCTAACATGCGTAAGTGGTTTATAATCTTCAAAAAATGGGGAAGCACTGTTTCTTAAATAAAAGCCAAACATAATCTGTTTAATAAAGGCTACCGTTGTGCTTTTTCCAGCTTCGTTTTCGCCAAAAAAGACACTCAAATTGTCATTAGATAAGTTAAAAGTTAGATTAGACAAATGACCAAAATTGATGATATCAATTTTCTTCAATTTCATAGCTAACACCTCGCAACTTACTACTCAACTTAACCTGACTCATCTCTTTAATTTCCGTTAAGAACTCTGGATCATCAGCTAATTCTTGGGTTAAAGTACTCTTTTTAACCCAGCCAGCAGCAATTTCCTTTAATGCAGAATTAGTAAAAATCTCTTCTGATGCCTGCTTAGAAGTAGCTTGATCTTCTACACTTAAGCTTGGGAGAGATTGGGTTTTAAAACGAACATCAACAAGTTGAGAATTTTGACTCAATTCCAACGAAATTCCTTGCCAGTAACTGCTATCTTGAATCAATTCACGTTCTTCTTCAGTCAAATATTGGGCATTCTCAATAGTTAAACTAAAGTAAGTAGTGAAATTATTAGACTTTAAAGTTGCTAAAATTTTCTCGTGCAAAGTCTTTTTACTTACAGGACCAGCTAATTTAAGAGTAACTTTTTCCCAGACAATTGGACTCATAGGCTTAAATGAAATAGTTGTTTGTCTAGTCTTTTCATCAATTTCACCCAGGTAGCATCCCTTAAGAGCTGTTTCATTAATGTGACGCCCTTGAATATTGCCAGGGTAAACAACCCATGGCTGATCACTCAAAACGCGGCGCTGATGAATATGCCCCAAAGCAAAGTAATCATAATTTAAATCCGTCACTTCACTTAAAGCAAAAGGCGCATACACGTCTTGATGATCAGTTTTTTGCTGGGCATGCATGATCCCAAAAGTATAATTATTACTTTTCTCTGGAAAATCTGGAATTAAATCATGCGTAATATGATTATTCAAATATGAAAAACCCACTACATCATATTTAAAACCAGACCTAGTTTCATAACTAACACTTTCAACTTTTTCATCAGGGCCAAGCAGCTTAAAGTATGGACTAGGAGTTATTAACAAATCATCAACCTTCATATGATCGTGATTTCCAAAAATCATTACTACTTGAATTCCAGAGTCTGTCAGCCGCTTAATTTGCTTAGCAAAAAACAACTGACTATGCGGAGAAGGTTGATTACTGTCAAAAGTGTCTCCCGCAATTAAAACTAGATCCACCTTTTCTTTTAAGGCAAGATCTATAATTCTCTCAAGAGACTGATTGGCAGCTTGATATATTTGATTAAAACTATTAGATGGCAAAAAAGATAGCCCATGAAATGGACTATCTAAATGCGCATCTGCGAAATGAATAAATTTCATAATTGCTATTTTCTAAGATCTGCATAAAGATCGTTAATTGGGTTGGTGATTTCCTTTTGCAAATCGTTAATTAACTTGTAAATAGCTTGTTCACTTTGTAAAAGTGCGATGATCTTAGCATTCTTTTGAACAGTTTCGTTCAATTCTTGGTATGCCTTTTGATCTTCTTCTGCAAGTGGTTGACCTGATTGTTGAGCAGTCAAAATCTTAGTTTGAAGTGCATCCATCTTCTTGAATAAGTCAGCACTTTCTTGATCGTTTTGAACGTCAGCAATTGCCTTTTTCAAATTCTCGTATTCTTGAGTTTGTTGTAAGTCCTTTGCTAATTGGTTAGCAGAGTCATAAATATTTACCATAGATAAAAATCCCTTCTAAAATTAATTGCCAAAAAGGCCTTTGATACTATTATACCATTCATTTAGTTTTTCTCCGGCTGAACCGATTCCTTTTTGCAATTTATTTCCTAAATCACCAGTCCAATCCGAATTTGAGCCATTTTGTTTAATCAATTGGCTAGGTGCTTGCTCACTAAATTTGGTCTGGGCAGTGTACGGCAAGACTCCTTCCATTTCTGCTTTATAAAGACGCGTAATTCCAGTTTCTGAAACTCCATGCATATAATGATCCTGATTAGTTCGGTCAAATCCTACCCACGTAGCCATGACAATATCTGGAGTATAACCAACAATCCACTGATCTTTTGTCCCAAAGCCATATGAATTAGGCACTTCTGTTGAACCGGTTTTTCCAGCAACACGAAAGCCATTTGGTTGAGCGGACTGAGCAGTACCATTTTGAAAGACACCAAGCATCATGGTGGTCATTTCTTTGGCAGTATTAGCAGAAATGATTCGATGGGTGCCAGTATTATTGTTTTCGGCTAAAACCTTTCCGCTAGCATCCGTAATTTTAGTAATAAAGTATGAATTATTTGGCAAGTTTCCTTTATTAGCAAATGCGGAATAGGCACGTGCCATTTGCAGTGGCGACACCCCACTAGAGAGACCACCTAAAGCTAAAGCAAGATTTTGATCATCTTTTGGCACTTTAATCCCAAAGTTTTCCACCGATTGTACACCCTTGTTGACGCCAATTTTATCAAGAAGCCAAACTGCTGGAACATTCTTACTTTGAGCTAAAGCTTGATACATTGGAATTTTATCAGAATACTGATTGTCAACATTCCGAGGTTCATAATTATTCTTGCCAAATTTTTGCAATTTGTTAGAAAGCTCAGAATCATAGTGATAGCCATTTTGAAGAGCTGGTGAATAAACCGCCAATGGTTTGATAGAAGAACCAGGCTGACGCTTCATTTGCGTAGCTCGATTATAACCACGGAAGACATGCTTTCCTCGTCCTCCGATAACCGCTCTTACGGCTCCAGTGGTCGGATCCATGACTACACTTGCACCTTGAACTTGAGTACCATCAGTAGCTGATTGGGGGAAAAGCCAACTTTGCTCAAATTTATCTTGAAGTTGTCCTTGATAATTTTGATTCAAAGTAGTGTAAATCTTCAATCCGCGATTCATGACGTCTTCTTCTTTTAAACCATACCGATTAATTGCTTCGTCCACCACAGCATCAAAGAAATACGGATAACGATAACCATCTTTATTCTTAAAAGTATCATGTAATTCAAGTCCCGTTTGAGAAGCAGCCTTTGCTTCTTGCTGGGTAATTTTACCATTAGAAGCCATTAAGCTTAGAACTAGATTTCTTCTTGATAAAGCATTTGCCATGTGATCAATTGGATTATAGTAACTTGGGCTTCGCAAAATCCCTGCTAAAGTTGCTGCTTCACCTACCGTTACATCACTAGCATTTTTACCAAAATATTTGCGACTAGCGTCCTGCACGCCCCAAACACCATTCCCAAAATAAGCATTATTGAGATACATGGTCAAAATGTCTTTTTTGGAATAAACATGATTGATTTCAATCGCAAAAAACAACTCTTCGAGTTTTCTTGAAAAAGTTTGTTGCTGTGTTAAAAGCGAGTTCTTAGCTAATTGCTGAGTTAAAGTAGACCCCCCACCGGTGATTTGACCATGATGAATAATCAAATTAACTCCGGCCCGAGCCATCCCTTTAATACTAAAACCGGGATTAGTCCAGAAAGTGCGGTCTTCTGTTGAAATAACCGCATTCCGAATATTAGGTGAAATTTTATTATATTCTACAAACGATCCCTTTTGAGAATAGAGCGATCCAGCTTTTTTTCCCTTATAATCATAAATCGTAGTTGTCGTAGAAAGTGAAGCTTTCAAATTTGAAATATTGGAAGTTTTCACTTTGATTGTATAATATGTACAGGTAAAAAGGACCAAGGTAAGCAGGATTAAAATAATCCAGCGTCCAATGTAAAAGCGGTGGTCAAAACGGCGCCACGCACCTTTTAAACCACTCTCTTTTGGCTTATTAGATTGCATAAATCTTCTCCTTTAAAAACACTTACGATTGTATCATATTTAGAAAGTATATCTTTTATTCAGATTAGATTTAAGAAATATTTATGGCTTATAATTATACACTTATTTACCCAAACAATATCAACCCGATGTCAGTGAGTGAACTTTTACAAAAGTTGCTTATTCCACGCAAGTGGCGTCACTATTTAAGAAAAGATCAGAATGTAAAAATTAATGGTGAATACCGCTACTTTAACCAATTAGTTTATCCAGGCGACAAAATTTCACTCAAGCTTGATTTTGTCGAATCGCAACAACAATCTTATCCTCCAAGTGGTCATCTTCCAAAAATTGTCTACGAAGACAATGATTTGCTTGTCATTGATAAACCTAAAGGGCAAAAAACACATCCCAACCTATTTGAAACCGACACCGCCCTTAACGATTGCACCACTTATTTAAAACAAAGTCCCTACATTGTTCATCGTCTGGATATGCTTACAGGTGGCTTGCTTTTGGTTGCCAAAAATCCAGCAGTTGTGCCAATTTTAAATCGTGAATTAACAACCAAAATTTTTCATCGCGAATACATAGCGACAGTAGATAATGCTAATAAGTTAAAAGAAAAAGGAACTATTAATCTTCCAATTGGTCAAGATCCCACTGATCAAAGAAAACGCATGGTGCGTGCAGATGGTTTAAAATCAGTTACACATTATGAAGTCGTGCAGAAAAATTCTGATAATACGGCTCAAGTTAAACTCGTTTTAGAAACTGGTCGAACTCATCAAATTCGAGTTCACTTGGCTACACTTGGAACTCCTATTGTCGGAGATCCTTTATATAATCCAAATTTTAAAGAAACTGAAGAATTGCAATTGAAAGCTTATCAAATGTCCCTAATCAAGCCCTACACCTTTGATCGCATTCAAATTTCTCTTGAACAAAAAAATAAAGCCTAGCAAATTGCTAGACTTTATTTTTTATTAATTAGAAGATTATTCTTCGTTCAATGATGAACGGTCGAATGAAGCATCCTTGATTTCTTCATCGATAGTCTTAGTACCTAACCAAGCAATCATTTCCTTCATCTTGTCAGTGATTGCTTCAGTACCTGGCAATAACAACTTACGTGGGTCGTAACCCTTGTTTGCCTTGTCTTCGTCCTTGCCTTCTTCGATGTACTTACGAGTAGCTTCTTGGAATGCTAATTGGAATTCAGTGTTAATGTTAACCTTTGAAATACCAAGTTGAATAGCCTTCTTAATTTGGTCTTCAGGAATACCTGAACCACCGTGAAGTACAAGTGGAGTTTCAGGAACAGCTTCTGCAATTTCCTTCAAACGGTCAAAGTTAAGACCCTTCCAGTCTGCTGGGTAAACACCGTGGATGTTACCAATACCACAAGCAAGCTTATCAACACCAGCTTCAACGAATGCCTTAGCGTCTTCAACAGAAGCTAATTCACCACCGCCTTGGTTTTCACCAATCTTACCGATTTCTGCTTCAACAGAAATACCACGTTCGTGAGCCAACTTGATGATTTCCTTAGTCTTAGCTAAGTTTTCTTCAGTTGGAAGTGCGTGGCCGTCAAACATAACTGATGAGTAACCAAGTGCAATACATTCCTTAGCTGATTCAAAGTCACCGTGGTCCAAGTTCAAGATAACTGGAACAGAAATGTTCATAGCATCCATTTGATCTTCAACCATGTCCTTAACGAACTTGTAACCACCCATGTACTTAGCAGCACCAGTTGAAACTTGAATCAAAAGTGGAGTTCTAGTTTCTTCTGCTGCACGTAATTCTGCACGAGTCCATTCCAAGTTGTTAGTGTTGTATGCACCTACTGCGTAGTGGTGTTTACGAGCTTCTCTGAAGATTTCGTTACCGTTTACAAAATAAGCCATTAAAAATACCTCCTAAATATCTTACAGACACATTGTACCCTTTTAATAAGAAATGAACAATCTTTTTAATTAATGTAAGCGCTATTTTTAGATATTTGCTTATAAATTACATTTCTTCTGGAGCATTTACGCCTAAAAGTCTAAGTGCTTCAGTTAAAACGATAGAAGTTGCCTTAACTAGTGCAAGACGAGCGCCAATTTTTTCATCTTTTGTCAAAATCTTCACATTTGCATAGTACTTATTAAACTTCTTAGCAAGATCTAATGAGTATTTAGCAATAACTGAAGGTTCAAACTTTTCTGCACTTCTTCTAATAATTCTTGGGAAGTCTGCGATGTCCTTAGCTACGGCAAATGCCCAATCATCATCTAAGGCAAAATCAGTATCTGATGGCTTTTCACCCATAGCAGCAGCTTTTCTCAGTACACTTTGTGCACGTGCATTAGTGTATTGAACATAAGGACCAGTATCTCCTTCAAAGCGAACTACTTCATTTAAGTCAAAATCAAAGTTATCAAGACGATCGTTCTTCAAATCGTGGAAAATAACTGCCCCAACACCAACATCATGAGCTACTTGATCTTGGTTAGCTAAATCTGGATTCTTTTCTTCAATTTGCTTCTTAGCAAGATTTACAGCGTCTTTTAATACTTGATCCAAGAAGACAACGTTACCTTTTCTAGTTGAAAGTTTCTTACCGCCTTGGGTAATTAAGCCAAATGGTACATGGTGAATTTCATCTGACCAATCATAGCCCATTTTCTTCAAAACAGTCTTCAATTCTACAAAGTGTTGAGCTTGTTCGTTACCTACAACGTAAAGCATCTTCACAAAGTCGTATTCCTTCATTCTCCATTCAGCCGCAGCTAAATCACGAGTCAAGTAAATTGAAGTACCATCAGACTTAACAATGATTGCTGGGTTTTCATCTTCACCCATATCTACAACTTGCGCACCGCGAGATTCGTGAAGAAGACCCTTGTCCTTTAATTCATCAATTACTGGTTGCATCTTATCATTAAAGAAAGCTTCACCATTATAAGAATCAAAAGTTACGCCCAATTCTTTATAAATGCGGTTGAAGTCAGCTAAGGAAACTTCACGGAACCATTTCCAAAGTTTAACAGCTTCTGGATCGCCATCTTCAAGCTTCTTAAACCAGTCACGACCTTCTTGGTCTAATTCTGGGTTTTCTTCAGCTTCCTTATGGAATCTTACGTAGTAGTGGAAAAGACTCATGATTGGATCTTTCTTAACGTCTTCTTCATTACCCCAGTGCTTATAAGCAGCAATCAACTTACCAAATTGAGTACCGTAGTCTCCCAAGTAATTAATCTTGATTGGAGTATAGCCAACTTTTTCCATAGTTTTAGCAATTGAGTTACCAATTACAGTTGAACGAAGGTGCCCCATTGACATTGGCTTAGCGATGTTAGGACTAGACATATCGATTGGCACATTGCCGTGACCTACTTCTTGGTCACCGTAGTGGTTATTTTGTGCTAAAACATCCTTCAAAGTTGAAGAAACAAGCTTTTCATGGTCAATGGCAAAGTTTACATAAGGACCAACTGCCTTAATGCTAGCAAAGTCATCACTTGAGATATTGTCGGCAATATTTTTAGCAATTTCAACTGGATTCTTGTGTAATTCTTTAGCTAAAACAAAGCATGGAAATGCATAGTCACCCATTTTCGCATTCTTAGGACGTTCAATTAAAGCCGCAATTTTTTCTTTTGGCAAATCAACTTGACTTGAAATTAATTCAACAACTTCATTTTTAAAATCCATTTTTTACCCCTTTTCAATAAAAAAAGCCCCTTCCTACAACTTGTAGAAAGAGACGAGTTTAAACCCGCGGTACCACTCTCGTTGATACAAAGTATCCGCTTTATAATTATCAAACTTTTTAACTAAACACGCCTTCATAAGCGCCCTTGCCTACCTTGCACCAAATATAGACTCGCTAAAAAGAGCTAACTTATTACTACTTTTAGTCAATTCTTAGCATGATTATAACAGGTATTACCAAACTTGGCTAATATTTTTGAATTATTTGTCTTTAATGATTACTTTAGTGCCTGGTTGAGCATGTTCCATGAGCCAGCGTGAATCAGGAACGCTGAGTCTAATACAGCCATGTGAGCCTTGAGTTCTACCTAACTTCTTTGCTTCCTTTAAGTTGTAGTCTCCTAAAGCCATAGTTGGAACTGAGTGGAACAAGTAAACATTGGCATCCTCTGGATCCCAACTCACCCAATTATTGGCACCCTCATTTAAACCTTGGTTAAAAAAGCTTTCTCCCCGTCCTTCTTGAATACGATAAGTACCAGTAGGAGTGGCTGATTTACCATGTTTATAAACTCCAGCAGTTGAAAGCATGGTATAAGCTACCTTACCATTTTTCAAAACATAAACACGGTTGCCTTTAAGCGAAACACGCAAAACAACTTTTTTTGGATCGCTAATATCCGGATACTTTTTCTTTTCACTGCGTGATTTCCAGCTACCTGCTTTTCTTAAATCTTTTGGATCCTTATATGGACGTGCTAATTCAGCTTGAGATTTCGTCTTTTTAGGTTTTGATTTTTTATGTTCTACTTTATTCTTTTGTGCTTGATTATCCTGTGTGGTACTGGAAGCAGGGGAACAAACTTTTGCAAGTCCCACAATGCATAAAAGTCCCACTATTGTCGCAATAATATATTTTTTCATATAAACATCTCTTCATTAGTTTTCAATCCTAAATTTTAACAGTTAATCCTGTTCTTGGCTATCAAAAAAGACATGATTTACATCATGTCACAAAAACTTAATTTAAGCTTGAATATTTCTTCATAATCTGCGGCAGTAATTTAGAAATCTGCGTTGGTTTCACCACATAATTAGTTTGATAAATTATATCACCAGCCAGTGAATGAATATAAACAGCAGCCAAAATTGTTTCGAATTTTGCTCCAAATTGCGCACAAAAACCGCCGATAATTCCGCTGAGTGTATCGCCGCTGCCGCCAGTCGCCATCCCAGGATTACCAAGTGGATTGACCATCACTTCGCCGTTTTCACTATAAACATGCGTGTGGTTGGACTTTAAAACTAAGGTGATATTCTTTTTGGGACATAGACTAGCCAAAGCCTCTATATTAGCAGCGTCAGTTTGATAAGGAATCTTAATTTGGCTAACTCGCTGCCACTCCATCTGATGAGGTGTCATAATAATATGACCAGCATTTAGCGGTAAAAGACTATGATCTTCACCGATTAGGTCAAGTGCACTAGCATCAAGCACGATAATTTGCTTCTCATTAGTATTATTCTTTAACATTAAAAGAATCCGCTTAGCAAAATCACTCATTCCTAACCCCGGGCCACAAACTACCACGTCCATCTTTTTAATTAAATCTGCCAGCTTAGGATCACGATAGTCAATATACATGGCTTCTGGATCACGCGCATGAAGAGCAGTCAAATTGATTGAATGAGTCGCTGTTGCAATCAGACCTGCACCAGCATTCAAAGCTGCTTCAGTAGCCATAATAATGGCACCTCCGTAGTTTTCACTACCTCCAATCAATAGAATGCGACCATAATTTCCTTTATGTGAGTCGCTTTTTCTAACTGTAATTACCTGTTTTAAAACATCTTCAGAAATATCTGTCATTTTAATTTTCCCCTGTAATCCAGCGCCACACTTTTACAAACCAGTTTACTTCAGCTGTTGAGCTCATCGCTTGTGCCTTAACTGTCATTTGCTTAGTATTTGAAATTGAAACCAGCTTTTCTTTACCAGATTTAAATTCATAGTAATTGGCAACTTGCCCCTTTTTAACAGGAGCCTCAATTGCATCATATTTCAAACTAGCAGAAATTGACTTATTGTCTTTTGGATCCCACACAGTAACAGGAGAATCAATACCAATTTTTACACTTTGCTTATCTCCATTAATTACCTTAGTTGTAGTGGCACCCGTAATAGCCTCACCTGTTTTAAAAGTTACTGGAGTGTAGCTGTTATAAATATAATTTATGAGCTTTTTGGTTTCAATAAATCTTGAAGGATCAGTTCCATCTTGGTGACGCGCACCCATTACTACAGTGATGATTCGACCACCATTTTTAGAAACAGTTCCAATAAAACAAGCTCCAGCCTTATCAGTAGTTCCCGTCTTTAGACCATCAACTTGAAGATTGGAATCATATTGAGATAAACCTTTAAGCATCCAATTGAAATTATCCATCTTGGTGGTTTTATTTTCATCTTTAAAATCTTCATGGGCAAGCTTGGTAGTATTTAATACTTCTGGATAATCATTAATCAAGTGCATCCCAATAATCGCCATATCCTTTGCTGACAGGGTGTTTTCGATATTTTTAGAAACGCCTGGATAAGCATCAGCACCTACATTTCCATTAGGTAGACCGCAACTAGTGTAAATCTTGGCATCCTTAATTCCCCATGACTTAACTTTGTCACGCATTTGATCTACAAATTCTTTTTGATTCCCTGCCACTGCATTAGCTAAACACATTGCTGCTCCGTTAGCTGACTCGATTAAAGTCGCTTCAAAAAGTTGTCTAATGGTATAAGTATGATTCTTTTGCAAAGGCACATTAGAGTATTCGCTATTATTAGCCACCTTTAAAATTGCATCAGTAGGTTTGATAGTTGTATTCCAAGAAAGGCGTTTGTCTTTAATTGCTTCTAAAGTCAAATAGATTGTAATCAGCTTTGTCATGGAAGCAATTGGTAAATCCTTATCTTCGTTTTTGGCATATAAAATTTGTCCAGTTTGGCTATCAACAGCAATTGCCGATTTAACGTTTAAATTTAATTGGTTTTCACTATACTGACTCGCTAAAACAGGGGCGCTAGTAAAAGCACCTCCAACTCCAACTAAAGAAATTACCGCTACAAGGCTAATCAAAGTTTTCTTTATTCTGTTATGAAAAAACATAAAATCGCTAAATTCTCCTTTTTTAGTCAATAGATTCTAAATTAAGTAATTTTATGCTTACATTTTACCAAATATTTGGTATGATAATTCAAGAGCTATCAAATTATTCTAGCCCCGATGGCGGAATTGGCAGACGCGCAGCGTTCAGGTCGCTGTTCAGGTAACTGAGTGAAAGTTCGAATCTTTTTCGGGGCATCATTAAAAAACTGGTCGTCTGACCAGTTTTTTCTTTCTTACAAGTAGTATAATTTTAGTGAAAAAGTGAGGGATAAAAAATGAAAAAACAACTAACTAAATCACGGGATAAGATTGTTGCTGGGGTATTTGGCGGAATTGCTGATTATTTTGGCCTAGATAAAGCTTGGGTTAGAATTTTGGGTGCAGCCCTAATTATTTTTACGGGCTTCTTCCCAGGGGTCTTACTTTACATTGTAGCCGCAATCGTGATGCCGGATGCACCAACTCGTTCAAACACAATGGATGGTCATTATCGTAAAAAAGATTAGTTTTTTAAAGAATTTCAAAAAAATCCAAATTCTATGCTTCAGAGTTAAATTTTCATTATAAAATATACTTAGAATTTGAGTATAAGGGGTAATGGAAATGAAAGCTGCTAGAATTTTTAAGAAAGTATTTCTAACTGTTGTAGCTGTTTCAACTGTCGGTGCGACTCTCTTATGTAGCGAAACACAAATAGTTCAAGCTACGGGCTCAGAAAATATCAAAATTGAAAATTATAGATAAAGCAACAAATCCTAGGAGATAATTTCTAGGATTTTTTTGATACAAAAAATAGGATTGGGTGTTACTCGCTCAATCCTATTACACTTTCTTGATATGTTATGTGAATATCAAGAAACTCTGTTATGTGTGTGTAGTAATTCTAAGTGCGAATTACTTTTTGAAAATCTGTGGCAGGCAATTTTTATTCTTACTCATATCTTTTTATATTTCAGCCAACCTACATGATGATATTATCTTACCATTTTTTAAAATTTATAGCAATCCCAAATTTTAAACTTGACGATATTGACGGATATCATTTTTCACACCAGCAAAATACCAAACACCTTGACGTTCATCACTAGTAAATTCTCGATTATTAGCTACTGGCTCTAGGGCTTCGGTAAATACCTTTTCGTATTCTTCAACTGTTAATCTCTGACGATCATCAAGCAAAGCTGCATCCCCCTTAGGGTTAATCCATTCTTTATAACCATCAACAACATTTCCTGAGAAAAATTCCGCCATCGCACCTGAACCATAAGAAAATAGTCCAATTAAAGAATTAGGCTCAAGATCATAGTTTTCAAGCAAGCTTAACAAGCTCATGTATAAAGATGCAGTGTAAATATTCCCTACTCGCATACTTAATTGCTTAGAAGCTTCAAAAGTTTCACTTAAACGATCCTTAGTCACATCATCTTGATCTTCAATTGCAAGGCGATTAGCTTTTAATCCTTGCTTAGTAAATGGCAAATGATAAATCAAAGCACTAAAGTCACGGGTACTCCAGTCTTTTTGCTCTTTATAAGCATCAAAGGTCTTTTTGAAGAAGTCTAAATAAACTTGAGTTGAATACTTACCATCAACTTTAGCAACTGCAGAATCGTTAGGACGCCAAAAGTCATTAATATCCTCACTGTATGCACTGTGGCCATCATTTAAGGATAAAATCCTCGGTTCACTCTTTACTAATAAACTAATGCTTCCCGCACCTTGGGTAACTTCACCTGGCGTTTTAACACCATATCGAGCAATATCACTCCCAATAACAATCGCAGTTTGATCGGGATGTACCCTGACGAAATCACGGGCAGTCATTAAAGCTGCCGTTAAACCAAAACAAGCTTCCTTTACTTCAAAAGTTCTAACTTCTGGACGTAAATGCAAGGCAGACTTCACGAACAAGGAAGCTGACTTAGATTGGTCCACACTACTTTCAGTACCAAAAATTAACAAGCCAACCTTATCTTTGTCAATTTGATCTAAATATCTTAAAGTGGCATTAATCCCCATCGATACAGCATCTTGAGTCTTGTCAGCTACACTCATTTGTCTTTGACCAATCCCAATTAAAAACTTATTAGGATCTTCCCCTCTCGCATGAGCTAAATCTACCATGTCCACATATTTATTAGGAGTATAAAAACCTATCTGATCAATACCAATTCGCATTATTTATCCTCACTTATTTCTTTTAGTATTTCTTGAACGTGCTCTTTTGTATAAATCTTATCTTTTATCAATTGCTTAAGGACTTTTTCTTTTTCAGATTCAGGCACATTTAAACTTGCGACCAAGTTACGCGCTTGCAATTTCATATGACCTTCTTGAATCCCAACTGTTGATATTGCAAGTAGTGCCGCTAGATTATTAGCTAAACCAATACTCGTAATCACATTAGCTAAATCTTTTACAGAAATGCGATTTGTAGGATTTAAAATATTGAAAGCCTGCTTCACATCACTGCGAGCATTAATTGAACCACCAACTGCACCAATTGCCATTGGCAAAGTCAATTCGCCAACCAATTTTTGATCTTTAATCCTCCATCTGCTTAAACTGGTATAGCCATTTCGACTAGCTAGAACCGCACTTGCTGCTTCAATGGCCCGGTAATCATTTCCAGTGGCCAATAAGACCGCGTCCACGCCATTCATGATCCCTTTGTTATTGGTAACTGCACGGTAGGGATCGATTTGACCGATTTTACTTAATAAAACCACTCTTTCAGCAACTTTTCTGCCGCCCACACTGGCAAAATCAAGTTCTACTTTAGCAGTAGTGAGTTGACTTGGATAATTAGACAAAATTGCATAAAGTTTTTCACTGATTCCTCTTACGGCCAGCAAGTTTTGAGCTAAAAATTCTAAAATCGAATTAGCCTTGTTTGCCCCCATGGCTTCTGCTGGATCAATCAAGCACAAAGCATAGAGCAACTTTTGTTGATCGCCATTTTTTAAAGAAAATTCGATCTTGCACAATCCACCACCATGGTTAACTAAAGAAGAAAATTTATCATTGGCCTCTTTAATTAAAGCTGATTTTTTCTTTTCTACTAAAGCTAAGTCAAAATCATCTTCAATCGCCATCACAATCTGGCCATAAATTCCACTTCGATCACTTGAAGCAACCACCCCACCATTTTTATTAAAAATGCTAGCGCCGTGATTGGCTGCAGCAATCACTGAGGGTTCCTCAGTTGCCATTGGCACCATGTAATTTGCGTCATTTACATTTAAACTCTGAACGACGCCCAAAGGTAAACGAAGCTGACCAATGACATTTTCACTTAAGTTATTGAGCTTTTCTAAAACTTCCTCATCGATTTCTTCAAGTTCAATTCCTTCATCATCTAAAATCTTCCGACGATCCTTAGCCGACAATTGATAAAATTTCATCTTTAATCCCGCTTAATTTCATAAGCAATTGCTTGACCTCCACCAATACACAAGGTCGCAATTGCTCTTTTACCATTTACTTTATTTAATGCACTAATTGCAGTGGCGATTAATCTAGTACCGGTTGCTCCTAATGGGTGACCCAAAGCAATCGCACCACCTAAAATATTAAGTTTATTAGCCGGAATTTTCAAATCACGTTTTAAAGCTACTGCTTGGGAGGCAAAAGCTTCATTGACTTCGAAGACATCATAATCATCAACAGTAGTCTTATTTTTATCAAGTAATTTTCGAACAGCGTAGTAAGGAGTATATCCCATCAAAGCTGGATCAAAACCTGCTTCAGCGAAGGCACCTAGTTTGGCAATCGGCTTCAAATTGAGTTCTTTTACTTTTTCTTCAGTTGCTAATATCAACATACTAGCTCCATCATTCAAAGGTGAGGCATTCCCAGCGGTTACTTTACCATCTTCTTTAAAAACGGTCTTTAATTTACCCAATGCTTCTAAATTAGTGTCACTTCTTACACTTTCATCATGAGTCAAAGTTTGACCATTAATAGTAATTGGTAAAATTTCATCAAAATTATCTTCTTCAATTGCCTTAACGGCTTTTTGATGAGAATCCACACTAAATTCATCCATTTCTTGGCGAGTAATATTATATTCTTCAGCCACATTTTCGGCAGTGATTCCCATATGTTCACCAGAAAAAGCATCAATTAAAGCATCCACCAACATTGAATTTTTCAAGTGATTTTGAGCATCATCTTTATACTTTTTCTCAACAATAAAAGGAGCGTTGGTCATGCTTTCACTTCCACCGATGTTTCAAGCTATGGGGATGGCTTTGAATCAACGGGTAAAGTTGAAATTGTCAGCGATGTGGCAACTGATGTGAAAGATCGCGATGTTTTGATCGTAGAAGATATTGTTGACAGTGGTTTGACTTTGAAGTTTATGAAGATTTATTCAAAGAGCGCGGTGCTAAGAGTGTCAAGTGTTGCGTAATGCTCAACAAGGAAGCTAGAAGAACTACTGATGTTGAGATTGAATACTACGGTTCAAAGGTTGGCGATGAATTTGTTGTGGTATTGACGAAGTTCATCTTTAATTTCAGGGTGAGAAAGACCATATTCGATGGAAGTTTCAAGATAGCCTTCCTTGTTACCAACATCGTGACGTTCGCCATTAAATACATGAGCAAAAACTCGTTGAGTCTTATTCATCGTATCAATGGCATCAGTTAATTGAACTTCTCCACCACGACCTGGTTTTTGATGAGCCAAAATTTCAAAGATTTCTGGCGTCAAAAGGTAACGACCAATAATTGCGTAATCACTTGGAGCTTTATCAATATCAGGCTTTTCTACAAAAGACTTAACATTAATCAAGCCCGGTTCGATCTCGCTGGCTGGTTCAATTACCCCGTACTTTGAAACTTCTTCATGTGGCACTGGCATAACTGCAATAGTTGAAGCGTGCGTTTTATTATATCTGTTAATTAGTTGTTTAGTAAGTGGAACCTTATCGTCCATCAAATCATCACCAAGCATTACCGCAAAAGGTTCGTCTCCAACGAAGCTGCGTGCTCGTAATATTGCATCCCCCAAACCAGCTGGATGAGGTTGACGAGTAAAGTATAAGTTAATCCCTAAATTAGTAATTGATTGAGTTAAATGAAGCAAGTTCGTCTTGCCCTTTTCTTCCAAATCTTGTTCCAACTCAGGATTAGCATCAAAATGATCTTCGATTGAACGCTTATTTTTACCAGTTACGATTAAAATATCTTCAATTCCAGACTTCTTAGCCTCTTCAACAATAAATTGAATAGTCGGCTTATCAACAATTGGCACCATTTCTTTAGGCATTGCCTTAGTTGCAGGCAAAAATCTTGTACCTAAACCGGCTGCCGGAATAACAGCTTTTCTAACTTTCATAAAAAAACACTCTTTCTATTTTCTACCCTAAAATTTATCATACCAGAAATCGCTTACCTCATCTACGACTTTTTTGAATGTATTCTACCAGCCTTCCCGCGGAATAAGGAACCTTACCCACTCGCATTTGAACTATGGCTGCATTGATACAAGTTCCAAATAACAGCAACAATGCAGTTAAGTTCAGCCACAGCATAAACATAATAAACGTTCCTACAATCCCGTAGTTTTCCCAGCTAATATGGAAATTATGCAAGTAAAAACTAAACAGATAGGATAAAACAAACCAGCCAAACACTGTAGTCAAGGCCCCTGGCCAAATGACTCTCTTTTTAAGCTTAATATTTGGTAAAACATAATTAAGGTAAAAAACTGCAATCATCATGATGATAAAGACTACTGGATAGCGATAATTTAAAATTCTTTGGATTTCACCAATTGAAAAACTAAAGATTGGCTTTAGGAATTCCAAAACTTGTTGACCAAAAATAAATACTAAAGCTACTGCAGTAAATACAATAATCATCAAAGTAGTTAAAATCACTGTAATAGAGCGCGTCCAAACCACAATTAAAAGCTTCTGCTTAAGCTCAGCTTGATGAACACCATAAATTCGATTCATTCCAATCCTAATTGCATTAACTAAGGAAGAAAACGACCAAATCGCAAAGATAATACCAAAAGAAATGTATCCTGTTGAATTGCTTTTCAAAAGAGAATTAATGATTGGCATAATGAATTCTGAAACTTGATCCGGAAAAACTAACCTTAAATACTCCGCAATTGGGGCAGTATTGATATGAAATAAAGGCAAAATGTTTCCGACAATAATAATGATTGGAAAGATCGAAAATAAGATATAGTAGGCAATCACAATAGAACTGACCACTATTTCTCCATTAGAGATTTTACCTGAGAGTGTTTTATAAAAAAGTCCTATATTTTCACGAACTTCTTTATTAGATTTCATTCAGTTTTAGTCATCCATCTCATCAAAATGAGGCAAGTATTTTTCATAACCATCATATGGCTTTTGAAGGGTTAAAATCTTTGGACCATCCTTAGTAATAGCAAAGGTGTGTTCAAATTGAGCTGCATTTGAGCCATCTGGAGTTGCATAGTATACCCAGTCATCATTTGGATCATCAACTGTTCTTTGATCGATATGCCAATCTCCACCAGCTTCAACCATTGGTTCACAAGTAATGGTCATCCCTTCACGAAGACGAAGACCATGACCAGCCTTACCCCAGTGAGGAACTTCTGGATCTTCGTGGATAGTGGGTTGAATACCGTGACCCACAAGTTCACGAACATCACCATATGGGTGTTCAACTTCAACAAAGTGTTGAATAGCTGCACCAATATCCCCAATTCTGTTACCCAAAACAGCTTGGTCAATTCCAAGGTACATTGCCTTCTTAGTAGTTTCGATCAAGTCTTGGTCAGCCTTTGAAATCTTACCTACTGGATAAGTAGTGCATGAGTCAGTTTCATAACCGTCTAAATTGCAAGTAACATCAACCTTAACGATGTCACCTTCCTTTAAAATACGGTCTTTTCTTGGAGTTTGGTGGGCAATTTCATCATTAACTGAAACACAAGTACCGTACTTATAGCCTTCAAAGCCTTGTTCTGAAAGACGACCGCCACGGTCCTTGACGAATTTTTGACAAAATTCTTCAATTTCCCAAGTAGAAATACCTGGCTTAATTACATCGCGTAAGCCTTCAAACATTGAAGCAAGCAAACGACCGGATTTTTGCATGCCTTTAAGTTCACGAACAGATTTTATAGTAATCAAAATAAATTCCTCTCTTCATTTGCAATAATATACTCTTCTTATTATACATTTTTTGTAAAATTTGCTAAAGCAATACGAAAACTTGCCAAAGTTATGTATAATAAGACAAAGTGACTACTAATTTAAGAGAGGTTGAAGAGTATTCATGAAAGCAAGAATTGTCTACGCTAGTATGACTGGTAACGATGAAGACATGGCAGATATTTTAGAAGAGGACTTACAAGACTACGGCTTTGAAGTTGAAAGTAGCGATGTAAGTTTCACCGATGCTAGCGACTATTTAAAGAGTGATCTCTGTATCTTTATTACCTATACGTATGGCGAAGGCAAGATGACAGACGAAATTGCCGACTTTTATGAACAATTAAAGACTTTAGATTTAAGCGGCAAACATTTTGCTGTAATGGGTAGTGGCGATAAGACTTATGGTGAACACTTCTGCGAGAATGTTTTTGATTATGAAAAGGCATTTAAAGAAGCTGGCGCAATTGAAGCTACTGCTCCGGTAACTATTGAAAATGCACCGGATGACGATGCAATTGATAAAATTGATAACGCTGCAAAGGAAATGGCTGATTTATTAAATGGATAAAAAGAAACAAGCAGTAGTTTCTGATGAAGCCAATATTCGTAAGTTAGGTGAAAAGTTAGTCAAAAGACATCGAAACTTATGGGTTTACATGATTTTTGGCTTTGTTGCTGCTTTAATAAACACGGTTGCTTTCATGGTGCTTCATCAATGGTGGCATAGTGCAGTGGTGATTTCCAACACTATTGCCTTTATTATTTCTAACTTAGCTTCCTTTTTCTTTAATCAAAAGGCAGTATTCATTAACAATGTTGACCATGAGCACACAACCTGGCACAAATTAATCGTATTTTTCACCTATCGAATCATTAGTTTAATCCCTGATACTCTAATCATGTTGGTGGGACTCTCATGGCTACACCTTAATGCCCTTCTTGTTAAAATTATCGATCAAGTTTTAGTAGGAATTTTCAATTATTTAACTACTAGATCCGTTTTCCAAAAGCAAGAACACACTATGATTGAACGAGCAAAAATGCGTCTTCACGAACATCAAAAAAATATAAAAAAGTAAAAATGCTTAGTCATCATGACTAGGCATTTTTATTTATGTTATTTATTTCACAATTTATTCATATTTATCTGTTAAAATCATAGCCAAGGGAGTTGAATTTAATAGAAAGTGAACAATTAAATGACTTCAACTACTAAATTCGGACTACATACTAATGCACTTAAGAACTTAGCTGAACAAACAGATACACATTTAATCCAAAACAAGCTCCAAGCACAAGAAGCAAGGGATTATCAACTAGTGGAACATAAGGTTCGTGTGGCTGATTTTGAGAATTTAACTACTTATGAGTTGGTGAAGATTTACGAACGTTTATTGGAAGCAAATCCTCATGCAGATGCCATTAAAGTAAACAAAAATGGCGAAGCTTATCTATACTTTGAAGATAGATTTCCAGTTCACATTCCTTCTTGGGAGAATATTATTGGTCAGGCTAAGAAAATTCGCTTGCGCTATAACAAACGCACCGGCAAGCATGTTTTAAACTTGAAGGTTCAACCAGGAGTTCGCGTGCAAGTTCACCACCCTGCTTTTGGAAAAATAGCTTCACTAATTTCCAGTGACGAAAACATGTCAATTCCATTGAACACAAAATATGAGCTATTAAAGGGTAGTATTTTGACGATTAAAGTGAACTGTCTTAATGGGCAAAACGGATTTGATGTATTTTATCCAATTTAATGAAAAAAGCTGATGCATTATTACATCAGCTTTTTTCGTTATTCAAAATTCAAATTAATATGTCTGGAAACCACTAATTTTGAAGATCTTATTTTTATCTGTAAGTAAACTTTTATTTGCATGATGATATGCAAAACTGTTAAATATAAACTGTCTTCATCAATTACTTGAACACCTTCAAATTCAGTGTAGTAGCCTGAAATATCTAAATCAGAATTATATCCATCATAGTTTGCGACATACCAATTACTACTTCCAGTTTCACCCCATGGAATTTTTACAATTTGGCGAGGTCCGCGTTGACCTTTTGGCCAAACTGGATGAGGTTGACAAGAAACATAAATGTTATTCCTATTATCAATATCAAATCCTTGAAGAGAAGGAATAGTATTTGTAATTGCCGGAATAGTAAAAGAAGCTAAGGAAGTCACCTCATTTAATGGCACATGTCCTTGTTTAGATCCACTAGTTTGAACTCCATTGAGTCGACTATTAATGGTAGCCAAATCAAATAAACCAAAATGGGCATTTTTACTGTCATCAAGCGCTACAATCATTAATCTACGATAATCTGATAATCTGGAGTAACAGCTGCTTCAGTTCTATAAGCAGCACCGTCAAAGCTAGCCGTTCCTACCTGATTTAAATGCGAAAGTCTTACTAATTGCGTATTATCATTAGCGCTAGTTGGAAAATGAATTCTAGCTAGTTGAATATCCCAATCATATCCATCTGAAGCTCGTTGACCCTTAGTTCCAATAAATCAATCACCATTAAAGTTGTTTTGAGCAGCGCTTCCCGCATATTCCCATGTTTGAGTATGACCGCCTGCTGAACCAGTCAAATCGACTTCCTGAGACCTATTTACTTTTACAGTAGAAGAATTATCATTCCGACGTCCTCTTAAAACACAAGTATGACCTCTGTATAATTGTAAAGCATATACATAACTGGTTCCTACATTTCCTTTTTGAACCACTCTATCATATTCACCCTCAAAGGTAAATCTAGGTTTACTCAAAATTGTAGTGTTTAAGTTAATCATGATTATTCTCCTTTTCTATTTAATATCTTAAAGCTTGAATCGGATCCGACTTCAAATCACTTTGCGCAATATACTTATCAGTCCCTTTTACTCGATAAATCATCTCACCATCACCATCCTCTCCAATAGTGGCACGATCTACAATAATTTTTTGACCTTTTCTATATGGAAATACTTCATGAGTAAATTGGCCTTTACTATTCCATACATAATATTCACTGCGCCTACCGTAATCTGGGGTTCCAAGCGTAACTGTTGCTTCGGCAGTAAACAATTCTTTTCCGTTAATATATCCAATATTAGCTGCTTTAATGTAGCCACCGGAACCAATATTATAATATTGCTTACCTTTAATTGTTTTATAGCTTACCCACAACATTTTATCTGACTCGCGTTGAATATAATTATTAAAGTAATAAAACTTAGGCATGTCTTTATCCGTATTTGGCATTTCGTTTATCTTGCCTACATAATTTACAGCCGTTCCTTTTCTAATCAAGGTGTTTGACTTACTACCTTGATATTTCTTCAACCGTTTGCCATTTTTATCATATACATAAGCATTATGATAAACGCTCAAAACGCCTTTGCCATTCATTGAGGCAATGTTATAACCTAAGATATAGCCACCATCTCCAATATTATAAAAAATAGCTTTTTTATAATTTCTCCATCCTACATCATATTTATTCATATATAGTGGACCACTATAGTACTTCACCTCATCTCCTTCCTTAAGGTAGGGCTTACCTCCACGATAAGCGTTCAATTTCTTACCATCTTTTCCGTAGACATGTGCACCATCTCTTCTAATAGTAAGGGTGCCTTTTTCTTTCTTATTTTCTGTGCTAGCAGCCTGAACGGGAGTAGGATGTTCAGCCATTGCAAGCACCGGTGTAGTCGCCATCAATACGGCCACTGAACCAATTACTATCTTTTTAAAATTCATCTATCTGCTTCTTTCTAATCATTAATAACTATTATCTAAAGCAAGTATAACAGAATCCTGAAATTATTGCCTAAAATAACGACTCCAATTAGAGAAAAATTAATAAGTATATATTAATAGTGATTGAATACAAAAAAGCTGATGCACTATCACATCAGCTTTTTTCGTTATTCAAAATCTTCTGGTCTTTCTGCTGTATCTTTATTAAAGTAATAGTAAATTGCATCCATAATGCGCTCACTGGCACGACCATCACCATATGGATTCTTGGCATTCGCCATCTTATCATATTCACTCTTATTTTCGAGTAGCTTGACCATTTCATCATGCACTTTATCAACTTCAGTGCCAACAAGTTTCAAGGTTCCAGCCTTCACTCCTTCTGGACGCTCAGTTGTATCTCGTAAAACTAGTACAGGCTTACCTAAACTTGGCGCTTCTTCTTGAACTCCACCTGAATCAGTCATGATAAAGTAGGATCTTTTAGCCAAATTATGGAAATCCACCACATCTAGCGGATCAATTAAGTGAATGCTCGGATCGGCGCCTAATACTTCCTTAGCCACTTTTTGTACGCGCGGCGACAAGTGCACCGGATAAATAATCTCTACATCATCATGCGTGTCCACTACTTGCTTTATTACTTTAAACACTCGTCGCATTGGTTCACCTTGGTTTTCCCGGCGGTGCATCGTTACCAAAATCACGCGATTCCCTGGTGTAATTTCATCCAGCACATCATGATGATAATTTTTTTGAACAGTTTCATGCAAAGCATCAATCGCAGTATTGCCCGTCACAAAAATATTATCGGCATTATGATTTTCCTTAATCAGATTACTGCGGCTAAGTTCAGTTGGTGCAAAGTATAAATCAGCCAAATCATCGGTCATTTGACGATTCATTTCTTCAGGAAACGGTGAATACTTATTCCAAGTTCTTAATCCTGCTTCTACGTGGCCGAGCGTGGTTTGTTCATAAAAAGTAGCCAAACTAGCCGCAAAGCTCGTCGTAGTATCGCCATGAACCAAGACAATATCGGGCTTCTCTTTCTTAATTACCCTCGCCAAATCAGTCATTACTTTAGAAGTAATATCTTCCAAAGTCTGATTCTTATGCATAATGTTAAAGTCATAATCTGGCTTAATCTTAAAAATGTCGAGCACCTGATCCAGCATCTCACGGTGTTGAGCTGAAACAACTGTTACTTCTTCAAAACGTTGGTCTTCTTTTAATTTTAAAACTAATGGCGCCATCTTGATTGCTTCAGGACGCGTACCAAAAACTGTCATTACTTTTATCTTTTGCATAATTTCCTCAATTATCTCAGTGGATTCATCATAATTGCTGTTACAAGCCCCCATACAATAAAGACACAAATCAGTGCCGTATAAAGTAGCCGCTTTCTAGTCTTGAAAGGACGAGACTTATCCAAGCCAAATACTAAACAAAAACTACCAATTACAATTACTAAGGCAGCAGTCAATAAATATAACATGTTAGTTCACTTTCTAAATCTTGCTAGTTTAATTAAACCATACTACCAGCAAACAAAAAAGACTGGAAAAATCCAGCCCTCATAAATGATCCTGGTGAGATTCGAACCCACGACACACGGTTTAGGAAACCGATGCTCTATCCAGCTGAGCTACAGGATCATACCTAATTAACTTTATCAAAAAATCATGATAAAAGCTAATTATTTTTTACTAATATTGAGTATTAAAGAAAGTTTTTGGATTGTTAACGTCAGCAATCTTATCAGCCGCAAAAACAAACGGTGCCCAAATTGCCAGTCCAATTAACATATTCACTACGCTTAAAATAATCGCGCGCCAATCATAATTGCAGGCCAAGTATGGTCCAATCAATGGTGGCATGATCGAAGGAACAGCTACTTGCACTGGATTAACGAGCCCCATTTTAGTAATCCAATATGAGAAAGCCACATTAACTAATGGCGCTATTACAAATGGAATGAAGTAAACTGGGTTGAGCACGACTGGCAACCCAAAGACAATTGGCTCATTAATATTAAAAATTCCCGGAGCTAGGGCTACTTTAGCAATTGTACGATAATCACTTCTTTTAGAAAAAAGCAAAATCGCCACAATCAACATCAATGTTCCACCGGCGCCCCCAATCCACGCAAAAACTTCAAATGAGCCTTTAACCCAGAGATAGTTGGGTACTTGACCATTTTGCGCAGCAGTAATATTGACATTTTGCGCAGTTAGCCAAATTGAATCCATAATTGGTGACAAAATGCTCAACCCATTGATCCCAAAGAACCAAAAAACTTGAACTAGCAAAGTTACCAAAAGTACTACACCAAATCCTTGACCCAAGTTTACTAATGGAATTTGAATCGTCTTTAACAGCCAACTACCAAAATATAGACCGGTTGAAAGTTGAAAGACGTAATTGATTGCCCCCACACTAAAAATTGAAATAATTCCTGGAATTAAAGAATCAAAGGCTGCTTGTTCCGCATGGGGCATATTGGCCATCATATGCAAGCTAATGCGAGCTTTTACACATAGCACATAAATCCCCACCCCAATTGAACAAAAGAGGATCGCGGTAAAAATACCCGTTGATGAAAACTGTGAAATATCAAAAGCATTTTTGACAATCACATTATCCCCGTTCATCTTCAACTTCATGTAGTTGGCCACACTCATCATAAATGATGCTAGCGAAACAATAGAACCTGCTAATCGATTCACCTCAAAGGTTTTAGACAATTGATAGCCTAATGCCAATGCCAAAAACAAGGCAAAAAGAGAAAAGGTTCCGCGCCACACAATATCGCTAATTGCAACTAGTGGCTGCATTGCAAAAGCAAAAGTCTGCCAGCCCAAATGGTCGCGAGCTGCCTGAATCAGACTTTTAATTAAAACGGCTAAAGATCCCGCAATTGTAATCGGCATTATCGATACAAAAGCATTTCGCAAAGCTACAAGCCACCGTACTTGACCGAGGCGGCTAGCAATCGGCAAAATATAATCTTCAAGCCATGCTACTAATCGACTCATTTCTTACCTTTCAAATAATGAGGGTGATAACCCTTATTTTTATTTTTCCGCTTTTTATGCTTTTTCTTAGCCTTAGGCGTCACTTTCTGCTTTTTATTTTTAGCGGATTCATCATCATTTTTAGCCTTCTTCTCTTTTTTAGCTAAAGTTGTCGATAACTTGTAACCCGCAAAATATACTCGTTCAAGCTCAACTTCACCAGCTAAAAGTTTTTTCAAATCGCGGAAATCATGATCGTTTCCGAGTGTCACCACATAGCCCTCAGCATTCATACGTCCAGTTCGGCCGGCACGGTGAAGATAAGTATTAACTTCACTTGGAATGTCAAAGTTGATGACATGGGTAAGATCTGGAATATCGAGACCGCGCGCAGCTAAATCTGTTGCCAAAAGCAACTTAGTCTTGCCTACTTTCAAGTCATGCAAGGCAGCTTCGCGCTTTTCTTTACCAAATTCATTTGCTAAAATTTCAAATTTAGTTTTACTATGACCAAAGATTCCCGCAAACTTCATCATCGTCTTGTTAGAATCAAAGAACAAAATACCCTTGAAGTTATCCAATTTAGTCATTCTTTGCAAGAACTCAATCTTGTGAGAATTATCAACTTGTAAGAAATAGTTCTTACGTTTAGTAGTTTGTTCCCCGCGCACATCAATTAATAAGAAATTACGGTCAAACAAGCTCTCTGCATCCCTAGTGATTTCAGAATCAGTCGCACCAAATAATAAAATCTGCGCTTGTGAAGACAAATTTTGCCCAAGAGATGCTAAAAGTTCCTTTTTAGCAAATTCCAAAATATCGTCTGCTTCGTCAATGATTAAACTATGAATCTGATTAGTCTTAATCCTTCCACTTGAAAAGAAATCAAAGAAACGACCAGGCGTTGCGACAACTACTTCGGGATGGCGCTTTTTCAAATTTTCTTCTTGGCGTTTGCGATTCCCGGCTCCAACTAAACTTACACCTTTTAACCCTAAAACGTGCAAAAATGGATTAATCACATGCCGAATTTGTACTGCCAGTTCAGTGGTTGGTGCGATAATTACCGCAGAATTAGCTTCCCCTGCTTTTACATTTTCTAAAACTGGTAAGGCATATGCCAAGGTCTTCCCAGTTCCTGTCTTTGCCAACCCTACTACGCTAGCGCCATTCTTGATGGCGTCATAAGTGTTTTTTTGAATCAGTGTTGGCTGTGTTTTATGTTGTTTTGATAAAATTTCTCTTACTTTTTCTTGATACATTATTGTGTCAACTGCCCATACTTTTGTTTATACTGCTGAACCGTGCCGTTATAAGTAAACATTGTAACGCCTTGGTCCAGATTGCTTACATTTTTAACTCTACCATCTGTTGTATATTGCCAAAAGGAATATTTCAACTTATTAGGCGCCTTATTGCCAGTCTTCATGAATAAGGTTCCTTGAGGAAAATATCCATGATATTTGTAATTTTCTTCGACCATCACTGGCTTGCCAAGTTGCTTTAGCATCCCCGCAAAGCGTCCCATTGATCGTAAATATTTAGAACTAGTAGAACTGCTAGCTGGCCGAATTAAGATTGGCAAGGTGCCTGTGTTTCTGCCCACCTTTTTTAAAAAGTAACGGTAATGTTGATTGGAAGTCGATTCATTGCTATAGGTCACAATTACGCCGTATGCCAGTTGGGTGCCTAAAATCTGATCCCGATATAACAAAAAGTCATCATCAAAATATGACCGTCCCTGAGTTGCTTTCAAATAAACAAAGGAGACACCATTGGCTTGCAGCTTATGTAAATCAACATAATCTTGACTTTGATTTAACTCCACTCCAATTGCGCTACTATTTGAATTCGGTGGCAGAGTGGTTTGCTTTTCATAATTAAAATATCCAATTAATAAGCCAGCAATTGCTAAAACTAAGAGGGTTAAAATTGCTGGCAAGGTGAATTTATGATGAAATCGTTTCATCGGGCCTGTCCTCCTAAATAACCATTTTAACCAAAAACCAGCCATTCTCCAACAAAATAAATCAAAAAAAGAATCAGATGCACTAATCATCTGATTCTTCTAGATCATCAAAGCTTTTGCTTTTGACTATGTTCTTTAAGCCAATCTGCAATTTTTTGCATATTCTCCTCTGAATCTTCTTCATTTGTTGCAAATAGTACTATGTCAATTGCTTCTTTATTAGTAATTACTAAATCATAATTATTCTTATACAAAAAATAGGCTGTTGCTGTTAAACTAGTACGTTTATTACCATTTGTAAAAATATGTTTTTTGGTAATTTTCTGCATGATAAAAGCTGCTTTAAGCCATAACGTTGGATACAATTCACGCCCGAACAGAACCTGTTGCGGTTGCATCACTACAACATCAATTCCAGGAGCATATTGTACTAATTCATCTGTAGGAACTTCGGGTCGAATATCATGATTTAGTCTAATTAGTTCATTTCGGGTCAAATAAAGTGTCATTTACATATCCTTTAGAATATCAAAAGCTTTTTTATGATCCGCCATGAATTTCTTAGCAAAATCATCAACTGCTTGATTTTCATCATTAGAATTAATTACTGTAAAAGAAATAGTTTTATGATCTGGACTAATAGTCTTCACTAAATTAGTATCCTCATCAATGCCTAAATCTAGGCGATCTTGTTTACTAATACGCAGTGCATATGAATTACCGTTTTTAAAAATGTGTTTTGCATTATCTACCATCATAATTCTACCTCCTTGTACATACATTTTATATTTTTTGTACGTATAAAACAATCAGTTTGTTAGAAAATCAAAAAAGAATCAGATGTACTAATCATCTGATTCTTCTAGATTCTAATTCAAAAACTACTTAATGTACTTTTCGATAATTTCTGGCTTCAAAACGCCCACGTAAGGGATGTTGCGGTACATGTTCAAGAAATCCATGCCGTATCCCACAACAAATTCATCGCCAACCTTTGAACCGTAGTATTCAATCTCAACATCAGTAGTTCTTCTAGCTTCCTTGTTGAGCATTACGCAACACTTGACACTCTTAGCACCGCGCTCTTTGAATAAATCTTTCATAAACTTCAAAGTCAAACCACTGTCAACAATATCTTCTACGATCAAAACATCGCGATCTTTCACATCAGTTGCCACATCGCTGACAATTTCAACTTTACCCGTTGATTCAAAGCCATCCCCATAGCTTGAAACATCGATAAAGTCCAATTGTTCTTCAACATCCATTTCTCTGGTCAAATCAGTCAAAAAGTAAACTGCGCCCTTCAGTGCTCCAATCACTAATGGCTTCTTACCAGCGTAGTCTTCGGTTAATTGCTTACCTAGACGCTTGCACATTTCTTGAATGTCGTCTTCTGAAAATAACTTGTGATCAATAATTCGATTAATATCGTCGCTTTTTGCCATTTATTTACCCTTCATTTATTACCTTTTCATCCATTATAAAAATGATTATAACATCTTCAAACAAAAAAAGCGCTATTTTTTGCGCTTTCTTGTAGGCTAGGCCCTACTTTTGATCTGTTTTTTCTTCTGAATCGTCATCATCTTTTTCAACTGGCTTAACAATAAACCAACGCATAAAGCCTTGCTCAATGCTATCTAGCTTAAAGATATAACCTTCAAGTTCGACGCTTTCATCCTTTTTAAGGTTTGGATAATGTTCCATCATGTAACCACCAATGGTAATGATGTCGCTATCTTGAAAGGCCTTCAAGTCGGTGTGGAAGTAGCGTTCAAAGTCATACAAAGTCGTCTTTCCAGAAACATGAATGTTACCATTCTTATCCTTGATAATGTAGTCATCAGAAACATCATCAATTTCGTCTTTAACAGAACCGAAGAGTTCTTCATAAATATCCTTATCAGTCACGATTCCGCTCGTACCACCATATTCATCTACCACCAAAACAATTGGCGTATGCTTCTTAATCATCAAATGCAAGATATCTTGAATTGGCATTGATTCAGGCACTGTAATGATGGTGCGGATGATTCTAGTTACGGGAACGTTAGGATCAATTTGATCTTGTTGAACGATATCATAAGCATACACATAACCTACAACGTCATCCTTATCGTTGTCGCGAACTACTGGAAAACGGCTATAACCATCCTTTAAGTACATCTCAAGGGCGGTCTTGATAGTATCAGTTGAATTCAAAACCTTCAACCGTGTTCTATCAGTCATGATGTCTTTGGCAACTTTATCGTTTAACTCAAAGGCACGTTCCATATAAGTTAAATCGTACTTATCAAGGGAACCACCATGAACGGCATTCCGAGAAAGTTTGATAATTTCGGATTGAGAATAGACTTCATTTTCTTCATCAGCTGGTTCAAAGCCGAGCAATTTAAGTAGGCCATTAGAACTGGTATTAAGAAGCCATACGAATGGATAAACCAAAGTATGGAACCATTGAAGTGGAGTTACAATTCCCATCAGCATCTTGACTGGCATATCAATCGCGATATTCTTGGGCACAATTTCAGTTACAACCACTTCTAAGTAAGTTAATAAAATCACACCCAAGATAGCACTAACTGATTTAACCAGAGAATGACTCATCGGAGTTAAGTTAAACAACTTAACAAAAATTTGCGAGAGTGTATCTGCTGAAAACCAACCAAGAACTACACCTACAAGCGTCGTACCAACCTGTGTAGTTGATAGATACTCATTCAGATTATGCACCATATGAAGTGCACGTTGTAATCTTTTCTTATTGCCTTGTCCATTTGCAAGCATATCTTCAAGCTGACTCGGTCTAGTTTGTACTAAGGCAAATTCGGCAGCTACAAAGAACGCCGCAAACACGAAAATAACTAATGTGGCAATTAAATTAGTTATTATCTCAGCGTTACTCAAAGTATTATCACCTTTTTATATAAAATTATTCTAAACATATTTTACCATTTTAAGGATTAGACAGACGCTTTTTACGCTTGAAAAAGGATAATTATAAGGATTATTTTGTTAATTTATAAATTTTTTCAAATGGAACACGATCTGGAACGTACTTTAGATCGTTAACTTCGGCAGATTTATCTGGGTAACCCAAGCCAATTGCCATACCCACCATTTCACCTTCAGGAATACGAGCATATTTACGCACTAAATCTGGATAAGAAACTAATGAGTGAGCTGGCATAATCGACAACCCATTGTCAATTGCTAAAAGCATGATACTTTGAGCAAAAATTCCTAAGTCAAATACAGACCAAGCTGGAGAAGTCTTTGGAATTGTTAAAAAGACAATTGCAGGCGCATTGAACATTTCATTATTGGCTTTAGTAAATAAATTGAGCTTATTACGGAAGAAATAAGTTTGTGAAGCACCCATCGTTGCCATGTTTTGACTTGGAAAAGTATCCCAATTAAGAGAAAGCATTGACGCAAAATCTTCATTAGCCTTAACGCCAGCTTCAATATTTTCTTTGGAAGCTTTTTTCAACTCTTCAAGTGGTTCACCCATCAAAGTATATGCACGCCAAGGTTGTGAATTAAGCAAAGATGGCGATTGCTGTGCTTTTTCGACAATTTTAGCAATAAGTTTCTCATTTACCCTTCTATTGGTAAACTTACGCGTAACACGTTCTTTATTAAAAACTTCTTCAAAATCCATTATATATTTGCCCCTTTCGGAAGTTGTATTTAATTAAAACGTTTTCATCCCTCTATATTCTATAACACTTTTTACTTTTCCATTATAGTAAAAAAATTCACAAATGTGGTGAATTTTTATATATTTCTTTCAAAAAATTAGTAAAAACAAAGAAGGTGACTTTCGTCATCTTCTTCATTCTAAACTATTTAGCTTTAGTTCTTCTTCTTGCGATCAATTGCCAAACTAATGATCCCTGATAAGGCAAGAGCGGCTAAACCAACAATTGCAGATTCAGAAGTCTTCTTTTGGCCGGTTTGTGGCAAAATTCTGTCTGATTGTGGAACTGCACTTCTGCGGTATTTAGGAGTCTTGTGAGCCGCAATTGTATCTTCAGCCAAGGCTGCATTAGTTGAAGTAGACTTCTTCTTAGCATTTACATTTTCAAACTTAGCCTTATTAGTGTCAGTGTAACTTTCGTGGGATGGAGCTACATCGTTATCAAAGTTAGTCTTCTTGGCTGGCTTAGATGGAGTTGCTGGTTCATCGGGAGTTTCATCTGGAGTTGATGGAGTATCAGGTTCAGACGGAGTAGTTGGTGTTGAAGGTTCACTTGGAGTAGATGGCTGTGTTGGATTAGTTGGCTCTGTTGGGGCAGTTGGTTCACTTGGTGTTGAAGGATTAGTTGGCTCTGTTGGAGTTTCAACTTCCTTGTAAACATAAGTAATTACAACATCCCTACCATTAATAGTTCCAGTTGGCTTATCATCTTCTACACGAATGTAAGTGTAAGTCTTGCCACCCTTAGTAATCGTTGTTGGATGATCACTTTCATTGTAGTCAGTGCCATTCTTATGATCTGAACTATGACGTGGATCTTGCAAAACATTACCATGTTCATCTACAAAGTTTACAGTTACATTGTAAGTATTTTCTGATGGTGGAGTTACTGGGGTTTCCTTCAACTTGTAAACGTAAGTAACGTCAACATCCTTACCTTGGATAGTACCAGCTGGGACGTCGCCTTCTTTTACTCTAGTAAATTCGTAAGTCTTACCATCATGTTTGATAGTAGAATCTTTTCTGTTGTTTTCGTCGTAAGATTCGCCATTCTTGAAGTCAGCCGGATCCTTAACAGGATCTTTGATAACATTACCTTCTTCGTCAACATAGTGAACTGTTACGTGGTAAGTTTCCTCAACAGGAGGAACCACTGGGGTAACAGGGTTCTTCTTCAATTTGTAAACGTAAGTAACGTCAACATCCTTACCTTGGATAGTACCAGCAGGAGAATCGCCTTCCTTGACGCGAGTGAATTCGTAAGTCTTGCCGTCATGTTCGATAGTAGAATCTTTCTTACTGTTTTCATCGTAAGATTCACCGTTCTTGAAGTCAGCTGGATCCTTAACAGGATCTTTAATGACATTGCCGTCTTCATCAACATAGTGAACTGTTACGTGGTAAGTGTTCTCTACTGGTGGAGTTACTGAAGAAATTGTGTAAGTTACAACGGTAGTTCCTAAATCTGTCTTGTCAGAATTTGGATCTACTGTTATGGCAGAAACTGATTCAATATCTACCTTGTCGTAACCAACGTCACTTGGTTTCTTAGAATCTACTTGTCCCATCGAATCTTGAGTCTTCCATGGAGTAGTTTCAAGAATTATTACCTTACCATCCTTGTCAGTAGTTGAGAAAATATTTCTAGTAAAGGTTACAGTTTGCTTGTAAGTGTTCTTCCCGTCTGGTGAACCATTTACGTCTTCATAGGTTTGACCACCATCCTTAGTTCCGCGGTAGACAACGGTTCTAGTGAAGGTCTTGGTTTCCTCTTTAACGTCAACATTTGGTAAGTCATAATCAGTTGATGGGCCTGTTTCATGCTTTGGCTTCATGCTGTAAGTTACGATAGTTTCACCCAAGTTTTCAGGATCCTTATCTGGATCAATCTTATGAGCATCAACCTTTTCAATGTCAACTACTTCATAGCCCACTGCACTAGGTGTCTTAGAAACAACTTCGCTTAAAGTATCGTCTTTAGCAGTCCATGGAGTGGTTTCAAGAATCGTTACCTTCCCATCTTTGTCAGTGGCCCTTAAAATATTTCTAGTAAAGGTTACAGTTTGCTTGTAAATGTTCTTGCCATCTGGAGAACCGTTAACACTTTCAAAATGAACACCGCCATCCTTAGTACCACGGTAGACAACAGTTCTAGTGAAGGTCTTGGTTTCCTCTTTAACGTCAACATTTGGTAAGTCATAATCAGTTGATGGACCACTTTCACCTTTGTTCTTTTCGTAAACTAATTCAAGATCCTCAGGATTATCTGAAGTTGGCTTCAGAGTGATTTCGTTAGCTACACCGCTAATCCAGTGCCAAGTACCAACCATATCATCAGAAGTTGCGTACTTGTCGCCCTTGTTCAAAGTAATGTACTTCTGAACTACTTCATCCATAGTTTGAGTGTCATGGTTCCATTCAATATTACCAGCTTTAGTAGTTGCAACTTGCGTCGTTTTACCATTTGCATCCTTAACAGTCTCTGGAGTGGTGGTTTGACCAGTTACCATATCTACATAAATATGACCATCAAACTCAACCTTTTGGGGGATGCTATCCTTCAAAGGACTCTTGGCATCGTTATTTGCAACAAAGGTAATAGTGCGAGTAAATTCCTTATGTAAACTCTTCGGATCAATAGTTGGATTACCATCTGGATCTTTTGGCACGTCCTCGACTGGAGTGTTTGGTGTAATGTCCTTAACTGCGTGTCTTAAATATACATTGAAATGACTATCTTCTTTGCCATACTTATCACCATTATGATAGTCAGTATCTACAAAGACATATCCTTCATTTTCAAGATCTGAAATACGCTTTTCATTATTATTAAAGTGGATTAATTCACCAGTTCTACCTTTATCATCACTTGCAGGATCAGTATCACCAAGTTTAATCTTACGATTCATCCCATAAGTAATGTCCCAATAAGTAATATCAGCATTTACATTTTGAACATACTTAAGAGTTACATCGTAAACTTCTTTAAAGTTTGGATCGCTTGGATCTGGAACCTTGAATTCAGGTGCGTTATTAGCAGTAGCTTCAGTTACAAGCCACTTACCAGCAAGCTTACCATCAGTAATCACTGGCTTAGTTACTTGGTCAAAACTATCCTTGCCATCCACTACCCAAGCTGGGGTAGTGTCAGTATTATCAGAAACTTGAACAGTATTGCCATTTGCATCCTTAACTTCCTTAAGGCCAACTGTCTTATGGGTAATTCTATCAGTGTAAGTAGTCTTAGCGAAGCTTACCTTATCCTGAGTAGTTGGATCAAGAAGTACTTGGTCGCCATCGTCAGTTACATAATGAATGATTCTAACAGATGACTTATGTTCAACGTTCTTATCTACGCCATGAACAAAGTGAATTTCGTAGTGACTGTCAGTATCGCCGTACTTTTGACCATTTCCAAAGTCATCACGAACTAAAACGTAGCCTTGATTTTCAAAGTCCGCAATAGTCTTTTGTGGATCTTGAGCAAAGTGAACATCTTGACCAGGCTTACCGTGTTCATCAGTGTCGTTAGCAGTTGGAATTAAAACTTTGTTATCAGTGTCATCAATGTAAATGATGTCAGCATTAACGTCCTTGGTGTATTCCAAAGTTACTTCACGGTGTGGATCAAAGTTCTTGCTTGCTGGATCAAGGTCAGTTCCATCTTGCTTAGCATTATTAGCAGTTCCGTCAGTTACTGTCCAAGTACCTGCAACCTTACCATCAGTAATTACAGGTTTAGTGACTTGATTGAAACTTCCCTTATTGTTATCAACGGTCGAACCATCGCCAGCAGTTGCAGTCCAAGTAATAGTACCAGGAGTAGTAAGAGCAATTAATACCTTTTGACCAGTAATAGCATCAGTGCCTTCTACAGTCTGTACATTCTTACCGTTTACTACATCTACATAAGCAGTACCTTCAAAAGTAATCTTTTGAGTAGTGTCGTCAAGTAATGGTGTCTTATCCTTTTCAGTTACGTAGTGAATAATACGATCTGCGCTCTTACTTAAATCTTGAGGATCAACACTTGAATTCTTTGGTGGATTTGGTGTCTTTGAAGTGATTTCTACGGCCTTATGCTTCAAGTAAACGTATTGATCTTGAACATCCTCAACAAGTTCTTGGTTAGCAAGTTTACCATCTTCCGCATTTGTAGATAAACCAACGGCAACATATCCTAAATCGCCATATCCTGAATCTGAATCATTATGTTCGCCCCATAGCTTGCTTGTAGCGTTTGGAGTGTCACCTACATCCCCATGCACGTCTTTCACTTCATGAGAAAGGAATTCATTACCATCATTTGGATCAAAGTTGCTGGTCTTATTTGAATCACTAACATCAATATAGTGAATGTTATACCCAGCTGTAGCCTTATTGTAAACAAGGTAAATGTCGTTGTACTTTTGAGCACTAACATTAGCAACTTCTGGAGCAAAATTGCTCTTCAACTGAGTTCCTTCTGGATCATCGTAGTTAGCACGTTCAATTATCCAAACACCAGTAACCTTACCTTCATCCTTGTTAAATCTATCTTTTTGAATTTGAGCAAAGGTATCAGTTCCAACAGCTTTCCAAACCTTCTTGAAGTCAGCGGGCAATTCACTGTAAGTACCATCTGCATTCTTAATAACTTCTTGCTTAGTAACTTGGTCAATATAAGCAGTACGTTCAAAGTTAACAGTTTGAGTATCTGGGTCCTTCAATACTTCATACTTGCTATTGCCTTCATCAGCCACGTAGTGAATGTTACGGCTTACTGAGGTCGTCTCAGTTGTAGGTTTTACATCATGAACAAACTTGATAGTGTAAGCTTTGTGAACTAGTTGATCATTCTTCCAAACACCATCTTTGTCATAGGTTAAGTTGATTTGACTGTTGTCTTTTAAATCTTTTTGAGAAGCATCGTCATCGTTAGTAATTGAAACAAGCTTGTAACCCTTATCTTCAATACTCTTGATTACGTCACTTAAGTTCTTGCCGTCTTTATTTAATGCGCCATATACATCATATTGGTTAGAAGCAGTATTATCATAAGTTAACTCATTGCTTGCTTCATAGTTGTTCCCACTTAAATCTTGAGGAGCTACGGTTGAAATATCTTCAAATGAAAGATCTACTGGTTGATTGTGGTAGTAAGTAACAGTCTCATCTTGAACTGCATCAACATGTTTATTTTTGTAAAACAACCCTGGAGCATTTTGCCAGAGAGAATATCCTGTTCTTTGACTATTACCAGTAGGATCAACATCTTTATCAGGAACCCACCCTGCTAGTTGAGAATATTCTGATCCATCAGTAGCGACTGGACTCTTTTGTCCATCAAAAACAAGGATAAGTCCACGCCAATTAATAGAAAATGTCGTTAGATTATTTTGTGCTCCTGTAGCCATATCCCAACTATAAACTACGTCTGCAATATTAACCTCATTATGATTAGTAGCTGGATTAATTCTATTGTAATTTTTACCGTTTTGAGCTTGTGCAACGGCATATTGAGTAACGGTTGTGGGAGCAATAGATTGATCATCTAAACCATACATTTTATAAGTTATTTGACGAGTATATGCTTTATAAAAGTATTTATCCTGCAATACTGACATTCTATGAATTAAATTAATATTGTAAGTGGCGTTATTCGTTATTGCAGCATGAAGATTATCATTATTATCAGTAGTTATTGTATAACCCGCTAATGTTGGTTTATCTTTTAATGTACTTGGATCCAAATTAAAGAGTCGTGTCTTATCATCCAAGGTAGCAATAGGAGCATGCTTATAGGTTCCTGTTGCTACTGGCGTGTAGGCAGGGCGGCCACCAGCAGTACTGTCAAGTTTTGGATCAGGTCCATAATAATCTTCAGTAACTGAATCTAGATCCTTCTTTATTTGATTAATAAGATCCGTTACAGTAGCTCCAGAGTTTAAAGTATATGTCTTAGTAGTAATAGTGTCTCCAGTACCAAAGTTTGTATCATCATCAATCAAATTAACATTAGCAGTAACTGTATCTTGGTTTTGCGCTTTACTTTCAGTTAAAGCTTTAGCTGAAAGTGGAGTTGCACTAGCTAATTTGAGAGTTTGAGTTTGAATCTCTTGAGTTTTAGTACCCTTCTTATCAGAAGTTAAATCTTCGTGCGACTCGGATTTAACTTCTGGTGGAGTTGTTTTTTCAACTTTAGATTTATCAGTCTTATTTTCTAATGGAGTCTTTGACTCTTCTTTACTATCCGTTGTGGTAGAACCAACAGATGGTGCCTTCTTTTCTAATGATTCAGTCTTCTTATTATTAATTTCTTGAGTTAAGGTAGATTTATTCTCAGGAGTAGCTTTTTTATCCCCTGTACTACTCTTATCGTTAGAAGTTTTATTTATTTCACTTTGAGTAGTATAGTTGTTAGAAGTAGCTTGCTCATTATGCCTCTGTACATCACTTGCACTGGTATCAGTAGAATTTGCATCCCCACTACCGTTACCATCACTATTTGTATCCGCATGTGCTATTTGACTCCCAGCTCCAAACATCAATGATGTTCCAAGCAATACACTTGCAACTCCAACACTAAATTTTCTAATGCCGAAGCGTTGCTTTTCATCAGCTAAATTCTTTTCCAAATCACTATTTCTCTTAGAACTCATTCTTAATCCCTCCGCCATATCAGTTTATCAATATCAATATTATAATAAAATAACAGTTGTTGCTTTTCAACTTTTTTCGATATTTTTTGTATACAATTATTTGATATATATGTTAATTAGTCCTTTATATTTACTCTTCCACCCTAACTTATCACTTTCTGTAAAATAAGCAATCTATCATTAAAAAGTACAAAAGATTCCCGCCTAATTTGACGGAAATCCCTTGTACTTTTGTTTTCTTTACTTTAATGATAGCACGTTTCTTCTATATTTGAGTAACTGAATCACTATCAAATTATTTTTGACTTTTTCGAACTTTTTTGTTGCTTTTTTCTTCCAAAGCTGATAAAGTATTATAGCTATTTAATACTATATGCTTATATTATAATTGTTAGTTTATACCATCATAATTAATAACTAAAGGAGGGAATTTTCTAAATGACTAACCATAAAAAAACTGATGATATCATGAATTTACCAACAGATAAGGAACATTTCTACTGGACTAAAGACAAGATCGTCCGCGAAATCGATAATCCAGAAATGCAAAAGCATATCACCTACATGAAGAATTACGAGATCAACAAGAATACCTTATGTGTTTACAACTTCTTCGAAGATCCCATTAAGGGAAAGTATCTTTCTTGCATCTTTGATGTAGCACTCGGAATTGTCTTTTCAACTCAATCTTCAGCGGCTTTAGTTGAAAGTTTGATTCGCAAAGGCATCTATCCCAGCTACTTCGCCCAAAAGGAAGCCAGCCGACGACTAGATTTCAATCACTTCAATTCAATTATTGTCGGTTATGGTCTCTACTTCACTACGCGCGGAACAACCACCCGGCGTTTTCACTTGCTTGCCTTGCATCATATGAAGGATTACCATATGCTTAATTCAACCGTTAGTGTCTTTACTACGCTGGCAATCAATGGGTTTAAATATGAATTCGAGCTCGATGATTGCCACCAGCAGCTTCCTACACTTCTCAATCATGGCCTTTACTTATACAAGTCTGTCCACGACAGTCTACTTGATCATCTTCACGCCCACACTCATCACGAACGTCTGAAGTTATCCTTAGTCAACAACGAGGACCATTTAATTCACCACGACAAAGACATCAACTTTGTTGCAACCTTAAGCGACGTAATCGAGCAGACATTTTCTGCTTGGCTCAGCCGTGTGAACTACGAACTCAACATTTGCATGGATTGGGCATTTCTCAATATCAAATTTCTTTAAAAAGCTAAAGAATTGACTAGCTTTATTTTTTTACACTTTTTTAGAAAAAATCCACCCCTCATCCGTGCGATTATTGTAAGCTTTCTAACTTTGTTCACCTTTGATAAATGTTGTTAAATCAATAATCGAGCCTGTTAAATTTTAATTTCGTATATTTTTGATTTCTTGCTAATATACTTTCTGCACAAGCGCTTGTGACATTTTTCAAAAGGAACTTAAGAAATGAGAATATCACAAGAAAATTTTTTAACAGCATTTAACAATAAGAAGCTAATTTGCGGCGCGCTCAAGTATGCGCACGTGTATCCCAGCTCTAGCAATTATGAAGACTACTTTCAAGAAGGCGTCTTAGTGTATGCTCATCTCCTAGAAATATACAAGGATAAGGAACGCAGCGAAATCGATAAGCTTGCTTTTAACAAGATTGTTTGGAAAATCACCGATGAACTGCGCAAACTGATGCGTAATAAAGAGCGCAATGTTAACTTCGATGATGCGATGGAGGTCGCTGAGAAGATCAGCTGGGATAACTTGGTTTGGCTAGAATTCGAAGTCGAAAAGATGACAGAACTAGAGAAGACTATTTTCTTTGAGCATTTAATTGGTCGGCGCACGATCACGGCTTTAGCCACAGAATGCAACGTCACGCGCAAGCATCTGCAGACAATCAAACGCAAACTGCTAACTCATTTAGCCCAAGCAATGAAGTAAAATAAGTAAAAAAGTATCAAGACCAAGTAGTAGCACTACAGCATTATGTAGTCCTACTATCCAAATATAGAATGTCCTTGTTTTCTTCCCTTCATAATCACATGACCCCTTCCTAATTAACTTATCGTCTAAAACAAAAATAGGATTAAGCAATTTCGTTGCTTAATCCTTATTTCTTATTTTGTAGCTACCTTTTTAGCCGTCTCCTTTGATTTCTTAACCTTTTTCTTTGAAGTCTTCTTAGTTACCTTCTTCTTGCTAGTCTTTTTACTAGTTTTCTTAGTAGACTTCTTGGTGGTCTTCTTTTTAGCAGCTTGGGCTTGCTTTTGAGCATCAGCCTTAGCTTGATCAATTATATTTTGAACATTTTTTTGGTAAGCTTCATAGTCAGTGTTGAATTGAGCCATTGTTGAAACTTGTGCATTCTTATCTTCTAAGTCAACATAGTCAGTTGGAATAAACAAGACTTGGTTCTTGTCACCATTTGGAACAAGAATCATATAAGTTTTAATAGTTTGTTTCTTTGAAGGATCTTGTTTGTCGGTGGCTTGCAAATCTTCAGTAGCGTAAATAGTTACTTCCTTACCCTTGTTCCAAGTTACAGGATTACCATTGGCATCCTTATATTGAGCAATTGTAGAAGTCCCGTTATTATTTTGAATAGTTACAATTTGATCAGTATCCTTATTAATAGTACCCTTCCAAACCTTAGTGTACTTAGGGATATTTACTGTAACTTGTTGGTTTTGTGGCTTTTGAGCTGTAGCCTTTTTACCATAATTAGGAATCTTCTTACGATTCTTAATACTCAAGTCTTTAGATGAAACATAAACACTGTGCGTCTTACCAGTCTTAGAAGTAAGGGTACCTAAGAAGTAGTACTTAGCACCTGAATTTACAGTTAAAGAGAAGAAAACACTCGTCTTTGAGCCCTTCTTAAACTTAAGATTCTTGTTCTTGTACTTCACAATCTTTTGGTAAGTTTGACCGTTACTCTTAACTTCTACGGCTTGATAGTAAGTTTTAGGCTTTCTCTTAAAAGTAACCAGATATCTTTTAAGTGGAGCTACCTTTTTGGCACTAGTCTTTTTCTTGGTAGCAGCTTGGGCAACTGCATTATTATTTGGCAAAACTGTGCTCCCTGTTCCCACTAATAAAGTTGCTGCAGCTAAAACTGCAAATAATTTATTTTTCTTCATCGATTTTCCCTCTCTTATTCTACTGCTACTATCATACTATGATTATCGTATCTTGTCATGAAACTTATCATAATGATTGCAGGAAGTAATATTTTTCTGTAAAATACGATCAAAAAGGAATGATCAAGATGACAGACATAATTGTAACTACAACTGAAAATATCCCTGGTAAAAAGTACGAAATTATCAGTGAGGTTTTTGGCGTAACCACTCAATCTCGCAACATGATTTCTGATATTGGTGCAGGACTCAAGAGCATTGTCGGTGGCGAAATCAAGGCATATACTAAGATGCTTCACACCTCACGTAATGAGGCAATCGAGCGTTTGCGTGATGCCGCTAGCGAAAAAGGCGCCGACGCCGTAGTCATGATGCGTTTTGACTCAGGTTCTATTGCCAACGATATGCAATCTATTGTTGCTTACGGAACCGCCGTTAAATTTATTAAAGATTAACAAAAATCCGTTAGAACTTTTCGTTCTAGCGGATTTTTTAGAATAAGTCTATGGATCAATAAAGCACATAATTTCAAATACAAAAAGCCCTATTCATTGCGAATAGAGCTTTTATTGTATCAAATTTTAAGATTAATCACGCTTGCGCTTTCTGTCGCCTGCAAGACCAAGTAAACCTGCTCCTGCAATCAAACCTAAGCCAATCAATGCGGATTCATCTTTTTCACCAGTTTGTGGCAATTTACCGTTTCGACTATTTCCATTAGTTTCATTTGCGTTCTTAACCCCAGCTAAACCGGCGCTCCGAACTGCTGAATTTGAAGAATTAGCTAACTCATTTTCGCCATGTGGTGCAATAGTAACAATTCTGCCTTTGCCATTGCTTGCCTTGTAGTAGTTTAAAACTTCTCCATGAGGGCCAACAGCTACAACATAACCATGACTTGCAAGCCAACGAGCATTGTTGGCATGAGCAACAGTCATACCAGAATTTCCAGTAGTGGCGTGACTATTTGATGAAGTATGTAACTTATGACGCTTTGGTGTGATTTCATGGCTGTCATCAGTATCGTTATCATCATAATCATCGCCATTATCACCAGAATTATCATCTATGTTAGATGAGTTATTACCGTTATTTGGCTTGTTTTCATTAGTAGAATTGTTGGTATTACTACTTTGATTATTGTTTGAATTATTAGCATTACCGTTATTGTTTTGATCGTTATTGGTATTGCTATTATTTGAGTTATTGCTGTTATTTCCTGAATTATTATTGTCAGGATTTACTGGATTTGGATTATCTGGATTTACAGGGTTAGTGTTGTCACCTGTATTCGTATTATCACCAGTATTACTATTATTGCCGCTATTGGTTCCATTATCACTTGTGCCCTCTACATTAACCAAAATTGTAATTGGTTTCGTAGTTGGTCCAGTAATATCAATATCTTTAGTTGGCAAACTGCTCTCGACAATTTTGGCATTCTTGTATTGAGCATCACTAGTAATATCACCAAATAAGATTTCAATTGCTTGTTTCAATTTATCTACACTCAAAACAGCATGTCCATCAGTCAGCTTTCCTTCAAAGGTGTAAGACTTAATCTCTTTATTATCCTTTTGATTTACAAAGATAATCTGTTGGGTATAAGTACTGCTTTGCTTATCTTGAACAGTAATTGTGACTTTAGTTGTAGTCGTTGATTTATCTGGATAAGTGATCTTGACACCAACATCTTTATAAGTGCCTGCCTTCTTCAAATCTTGAGCAACTTGATCTGGATTACTCCATTCAATAGTTGTACCCTTTGGCAAACTATCCTTATTACTAATGACATCCTCTGGCTTCAAATCACCGTTAACATCAACACTTACAGAACCATTATTTACAACATTTGGAGTGTATTTATTACTATCAGTTTGTTGACCAGTAACTTTGGTGTAAGTGATTGTTAAAGTTTGATTACCGTAATCAGCACTTGGCTCAACTTCATCGACGTTGCCACTTGCCTTATAGCTATCAATCACAGGAACCGAAATTGCATTAAAGACTTTATTTCCTTGAGCCTTCCAGTCACCGTAAGTAATTTGACCGGTAGCAATTGATAAAGTTGCATCCCTACTAAACTCAACTTTTTGAACTATCGTCGTTGTCTTACCATCTGGTGAAACGATATTCACAGTTCTAGTAACCGTCTTATTCAAATCATTTGCCGTCAAACCTGCTGGATAAGTTTGTCCACTTGAATTGATTGGTGTACCGGGAGTTACAGGCTTAGAAGGATCAATTGTAACAGTTTCAGAAACTACCTTCACTGAAATTGGAGTATCAGTATTTTGAATAGTAACTTGACTTGGAACGCTAGCACCATCAGCAAGTTTCCAGTTAATTGGTAAACTTGCCTTAACATCAACTGTTTGACCAATTGTACCAATTACGTATTGGCTACCCACCACTTGACCACTTGGATCAACATAGTTGATAGTTTGTTTTTGTTGGCCACTTGGAATTGGCGTTACTTGAATAGTTAAAGTCTTTTCAGTATTAGCACCAAAAGTAATTTGAGTTGGATAATTTACATTAGCTGCAATTTCATATCCATCTGGAAGTTCAAGTGGAACAGCTACAGTTTGTCCTGTCCGACCACTCAACTTCTGGGTCTTAATCAAATTATTTCCATTTACATAATTAATCTCAACAGTTTGTTCATTGCCGACATAGTTAACAACGATGGTATTAGAAATTGGAACATTTTCGTTGTTACGAGCCACTTGAGTAGCAGGAACATATTGCTTACCATCTTTGGTAATTAATCGAACATCGCTACTTGTTGCAGTATATCCATCCAAACTTACATTTTGTTCTGGATATTCGTTAATAACTTGTTTGTCAGCATTTACGCTGTTAGAAGTCCAATCAGTGTAAGTCACTTTACCAGTGACTTCATCAGTAGTTTGAATTCTATAGAACTCAAGTGTGCTGGTAGCTTCACCAGCTTTTTGATTTGGATAATTCATGACAATCGTTCTAGTTACCTTTTGATAAAGATTACCGTTAGATTGATCATTACGTCCATCAACTGTAACGAGTTTGTGTTCAATATAAACCGTTCTATCCTTGGCATCAGGAGTAATCGTGATGCTAGTTGGAACTGAAGTGTTTGGAACAACTTGCCAGTTCTTTGGTACTTCTAAGTTAACTGGAACTTGTTCACCTGTCTTACCAGAAATAGTTTGAGTAGCAATTACCTTGCTGTGATCATTATTATCAACATAATTGATCTTCACACTTAAGTTTTCGGGAGCGTAAGTAATGGTAATGGTTTGGTTTTCTGGCTCACCATTTGCGTTCAAAGCGGCTTGGCTAGGTATGTAACTTGCACCATCTTTAGTTACTAATTCAAGAGCCTTTCCATCTTTTTGAACATTGACTGTGTAACCAGAAAGTTGAGTAACCTTTTGTTCCTTAAAGTCATAAACTAATTGATCAGCTGTTCCACTATTTGAAGTCCACTTGCTATAAGTAGTTTGACCATCCTTAGTCGTCTTAGTTCTATAGAAAATCAAACTATTAGTTGTAGATTGAGGTTGTTTATTTGGATAAGTTACCGTAATAGTTTGAGTAACTTTACGGTAAAGACTTGGATCATCCTTATGATCAAGACCGTTAATGGTTTGACCAGGATTATCTGGAGTAGTGTCTTTAACAACATTAACCGTAGTTGAAGCATTTTGAGTGCCAAAAGTATAAGTAGTTGGGTATTGTCCGTTTACCTTGTAGCCATTTGGTACATTCAAAGTAATTTGAACTGTTTGACCTGACTTACCAGTGACGTTTTGAGTACCAACATTTTGACCATTATCAACATAGTTAATGGTATAAGTGTAAGTTTGATCTGGATTATCTGGATTGGTACTCTTCTTAGTTACATTAACATTTGTAGAACCATTTTGAGTGCCAAAAGTATAAGTGGTTGGATAACTGGTACCATTTGCAAGTTGATAGCCATTTGGAAGACTCAAAGTGATTTGAACGGTTTGCCCTGACTTACCAGTAACGTTTTGAGTGCCGACATTCTGACCATTATCAAGATAGTTGATGGTGTAAGTGTAGGTTTGGTCTGGATTTGGAGTTTGACCATTATCTTGAACAACTTGGACATTAGTTGAAGCATTTTGGTTGCCAAAGGTGTAGCTGGTTAGAACTTGTGCTCCATTTGCAAGCTTGTAGCCCTTTGGTACGTTCAAGGTGATTTGAACGGCTTGACCTGACTTACCAGTGACGTTTTGCATCCCCACATTTTGACCATTGTTCATGTAGTTAATGGTATAAGTGTAGGTTGATTCTGGATTATCAGGCTTACCCGTATCCTTATTAATGTAAGCAACATTGATAGTTACATTTGTAGGACTACCCTTTACAAGTCCAGAAACATTTTCGATAGAAGCAGTATTGCCGTTGATTACTGGAGTAATTGTTCTACCATCACTAGTTTCAACCTTAAAGGTGTAGCCGTCTAAGTTAGTAAAGCTTACTGGGCTGAAAGTAGTAGCTTTATTAGACATGTTAGATTGCCATTCACCATACTTCCAATTACCAGTTGATGGATCAAAAGTCTTGCTTCTGTAGAAGGCCAAGTTCTGCGTTCTAGTTTGAGTGTCACCATTAGGTCCAGTAATGTTAATCACTTCATTTACGGTTCTGTAAAGATCAGGATTATCTTGGTTTCCTTGTTGGTTACCGCTGATAGTTTGAGGCTCAATTAAAACATTCATGTCACTTGGAGCAACATTACCAAACTTGTAGTCACCTTCCTTTGGTACAGTTTGGCCAGCAACTACTTGCCAGTTCTCTGGAATTGGGGCGTTGATCGTTACAGTTTGATCAGGCTTACCTGAAATGGTGTAGGATTGAACAACTTGATTATTAGCTTGGTTGATATAGTTAATCTTGAAACTCAAAGTTTGCGCAGTGTAGTTGACGTTGTAAACAGTGTTGGCGCTGTTTTCGTTGACTGCTTCAGCTGGAATTTGACCATTAACTAGTTGAACTACTTGCCCGTTACCATTAGTTACTTGAACAGTGTAGCCAGGGATGTTTTGAACTGGACGAGCGATAAAGTCGCCTCCGGCAGTTACCCACTTAGTGTAAGATATTTCACCAGTAACTTCATTAAGATTACCGTTTCTCACGAAGATTCTGTGAGAAATTACTGGATCTGTCTTTTGATTTGGATAGTTGTAGTTAATGGTTTGGGTGATGTCGCGATAGAAGTCGCGGTTGTTGGTTTCTTTACTGCCGTCAATTACCGTGATCTTTGGTGTTACTTGCGCAATGATTGGCTTAGCGTTTTCCACAAAGGTAAATTGACCAGTAGTTTCTTGCTTAGTCAAAGTATAGTATTCAGGAATATTTGGCTTAATACCGTTGCCAGTGTTCATCCAGTCAATATCTTTAGTTGTGCCAATTTTACCAGTTAAAGTTTGAGTTCCAACAGTTTGACCATTATAAACATAATTGATAACTTGCTTAACTTCTTGGTTTGGATCAACAGGGGTTGTGTTATCCTTTTCAACTTGAACATCAGTTGAAGCATTTTGATTACCAAAAGTATAACTGGTTGGAACTTGTGCTCCATTTGTAAGCTTGTAACCATTTGGTACATCCAAAGTAATTTGAACTTGTTGACCTGCTTTACCGGTGATGTTTTGGCTGCCCACATTTTGACCATTATTCATGTAGTTAATGGTATAAGTGTAGGTTTGATCAGGATTATCTGGGTTAACCGGTGTAGTTGAAGTATAAGTTACAACTACAGGATTAGTATCATTTTGACCTTCAGCAGTTACTATCCACGCTGGAATTTCAGAAATATTAGGCTTAAAGCCATTTTGTTCTTTAAGCTGAATTGCGTTAAAGGTATATGTTCCGTTATTGCTCCAATCGCCATAAGTGATCTGACCCGTTACAGCATTCTTATAAGCCAAACGCTTGAAAGTAATTGATTGATCGGTAATTTGATCAGCTTGACCTGGGAACTTGTAGACAATTTGTCGACTGACAGTCTTTTCAGTTTGTTCTTTCAAACTTGGATCATCAGTTACATTAACTTGCTTGGCTTGAACATAAATCAAAGCAGGAGTTGAATCAGTGTTGCCAAAGGTTACTTCAGAAATCACGTTGCTACTTGGAACAATTTCATAGTTTTCAGGGATATTCTTATTAATATCTGCAGTAAGTTGAATGGTTTGACCAGACTTGCCACTAACCGTGAAGCTGCCCACTTGCTTATTATCTTGAGCATTGATGTATTCAATTACCATTGAATGAGTTCCATCTGGATTAGTTGGCTGAGTGCCATCTGCAACATAGTTTGCGACAACAGTAATATTAGAATTACTAATTGGATTACCATCCTTATCGAAGACAGAAACTGCTGGGATTTCTGTTACTTCTTTGCCATCAATTTCAGCTTTGTAACCTGTAATTTGTGGAAGAGCAATGGCTTCAAAACTGGTTACTACTTTACCATTTGAATCTATAGAATTTGATTGCCATGGCGTGTAAGTTTTTTGACCTGTTACTTCATTAGTAGTTTGAGTTCTGTAAACTGTAATAGATTGAGTATTAGTATAACTTGAAGTACTATTTGCAGGTTCTGCATCAAAGGCCATTAATGTTACAGTTGCTGGTTGATTTGCATTTGGATAATTAATCTGAATAGTACGGGTAATTACACGATATAAATCAGGGTTCTTAGTTTCTAAACCGTTAACTGTAGTAATCTTAGGTTCAATTTGAACATCAGTGGAGCTATCTTGATTACCAAAAGTTACACTACTTGGAAGTTGTTGACCACCTACAAGTTGATACTTTTCAGGCACATTCAAAGTAATTTGAACTGTTTGGGCAGTCTTACCAGTTACCTTTTGGCTATCAATAGTTTGACCATTGTTCATGTAGTTAATAGTGTATGTGTAGGTCGCATTTGGATCCACTGGATGATCAGGATTAGTTGAAGTAAAGGTTACAACCACAGGTTTAGTATCATTTTGACCTTCAGCAGTTACTGTCCACGCTGGAATCTCAGAAATATCAGGTTTAAAGCTATTTTGTTCTTTAAGCTGAACTGCATTAAAGGTATAAGTTCCGTTATTACTCCAATCACCATAAGTAATTACACCTGTTACTGCATTCTTATAAGCTAAACGCTTAAAGGTAACGGATTGATCAGTAGTTTGATCTGCTTGACCTGGGAACTTATAGATAATTTGACGACTAATAGTCTTCTGAGTTTGATTCTTCAAAGTTGGGTCATCGGTTACATTCTCTACTTTTGGTTGAACATAAATTAAGGCTGGGGCCAAGTTAGAATTACCAAAAGTGATCGTAGTTGGAACTGAAGAACCGGAAACAATTTCGTAATTTGCAGGAATATTCTTCTTAATGTCTTCAGTTACATTAATGGTTTGACCAGCTTTCCCAGAAATTGTGTAGCTACCAACTTGAGCGTTGTTGTCTGCCGCATTCAAATATTGAACTGGCATGGTGTAAGTTGCATCAGGATTATTAGGGTTAACGGGGTTAGTACTGTCATTCTTTACAACTTGAACTGTAGTTGAAGCATTTTGATTTCCGAAGGTATAGCTAGCTGGATATTGCGCGCCGTTGGCAAGTTTATAGCCATTTGGAACATTCAAAGTGATTTGAACTTGTTGACCAGCCTTACCCGTTACTTCTTGAGTACCAACATTTTCACTACCATTCATATAGTTGATGGTGTAAGTGTAGTCAGCTTGAGGATTATCGGGTTTACCCGTGTCCTTATTTACATAAGTAACATTGATAGTCACGTTAGCAGGTGTACCATTTACCAATCCAGAAACATTTTCGATAGAAGCAGTGTTACCGTTGATTACTGGGGTGATAGTTCTATCATCGTTGGTTTCTACCTTAAAGGTGTAACCATCAAGATTAGTGAAACTTACTGGGCTGAAAGTTGTTGCCTTGTTTGACATGTTAGATTGCCATTCACTATAGTTCCACTTATTAGTTGATGGATCAAAAGTTTGACTTCTGTAAAATGCTAAACTTTGATCTCTAGATTGAGTTTCACCATTTGGACCAGTAATATTTACAGTTTCGGTGACTTTTTGATAAAGATCAGGATTATTTTGTTGACCTTCTTGATTCCCACTGATTGTTTGTGGCTGGATCAACACATTCATATCGCTTGGAGCTTGGTTACCAAACTTGTAAGAACCAGCTGGAATCTTTTGCCCAGAAACGACTTGCCAGTTTTCAGGAATTGGAGCGTCGATTTGAACAGTTTCATCAGGTTTACCAGAAATTGTATAAGATTGAACAACTTGGTTATTAGCTTGGTTGACGTAGTTAATCTTGAAGCTCAAAGTTTGCGCGGTGTAGTCAATGTTGTAGGTGGTATCAGGACTATCAGCATTAACAGTTTGAGCTGGAATTTGGCCGTTAACAAGTTGAACCACTTGCCCATCACCGTTAGTTACTTGAACAGTGTAGCCAGGAATGTTTTGAACTGGACGAGCGATGAAGTCACCACCAGAAGTTACCCAGTCAGTGTAAGTTACTTCACCAGTTACATCGTTACGACTACCATTTCTCACGAAGATTCTATGAGAAACTACTGGATCTGTCTTTTGATTTGGATAGTTGTAGTTAATAGTTTGGGTGATATCTCGATAGAAATTGCGGTTGTTAGTTTCTTTACTGCCGTCAATTATAGTAGTTTTAGGTTCTACTTGCGCAATGATTGGATCCGCATTTTCATGGAAGGTAAATTGACCATAAAGCTTTTGAGCTACCAACGTATAGTGCTCAGGAATTTTGGGTTCGACACCCTTACCAGTATTCTTCCAATCAATATCTTCAGTTGTGCCCATCTTACCAGTTAAAGTTTGGCTGCCAACAGTTTGATCATTATAAACATAATTAATGACTTGTTTTACTTCTTGGTTTGGATCAACCGGAGTGGGATTGTCCTTGTCAACTTGAACAGTGGTTGAAGCATTTTGGTTGCCGAAAGTGTAGCTAGTTGGATATTGCGTACCATTTATAAGCTTGTAGCCATTTGGAACATTCAAAGTAATTTGAACTTGTTGACCAGCTTTACCAGTGATGTTTTGACTGCCGACAGTTTGACCACTATTAGCATAATTGATCGTATAAGTGTAAGTTTGATCAGGATTAGTACTGCTCTCTTTTTCTACTAAAACTGTACTTGCGGCAGGATCATTTGAACCAAAGCTGATCGTTCCTCCTGGGAGAGTTTGAGTAACATTAGCTAACTTGTAGCCATTTGGATATTGTAAAGTATAGGAAACCTTTTCACCAGTCTTACCCTCAACTGTTTGACTACCAACAGTTTGCTTAGTGGTATCATCAATATAATTAATTACATATTTATGACTGTTAGCAGTATAAGTAACTAAAACATCTTGGCTCTTAGTGTCTGGAGTCACATTAACTTGAGGCAACTCAACCTTGCCATTTTCATTAGTCAAGGCAACTGCGGCATTATTGCTATCACGATCAATTGCAGTTGGCGTGTAGCCTGCTTGGGTTAAATTGTAGGCAGCCCAAACTTGATCAAAAGGCTTGTTGGTTTCAGAATTAGTTGCTACCTTCCATTCCCCATAAGTAATTGTGCCAGTAACATCATCTTTAGTACCATTTCTATAGTAAGTCACACCTTGAGTTCCCATATTTTGTGCAGCTTGACCTGGCATTTGAATGGTAATCTTACGAGTAACTTGACGAATTTGATTTTGGGGATTCTTATTTGGATCAACTGGGGTTTGTTGAGGTTGAACTTGAACATTGACTGGATCTGGATTTTCATTCCCAAAAGTAATTGTACTTATGACTTTAGTATTTGGAACAATTTCATAATTAGTTGGAACATTATCTTCAATTTGTTTAGTGACATCATTTACAGTTTCACCGGCATTACCAGAAATTGAATAAGTTCCTACGTTAGTTGTACCATTCACATAATTAACAACTTGCGTGAATTTCACATTTTGATCAGCAGTATAAGAAACAGTCACATTAGTATTAATTGGCTTGCCTGTTGAATCAGTTTCCGCATTAGCTGCAGCTAAGTAGTATTTGCCATCTTTATTGATGATTGAACCTTTATCAGTCGTAGGGATGTAACCAGTGTAGCTGACATCAATTTCAGAATATTGGCTGATTGGATTGTTATTATTATCAACAGTATTTGATTTCCAATTGGTGTAAGTAGTTTGACCAGTTACTGGATCGGTAACTTGATTACGGGTAAAGGAAAGAGTTTGAGTTGCAGTTCCAATCCTCTTGTCTTGAATCTTCTTTGTGATAGTTCTAGTAACTTGAACCTGTTCAGGAGTAGTTGTCGTCGCATGTTCAACGTAAATATTAGCACTGGCATTAGGTCTAATAGTGATTGAAGTTGGATAAGTCATATTTGGAACAATTTTCCAATTCTTTGGAACATCAATCTTAGTTAAGCCGTTTGCACCATCAAGACTTAAAGCAACTTCATCACCGGTTTTACCAGTAATTTCTTGTGAGCTTACAATTGTCTTCTTATCGTCATTTGCGATGAAATTTAACTTAGCAATTTCTTGTAAAGCATCAAAGTCAACAGTATATTGACTATCCTTTAAATTACCATCGGCATCCTTTTCAACGTCGGTTTCAGGGATATAAAACTTTCCTTCATCTTCTTCAATTTTTAAATTTGAACTAGTTGGCTTATAACCTGGGAAAGTTTGAATTTCTTGCTTAGCAAACTTGCCGTCTGGGTGATTTTGATCGGCAGTCCACTCACTAGTAATAGTCCATTTTTTAGTAACCGTATCTTGTTGAGCACTTCTAGTGTAATTAATAGTATCGGTTTGAGTTGTTGTATTAGTCTTATTACCGTTTTTACCAGTGTAAGAGCCACCCTTTGGTGCATTCAAAATGACAGTTCTGGTAACTGACTTAGAAAGATCAGGTTGAGTGTCATATTCTTTTTGATCACTATTACTTTGAGTAGCATTTTCTGCATTTTGCTTCAAAGTCTGATCAGCTATCTTTTGATCCTTAACAGCTTGTTCACTCATCCCTTGAGAACCAGCACCTCTTACATCAAAGGTTTGGGTGGAACTATTTTGTTCAGTTTGTGTATTAGTTTCAGCTTCAGTTGGAGTTTGTGCACTATCATTTTCACCTTGTGCATTATTTGCAACTTTATTCCCCTCACTATTTTGGGAGTTGCTTTTATATACAGAAACGACAACTGTAGCATTTTTATCTGAAGTATTAACGCCGTCAGTTGACTCGCTCCTTACCGTCGCTTCATGATTTTTATCGTTTGAAGCTGGGTTGGTGTCAGCCTTTACAACTTGAGAATTAGCCATTCCCATAAAGCTAATCCCAATCAATACTGACGCCGCTCCAGCCGAAAATTTTCTAATAGAATATCTTTCACGTTTTTCTTCTATATTCTGAATTAGTTCTTTATTTTTAGATCTTGGTATCATTTTATCAGCCTCATTAAAAAGTGTACATTTTCCTTTGTGACCATATTACAGTATTAATAATAACATAGATAAATAACTATCGTTACCATTTGTTTATGCCTATGGATAGAAAAAGACGACGTTTATTCGCAATGTCATTAAGTTAAAACATTCCGTTAATTCGCCGTCTTTTATTCTTTACAACTATTTACGTTTTCCAGTCAATCCAATCAAACTAATTACAGTTGCAGCTACACCTAAAACCATAGCAGCTGTATTTGAACCACGATCTTGATGAACAGGTTGTTGTCTAATTCTATCAGATTGAGGAGTGTAATGACTTCTTTGGTTATATAGACGTTGTCTTTCACTCATCTGTGAAGCAGATGAAGTAACATCTGAGCGTTGAGAGGTACGCTTTTGACGTTTATTATTGTCCTTTTTATCGTACTTCTTATTAGAATTCTTTTGTTTCTTTGTTTGCTTCTTTCTTACACCAATAGTGAAAATCTGGGTCATTAAATCATTATTATCAAAGCGTTGAACTACACCTTCACGATCAAAATTGTTGAATACAATTTCATAACCAGCATCTTTGATGGCCTTCAAAGGAATTTCAGTACTGTATAAATCGTTAATGCTTTCACCTGGCTTACCTACCAAAGGACCAGATGAAGTCAATTGCGCACCATTTTTATCAACATCAATAAAGTTAATGATGGCAACTTGATCGTGAGCTTCTTCTGCAGTAGTCTTAACTTCATTAGCATTATCAGTTTTAGTTTCTGTATCTGTTACTGAAGTTTGGGTTTCCATCTTAGGCTGTTCGCTAGTTTTTGCTACTGTCTGTTCATTAGCTTTAGCAACAACGGGTTGGGTAGTTTCCGGCTTTGAAACCGCCGACTTTTCAGGAGCTTTAGAATTTTCCTTTTCAGGTTCAATTGCATTTGAACCCACTACTTCAGGAGTAGGAGCAGGCTCGTTAGTCATTTTAACCTTAGTACTCTTCTTTTCTTGCTTCTTATTTTCACCAACAGGGATTACTAAGACATCATTGCGCTTCTTAGCCTTGTAAGTTACACGCACATCTTTTGCAGGATTGTGAGGAGTGATTGTCATCAAATCACAAGTGTAGCCGTCAACATCGGGAACAATTTCATCAGCCATTACCTTTGTTGGATCATTCTTTAAAGTAATAAAACGAGGCTGTTTAGCTCCTTCAATTTCTTTACCATCTTCATCAACCGGAATAATGCGACCGTTTTGGACATAATTAACATTCACAATTCTGTCTTCACGAGTAATCGGTTCCGCACTAACTTCTTTAACTTCGGTATGATAGCCCGCGATCACAGGTACTTTTACATTATGGAATTGACTAGGATCTACAGTCCAGTCAGTGGTGTACTTACCATTTTCAATTACTTCGCCAGTTGGAGCCACGACTGTAATTGAGCGCATCCAAACTGCTAGTTGGACATCATTGACTGGTGTATTATCTCCTGCCCCTTCAAAATCTACTGCGAAAGTAGTTTCTTGATAATATTCATTTTTCTTAACTTTATCATTTGGATGATCAACATCAACTTTGATTAGTTCATGTTTCATTGTCATGATAAAAGTAGGAACATAATCTTCTTCACTACCAAAGAATTGAATATTATCATCCGCATTAAAGCCATTATTAACTAAAGCATAACCCTTTTCCTTTAGTTCATTAACCTTTTTTACAGGATCATAGTTGATTGGCATATTGGCTTTACCAGTTAAAGTTTCAGATGCGATTTCATGATTATTATCAGTAATATCAACAAATTTGATTACTGCAGATTGATCACCGGCATCCGGATCACGATTAATATCATATTCAACACTGTATTCACGATCAGGATCTCGGGCAGTAACTAATTCTCCCCCCACTACACTCTCATCAGGAACAAAACCAGGTAAAGTGGGCACACCAATTAGGAAGTGACTTTGACTTTCAGGCTGCCACCCTTCATCCTTGATCATTTCTTTAGTAACTTTATCAACCACAATGGTATGATCAAATGTTACATGAGTTACTGTATCATCAGGCGTACGATTTCCTGCACCACTATAATGGACAGTTTGTGTACCGACCTTTTGAAGATCATCTTTATTAAATCCGTAACCTGGATTATTTACATCTACTACTTCATGACCATGACGAAAACTAATTACATAAGGCGTAGTTGATTCATCACTAAATAATGGCTTTTTACCGTCAGGATCAAAATTATTTTCGACAAGTTCATAGCCCTTGTCTTCTAATTCCTTGATCTTTGCGGCACTGTCATAATCAATGACGGAGTCCTTACTACCTTCTAATTCACCAGAGGTGCCTATATTAGCCAAATCATCATCTATATCTATGAAGTTTACAACTGCTTTTCGTCCCTTACCAAAAAGAGACATCTTTCTTGTTAACTTATTCATCAGACTCTAGCCTTTCATATATGTCCATTATAATACGATTATTTCATTTTCCAAAATCCTATACAACGAAATCATGATCCTAACAACCAATTAATTTAGTCGAATCCTGCAAGCTATTGCTATTTTGAAAGCGGTTGAAAAATATAAATTCGTATCAAATCAGTCTCTTGTATATATAATAACACACATTATTTAATAAAACTTATATTTTTCTAAAAATAACACATAGATAAAAAAGAACATAACCCAAATTTGAGTTATGTTCTTTTTCTATTTATTTATAAATATTAATTAAGTTTAACTATTTTTTATTTTTTCTGCTTTTTAACACCGGCAAGTCCAATTAAACCAAGTCCTGCAGCTAAACTTCCAGCTACAATCGCAGCTGAATCATTAGCTTGGCCAGTTTGTGGTAATGCTTGTTTAGTCGAAGCAGTTGATTGTACAGTTTGTTTATTTGAAACTACAGTGTTCTTTGCTGGAGTCTGAACATTAGTTCTTACAATTCCCGTTCTACCAATTACATTAGCAGCATGAGGTTTTACAGTTTGAATATGTTCATCCTTCTTTGACTTATTTTCTGTCACAGTATGAGTAGCTGGTGACTTTTTAGCCTTAGTAGGAATGTTTTGTGGGAGTGGACGGATAGTTTCGATTGTTTTTGGCTTCTCATAAACTACTGGTGTATCTTCGATTGGAGACTGTGGAATCACGGTCTTTTCAGTTGGCGTATATCCTGGAACGTCGGGAGTTGGCTGGTTTGGCACCACCTTAGTTGGATCAGTTGGATCGTTTTGATACTTTGGAGCAGGTACATCGGAAATCGGATTATGATTTGGATCTACCGGAACAATCTTACCAATCTTATGGTAAACCACAACTACACTAGCATCCGGATTTGCGGGAGTTACAGTCTTCCCCCCAGCGATAGTTACTTCTGCTACATAGCCATCGATTACTGGAACGTTTATTGTACCAAAGGTATAGCTCGATTCGCCATTAGTAAACTTGTGAGTTTGAATCTCTGGATTACGAAGTTGAGTATTATTATCTCCATCAACGAAGGTAATTGTTTGCTTCCCAATTACAGTTTCTGGAGTTGGCACTGCGTTCTTCTTATAAGTTACAGTATAACTTTTATCAATATCCCCATTTCCATTTTGATCAAGAGTGACGGTTTCTCCACCAACACTATTTTTATCTGGAGTATAGCCATTAATGGTTGGAGTGGTAATTGACTTGTAGGTTTGACTTGAAGTCCAACCATTATCTTTAATAATCTTACCAGTTACTTTATCAACCAAAACTTCATGCTTAAACTCTACTGTTGATACATTGTCCTTTGGAGTTTGACCATCTGCGCCTTGATAGTGAACAGTTTGAGTACCAATCTTTGTCAGACTCTTAGAATCGGTCCCTTCTGGCCACTTAGGTCCATTTGGATCATTAGGATTGATTGGCTGACCAGGATTGCCTGGCTTATCTGGAGTAACTGGAACTATACCATGTTTCAAGATAACTGTATAAGTTTGGGTAGTTGCATCATCATGATCATAAGCCGCACGAACTGGGAAGCCATCGTTTACAAGAACGTAACCCTTATTTTCAAGATCTTTAATCGTTGAAGCAGTTGAATAGTCAATTTTTTCGCCAGCTTTACCGGTTAAATCACCCGAAGTAATGATAAGTTTATTATTTTCATCACTATCAATGTAATTTACAATTGCAACTTGATCCTTTACTGGATTAATTTGACCATTTTTACTGTAAACCACATTTACTACGTAATCTTGATCAGTATGACTCAAAGTTACTGAATTGATACTCTTTACACCGTCGCCATCCTTAGAAATGTTAACTACATGATATCCATCAATAAATGGAACATCCATACCGTTAACTTGTTGATCTGGTGACCAAGTCAAGGTCTTAGTCCACTTGCCTGTTACCTTATCAAGTTCACCAGTTGCAGTGAAGATGATAGTTTGATCAATTGAGGCACGTAATACAGTTCCATCATCATTAATAAAGTTAATAGTGCGCGTTACGCGACGTGTTAAATCAGTTGTATCAGTGCCGTTTGGATACTTAGGTCCATTTGGATCATTAGGGTTAATTGGTTCTCCTGGCTTACCTGGGTTAGTTGGGTTTACTGGAACAACATCATGTTCTACGTAAATAGTTACGTTAGTAGTACCCTTGGCAATCTCACCTGGAATAGTTACATCTGGGTTAATTACCTTGTAACCCTTGTTAGTAAGTTCAGTGATTACCTTATCCTTGTCGTAGCTTATCTTTGTACCAACATCTTCTGAACCAGAGTTGTAACCATAATCAGTAAGGTTTTGACCAGTAGTGTTGTCATGTACAAAGACATTTACTTCACCCTTGTCGTTAACAACTGGATTGTATGGTACTGGAGTATCCTTGCCTGGATCAGTTGGCGTTACTGTTGGAGTTGATGGAGTCATTCCTGGAATAGTTGGAACTGGCTCATCTGGAACTACCTTAGTTGGATCAGTCGGATTGGTTGGGTAAGTTGGAGTTGGTACATTTGGAATTGGCTTACCACTTGGATCAACTGGAATAATCTTACCGTTTTGGCTGTAGTTTACAGTTACAGTCTTGTTCAAGTCTTCGGGAGTGATGGTTGTTCCACCTGCAGTACGCTTATCTGCATGGTAGCCATCAATTACTGGAGTATCAACGTTGCCGAAGGTGTGGCTAGTTACATTCCATGAACCATCAGTGATTACCTTACCAGTTACATTATCGATCACCATGGTCTTAGTGAAGTTGAAATTATCTACGTGATCCTGAGGAGTTTGATCACCTGCACCAGTGTAATGGATAGTTTGTGTACCAGTTCTCTTAACGCTGTTTTCATCAGTGCCTTGTGGGAACTTAGGACCATCTGGATCGTTAGGATTAATTGGTTCTCCCGGCTTACCTGGCTTGTCTGGAGTAATGGTTGTAGTACCGTGCTTCAAAACAACTGTGTAAGTTTGAGTAGTATTGTCATCGTTATCGTAAACTACCCCTGCTGGGAAGCCATCGTTTACAAGAACGTAACCTTTGTTAGTAAGGTCTTGAATGGTTGACTCAGTTGAGTAGTCAATCTTAGCACCAGCATCCCCAGTTAAATCGCCCGAACTAGTAATTAGCTTATTGTTTTCATCACTATCAACATAATTTACAACAGCTACTTGATCTTTAATTGGGTTATAAATCACTGGCGTATCCTTACCCGGATCAGTTGGCGTTACTGTTGGGGTTTGGGGAGTCATTTTTGGAATAGTTGGGACTGGTTCATCTGGAGTTACCTTAGTTGGATCCGTTGGATCATTTGAATAAGTTGGAGTCGGAACATCTGGAATTGGCTTACCAGATGGATCAACTGGGATGATCTTACCTACCTTTTGGTAAACAACTTCAGCAACCACATTTAAATTATCACGAGTTGAAGTTAATCCTCCAGCTACTACTTGATTATTTTTCTTACTAAAACCATCAATTGCCACATAACCATCAATAACTGGAACAGTTACTGTATCAAAAGTATGTGAGTCCGCATTCCATGAACCTTCCTTAAGCTGTTTACCAGTAAACTTATCATAAGTATCTCCACTATATTCATAATTAAATCTTGGAGAAACAACGGCTTGCTTAAGCTCATGTCCTTCTTCATCTACAAACTTTACAGTTTGAGTTGATGGCTTAGTATCTTGACCACGAAGTGCAGTACCATTTTCGATATAAGTAACAGTTACTTCAACTTTTGAATTATCAGGAGTAACAGTACTTCCCTTCACATTTTCTTTATCAGGATGATAATTTTCAATAACTGGAGAAACTACATTTTCAAAAGTGTAACTTTCTGGCGCCCAGCTACTTTCAATAACCTTCCCATTCACAGCATCAGTTTTGGTAGTCTTTACAAAAGTAATGGTTTGTTCATTGTCATTCGCAGCTTTACTTCCATCTGCATAAACATAATGAATTACTTGATTACCATCTTGAGATACAGTTGTAGTTTCAATTTTATGCTTCAAATGGACAGTGAACTTATTCTTATTTTCATCTGCATTAAAAATCTTTGCTCCGTTTGAAAAATCGTCACTAACTAATTCATAACCTTGTTTTTCGTAATTAGCGATTTCATCCGTAGTACTATAGTCAATATTAGAACCAATTTTTCCATTCAAAGCAACATCTTTAAGATCTTTTTGGTCGGTATCATCAATATAAACTACATTTCCGCTAGTTTGATTGGTATAAACATAAGTTACAGTGTAATTAAAAGTTGTAAACTTTCCTTCAGTGGCACCACGAACAGTTTTTAAATTATAGCCATCAAAACTCTTTTGTTCACTCTTCCATTCACCATTTGGATACCAGTTTGCCTTAGGGTTAACACCATTATTAGTTTGATTCGGATTTTCTTTATTAAAAGAAAGTTCTACTGAATCAGCTAACTTTTTTCCATCTTGATCAACATAATTAACAGTTACTGACTTGTGTGGTAAAAAGTGAACGGCTACATAAGATTCCAATCTATTAGTTAAATCGCTATCTTTATGATCATTTAATACGCCGATATAACTAAATCCTTGCTTAGTATATCTTTCGTCCATATTATTAATGGTTTTTTCAAAAGAATTATCACCATAGGTTTTATTAACCAAATCAATACTTACCCCACCTGGCAACTTACTCCAGTTAATCCCATAGTCTTCACCAACACCGGTAATGCCAGCTCCTCCACCATCTGGAAGCCCTTGTTCTGCATTTTTAGCAACTTTCTTATAGACAAATTTAATAATCATTGGATTTAAATCGTCTTTAGTTGAAACTTGTGTAATTGGTTTTTCAACGACTGGATCGGATACTAATTCATACCCTGGAATATCGATAGCACGAGCCATAAACTTTGAATCTTCAATTCCATCTTGATCACTATATGGACTCTTTGAAGTAGAAGCCTTAGAAGAATCACTAAACTTAGTCAATAAATTACCATCTGTATCTACATACTCAACAGTAGTTGGAGCAAGTGGAGCAAAATGCAAAGTCAAATTCACATCACGATCTGGAACGACCAAATTTGCATGACCAAATGCAGGATATTGAACTTCATAACCTTCCAGTGCTTCCGGATTCATCAATTTATAACCAACATAACCAGTATAAATTCGATGGCTTTTATCTCCTGCTTTAGCTTTAAAGGAATCAGTTCCATACAAAGTTTGCCCTGTACTATCATCGACATTGGTAATATTAACCGAATATTCTTCGTTCTTATCAGAAACTTGTGGAGTTTGTGCTTGCTTTTGATTAGTGACAGTCTTATTTTGATCTTCAAGCTGTTTATTATTTTGTTCAGTGGTTGGTGAAGCAGTTTCTACTTTATTATTCTCCACAACAGATGTATTATTTGGCTTTTCTTCTTGCTTAGTATTTAATTCTCCACTTGTTACTTGTGAACTTTCAACCTTATCTTGATCTTGCTTTTCAGATAAAGTTGTTTCATTAGAATTAACAACTGGAGACTTAGTTTCTGAAGATTCAGTCTTTTGAGTCTCAGCTGGTTTTTCAGCAGCCTTTTGAGTTTGTGCTTGATTATCTGCATTAGTATCAGCAGTTGGAGCATCATTGTTTGAAGGGACATTATTTGTAGTAGATTGTTGAGTTTCTACTACAACCTTATCAACTTTCTGAGTGTTAACGGCTTTATTACTTTCAGAAACCACATCGGCATCTGAATTTTGATCATTGTTTTCTTGAGTGTCAGCTTTTGCAACAGCATTAGTTGAGCCTAGCCATAGACTTGTACCTATTAGTACAGAAGCAGCACCCACTGTAAGTTTTCTAATAGCAAAATGATCTTTTCTTTCTGCTAATTTTTCATTATTAGTCTTAACATTCATAATTCTTTTCCTCGATAGTTCTAAAACTCTGTTATGTTCTTAATAACATACGTTATATAATCTTCATAAATATATAATAACACAAATTATTTAATAATGACTATTCTTTCAAAAGTATTTGAAATTTATTTTGATACATAAAAAAGACATGATCTCATAGAAATCATGTCTTTTCATTTAAGCTAACGATTAAAGGAATCTATTCTTCTTCCTTTTTACGTTTCTTTACACCTGCAAGTCCGATTAAACCTAATCCTGCAGCAAGTCCACCGGCTACGCCGGCAACTTCATTATCCTTCTCACCAGTTTGTGGAAGAGTCTTAGCTTCATTTTGCTTTTGAACTGGAGTACTTATCTTCTTAGCGTTTCCAGCAGTAGGAGTTTTAACTTCTTCTACTGGTTTAGCACCATGAGGTTTTACAGTATCTTGGGCGCCATCCACATCAGTTGCATGAGGTGGAAGAGTTTCATTTTGCTTATTAGGAACATCCTTCTTAGCTGGTTTTGCAGGTTTTACTGGAGTTGGTTCATCATCTTGAGCATGAGGTGGAATAGTATCTGAATTATCTGGCTTAGTGTAAACAACCTTCGTATCCTTAGTTGGATCTACTGGAGTTACACTATTTTCACTTGGAGTGTAGCCTGGAAGTTCCGGAACTGGTTCGTTTGGTACTACTCTAGTTGGATCAGTTGGATCATTCTTGTAACTTGGAGTTGGAGCATCCGGAATTGGATTTCCATTTGGATCTACTGGAACGATCTTACCAATCTTGTGGTAAACAACTGTTACGTTTGCGTCAGGATTATCTGGAGTTACTGTCTTACCGCCGGCAGTTTTAACTTCTGCAACATAACCATCAATTACTGGAACAGTTATTGTGCCGAAGGTGTAACTAGATTCACCATTGGTAAACTTGTGAGTTTGAACATTTGGATCACGAAGTGGTGTATTACCATTATCACCATCTACAAAGTTAATAGTTTGTTTACCTGTTACTGTATCAGGAGTTGGTACATCTGGTGTTGGAGTTACATTCTTGTTGTAAACCACAGGCGTATCCTTACCTGGATCAGTTGGTGTTACCGTATTTTGACTTGGAGTGTAACCAGGAATAGTTGGAACTGGTTCATCTGGTACTACTCTAGTTGGATCAGTAGGATCAGTTGGGTATTGTGGTGTTGGTACGTTTGGAATTGGTTTGCCACTTGGATCAACTGGGATGATCTTTCCATTTTGACTGTAATTTACTACATCAGTCACTTCTGGATTTTCAACTGTTACAGTTTTACCGCCTGCAGTACGTTTGTCCGCGTGGTATCCATCAACTACTGGAGTATCAACGGTGCCAAACGTGTGGCTACTTGGAGTCCAGCCGTTATCCTTAACAATCTTACCCGTTACCTTATCAACTATTACTTCATGATTAAATTCAGTAGTAGTTACATTATCCTTAGGAGTATTGTTGCCTGCACCAGTGTAATGAATAGTTTGTTTTCCTGTCTTCTTCAAACTATTTTCACCAGTGTTGTCTGGCCACTTAGGTCCATTTGGATCGTTAGGATTAATTGGTTCTCCTGGCTTACCTGGGTTAGTTGGGTTTACTGGAACTAAGTCATGTTCTACGTAAATAGTTACGTTAGTAGTACCCTTGACAATCTCACCTGGAATAGTTACATCTGGGTTGATTACCTTGTAACCCTTGTTAGTAAGTTCAGTGATGACCTTAGTCTTGTCGTAGCTTACCTTTGTACCAACATCTTCTGAACCAGAGTTGTAACCATAATCAGTAAGGTTTTGACCAGTAGTGTTGTCATGTACAAAGACATTTACTTCACCCTTGTCGTTAACAACTGGATTGTATGGCACTGGAGTATCCTTGCCTGGATTAGTTGGAGTAACTGTTGGAGTTGATGGAGTCATTCCTGGAACAGTTGGTACTGGTTCATCTGGTGTTACCTTAGTTGGATCACTTGGATCTGTTGGGTATTGTGGTGTTGGTACGTTTGGAATTGGCTTACCACTTGGACCAACTGGAATAATCTTACCGTTTGGTGTGTAAGTTACAGTTACAGTCTTGTTCAAGTCTTCGGGAGTGATGGTTGTTCCACCTGCAGTACGCTTGTCTGCGTGGTATCCATCAACTACTGGTGTATCTACGTTGCCAAATGTGTGGCTAGTTACGTTCCATTTACCACTATCAACTACTTCACCGGTTACTTTATCTACAACCATGGTCTTAGTAAACGTGAAGCTTTGAACATCATCCTTAGGAGTCTTGTCACCCGCACCAGTGTAATGAATAGTTTGTGTACCAGTCTTCTTCAAACTATTTTCACCAGTATTGTCTGGCCACTTAGGTCCGTTTGGATCGTTAGGATTAATTGGTTCTCCTGGCTTACCTGGCTTGTCCGGAGTTACTGGAACTAAGTCATGTTCTACGTAAATAGTTACGTTAGTAGTACCCTTGGCAATCTCACCTGGAATAGTTACATCTGGGTTGATTACCTTGTAACCCTTGTTAGTAAGTTCAGTGATGACCTTAGTCTTGTCGTAGCTTACCTTTGTACCAACATCTTCTGAACCAGAGTTGTAACCATAATCAGTAAGGTTTTGACCAGTAGTGTTGTCATGTACAAAGACATTTACTTCACCCTTGTCATTTACAACTGGATTGTATGGTACTGGCGTATCCTTACCTGGATCAGTTGGCGTTACTGTTGGTGTCGATGGAGTCATTCCTGGAATAGTTGGAACTGGTTCATCTGGAACTACCTTAGTTGGATCAGTCGGATCGGTTGGGTAAGTTGGAGTTGGTACATTTGGAATTGGCTTGCCACTCGGATCAACTGGAATAATCTTACCGTTTGGTGTGTAAGTTACAGTTACTTCCTTAGTTAAGTCCTCTGGAGTAATTGTTGTTCCACCTGCAGTACGCTTGTCTGCATGGTAGCCATCAATTACTGGAGTATCAACGTTGCCAAAGGTGTGGCTAGTTACGTTCCATTTACCACTATCAACTACTTCACCGGTTACTTTATCTACAACCATGGTCTTAGTAAACGTGAAGCTTTGAACATCATCCTTAGGAGTCTTGTCACCTGCACCAGTGTAATGGATAGTTTGCGTACCAGTCTTCTTCAAACTGTTTTCACCAGTATTGTCTGGCCACTTAGGTCCGTTTGGATCGTTAGGATTAATTGGTTCTCCTGGCTTACCTGGCTTGTCCGGAGTTACTGGAACAACATCATGTTCTACGTAAATAGTTACGTTAGTAGTACCCTTGGCAATCTCACCTGGAATAGTTACATCTGGATTAATTACCTTGTAGCCCTTGTTAGTAAGTTCAGTAATTACTCTATCCTTGTCATAAGTTACCTTTGTACCAACATCTTCTGAACCAGAGTTGTAACCATAATCAGTAAGGTTTTGACCAGTAGTGTTGTCATGTACAAAGACATTTACTTCACCCTTGTCGTTAACAACTGGATTGTATGGTACTGGAGTATCCTTGCCTGGATCAGTTGGCGTTACTGTTGGTGTCGATGGAGTCATTCCTGGAATAGTTGGTACTGGTTCATCTGGTGTTACCTTAGTTGGATCAGTCGGATCTGTTGGGTATTGTGGTGTTGGTACGTTTGGAATTGGCTTGCCACTTGGATCAACTGGAATAATCTTGCCATTTGGCGTGTAAGTTACAGTTACTTCCTTAGTTAAGTCCTCTGGAGTAATTGTTGTTCCACCTGCAGTACGCTTGTCTGCATGGTAGCCATCAATTACTGGAGTATCAACGTTGCCAAAGGTGTGGCTAGTTACATTCCAACCAGTTTGACTGATAATTGCACCAGTTACCTTATCAACTACGGCACTCTTAGTGAAGTCAAAGCTTTGAACATTATCATCCTTAGCCTTACGTCCATCAGAGTAAACATAGTGAATGGTTTGTGTACCAGTTTTCTTCAAGCTATCTTCCCCAGTTCCGTCTGGCCACTTAGGGCCATCTGGATCGTTAGGATTAATTGGCTCTCCTGGCTTACCTGGCTTGTCTGGAGTAATGGTTGTAGTACCATGCTTCAAGACTACTGTGTAAGTTTGGATAGTGTTGTCGTCGTTGTCGTAAACTGCACCTGCTGGGAAGCCATCGTTTACAAGAACGTAACCCTTGTTTTCAAGATCCTCAATAGTTGGGGCGGTTGAGTAGTCAATCTTTGCACCAGCCTTACCAGTCAAGTCACCTGAAGTGGTGATAACCTTGTTGCCTTCGTCACTATCAACGTAGTTAACAATAGCTACTTGATCCTTAGCTGGAGTCTCTGGTGTGTATGGCACTGGAGTGTCTTTGCCCGGATTCGTTGGAGTAACTGTTGGTGTTGATGGAGTGTAACCTGGAATAGTTGGAACTGGCTCATCTGGAGTGACCTTAGTTGGATCACTTGGATCGGTTGGGTATTGGGGTGTTGGTACGTTTGGAATTGGCTTGCCATTTGGATCAACTGGAATAATCTTACCGTTTGGTGTGTAAGTTACAGTTACTTCCTTGGTCAAGTCTTCTGGGGTAATGGTTGTTCCACCCGCAGTACGCTTGTCTGCGTGGTATCCATCAACTACTGGTGTATCTACGTTGCCAAAGGTGTGGCTAGTTACGTTCCATTTACCACTATCAACTACTTCACCGGTTACCTTGTCTACAACCATGGTCTTAGTAAACGTGAAGCTTTGAACATTATCATCCTTAGCCTTACGTCCATCAGAGTAAACATAGTGAATGGTTTGTGTACCAGTTTTCCTCAAGCTATCTTCCCCAGTTCCGTCTGGCCACTTAGGGCCATCTGGATCGTTAGGGTTAATTGGTTCACCCGGCTTACCTGGGTCAGTTGGAGTTACTGGAACAGTACCATGCTTCAAGACTACTGTGTAAGTTTGAGTAGTATTGTCATCGTTATCGTAAACTGCATCTGCTGGGAAGCCATTGTTTACAAGAACGTAACCCTTGTTTTCAAGATCCTTAATAGTTGGAGCGGTTGAGTAGTCAATCTTATCTCCCGCCTTACCAGTCAAATTACCTGAACTAGTGATTAGCTGGTTGTTTTCATCTGCATCAACATAGTTAACAATAGCTACTTGATCCTTAGCTGAAGTATCCGGTGTGTATGGTACTGGAGTATCTTCAGTTGGAACACTTGGAGTTACTGTTGGAGTTGATGGAGTGTAGCCTGGAATAGTTGGGACTGGTTCATTTGGTGTTACTTTAGTTGGATCGGTTGGATCATTTGGATAACTTGGAGTTGGAGCATCTGGAATTGGAGTTTTTCCATCTGGACCTACTGGAACTATCTTACCAACCTTCTTGTATACAACTGTAAAGATTCTATTTCGCTGAGCATCAGAAGCTTCAGGAGTTGTTGTAAATCCACCAGCAGTATACTTGCCATTATTATTGGTATAACCAGATACTGCAACATAACCATCAATTACAGGAACATCTGCAGCGGTAAAGTCATGGCTAGTAGCGTTCCATTTACCATTTGAAATTAAAGTATTGGTTTGCTTGTCATAAGTATCACCAGAATAGCTAAATTGGAAAGTTTGGGAAGCTGAAGCATGAAGTTCATTTCCTTGATCATCAACATACCTTACAACTTGTGAAGCATCCTTTTGATCTTTATTTCTAATTTCTTCACCATTCTTAGTGTAAGTTACTGTAGTTTCACTTGTTGGATTATCTGGAGTTACTGTTGCACCTTCAACAACTGTTTTATCGGCATGGTAACCATTGATGGTTGGTGAAGTTACATCATTAAACTTATGATTTTCAGGACTCCAACCCTTATCTTCAATTTGCTTACCAGTTACATTGTCAAAGACTAAAGTATGATCAAATTTAGTATTTTGAACATTATCATCAGCTGCCTTAGTGCCATCACTATATACATAATGAACAGTTTGTGAACCATCCTTAGTTAAACTCTTAGCATCTGTTCCATCTGGCCACTTAGGACCATCTGGATCGTTAGGGTTGATTGGCTCTCCTGGCTTACCTGGCTTGCCCGGAGTAATAGTAGTTGTATTATGAATAAAGTGAACTTCATAATTACCACCATTTTCAGGCATCGTTGTTACATTAAAGTTATCACTTACCAACTTGAAGCCTTTATTCTCAAGTTCAGTAATTGAAGGTTGAGTAGAGTAGTCCAATGGAGTACCGGGCTTACCAGTAATGGTCTTATCATATGAGCTTAAGTTTTGTTTACCTTCACCCACCGTATCATCGAAGTACTTAACTGTAACAGTTTGATCTTCTGGTGTAGGAGTTGGCTTAGTATAAGGAACATTAGTATCCTTAGTTGGTACTTCTGGAGTTACATTTGGAATATTTGTACTCCAGCCTGGTACATTTGGTGTTGGCTCGTTTGGTGTTACCTTGGTTGGATCGGTTGGATCATTAGTGTAACTTGGAGTTGGTGCATCCGGAATTGGTTTTCCTGATGGATCAACTGGAATGATCTTACCTACCTTATGATAAATAATTGTAATTTCCTTATTTGGATCAGTTGGAGTTGAAGTTTGACCTTCATAAGTTCTTTTTTCTGCAACATAACCATCAATTACTGGAGCATCAACATTTTCAAACTTATGACTATCTGCATTCCATTGACCAGTTTGACCTGACTTAACAAAAGTAAAAGTGCCATTAGTGCTATCTTCACGAAGAGCAGTATTAGTGTCTCCATCAATATAATGAACCGTCTGTTTACTATCAACAGTTTTATCTTCTGAAGCTGGCTTAGTATAAGGAACTGGCGTATCCTTACCAGGATCTGTTGGTGTGACTGTTGGCACACTAGGAATATAACCTGGAACATTTGGTACGGGTTCATTTGGAGTTACTTTAGATGGATCTGTTGGGTCTGTTGGATATTGTGGAGTTGGTGCATCTGGAATTGGGTTTCCTGATGGATCAACCGGAATAATCTTACCATTAGGAGCATAAGTTACCGTTACGGTAATATCTCCACTGTCTTTAGTCAAACCAGTAATTGCTGCAACATTATTACCATCACGGTGACTTGAAACGTCTACCAAGTGATAATTTTGTTCTACTGGAGAAACAACCATATCAAATGAAGTCTTATCGCTAGTCCAAGTAATTTGTGGAGTTGCGGTATTATTTTCATCGATTACCCACTGACCATTTTGTTGAGTAGCATTAACTAATTGACCAGTAACCTTATCTACATAAGCAGTTCCAGTGAAAGTAGCAGTTTGCTTAGCATTAGCAGGAACAGTAGCAGTAAAGGTTGAACCATCATTATTTACGTAGTTAACAGTTAAGTTAACTTTTTTAGTTAATTGATCAGGTTGAGCTTCTGCTGGAGTGTTCTTTGGCACATCTGGTGTTGGTGTATCTGGAGTTACTGGTTGAACACCATGTTTCATATGAACAGTTACCACTACATTTTGGTTACCTTCAATAGTAGAAGGAATGGTACCATCTGTTGTTACATACACATACCCTTGACTTTCAAGGTTAGTAATAGTTTGGGTAGTAGTATAAGTAACAGGAGTACCGGCATCTACTGATCCAGTAGTGTATTGAGTATTTGGAATAGTGGTATTAGTTGTATCATCATGGTAGTTAACAGTTACAGAACCCTTTTCCGCTGCCTTTTTGTAAACAACTACAGTTTCATAATTGTTTGGAATTCCAGTAATACCCTTATCTCTATAAGCTGCTGAAAGCATCCCATTTTGAACAACATCATTAGCTGCATCTAAAGTAAAGTTAGCCTTTACACTTGATCCATCGCCGCCAACAGTAACACCTGGGGCATTAGTTGATTGAATAGTTGCAGTGTAACCCTGTTCTACTGGAGAAGTCACTGCAGCATATGGATTAGTAACAGTTTGGCCTTGATCATTGGTCATCTTCCAACCAGAATCTTGAGTTACTGAATATCCACTTCTGATATAATCTAAAACTTCATCAGCACTGTGATTTAAAGCATAATCTTGAACTGTTTTAATTTGATCGGCAGTTAAATCCAGAGTTAAATCACGAGTCAAGTTTAAATCTTGAGTTACAACGAGTGGTTGACCATTTGCATCAAGAACTGGAGAACCATCTTCGTATACATACTTAATAGTGTTAGTATGAGTACCCTTAATTTGAGTTGAAGTTTCGTGAGGAATCCAAATTTGGTGACTAGCACGCATAGTAGAAATACCATAAGCTGGACTATTTTGTAATCCACTTTGAGTTGGATTAGTTTCATTGTCACGAATTTGGTTAGCACGAATGCCACCAACTAAGCCTTGACCATTAATGGATAAGTCTGGATTAGCACCATTATTATAAATATCACCGGATGCGAAACCATGCTTATTAAATTGAACGCTATTTACATCTGTCCAAATTTGTTGAGCACCATTTGATTTAATTTGTTGGTAAACAACATAATCAGTACCACCAATAGTTAAAATACCTTTGGTACCACCCATATAGATCAAGTTAGCGGTATATTGACTTGAAGTTGAATTAATGTCAGTACCACCAATACCAGCCATCCAACCAGTAGTTGCTCCACCAGCAGAATAACGTTGCAAGTTAAGAAGTAATGGATCTTGAATATTAATTCGTGAATTTGAATTTCCTAATGGGAAGGAAATTAATTCGGCATAGAAGTTAGTGTTATCATCACGAATATCGACAATTGCACCCTTCTTAGAAGTAAAGGCAGCGTTAGTATTTGCATTACGCGAATCTAATTGAACTACATCATCCCATGGATTATCGCCACGACCTTCAAGAATAACTCTGAAAGTAGCGTCTTCACCAACTGTAATATTACCGGCTTCGTTTACTCCGATATAGTTATAACCATCATAACTACCTGAAGTTCCAGTCTTACCTACTGAATGGAAGTAAGTTACAGCGTGATCACCGATATTAATATTGGCGTTATTTGCTAAATCAAGTGCAACCCCACGACCTCTGTTTTCAAAGTGAACATTAGCGTATTCACCCACGTTAAAGTTAGAGTTATCACCTAAGATAACCCCATCACGACCTGTAAAGTTAAAGGTTGAGTATTGGCCTAAATTGATTTGACCAGAACCATTTGGTCTAGATTGAGCTGTACCATATCCACCAAATCGATCAGAATCTTTAGAAACTGGTCTAGTTCCCGTCATTGCAATACCTTGACCACTACCAGTATTCAAGTTAAGAGTAGAATTACGTCCAGTTGTTACACTACCATTACTATTAGCATAAATACCTGCTACGTGATAACGTTCAGTACTACTTGAATTATTACTTAAGTTAATGTTTAAAGTAGCATTATCTCCGACATTAACACTACCGCCACTAGTTAAGTTAATACCATCATTAATTTGAGAACTATTAATATTTAAAGTAGCACCATTTTCAACGTTAACTCGACTAGCAACAATGTTAGAATTTGAATAATTATTTCTATTTCCCTTGTAACCTTGGGCACTAGATTGATCGCTAGTTGGTACAGTTTGAGTATTAACATTAGAAGTAACAGTACCTTGAATATTAACAGTACCATTACCCATAATTGACCCATTAATAGTTAAATCTTTAAGGGTCAAATTACTATTATTAGTAATAGTGTATTGACCTAAGTTAAGAGTGGATCCATTAGTACCACTAATAGTTGCATTTCCGTAAACATTTACATTGCCATAAGCAGTAATATTACCATCAATGTTAACTTGCTTACCGGAGTTTAATGCACTTTGGAAACTGTTCCAGTCCTTAACGGTTACGGCATCATTATTATTAGAACCAGTAGAAGTTGGAACTGCCATTAAATTTAATCCAAGAGTTGCCAACTTACTTGAAGCTAATTCTTTACTTGGATCAATACTTCTATTTTGAGCAAAAAGAGCATTAATGGTAGCTCTATCTACTAACGCTTCATTCCCCTTAGTCAAATTAGCCTTAAGGGCATCCGCATTTAATCCTGAAGTTAAATCACCAATCTTAAGTTCTTGAGTCTTATTATCTTTTTGTGAATCTTGATTGGATTTAGTTGTTTTAACAACTTGACCTAATCTTGCAGTATCTGTAGTTAAATCATTTTGACTAACTTCAGTATTTTTACCAGCTTGAGCAGCTTTTTCTAACTCTTGACTTACAGAAGTGGAATTTGTTTCTAAATTCTTTCCATCTTGAGCTGCATTGTTAATTGTTTTTGTAGTCTCTTTAGCAGCTTGAGTTTGAGTTTGCTGTTCAGCTTGTTTATTTTTAGTATTTTCAGTTGCATTAGCTACATGAACATCGGCAGCTTTTTGAGTTGCATCTTTATCCGTAGTAGCTTTTTCAGCAGCCTTATTATTAGTCGTGTCTGATTGTTTAGTCCCACCTAAATCTTTATCAGACTTTTCAGTTTGCGTTTGTGCAGAATTTGCATTAGCTTCTTCAGTCTCTACTTTAGCAGTATCATTTGCTTCTGAAGTTTGAGCTGCCTTTTCTGCATCATTCCCATTAGTTACATTACTACTATTTGTAACCTCATTTGAATCTGACTTCTCAGTTGCATCATTATTCTCTTCAATCTTATTTTGATCAGTATCAACTACTACCTTATCAACACTTTTAGTGTCGACTGTGGCAGTGTGCGTACTTTCTTGAGTATCAGCTTCACTATTATCTTTTATAGTATCAGCACTGGCGACATTTGCATTATTTCCAAGCCATAAAGTAGTCCCAAGAAGAACAGAAGCAGCACCAACTGTCAATTTACGAATCCCAAAATGAGATTGACGTTCAGCAGTCTGTTCAATTCTTTGGATACGATTGTTTTTTGAAACCATAGTGTTTCAGCCTCCAATTCCTATTACGAACTGTTATGTTTTTAAGTTATTTTATTTTTTGCACAACTTAATAATAACATGTATTATTTAATATGCAATAACTATTTTTTAAAAAGTGTTTATTTAATTTTTTTAATATAACTTTTTAATCCAGACCATACTTTTGCTATAAAAATGTTTATGCACCAATCTTTATATGGCGCCAAAAACAATAAACGATCCAAATGTTTCCATTTTAAATAATGCCTAGTCCTCTTTTTAAATATTCAAAATATAACAAAAAATAATTGCGAACTTTCTATTTTTTGCTTTTGTTTTTGTTATTTTAAACACAAAAATGCCCCATAATCGTTAGACTAAATCTAATAATTATGAGACATCTCAAACTATATTTTTACCTTATAAAACTAATCTTCTCGCCGTTTCTTCACGCCCATAAGTCCTAACAAACTTAAACTTGTTGCGACTGCTCCAATCATAATGGTAGAATCTGAATCTTTTTCACCTGTTTTTGGTAATTGTTTATTGTCCGAATTGCTACGCTTGTAATTCATTTCATAAGCTGTATTTCCCGAACCAACAATTTCAGTCTTTGGAGAAATAACATTTCTAGAAGGAGCTGTTATTTCTTTATCAATATTTGTGAAATTATTTCCTTTCAAAGAATGAGGTGCACGATTCTTATCATAATAATTATCGTTGCTCTTTTGTTCAGAAGATTGTGAAGCAAAATCAGTTTCATCATTTGAATCTGAAAATTGATGTGATGGAGATTCATTCTCATCATTAAGATCTTCTCTATTATCTTCAGTGGAAGCGGCTTGAGAACTGTTACTACGTGTAGTAGTTTCGTCTGAATTTATAGTAGAAGCTGATTGATTAGAAGTTTGATTTTCATTCGAAGTATTTAACGGTTGATCTTTAGTTGCCGTTTGGTCGGTTAAAGCGTTATTGGAAGAAGTTTGACTATTATTTGATGTGTTTCCAGAAATATCATTACTTGATTCGGAATGGTTTTGAGTTGAATTTGTATTAGTGGCTTTTTCGACATAAACGGTGATGTTAGTTGTACCTTCAGTAATTTCTGATGGAATATTTACATCTGCATTAATTACTTTATAACCTGCAGATTGGAGTTTATTAATCAAACCAGCCTTATCAAAATCAACCTTAGTACCAACCTTTTCCTCACCAGAATTATAAGTATATTGAGTTAAATCTTTCTTACTCTCACTATCATGAACAGTAACTGTCAAAGATCCCTTCTTCTCTTTTACTGGTTTTGGCGTTTCGACCTTTTCGACATAAATGGTGATGTTGGTTGTACCTTCAGTAATTTCTGATGGAATATTTACATCTGCATTAATTACTTTATAACCTGCAGATTGGAGTTTATTAATCAATCCAGCCTTATCAAACTCAACCTTAGTTCCAACCTTTTCCTCACCAGATATGTAAGTGTAATCACTTAAAGCTTGCTTACTATCGCTATCATGAACTGTAACTGTTAGTGATCCTTTCTTTTCTTCGACTGGCTTTGGAGTTTCGGCCTTTTCGACATAAATGGTGATGTTGGTTGTACCTTCAGTAATTTCGCTTGGAATATTTACGTCATCATTGATTACCTTATAATCAGCGGATTGAAGTTTATTAACTAAAGCAGTCTTATCAAACTCAACCTTCGTACCAACTTTTTCTTCACCAGAAGTATAAGTATATTGAGTTAAATCTTGCTTACTATCGCTATCGTGAACAGTAACTGTTAGTGATCCTTTCTTTTCTTCTACTGGTTTTGGAGTTTCGGCCTTTTCTACATAAATGATGACGTTAGTTGTACCTTCCACAATTTCGCTTGGAATACTAATATCATCATTAATTACCTTATAACCTGCAGATTCTAGTTTATTAATCAAGGCGCCCTTATCAAAGTTGATCTTTGTACCAACTTTTTCTTCACCAGAATTATAAGTATATTCAGCTAAATCTTGCTTACTATCACTGTCATGAACAATAACAGTTAAAGATCCCTTCTTTTCTTCTACTGGCTTTGGAGTTTCGGCTTTTTCGACATAAATGATGACGTTAGTTGTACCTTCCACAATTTCGCTTGGAATATTAATATCTGCATTAATTACTTTATAACCTGCAGATTGGAGTTTATTAATCACACCAGCCTTATCAAACTCAACCTTTGTACCAACTTTTTCTTCACCAGAAGCATAAGTATATTGAGTTAAATCTTGCTTACTCTCACTGTCATGAACAATAACAGTCAAAGATCCCTTCTTTTCTTCTGCTGGTTTTGGTTCTTCGGCTTTTTCAACATAAATAGTGATATTAGTTGGGCCTTCCACAATTTCGCTTGGAATACTAATATCATCATTGATTACCTTATAACCTGCAGATTGTAGTTTATTAATCACACCAGCCTTATCAAACTCAACCTTTGTACCAACTTTTTCTTCACCAGAAGCATAAGTATATTGAGTTAAATCTTGCTTACTCTCACTGTCATGAACTGTAACTGTCAAAGATCCCTTCTTTTCTTCGACTGGCTTTGGAGTTTCGGCCTTTTCTACATAAATGGTGATGTTAGTGGTACCTTCAGTAATTTCGCTTGGAATATTAATATCATCATTGATTACCTTATAACCTGCAGATTGGAGTTTACTAATCAAACCAGCCTTATCAAAGTTGATCTTCGTTTCAACTTTTTCTTCACCAGAAGTATAAGTATATTGAGTTAAATCTTGCTTACTATCACTGTCATGAACAATAACAGTCAAAGATCCCTTCTTTTCTTCTGCTGGTTTTGGTTCTTCTGCCTTTTCGACATAAATGGTGATATTAGTTGTACCTTCACTAATTTCTGATGGAATATTTACATCAGAGTTAACTACTTTGTAGCCTGCAGATTGGAGTTTACTAATCAAACCAGCCTTATCAAACTCAATCTTTGTTCCAACCTTTTCCTCACCAGAAGTATAAGTATATTGAGTTAAATCTTTCTTACTCTCACTGTCATGAACAATAACAGTCAAAGATCCCTTCTTTTCTTCTGCTGGTTTTGGTTCTTCGGCTTTTTCGACATAAATAGTGATATTAGTTGGGCCTTCCACAATTTCACTTGGAATATTTACGTCATCATTGATTACCTTATAACCTGCAGATTGGAGTTTACTGATCAAACCAGCCTTATCAAAGTTGATCTTTGTTCCAACCTTTTCCTCACCAGAAGTATAAGTATATTGAGTTAAATCTTTCTTGCTTTCACTATCGTGAACAGTAACTGTCAAAGATCCCTTCTTTTCTTCGACTGGTTTTGGCGTTTCGGCTTTTTCGACATAAATTATGATGTTGGTTGAGCCTTCCACAATTTCAGCCGGAATATTTACGTCAGGGTTAACTACTTTGTAGCCTGTAGCTTGGAGTTTACTGATCAAACCATCTCTATCAAACTCAACCTTAGTTCCAACTTTTTCTTCACCAGAGTTATAAGTAAATTCAGTTAAATCTTGCTTACTATCACTATCATGAACTGTAACTGTTAGTGATCCTTTCTTTTCTTCGACTGGTTTTGGCGTTTCGGCTTTTTCGACATAAACGGTGATGTTGGTTGTACCTTCACTAATTTCTGATGGAATATTTATATCTGCATTAATTACCTTATAACCTGCAGATTGGAGTTTATTAATCAATCCAGCCTTATCAAACTTAACCTTTGTACCAACCTTTTCCTCACCAGAAGCATAAGTATATTCAGTTAAATCTTGCTTACTATCACTATCATGAACTGTAACTGTCAAAGATCCCTTCTTTTCTTCGACTGGTTTTGGCTCTTTGGCCTTTTCGACATAAATGGTGATGTTAGTGGTACCTTCAGTAATTTCTGATGGAATATTTACATCCCCATTAACCACCTTATACCCTGCAGCTTGGAGTTTACTAATCAAGGCAGCTTTATCAAAGTTAACCTTAGTACCAATCTTTTCCTCACCAGATGTGTAAGTGTATTCACTTAAATCCTGATTGTCAGTATTATCATGAACCGTAATTACCACAGAGCCATTTTTAGTTTTATCTGGTTTATCATCAGGCTTCTGCGCGCGAGCATCTTTAACAGCTTTAATAATTTCCTGAGCCGAAGTATAAGCATCCTTAAGCACGCTAGGTCCGTAATGAATAACATCAATAAGTAATTTTGGAGTATTACCTGTTACTACATCCATTACTAAATTACTTACTCCAGGATTAGTTATTGCACGATTTACCGCATTTTTGGCCGCAGTCTTTTCTTCATCGGTAAAAGATGGAATTAAATTCTTAAACTTATCAAACCAACTTGTCGGATGATCAGTATCTGGTTTAGTATGATCTCCCTGTTGTCCCTTGTCACCAATAATTTTGTTAATAATATCTTGCACATTTCCAAAGTTCTTAGCTAAAGTTGGACCAGCTTTGATTAAATCAGGAATAATATTGGCAGTGTTTCCTGAAATTAAATCTTTAGCTAATTGTTGAACTGCTGGATCCTTAACAGTCGATGAAATTCCTTGAACAATTTTGTTCAATTGATCCATATCCACTTTAGGTAAATTAAGTTTTCCTAACTTATCTAGCCAACCAGTGCTATCCGTATTGTCAGTAACTTGTTGAATAATATCCTTTACATTATTCAAATTTCCATTTTTACTTGCATTAATAATATCTGGCAAAATCCCAGCGGTATTACCAGTCATCAAATCTTTGGCTAACTTTTGAATAGCAGGATCTTGTGCAATATTAGTTGCATCTTGTGCAATTTTTTCCAATTTGTCAGGATCAATATTTGGTAATTTTAAGTCTTTTATCTTATCTAAAATTGCACCACTATTCTTATCACCAGTAATTTCTTGAAGAGCATTTTGAAGGTTACCAGCATTCTTTGTAATAACTGGAATAGCTTTAATTCCATCAGAAACTAATTTAGCTGTATTCCCTGTTACTACGTCCCCCATCACATTTTTAATAGCAGGATCTTGCAAAATTGATGACACGCTATTAAAAGCATTAAGTGCTTTTTCTGGATCAATCTTGGTAATATCTTTTAATTTATCCAGACTTGCTCCCGCGTTTTTATTACCTGTAATCTGTTGAGCAATACTTTGAACATCATTTAGGCTATTTTCAATTTGGTTTTTTGCAGAAATAGCTGCCATCCCAATCTTAATTGGATTACCTGAAGACAAACTATTAATTAAGTTTTGAATTTGGGGATTCTTTAAATTATTGGATAAATCTTTTACAGCACCACTAATCTTAGTAGGATCAATATTTGGTAATTTAAAATCCTTTAACTTACTAATTAAATCACTGCTACCATCAGTTTGGGCAGGATCTGTCGGATCCTTTTTAGTTTCATCATTAGTTCCTGTCACTTGCTTGATGATATTTTGCATTTCATCAATGCTATCAGTGAGCTTATCTTTTGCTTTGAGTCCATCAATTAATAAAGAGCCTGTTTTTCCAGTAAGCAAGTCATTTGCGAACTTCTGCACATCAGGATCACTTAGATTTGTTTTAACTTGGTCAATTGCTTGCTTAACTTGTAATGGATTTAACTTCTTTATATTATCTAAAATACTGCCAAAACCATTTTGTTGAACAAAATTTACTCCATATAAATTAGCAGCAATCTTAGCTTCATTTTCAGCTTTTGGGGTTAACTCAAAAGTTGTTTTGCCCGTTTCAGGAATAGTGATGTTGGTATTTTCAGCAATATTTTTATTTTCAGTTCTATCAGACGGATTATCAGCTTTACTAGAGGAAACATTATTTGTCTTTACTCCCTCTAAAGCAATCTTTGATAAATCCGTAGCCTTCTTTAATTGCTTCCCAGCTTGAGCAGCTTGATTAATTTTTGTTGCTTCATCTGATGAATTATCTTCGTGGGTAACTGGAGTTGATTGTTGGGTATTTGTTATTGCATGTTCAACTTGAGTTTGGGCAGCTTTTTCTAAATCGGTAGTATTATCTGGTGATTGCTCTGAAGTAGCCTGCGATTCAGCAGTTGGGGTAGAATCAGCAGATTTTTCACTATTATTCTGGGGAGTACTATTTACTGCATCGTTATTATGCGAATTGGAAGTAGTAGCTTTAGGAATTGAAGGAGTGGTAGAATCAGCATTTTTAACCACAACCACTTTCTCCGTCTCATTTATTCCAGATGAAGTAGAGGTACTGGTTTGTTCACTTGCTTGATCTAAATCGCCATTATCGTTATTTGTATCAGCCTTGGTAACATTGGCATTACTTCCAAGCCAAAGGGTAGTACTTAACAGCACAGAAGCTGCACCAATTGTCAATTTACGAATACCAAAATGGGACTGTTTTTCTGCATCCTTTTCTATTCTCTCTATACGGTTATTCTTCGAAACCATATTTTTCCTCCAAAATATCAATAATTTATGAATGATAAAAACACTACTATTTATTAGCAATTATAGAATAACATTTATTATTTAATTTGTAACTATTTTTTTATAAGTAGTGTATACAAAAAGCAAGATGCTCTTTGCATCTTGCTTCTTTCTTAACTAATTTTCATTAGTCTTCTTTTCTACGGCGCTTCTTCACACCTGCAAGTCCGATTAATCCTAATCCTGCAGACAATCCGCCAAGTACGGCTGCTGCATCGTTAGTCTTCTCACCGGTTTGTGGTAAAGTCTTGCTCTTTTCTCCACTCTTGGTGTAGTGTGGATTGCCGTTTGCATCTACATAGCCAATGATTTCTCCGTTTGGTGCAACAATGTTGCCATTTGCATCTACTGTTTCGCCGTGAGGGCCAATATTGTTGGTCCACCCATTTACGCTGGTTGCGTGTGGTGCAATATTGTTGTTCCAGTAGCCGTTTTGGCTATGTGGAGCAATATTATTGTTGTAGTTTGGCGTTGGTTTTGGTGTAGTTGGTTTTGGCTTATTGTTTTCCTTCTTTGGAGTAGTTGGCTTCTTTGGCTCTTCTGGAGTGCTTGGTTCTTCCGGAGTCTTTGGTGTTTCAGGTTTCTTTGGTGTTTCCTTCTTAGTGTAAATTACTTGTGTATCCTTAGTTGGATCTACTGGAGTTACACTATTTTCACTTGGAGTGTAGCCTGGAACATTTGGAACTGGTTCATCCGGAACTACCTTAGTTGGATCAGTTGGATCATTCTTATATTGTGGTTGATCTGCACCTGGAATTGGATCTCCAGATGGATCTACTGGAACGATCTTACCGATCTTATGGTAAACAACTGTTACGTTTGCGTCAGGGTTCTCTGGAGTTACTGTCTTACCACCGGCAGTCTTAACTTCTGCAACATAGCCATCAATTACTGGAACGTTGACCGTGCCAAATGTATAACTAGATTCACCATTGGTGAACTTGTGAGTTTGAACATCTGGATCACGAAGTGGTGTATTGCCATTATCACCATCAACGAAGATAATTGTTTGCTTACCAGTTACAGTAACCGGAGTTGGCTCAGGAGTTGGAGTTGGGGTTACATTTTGGTTGTAAACTACTGGAGTGTCCTTTGCAGGATCAACTGGAGTAATAGTATTTTGACTTGGAGTGTAACCTGGAACATTTGGAACTGGTTCATTTGGAGTTACCTTAGTTGGATCAGTTGGATCATTCTTATATTGTGGTTGATCTGCACCTGGAATTGGATTTCCAGATGGATCTACTGGAACGATCTTGCCGATCTTATGGTAAACAACTGAATCTTCAATGTTCTTTTCAACTGCCTTTTCACCTGGAAGCGTCTTACCAACAGTATTACCATTCTTAGACTTGGTGTCGGCAACATAACCATCAATTACTGGAACCGTAGTTGACTTATAAGTGTCAATGTTAGGCTTCCAAGATTCATCTGGGTTAGTAATTTCACCAGTTACCTTATCAATGATTAAAGTACGAGTCCAAGTTGAAGTTTGAGTTTTATCAGGCTTCAATTGCTTGCCTTGATCATCTACAAAGTGAACCGTTGAAGTGTAGTCCTTAGAGTAGTTATCCTTTGCAGGCCATTTTGGACCATTTGGATCGTTAGGGTTAATTGGAGTATCTGGCTCGTGTGGGTTGTTTGGACCTACAGGAGCTGTAGCATGTTCAAGAGTTACAGTAAACTTGTTACCGTCCTTAGTAAAGGTTTCTTGACCATCCTTAAAGGTATTTTCAACTAACTTGTAACCCTTGTTTTCATAGTCAGCGATTGTACCAGCAGTAGTGTAGGTAATCTTGTCACCGACATTACCCTTCAAATCATCAATCTTCAAGGTCTGACCAGTAGTCTTATCAATGTAGGTTACAGAACCTGTTGCAACAACAGCATCAGTATTCTTAGTGTAAGGAACATTGACATTGTCACCTGGGTTATTTCCTGGATCTACTGGATCACCTGGCTTACCAGATTCAGGTTGGTAACCTGGAACTGATGGCTTAGTACCTGGGATAGTCTTTGAAGGATCTGATGGATCAGTTGGGAATTGTGGTTGTGGTGCATCTGGAATTGGGTTGCCATTTGGATCAACTGGAATAATGTGACCATTTTTACCATAAACTACATTTACTGAGTAATCCTTGTCATTGTGGTTAAGAGTTACAGAAGTAATACTCTTCAAACCATTGCCATCCTTTGAGATGTTAACTACATGATATCCATCAATAAATGGAACATCCATACCGTTAACTTGTTGATCTGGTGACCAAGTCAAGGTCTTAGTCCACTTACCCATTACTTTATCAAGTTCACCAGTTGCAGTGAAGGTGATAGTTTGGTTGATTGGTGTACGTAATGCGTTGCTGTTACTATCCACAAAGTTAATAGTCCGAGTTACTTGGTGACTTAAGTTCTTAGCATCAGTATCATCTGGCCACTTAGGTCCATTTGGATCATTAGGATTAATTGGTTCTCCTGGCTTACCTGGGTTAGTTGGGTTTACTGGAACTAAGTCATGTTCTACGTAAATAGTTACGTTAGTAGTACCCTTGGCAATCTCACCTGGAATAGTTACATCTGGGTTGATTACCTTGTAACCCTTGTTAGTAAGTTCAGTGATTACTTTATCCTTGTCGTAGCTTATCTTTGTACCAACATCTTCTGAACCAGAGTTGTAACCATAATCAGTAAGGTTTTGACCAGTAGTGTTGTCATGTACAAAGACATTTACTTCACCCTTGTCGTTAACAACTGGATTGTATGGTACTGGAGTATCCTTGCCTGGATCAGTTGGCGTTACTGTTGGTGTTGATGGAGTCATTCCTGGAACAGTTGGTACTGGTTCATCTGGAGTGACCTTAGTTGGATCACTTGGATCTGTTGGGTATTGTGGTGTTGGTACGTTTGGAATTGGCTTACCACTTGGATCAACTGGAATGATCTTGCCGTTTTGGCTGTAGTTTACGGTTACAGTCTTGTTCAAGTCCTCTGGGGTAATGGTTGTTCCACCTGCAGTACGCTTATCTGCATGGTAGTCGTCAACTACTGGTGTATCAACATTGCCGAAGGTGTGACTAGTCACATTCCATGAACCATCAGTGGTTACCTTACCAGTTACGTTATCAACTACCATGGTCTTAGTGAAGGTGAAGCTTTGGACATCATCCTTAGGAGTCTTATCACCTGCACCAGTGTAGTGAATAGTTTGCGTACCAGTTCTCTTAACGCTATTTTCATCAGTGTCTTGTGGGAACTTAGGTCCATCTGGATCGTTAGGATTAATTGGTTCTCCTGGCTTACCTGGTTTGTCTGGAGTAATGGTAGTTGTACCATGCTTCAAAACAACTGTATAAGTTTGAGTAGTATTGTCATCGTTATCGTAAACTGCACCTGCTGGGAAGCCATCGTTTACAAGAACATAACCCTTGTTTTCAAGATCTTGAATAGTTGCCTTAGTTGAGTAGTCAATCTTTGCACCAGCATCCCCACTTAAATCGCCTGACGTAGTAATTACTTTGTTGTTTTCATCAGCGTCAATGTAATTTACAAGAGCCTTTTGAGGAGTGTTGTAAACAACAGGCGTATCCTTACCTGGATCAGTTGGAGTAACTGTTGGAGTAGTTGGGGTCTTACCTGGAACAGTTGGAACTGGTTCGTTTGGAGTTACCTTAGTTGGATCACTTGGATTAGTTGGGTAAGTTGGAGTTGGCATATTTGGAATTGGTTTGCCAGATGGATCAACTGGAATGATCTTACCGTTTTGTGCGTAAGTTACGTAAACATCGTAATTGTTAGTATCTTGACTTGGAGTTGCAAGATCTACATTTACATTGTCCTTACTATCACGATCAACACTTACTAAGTGGTAACCTTCAACAACTGGTGATTTAACACCAGCGAAGTCCTTGTCACCCTTTACGCTCCACGTTAATGGAGTCTTCCATTGACCAGTTACATTGTCCAGAACACCTTCACCATCAAATTCAACAGTTTGTGAAATTGTTGGATGATCCTTCAATTCTTGTTTGTTGTTATCAACATAGTGAATTGTACGAGTTACCTTCTTGGTTACTTGATCCGAACCATTTGGATACTTAGGACCATCTGGATCGTTAGGGTTGATTGGTTCTCCTGGCTTACCTGGATGGTTTGGTTTTACTGGAGTTGTACCATGTCTCAAGACAATGTTATAAACAGGAACCTTAGAATCAAAGTTTGGAATGTTGTTATCTGGATCATAGCCGTTAGTTACAACTACATAACCTTGATCTTCCAAAGTCTTAACATCCTTGGCTGAACTGTAACCAATCTTGGTACCTTCCTTACCAGTCAAGTTAGGTGAGGTAAAGATTAGTTTGTTACCTTCATCTTGATCGAGATAATGAACAACAGTAGTTACATCCTTTTCATCTGGAACATACACAACTGGAGTATCTTTGCCCGGATCTGTTGGAGTGATTGGGTTTGGATTTTGTGGGTGATAACCAGGAATAGTTGGTATTGGTTCGTTTGGAGTTACACCCTTAGGATTTTCTGGATCAGTTGGGTATTGTGGTGTTGGTGCATCTGGAATTGGCTTATTATTTGGATCAACTGGAACAATCTTACCGTTTGCGGCGTAAGTTACAGTTACAGTTTCTTGACCGTTTTGGTGACTAATTGTCTTAGCATCAACGTTAATACCATCAATACTATCCTTATCAACACTTACAATATGGTAACCGTTAATAATTGGCGTAGCCTTAGCGGATAAAGTTTGATCTGCTGACCAAGTAAGTGGTGTAGTCCATTTACCTGTTACTTTATCAAGCGTACCTTGAGCAGTAAAGTTAACAGTTTGAACAACATCCTGAGGAGTCTTATCACCAGCACCTATATAGTGAATAGTTCTAGTATAAGTTTGAGTCAAACTCTTATCATCAGTACCGTTTGGCCATTTAGGACCATCTGGATCGTTAGGATTAATTGGCTCGCCTGGCTTACCTGGTTTGTCTGGAGTTACTGGAACAGTACCGTGCTTCAAAACAACTGTGTAAGTTTGGATGGTACTATCGTCGTTGTCATAAACTGCACCTGCTGGGAAGCCGTCATTTACAAGAACATAACCTTTGTTTTCAAGATCCTTAATAGTTGAAGCAGTGCTGTAGTCAATCTTAGTACCAGCTTTACCAGTCAAATTACCGGAATCAGTAATCTTCTTGTTATTTTCATCAGCATCAACATAGTTAACAATCGCTACTTGATCCTTGGCTGGGGTGTCCGGTGTATATGGGACTGGAGTGTCCTTGCCTGGATCGGTTGGCGTTACACTTGGAACTTTTGGAGTATAACCAGGAATAGTTGGAACGGGTTCATTTGGTGTTACCTTAGTTGGATCATTTGGATCTGTTGGATATTGTGGTGTTGGTACGTTTGGAATTGGCTTACCACTTGGATCAACTGGAATGATCTTGCCGTTTGGTGCGTAGTTTACAACCTTAGTGATATCCTCTTGAGTTACAGCAGTTGCTGGAACACTTGCTTGATCCGCATGGTAACCATTAATTATTGGAGTATTGACTTGATCGTAAACGGTCTTTTCACCTTTAGGAATTGACCAATCTGTAGTGTATTGACCATTTTCAACAATCTTATTAGTTACAGTATCCACAGTTACTGTTCTCGTCCACTTAGAATTTTGAACATTATCACCCGGTGTGTTGTCACCTGCACCAGTGTAGTGAACAGTTTCCTTAACATCCTTTTCAATTTGATTTGGATCTACTCCATGCTTATCTGGAGTATTTGGATTTATTGGAATTTGACCATGGTGGAAGGTAACCTTAAAGATTTGAGTATTATCCTTAACATTATCAAAGATTGGATTACCACTAAAACCATCATTTGCAAGAACATAGCCTTGCTTTTCGTAGTTTGCAATATCAGTTGCCGTTGAGTAATCAATCTTGTCTCCTGCTTTACCAGTCAAAACATTTGATTGAGACATTACTTCGTTATTGTTATCAAGGTCAATGTATTGAACTTGAGCCTTTTGTTCATCAGCTTGACGGTAAATTACTGGAGTATCCTCAGTTGGTTTATCTGGAGTTACTGTTGGTTTATCTGGAGTATAGCCTGGAACAGTTGGAGTTGGCTCATCAGGTGTTACCTTAGTTGGATCATTTGGATCGTTGGTGTAAGTTGGGGTTGGAGCGTTTGGAATTGGATTACCAGTTGGATCTACTGGGATTATCTTACCCACCTTGTGGTAAATGACAGTAACTTCAACATTTGGATTCTCTGGAGTAGCAGTCTTACCTTGGTAAGTCTTTTCTTCAGCAACATAGCCATCAATTACCGGAACATCTCCATCAGCATACGTATGAGAATCTTGATTCCACTTACCATCTTGACCTTGCTTAGTAAAGGTAAAGCTAGTAGTAGTATCTCGATAAATGGATTGCTTAGTATCACCATCAATGTAATGAACTACTTGAGTACTTGGGACATCTACTTCACCTGGAGTGTCTTTAGCATAAGTAATTACAACATGAATATCATTTGAGTTGCGGTTTACAGTTTCAGCTCCTACACTACCGTCTTCGTTAGCGTTTGAAGTTGAAATTACGTGGTAACCATCAACCTTCTTTGCATCTACAGACTTCAAAGTGCCGTTTTCTGGATTCCATTCCATCTGACCAGTACCGGTAATATTACCGTCTTTATCAATAGTTACATATTGACCAGTAACCTTATCAAGTACAGCGTTACCAGTGAAGGTTATACTTTGTGGATCTTCCTTAATATCTGGGTGACTAGAATCATCGGTAAACTTGTAAGTGAAATCACGTGTTACTGTCTTAGTTAAGCTCTTAACATCAGTACCATCTGGATACTTAGGACCATTTGGATCATTAGGATTAATTGGTTCACCTGGCTTCCCTGGAGTAGTTGGAGTTATTGGCGTTGTACCATGCTTCAAGTGAACTTCAAAGTTGTTACCAGTTTGCTTAAAGGTTTCATCATTATCCTTAAAGTTATTTGAAACTAAGAGATACCCCTTGTTTTCGTAATCAGTAATCTTATCTTGAGTAGTGTACTCAATCTTGTTTCCAGGAAGGCCGCTAAAACTATCTTCCTTTAAAGTTACCCCATTATCACTATCATCAATATACTTAATGTGACCAGTAACTTCTGCCGCATTCTTCTTGTAGATAACAGTGTGTTCTGTAGTTGGATGATCCTTAGTTACTGTATCACCCTTAACACTCGCTTGATCTGGAGTGTAGCCAGGAATTTCTGGGGTAGTAATATCTTTAAAAGTAATATAACCTGGAGTCCAGCCATGATCTTCAATTTGTTTACCAGTTACCTTGTCAAATACAAGTTCATGATCAAAGTGACCTGTTTGAATATTATCATTACCTGCAGGTTTACCATTTTCAAATACATAATGAATAGTTTCACTAGCTGGCGTTCTCAATGAATAAGCATCAGTACCGGTTGGCCATACTGGACCGGTTGGATCAGTTGGGTTAATTAAAATACCCGGATTTCCTGGATGATCTGGGTTAATGGTTTGAGTAGTGTGCTTTAAGTGAACTTCATAAGTTCCACCCTTTTCAGGCATCTTGTTACCTAAGTTAGCTTGAGTATAAGCATCATTTACTAATTGATAACCCTTATTTACTAATTCAGCAATTGAACCCTTAGTATCGTAATTAAGTGCATCGCCTGGTTCAGCGTTGATTGTAACGTTGTATGAACTCAAGTCTTGAGGATCATTTGGACCATCATCAATGTATTTAACCCTTAAGGTTTGATCGTCCTCGTTCTTTACATAAACTACAGGTACATCATTACCTGGATTAGTAGCATCTGGATTTACAGGATCACCTGGCTTACCAGTTTCAGGGTGATAACCTGGAACAGTTGGCTTAGTACCCGGGTTAGCCTTAGTTGGGTCACTTGGATTGTTAGGGAATTGTGGATGATCTTGACTAGGAATTTGATTACCATCTTTATCAACTGGAATAATATGACCGATTGGCTTATAAGTAACTACCTTATAAATGTTATCTTGGGTAACCGCAGTTTGTGGGACGTTAGCTTGATCTGCGTAATAACCGTTTACTACAGGAGTATTTACTTGATCGTAGTTCTTCTTTTGACCATCAGGAATTGCCCATGGAGTATCGAGATCACCATTTGGAATAATTTGATTAGTTACGGCATCGACGGTAACTGTGCGCGTCCATTGAGAAGTTTGAGTATTATCGCTTGGAGTTTGAGCACCAGCACCTTCATAGTGAACAATTTCTTGTACGTTCTTAATTACTTGATCTGGATTTATACCATGCTTATCAGGAGTGGTTGGATTTACAGGAACATGTTTGTGCTTAAGAACAACAGTATAAGTCTTACCGTTATTATCTTGAGTAAAGTTAGTGCTCCCCGGCTTATAACCATCACTCACTAATTCATAGCCTTGACCTTCAAGGGTAGTAATTTCTGGTGTAGTTGAGTAAGCTTGGCCACTTGCATTGTTAATTGGATCGTCAATCTTACCATACAAATTATCAGTGTGAAGAACAGCATTGTGACTGTCTTGGTCAACATAGTTTACGGTAATTTGAGCATTTTGCTTTTCTGGAGTTTGACTTTCCAAGATTACCTTATAGGTAGGACCATTAGTTGGACCAACAGTAGTTTGACCAGCTTCAGCAGCCTTTTGAATATCAGCTTTAGTTAAGCCGGTAATGTCATAAACATTAGTCTTATTGTTAACTGCATCTTGCCAACCATCGTTAACTACAACAATATCCTTTGCATCTGGATGAGCAGTTTTGGCTTGAGTTTTAGCATCATTCAAATCCGGAGTTTCATTATAAGTAATGGTGTTAGCAGTTGGGTTACCTTGAGCATCAAAGATTACATTGCCATCGCTATCAGTTACAACTGGTGAAGCAGCGTCTGGTTTCTTTGAAGAAATTTGAGTTTGGCTACCATTAGTATCTTGATAAATGTAATTTACAGTGGCTTGTTGCTTACCGATGTAAATAATTTCATCTTGACGCTTAGAAAGAACTTCTGTCTTAGTAGAATGACCATTATCACCTTTAGTAGTATCAAGAGTCTTGCTACCATCGGCAGGGTTCACATTGTAGTAAGTAGTGGTCGTAGTTCTCTTTAAACCATCAACACCCTTTTGAACAAGTTGAACTGCACCGGGAGCTAAGCTATCAACGTACTTAATTTGAACTTGATATGGATCCTTTTCTTGCTTAGTATCATCTTCCTGAGTTGGAATAATAGTAGCAACTAAAACCAAACGTTGTGAGTTCAACGGGTCAAATCCAGTCGTGTTCCCATTATCACCGTCACCGGTATTGTAGTTACTAATTGGAGTACCAGTCTTATGGTCAACGGGATTATAACCAGAACCTGATCTAATATCACTACCGCTAACTACGTGTCCTGGCCATTCAGCAGTATTACCAGTTTGACTATATTTAGTAGCTAAGTGTTCAATATCAGTCCAATATTTATCTGAACTATTTACGAAGTTTTGAATAGATTGTTTAGTTGCATCTGGAGTTGAATCATCAAAAGTATAATTATTGTCGTTTAAGTTCTTGTTGTTCCACTTAAATACAAAATATTTTTGGTTAGTTGCATCAATCAAACCTGGTCCCATTGAGTAGTAAAGGTTACCTGCACCACCGTGTCCAATAACTTGAGAATTCTTTTCCCAGTTAACATACTTAGCACCATCAATTTGGAAGACAGTAGAAGTATTGGCACCAGAAGTTAATGAATATGCAAAGATTTCACCATAGTAATCATCATAGTCACTTTGACCATCGAAAGTTGCGTTAGGCCCTACATACACTTCTGGATGGGTGTTAGAAGCTTGAGAAATAATGTTAAAGTTATCAGCATAAGGACGTTTTTCATTATTAGCTGAATTAATAACTTTATAACGGAAAGTAGCATCGTGTTCTACACGGAATTGTGCGCTTTGTCCCATACCAATGTAGTTACCACCACCGTAGTAACCTGAAGCATTCTTACCATCGGAGGTCATTAACAATTGTGAATGAGGTGATACTTCTACTCTACTATTAGCATCAAGAAGTAAACCTTCACCATTACCTTGGTTATCAATGTGAATAATACTGTGATCACCAGTTACAAAAGTGGCGGTATCACCCAAAACAAGACCACCACGACCAGTGATGTTCATCTTCGTACTATCGCCTAATACTACTTGAGTACGATGACTAGCAGCTCTGCTAGAATTGTCCCCAGTACGCCCATTTTCCCAGCCTTCAAGACTAGTATTATTGGCAACGTTACTATCACCACCAAATGGTTCATCAATTACAATTGCACGACCGTGACCTGCATGAATATTAACTTCAGCACTATCACCAGTGGTAATAGTACCATTGTCTAAAATTCTAATACCGGCATTAGCATTTTCAATGTTAGAACTTTGTTCATTAGCACGAGAAGCATATTGTGCATTCTTCAAATTGATATTTAAGTGTGAGTTAATACCTGCATTTACAATACCGTGATCCGGTTCGTTAATACCATCACCATCAATATCACGATTAATATTTAAAGTTGCACCTTGTTCAACATTAACTTTAGAAGCTTGAATATTAGCAGCCTTCCAGTTATCTGTAGAAGCACCATGCATGTTATTACTTAAACCAGTTTGTTGCTTTAATTGATCATTAGTTAAAGTTTTAGAATTAAAGACATTAACAGTTGAGTTAACAGTACCGTCAATGTTAAGAGTACCATTACCCATAATAGTACCAACAACATTAATATCTTTAAGAGTTAAATTACTATTGTTAATAATAGCATTGCTACCTAAAGTAATAGTTGCATCTTTAGAAGTACCATTAATAGTAACTTCACGATTTACATTAATATCACTAGCAGTTAAACCGCCCCATAGTTGGCCCCAGAATGATGAAGAACCAGAAGTAGCACTAATTTGACCATCAACATTAATTTGCTTAACAGATAAATCGTTTAAAGCGTCTTGTAATTCTGAAAGACTCTTAACAGTCTTTGTGCTTCCTTCATCAGCTTGGGTAGTTGCTGCAGTTGGAACAGCAGCCAAAACATTATTGAATCCAAGTGCATTAAGTTTAGCAAGTTGAGCCGTAGTTAGTTGCTTAGTTGGATCAATTGTCTTTGATTGTTCGAGTAACTTAGTAGCATTGGCATTATTAACTAAAGCTGTATTCCCACGAACAATATTTGCTTGGAGTTCTTCTGCAGTTAAACCTGAAGATAAATCTCCTAACTTCAAGTCTTGAGTTTTATCAGTTTGATTGTTCTTAACTGTAGTTTGAGCACTATTGGCATTAGTATTAGAAGCAATTTGATCCTTAGCAATCAAATTAACCCCACTATTAGTTAATTGACCTGCAGATTCACTCTTACCTTCTTTTGCTGCCTTATTTAAGTCTTGGCTAACTGTATTAGTAGCTGTTTGTTTACCACTTTGAGCAGCATTATTAATACTTTCCGTAACTTTATTTGCGGTAGATTGTTGTGCACTTTGCTCTGTTTGCTTTGTTTGTGTGTTCTTAGTACCATTTTCAACTTGAATGTGGGTACCTTTTTTAAGAGTTTCATTTATGTTTTTATCAGCTGAAACTACATTAGCATCTTTTGAAGCATCTTTATTTTGTGATGCGTTAGCTGATGATTGAATAGTTTGTTCTTGTGAAGTTTTTGGAACTTCATTTATTGTATTTGCATCCTTGGCAGTTTCAGCGATTTTAGCTGAATCATTATTTGCAACGACAACCGCTTTCTTAGCGCTTGCAGCACCAGATTGAATCGAATTTGCCGTTTCCTGATTAGCATTATCTATATCACCGTTATCTGCATTTGTGTTAGCCTTTGCGACATTAGCATTATTTCCAAGCCACAAAGTCGTACCTAAGAGCACGGAAGCCGCACCAATTGTCAATTTACGAATACCAAAATGTGATTGACGTTCGGCAGCTTGTTCCATTCTCTCAATACGGTTGTTTTTTGAAACCATATTCAGCCTCCAAAGTTTTTTACTAAATAATTAGAGAATTAACTTTTCTTGTCATCCTCACTTACTCGACATCATTAGAATAACACTTATTATTTTATTTGTAATTTCCTTTTTTTAAATATTTTTATGTTATTTATTTTATATCTGTAAAAAACGTACATCATCTAATACCTTGCAGCTGTAAGAGTTATATACATTTTTACGTAACAATTATGATTTTATAAATTATATTTGATTTTTGAAATATATAGTTTAAAAAGTAAGTTTTTTTATAATAAATAGACTTCTCAGCAATTAAATAACAGTGATTGTTGTTATTTAAAAAGTATTAAGCAACAAAAAAGCAAGATGCTCTTTGCATCTTGCTTCTTTCTTAACTAATTTTCATTAGTCTTCTTTTCTACGGCGCTTCTTCACACCTGCAAGTCCGATTAATCCTAATCCTGCAGACAATCCGCCAAGTAGGGCTGCTGCTTCATTAGTCTTTTCACCGGTTTGTGGTAAAGTCTTGTTCTTTTCTCCACTCTTGGTGTAGTGTGGATTACCGTTTGCATCTACATAGCCAATGATTTCTCCGTTTGGTGCAACAATGTTGCCATTTGCATCTACTGTTTCGCCGTGAGGGCCAATATTGTTGGTCCAGCCATTTACGCTAGTTGCGTGTGGTGCAATATTGTTATTCCAGTAACCGTTTTGGCTATGTGGAGCAATATTATTGTTGTAGTTTGGCGTTGGCTTTGGTGTAGTTGGTTTTGGCTTATTGTTCTCCTTCTTTGGAGTAGCTGGCTTCTTAGGCTCTTCTGGAATGGTTGGTTCTTCTGGAGTCTTTGGAGTTTCAGGTTTCTTAGGAGTCTCATGCTTTCTGTAAACTACTTCAGTATCCTTGGTTGGATCTACTGGAGTGACAAAATCTTGATCAGGAGTATATCCATCAATAGTAGGAACTGGTTCATCCGGAACTACCTTAGTTGGATCAGTTGGATCGTTATGGTAACTTGGTTGATCTGCACCTGGAATTGGGTTGTGATCTGGATCAACTGGAACAATCTTACCGATCTTGTGGTAAACAACTGTTACGTTTGCGTCAGGATTTGCTGGAGTTACTGTCTTACCACCGGCAGTCTTAACTTCTGCAACATAGCCATCAATTACTGGAACGTTGATTGTGCCAAATGTGTAACTAGATTCACCATTGGTGAACTTGTGAGCTTGAACATCTGGATCACGAAGTGGTGTATTACCGTTATCGCCATCAACGAAAGTAATGGTTTGCTTACCATTAACTGTTTGTGGAGTTGGTTGTGGTTCTGGTGTTGGAGTAGGAGTTGGGGTTGGAACTTGATTCTTAGTGTAAGTTACAACATAGCTCTTATCAATATCACCATTACCATTTTGATCAACTGAAACAGTTTCTCCACCAACGTTAGTCTGATCTGGAGTGTAACCATCAACAGTTGGAGTTGCAACAGTTTCGTAAGTTTGACTTGAAGTCCAGCCATTATCCTTAACAACCTTACCAGTTACACGGTCATAAGTAATGCTATGTTCAAACTTAACAGTTGAAACGTTATCCTGTGGAGTTTGGTTTCCTGCACCTTGGTAGTGAACAGTTTGAGTACCAGTCTTTGTCAAGCTCTTAGCATCAGTACCATTATTCCACTTAGGTCCGTTTGGATCGTTAGGATTAATTGGTTGACCTGGAGTACCTGGCTTGTCTGGAGTGATTGTTACAGTGTCATGTTCAACAATCATGGTCAAAGTCTTGTTAGAACCATCAACAGTTGAAGGAACCGCAATATCTTGAACAAGCTTGTAACCCTTATTAGTCAAGTCAGTCACAGTCTTGTCATGATCATAAACAACCTTGCTGCCTTCATCAACTGTACCAGTAGTGTAGCCATAGTCAGTTAAATCAGTGTTAGTAGTCTTATCATGAACCACAATAGTTACTGAACCTTGAGCTGGAGTTGGAGTGTTCTTAGTGTAAGGAACATTAGTATCCTTAGTTGGTACTTCTGGAGTTACATTTGGAACATCAGTAGTCCAGCCTGGTACGTTTGGTGTTGGTTCATTTGGCGTTACCTTACTTGGATCGTTTGGATCATTGTGGTAGCCAGGTGTTGGCGCATCTGGAATTGGATTTCCGGATGGATCTACTGGAATGATCTTACCGATCTTGTGGTAAACAATGGTGATTTCCTTGTTGGCATCTTCTGGAGTTGCAGTTTGACCTTCGTAAGTCTTTTGGTCTGATACATAACCATCAATTACTACTGCATTTGCATCTGCGTACTTATGGCTAGTTTCATTCCATTGACCAGTCTTACCTGGCTTAGTGAAGACGAAGGTCTCGTTAGTATTGTCATCACGTAACTTATTACCTTGTTCATCTACATAGTGAACTACTTGCTTACCAACTACAGTTTGATCTGGTGGGGTTGGGGTAGTCTTCTTAGCGTAGTTGATTGTAATTACAATATTGCCATTTGCATGGTTGATTGTCTTAGAAGCAACTGTACCTGTAGTTGAATCAATATCACCCAAGTCTTCATTTGATGAAGAAATGTTAGTGATGTAGTATCCGTCGGCCTTTGGTCCGTCAACTTGTTCGAAGTTGCCGCTGTCGCTGTCTCCACCCTTGACTGTCCAAGTTAATGGAGTAGTCCATTGACCAGTTACCTTGTCAAGTACTCCGCTGCCAGTGAATTCAATTTCAGTATGGCTTGCTGGAATGTTCAATCCATCTCCAACGTAGTTAATAGTACGAGTTACGGTCTTAGTCAAATCAGTTCGACCAGTACCGTCTGGGTACTTAGGTCCATTTGGATCGTTTGGATTGATTGGTTGACCTGGCTTACCTGGATCCGTTGGAGTTACTGGAACAGTATCATGAACTAATTCAACAGTGTAAGTTTGAGTACCGTTAGTGTAAGTTACATTTCCTGTTGGGTAACCATCATGACTAAGCTTGTAACCTCGGTTAGTGTACTTAGTGATGGTGTCCTTAGTACTGTAGTTTACGTTTGATCCTTCATTACCAGTTGAAGTTGCAGTTTCCAAAGTATTACCAGTAGTCTTATCAACGTAGTTAACAATTACTGTACCCTTTTCCACTGGAGTTGGAGTTACAGGTTTCTTAGCCAAAGTAATTACAACTTTACTATTTTGACTGTTCGGATTGATAGTTTCACTAGCAACTACACCATTACTCATATCAACATTAGCTGAAGTATTGTTTTCACTAACCTTAACAATGTTGTATTGAGTAGTATCAATTGCCTTAGTTGCATCAAAGTCGTGATTATCCGCATTCCAAGTAATCTTACCTGCACCAGTGATCTTGCCATTTTCTACAGTTACCAATTGACCAGTTACAAGATCGACAATACCGTTACCGTTGAAAGTAAATGTTTGGTGAACTGGAGTTTCAGCTTGACTGCCATCTTCGTAAACGTAAGTTACATCACGAGTTACAGTCTTAGTCAAAGTTTGTGGTACGAAGTTGTCCGGAATCGTATGTGGATTGTTTGGATCATTTGGATTTGGAACTTCTTGACCCGGCTTACCTGGATTTTCTGGAGTAATTGGGGTAGTTGCATGAACTAAGTGAACTTCAAACTTGTTTTCACCGTTAGTAAAGGTTTCCTGACCATCATGGAAGTTATTTGATACTACGTTGTAACCTTTCTTCTCGTAATTTGCAATTCTATCAGCAGTTGTGTAATTGATCTTATCACCTACGTTACCGCCAAAGTTTGCATTTTCAAGAGTGGTACCAGTAGTGTCATCGATATAAACGATTGAACCATTTGCTGGAACTGGAGTTACAGGAGTCTTAGCGTAAACAACCTTAATAGTTGAACTTGGAGTATCCTTGCTTACAGTTTGAGCAGTTACAGCACCATCTTGACTAACAGTGAAGCCTGAGATGCCGTTACCACTTACAGAAACTACGTGGTAACCTTCTGCAGTCTTAGCTGCAATTGCATCAAAGTTGGCATCCTTATCTGGAGTCCAAGTTAAGCCTTGAGCTAAACCAGTGATCTTACCATTTTCAACAGTTACCCACTTACCAGTTACATTGTCTAAGTAACCTGAACCTTGGAACTTAGCTTCTTGATGTTCAGGAGTTAACCCTGGCATCTCATTACCTTTTTCATCAACATAAGTTACGTCACGAGTAATTGTGCGGTCAAGGTATTTCTTAGTGTAACCATCCTTGTCATCTGGATGATCTGGATTTACTGGAGTTACACCATGAACTAAATTGATTACCCACTTTTGACTGATATCATTCTTATCATCAGTGTTGTCGTAGTTACCAAATTTAATTCCAGCATAATTAGTAGCATCTAAGTTAGTACCGTTGTATGAAGCACCATCCCAAACGTAGCCCTTGTTCAATAAGTTTTGAATAAATTCTTGAGCATTACCAAAACTAATTGCATCTCCTTCAAGACCAGGTTGAGTGTAACTACCTAAATCTTGCTCTTGACCTGGAGTCACATCGCGAATAGTCAATTGAGCATTTTGTTGAGTCTTAGGAGCTTCTGGATTCTTAGTCAAAGTAATAACAATTGTACTATTTTGACTTGATGGAGTTATGGTTTCCTTAGCTACTGCAGTGTCAGTAACTTGAGCACTAGTATTAGTTTCACTTACATTGGATACGTAGTAACCATCATGGTTAATTGCATCTACATTACCAAATTCTTGTGAATCATGGTCCCAAGTAATCTTACCTCGTTGATCAACAATGTTGCCATCCTTATCAACATTTACCAAGTTACCAGTTACCAAGTCAATAGTACCTTGTCCCTTGAAGCTAACAGTTTGAACTGAATCATCATTAGCCTTAGCGCCATTTGCGTACTGGTATTTAACAGTACGAGTGATGCTCTTCTCCAAATCAGTCTTTGATAAGTTTGGATTGCTTGGTGTTGGTGTGCCTGGATGTTGTGGATCTACAGGATCAGTTGGATTTGCAGGTTTTTCTGGAGTTACTGGACGTGTACCGTGCTTTACATTAATTACAATTCGTTGATCGCCATCAGTGTATTTAGTTGGAATTGTTGGTAATTCACCGTCTAGTACATAGCCCTTGTTTTCAAGTGCAGGCAAATCCTTATCATTTGGATTGTAACTGTATGAGGTTCCTTCATCTTCCTTAGTTTGTGTTCTACCATAACCTGGAATATCAACATTATCAGTTGTGTCGTGGTAAACAACTTCAATAGTTCCTTGCTTGATTGGAGTTGGAACATCATTCTTAGTGTACTTAACAGTTACTGTGTAGTCTGCACCAGTGTGACTAATCTTAGCACTATCAACGTTTTGGTGATCAGTTGTATCCTTATCAACACTTACTACGTGGTAGCCTGGGATCTTAGGTGTAGTTACACTGTTGAATGTTTGATCTCCTGACCAAGTTAATTCCTTAGTCCATTCACCAGTTACCTTATCAAGAACACCCTTAGCAGTGAAGTGTACTGGTTGTTGTACATCATTTGGAGTGTATTGATCTGCTCCTTCGTAGTGAACTGTACGAGTAATGTCCTTAGTAAGATCAATTTCACTAGTACCAGTTGGATACTTAGGTTGTTCATCCTTTGGACGTGGATCATTAGGGTTGATTGGCTTATCTGGAGTACCTGGATTGTCTGGGGTTACCGGAACAGTGTCATGTACCAAGTGAACTTCAAAGTCGTTCTTAGAAGCATCCTTGTTAAAGACTTCTTTACCATCAGTAAAGTTGTTAGATACTAACTTGTAACCCATGTTGATGTAGTTATTGATCTTATCTTGAGTTGTGTAATCAATATTAGCACCAACATTACCACTGAGTGAATCAGTCTTCAAAGTAGTCTGAGCAGTATCATCGATGTAAGTTACCTTACCAGTTGTAGTATCTGGAGTTGGAGCTGCATCCTTAGCGTACTTAACAGTTACTGTGTAGTCTGAACCAGTGTGGCTAATCTTAGCACTATCAACGTTTTGGTTATCAGTTGTATCTTTATCAACACTTACTACGTGGTAGCCTGGGATCTTAGGTGTAGTTACACTGTTGAATGTTTGATCTCCTGACCAAGTTAATTCCTTAGTCCATTCACCAGTTACTCGATCAAGTTCGCCCTTAGCAGTGAAGTGTACTGGTTGTTGTACATCATTTGGAGTGTATTGATCTGCTCCTTCGTAATGAACTGTACGAGTAATAGTCTTATCAATAGAAGCCTTGTCAGTGCCTGATGGATACTTAGGACCATCTGGATCATTAGGATTGATTGGCTTATCTGGAGTACCTGGATTGTCTGGAGTTACTGGGACAGTACCATGTTTTACGTGAATAGTTACAGTCGTTGTACCCTTAACAATTGATGGAGGAATATTACCATCAGTTGATACGTAAACGTAACCCTTATTTTCAAGGTTAGTTAAATCAGTACTTGGGTTGTAAGTTACTTGAGTACCAACATCTTGAGTACCAGTATCAGTACCTACCCCAGGCAAGTCCTTGTTATCAGTATCATCGTGGAACTTAACAATTAAGTTACCTTGTTCAGCAACAATTGGGTTGTATTGAACTACAACGTTAATATTGTCACTTGTATGAGTAATACCAGTGTAACTCTTAACGTTACCGTTGCCATCGTCAGCACCGTCAGTTACAACCTTTGAAGTGTAACCATCAATATGCTTAGTTGGAACTAAGTTAAAGCTACCTTCATCCTTAGTACCATCAGTGATTGTCCAAGTAATACCCTTAGTTTGATCACTTAGTTCCTTACCATCTGCATCAGTCCACTTACCAGTTATCTTGTCTAAGTAACCTGTACCTTGGAAGTGAAGAGTATCAGTTACAGGACTTGGAGTCTTATCGCCTGCACCTTCGTAAGTAACAGTACGAGTTACGTTCTTAGTTAAACTAGTCTTATCAGTGCCTGATGGGTACTTAGGGCCATCTGGATTATCAGGATTAATTGGTTGATCTGGAGTACCTGGAGTTGTTGGAGTTACTGGTTGAATACCATGCTTAAAGGTTACATAGAAGGTTTGAGTATTACCGTTAATATTGTCAAAGCTTGGCTTAGTACCATTTGCGTCAAAGCCGTTTGATACTAATACGTAACCTTGTTTTTCATATTCAGCAATCTTATTAGCAGTGCTGTAGTTAATACTATCGCCTGCTTCACCAGTTAATTGATCACTATGGCCTAAATCAATCGGGTGAGCTGGATCGTTTACGTCTTGGTAAACAACTAAGGCATTTTGCTTATCTGGAGTTGGAGCATCCTTAGTGTAAACAACGTTTACTACTTGGTCAGCACCACGTTCTGGAGTAGCAAATTTTACAGTCTTAGTGCCTGGAGTGTACCCAATTACTGTTGGTGAATCAACATCAGTAAAGGCATTCTTATCAGAAGACCAAGTACCTTCCTTAACGACTGCACCAGTTACTTGATCAACTGTGTTAGTTCTAGACCAATTAATAGTTTGAGTTGCACTATCATCAGGAGCCTTAGTACCATCTGCCATGATGTAGTGAACATGAGCAGTAGTAGTTGCAGTTTCCTTCTTTTCACCAGTTGCGTGTTTCAAGTAAATCTTGAAGCTTTGGTTAGTCTTAGAATTATTGTCAAAGCTTGGGTAAGTGAAGCCGTTAGCTGCATCCCCACTCATACCTTGACCTTCGGATTTTTCAAATGTGTAACCATTCTTCAAGTAGTTTTGCAATTGAGTATTTGAACCATCGAAGCTAATTTGCTTACCTGATTCGCCACCTGCTGAGTAAGTTGCCAATACACGTTGGTTTTGTGGATCATTGTCATCAATGATTTGTAAATCAGCAGCTTGAGCAGAACGGTTGTAAACAACAGTTACACGTTGGTTTACATTACGTTCTGGCGCATTGAATTGAACATTTTCAAGACTTGGAGTGTAACCATCTTTAGAAAGATCTGGTGAAGTTACATCAGTAAAGGCACTCTTATCAGCCTTCCATTCACCTTCATTTACAACTGCACCAGTCACCTTGTCTACTTTATTAGTTTTAGTGTAAGTAATAGTTTGAAGGTCACTATCTTTTGGAGCTTGTACACCATTATCAGCAACAACATAGTGAACTTGGGCAGTGGCTTGAGCAGTTTCAGTCTTATCTTCAGTATCGTGAATCAAGTAAATCTTGAAGTCTTGAGTAGTATTACCGTAAGTTGGGTAAGTGTAACCACTTTGTGCATCCCCACTAAGGTTACCAGCAGTCTTTTGAACCTTGTATCCTTGGCTTAAGTAGCTTTGAAGGATTTCATTTGAGTTAGCAAAAGTAATTTGATCTTCGCTCTTACCTTCGTTACTAAATGAAGCTAATTGCTTAGGTGCGTTAGCATCGTTGTTATCGATAATTTCAAGGGTTGCCTTTTGAGTAACTTCAGGTGACTTGTTCTTAGTGTAAGTTACAGTTACATCGTTCACCTTTTGACCTGGGTAAACAGTTACGCCACCAACAGTTGAAATGTCAACCTTGTCGTAACCTACTTCACTAGGAGTCTTAGAATCAACTGAACTCATATTTTGAGTTGTTGGAGTCCAAGCACGGTCCTTATCGGTAGTAGTTACATTGGTAGTTCCATCAGTACTGTAGCCTAAGATTTGACCAGTTACCTTATCAATAACGGCATTACGTTCAAAGGAAACGGTTTGAGTGTAAGTATTCTTACCATCTGGTGAACCATTTACTGGAGTAGTAGTTCCGTCTTCATTTACACCAACATAGTTAATGTGACGAGTTACTTCAGTAGTTAAAGCTTCCTTAGTTAAACCATCTGGGTAAACTGATGGCTTATTACGTGGGTCGTTAGGGTTAACATTTCTACCAGGATTATGTGGATTGTTTGGTGTAATTACTTCAGTTTGGTGACCGTAGTAAACATTAACCACAGCATCCTTGGTGTTTGCATCAACAGTTACATGATCCGCTTGTGCCAAATCAGGAGCAGTGTAACCAGAATTTGAAAGATCTGGTGAGGTTACTTGAGCCCAGTCACCAGTGTTCCAACCATCAGCAGTTGGTGCCTTAGTAAAGGTCTTACCATCATCGGTAACGCTGCCGTAACCCATATCTTGACCAGTTGATGAAACAACGTGCGTACGTGATAAAGTTACGTTTTGAGTAGTTGGATTTTCCTTAATTAATTCATTAGGAATCTTTTCACCGGTTACCTTGTCGTAGTAGTTAATTGTACGAGTTACAGTCTTAGTTTCAGTAGTACCAGTGTAAGTCGGTGCTTCTGGAGTTTTAGGATTGTAAGTAACAACAGTTGTTGGGTTTTGATTTGGATCTGGAATTGGTCCTGGAACATTAGTCTTGTCTGGAGTGTATCCATCAAGGTTTGGTGTTGGTACATCATTGTAGTGATCTGGAGTAGTCCAATTTCCAGTTGGAGTTGTTACACCAGTTACCTTGTCCTTAGTTCCTGGACGAGTCCAAGTAATAGTTTGAACGTTGTCTGTTGGCGGAGTAGTCTTACCGTCTGAAACAACGTAGTGAACAGTTGAAGTAGTAGTCTTCTTGTCAGTTACATTTTCAGTGTCGTGAACTAAGTACAACTTGAAGTGTTGATCACTGTTGCTGTCGTTATCAAAGTTGCTAAAGTTGATTTGATCATATGAAGTTGGGTTAGAAGTTTGGTTTTGATCATTTACAAAACTATCGATCTTGTAACCTTTAGCAATTAAATCAGCAACGTAGTTTGCAGAACCACTGAATGAAATTGGGGTACCAGTCTTACCACTATTGTTAAAGTTGTTAAGCTCCTTGTTATTATCAGTCTTGTCATAAATAACAAGATCAGCTTTTTGATCAACTTGAGGATTTGGATTGTAAACAACAGTTATTACTTGATCACGGTTAGGTTGTGGTGTAGTAAAGTTAGCTACAGCTTGATCTGGAGTGTAACCAGTAAGCTCAGGTGAAGTTACACTAGTAAAGCTGTTCTTGTCTGGAGTCCAAGTTCCTTCAGTAGTTGTACCAGTAACTTTGTCAGTAGTGTTAGTTCTAGTCCAATTGATTGTTTGAGTTGGGCTATCTGCTGGAGCAGCTGGCTTGTTAGCTTCGTTACCTGCTACAACATAGTGAACGTGAGCATTAGTAGTAGCCTTTTCAGTCTTAGTATCAGTTCCGTGAACCAAGTAAATATTGAAGCTTTGAACATTGCCATTAATACTATCAAAATTACCAAAGTTAATGTTTGAAGCAGTTCCAATTGAATTGCCATTTGCATCAGTTGCACTATCAAATACGTAGCCTGAGTTCAAGTAAGCTTGAAGGGTTTGTGGTTCACCGTCAAAGCTGATTGCACTACCCTTGGTACCATTGTTATTTTCAAAATTAGATAATTGCTTATTATTTTCAGTCTTATCGTAAATAGTAACCTTGGCTTTTTGTGGAGTATCTGGAGTCTTAGCATCTGGAGTGTAAACAATAGTTACATCGATATCACCAGAATCTGGATTTACAGTAACTGCATCTGCACTACCATCAGCGTTAGCATTTACATAACCTGTGATGTGGTAGCCAGCAACAGTTTGTCCAGCAACGTGAGCTAATGTACCAGTTGAGGGACTCCAAGTTGTAGGACCTGTGGTACCAGTTACCAAGTCCTTAGTAGCAGTTCCAGTAAAGCTTACCTTTTGATCTGCTTGTGGGGTCAAGTGACTTTCTGGCGTAGTACCATCAGTAAAGATGTAGTGGAAACGACGAGTTACATCTTCATTAGTAGTTACTTGTTTAGTTTGGTGACCGTAGTAAACATTGTAAACAAGATCTTGAGTATCTGGTGTTACATCATGTGCTGCCACAATGCTTGCATTATCTCCATTTTGGAATTCAGGAGCAGTGTAGTTGAACGCACTAAGATCGCTTGAAGGCTTGGCATTAAATTGAGTACTACTTTCACCATCAGCAGTATGCCAATCTTGGCGTTTAAGGATTGACTTTCCATCTGCACTAATCGTACCGTAACCTACAAACTTACCATCTTGATCCAAAATTTGAGTACGAGTGAAAGTTACTGAATCAGTGACTGGATTTTGTGAAATCAAGTTAGATGGAATCTTTTCACGGGTCACCTTATCGTAGTAGTTAATTGTACGGTGAATAGTCTTAGATTCTTCAACGCCTTGGTGGTAAGTAGGAGTTTGAACTGGATTCTTAAAGTGAACAACAAATGCTTGGTTGGTGTTGTCATCATTATCGTAAACTGGGAAGCCAACACTAGTAAAACTACCACTAGCTGCACCATTAGTTACATCACCAGTTGTACCATTGTAAACATAACCTTGGCTAATCAAGTTAGCAACAGTAGTACCTGCATTGTCAAAGCTAATTTGACTACCTGCATCCCCACTTGCATTTTGTTGTGGACTTAAACTTGCACCATTATTATCATCGTTAACAAAAGTAATGCTTGCCTTTTGCTTGTTAACAACAGGAGTAGCAGCCTTGTAAAGAATAATTACATCTTGGTTACCATTAGTTGCATTATTAACAAATTCAGATTTAGCACCATCAGCTATCCCACCTGACCTTAAAGTAGGACGAGCCATATCACTAACATACATAGCTTTCCAATCAGTACCATTATAACGTTCTGCGTCATAAGCATTCAAAGTTACAGTACCCTTGGTGTCTAATTGTTGGGTTACATAGAGTCTATTGGGACCAGTATTAGTAACAGTAAAGTTAATATCACCGGCACGATAGTTTTTAATTTGACCAGTCAATGGCGTATCTAATAAGTCCGATGCCTTAATTGCTACACCGTTATTAGTAGTTAAAGTACGATCAGTAGCCAATTGACTTGCATCATATACTCCATTATTTCTCTTAACTAGATCATAAGTTTTACCATTAGCAGTAATTTTGTCATATTGAGCACCATTTAAGTTGTATTCTTGTCCTGAAATGGTGTCAGCAGATACTTTATGAGCTAGTAATTCACCAGTATCTGCATCTACATACCAAACATTTTGCTTTACTTTAATTGGAACTAATCCACCAATACTTTGCCAATTACTGCTTTCAACAGTCTTACCGCCGTTATTCCAGATCATTTGTAAAGTACGAGCAGATTGATCAGCAGATCCACTAGCTCCATTAGTAACTGGACTTTTACCGTCTCCATCAGTTACATCTATACGAGTAAAAGTATTTAATCCTGTGCCTGGAAGAGAACTTGTAATTGTCTTAACATAATTATAAGTTCCTCCCTGGTAAGTGTTTCCATTTGTTTGGTCAATAGTTAATTTACCACCAAGAGTAGGTTTACTTGGGGTAGTTGACTGTGAAGAGCTTGCGACTAGTTGTCCATTAGCATAAAGATAAAGCGTTTGTCCCGGATTAGATCTATCAGTAGCGAGGACATAAGTTATCTTTCTAGATGTATCATAGTCAGCCACATATCCATATTTATCAGCTGGAATACCAGTTACAGTAGTGTTATATCCACTTGGATCAGTAAAGTTAAAATCGATAGTAGTATTAGCAATATCTGTTGCATCACTGCTTCCACTTCCACTAGTAGTTTGAACAAATGAAGCACCAAACAATTGTGCTAATGTTTGTGAACTAAATTGTTGTACATTAACTTCGTTACTTTCTAAATTTTGAGTATTTGCACTAAGTAATCTGTTAACTGCAAGAGAAGTCTTTTGAATTCCTTTATCAGTTGTACCAGTTACTCCAAGCTTAGAAAGATCCACGCTAACTGTGTTGTCATTAGACTTATTGTCTTTTTGGTTGGTATTACCTTGAATACCAGCAGTCTTTAAAGTTTGACTTGCTGCAGCTACTTCATTAGTAGTTGCTAAAGTAGCGTTACTATTATCAATAGCCTTAGTTACATTACTTTCAGCACTTTCGGCAGCTTTAGTTGCTTCTTGAGTACTTGATTGTTTTGCACTTTCAGCACTAGATTCCTTATTAGTAGTTTCAGTCTTGCTATTTGAGTTTGTAACATTTTCTGCTTTTTGCTTTTGAACTTCAAAAGCCTTTTTAGCATTTTCTGCTACTTGATCCTTAGTAGTTTGATTTTTATCACTTTTTGCAGATTTTTCAGTATTTTGTTCAGTTTGTTGAACTGAAGTATCTGCTTGAGCACTTTCAGTTTGAGCCTTTTCTACAGCAGAACTTTCAACTTTATTTTGATCTGCTGGAGCTTCTTGTGATTGTGCATTGTCATTAGTTTGATTTTGTGATTGTGCTTGCGCTGCTTTAGCAGCATCATCACTTTTTTCGATAACAACTTTAGTATCGTCAGTAATCTTTGGCATTTCAGTCTTGCTATCATCAGCAGCATGATTGCCATTATTACCATCATTGCCATTATCGCTAGCTTGAACGACATTTTCATTACTCATCCAAAGAGTCGTACCAAGCAATACAGAAGCCGCACCAATCGTCAATTTCCTAATTCCAAAATGAGATTGACGTTCAGCGGCATTTTCCATTTTTTTAATACGGTTATTCTTCGAAACCATATCTCAGTCTCCAAAATTCTTAATTGCTAGTAAAAACAATTTCACTCTCTTACATTTTTTATCTAACACCATTAGAATAACACGTTTTATTAAAAAACATCAATTATTTTTTAGCATTTATAAAAAAACTTAATGTGTTTACGTTTACGCCCTGTAGCGATTAACAAGATAAAAGGTAACTAAGTTCTCATCTATCTTTTTAGTAATTAAATAACATTACTTTTAATTATTATACGTATTTTTTATAATTTTATTCTCTACAAAATTGAAATCTATACTTATTTCTTTACTGATAGCAATATTCATTTTCTATATAAAAAAACAAGATGTATAAACATCTTGTTTCCTTATTAGTAATAACTAATACCTTCAATATCTAATCCTTACGACGCTTCTTTACCCCAGCAAGTCCAATCAAACCGATTGAAGCAGCTGCGGCACCTAAGATTGCGGCGGTAAGATCATCTTTTTCACCAGTTTGTGGCAATTCGTTATTAGCAGCTTTCTTTTCTGCAACAGGAGTTTGAGAGCTGATACCTTCAATATAATGAGGTTCATTATTTTGAACATAGCCAACAACTTGACCACTTGGAGTTACGATTTGACCTTCAGAGGTAATTCTTTGGCCATGAGGAAGTACAATCTTAGTTCCACCATTGTGAGTAGGTTGAACCTTTGGAGTTTGTGGCTTAGCTTGCTTCTTAGTTGAAGTTACTTGTGGGTGCGGACGAACCGTTTCATTCTTCTTAGGTTTATTGTTGTTTGGAACCACCTGTGGGTGTGGACGTACCGTGTTATCTGTCTTATTGTAAACCACCTTAGTATCTTCAGTTGGAGAAGCTGGGGTTACGGTATTTTGACTTGGAGTGTAACCTGGAACGTTTGGCACCGGCTCGTTTGGAAGGACCTTGGTTGGGTTATTTGGATCGTTTTGATATTGAGGAGTGCTTGCACCTGGAATTGGGTTGCCATCTGGAGTTACCGGAATGATTTCCCCAATTTTATGGTAAACAACTACAACCTTAGCATCAGGATCTTGCGGAGTAACCGTCTTGCCACCAGCAGTTTCAAGGTTAGCAACATAGCCCTTAATAACTGGAACTTTAATTGTGCCAAAGGTATAGCTTGATTCAGTTGATACACCATTGTTCAAAGTAAAGGTGTGAGTTTGAACATTAGATGGAAGAAGTTGAACGCCATCGCCATCAACAAATTCAATTGTTTGTTTAGCCTGAATGGTAGTGACATCAGGGGTTACAGGAACATTTGGATTATTTGGTGTGTAAACAACCGGCGTATCTTTGGTTGGTGAAGTTGGAGTTATGGTGTTTTGACTTGGAGTATAACCTGGAACGCTTGGCACCGGCTCGTTTGGAACGACCTTGGTTGGGTTATTTGGATCGTTTTGATATTGAGGAGTGCTTGCACCTGGAATTGGGTTGCCAGTTGGGGTAACTGGAATAATTTTACCAATTTGATGGTAGATTACAGAGTCACTGATATCTTTTTGAACCACTTTTCTTCCTGGCAAAATGTTGCTTACGGGGTAACCGTCCTTTGACTTAGGATCAGCGACATAACCTTTGATTACTGGAACTGGAGTGTTTGCATAATCGGTCTTGTTGCTAGTCCATGGCGTATCAGGATTAAGAATTTTACCAGTTACTTTATCGATAGTAAGCGTCCGCGTCCAAGTTGAAGTTTGAACGGCTGGCTTGGCGAGCTCTTTGCCATCTTGATCAACGAAATGAACTGTTGAAGTGTAATTCTTGGTGTAATTATCCTTTGCAGGCCACTTTGGTCCGTTTGGATCATTTGGATTAATTGGAGTTCCTGGTTCATGCGGATTGTTTGGCCCTACAGGAGCAGTTCCATGTTTTACGTCAATGGTAATAGTTTGAGCGGTCTTACCAATTACACTTGGAATTTGAACGTTTGGAGTTACGATTTGATAACCCTTATCTTCAAGATCAGTCTTCACCTTGTGCCAGTCATAGGTAACTTTGCTGCCACTTTCCTTATTACCAGAATTGTAGCCGTATTGTGGCAAGTTAGTATTGGTGGTTTGATCGTGGACAGTAATGGTTAAAGAACCCTCGGTTGGAGTTGCTGTGTAAACAACCTTGGTATCTGTCCCTGGGTTAGTTGGAGTAACGTTTGGTGTTTGTGGAGTGTAACCCGGAATTGTTGGTACAGGTTCATTTGGAGTTACATTAGTTGGGTTGTCTGGATTAGTGGTATATGGAGGATTTGGCACATTTGGAATTGGATTACCATCTGGAGTTACTGGGATTATCTTCCCATTTGGTGAGTAAGTTACGTTGTAAGTCTTTGTTGGATCATTCGGCGTAGCTTTGAAACCACCTGCTTCAGCAGTGCTTGCGTGGTAGCCTTTGATGACTGGAGTTTTAACAGTGCCAAAGGTATGCTCGCTTGGAGTCCAGTCAGTAGTTGAGATAACTTTACCCGTTACATTATCGACTGTGGCCGTTCTAGTGAAGGTAGTTGTTTGAACATTGTCCTTTGGAGTTTCGTTTCCTGCACCTTCATAATGAATGGTTTGAGTACCTGTCTTTTCAAGACTATCTTTACCAGTATCATCAGGCCACTTTGGACCGTTTGGATCGTTAGGATTGATTGGTTGGCCCGGTTCGCCAGGTTTATCTGGGGTTACCGTGGTTGTACCATGAATCATGTGAATGGTGATGTCATGTGCACCCTTAGTAATTTCCTTTGGTACATTGATGTCTTGACCTGGAACTAACTTGTAACCCTTGTTTTCCAGATCTTTAATTGTGGTATCTGGATTATAAGTGATGGAAGTACCAACATCTTTCTCACCTGATTGGTAGCCAACACCTGGAATGGTCGTGTTAGTTGTATCATCGTGGAAGGTAACCGTGACTGAACCAGTTTCTGGAGTTGGTGTTTCATTCTTGTGATAGATCACTGGAGTGTCCTTGCCTGGATTTTCTGGAGTGATCGTGCTCTTATCTGGGGTGTAACCCGGAATTGTTGGTACAGGTTCGTTTGGTGTTACATTAGTTGGGTTATCTGGATTAGTCGTGTATGGAGGATTTGGTACGTTTGGTATTGGAGCCCCATCTGGTGTAACTGGAATAATTTTACCGTTTGGTGAGTAAGTTACGTTGTAGGTCTTTGTTGGATTATCTGGTGTTGACTTAAAGCCACCTGCTTCGGCTTTATTTGCATGATAACCCTTGACAACTGGGGTCTTCACAGTGCCAAAGGTATGCTCGCTTGGAGTCCAATCAGTTTCTGAAATGACTTTACCAGTCACATTATCAACAGTGGCCGTTCTAGTGAAGGTAGTTGTTTGAACATTGTCCTTTGGAGTATTTTCACCAGCACCCTCATAATGAATGGTTTGCTTACCATCCTTCTCTAAGCTGTTCTTACCAGTATCATCTGGCCACTTTGGTCCGTTTGGATCATTAGGATTGATTGGTTGGCCTGGTTCACCTGGCTTATCTGGAGTTACCGTGGTTGTACCATGAACCATGTGAATCACAATATCATGAGCCCCTTTGGTAATTTCCTTTGGTACATTGATGTCTTGACCTGGAACTAACTTATAACCTTTATTTTCCAAATCTTTAATGGTTGGATCAGGGTTGTAATTTACTGGGGTATTGACGTCTTTAGTACCTGATTGATAGCCAACACCTGGAATGGTCGTATTAGTCGTATCGTCATGGAAGGTGACTGTAACTGAACCAGTTTCTCGAGTTGGAGTTTCATTCTTGTGATAAATCACTGGAGTATCTTTGCCTGGATTTTCTGGAGTGATCGTATTCTTGTCTGGGGTGTAACCTGGAATTGTTGGCACTGGCTCATTCGGTGTTACTCCAGTTGGATTATCTGGATTAGTGGTATATGGAGGATTTGGTACATTTGGTATTGGAGTTCCATCTGGTGTAACTGGAATAATTTTACCGTTTGGTGAGTAAGTTACCGTGTAAGTATGAGTTGGATCACTTGGCGTAGCCTTAAAGCCACCAGCTTCGGCTTCATTTGCATGATAACCTTCGACAACTGGGGTCTTCACGATATTAAAGTCGTGTTTCTTTGGCGTCCAATCAGTTTCAGAGATTACATCCCCAGTTACCTTATCGACAGTCTTAGTTCTAGTAAAGCTAGTAGTTTCGACATTATCCTTAGGAGTCTTCTCACCTGCTCCTTCATAATGAATAGTTTGCTTACCGACTTTTTCAAGACTATCTTTGCCAGTATCATCAGGCCACTTTGGTCCATCTGGATCATTTGGATTAATTGGCTGACCAGGTTCGCCCGGTTTATCTGGGGTAACGGTTTGAGTACCATGAACAAAGTTAACCCTAAAGTCATTAGCACTTGCATCCCGTGAGAAAGTTTCTTCCCCATTCTTAAAGTCACTATTTACAAACTTATAACCTTGATTTTCATAATTAGCAATCGTAGCCGTTGTAGTGTAAGAAATCTTCTCACCAACGTTACCCTTCAAATCAACCGTTGATAAAACTTTCTTAGCAGTTTCATCATAGTAAGTTACCTTACCTTCAGCCGTGATTACATCGGGAGTTTTAACATAAGGAACCTTCACATCATCGCCTGGATTATTGCCCGGCTTGACTGGATCACCTGGTTGACCACTTTCTGGTTTATAACCTGGAACGTTTGGCACTTTCCCATCAGTAGTTGTGGTTGGATTATCTGGATTAGTTGGAAAATGAGGGGTTGGTGCATCTGGAATTGGGTTGCCATCTTTATCGACTGGAATAATTTTTCCGTTTGGTGCGTAAGTAACCACATTTCTAAGATTCTCCATGGTTACCTTGAGAGCAGGGATTTCTGCCTTATCTGCGTAATAACCTTGAACAACTGGAGTTTTGACTAAATCATAATCTTCCTTGTTAGCCTTCCAATCAGTAGTGTATTGACCATTTTCTACTACTTTTTGAGTTACATCGTCAATCGTCACTGTTCTAGTCCATTGAGCATGTTGAACATTATCAGCTGGGGTTGCACTACCTGCACCTTCATAGTGAACAGTAGCAGTGACATCTTTTTCATATTCACTTGGACTGACATTCTTATTTGGATGGTCTGGATTTACTGGACTCATTCCATGAACCATGTGAATGACAATATCATGGTTACCTTTAGTAATATCCTTTGGAATATTGATATCTTGACCTGGAACCAACTTGTAACCCTTGTTTTCCAAATCTTTAATCGTTGGATCTGGATTATAGTTAATTGGAGTACCGACATCCTTAGTACCCGATTGATAACCAACATCAGGGATAGTGGTGTTATCGGTATCATCATGGTAGGTGACAGTTACTGAACCAGTTTCCGGAGTTGGAGTTTCATTCTTGTGATAGATTACAGGAGTATCTTTACCTGGATTTTCTGGAGTAATTGTATTCTTTTCCGGAGTATAACCAGGAACGTCGGGCACAGGCTCATTAGGAGTAACCTGAGTTGGATTAGTCGGATTATTTTCATATGGAGGATTTGGTACATTTGGTATCGGATTACCATCTGGGGTTACAGGAATAATTTTACCAAGTGGTTTATAAGTTACGGTGTAAGTATGAGTTGGATCATCTGGTTTTGCTGTAAAGCCACCGGCTTCAGCTTCATCAGCATAGTAGCCCTTAACTACAGGAGTTTTAACTTTGGAATAAGTATAAGTTTCCGCATTCCAACTCCCCATCCGAATAATTTGTTTGGTAGTAGTGTCATAAAGATCGCCTGAATAAGTGAATGTAAAATCACTTTGAACATTATCCTTTGGAGTTAAGTCACCCGCACCCTCATAATGAACAGTTTGCTTAGTAACGATAGTCCGTTTATTTATAAGTTCAGTTCCATTAGGGGCATAAGTAATCACTACATTAATATCATTAGAATTGTGATTGACCGTAATTTCGTTAACGGTTCCGTTATTTTGAACATTGGCGCTTGTAACATCTTGACCATTTGAATTTGCTTCTACCTTAGTTACATGATAACCCTTGATAGAAACTGCTGGAATTTCGTTCAAACTGCCACTTGCTGGCGTCCAAGTTAAACCTTCAGCTGCTTGGCCATCTTCAGTGACCCACTTACCAGTAACTTTATCAAGATAACCTTGAGCCTGGAAAGCAACACTTTGGGTTTGATTTTTTGGAGTTAAGTCGCCAGCGCCCTCATACTTGATCGTCCGCGTGATAGTTTTAGATAAATCAGTTGCACTGGTGCCATCAGGGTACTTAGGGCCATTGGGATCATTTGGATTAATTGGTTGACCCGGCTTGCCTGGATTAGTTGGGTTAACTGGTTGAATGCCGTGCTTCATGTTAATAACGATGTTTTGGTTTTTAGATGGAATTGCAATTGGCAAAGGTGGAACTTTTTTATCTGGATAATCAGGAACATAGCCTTGATTTTCCAAAGTCTTCACATTGTTATCGTAGTCAGTTGGCGTATATTTAGTATTAGTCAATGGAGTTTCAGGATCATAGTCGCCAGTATTCCCACCAACATTTGGAATTGTGGTATTAGTGGTGGTATCGTGGAAGACAACTGTCACATTATGTTTTTCGACAGCTCTCTTTAAAACAACCTTGAAAGTTGGACCAGGAACATTTAATTGAGCACCCTTTTCAGCAGCTTGAATGATGGCATCTTTAGTTAAACCATCAATGTTATACTTGTGCGGTTTAGTATCCCATTCATTAGAAACAATGGTTGGATAACCAGCAGCTTCAGCTTTTGCCAGGTCAGGAGCCTGGTTATAGTTAATGGTGTTTGCGGTAGGGATGCCATCTGCATTAAAAATCACATCCCCATCTTGATTAGTTTCAACAGGAGAAGCCGTTGCAGTACCAACAATCGGTTGATTATTATCCTCAATTGGTTGACCCTCAGTATTGACATAGTTAATGGTGGCAGTTTGAGGCCCAATAGCGATAATTTCTGGAACTGATGGAGTTACTTCCTTAGTGATAAGTTGATGACCATTATCTCCCTTGCTAGTATTAACTGTTCTTATAGGATCATCTGGATTTGAAACATTAACGTTGTAATAGGTCCGAGTAACAGTGATCGTTCTCCCTGGAGTACCTTTTTGTAAAACTTTCGTTTCACCAGGCTTGAGTGAATCATCATACTTAACAATAACCTTCATGGCATGATCATCATTGGTTACCACATCATCTTCAGTTGGAATATTTGTGGCAATTAGGGCGACTCTTTGTGAGAATTCTGGGTCGAAGCCATACCCTTGACTGTTTCCCGCAAGCCAGCCATGCTTTACCCCAACTTGACTATTTGGCGTAATATCTTCAAGGTGTGAACGGTGCATGTTATAGGCCAAGGTTAAATCTTGAACACCCTTCCAATACTCACTTGATGAATTATTCAAATCACGAATAGATTGCTTAAAGGTATCAAAATCTTTGTCATTAAAGGTATCAGCAGAAATATCTTCATCCATCCACTTATAAGCATTGTAAGTATTGCCGCCTACATTCCAAAGGTTGTGCGGCCAGGAGTAGAACAAGTTACCAGTGTGTTTGCCTTCTGGATCCATTGGCACAACATTTTGGAAGGCACCAGGAGTAGTGACGGAATTCTTTTGGAAGTTAACATATTTTGCACCTTCAATATTTACGGCAGTCCCTGTTGGAGCATCGTTGTAAGAGAAGGAGACAATTTCACCAAAAATATTCCGATAGTCACTTTGACCATCAAAAACAGCATTATTGCCAATTGTAATAGATGGGTGGGAACTATTTTTAACAGAAACAATGTTAAAGTTGTCGACGTAATTTGGTGAGCCATTCTTCCAAGCATTAGTTAAGTGATACTTAAATGTCGCATCATGATCAACAACCATTTGCGCATTTTCACCTAAACCAATGTAGTTACCACCATTCCAAATCCCAGCCATATCTTTACCATTAGACTGAAGATCTACAACGGAGTGTGGTGAAATTTCAACTCTAGCCTGCGCATCGACGTCAATAGCGACCCCATTACCACCATTTCTAAATTTCAAAATACTGTGTTCACCAGTCACAAATTGAGCATTATCACCAATTAATACCCCATCACGACCATATAAATTGAAATTAGTAAAGTCACCGAGCTTAAATTCATTTTGATTATTTCCTGAACGAGTAACAGTCCGGTCATTGTACCAATTGTTCATGTTATAGGCACCATAAATAGTAGTATTACCACCAACTGGTTCTTCAAAGACGATACCACGTCCATGACCTACATTTAAGTTAATCGTGGCACCAACACCTGTAGTAAATGAACCATTTTTATAGGCTCGAATAGCTGTATTAGCATTTCCAATACTAAATTGGCTTTCACTTGCACGTAAATCTGGTTGATTTCCATTCTTCAAATTAACCGTCAAAGTGGCATTATTATCAACTTTTACGTGGCCCATTTGTGATTGATTATTCCCAGCAGTAACTACAATCCCATCACCATCAACTTGACGATTAACAGTTAAGTTGGCACTTTCATCAACATAAACATTTGAGGCAACGATGTTAGCGTTGTACCAGTTATTTTGATTAATTCCTTGCCAGCTATTACCAATTTGATTAGTAATTTGAGAAGAAGTTGCATGTGGAGCTCCATAGTCAACACTTGTAGTAGTGTTACCTTTAATATGAACATCCCCAGAACCAATATACAAAGAAGAGCCTGAGGATTTAACATTATCAAAAGTTACCTGCGTACCTTGAGAGGAACTAACAGCCCCATTTTGACTCAAACTAGTAATGTTCATATTGGCAAAAGTAACATTACCAGTCGCAGTTAAGGTTCCCGAACCTAAATTAAGACTTGCCCCATTTACACCATTAATCGTAAAGGTTTGGCCATAGCCTAAATTCAAATTTCCATTCGCATAAATTGTGCCTTGAATATTTACTCCTTTGGCATCATTATTAATGGCATTTTGAACTCCCGACCAATCCGTTACAGTTTGGTAGTCATTGTTAGACTTAGTTTGGTCATTTTTATTGTTAGTATCAACCTCTTCATCTGGGGTTGCCACTAATTTAGCATCTAATGCCAACTTAGCTAGTTCACTATTTAAATTATCTAACTTGACATTAGTTCCTTTTAAGGCAGCTTGGGTTAAATTGTAATTTTGTGAATTTTCTTTTTTAGTAGTTTTACCCAAATTACCCGATTGAGCTGAGATTTGAGGAGTTTTAGCTACTGCTTGAGTTTGAGTTAGATTTTTAGTATTAATTGTGGCATCTTGTTTTAAAGTGATGTTGGCTTTTTGACTTTGTGTAGTATTACCTTGAGAAGTCGGAGTTTCAACTGATTTTTGTACTGGTTGTGATTGTTTAGTATTAGCCACTCGTGCAGCTTGAGTGGTACTTGTTTTAGGTGAAACTGGCGCCTTCGATTGACTACTTGCTGGAACTGAAGCAGTTGTAGAAGCTGCTTGAGTTTTTGAAGTATTTGAATTTGTGTTCCTTGAAGTAATATTTGACTGTTGAGTATCTTTATTAACTTGAGCCTCTACTTTTTGTTTAGGCTGAGTAATAGTTTGTGATTGTGCTTGCTGTGGAACCTTAGTTTGAGCAGTATTAGCTGAATCATTCTTTGAAACTACAACTACCTTTTTTGCATTTTCAGTATCAACAACTTGAGCATTAGACTTTTGTTCTTGATCTCCTTCACCATTAGTATCAGCGTGAACTTCTTTGGTCTGTGTCCCCACCCAAAGAGTAGTTCCTAAAAGTACAGAAACCGTACCAATCGTTAACTTTCTAATTCCAAAATGAGATTGCCGCTCAGCGGTTGCTACCATTTTTTGACTACGATTATTCTTCGATAGCATAATCATTGCCCCCTACTTAATTCTTCTGTTATGTTTGCGTTTGTTATGTTTTTTACATTGTTATGTTTTTATGTTTTCACATGTTGATGACCCTCTGTCAAAATCACCTTCATACTCAAATAATAACATTCTTTATTTTATTTGCTAGTATTTTGATACGTGTTATTTAATATTTTTATAAATATTTATAAACTCTTTTCTGTATATTGCTACTAGGAGTAAGCATTCAGCCTGATTCATTAAAAATAAAAAACAGGTAACTTTTTTAGAAAATTACCTATTTTTTGTTTTTTCATTGTTATGTTATTACTTATTTTCCCCACAAGAATTTGATTAACAATTTATCAACTTCTGGGTTTTCATGTAGACGACTATGTTGAGCACCAGCTCCTGTAATTAGATGTTCTTCATAATGCTTGGCTCTTGGGGAAACAAGATATTTCAAACTTTTAGCACTATGAATAGTAACGTCTTTATCAGAATGAGTGCCATCCTGCAAATCACCATGAATATTCATTACACTGGCGGTCTTAGGATAAGTTTGACGTAATTTCATCAATTGCTTATAGTCACTATCCATCTTGCTTAGACGACCAGCCTTATTTACATGAGCATAAGCAGTGGATTGAATTCCACGAATTCCATTAAAGTGACCAGCAATATCAACTTGACGATTTACTTTAGGGAAATTCTTGTTTTGGCCATAATACAAAAGCATGAACATGATATCCATGTTACCCAGTGAATGGCCAACTAAGTTCATCTTCTTGAAGTTATATCTGCGTTGAATAGCTTTTACAGCATTATAAGCATAACGTGCATCGGTGCGATAGTTACCATTTCGATTATCTTGATAACCCACCATAATAATTGGATTTTTTGCATTTTTAGAAATTCGACCACTTAAACTTACTTGGCCGTTTCTCTTAACAATTGCAGTGACTACATCATTGGTTACTCCTCGATTCTTTGCCGCATTTACCATATGACGTTCTGCATTAACACTTGATCCCCAACCATGGAAGAAAAAAGTTGGAATAGAACGGCTACTTCCATTTTGAACATGTTTAGTATTGATACTTTTTGCACTACCTTTTGTGCATCCTGTAATAATCAAAAGCAAAAGTACAACAGGAAAAACCAATGACAGCCATATTTTCTTCATATTTTTCACCTCGGTCACATATTTTATCTGCTTTAGACTCACTTTTGAAATACTTATTAATTTGCAAATTCAATAACTTTTTATTATTAATGTCACAATAGTAAACGCTTCCATTTTATTTTTAATCATGCTATATTAAAAGTGTAAAGAAAAACAAAACGTATATTATTTAAGGAGATGAGCTCCTATGATGATCTCAACTATTATCGGTGGTTCTTTCTTAATCTGTGAACTCGCCGGCGTCATTACCATGTCAATAGTTAATCCATATTAAAATGGTTTTATACTTTTTCCTGTTGATGGATATATATGATATTCTATCGACAGGATTTTTTATTGCATAAATAAATAAGAATACTTGTTTTTATGCAACAAAAAAAGAAGAGGCCTCTAGTCTCTTCTTTCTTTGTCTATATTTAGAATTAAACTTTACAATATTTACTTATCTCTACGCTTCTTACCAGCAGCTAATCCGAATAGACTACCTACTGCAGCAATAGCTAAACCTAAGATACCAGCTGTATTTTCAGACTTAGCACCTGTTTGTGGCAAAGTAGCCTTTTCAGAATGTTTAATTTGTTGTGCTGGAGTTGCAGAAGTCTTCTTTTCATTAGTTTCCGCAACATGCTTAGTGATAACTTGAGCAGTGTTGTTGCTGTTGTTTTCCTTTGCGACAGCATCGACATATACCTTAACTGTCAAGTCTACGCTTGAACCATCTGGGTAAGTTACTGTAATAACGCCAGTGTGTTCACCAACGGTATTGACATTCGGTACTTCTTTCCAAGTGTACTTAGTACCTGCTGGCATTTCATCCTTGTTCTTAATAGCATCTGCTGGGTTTGGAAGAACGCCTGGAGTAGTGTGAATTGGTTGTGTTTCTGGTGTTACATTGTTTGTATTAACAATTACCTTCACAGTTACTTCGTCCTTTGAGCCATCTGGGTAAGTTACAACAATCACACCAGTACTTTCACCTGGCTTAGTTACATCCGGGGTCTTCTCCCATGTGTACTTAGTGCCATCTGGTAAGTCACTCTTGTTCTTGATGCCTTCTGCTGGATCTGGTACGACACCGGTCTTAGTGTTTACATCTTGACCTTCTGGGGTGTACTTGTCTGCATCAGTTGGAGTTGTTGGGTTGGTTACGTGAATGGTTACTGGTACTTCATCCTTTGAACCATCTGGGTAAGTTACTACAACTACAGCTGGTTTATTACCTTCAGTAGTTACATCTGGAGTGTCTTTCCATGTGTACTTAGTGCCATCTGGTAAGTCACTCTTGTTCTTGATGCCTTCTGCTGGATTTGGTACAACACCGGTCTTAGTGTTTACATCTTGACCTTCTGGAGTGTAGTTGTCTGCATCAGTTGGAGTTGTTGGGTTGGTTACGTGAATGGTTACTGGTACTTCATCCTTTGAACCATCTGGGTAAGTTACTACAACTACAGCTGGTTTATTACCTTCAGTAGTTACATCTGGAGTGTCTTTCCATGTGTACTTAGTGCCATCTGGTAAGTCACTCTTGTTCTTGATGCCTTCTGCTGGATTTGGTACAACGCCAGTCTTGGTGTTTACATCTTGACCTTCTGGAGTGTACTTATCTGAATCAGTTGGAGTTGCTGGGTTGGTTACGTGGATGGTTACTGGAACTTCATCCTTTGAACCATCTGGGTAAGTTACGACAACTGTAGCTGGCTTGTCTCCTGCAGTAGTTACATCTGGAGTGTCCTTCCATGTGTACTTAGTGCCATCTGGTAAGTCACTCTTGTTCTTAATGCCTTCTGCTGGATTTGGTACAACGCCAGTCTTGGTGTTTACATCTTGACCTTCTGGAGTGTACTTATCTGCATCAGTTGGAGTTGCTGGGTTGGTTACGTGGATGGTTACTGGAACTTCATCCTTTGAACCATCTGGGTAAGTTACGACAACTGTAGCTGGCTTGTCTCCTGCAGTAGTTACATCTGGAGTGTCCTTCCATGTGTACTTAGTGCCATCTGGTAAGTCACTCTTGTTCTTAATGCCTTCTGCTGGATTTGGTACAACGCCAGTCTTGGTGTTTACATCTTGACCTTCTGGGGTGTACTTGTCTGCATCAGTTGGGTTCTTAGTTACAGTTACGGTAACCGGAACTTCAACAGTTGAGCCACCTGGGTAAGTTACTACAACTACAGCGGGTTTATTACCTTCAGTAGATACATCCGGTGTTGTCTTCCATGAGTACTTAGTACCATCTGGTAAATCATCTTTGTTGGCAATTCCTTGCCCTGCATCTGGTACTTCACCGACCTTAGTAGTTACATTTTGACCAGTTGGAGCTACTGGAGCATATTTAATGTCAACAGTGACATTCTTAGTTTCAGCAGTAACTTCTTCAGCTGCTACTTTAGCTTGACTTGGAGTGTACCCTTTAACAGTTGGTGCATTAAATTCTGCCCAAGTACCATTTGCTTGGTTAAGTTCACCTGCCACATGCCATGCGTTCCAAGTAATCTTGCCAGTCACTGGATCAGTGTAACCGGCATTACCTTGAGCATCTTCACGAGTAAAGTGAACGGTTTGATCATGACTTACTGGATCTTGACCTGGTTCATGAACCACAATCGTACGAGTTACGTACTGGTTCATGTCATCGTTTACGCCTTCTTGACCTGGCTTGTATGGTACTGGAGTATCAGCTTGCTTTTGGTAACTTACTGTGACGTTTGCCCCATTTTGTGGTTCGCCATCTTTTTCTGTTACTGCAGCTGCTGGTACTTCGGTTGACTTTGTACCATCTACGTATGAATCGTAACCCTTAATTTGTTCTACACTAGCTGAAGCAAATTCGGCTTTACCACTCTTAACGTGCCATGCGTTCCAGGTAATCTCGCCAGTCACTGGATCCTGGTAACCTGCGACGCCATTAACATCACGAGTGTAGTCTACGGTTTGCGTTACTGGGGCAATTGCTTCATGTCCTGCTGGTACTTCGTAGTTAATGGTACGGGTTACTGACTTATTCATATCCTTATTTGAAGGATTATAGGGCACTGGAGTTGCATTTTGTTTTACGTAAGTAATAGTATCAGTAATGTTTTGTGAATCTGGATCTACAGTTACTGCTGCTACTTCTGTTGCTTTAACACCATTTACGTAACTGTCGTAGCCCTTTTGTTCTTTAATGTTGTAAACTGGGAAAGTTTCGCTGTTTGAGTTCCATGCGTTCCAAGTAGTCTTCCCAGTTACTAAGTCCTTCACACCAGTACGTTCAAATTCAACTGAAGCAGTTCTTACAACATGCATATCGGCATTAGTCTTGCCAGCTGGTACTTCTTGGATGGTTTGGGTAATCTTCCGGTAAGTATCCTTGTTGGCCTTGTCAACTGGAACAACCTCAGTACCGTGTTCAACCTTGTAATTTACAGGTTGTGGATCATCTGAACCGAATTTGTAAGATCCGATAAATTTTTGGCCTGGAACTAGTTTCCAGTTAGTTGGAACATGTCCATATACATCAACATTAACAGTTTCATTAGTCTTACCAGGAACCTTGTAAGTACCTACCAGAGTGCCATCACCGTCAACATAATTAATTACTAAAGTATGTTCGTTAGCAGTGTAAGTTACATTAACAGTTTCATTTGATGAATCTGGAGTAATTGTTGCTGAAGCTGGAACATATTGTTGACCATTAACAGTTTCAATGGTTGCACCAGTTGCAGTAGCAGTGTAGCCAGGTTTAGTTACTTCATATTGTGGGAAGTTCGTTACTGCTTGACCTTCACTATTCTTAGCAGGTGCCCAATCAGTGTAACTGATTTGTTGACCTGCTGGCTTAGAAAGATCAGTTATCTTAGCGCGACTGTAAATTACGTGTTGAATAACTAGAGTACTTTCGCCTTCAACATTAATCGTACGAGTAATATCACGATAAATGTCGTGGTTAGTCTTATCATCAACACCTTGATCAACCTTGATTACATTTACAGCTACTGGAACATCAAGATAACTACCATCAGTGAAGTTAATTCGTACTGTTGCAGGAGCCTTAGCATTAGCTTTATCAAGGCTTGGTAAAGTTTGCCAGTTAACTGAACTAAATTCAGAATTATGATCAGCAGTTAAATCCTTAGTATTTACAAGCTTTGAAGCATCTCCTAAAGCAGTCTTCAAATCCCTAACGTCGACGTCGGAGTTAACACTTGGAATAGTACCGTTAGCTTCTGCACCATAAATATAAACTGATGGGAATGGATAAGTTGATACTGGACCTTTACCATAAATTGGCCAGTTTACACCTGAGCTGTTAACAACAGCTGAATACCAAGGATAACCAGATTGATCATTTGTCCAGTTAGTATAAGTAATCGTCTTGGTTCCACCATTGTTGTCTGATACTAAGCTTGATGGTTGACCATTACCTTTGATTGCACCTAATGCATTATTGAATAGAACCTTACCTGCTTCAGTCCAACTAATCTTAATGCCACTAGCATTAATAGATTGTGGAGCATTAACAGTTACACCAGCCGGATTATCACCAGTTTGGGTAAGAACATATGCAGTCTTGTCGGCATTCAAAGTGTAAATGTATGGATTGCTGTAGTTTTGACCACCTTGGTAGTAGCTTAACTTGAAGTTTTCAATTACGGGCTCACCAATGATGTTCTTGTCAGAAGTCTTGTGAGTTACAACATTATTGGCATGAAGGCTGAAGACATGACCATTATCGATAACAGTAACATCACCTTGACCATTTACAGCAACAGGAATTGTTACTGTTTCAGTAGTACCATCTGGATAAGTTACAGTTGCCGTGCCAGTAGTTGCACCCGGTTTTGAAGTATCTGGTTTAGTAGTCCAAGTTGCACTTGTTGGATAACCATCAACTGGAGTAGTACCACCATTATTCAAGTTGGCAATTCCTTCAGTGGCAGCTGGATCTCCACCAACAGTTGTAGTAATCGTCTTAATTTCTGGGTTAGCGTTAACAACTACATTAGTTGAAACTTCGTCCTTAGAACCATCTGGGTAAGTTACTACAATAACTGCTGGTTTCTTACCTGGTTTAGTGGTATCTGGAGTGTTTTGCCAAGTGTAAGTTGTGCCGCTTGGTAAACTATCAGGATTCTTGATGCCTTCGGCTGGATTTGGAACTTCTCCAACCTTAGTTGAAACATCTTGCCCTTCTGGCTTGTACTTGTCTGCATCAGTTGTTACCTTAATTGAATTTGCTGGAATATTAATGTTCAAGTAAGTTGGTTGACCATTTGCAGCCTTATCAGTAAAGGTGATCTTAATTACGCCGCCTTGGCCTTGTTCATTAGGCTTAGTTTCCCAAGTAGTAGATACAATTTCGTCAGTTGGGATCTTGTTTTCCACTAATTGATTAAATTGTTCATTAGTTAAGGCTGAGCCAAGTGCCACATTAACTGGAGTAGCGACATTTTTAGCACCTGCACCTTAGCATCAATAGTAAATGGATTAGTAGTTACAACACCATTCTTTGAACCTAGGATGTTATTAGCGGCATTATTGTTAGTGAGGTCAATCTTAATAGTATTATTTTCAATTTCCTTACCAGCTGCAGTTGCAGTCTCAACATTAGTATTTGGAGTTGTAGTCCAGCTAACAGTTGATGGATCAATCGTAATTGGCGTAGCAGTAGTTGAAAGCTTCCCATTTGTTAATTCGTAGCCTTCTGCAGTTACAACAGTTGCTGGAGAAAGTACTTGTGAATTTTCAGTAGTTTCGTGAGCGTTAAGTTTAGAGGTATCAACAGTAGTTACAACTGCACCATTATCACCCCAAGTTACTGTTTGACCAGCCTTAGTAACAATTACTGGCACAGTAGTCTCATCGGTACTCTTATCTGGGTAAGTTACAGTTACTGGAACATTGTAAGCACCTGGTGTTACCTCAGTACTTGGCTTAACAGTTACAGTACCTGTTGATGGATTAATAGTTGCCCACTTAGGTGTATCCGTATCAGTCGTAAAGGTGGTTCCAGCTGGAGCAGTTACATCCTTACCAGCTTGATCAGTAAATGCTGGATCATCAGTAGTAGATTGACCTTGTTCAACACTTACTGGCTTGTATGATGGAGTGTAAAGCTTTGCCATTGGTTCAGTAATCTTCAATGGAATATTTGCAAAGTCAACAGAACCATCAGTGTAGGTTACTTTTGCCCAAGCTGATTTATCACTAGTCTTAAGATTGCCGATTGGGTTAGTTGGTGCTGCTTCATTGCCCATTACGCTCTTCCACTCATTAGCATCAGTAGCTGCATCATACCAACTTACGCTCTTAACAGAAGAAAGATCATCTGTCTCTGTACCATTGCTAGAAAGCAAGCCCTTAATACCATCTTTAGCAGTTAAATCCTTCAGAGTTTGGCTAGTATTACCATCAATAGTTTGAACTACTGGTTGATACTTGTCAGCATCAGTTGGTGTTACTTTAGTTTCTAGGTTAGTCCCCATAGAAATTTGTTGTGGTGTCCACCAATTAAAGTTATTCAAGAATTGATTTAAGTATGGCGTTTGATAATGTACACCCGGATTTGGTTGTCCTTGGGTAATTGTACCGTCAGTGTATTGATATTGGTTCAATCCTGCTTGGCTACCACCCATGGTAACAGTACCGTTGGAGTGAAGGAATTTAGCTTCACCAGCCTTATTTGCACCAACAGTTTGACCTTCACCAGCAAAACCACTGATTGAGTTGTTACCCCAGTTATTTTGAGTTGTGAGGTTGTTAATATACCAGTAATATGATGGGTTATTATAGTTACCTTCATCCCATTGAGCAAGAGGCAATGGATTGCGGCCGCCATTACTTTGAATGTTGACATGGTTTACTTGGTTTTCAAGACGAAGTAACGTACCAGTTTGCTTTCCTGTCCGTTGGAAGTTTACATATGCTGGATTAGTAATGTTAATAGTATCAGAACTAGTTGCGCTACCATTTCCACTTCCCCACATTGTAATTAAACCGATGTTAGGGGTATTAGTAGTTGCACCGGCGATTGAAGATTGAGCTGAATCTTGAAGATCCAAGGTAGCACCATTTTGTACATTCACAGTAAAGATAGATCCAGTACCATTACCAGAACCAAATGAAATCAATGGTGAAGTAGACTTATTGTCACCAGTACGTTTAATTACTAATGTACCTGCATTATCTAAAACGTTTGAATCAGCATTAGTAACATTAAAGGCAAAACCAACACCTAATGAAATTGGAGCATAGTGATAACCATTGTAATTAGTTACACCGTTAGCACCAGTACCATCATTACTTTGCTTGGTATCAATATTAACAACACCAGTCTTACCAATGTTTAAATTACCAGCCCAAATAGCTATTGAATGACCATCTGCCATATTAGCATTTAAATTACCATCGACTTGAACCGTACCAGTAATAGCACTATTTACAAGCATACCTTTAACATCGGTAGACTTACCATTTAAGGTAACAGTAGCACCTTGTTGTACATCGATTGCTGGAGCTGTATCGTTTTTCTCATCTTCAACCTTAGCACGCAAGATGTTTCCACCAGGATTTTGATCATTGTTGGTTTTCGCACTGCTTACATTAAAGATAGTATTAGTGCCATCCGCAAAAATAATGTGGGAAGCTGAAACAGCACTTGAATAATTATAAAGTTGGTTACCTTTTACGTTTACTGCTTCACACGTAATATTATTGTTACCTTTGAAAGTTACGGTAGTGTATGGATCATCACCGGTTTGCAATGCCATAGTAGTGGTGTAAAAGGCACCGTTTTTAACATCAGCAGTCACATTTTCAAAGGTAACCTTGTTCTTAGAAAGATTAGTCTTAATATCATCTCCGCCCATGTAAATTGGACTGAATGCGCCACCTAAAGTTGACCAGCTATTGTCATAACCATCAGCATTGATAGTTAAGTTCTTGAAATCAATGTCCCAAGGATTACTATCTTTTTGATTATTAGTATCAAAACTTAAGTAGTTAGCACCGAAGTTAATGGCGTGTCCTTGACCGTCAACATCTAATCCACCAGAAATGTTAGAGCCAGTTAAATTCATCTTTCCAGAGTTAATTAGCGGTTGTGGACGATGAATGCCGTTAACATTAGTACCCTTGTTAGCAACAGTAATATCACTAGTTAAATTAATAGTACCAACACTAGAATCATTCATAGCGTTAACAAAGCCTTGCCAGTCTGATACATCTTGAGTTTGTGTACCACGCAAAGTCTTTGTTTGAGTTTCTTGAGGAGCAACTTTTTCTTCTCTAACAAAAAATTGAGTTGCTCGTACCTTACTAAGATCTGTTGCTCCTACCCTATTAAGATTTAATGTATTAGTATTTTTAGAAGCTTCCGTCTTAGGAGTAGCTTCGTCGTTCTTAGCCTCTTTTGAAGCAGCTGCTTCTACAGGAGTAGTTTCTTTTACTTCCTTATTAGCAACGTCTTTTGATAAATTTTGATTACTATTAGCAGCAGGAGATTGAGTAACTTTGCTATCAGTAGAATTTTGATTACTTGTGGTAGTTGTCTTTACCTTCTCTGCATCAGCTGCTTTGCTATTTTGTGCATTAACTGCAGCTGCACTTGATTGAATCTTATTTGATTGCTGTTCAGCACTTTGAGCATCATTAGTCTTTGATTGTTGCTCAGCACTTTGAGCACCATTAGTCTTTGATTGTTGCTCAGCATTTTGAGTCACTACTACAGAATTCTTTTCAGTAGCGGCTTGAACTTTTTGATTTCCAGCCATACTCATAAAGCTGAAACCAATTAAAACAGAAGCGGCACCAATAGAAAACTTTCTAATTGAAAACCGTTCTTTTCTAGGCTCCATTTTACGAAGCTTTTCGTGATAATTGTTTTTTGATAACATTATTTACTTTCTCCTTAGTAAATTATAAAAACTACACTTTCATTATAATCTCGTTTCTCATCATTGTATAATTTTACGTGTTATATAACACTAACATATAAAAGTTCAAAAAAATATATTTGAGAAAAAAGCCTGTTTTTAGTTAATTTTGGACTTTTACTCAAAATAAAAATTCTATTAAATCAAGGTTTATCGACTCTATACTTTTTCCTGTTGATGGATATCTATGATATTCTATCGACAGGATTTTTTTATTACATAATTAAAGAGGCCATAAGCCTCACTGCATTAAATCTTCTGATTCCACTTTAAAGAATAAAGGTGATTGCTTATGCCCTCTAACAATGGTTGTATTAAATTTCATCTCAATATTGAAGATCAAAACATTATTTTTACTGATTATTTTAAAAAATTTATCAACGGCAAGTTCCATAAGGTCTACTTAACTGAATTGGTTCAATCTGCTTGTCCTTACTGCCATTCTAATAATCTTAAGCATAATGGTCACTATACTTCTAACGTGCGCTTTATTATTGCTGATGCTAGCAAGCCGATTACTATCAGACTTAGAAAGCAACGCGTTCTTTGCAATGAGTGCCTGAAAAGATCTATGGTTCAATCTAGCCTTGTTAATAAATATTGCCATATCTCTAACGCATCTAAACGTAAAGTATTAACAGAAAATCGTTCTATGACTGACATTTCAAAGACTATCTGACTCAAGAGCATGTTATTTTAGATGCTTAGAATGCAATCAAGAGCTTGAAAACACATATTGGGTTATGCAGGACTTTATGACTGCTATCCAAAACAAAGACGAAAAGCAAATTATTAACTTTTAAACGTAATTATACTGACGTTCTGAATGGTATCTCCTCCAGCTATTCTAACGGCTGTCTTGGAGGAGTTAATCGTAAGATTAAGCAAATCGAACGAACTACTTACGGATACAGTAACTTTAAACATTTATTAATTAGAATCAGACTTGAAGAAAATATCATCAAAGAAAAAGAACCAAACAACTATTTTCAAGTTGCTTGATTCTCATTCAAAACTATTCATCAACAGGATTTGCAAAACAGCCATTAAAATTTAATTTTAGTTACTAAAAAAACTGCCACTATCTGTGACAGTTTTTTTATATCTCTAAATTACACATTAATGTGTAATTTATCTAAAATTCGAGTTACTTTGCTTCCTAAAATCTTCTGGGCTAAATGGGTCTTTACACTTACATAACCATAGAAGATAACTCCAGCAAATACCGCGATCAGCACAATTGCAAAAGCAGGGAAACGGCGTGCCGGACTCAGGAATAGCTCTAGAATGCTTTCAACCCCAGAAACAACTAAGAACATCCCAATTGAAAAAGTAGTAATTCCAACAAAACGGCGTCCTGTTCGATTTAAGTTAAAATCATAGCTAATTTCTAGATGTTTTAAGGCAAGTAAGATAATTGCAATCATCCCTAAATTAGTTGAAACCAATGGTCCATATACTTTAAACATCAAAATCATCGGGTATTGCAAGATGGCCTTAATGATTAATCCCAACATCAAATATTTAATGGCCAAGCCATTTTCAGATAAACCCTGTAAAATTGCCATTAAAACTGTGAACAGTCCTAAGCTAATTGCAGTAAATGATGAAAGATATAGCACACTACTACCTAATGGATCATAACTGTAAAAAATAGTATAGATTGGAGTTGCGATTGCAGCCATTCCAAAAGATGCAGGAATCATTACAAATAAGAACAAATCCAAAATATTACTAATTTGTTTAGCAATACTGCGGTAATCTCGTTGAGTATGAGCAGCTGACAAAAGTGGAATTGCAGTTACGGCCATCGCACTAGCCAATGAAACAATAATCATGATCAACTTGTTAGCATTCAATGCAAACAAGGCATACCAACTTTCGATCATATCTGAGCTGGCACTTACCAATCCTGCAATCATTGGGTGGAAAGTATACTGATCTACTAAGTAGAAAAGTTGAATACCAGCATCAATAATGATGAAAGGGATGGCTTGTTCGATAATTTCTGCAAACAAGGAACTAGTTGAAACTTCAATCTTATGATCAGAGTGTTCGACTAAATTATTTAAATATTGTCTTCTTGAGAATAAGAACCAGGCTAGGATCGCAATCCCAAACAAAGCACCAATTGCGGCAGCTAAGTTTGATTGAACTACAGCATGTACATACGAGCCGTGTTGCAGTTGCATAATTACAAAAGCAGTTAAAAGCATCCAAAGTACACGTGCTAATTGTTCAATGAATTGAGAAAGCGCCGACGGCATCATATCTGCATAACCTTGGAAGTAACCACGCATGATACTCAAAATCGGAATCAGCAAAATCGCATACGATAGACTTCGCATTACCGCAACTTGACGCGGATCACTCTTCGCTCCATGCAAAATTGCCCCGACAAAGTCATTGGTGGCGAGGATCGGTGCGGCAAAATACATCACTGCTGCCGACAAGACCCCCAAGATCGTCATCAAAATTAAACCCTTGCGAAACAGCTGTCGACCAATGCCATATTCATTTAAAGCATTATACTTAGCTACCTGCTTGGCAATTGCTCCTGGAATTCCTGCAGTTGAAATCAGAATAAAAATACTATAAATATTATAGCTTTTTGCAGTCAATGCATTGGCAATGTTGCCATAATTCCCCATCCAGGCGTACCACGGAATGATATACAAAGCACCCAGAATACGAGAAGTGATTGACCCAATTGTCATCCACGCAGAACCTTTTAGAAAAGTATCCTGCGAGTTCTTTGCATTTAATTCGTTTTCTTTTTCCATTTAATTTTCCTAATTCAAAGTACTAACTAATTTATTTTGAAATTATTCAGGACAATAAACAATAATATTTTTGCCCTCTTTAGGAAAAATTAAACTTATTTAGCAACGATGTTAACAATCTTGTTAGGAATTACAATAACTTTCTTAACGTCTTTACCTTCTAAGAACTTTTGAACGTGTGGCACAGCTAAAGCTGTCTTTTCAAGTTCATCTTTTGGAGCATCCTTAGCAGCTTCAAACTTACCTCTAAGCTTACCATTTACTTGAACCATAATTTCAACAGTTGATTCAACAAGCTTAGCTGGATCATAAGTTGGCCATTTTGCGTAAGAGATAGATTCATCATGACCAAATACTGACCAGATTTCTTCCATCATGTGTGGTGCAACTGGAGCTAAAAGCTTTACAAAGCCTTCTGCGTATTCGCGTGGAATTGTTTTAGCTTTTTGAGCCGCGTTGACAAAGACCATCATTTGACTGATAGCAGTGTTGAAGTGAAGTGCATCGAAGTCTTCAGTAACAATCTTAACAGTTTCGTTATAAACCTTATCAAGTTCACCATCGTTTTCGTCAACAATCTTTTCTTGAGGAATTGCCTTCAAGTCAAGATCATTAACCATCATTCTCCATACACGGTCTAAGAACTTCTTAGTTGATGCAGGACCATTATCATCCCAATCGATTGAAGCATCAAGTGGACCCATAAACATTTCATACGTTCTAAGTGAGTCTGCACCGTATTCTTCAATTACATCATCAGGGTTAACAACATTACCACGAGACTTAGACATCTTTTCATGATTCTTTAAAATCAAACCTTGGTTATAAAGACGTTGGAATGGTTCCTTGGTTGGTACAACACCAAGATCATAAAGAACCTTGTGCCAGAATCTTGCATAAAGAAGGTGACGAACGGCGTGTTCTGCCCCACCAATATAAAGATCAACTGGAAGCCATTGCTTTAATAAATCATAGTCGGCAAGTTCCTTATCATTATGTGGATCAACGTAACGTAAGTAGTACCATGAAGAACCAGCCCAGTTAGGCATAGTATTAGTTTCACGCTTACCCTTGCGGCCATTTTCATCAACCACATTTACCCAGTCAGTCAAGTTAGCAAGTGGACTTTCTGGAGTACCAGAAGGCTTGATATTAGTTGCATGTGGTAAACGAAGTGGTAATTCATCTTCCGGAACTAAAGTAGTTTCGCCATCTTCCCAGTGAATTACAGGAATTGGTTCACCCCAGTAGCGTTGACGACTGAAGTCCCAGTCACGAAGCTTGTAATTAACCTTTGGACCACCAACGTGGTGTTCTTCAAGCCAATCAATCATGCGCTTTTTAGCTTCTTCATTGTGAAGACCATTTAAAAATTCGGAATTGATATGAGGACCATCATCAGCGAAGGCCTCTTTTTCAATATTGCCACCTTCAATAACTGGATTAATTGGTAAACCAAACTTACTTGCAAATTCATAATCACGTTCGTCATGAGCAGGAACAGCCATAACTGCACCGGTACCATAACTTGCCAAAACATAGTCAGAAATCCAAATTGGAACTTCTTTACCGTTAACTGGGTTAATTGCATAAGCACCAGTGAAGACACCAGTCTTATTCTTGTTTAAATCAGTTCTTTCAAGGTCAGATTTTGATTCAATTTCTTTAATATAAGCATTCACAGCTTCTTTTTGCTCTGGAGTGGTAATCTCTTGCACAAGCTTGTTTTCAGGAGCTAAGACAGTGTAAGAACAACCAAATAAAGTATCTGGGCGAGTAGTAAAGATGTCAAAGCTCTTATCGCTATTTTTAATCTTGAAAGTAACTTGAGCTCCAACAGATCTACCAATCCAGTTTCTTTGCATTTCCTTAACTGGCTCTGGCCAATCTAAGTCATCTAAATCTTCCAGCAAACGATCGGCATAAGCGGTCATCTTAAGCATCCATTGCTTCATATTTCTACGGTAAACTGGGTAGCCACCACGTTCAGTTTTACCATTAACGATATCTTCGTTAGCAACTACCGTACCCAAATCTGGTGACCAGTTAACTGGAACTTCGGCTTCATAAGCAAGTCCCTTTTTATACATTTGCTCAAAAACCCATTGAGTCCACTTGTAGTAGTTTGGATCACTGGTTCTAATTTCACGATCCCAATCATATGAAAAGCCAAGGGTATTCAATTGACGCTTAAAGTTAGCAATATTTTCTTCAGTAACTTTAGCTGGATCTTCACCAGTTTTTAAAGCATATTGTTCAGTTGGAAGACCAAACGCATCCCAACCCATTGGGTGAAGTACGTTATAGCCTTGTGCTCTCTTCATTCTTGAAACAATATCGGTTGCAGTATATCCTTCTGGGTGGCCTACATGAAGACCTTTACCAGATGGAAATGGGAACATATCTAAGGCATAGTAATTCTTCTTATTTGGATCAGTACCAGTTTTAAAAGTATCATGCTTTGCCCAATAATCTTGCCATTTCTTTTCTACAACTTTGTGATTATACATTAATTAATTCCCCCTAAAATAAAAAAGTCCTATGATTTCCAAAAAATCATAGGACGAATTATCGCGGTACCACCTAAGTTCTACATTGCTTAATGTAACACTTATTGCCCCTTAACGCGGATAGCAACACGACAGCCTTTTAAAATAGGACAAGTTCACGATTTACTTTTAAGATTTCTCAGCAACCAATCTCTCTCTAAAAAAAGCGCCTCGTTACTACTTCCTAGCCTTTATTTTCTTATGGATAATGATTATAATTTACCACAAATACTAAAAATTACAAGGGAGACTTTATTTTTGATAAATACAAATCATCCCCCAAAGGATACTTTAATCCCTGGGGCTATTTTTCTGGTGATTTATGCAGTTTGGGCATTTTTAGTATCGTCTAATGCCGCATTCATTCATCACTTTGACCAAGCCGTCATCAGCGTTGTTTGCAATAACAACCCCGCCAATGTGGCCTTTGCGACGACTTTTACTAATCTAGGCAATACGAGCACAATTACAATTGAAACAATTATTGTTTTCATCCTACTCTTAGCATTTAAGCAATTTGCATATGCATTTTTTACAGCAGGGGTCATGATTGCCGCTAATGGTTACAATTGGATTATCAAACATGCCGTTCAACGACATCGTCCATATGTCCACCATTTAGTTTATGCGGACGGGTACAGCTTTCCTTCGGGTCACTCAGTTGGAAGCGCAGCGTTGTTTGGAGTTTTAATAATTTTAACTTTATTACTTGTCAAAAGTAAATTTTGGAAAACAGTTTTAATTATTCTCTGGACACTTTTCCCACTAGTAATTGGATACACCAGAATTTTTGTTCATGTTCATTATCCTTCCGATGTATTTGGTGGGTGGCTGGAAGGAATTACCTTTGTTTTAATCGGCTATTCCTTCCTCTACCACTTTTATGTTGAACCGAAAATGGAAGAGCGGCAACAATAAAAATAAGCGCCTTTGAAGAGCATTACTTTTCAAAGACGCTTATTTTTATACTTTTTTATTTTTTAAAAACTCTCGATCTTGATAAATCCGATTTAGTAAAATCGATAAGCCAATCACGATCAAAGAAACCACATAGACTCCCTTTAATCCGTTAAATAAAACTTGTCGAAGTTGCGGAATCACACTAGAACTCAATTCTTTTGCTTTTTGTGCAGAGACTATTTTATTCATCATCTCTTGAGTTAAATGAGGATAGTGAACGAGCCCTTGCGCTATTAAAGTGTTAAAAGTAATTCCGTAAAATGATACCATCATTGTTTGACCCAAATACTTCATTAAAGTGTTAAAAGATGTGGCTACTCCAATATCTTCTTTATTTACAATAGTTTGAGAGCGAAGCTGCGACGCAGTCATAATTGTTCCAAAGGCAGTTCCATTAAAGGCCGCAATCACGCAAAATACCCAAAACGGAGTATAAATTGGGACCAAAATTAAAGCAATATCAGCTATCAACAGAACTAATAACATATAGTCATAAGTTCTTTTAATCCCAAACTTTCCTAGCATTCCTCCAATGATAAAGGAACCAACAATCCACATCAATGAACTTGGCGTTACCGCAAAACCCGCAAGAGAAGCACTGGTCGCATTAATTCCTTGCATCCAAGTCGGAATATAAAATTCAAAGCCGATTACTACTCCAGAAATAAGAAGCGTAATTAGGTTAATTGCTAAGAACTCTTTATCTTTTAGCATCGAGAGCGGCATAATTGGATCTTCTGCTTGTTTTTCAGCTTTAAAGAAAGCAATGATACTAATCACAATTAAAAGCCCTAAAACAGCCATTATTGCTAATCCCACGTTTGCATCTAATTCTTGCAAGAAAAACATCAATGATAATAACAAAATTATTAACCAGATTGTGCCTTTTAAATCTAACTTTGATTTTTCGCTATACTTTGGCTCTTTTAAATAAAAGACCACGAGCAAAAAGGCAATAATCCCAATTGGCACATTAATATAGAATACCCAATGCCAAGATAGATGTTGAACAATAAATCCACCAAGTAGCGGTGCAATAACTGAAGCTACTCCCCAAAAGCTAGAGTTTAAGCCTAACATCTTAGCCCGTTTTTCAAGTTTATATAAATCCGCAATGATGGTTACTGCCACTGGCTGAACCGCACCAGAACCGAGCCCCTGAATTACGCGGAAAAATATTAACTCAATCATATTTTGTGATAGTCCGCAAAGTGATGATCCAATGACAAATAAGCCTATCCCAAACAAAAAAACTGGCTTCCGCCCAATGCTGTCTGCCAGTTTTCCGTATAAAGGAGTTGAAACTGCCGTCATCAAAAGGAAGATTGACACTACCCAGTTCATAATTTCAAGTCCATCTAAGTCTGAAACAATGGTGGGCATAGCTGTAGAAACAATTGTCCCTTCAATCGCAGTCATAAAAGTTGTCATAAAAATCGCAAGCGTGATTAACGGCACGTTTGTTTTTTTCATTCTTACTTCTCCTTATTTATTCTCTTTAATATAATCAAGCAAAGCTTGAACCTTATCAGTCTTTTCCCAAGGTAACTCTACATCAGTTCTACCAAAATGACCGTAAGCAGCTGTTTGTTCATAAATAGGACGACGCAAGTCAAGCATTTCAATAATTCCAGCCGGACGAAGGTCAAATACATTGCGAACTGCTGCAGTTAATAATTCGTCGCTGACCTTACCAGTACCAGCAGTATCAATCATTACAGAAACTGGGTGAGCTACTCCAATTGCATAGGCCAATTGCACTTCAAAGCGATAAGCAAGTCCAGCAGCTACAATATTTTTAGCAACATAACGAGCTGCATAAGAGGCACTACGGTCAACCTTAGTCGCATCTTTTCCAGAAAAGGCACCACCACCATGACGTGCATAACCACCATAAGTATCGACGATAATTTTACGTCCAGTTAAGCCGGAATCTCCCTTAGGTCCCCCAATAACAAAGCGACCTGATGGATTGATCAAAAACTTAGTTTCATCATCTAAGTATTTTTCAGGAATAACTTCACGAATCACCAAATCAATCATTGCTTTACGAATTTCTTCATTTGAAACTTCGGCATCAGTTTGAGTAGAAATAACTACTGTATCAACACGCTTAGGCTTATTGTCTGCATCATATTCGACGGTAACTTGAGCTTTTGCATCAGGACGAAGCCATTCTAAAGTCTTGTCTTTTCTAAGCGCAGCAACACGTCTCATTAAACGATGAGCTAATGAAATTGGAAGAGGCATAAGTTCAGGAGTTTCCTTGATGGCAAAACCAAACATTAATCCCTGGTCTCCAGCCCCAATTTTATCTAATTTATCATCATCTGACTTGTTTTCTCGAGTTTCAAGTGAGTGATCAACCCCACCTGCAATATCTGGAGATTGTTCATCAATATCAACTAAAACTGCACAGTTATTACCATCAAAACCTAATTCGGGACGATCATAACCAATCTTAAGGACAGTTTTTCTAACTACTTTTTGAATATCAACATATGCATTAGTAGAAATTTCACCAAATACATAAACCATCCCTGTCGTCACAATAGTTTCACAGGCAACGTGAGCATTTGGATCCTTTTCCAAAAGAGCATCTAAAATTGCATCTGAAATTTGATCCGCAACTTTATCTGGATGACCTTCAGAAACAGATTCTGAGGTAAATAAACGCTTTTCCATAATAGTCCCCCTATATAGACACTTGCTATTCGGTTACAAGGCATCTTCGTAAATTCTACGAATCCTCTCAGGACTTGAACCGATATAATAATTTCCCTCGTCCTGCAATTAAGCATAAAAAAAGACTACCAACTCTGGTAGTCTTTTGAACGATGGAGGATACAGGGCTCGAACCTGTGACCTCCTGCTTGTAAGGCAGATGCTCTCCCAGCTGAGCTAATCCTCCATGAGTGACCCGTACGGGATTTGAACCCATGTTACGGCCGTGAAAGGGCCGTGTCTTAACCACTTGACCAACGGGTCGTTATCTCAAGCACATTTATTAGTATACTGGATAATCTATAAAATGCAAGCATTTTTTCGAAAAAATTTTAATTATTTTTTATTATGCGCTTTCATTACTGATGTATCAACAATTAAAATTCCAAAAAAATAAACATTTTTTTACTTAAGAGACAACTAATTAGTCTTCAAATTATAAAAATAATAGTAAAAATATTTATTATTGTTGCAGACTATCTAATTTTCCCATGAAAAAAGACCATAGTCGTTTATTGACAATGGTCTTGCATCTTAATCTAAAATCTATATCTTTCTTAGCAGAAATTCTCTTCCGCAACCTCTGCTGTGTTTTAACTCTGTCTATTTTGCTTCTCTACAATATTATAATCTCAAAAAATATAGAAAATTTCAAGCTTACAATAAAAAATATCTGAAACGAATTAATTTCACTTCAGATATTTTAGAATCGAAATATTAAAAAATGGAGGATACAGGGCTCGAACCTGTGACCTCCTGCTTGTAAGGCAGATGCTCTCCCAGCTGAGCTAATCCTCCAATTCATTGAACTGACTTTTAACCAATCCAACGGAGTCTGAGGGATTTGAACCCTCGATACAGGTATAAGCCCGTATACATGATTTCCAATCATGCTCCTTAAGCCACTCGGACAAGACTCCATTAGCTCCGGCTGTCAGACTCGAACTGACGACATCTTGATTAACAGTCAAGCGCTCTACCAACTGAGCTAAGCCGGAATATTAAAAAAAGAGCACGGCAGTTGCCTACCCTCGCAGGCAGTTGCCCACCAACTACTCTCGGCGTTAAGAAGCTTAACTTCTGTGTTCGGCATGGGAACAGGTGTATCCTTCTTGCTATCGCCACCGCACTCTTTTTTGAGCTACTACGCTCAAAACTAAATACATTCCTCGCAAAAACCGTTTCGATTGCTTCGCTTTGGTCAAGTCCTCGACTGATTAGTACTGGTCCGCTCCAAGTATCACTACTCTTCCACTTCCAGCCTATCTACCTCATAGTCTCTGAGGTGTCTTACTGCTTACGCATGGGAAATCTCATCTTGAGGGGGGCTTCGCACTTAGATGCTTTCAGCGCTTATCCCTTCCGCACATAGCTACCCAGCGATGCCTTTGGCAAGACAACTGGTACACCAGCGGTGCGTCCATCCCGGTCCTCTCGTACTAAGGACAGCTCCTCTCAAATTTCCTGCGCCCACGACGGATAGGGACCGAACTGTCTCACGACGTTCTGAACCCAGCTCGCGTGCCGCTTTAATGGGCGAACAGCCCAACCCTTGGGACCGACTTCAGCCCCAGGATGCGACGAGCCGACATCGAGGTGCCAAACCTCCCCGTCGATGTGAACTCTTGGGGGAGATAAGCCTGTTATCCCCAGGGTAGCTTTTATCCGTTGAGTGATGGCCCTTCCATACGGTACCACCAGATCACTAAGCCCGACTTTCGTCCCTGCTCGAGATGTATCTCTCGCAGTCAAGCTCCCTTATACCTTTACACTCTGCGAATGATTTCCAACCATTCTGAGGGAACCTTTGGGCGCCTCCGTTACACTTTAGGAGGCGACCGCCCCAGTCAAACTGCCCACCTGACACTGTCCCTGGCCTGGCTTACAGGCCGAGGTTAGAGCATCCTTCAAACAAGGGTAGTATCCCAACATTGCCTCCGGTAAGACTAGCGTCCTACTTTCTCTGGCTCCTACCTATCCTGTACATGTTTAAAAGATACTCAATATCAAGCTACAGTGAAGCTCCATGGGGTCTTTCCGTCCTGTCGCGGGTAACCCGCATCTTCACGGGTATTATAATTTCACCGAGTCTCTCGTTGAGACAGTGCCCAAATCATTACACCTTTCGTGCAGGTCGGAACTTACCCGACAAGGAATTTCGCTACCTTAGGACCGTTATAGTTACGGCCGCCGTTTACTGGGGCTTCAATTCGAACCTTCGCTTACGCTAAGCTCTCCTCTTAACCTTCCAGCACCGGGCAGGTGTCAGCCCCTATACGTCGTCTTACGACTTTGCAGAGACCTGTGTTTTTGATAAACAGTTGTTTGGGCCTATTCACTGCGGCTGATCTTGCGATCAGCACCCCTTCTCCCGAAGTTACGGGGTCATTTTGCCGAGTTCCTTAACGAGAGTTCTCTCGCTCACCTTAGTGTTCTCCACTCGACTACCTGTGTCGGTTTGCGGTACGGGTACGTTCTCTCTGGCTAGAAGCTTTTCTTGGCAGTGTGACATCAGCACCTTCGCTACTTTAGTTCGCTCCTCGTCGCGCCTTGCCTTCATCAAGAGCAAGCATTTGACTCACTCTCTGGCTTGACGCTTAAACATGGCTTCCGGCGCCATGCGTGCTTAGCCTCCTGCGTCCCTCCTTCGCTCATAACGATTAAACGCAGTACAGGAATATCTACCTGTTGTCCATCGACTACGCCTCTCGGCCTCGTCTTAGGTCCCGACTTACCCTGGGCGGACGAGCCTGCCCCAGGAAACCTTAGTCTTTCGGCGGATAGGATTCTCACCTATCTTTCGCTACTCATACCGGCATTCTCACTTCTAAGCGCTCCATCAGTCCTCTCGATCTGACTTCGCCGCACTTAGAACGCTCTCCTACCACGTGCTCTTTAAAACACATCCACAGTTTCGGTACTATGCTTAGCCCCGGTAAATTTTCGGCGCAGCGCCACTCGACTAGTGAGCTATTACGCACTCTTTGAATGATGGCTGCTTCTGAGCCAACGTCCTAGTTGTCTACGCAACTCCACATCCTTTTCCACTTAGCATAGATTTGGGGACCTTAACTGGTGATCTGGGCTGTTTCCCTTTCGACTACGGATCTTATCACTCGCAGTCTGACTCCCGTGTATAGATATCTGGAATTCGTAGTTTATCTGGATTCAGTAACCCCTGACGGGCCCCTAGTCCAAACAGAGCTCTACCTCCATTATCCTCTACCACGAGGCTAGCCCTAAAGCTATTTCGGAGAGAACCAGCTATCTCCAAGTTCGTTTGGAATTTCACCGCTACCCACAGCTCATCCCCGCAATTTTTAACTTACGTGGGTTCGGTCCTCCAGCGCGTTTTACCACGCCTTCAACCTGGCCATGGGTAGGTCACTTGGTTTCGGGTCTACGTCATACAACTTTTCGCCCTATTCAGACTCGCTTTCGCTCCGGCTCCGTCTTTTCTGACTTAACCTCGCTATATAACGTAACTCGCCGGTTCATTCTACAAAAGGCACGCCATTACACTTGAATGTGCTCTGACTATTTGTAGGCACACGGTTTCAGGTTCTCTTTCACTCCCCTTCCGGGGTTCTTTTCACCTTTCCCTCACGGTACTGGTTCACTATCGGTCACTAGTTAGTATTTAGCCTTGCGAGATGGTCCTCGCAGATTCAACCGGGATTCCTCGTGTCCCGGCCTACTCAGGATTCTGCTAGCTGCTCTTGCAATTTCGCTTACGGGGCTCTCACCCTCTCTGGCTTACCTTCCCAGATAATTCTGCTATCGCTTAAGCTCACATGTCGCAGTCCTACAACCCCAGATGATAAATCATCTGGTTTGGGCTCTTTCCTCTTCGCTCGCCGCTACTAAGGAAATCGATCTTTCTTTCTCTTCCTGCAGCTACTTAGATGTTTCAGTTCACTGCGTCTTCCTTCATATATCTTAACAATACATGATAGTGCATCGCTGCACTGGGTTCCCCCATTCGGATATCTCCGGATCATAGCTTACTTACAGCTCCCCGAAGCTTTTCGTAGTTTGTCACGTCCTTCATCGGCTTCTAGTGCCTAGGCATTCACCGTGCGCCCTTTTCTACTTGACCTTACTCAAGTTCTTTTCTCTCTTCTCGGTCGCTCTACAATCTGTTCAATGATTGTCTCGGTTTTTGCTTGGTTTGTATTCAGTTTTCAACGTACTATCTCTTTTGAGGTATTACCCTCAAAACTAAACAAAGTTTCTTTAGTGTGCTTCCGTTTGCCGTTTGCGACTTCTTTTAGTATTTCTACTCTCCGTCACTTTGGCTTCCTTAGAAAGGAGGTGATCCAGCCGCAGGTTCTCCTACGGCTACCTTGTTACGACTTCACCCCAGTCATCTGCCCTGCCTTAGACGGCTCCTTCCACATAAGTGGTTAGGCCACCGGCTTCGGGCATTGCAGACTTCCATGGTGTGACGGGCGGTGTGTACAAGGCCCGGGAACGTATTCACCGCGGCGTGCTGATCCGCGATTACTAGCGATTCCAGCTTCGTGCAGTCGAGTTGCAGACTGCAGTCCGAACTGAGAACAGCTTTAAGAGATCCGCTTGCCTTCGCAGGCTCGCTTCTCGTTGTACTGCCCATTGTAGCACGTGTGTAGCCCAGGTCATAAGGGGCATGATGACTTGACGTCATCCCCACCTTCCTCCGGTTTGTCACCGGCAGTCTCATTAGAGTGCCCAACTTAATGCTGGCAACTAATAACAAGGGTTGCGCTCGTTGCGGGACTTAACCCAACATCTCACGACACGAGCTGACGACAGCCATGCACCACCTGTCTTAGCGTCCCCGAAGGGAACTCCTAATCTCTTAGGATGGCACTAGATGTCAAGACCTGGTAAGGTTCTTCGCGTTGCTTCGAATTAAACCACATGCTCCACCGCTTGTGCGGGCCCCCGTCAATTCCTTTGAGTTTCAACCTTGCGGTCGTACTCCCCAGGCGGAGTGCTTAATGCGTTAGCTGCAGCACTGAGAGGCGGAAACCTCCCAACACTTAGCACTCATCGTTTACGGCATGGACTACCAGGGTATCTAATCCTGTTCGCTACCCATGCTTTCGAGCCTCAGCGTCAGTTACAGACCAGAGAGCCGCCTTCGCCACTGGTGTTCTTCCATATATCTACGCATTCCACCGCTACACATGGAGTTCCACTCTCCTCTTCTGCACTCAAGAAACACAGTTTCCGATGCAATTCCTCGGTTAAGCCGGGGGCTTTCACATCAGACTTATCTTTCCGCCTGCGCTCGCTTTACGCCCAATAAATCCGGACAACGCTTGCCACCTACGTATTACCGCGGCTGCTGGCACGTAGTTAGCCGTGACTTTCTGGTTGATTACCGTCAAATAGGGGCCAGTTACTACCTCTATCCTTCTTCACCAACAACAGAGCTTTACGATCCGAAAACCTTCTTCACTCACGCGGCGTTGCTCCATCAGGCTTTCGCCCATTGTGGAAGATTCCCTACTGCTGCCTCCCGTAGGAGTTTGGGCCGTGTCTCAGTCCCAATGTGGCCGATCAGTCTCTCAACTCGGCTATGCATCGTCGCCTTGGTAAGCCGTTACCTTACCAACTAGCTAATGCACCGCGGGTCCATCCTTTAGCGACAGCTTACGCCGCCTTTTAAGCAATAGCCATGCAGCTATTGTTGTTATCCGGTATTAGCACCTGTTTCCAAGTGGTATCCCAGACTTTAGGGCAGGTTACCCACGTGTTACTCACCCATCCGCCGCTCGCGTTCCCAGCGTCATCACCGAAGTGAATCTGCTGGTTCAGCTCGCTCGACTTGCATGTATTAGGCACGCCGCCAGCGTTCGTCCTGAGCCAGGATCAAACTCTCATTTTTAAAAGTTTGAATGATTGCTCATTCCTTTTTTTAAGATCTTTGTCTCAAAATTTATTGCTTGCGAATTGACTTCGCTCTTTGTTTGGGTTTTTACACCCGCACATTTTAGCGAAACTTTGTTCAGTTTTCAAGGTACTGCCTCTGTCCGATCTTTTACATCAGACAGCTTTTATATTATATCAAATTCGTTTGTCCTTTGTCAAGAACTTTTTTGAATTTATTTTTTTGCCTTCAAGTTCTTAACTTGACAACAGTTAAATATATTACCAGAAGTTTTTCTCTCTTGCAAGCTTTTTTTGAAATATTTTTTATTTCTTTTTGCTTGCTTACTTCTGTTTCGCTTTCTCTCAAAAGCGACTTTATTAATATACCTGATTTATTCTTTTTTGGCAAGTCTTTTTTTGCAAAAAATTAAATGCTTGTTACTATAATTCATGGTAAAGTTTATACAGCAATATTTTAAGGGAGGTTTTATTTATTAAAAAATTTGATTTAGCAATTATCGGTGCTGGTCCAATTGGACTATTTGCAGCCGACTTTGCTCATTTACATGGTTTGAATACTATTATTTTTGATTCTTTAAATGAAGTTGGTGGGCAACCAAATCTACTCTATCCTTTCAAACAAATTGCAGATATCCCTGTTTTTAATACTATCAGCGGTTTAGATTTGGTGAAAAATTTAAAAGATAATATTCTTAACAAAGTGACTATTCAAACTGCTCATCGTGTTGATAATGTCAAAAAAGAAAATGATTCTTTCATTATTGATGAAGAATATGAAGTAAAAACACTTATCATTGCTACAGGAACCGGATCGTTTAAGCCAAAAAAGTTTCCGCTCAAAACTAATGAAGAAATGGAAAAAAAGATTCATTACTTCATTAAAGATCCTGCTGACTTTAAAAATCAAACTGTCGGCGTTTTTGGTGGTGGCGATTCAGCCTTAGATTGGGCTAACGAATTAGCTAGTTATGCCAATGTTAAGCTAATTCACCGTCGTGATCAGTTCCGAGGGCTAGAAAGCAGCGTTGAAAAGCTCAAAAAAGCTCCCAATGTAGAGCTTCTCACTCCTTACTTACCTAAAGAAATTTCTATTAAGAATGACCAGCTTTCAATCGGCTTGAAAAAAATGGGCGAAGATCAATTAAATTATCAGCTTTTTGATCAAATTATTGTTGCTTATGGTTTCAGGGCAAATAATCGCTTCGTTAGAAATTGGGGTGTAGAGTTAGAAGGACCTCATATTAAAGTAAATTCTGAGATGGAAACCAATCTTGATGGTATTTTTGCAATTGGCGATGCAATCAATTATCCTGGAAGAGTTCCTTTAATTGGTGTTGGATTTGGAGAAGCTCAGATTGCAATTACTGCGATTATGCGCAAGCTTTTTCCGGAAAAAACCCTCACCATTCATTCAACAAGTATTTAGGAGTAATTTATGGCGTTAATTGACTTTATTCTTCATATTGATGATCATTTAATCACGATTGTCAATCAATTCGGCGGATGGACTTATTTAATTTTATTTGCAATTATCTTCATTGAAACTGGATTAGTTATCTTTCCTTTTTTACCAGGAGATTCGCTAATTTTTGCAGCTAGTGCCATGGCAGCCAATCCCCAATATGGATTAAACATTTGGGTAATTTATGCTGTTGTAGCAATAGCGGCTATTGTGGGTGATACAGTTAACTATGAAATCGGAGCCTGGTCAACCCGAACCGGAGAAAAACATGCTTGGTTCAATAAATTAATTAATCAAAATAATCGACTAGCAGCTGAGAAATTCTTTGAGCGGCACGGCCCAATCACAATTGTAGTAGGAAGATTTATTCCTTTCATCAGAACTTTTGTCCCATTTATTTCTGGAGGCAGCAAAATGCACTATGGTCACTTCATCACCTACAATATTTTAGGTGGTTTGCTTTGGACAGGGCTTTTTACAATTATAGGATTCTTCTTTGGTAACATTCCATTTGTAAAAGATCACTTCTCAATGATCGTAATTGCAATTATTTTAGTTTCTGTAGTGCCAATTGCAATTGTTGCTTTAAAGAAAAAATTAACATTAAAAAAGGAATTCCATTAAGGAACTCCTTTTTTATTTATGTACAATTTTACTTATAAAATATAATTCATAGATAATCCCAAATACACCAAAACATGAAGCGAAAAATTCTTCGGTTAAAACATTAATGATGGGATCGGTATTAGGATCGAATAGCCAATTACTACTAGCAAAAAACAAATGATGGAAGAAAATAAAGAAACTATCAAAATTCATAATCGCGAAAGGCAAAACAATAATTGGAAGCAAAAGAAAAATCCATGCTTCAATCTTACCTATTTTCAGCAATTCTTCTTCATTACGCCTTTTTGCTATTATATAAATCGCTAAACAGATAATAAAGACTAAAACTGCTAAGATAAGTAATCTTTTTACATCAGCAAAGTGCTCAGCCGCACTTTTAGAAGTAGGAAAATTATCCATTTGTAATTTATTTTTAAATGGCCAAAGTAAATACAACATTAATTGATTATAATTATGCATTACTTTTAAAACCGACATATTTACTATTTGGTAGGTTTTTTGCACAGTTACAAAAATAAACAAAAGAGGCCAACTAAAAACAATCGCACCCACAATGCTTGCAGAAAGTGCAAAAAAGAAATTATATATACTAGCTCCGAGATTTTTTTGCATTATTAGTTAAATTTAAATTCACTCAAATTGTCTACAGTAATAGTAGGTTGACGTTTACCTTCAATATCAGCACGAGTAGTAACTCCAGTTAGAGTCAACATCTGATCCACTCCACTGTTAAAGCCAGCACGGATATCGGTATTGTAATTATCACCAACAATAATAGTTTCATCTTTAGAATGATGGATCTTTTTTAGAGCATAATCAACAATGATTGATTCAGGCTTCCCAATATAGAGTGGTTGCTGACCAGTCGCAGCTGCAATCATCGCACATTGAGAACCATTTCCAGGAATTAATTCATGACCTAAAGGTAAATTCAAGTCGGCGTTTGTTCCAATAAAAGTTGAGCCGTTTCTAATTGCCCTAGTCGCTGTACGAACTTTTTTATAAGTTAAGTCTTGATCCATCCCCACCACCACATATTCTGGCGTAATTTCGTTTAACTTAAATCCAGCAATATTTAACAACTCATTTTTTAAACCAAACTCGCCAATAATATAAACTTCAACGTCATTAGTATGCTTTTTATTAATAATATAGCTTGCAGTCGCCATACTTGGGGTGTAAATATGGTTAACATCAGTTTCTACCCCATGTTTTTTTAGTTTCTCAACTACCATTTCTGGCGTCCGAGTAGTGTTATTAGTTAAAAAGAGATAGTCTTTATGGGCCTCTTTCAAACGATGAACAAAATCTACCCCTGTTTGAATAGTTTCATCCCCACGATAAATGGTCCCATCTAGGTCAATCAAGAATAGATTATAATCTTTCTTCATTCTTTTTACCTCTTTTCTTTTTCTTAATTACAAAGGCCTGATGCTTTCCTCGCGATTTTTTAACAGCTACAGTCTGACGTTTTTTGAATTTAGTCCGATGAACCTTCTTTTTCTTAAAACTAAATTCCATATTTTTCTTAGAGTAACGTTTTTTATGATATTCGCGATTTTGTTTTTCGTGTAAATGAGTATTGGTATTGTAATGATGAACTGGACTGATTAGCTGTAAAACAAAATAGGCTCCTCCAGGATTACAATATTCAGTTAAATAATCAGCGATAGCTTTTTGTTTACGATCAATTGAAGTACGCACATTATCCTTATAAAAACCCTTCAATCGTAAATGGTCGCTAGAAATATCCCCTACTAAGAAATCATATTGATTTAGGTAAGGATCATATTTTTCACGCAACATTTCAACATCGATTGCATCAAATTTATCGATCACGATCTTGTAAAGTTGCTCGTTGATTTTAATTTTGTTTTCGTCAAGCACAATTTTTGCCAAGGGATGGCGGATTGGCTGTTTTTGTTGATACTTATTTTCCTCGGGGGCAAACTCTTCCTTGGAGTTCTCCTTTTTCTTCATTTACTTTTTCTTCACTTCCTGTTTAACGGGATAATTTTTAGCTAAATAATCACTAATTACTTCTCTTAAAAATTGTGGGAAAAGAAATTCATTATCCCCTACAATCGATAATGTTGGGAAAAATGGCACTAAAACATAGTGGTCTAAACCAGCAATTTGATATTCTTTTTCAGGGTCTATTTCTTTTCCATTTACATATACAATGCGTCTTCTGTGATCGACCTTAATTCCTTTATAGTACATTTGGCCGAAAATTTTTCCTCTAAAACTCATCCCTTGTAAAGGAAAGTGCTCTAGATAATGGCGATTTTTTTCAATTTCCATAACCAATCGCCATAAATCTGTCCCTTTCAAAGTAGATCGTACAACATGCATGGGATGTGGCAAAGCTTTTTGCATATCATATTTAGTGAGCTTTCCCGCCTTAAATGGTGCAAGAAAAAGTCCCGAGCTCAGCATAGCTAGATCAGTCCCAGCAAAATTCGCAATCGCATCTAGAGACACTTGAATTGCTGCTGTCTTATCATCTTTAAATTTTTCTGGAAGTTCGGCCACCGTTTGCTGTTCAAGAATTTCTTTTCCTTTTTCACGATAACCTTGAATAACTTCTTCATCACCGGGTATTTCTGGCATAGAAGCAACTGGAACGGTGATTGGGGTGATTTTTCTTACTTTATGATCATCACCAATTTCAACATGAATGTCACCCACATAATTTCCCCATTTACCAGTCTGTGTAATCCAAGTATTGTTAACCTTTTCACCATTTGGAATCAAATCATGACTGTGACCTCCCACAATCAAATCAATTTGCGGATAATTTTTACTTAGCCAGCGATCCATTCTTAAACCAATGTGGGTAAGCATAATCAACATATCATACTTGCCTTTAAGTTTTGGCAATAAATCATCCATTGTATTTTTGAGCATTTTAACATGCCAATGATTAGGCCCATAAGTCATCGGATAAGCTGCCGTTAAACCAATTAAGGCAATACGAGTTCCTTTCTTAGTAGTAATAATTTTATCTTGAGTACACCATTTTGGCATTGATTCATCTTCTTCGCGCAGATTAGCTAAGACTACAGGAAAATCCGCATGATCAAAAAGTTTTTCCAAAACCCAATGTGGATTAGAGATTCCTTCATTATTTCCAATGGTAATAGCATCATAATTAAATTTATTCATTAATTCAATATTTGCTTGACCTTCTGTCGCATCACTGAAAGGATGAGAACGATCCATAAAGTCACCAGCATCAAAAGTATAAACTTCAGAAACGCTTTTATCTGCTTGGGCCTTCTTTAAATAGCGGCCAATCTTTGGAAAATGTTCAAAGTGTGAATGAAGATCATTAGTGTGTAAAATTCTTAAAGTTTCCATTGTACATTCAACTTTCTAGCCAATCTTATTGGCCTTCAATACCATATTATAAGCATCTAAAATCTTACCTTTGGGTTTATCCCATTCAACCCACTTAGGATTTCTCCAATCATCTTCATTAAGTAAAGTCTGAAGATTATAATTATCATTGATATATTTTTCATAGGTAATTAATGGTTTAGTGCGAGCAATATTAACTTGTAAAATTTTCACACTCTTAATATCTCCCCGATCGGCCGCGAGTTCCGCAATCCCGTTTTGGTCAATATTAGAAATTTCAAAATACTTACTACCATCATTACGAGTTACTTCTTCAATTAAATCCAGTTGTTCATACTGTTTACTCATATAATCTACACCTTTATAAAAATAGAAAAAAATATGCAACCATGCTATTGTAGTTATTGCGAGGTGCACAATTCAATGGAACGTAAACGCCACTTTTTACTGGCAATTTTTAGTTTAATTTTTTTAATGACTAGCGGCTTCACAGTTGTTGGTCATCGTGGCGATCCCGTCAAGTATCCTGAAGAAACTATCCAAAGTGATAATTCGGCTTTTAATTCAGGAGCGGATTATGTGGAACTTGATCTTCAACTATCAAAAGATGGGGTTTTAGTTATCAGCCATGATGATGATTTATACCGAGTCACTCATACACATGCAATTGTATCACAAAATGATTTTAGTTCGCTTCATCAGCTAAAATACGACAACGGCGAACATGTAATGAGTTTGAGTGAATTATTTGAACACTATAAAAACAAACCCAATACTAAATTTGTTTTAGAAACAAAAATTGATCATTCAACAGATTCTTCATATGAACTAGAAGACAAAATTGCGGAAACTGTAAAAAAATATCATATGGAAAAACGCGTCATGATTCATTCTTTTTCGGCAGCGAGTCTATTCCATTTTAGAAAAATCATGCCCAATGCTTATTTGATCTTAATTGTAGGCAGCTTAAAAAGAATCAATTTCAGTATTCTCCCACAAGTCAATGCTGTTAACGTTTCTTCCGATATCGTTCAAGATCATCCTTGGCTAATTCGCTGGTTACATAAGCTGAATAAACAAGTCTTTGTTTGGGCCGAAATGGATGAATCCCCCGCTCTATGGCATTGGTTAATTAACCGTAACGTCGATGGAGTAGTTACTAACTTTCCAGCAACTGGCTTTAAATACAAGCTAGCTAAAATGGGGACACGAAAGTACGAAATCGATCGCGATGGAACTTATTTTGGTAAAAATAAAACTCCGATTATGATGAATCCTTATGTGCGCATCCCCCAAAAGAAACACATTTATCCTGGGCAAAAATTACATGTCAGTTATGGCGTGCGAGTTGATGATCAGCTTTATTATCAAGTCGGCGAAAAAACCTTTATTTCCGCAGAATTCGTAAATCTTGATCTAACCAAAAAAGACATCGCTGCTTATGAAAATAAAGAAATTCTCGCCAAACCTCAAGTGGAGGTTCCTACTTATTCTCAACCTGATAATCAAGCAAAAACTGGTAAAGTTTTACCCGCTAACAAATTGTATAAGATTTTGAATTTCAACGGTTCTCCAAAAAGTATGTGGCTTTACACTAAGGCTGGCTGGGTAAAAGCAGACGACATTCTCTTTTATGGTTTTTTCAATTCGGAAAGTTTCAGCGACTATCGTGATTTACCTAAAATTAGTCGTTATAACAATATTGCGCTAGTCAGTTATAAACTCCCTACTAGCGAAAAACAGACTTATTTCGATAATTTACAAAATACTCTAAAAATTACTAAAGAAGCTTTTTAATTTAGAAAAGCTTTTTTTTTCTGGTACAATCTTTCTTAACATATTAATAAAAGGGAGAAATCATGATAGATTTAGATTACAAGAAATTAGCCGAAGCTAAAAAAGATGATATTTTACGCGATCTAGACGAATTAATTGCAATTGATTCTTCAGAAGATTTAAACAATACTTCCAAAGAATACCCAGTTGGACCTGGTCCTGTTAAGGCAATGAAAAAATTTTTGTCATTCGCTGAACGTGATGGTTTCCACACTAAAAACGTTGATAACTATGCTGGGCGTGTTGACTTTGGGGAAGGTGACCAAACTTTAGGAATTATTGGCCACATGGATGTTGTTCCAGCTGGAGACGGTTGGGAAACAGATCCTTTCAAAATGCTTATTAAAGATGGGAAGATCATCGGCCGCGGAAGTGCTGATGACAAAGGGCCTGCCCTTGCTGCTTACTACGGAATGCTTTTATTAAAGGAAGCTGGTTTTAAGCCTAAGAAGAAGATCGACTTCATTGTTGGTACTAACGAAGAAACTAATTGGGTTGGTATTAACTATTATTTAAAGCATGAGAAAACTCCAGATCAAGTATTCTCTCCTGATGCTGAATATCCAATTATTAATGGAGAACAAGGAATTTATACTTTAGAACTTAATTTTAAAGAGGATAAAGATCAAGGCTCAGTAAAGTTAAAGAAGTTTACTGCTGGAATTGCTGCCAACGTTACTCCACAAAAAGCTTACGCTACCATCGAAGCAGATAATTTAGACGAAATTAAAACTGCTTTTGAAAAGTTTTTAGCTGAAAACAAGCTTGAGGGACGTTTTGAAATTGACGGTAACACTGCTAACTTAGAACTTACTGGTCAAGGTGCTCATGCTAGTGCTCCGCAAGTTGGGCGCAACGCTGCAACTTTCTTAGCTTCGTTCCTTGATCAATTTGACTTCAAGGGTCGCGATAAGAATTACTTACATTTTTTAGCTGATGTTGAACACGAAGACTTCCAAGGTAAGAAGTTGGGTGTTTTCCATCATGATGAGTTAATGGGTGATTTATCTAGTGCACCAAGTATTTTTGAATATGAAGAAAACGGTCCTGCTATCTTAAAAGATAATATTCGCTATCCTCAAGGTACTAATCCTGACAAGATGGTTAAGCAAGTTGAGGAAAAATTTAGCGATATCTTAACTGCTTCTTACGACTCCTTCGAAGAACCTCATTACGTTCCTGGTGATGATCCATTAGTTAAAACTTTACTCAAGGTTTATGAACATCAAACTGGTAAAAAAGGACACGAAGTTGTCATCGGTGGTGGTACTTACGGTCGTCTCTTTAAACATGGGGTTGCCTTTGGTGCTCAACCAGAGGATGCGCCAATGGTAATGCACCAAGCAAATGAATACATGATGGTTAAAGACTTAATTGATTCAATTGCAATTTATGCAGAAGCAATTTACGAATTAACTAAATAAACAAAATAAGCGGTTCGAAATCGAACCGCTTATTTTTTTACTTTACTATTGGTTTAACGTACTTTGCTTTTTAACAAGTTCGTATGGCAATTCAATATGCACATCTTCTACTTCTTCATTGTTCATCAACTTAGTTAACATTCTCATCGCAACAGCTCCCATATCATAAAGAGGTTGCTTGATTGTAGTTAAAGCAGGGCGAACAACAGAAGCAATTTGAGTAGCACTAGCAGTCACAATTTCAAGATCTTTTGGCACATTCTTACCAGCATCCATTGCAGAATTCAAGATTCCCACTGCACTGCTATCACGTGTTACAATCACACCATCAACGCCATCTTTAGCAAGTTGAGAATAAAGATTGTAACCATCTGAGTAATCCATCACATTAGTGTAAATATGAGCCTCACCCAAATCATGTTCCTTAATAAATTCCTTGTAAGCAGGAATACGATATTCACTGTTTACTACGGCATCAGGATCACCAACTACAATTCCTAAATTCTTCTTACCATCGTTAAACATTAAGTTGAGGGCTTCAGTATCAGCCTTCTTATAATCGATAGTAACTGAAGGTAAATCTTCGCGATTATCCTTAGTACCAGCAAGCACAACTGGAGTATCGGTTCTTTCAAAAGCATCTATTACCTTTTCTGGTAAACGGTTTGACATGTAAATTACACCGTCAACTTGCTTATTTAACAAACTTTGGATTGCTTGATCTTCTTTCATCAAGCGATTTTCGATACTTGTAATAATAATGTTGTACTTGTACAAAAGGGCAATATCATCAATCCCCTTTGAAAGTTCAGCAAAGTATAAATTAGTAAGATCAGGAACTACAAGTCCTACAGTAGTGGTTCTCTTAGATGCAAGACCTTGAGCTACAGCATTTGGTTGATAGTGCAAACGCTTGATAACTTCCATTACACGGTCTCTAGTTTCTTTTCTTACATTGTCATTTCCGTTAACTACACGGGATACAGTCGCCATAGAAACCTTGGCTTCTCGGGCCACATCGTAAATAGTTACTTCTTGTTTATGCATATGTCATTCCCCAGCTCTCTTTAAAATGTCTACATAGCAATATAACATGAATCGCTCTTAGGTGCAAACGTTTACAGCTTTTCTTTCATTTTTTCACAAAAAATCATGTTATACTTTGATTGATTATACCTAAAATTAAGAAAGGAAAAATATGAATTTAAATAAATTACAAGAATGGTTGCAAGCTAACGATACTGATGTGGCTTACATTTCAAATCCAATCTCAATCGCTTACTTTACGGGTTATTCGATGGACCCACACGAGCGAATTTTTGCCCTACTGGCCTTCAAAGACGCTGAAAGTTTTGTGTTTACTCCAGCACTGAATGTTGAAGAAGCTAAAAACTCCGATTGGGATGGCGATGTTTATGGTTACCTTGATTCAGAGGATCCATGGGAAGTTATTTCTAATACTATTCGCCAAAGAACCAAGGAATTTAAAAACTGGGCAATTGAAAAAGATGACCTTTCAGTCGCTCATTACCAAAACTTGCGCAGTAAGTTTCCAGATGCTAGCTTCACTAATGATGTCTCAGCCTTCATTGAAAGAATTAGACTTTACAAGACTCCGGAAGAAATTGAAAAATTAAAAGGAGCCGGTGAAGAAGCTGACTTTGCCTTTCAAATTGGTTTTAACGCTATTAAAACTGGGGTTACCGAAAGAAGCATCGCTGGACAAATTGATTACCAATTAAAATTACAAAAGGGTGTCATGCATGAAAGTTTCGAAACTATTGTGCAAGCTGGTGCAAATGCCGCAAATCCACATCTAGGTCCAACAATGAATACCATTAAACCTAATGATCTTGTTTTATTTGATTTGGGAACAATGCATGACGGCTATGCTTCTGATGCTAGTCGAACTGTAGCATATGGGGAGCCCAGTGCTAAGCAAAGAGAAATTTATGAAGTAGACCGAGAAGCCCAACAAGCCGCAATTGAAGCTGCTAAACCTGGTATTACTGCCGAAGAGCTTGATAATGTTGCGCGTGATATTATCAAAAAAGCTGGCTATGGTGAGTATTTCATTCACCGTTTAGGCCACGGAATTGGTAAAAATGTTCATGAATTTCCATCTATTGTCGAAGGAAATGACTTAGTAATCGAAGAAGGAATGTGTTTCTCCATTGAACCCGGAATTTATATTCCAGGATTTGCTGGGGTTCGGATTGAAGATTGTGGAGTTGTAACTAAAGATGGTTTCGAACCATTCACTCACACTGATAAAGAATTAAGAGTCATCCCTATAGAAGAATAATCAAACAAAAAGACGTGTTAGATCTAGCTAACACGTCTTTTTTGCTTTACTAAGAAAATTAAGCTTCTGAATTAGTGTTTACAGAAGTATCATCATCTTTTTCAGCATTGTTTAAATCATCAACTGAGTCCTTAGCGTTATCACCGCTAGCAACATCATCTTTATCCTTTGAGTCGTCGATTACAATATCATCAAAATCTTTCAATTCTGAATCATCTTCAACGCTCTTTGGGAATGAAGCTAATTGGTTCTTAACAATTTCAGTACCGTTGTCATACTTCTTCTTCAAATCTTGAAGAGCATCATTATCCTTGATTTTCTTCTTTACATCATCGATTTGTTCATCACTAATTAATAATGAACCTGCAACAAAACCAGCTGCAGCACCAACAATTGTACCAATTACAAAATTTGAAAACTTACTCATAGTGAAATCCTCCTTTTATCTTTAATCTTCACCTTTACGACGTTTGCGTCGAGCAAGAGTCGCAGCTAACACTGAAGAAACAATCCCAGCGCCGCTAAAACGACTGCGGTTGTTAAAACGCTTTACCATTTTCTTGGAAGAAGTATTAATTTCAGAAACACTTTCTCCCAGATCTGCAGCTGCTTTAACTACTGGCTCTATTGTCTTCATTTTACCATTAACATCTGCTAATAGTAGGTTAGTTTTATCTAATAAATCACTAGTTTGACCCATTAGGCCATTAACATCTTCTGATATCTTTTTAATTGATTCATTAGTGGTTTGCATCGTCTTATTGGCTTCTTCAATAGCCTTTGTGGTATGTCTAAGCACAGGAATTGTAAAAAGCACTAAAACTAGAAATGCGATAGCGGCGATGAGGCCTGCTAATGCACCATAAGAAATTACCATCTGTCACCCTCCAATAATACACCTAAAAAAAGTCTAGCATGAAAACACTTTATTCTCAATGAATACATATTTTTTGTTATTCTTATTTTATCAAAAAATAAGAAATAAGGAGTAATCAATGAAAACATCTATGAAAATAAATCCTAGTGATTTCACAGTCGACTGGTCTAAAATCAGTAATAATTTATTAGGAACCATTTGGCAATTATTTTTAACAACTCTTATATTTTATTTAATAAATCGGATTGGTAAAAAAGTCATTAATCAATATGTAAATGATCGTAAAACTAAAAATAAACGTACCAAGACGATTACAGCTTTAATCAACAGTATCTTTCACTATACAGTCTTATTCTTTTATTTATTTGCGGTATTATCCATTTTAGGCATCCCTGTTGGCACTTTACTGGCTAGTGCGGGTATTTTCTCTCTTGCTCTTGGAATGGGAGCACAGGGCTTTGTAAGCGATCTAGTAAACGGCTTTTTCATTTTAAGTGAAGACCAATTTGATGTAGGTGATACTGTAAAAATTGATTCCCAAGTCGGCACCGTAGTTCAACTCGGTCTGCGAACAACTCGGCTTAAAGGATCGGACGGTTCTATTATTTATATTCCCAATCGAAACATTTCTATTGTTCAAAACATGGCCCACGGCGGCATCAGTTTAAATATTAATTTAGAACTTGATGCTAGCAACGACTTTGAAGAGGTTAAAAAGATCATTAAACAAGTTAATTCCACTATTCAACCTGAGAAAAAGACATTGGTTCAAGGACCTACAATTGTTGGGATCAGTAATCAAAACGGAAATGACGTTACCTTTACCGTCCATTTCCAAGTAAAACCAGGCAAAGAATCTGCTATCCGAAATTTATATTTAAGTAATTACATCGCCGCTTTGCAAAAAAATGACATCAAATTCGCTCCTACTAATACTAAGCCGGCTGTTGTTACAAGTAAAAAATAATAAAACTCCTAAGATAATTCTTAGGAGTTTTTTCCTAATTAAATTGAGCAAACCAAGCTGGAAGTTCCGCAATTAGTTTCTTAACAGCCTTCCCCCGGTGAGAAATTTGGTTCTTTTCATCAGTCGTCATTTGCGCAAAAGTTTTGCCCTTTTCAGGAATATAAAACAATGGATCATAGCCAAAGCCATCTTTTCCGCGAAGAGAAGATAAAATTCTTCCTGGACATTCACCAGTTACTACCAAATCTTTATCAAATTGATGAGGCATTGACGCCACAATAGTAGTGTTAAACTTTGCCCCACGCTCATCTTCAGGAACGCCGCCAAGCTCAGCTAAAAGCTTGGCATTATTATGTTGGTCATTATGAGCTTCTCCTGCAAATCTGGCAGATCTGACTCCTGGCTGACCATTCAATTTATCAACCATCAAGCCTGAATCATCGGCAATCGTTGGCAAATTACTGAAGTTAGCCAAGGCATGAGCTTTCAACTTGGCATTATCTTCAAAAGTCCGTCCAGATTCTACTACATGAGGAGGATTGTCTAGATCACTATTGGTTAAAATATCCACATCAAGTCCAGCCTTATCAAAAGCCTTCTTTAATTCTCTAACTTTACCTTGGTTATTAGTTGCAAACAAAATCTTTTTAGTCATTACAAATTCTCCGTATCCACTTGCTTAGAAATTAAGTTTTCATCACCTAAAAATGCACGCCCCATTTCGGAGAATTTTTCTGGATCGCCTGTGGTGTAATATTCATGGCTGACTTCATTTGAATCATTAAACAAACCATCCCGCCTCATCACATTATAAGTATATTGTGCTACTTGATCGGCAGGATCCACAATTTGAATTTTTTCTCCTAAAGCTTGGGCAAATTCATCACGAATAATTGGATAGTGTGTACATCCTAAAACTAAAGTGTCAAAATTTTTCCCTTTTAATGGTTGAAGACTATCTTTAACTGCCTTTAAATTAGTATCAAAATCTTTTTGTGCTTCAATCAGTGGTGCGAGTTCTGGAGCTGCTACTTCACTTACTTCAATTTCAGGATTGCGGAATTGAATTTCTTTTTGATAAGCATGTGAATTTATGGTAACTGGAGTTGCTACTACGGCCACCTTTTTATTCATGGTTGTTCTAGCTGCCGCTAAACTTCCCGATTGAATTACTCCAATGATTTGCTGGTCCACTTCTTTTTGTAAAGTTGGCATAGCAGCTGCAGTGGCAGTATTACATGCAAAGATGATCAATTTAACATTCTTACTTAATAAGAATTTTACACTTCGGCGAGTAAGTTCAATTATTTGTTCTTGAGATTTATTTCCATAAGGCATATTTGCACTGTCGCCAATAAAAATTGTTGATTCATTGGGTAGTTTATTAATTACTTTTTTAACAATGGAAAAACCACCAACGCCTGAATCAAGTAGTCCGATAGGACGATTATCCATAACTTATAGCCCCCTAAAGAAAAAATATTTTCTACTTCTACTAGTTTAAGGTAAAATAAAAAAGAATAAAAGGGATGAAAAACATATGCAAAATAACACAGAACACTCTAATGAACATGTATATTTTATTAATCAGCTCTACCGGGACTTTTTATTACCAACCATTTTAGGTAATGATAATGCGACTATTCTTTATTGGGCTGGCAAACGAATTTCTCGCCATTATGATATTGCAAGCTTCGATGATTTGGCAGAATTCTTTAATATGGCGGAATTTGGCCAATTATCTCGAACTAAAGAACGCCGCTCATCAGTGACTTTTGAATTAACCGGTCAAAGTGTAGAAGATCGTTTAAATAGCGACAGTAAGGAATTTGCCTTAGAAAGTGGCATGATTGCCGAAGCTGTTCAAAAAGAAACTGGCAAAACTTGCGAAAGTGAAATTACAATTTTAGATAGAGAAAACAAAGTTCAATTTTTAGCACGTTTTAGCTAATTTCTAGCCTATTGTATTTTCTTCCTGTATACTTTAAATATATAAAACAGGAGGGATACAGGCAATGTTTAAAGAATTCAAACAATTTATTGCACGTGGCAACGTCATTGATCTAGCTGTTGGTGTCATCATTGGAGCTGCCTTCACTTCTATTGTGAAGTCTCTTGTTTCCAATATCATCAATCCGCTAATCGGAATATTTATCGGTAAAATTGATCTATCGAATCTGGTATTGAAAGTGGGAGACGCCACTTTCAAATATGGTAGTTTTATCAATTCGGTAATTAATTTCCTAATTATTTCCTTCATAGTATTTTTAATTGTAAAAGCAGTTAATAAAATTACTAAAAAAGAAAAGAAGGAAGCTGGTCCTACTGCAGAGGACTACTTAAAAGATATACGTGATTTATTAGAAAGCAAAACAGAGTAAAACAAAAAGACGGAGTGGTTAAGCCGCTCCGTCTTTATTTTTCATTAATCTGTGTATTGATCTAAGATTTGGTTAAGCTTTTCCTTTGGAGTGTAACCAGTCAAACGATCAACAATTTGACCATTTTTCTTAATAAGCAAAGTAGGAATCGCCATAATACCTAAATCTTTAGCAGTTTCTTGATTTTGATCAACGTCCATCTTAGTGAACTTAACATCTTGTCTTTCTTCTGCCAATTGGTCAATAACTGGTGATTGCATCTTACATGGACCACACCAAGTTGCCCAAAAGTCAGTCAAAACAACACCATTATCAGTTTCTTCAGCAAAATTTTGGTCTGTAATTTCTTCAACCATGATTATTACCTCTCATCAATTATATAGTTCTTTGATTAAACTATAACAGTATTGCTTACTTTTCACAAGTAAAATGCTTACTTTAATTGAACAATTGTGGCTCCGTTTCCACCTTGATTTGCCGGAGCGTAATTAAAGCTCTTTACATGGCGGTTGCTGCGTAAATATTGCCACACCCCAGTCCTAATTGCACCGGTACCGATACCATGAATAATGGTCACTATATCAAGTCCAGCCAAAAGAACTGAATCAAAGTAACGGTCTAAATTAGTCATCGCTTCATCATAGCGTTGCCCTCTTAAATCGAGCTCGCTACGCGCATTGCTTCTTCTCAAAGCACTGGTTGCTCTAACTTGCGGAGCTTGTTTCTTAGGAGCATCAATTTTTTCAACATCACGATCGCTAACTTTTACTTTCATGATTCCCATTTGAACTTCATACTCATGATCGGAAAGCTTCTTTGTAATAGTCCCTGTTTGCCCATATGAGAGGACTTTTACCTTATCCCCTACACTTACATTATGACGTCTCTTTTCACGCTGTAAAACCTTATTATGAGCCAAATTCTGGGCTTGACGTTCTAGGCTATTCAATTCACCTTTTGCATCAATAATCTTATTTTCTTTAATTTGAACCCCGTTTTTGCGTTCATTTTCAAGGCGTTCAATAATTTGGTCTGCTTTCTTTCGTCTTTTAGCAACGATTTCGTTAGCACGCTCTTGAGCAAAATCAAGCTGCTTTTGAACTCTTTGATTGTACCAATCCAAGGCATCCTGCAACTTCTTCTCAAGTTTTTGACTGCGATCAAGACTAGTTTCTAAGCGACTACGTGCGCTAGTTGCTGCCTTTGTTTGTTCATTTAAGCGCTCAATCATATTGTTAATGTCAGAATCTTCATCCTTCATCAATTTTTGAGCATTTTTTACTACATCTTCACGCATCCCTAAACGACGCGCAATTGCAAAAGCATTACTATGGCCGGGAATTCCAATTTGCAAACGATAAGTTGGCGACAAAGTCTTTAAGTCAAATTCCATCGAAGCATTCGTGGTTCGCTCTCGATTATAGCCATAAAGCTTCAATTCAGGATAGTGCGTAGTAACCATAATTTTGGCATCTTTTTTACGTAAAAAGTCCAAAATACTGATGGCCAAACTAGCCCCTTCTTCTGGATCAGTCCCGGCTCCAATCTCATCAATTAAAACCAAGGTTTGATCATTAACGTTTTTCATAATGGCAATAATGTCATTAATATGTGAAGAAAAAGTACTCAATGATTGTTCAATTGATTGTTCATCACCGATATCGGCATAAACCTGCTTGAAAACTCCAACCTTACTATTTTCTTCAGCTGGAATAAACAAGCCAGATTGAGCCATCAATTGAATCAAGCCAGCCGTCTTTAAAGTAATAGTCTTACCACCAGTATTAGGTCCAGTAATTAACATTGTGTCAAATTCTTCACCCAAGTAAATATCATTAGGCACAACTTTTTCAGGATCAATTAACGGATGGCGTGCCTTACGCAAATAAAGCGAATTATCATGGTTTAAGCTGGGTTCGGTTGCTTTCATTTCCTTGGCAAGTTTAGCCTTAGCTTGCAAAAAGTCGAGCTCAGATAAGGAGAATGCAATTTCATTCAAATTTTCAATATCTTCACGAGCCATTGAAGACAAATGCTTTAAAATATTGTGAATTTCTTGTCGCTCTTGAGCCATCAAGTTCTGTTGACGGTTATTTAAATTCAAAACTGCTTCAGGTTCCACAAACAAAGTTTGACCACTGGCACTTTGATCGTGAACCACTCCACCAAATTTACCTCGATATTCTTGCTTAACCGGAATAACATAACGATCGTCACGAATAGTTACAATTTGTTCAGACAGATATTTACTGCTATTACCTTTAGTGTAGCTATCCATCTTATTCTTGATTTCTTCTTCATTACTTTTAATGTCATGACGAATTCTAGCTAAGGCACTCGAAGCACTATCAAGAACTTCCCCATCAAAGTCAACTGACTTTTTTAATTGGTTGAATAATGTGTCTGGAACAACCAATTTGTCTAAAATTTCATCAATTGCCGATAAATCGATATCTTCATCTAAATCTTCCAAAAAGCCATTAATTTCACTAGCTAGACTTAAAATCAATAAAATATTACCAAATTCTTGTGCATTCAAGTTTGCCTTGACACTTAAACGCTTAGTACTTGGCTTTACATCTTTAAAATCTGTTAGAGGAAGTTGTCCTTTAATTCTCAATAAATTTGCCAAAGCTAAAGTTTGCTTCAAGCTTTTTTCTACTTTATCAAAATCTGTTTTTGGCTTTAAATTGGCAGCTTTTTCTTTAGCAGGAGCAGTAATTGCTAAAGAACTCAAGCGATTAGTAATTTGTTCAAATTCTAGGATCTTTAAAATTTTACTGTTCATTTATTATTTTTATTCCTTATTAACAAAAAGAGGCCGGCTAAGCCAAACCTCTTCTTTATTCACCACTTAAACGGTCATCATCAAGGAAAGTATTCAAAACTCCTTGAACCATGTCCCATTCTTCATCTGATGTAATTTCATGCAAGTCACTACTTGTGACGTCTCCTGCATCATCTGCATCGTAGCTGAAAGCTTGAACTTCAATGTCTTCGCCTTCACCTACAGCTGCAGGATAGAGAAGAACATATGACTTATCATAATCATCAGAATGGAAAGTGAATAAAATTTCGTATAATTCTTCATTGCCTTGATCATCAACCAAGGTAATCTGACGATCCTTATCGTCACCTTTATTAACTTCTACCATAATTAATCCTTTCGGTGTAAGTCTAAATAATTTTGCAAGATGAGTACAGCTGCCATTTGATCGATCACTTCTTTACGTTTTTTACGATCGTGAATTCCAGCTTCTTCGATTAATACTCTTCTTGATTCAATCGTCGTTAGGCGTTCGTCAGAATAATAAACTGGTAAGCCAAATTTATCTTCAAGTCTTTTTCCATAAGCTTTACTTCTGGTAACAGATGCCCCATCAGTTCCATCCATATTTTTAGGTAAACCTAGGACAAAACCTTCAGGATCATATTCACGCACAAGTTTTTTAATTGAGCGCATCCCAAAATTAAACTTACTTTCATCAATTTGAATGGTTTCTAGTTTTTGGGCAGTATATCCCAGTTCATCACTTACCGCCACGCCAACTGTTTTAGAACCAACATCTAATCCTATTAAACGCATTATTTATCCTTACCAAGATAACTCTTCACAAGTTCCTCAATAATTTCATCACGTTCATGCTTAAGAATTAAATTACGGGCATCATTGTGCCGTGGGATATAAGCCGGATCGCCAGAAAGTAAGTATCCTACAATCTGGTTAATTGGGTTATAGCCCTTTTCTTCAAGCGCATTGTAAACATCTTGCAGAGTATCATAAACATTTTTTCCTTTATTTTGATTAAAGTCAAAATGCATTGTCTTATCTAGCGAGCTCATAATTATTCCTCCTGTCACAATTTTACTTGAAAAAAGAATTAAACTCAATTAATTAATTTTTAGAAATTTCATTAATTACAGCTTCAATAGCGTCATTTAAGCCTTCTGGCTTCTTACCACCAGCTTGGGCCATATTTGGACGACCACCGCCGCCACCGCCAAAGATTGGAGCAGCGATCTTAATTAAATCTCCAGCTTTAAGGCCCTTATCCAAAGCCTTATCGCCCAAGCTAATAATCATGTTAGCTTTACCATCATTTTCAGCAGCTAATACTAAAACGTCTGACTTATTTGAACTCTTCCAGTTATCAGCAAGTTCACGTAAGTCCTTCATTCCATCAACATCAGCTACTTCTGCAATAACAGTAAGATCGTTAACATCCTTCACATTGTTAAACAAGTCTTTTGACTTAGCGCTATTGATTTGCTTGTTTAATTCTTCAACTTGCTTTTGGCTGTCGTGCAAGTCACTTTCAAGTGAATCAATCTTATCAATAATATTTTCAGCCTTAGTTGCTTTAACTTCTTCTTGAATATCATCAAGTAAGCTTGAACGTTCTGCTAAGTATTCATAAGCCTTCTTAGAAGTTACAGCTTCAATTCTACGCATCCCTGCACCAACTGCAGATTCAGAAGTGATCTTAAAGATACCAATTTGGCTAGTGTTAGAACAGTGAGTTCCTCCACAGAATTCAGTTGAAAAGTCATCTATTTGAACTACCCGAACCTTGTCACCATATTTACCATTAAACAAGGCTAAAGCACCCATCTTGCGTCCAGTTTCTGGATCGGTAATAGTAGTTTCTACATTGATAGCTTCCCAAATCTTTTGGTTTACTAATTCTTCAACTGACTTGAGTTCACGTGGAGTCATTGGATCCATAGCAGTAAAGTCAAATCTTAAGTAGTCAGGTTCTACAAGTGAACCAGCTTGGTGAGTATGATCGCCTAATACTTGACGAAGAGCTGCGTGAAGCAAGTGAGTTGCAGTGTGAGAATGACGAAGTCCCTCACGACGTTCCTTGTCAATCTTAAGAACGTATTCTTGACCCTTTTCAAGTGGCAAAATCACATCAACAAAGTGTAAGTTTTGATCATTTGGTGCGTGTTGAACATCAGTAACTTTAGCGACTAACTCGCCATCTTGGTTGTAAATATCACCATGATCAGCTACTTGTCCCCCACGTTCTGCGTAAAATGGAGTTTTATCAAAGACTAAGGTAGCTTGTTCACCTTCAGCTTTATCAACTAGCTTGTCATCAACAACAATATCAATCAATTTAGCGTGTGGTTCTTCATAAACACCATATTCAAATTCTGACTTATCCTTTAAGTTCATTAAAGTTAAATCTTGTGAACCCATTGATTGCAAGTCACCACGTGCCTTTCTTGCACGATCTTTTTGAGCTTGCATTTCCTTATCAAAGCCATCTTTATCAACATTTAAGCCTGCATCTTGTGCAGATTCAAAAGTTAATTCATATGGGAAACCATAAGTATCAAACATCTTAAAGGCATCTTTACCAGAGATAGTCTTTTCTTCTGAATTTTGAGCTTTATCAATTAAATCATCAAGCAAACTCAAACCAGTATCAAGAGTTGATTGGAATCTTTCTTCTTCGTTTTGAATAACGTTTTGAATGAATCCTTGTTGCTCCGTAACTTCTGGATAGTGGCTTTCCATAATTTTGCCAACAACTGGAACAAGCTTGTAAAGGAAAGCGCCCTTGATGCCAAGACGTTGACCATTTAAATCAGCACGACGGATCAAACGACGTAAAACGTAACCACGGCCAGAGTTTGAAGGAAGAGCACCATCAGCAATTGCAAAACTTACTGCACGAACGTGGTCAGCAATAATCTTAAATGCAGTGGTATCTTCATCATTTTCACCGTATTTCTTACCGTCAGTCATTTCTTCAGTAGCGTGAATGATTGGCAAGAAGAGGTCAGTTTCAAAGTTAGTTGGTGCATCTTGCAAAATTGAAAGTACACGTTCAAGACCCATACCTGTATCGATGTTCTTATGAGGTTGATCAACGTACTTACCGTTTGGCAAGTGGTTGTATTGTGAAAATACGATGTTCCAAATTTCAAGGTAACGAGCATTTTCACCACCTGGGAAGTTTTCTGGATCGTCTTCAGCAACATCATTGTTTTCTTGACCACGATCATAGAAAATTTCAGTATCAGGACCACATGGACCTTCACCAATATCCCAAAAGTTATCTTCAAGCTTCACAATATGATCTTCTGGCATCCCTGCTTTTACCCAAACCTTGAATGAGTCTTCATCTTTTGGATAAACAGTACAGTAAAGCTTTTCCTTTGGTAAACCAAGCCAATCAGGACTCGTTAAAAATTCCCATGCCCAAGGAATAGCTTCATCTCTAAAGTAGTCACCCACAGAAAAGTTACCAAGCATTTCAAAGAAAGTTTGGTGACGAGCAGTTTTACCAACATTTTCGATATCATTAGTTCTAATTGACTTTTGTGAACTAGTAATTCGGTGATTCTTTGGCACAACTGAACCATCAAAGTACTTCTTCATAGTAGCAACCCCAGAGTTAATCCATAAAAGGGTTGGGTCGTCTTCTGGAATAAGTGATGCACTAGGCATAATCATGTGACCATGATCTTTGAAAAAGTCTAAAAACATTTGACGAAACTCAGAACTAGTTAGTTTCTTCATATTTTTTATCTCCCTAAAATAAAATAAAAAACACCATTGCTTAATTCAAGGACGCAGATTCACGCGGTACCACCTTGATTGCAACAGTGCTTGTTACCTCTTAATTATCTTAATTGAAAACTTAAAGGAGCATCTTGTTAAAGTATATTAAGCTTTTCTCACCCTTCAGCTCTCTCTTTGAAATATACATTTAAAAGACATATCTTAAGCTGAAAATAATTGTACTACTTGCTCGTTTTTTGTCAACGTCCTTGTTCACGGCGACGCTTTCTTTGGCGCTTAGCTTTTCTGATTTCATGACGTTGTTCAAGCTTACGTTTTTGACGATTGTCTTCGGCAATTGCACGCTTGATCTTCTTCTTGTAACCAGGCTTACGTTTTCTCTTTTCTTTTTTAACGTAGCCAACAAGCTTCGTATCAAGCTTGCGGTTCTTAGATTGACGATTATCGCGACGACGATAGTGCTTTCTAGGAACCAGTTCACCATTTTTAATTTCTACAAAGTCAAAATGAACGCCCATTTTTTCAAGCTCTTCAATGCGGCCCATTTCTTCTTCACGCATTAAAGTAATGGCATGACCTGACAATCCATTTCGACCAGTACGGCCAATTCGGTGAATAACAAATTCCAAATCTCTTGGAACTTCGTAATTAATTACCAAACTAACCCCGTCAATATCAAGACCGCGCGCAGCCAAGTCACTAGCTACCACGTATTGGAATTGACCTTGTTCTACTTGGCGCAAAGTTCTTTTTCTTTCACGTTCGGTAATTCCGCCGTGAATTTTGGCTACTTTCATCCCTTGACTTTGCAAATAATCAGTAATTTCATCAACTTTTTGCTTAGTATTTGCAAAAACTAAGGCTAAATATGGTTGTCCCATGGTCAAAAGCTCTTGCAAAACGCGCTTTTTATCTTTTGAACCGACATCAAGCAAATCATTTTTGATCGTTGGCGCAATAATTGCTGGATTATCAATAATGATTTCATCGGGATGAGCCATATATTTACGTAAAAAGTTAGAAAGCTTAACTGGAATAGTTGCAGAAAAGGCCGCAAACAAAACATCCTTAGGAAGTTTAGAGGCAACTTTATCGATGTCTGCCAAGAAGCCCATATCTAACGTCATATCGGCTTCATCGATTACAAAGACTTTTACTTGATCAACACTAAAAATCTTCTTTTCTACAAAGTCAAGGAGTCTTCCGGGAGTTGCAATAATCAGTTGTGGCTTCTTATTTTGAATTTTTTCTAATTGACGTTCACGATCAACTCCACCAGCCAAGTGTTCAATTGAAATATCTAAGCCAGAGTTATCGCGCAATTGACGCGCTACTTTATATAATTGATCAGCTAATTCTCGACTTGGCGCAGTGATAATAGCTTGAACGTAGTCAGAGTTTTCATCAATTTTATTTAAAACAGGTACTAAATAAGCATGGGTTTTTCCAGAACCAGTAGCAGCTTGTACCACTACATTTTGGTTAGAAAGCATAGCTGGAATAACCTCTTCTTGTACCTTAGTAGGTTTATCAAAATGAATCTTCTTTAAACCAGCTTGTAATTCTGGTCTAATTCTTGAATCAGTAAAAATATTATTCATGTTCCTCTTTATACTTCTTAGTTACATCAACTAACTCATCAAATATTTGCTTAACTTCATCCATATCCTTGGCATTTGCACCAGATGCTAAAGCATGACCGCCGCCATCGTGCTTTTCGGCCAATTGGTTAATAACTGGGCCCTTTGAACGGTAGTGAACACGGAAAGTGCCATCTGGCTTTTGAACAAAGAGATTCCAAGCTAAGATATCCTTGATTCTACCTGGTGTAGAAACTGCGACTGAAGTTTGTTCATAATTTACACCTAACTTCTTCAAGTCATCTTGAGTAAGTACAGCATAAGCAGCTCCATCTTTAACAGTCATGTTTTCAAGAACCATAGCTTGAAGCTTAGCTTGTTCAAAAGTTACATCGCTCAAGCGACGGGCAATTTCAGTAATGTTAATGCCAGTTGAGGCAAGTTCGGCTGCAATTTCAAAAGTATGAGCTGAAGTTTCAGGATACATAAAACGTCCAGTATCGCCCACAAGCCCTGCGTAAAGTGGGTAAGCAATTTCCTTATTCATTGGTAAGTTTTCTTTATTAATAAAGTCAACAATGATTTGACAAGCTGCTGGCGCATCAGGATCAACGTAACTCATATCAGCATATGGATCAACGTCTGGGTGGTGGTCGATCTTAATCAAAAAGTCACCTTGGTCATAAAGCTTGTTAGAAATACGTGGAGTATTAGCTGTATCAGTAGTAATTACTAAAGCACCTTCATAATCAGCTGCCTTTACTTCATCCATGTGATTAATCCAAGCTAAATCGCCTTCATCATTTTCACCAGCACAAAGAATCTTCTTTTCAGGAAATTTTTCGCTTAGTGAACGTGCCAAACCAGCTTGTGAACCAATTGCATCTGGATCTGGACTGGTGTGACGGTGAATTATAATCGTTGGATATTGTAATATTTTTTCATAAATGTCATCAAAACTACTCATGATTTTCTTCCCTTCCTTGAGTCTGTTCTACTACTAGTTTACCAAAAAATGAGCCAAGTTAGTCTTCTATCGCATTGAACAAATTAATTTGTGAATATGATTCTTGTTCCAAATTTGTTGCAGAAACTCCTAAAAGACGAATTCCAATATTTAAAAATTCCGGCAACGCCAAAAACATCTCTCGTGCTAGATCAAAAATGACATGGCTATTTTGAGTAGGATGTTTGAGCATTTTTCTTCGTGTCATCGTCCTAAAATCCGCATCCCTAATCTTCAAAACCACACATTTTGTCGACAAGCTTTGCTTATTTAATGCTTCTGCAACTTCGCTACTAAATATTCGCAAATTAGTTAGTGCTTTTTGCTGGTCAAAGATTAAAGGCTCAAAAGTACGTTCCTTCCCAATTGACTTACGTTGGCGTTCGCCTTGAACTGGGCTCAAATCAATTCCGCGCGAGTGCATTGCTAAAACATATCCCTGCTTTTTAAAGCGATCTATTAAGAAATGTACACTCTGTTTTTGTAAATCGGAGCCAGTATTAATTCCCATTTGACGTAAAATCTCTTGAGTTTTCTTACCAATTCCAGGGAATTTTTTAATGTCTTGCATTCCTAAAAAATCTAAAGCTTCATCTGGCAAGATAACAGTTTTTCCAAAAGGCTTGGCATATTCAGAGCCCATTTTAGCTAAAAACTTATTATAACTTACTCCAAACGAACACGTTAATTTCAATTCTTCATAGATCTTTTTTTGCATATAATTGCCAAGCTCGATTGCTGTACAATCGCCGAGCTTGTTTTCAGTTACATCTAAATACGCTTCATCTAAAGCCACTGATTCCACTCGATCAGTAACTTCATGCATAATTTTGTGAACTTGGGCTGAAACTGCTCGATATTTTTCAAAATTAGGTGGCAAAAAGACTAATTTATCGGATGGGATCCTTTTTATAGCTTTAATAGCTGGCATCGCACTTCCAACTCCATATTGACGAGCAAAATAATTTGCGGTAGTAATTACTCCGTGGCCGTTATGTTTACGCGGATCACGAGCAATAATTAAAGCCTTGTGGCGATATTCAGGGTGATCACGCATTTCTACAGAAGCGTAAAAGGCATCCATGTCGAGATGGATAATCCGACGATGGATGTCATTTTTAGGTAATAAATTTTCTGAATGATCTATCTTACTCATAAATCCAATGTCCAGTTGGAGATTCAAAAATGCGATCAGCTTCTTTTGGTCCCATTCTGTATGGAGGATATTGAACAATATCTGGGTTGCCAGCTTCGTTTTCTTTCTTCCAGGCATCTTCAACTGCATCAATAAATTCCCAGTATCTCTTTAATTCTGCCCAATGAGTAAAGTTGGTCGAATCATTAACGAAGACGTCATGAAGCAATCTTTCATAACCATCTGGAACCTTGGCCATCTCCTCTTTTGAAAAGGCGTAGGTTAGGTTTTCACGCCGGATGCCGTCTGTATCAATCTTCTTACCATTGATAGTAATGTAAAGCTTACTTTGAGGATCAATTTCAATCGTAATATTGTTTGAATGTACACCACCATATGGGGTATTAGCATGCTTTAAAACAATATCAATACGGTTTTTCTTTTCCTTAAATTCCTTACCAGTTCTAAAGTAGATTGGGACATCTTTAACAGGACCCTTCTTGAATTTAGTTTCACCAGCAACGAAAGTTTCAGTAGTTGAATTTTCATCGACCTTAGGTTCTTTACGATAAGCAAAAGTAGTATCACTACCCGCATATTGGCCCCGCACAAAGTGCTTCTTTACATCCTCTGGGGTTGGAATAACTAAACTATCAAGCAACTCTTGTTTGGCTTGGTGGATACTTTCGGCGTCAATTGCCTTAGGTTCTGGCATTGCCAACAAGGTAATAATTTGGAAAATGTGGTTTTGAACCATATCGCGAAGGGCACCTGATGTTTCATAATATTCACCACGAGCTTCAACACCAAGTCTTTCAGCCAAGGTAACTTGAATATTCTTGATGTTGTCACTATTCCAAATATTTTTAATTAATGGATTGGTAAAACGAAGTGGCAAGATATTTTGAATCATTTCTTTACCCAAGTAGTGATCAATTCTAAAGATTTCATCTTCTTTGAATGAAGCAGTAATTTGCTTATTTAATTCTTCAGCTGACTTCAAATCACGACCAAATGGCTTTTCAACAACAATTCTGTTAAAGCCGCTACCAGTTAACTTTTGATCATTAATATGGGTTGCAATAGTCCCAAAGAAGCGTGGAGCCATTGCCATGTAGAACAATCTATTGCCTTGAGCGCTATAACGATCATCCAGCTCTTGAGCCAAATTCTTCAAAGTTTCATAGTGTTCAACATTAGTAACATCATGAGATTGATAGTAGAAGTGGCTAGCAAAGTTCTTCAAACTGTTTTCATCAACCTCGTTATGAGTTTCATGAACAGCATCAACTACTTGTTGACGCAAATAGTCGTGTGACCATGGGCGACGAGCCGTTCCAATTACAGCAAAATTATCATGAATTAATCCTTGTTCATACAAATTGAACAAAGCCGGGTACAATTTTCGATGAGCCAGATCCCCACTACCACCAAAAATAATCATTACAACTGGAATATTCTTCATAGTCTAAGTACTTCCTTCTTAAATTTAGTGTCTAACTATTTTTATTTTACAACAAGCTTTATTTTAGAAAAACAAAAAAAGCGTTGTTCAAACGCTTTTTGAATTACTTAGTAGCAGAATCCGAATCTTGGGTCTTTTCTGCTTTAGCTTTTTCTGCAGTTTCTTTAGCTGCATCAGCCTTTTCTTCTACTGCTGGTTTTGCTTCTTCAGTAGCTTGCTTTTCTTCTGCTGGCTTTTCAGCAGTTGCTTCTTCAGTTGTAGTTTCGGCAGCTGGGATAATTTGACGGACAGCCATTCTACTAAAAGTTAAGTAGATCCCGTCAGCATCAACAACAATAGTCTTGTCCTTGTTGTTAATTGAATCAACCTTAGCATGCAAACCGTCTACCAAGATAACTTTGTCACCTTTTTTCAATTGATCCATCATTTGCATTCTCTTTTGTTGTTGCTTCTTTTGAGGACGAATCATCCCGAAGTAAGTAAATCCAATCAAAACTACAAATAATAAGATCATCATCATATTGTTGCCAGCGGCTCCGCCGTTAGCTGCTAAAAATAAAGTATTCAAATTAGACACCTCATAAATTTTTTTACCTGTATAGTCAATTATACCTAAAAAAACAACTTTGTACTACTTTTTACCAGGAATAGGAAGGCCTAATTGCAAATATGCTTTTTCCGTGACGACTCTTCCACGCGGAGTAAGTAAAATAAATCCTTGTTGAAGCAAATATGGCTCGTATAAAGATTCAATTGTTTCAATATCTTCACCGATATTAGCAGCTAAAGTTCTAATACCAACAGGACCTCCACGATAACCTTCAATCATAGTTCTTAAGATACGACGATCCGTTAAATCGAGTCCCTCATCATCAACTTGCAGCTGTTTTAAGGCATACGTTGTGGTTGCAAGGGAAATTGTATCTTCGCCTTTAACTTCCGCAAAATCTCTAACTCTCTTTAATAAACGGTTAGCCACACGCGGGGTCCCTCTTGATCTTCTCGCAAGTTCAATGGCTGCTTCGGGGGCAATTTTTGTATGGAAAACTTCACTAGATCTTTCAACAATTTCTTTAAGTTCTTTAACAGTGTAGTACTGCATATGCTCCACAATTCCGAAACGATCACGCAAAGGTGCAGATAATTGCCCAGCAAGAGTGGTGGCCCCAATTAAAGTAAAGGGTGGTAGTGGGACGTGGACTGCGTGCGTAGTTTGTCCTTCACCAATCACGATATCGATATAATAGTCTTCCATTGCCGAATAAAGTACTTCTTCAACCGGCTTAGCTAAACGGTGAATTTCATCAATAAATAGAACGTCTCCAGGATCTAAATCTGACAAAAGTGCTACTAAGTCACCCGCTTTTTCAATAGCTGGTCCACTAGTACTTTTCAAGTTTACCTCTAGTTCATTGGCAATTACAAAAGCCAACGTAGTTTTACCAAGTCCTGGCGGTCCATACAAAAGAACGTGATCGAGTGCTTCATCACGCTGTTTAGCAGCTTTGATATAAATTGCCATTTCTTTTTTTACACGTTCTTGGCCTAAATATTGGCTTAAACTTTGCGGACGCAAAGTCAATTCCATCTGTTCTTCTGAAGCATTTTCAACTTCGCCTGAAGTCACAGAATCATCTTTTGGTGTCATTTTTTCACTTCCTCAACTTTACAAACTTGTGTTCATTATAACAGATTAATTACTTCTTAAGTAATAAAGCCAAGCCTTTTTTAATATATTCGTCAGCAGTCTTAGCATTATATTCTGCAAGTTTTGGCGTAATCTTATCGACCTCTTTTTTAGTGTAGCCTAACGCAATCAAAGCCAAAAGTGCATCATTCAAAGCTGGAGAAACACTTTTATCTACTTGACGATCAAGTTTTTGAACATAGTCACCGAGCTTGCCCTTTAAATCAAGCACAATTTGAGAAGCAGTCTTTTTACCCACTCCTGGAAAGCGTGTTAAGTATTTAACTTCCCCTTGTTCGATGGCTTCGGCCAAAGAATCACTATCTTCAGCCGCCATAATTGCTAGGGCAGATTTTGGTCCAATGCCACTTACACTAAGCAGCTTTAAAAATAGTCCTTTAGCCTCCATACTTTGAAAACCATAAAGAGTAAAGCCATTATTATCACTAAAGTTTTGTTCAATATATACTTTAGCTTTTTCTCCCTCTTTATAAGCAAATGGAGTTGGACTGAACACTTTATACCCTACGCCATTTACATCTACGACAATGTAACTTGGAGTGACAAGTTCAATTACACCTTCTAAATATTCATACATCTTTTTTATCCCTTTTTAAACATTTTTTGGATTTCGTTTTGTCTGATTCTAACGATGATTAAATTACCTTCCGGATCATGATAAGGATCAGAACTTTTTCGTAATTTAGTCAAAATATTCTGCGCTTCAACCGCCGAAAGTTTAATTCTTCCGCTAACTTCCTTATGAGCTTGCTTTATCGCGATATCCTTAAATAAATTGGTAGCCTCACTCTTATTCACATTTAGATATGAATCTAAAATTTCACGCAAACTACTCTCAACATCTCCCTGAATCCAAGTTGGATAGGATCTAATAATGAAGCTATCCTGACCAAATTCCTCTAGATGAATCCCAATCTTAGCGATTTCATCTAATTTGTTCTTGATCTGAATAAAGTCTAAATTGTTAAAATCGAGCACAATTGGGGCTAACAGACCTTGTTCATAGATCTTCTTATTTAAAATTGTCTCTTGAATTTTCTCAAAAGATAAACGGCGCCGAGCAGCAACTTGATCTACCAAATAAAGATCATCATTATTTTGAGCAATAATATAAGAATTAATCTGGCCAGTAAAAGTCAGATACGGCAAATTATTAGCCAAAGTTTCATCCCCAACTGAAACTAAATCTGTTGAAGCAATTTCATTAAAAGGCGACAGCTGCATTTGCTTTTGAACATTTTCCTGCCAAGTGCTAGTAATAATGTAGCGACTATCTTCGCGTGGAGTGTTCAAATCAACATATTTAGCTTTTACCATCGGCTTTATTGGCACTTTTTCTTCATGGACTTCAGGCTTACGCTTGGTTGTCACCACGTCTTTATTTAAATTAAATTTCAACTGATCAACCAAAGTTGGCTTAGAATTCGTCTTTAAATTATCTAGCCCACTTTCCGCATTATTAATAAAAGCGTCACTAATTGCGGTAGTAATTAAGCGACTAAGCTCCTTTTCCTTAGACAAGCGTACTTCCTGCTTGGTTGGATGAACGTTGACATCGACTAGCAAAGGATCAACATTAATACGAACAATGGCGACAGGATAATGCTTAGTTCCCAGGCGTGAACCATAACCATCCATAATTGAGTTAAGCAATTTAAAGTTTTTGATATAGCGTCCATTCAATAAAATTGACATAAAATTACGCGTTGATCTGGTAAGCTCAGGTTTTGATAAAAGACCATTAATCTCAAAATCCGGATCGTCTGCTTTGAATTCAACCATTTTTTCGGCAATATGGCGCCCATAGACATTGGCTGCGGTCTGCTTCAAATTACCGTTCCCAGGGGTTCTTAACAAAACTTTCCCCTTATTCGACAGAGTAATCGAAATTTGCGGATAACCTAAAGCAATCCGATTCACGATGTCTACTATCTTCATAATTTCCGTACGCGGACTCTTTAAATACTTCAGACGAGCTGGTGTATTAAAAAATAGATCCCTAACAGTAATCTGCGTACCTTTTCTTGCAGCCGCATCTTCTTGACTCTTTTTAACTCCACCACTAAAAGCGGCTCTAGCACCAATATGCTCGCCATCACTAGTTAAAATTTCCGCATGACTAACAGCCGCAATCGAAGCTAAAGCTTCTCCTCTAAAGCCCAAAGTTGCAACTTTAAAAAGATCGTGTTCATTATTAATTTTACTAGTAGCGTGACGGGTAAAGGCCAATTCAATTTGATCAGGGCTAATTCCTGAGCCGTTATCTTGAACTACAATCTGCTTTAACCCAGCCTCAATAAAATCAATCCGAATTCGTGTACTGCCAGCATCGATTGAATTTTCGATTAATTCTTTAACCACACTTGCGGGACGTTCAATTACTTCTCCGGCCGCAATCTGGTTGGCTAAATTTTCAGATAATTCATGAATCTGTGCCACTATTTTTCATCCTTTAAATCTTTTTGCCAATCAGCCACTAATTGCATTACTTCAAGTGGCGTTTTATCTGCTAAGTACAAATTAGAAATTTCATCTAAAATATCTTTTTCAGCTTCGCTCGTCTCATCTACTTCTGGCTCTTCAACTTTCGGTGCAGGCTCATTAAACAAGTCAAGCTGCTGACTAGCTGGAGCCAGTTCACTGCCTTGAGCTTCAAGGCGCTTTAAAAGCTTAGTTGCTTCACGCAAAACTGCCTTGGGTAAACCCGCAAGCTGGGCAACGTGAATCCCGTAACTTTGATCAGCGGGGCCTGGCAAGATTTTATGCAAGAAAATCAACTTGCCATTTTCTTCAGTAGCACCAACATGGATATTCTTCAGATGGTCTAAACTATCCTCCAAATCAGTCAATTCATGATAGTGCGTCGCAAACAAAGCCTTAGCACCAACCTTGTCGTGCAAGTATTTTACAATCGCACCCGCGAGTGCCATGCCATCGTAAGTTGCGGTTCCACGACCGATTTCGTCAAACAAAACTAAACTGCGCTTAGTTGCATATTGCAAGGCATCATTTGCTTCGCTCATTTCCACCATGAAGGTACTTTGACCAGAAATCAAGTCATCGGCCGCACCAATTCGGGTAAAAATTTGATCAAAAATTGGTAAATCAGCTTGCTCAGCTGGCACAAAAGAGCCGACTTGGGCCATAATCGCAATCAGCGCCATTTGACGCATGTAGGTACTTTTACCGGACATATTAGGTCCTGTAATTAAGAAAATATTGGTGCCATTATCCATTTCGACATCGTTTGGGATGTAGGAGCCGGCAGTCATGACCTTTTCAACAACGGGATGTCGCCCAGCAATGACGCTAATATCTTGATTGTCTGTGTGGAAGTTAGGCTTAACGTAATCATTTTGCTCGGCAACAGTCGCAAAGCCGCAGTAAACATCTAGAGCTGCTAATTGATTACCCAATTTTTGTAAAGCGGGGATATACTTCTTAACTTCCTCACGCAATTTTACAAACAAATCGTATTCCAAATCAGTTGAACGCGTTTGAGCTTCCATGATTAAATTTTCATGTTCCTTAAGCTCTGGGGTAATGTAACGTTCAGCATTGGTCAAAGTCTGCTTGCGTGTATAACGATCAAGCGGCACCTTGCTCTTATTACCGTTAGAAACTTGAATATAATAGCCAAAGACCTTGTTGTAGCCAACCTTTAAATTGTCAATGCCAGTCTTTTGACGTTCATCAACTTCCATTTGAGCAAGCCACTTCTTACCGTTATTCATTGCATCCCGATAACGATCAAGTTGTGCATCAACGCCTTCTCGAATTAAACCACCTTCTGTAGTCAAAATTGGTGGATCCTTTACAATCGTAGTTGAAATCAATTCTGCCACACCCTTTAAAGGATCGATTTGATCAGCAAAATTATTCAAAGCTGGACTGTTGTCTTGCTTTAAAGCTTCCAAAATGACCGGTACCGCATCCAGGGACCGTGATAATTGCAAAAGCTCCCGCGCATTCACATTTCCAAAGGCAATCCGCCCTGTTAAACGTTCCAAATCATAAACACCCTTGAGGGCATCAATCACATTTTCACGCGTGAAATAACCATCAAACAGAGCTTGTGTCATCTCTTGCCGCTTTTCAATTTCTTCAACTGATAAAAGTGGGCGCGCTAGCCATTGTTTAAGAAGACGTCCACCCATGGCGGTGTGAGTTTTATCTAAAACCCAGAATAAGGATCCCATCTTTTTGCCAGTTTTAGCAGAAGCAATCAATTCCAAGTTGTTTTGCACAGTATGTGACATCTGCAAGTATTGGTTAACTTCATAGCTTTTGGCAATTTGCAGGTGGGCTAGGCTTCTTTTTTGTGTAGATAAAAGATAGCTAATCAATTGACGCGTTGCTTCTTTTTCAGCATTGCTAGTTAAGCTTTGTTCGACGTAAGAAATTTCTGCATGCTCGCCTTCGAGCTTCACTGGTTCAGAAACGGTAATGTTAGCCTTATGCATGAAATCGCGATCTTTTTCCGAAAGTGGGCCATTATACACCACTTCGCGCGTTCTAAGTGATAAAAGTTCATTAGAAACAGCCGCAAAATCCTTCAAATGGGTCGCATACACTTCCCCAGTTGACAAGTCGCTGTAGGCTAATCCAAAACCGGACTTGGTAGTAACCACTGAAGTTAAATAGTTAGAATCCTTGGCATCATTTGGACCTTCATTCATCATGGTACCAGGAGTGACCAATTGGATGATTCCACGCTTGACCATTCCTTTGGCCTTTTTTGGATCTTCAAGTTGCTCGCAAAGTGCCACCTTGTAGCCTTTTTCAACCAAAGTATTCACATAGTTGTCGACAGCCATATGCGGCACACCAGCCATTGGGATTGGATTTTCAGTTTTGTTAGAACGGTGGGTCAAGGTTAATTCAAGAATCTGCGCACCTTTGACCGCATCATCTTCAAACAATTCATAAAAGTCACCCACACGATAAAAAAGAAAAGCATCAGGGTACTGCTTCTTAATTTCATAATATTGCTCCATCATCGGAGTAGTACTTGACTTAGCCAAATGAATTCCTCTTTCTTCAAAATAAATAGTGCTGTTAACTATTATAAGGCAATGGCAAAAAACAGCAAAAATAAACCAACGCATTATTTGTACGTTGGTTTGGTATTGTTATTTTTTCTTTTTATGTTTTTCCCTAATTACGGCGATGAGAGCTAAGCCATTTACAACAAGTAGAAATAACCCGCCAAATAGAAGCTCACTGCTCCAAAATTCTTCTGTTGCATTGGCAAAGCTTGTCTTGTAAAGCATCATTCCGTAACTATCATAAAGATTTTCAAAAGTAATGAAAATAATTCCCACAATGTTAACTAATAGTAGGAATCCTTTCCCACTTTTGGTTAATTTTAAAAATAGATTCTTTAAGTGTTTCATAGATTTTTGGAAGACTTTTTATCCTTTTTAAATTTTCTGACTTGAACTACAAGTCTAATTTCAATAACAAATAATTCAATAGCTAATATTCAACAGAGAGCTTTAGCAAAAATGATTTTCAAGAAATATACTTTTTACAAAAAATACACTCTAGCATTTCACTAGAGCGTATGAAGAATTATTCAAAATTTGAAACTCTTACATAACGCTTATGCGTCTTCGTAGCTCCTTCGATTCGGTAGTAACGTTTACCATTCTTGAATTTGTAAGAACCACCATAAGTAGTGACCTTTGTGCCTTTCTTCAAGACCTGACGATCAGCCCGACGCGTACTTGTTGCGTAAACATAAGCATTATGCTTTAAAGTACGCTTGATTCCATCAATATTAGACACCTTCAAATAATCGCTAGTATAGGTACCATCTTTTTCAAAAACTTGATAATATTTTCCACCTTTAAACTCTACTGGTGTACTTTTTACGTAAATCTTCTTAAAGGCTGGATAGTGACGATACTTGCTTCCACCACCCAAAGAATATGCTAATGCACGATGCATGATGGTCTTTTCAACAATTTTAGGTGCTGGATAAGGATTTGCAAGATACATAGTTTGAAACCAGACGCCGTCTTTTTTATTCGAAGTGGGATAAATACGCGTATAAGAAACGCCATTTTCAATTTTAGTTTCATTGCCTATGTAATATTCTGCTCCTTGAACAAAAGTCCGATACCCTTCAGGTGCTGCCACCCAGTCACTTGGCATAAGATTTAACTTTTGCTTACCTTCAGGACTAACCAAGATTGTGAAAGAGATTATTGAAGATTTTCCTTCAGAATTAGTTGCTTGTAATTGTACCAATCCAAAACTGCCCGATTTCGTGGTATCAACATCATTTTTCAATACTTTAATATTTACGTTTTTAGAATCACTTGCAGACCCAGTAGCCATAATTTTATAAGTAGACCCGTTGCTTCCAATAAAATTTAATGAATTAAACTTAGAAGTTTTAGCAATTTGGAAAGTCATGCTATTAGGATTAAGAGTTTGCTTCTTTCCATCTTGGATATATTCCAATTGGAACTGAGGTGCATTCTTAACTTCACCCGTTCCAAATGGTACTTTCACAGTCGTATTTTTACGATCGCCTGCTTTATTAACATATGACCCCGTAAGCTTTAAAGTAAAACCCGTAATTGGCGCAATAATTTTAGCAGCAGATCTTTCTCCACCTACAAATGAAACATTTTGGTCACGCAACTGATTTGCAATCTCAGAAGGATCATAATTTACATCTGTTGTAGAATTAGGGCCAGTCAATTTTACTGTTTCTTTAGCAGCCTGGTAAATTTCATAAAGAGTTTCTCCCTCCTTAACAGGAAGTCCCTGTTTTAATGGGACAATTCCATTATCTGGAATTTTTTCATCATTATAAGTAAAATATATTTCACTATTTTTAACAGAATTTGACGTCATAGTCGCATTCGTAGCCGCACTTACGGGGGTAGTTATTAATGGACTAATTGTAAGTAATGCCGCACTTGCTAAACTTATTATCTTTATTTTCTTATTCATATAAATTTTCCTTTCAAAAAAATGTAATCGACAAATATTTGTCGATTACATCATTATAATTAATGCACTTCTGTCTTACCAGCTTACTCTATAAATTCGATTCATGACAGTTAAATTATCTCCAACTTCATGATATGCAATAGTTACGTATACATCATTATCACTAATTAATTGTAGTCCTTCAGGTTCAATAATATAGCCATTTTCATTGGTTCCATCTAAAGGAATCTCACTCCATTGATACTTTTCTGTAGTATTCCATGGAATCTTTATAATTTTTCTTGATTTATCTGTTTTATAACCATCAGTCCCAGGACCAAATCCACTTGAAACATAAATATTATTAGCTCCATTATCAATATCATATCCTTGAAGAGAACCAATTTTTGAAGAATCAGTAATATTAGGAATTCTAAATGATTTCTGTAAATCTAAGCTTCTAATATCTACATCAGGAATTATTCCATTAGAAACATGATATTGAGAATCTGTCAACTTATCATTGGCTTGTTTCATACTATAAACTGAGAAGTAGCCATTTCCAGTTTGATCCACACTGGCAATTAATAAGCTTTGATAGTCTGGTGAAACCGCTGCTTCTACTCTTTTCATATCAATATGGAATTCTCCAGCATAATTTAAGTGAGACAAGCGTGGAAGTTTAATATTTTCATAAATTCTTGTTCCATCAGGAATATGAACACGAGTAATTTGAATAGTCCAATCGTCTTTACTTGGTTTTGTACCTACTAACCAATCTCCAGATCGACCTGCATATTCCCAAGTTTGAGTATGTCCGCCAGCAGTATAGTCCCCTTGTCCAATAAGTCTTAAAACCGGATCATTTTTTGCAAATGCAACGTCAGTCTGACGCCGACCACGAAATACATAAATATTATGCCCATTATGAAGCAACTGTAGAGCATAAACGTAGCTTTCTCCAACATTTCCTTTTTGAACAACTACATGATAGAGATCATCATCTCCATCGCCCGGTAGACTGGGCTGATAGTGATTCAGATTATAAGCCAAACTTATATTAGGATTAGTAATTCTTACCACAATAATGCCTCAGAAATGTATTTCTTTACATAACAATATATTAAGCTAGCTGTCTAATTCATTATGTTTGGAACTAGCTTCTACTATAAATATTACATAAATTTAGCGAAGTATTGAGCAAAATTCTCGCTAGTGAGAATTTGTTTTATTTTTATTCTTTACCTATGAAAAAATATCACTAGATCATTACTTAGATTGCGTATATTTCTTTAATTTGAGAAAAACCAAATTTGAAATCGCTAAGTAATTGATCAAACGAAGGTAAAACTGCTAACTTAGAAAACAATGTTTGTAATTTTTTATCCTCTTTAGTCTGCGCATATGCCAACAGTCCTTCTACATACTTTAAACGATAACTTTCTAACAGATGATAGCCTAGCAATTCCAATTTACGAGAAATCTTTACTACTTCTTGAGCTTGTCTTACTAACTTACTCTTAATCAGTACACAGGCTGCATTAATCAAAGCGTTGAAAACATATTCAATATTCACTTCATTTTTTCTATCATAAATTGAACTATTAATATTTCTGCTAAGATGATACACACTAATTGGATTCAACAATAACTGCACATTACCAAAGTAAATAATGTCGTTATCATACCATGTTTCAATCTTTTCAAGCTGAAGTTCAATCTCACGAGCATCAGAAATTGCTAGTAAATTTTCATTAGTTAGATCTAAATAGAAATTAGCTATAATTGCGGCCTTTTTCAAGATTTCTCTATGATTGGTATTTTGATGATATTGCGCTAAAAGATCTTTAGCCCATTCTTTTAGCTCCGCAGTTTTGTTATCAATATATAGATCTTGCACCCGCGCTAAGAAATGACTCTCTTTTTCAGAATCATCCCTCATAAAGTCTGCATAAGACATATTGATATTTTTTAATAACTGCAACACTAACTCAAAAGGCATCGTCACCTCTCCTCGCTCCCACCGCGATAAGCGAGCGCGCGAAGTCACATTTTTACTAGCTTCTTCTTGAGAAATTCCCTTTTCTTTTCTAGCAGTTTTATACTTCAAACCAAAATTATTATATTTATTCATGGAGGTCACCATTATGTCAAAATTTAAATTTATTAAACTTATCTCTTCAATCGTTTGGGGTGGCGCATTGGTAGTTGTTGGCGCCAATGTCATCAACTCACTTGCACAGCGCTTCTTATATTAGTAGTCTTGCATATATGCACTAACTTTAGCAAATATAATACCTATTTTTAAGCAAAAAATACGCTCTAGCATTTCACTAGAGCGTATTTGTGTATATCTTTTAAACTATAAACTTATTCTATTACATTCCCATTGGAGCGCCGGCACCTGGTACACCACCAGCTGGGTTTTGTGGCTTATCTTCAGGAATCTCTGCAACAACAGCTTCAGTAGTAAGGAGAAGTCCTGCAATTGAAGCAGCATTTTGAAGGGCGGTACGAGTTACCTTGGTTGGATCAATAATACCAGCATCAACCATGTTTACCCATTCATCAGTTGCAGCATTGTAACCAATTTCTGGCTTTTCATTTTCAAGCTTGTTCAAGATGACTGAACCATCCTTACCAGCGTTGTCAGCAATTTGACGAACGGGGGCAGAAAGTGCTCTCAAGACAATATTGATACCAGTTTGCTCATCAGGAGTGTCACCCTTAGCTTCACGAACTGCGCTTTCAACATTTACTAAGGCAGTACCACCACCTGCAACGTAACCTTCGTCAACAGCAGCACGAGTTGAGTTCAAAGCGTCTTCAATTCTGTAACGACGTTCCTTCAATTCGGTTTCAGTAGCAGCACCAACGTGGATAACAGCTACACCACCAGTTAACTTAGCCAAACGTTCACGTAACTTCTTCTTGTCGAAGTCTGAAGTTGAGTCTTCAATTTGGTGCTTAATGGTTTCTTCACGTTCCTTAATAGCGTCCTTTGAACCAGCACCATCAACAATAGTAGTTGAATCCTTAGTTACAGTTACACGACGAGCTTGACCTAATTGATCAATCTTGGTGTCCTTTAATTCAAGGCCTAAGTCTTCAGAAATTACAGTACCACCAGTAAGAACAGCGATATCTTGAAGCATTTCCTTACGACGATCACCAAAGCCAGGAGCCTTAACAGCTACAACGTTGAAGGTACCACGAATCTTGTTCAATACAAGAGTTGGAAGAGCTTCACCAGTAACATCGTCAGCAATGATTAACAATGGCTTACCTTGTTGAACGATTTCTTGCAATAATGGCAAGATGTCTTGAATGTTAGAAATCTTCTTGTCAGTGATCAAAATGTATGGGTTGTCAAGGTCTGCTTCCATCTTGTCGTTGTCAGTTACCATGTATTGTGACAAGTAACCACGGTCAAATTGCATACCTTCAACTACTGAAAGTTCAGTGTCAATACCACGTGAATCTTCAATAGTGATAACACCATCATGACCAACCTTTTCCATAGCGTCAGCAATCAATTCACCAACTTCTTTTGAAGCTGATGAAACTGCAGCTACGTTAGCGATTTGTTCCTTTGAATCTACTGGGTGACTAATCTTGTGCAATTCGTCAACTGCAACCTTAGTTGCTTTTTCAATACCGCGACGAAGACCTACAGGGTTTGCACCAGCAGTTACGTTCTTCATACCTTCACGAGCGATTGCTTGAGTCAAAACAGTAGCAGTAGTAGTACCGTCACCAGCAATATCGTTAGTCTTTTGTGCAGCTTCTGAAACAAGTTGTGCACCCATATTTTCGAAGTGGTTCTTCAATTCGATTGACTTAGCGATAGTAACACCATCGTTAGTAATGTCTGGAGTGCCGTAGCTTTGTTCCAAAACAACATTTCTACCCTTAGGACCAATAGTAGTCTTAACAGTATCAGCTAACTTGTCTACACCTTTTAATAATGAACGTCTTGCGTCTTCTGAGAATTTAATATCTTTAGCCATAAACCTTTTCTCCTTAGATTTATCTTTTTCTTCTATAAATATGTAAAAGAATTATTTAACGATTGCTAAAACATCCTTTTCGTGAAGGACTAAGTACTTTTCGCCGTCGTATTCTACACTTTCGCCAGCGTACTTATCGTATAAAACAACGTCGCCTTTCTTAACAGTCATTGGCAACTTTTCACCGTTGTCAGCGTATGCGCCGTCACCAACGGCAACGATTTCGCCTTCAGTTGGTTTTTGCTTTGCATTAGAAGCAAGTACAATGCCGCCAACAGTCTTTTCTTCTTCTTCTTTAACTTTTACGATCACGCGATCACCAATTGGTTCTAACACGTTTGTCCCTCCTAATAATAAGTTTATAGTATTAATTTCTTTCTTACTTAGCACTCTTATTTATCAAGTGCTAACTTACAAGTATGATAATAACTTGTTTTGAAATAGAATGCAAGCAAAAAGCACAAAAAATTAGCAGTCAGTTATAAAAGGTGCTAATAAATGCTTATAGTTAATCAAAAAACGCCAAGAAATTAATTCTTGACGTTAATGGGATTCAATTATTTATAATTTGCGATATCAACTTTTTCATCTGCAAATGACATGACTACATCATCGTGGGTAGCAACGATTACAATTTTGCCTTCATCTGCAAATTTACGTAAACTTTGTAGAACCAAATCTCTATTCTTATGATCTAATGCCCCAGTTGGTTCATCTGCCAGAATAATTGTCGGATCTTGCAAACTCAATCGTGCAAGTGCTACACGTTGAGCCTCCCCTCCAGATAAAGTAAATACTTTTCGATCTAGATATTCAGCAGATAAATTATACCGCTTTAGTACAGAACTTAACTCACGTCGATTATGCTTCTTTACTATATTCAAATTTTGCAAAATAGTTTCATTGATTTCTCCTTCTAGGCTGATTAAGCAAGGATACCCCGGATTTTAATCCGGGGAGGAATTGCACTTTCAGCCTTTTTATATTTTGTCTTTTTCTCCTCTAATTTCTATGATATAATCATTTTCAAACGCTTGTTTGGAGGTGAATAATTTGGATCAGGCAGTAACGATTAAAGCCAAGCTCCTTAATATTGATGATGAGACTGAACACGCTTTTATAAAGACCATGACTGCATACAGAGATGCCTGCAATTTCGTCTCGCAGTATGTTTTTGACCATGATTTTGAGTTTCGGTTTTCTCGGTTAAATCATGTCCTTTATCATGATTTGAGAGACCTGTTTGGACTTAAAAGTCAAATGGCTCAATCGGTTATCAGAAATGTTGTTGCTCGCTATAGAACCATCAAAACCCAATTAAAGCAAACACCGTTTCGCTATAATACTGGCGAAAAAGATGCGCAGGGCCATGCTATCTGGTCGCAGATTCCGCGTGATCTCACTTGGCTTTGGCGTCCAGTTAAGTTTAAGCGTCTTCAGCTTGATCTTCAGCGCAATCGCGACTGGTCTTATTTAAATACAAGCACCCAGCTTTCTTTGAATACCTTAATGGGGAGAAAGAAAGTTGATTTTGTCTGCAAAAATTTCGACCAGTATCTTGATTCTAGCCACTGGAAGTTTGGCTCAATTAAGCTGCTTCAGTTCAAAAATAATTGGTATATCCACCTTAGTGCGACCACGTCCTTTTCTGAATATGAATTAAAGCAGACGCAGCACATCGTTGGGATTGATCGCGGTCTGCGCTTTTTGGCTGCCTGCTATGACGAACAGGGCCAGACTCTGCTTTGCAGCGGACAAAAAGTATTGCGCACCAGGCGCAAATATAAGAAACTCCGTGCTCAGCTTCAAGCCAAAGGCACTAAGTCTGCCAAGCGAAGACTTAAAAAGATCGGTCAGCGAGAGAACCGTTTTATAAGCGATGTTAATCATCGCCTTACCAAGACACTCGTTGATCATTACGGTCCCAATACTATCTTTGCTTTAGAAGACTTAACCAATGTCCGCTTTGCGACTGAGAAAGCTGCCAAAAAGCGTCGCTATGAAATGGTTTCTTGGACTTTTTACCAGTTTGAGCAGTTTTTAGCTTACAAGGCTAATTTGAATTCTTCAACTGTAGTCAAAGTTTCTCCAAGATTTACCAGCCAGCGCTGTCCTAAGTGCGGAAGAATCCGCAAGGAGAACCGCAACCATGAGTTGCACCTCTACATTTGTGATAAGTGTGGCTACAAATCCAATGACGATCGCCTAGCGGCCATGAATATCCAGTTTTTAGGAGACCAGTACCACAAAGGTGTTAAAATACCTAAATTTACTAAATTAAGATCTGCCGAGTAAACTTGGCAGGTAAACGGGTATTGTCAACTGCCCGACGATGCAGCCTCGGAGGCGGAAGTCGCAAGACGCTATAACCGCTATCTAGTAAAAATAGATGAGAGCTGCAAACCCTAGAATTTATTCTAGGGTAGTTGATCATCTACTAAAGCATAATTTTGAAAAAGATAGCCAATATAGTTGCGATAATACTTCAGAATTTTGATTGAGGAAACATCTTTATTATCTAACAAAATTTCTCCATCACTTGCATCGGTTAATCTTCCTATGCAATTTAACAAGGTGGTTTTTCCTCCTCCAGAAGGTCCTGTTAAAGCGTAAATCTTTCCTGATTCAAATCTATAATTTAAATTCTGAAATACCCAGTAATTATCAAATCTCTTGCCCAAATTGTTGACATTAAGTTGATGAACCATTTTATTCTCCCTTTAAGTAATCCCAAGTATGTTTATCTAAATGCATCCCTTGTACAACCAATAAAATCCACTCCAATATATTGCTTACAATAATTAATCCTAGCGAAATAGTCCCACTTCCAGTGAACATGAACACAATTAAGGCTTCAATTAAGCTCAAAATAAAAATCAGCTTAATGAATTTACCAAAACGTAAGGCCGCACTTCCTCCAAAAATTCTTTGAATTGCTAGTTTCTTACTATTGTTGTTGAAATAAACACTGTTAAAAGCCACATTTTCAACTAAAGCGATAGCAAAAGCTACCAAAGTTACTACTAGAGACAGCAACATCCCCGTTTGAATAATCTCCAATTGCTTAGCTGCATAACTTTTAGTATTCAAAATACTTCCAATATACTTTTTAATATTAGTTTTTTGAATTCCAGTTTTCACTGCCGATAGTGTTGGACTCAAAAACGCAGAATTAGACATATAAGAATCCCAATTCATATTGCTGTCAAGTTTTGAATTTAAACTGCCTAAGGAATTATTCGAAATCACCACTAAAACTGCATTTTTTACGGCACCTGAATAATTACCTAAACTAAGTGCATAAGTACTGTAGGTAAACAATTTCTGATTATTTTTAATATTGATAGCTTTAGTTTCAAGTTTTCGTCCTAATTGTTTTTCTGTATCATCCAGGGCAAGAGATCTGCGATATGACTTAATCAAGTTAGCACGCTCAGAATAATATTGTTGAGGGATCAAAACATAAGTAACAGGTGAATTCTTGGGTAAAATTATACGATTACCATTTTCTCCCACCACTCTATTTTCTTTCAAATACTGAGCATTGACGGTCATCACATTTCCATTATTGAGATCACCGACATCTTGAGGACTATCCCAACCTTGATAATCAACTAACATTCCGCCCTTTTGATCCAAATAGTGAAATAATTTCATGGATTGGCGATTTAAATATGTAGTTTCTGAACCCTTTGTCATAACTGCATTTTCACTAACAGTATAGAAAGTTTTATGATTCATCCAGACATTCAATTGATCACTTAAAGCTTTTTCACTCTTTTGAGTATTTAATAAAGAAAAGAGAGAAATACAAATGAAAACTTCAATCAATGCTTTGATAAAGAGGTTCAAATAGAACGAGAACTTACTCTTTTTATCACCTTTTATTGCACCCATAATGGTATATCGGGAATGAATCAATCCGCGAATTACCGCACTAATTATCATCACTAAAGTTACTGTTAAATATAAAAGCAAGCTAAAGTAAAGCATAATTTTATATGCGTAAAGATACGATTGCATTTTCATATATAGAGCTAACAAAATGAGTCCAATTCCAAATGCAGCAGTAAAAATAAGCTGGTCCTTTCCAAAACTTATTGCTGCATCTTCAAAGTTCGATATCCCCAATAGGGCCTTAATGTTTATTTCTTTCATTGCATATAAATTTGTCAGAACTAACACAATAAATAGAACCAATAAAATCAGCAATACAATGTAAATAACATTATTAGTAGTTAAGAAGACTAGAATATCGGTGTTCCAATTTTCATGAATCGGACTATATTTAATCCCCTCACGTTTAAACATATTTTCAATAGTAGTTTTTTTAATATCTCCCACAAAATAAATTGGATATCTCAAATCACTAGTTTCAAATTCAGCTGTAGTTGCTTGTGTTTTTGCCGGTAGTGCTATCTTTTTACCATAAACATGCATTTTGGTAACAATATCTGTACTAGCTCCTCCTTCTACCACATTAAAGACTTTTATGGCGGATATATTATGTTTGTCTGAAAATTCTTGAATGATGTTATTAAATTCTTGAGTATTATTTCCACCTTTCATGCCGTTAATTTCATAAGATGTAGAACTTGACTCAATATAAGTCGAACCCAGTAATCTTATAAAACTGAAGGCAATTATGGAAAAGAGTATGCCAACAATAAAAATTATAATGGTACGTATATTTTTCATTTCATCCAATCCCTTTTGTCAAATATGATTTTTATATTTTAACAAAAAAGATTCTTTTGTTTGACGGTTAACTAATTTTAGAAGGTTATATATTAGCTGTCTAACAAAGGGAGTAATAAATAAGAAAAATAGAATGCAATATGTATTCTATTTTTTATCAATGATTTTTTAAATATCTTATTAAAAAATATTGACAAAGTTAATCTAAGATTATAATATAATGTCAAATCAAGATAACAAGCGACGAAGAAAAGATAAGTAGTTAGCGTGTACCGTCAAAGAGAGCTGCGAATGGTGAAATGCAGTACGAGAGAACCTGATGAAAATGGTCTTGGAGTCTATTGGATTGCAAGCAATAGTAAGCAATTCACGGGGGATGCCCGATATAGCATACGAGTATAATTTCTTAATTAGAAACGTACTTAGTAAGGATATTAATGTGAATTAATATCGAATATGGGTGGTAACACGCTGAAGCGTCCCTAGGTTAGTATAGCCTTGGGACGCTTTTTTTCGTCATTTTTAACATATAGGGAGAATGAGAATATGAGTAAAACTTTAGTACATTATGACATTGTTGGTAGTTTTTTAAGACCAGAAGAATTGAAAAAGGCACGTGCTGATTTTGCAGCGGGTAACATTTCAAAAACTGACTTGAAAAAGGTTGAAGATGAAGAAATCGCTAAATTAGTTAAAAAAGAAGAAAAATCTGGTTTAAAGATTGTAACTGATGGTGAATTCAGAAGAAGTTATTGGCACCTTGATACTTTTTGGGGCTTCGGTGGAATTAAGCACACTACTCAAGAACATGGCTACCTCTTCCACGATGAAGAAACTCGTAATGATTCTGCTCAAGTTGAGGGAAAGATTAAATTTACAGGTGATCATCCAGATTTAGAATCATTTAAGTTTTTGAAGAGTTTAACCGATAGCAGTGATGTAACTCCACGTCAAAGCATCCCTTCACCGGCCCAATTTTATGCAGAACTCGTCCGTGGCCCAGAAAACGTTGCAGCAGTGAAGAAAGTTTACGATAGCGAAGACGAACTTTTAAACGATATTTCAAAAGCATATCATGATTTAATCATCGCACTTTACAAAGCAGGTTGTCGCGATGTGAAATTGGATGACTGTACTTGGGGAATGGTCGTAGATGATGATTTCTGGGCAACAATGGTTAAACAAGGTTTTGACCGTGACGAACTTCAAGAAAAATACCTTCGTGTTAACAATGGTGCACTCAAAGATCTACCAGCTGATTTAAAAACTTCAACTCATATCTGTCGAGGCAATTACCACTCAACTTGGGCTGCTAAAGGTGGTTATGGACCGGTTGCCAAATATGTTTTTGCACAAGAAAATGTCGATGCATTCTATCTTGAATTTGATAATGAAAGATCAGGTAGCTTCGATCCAATCAAAGAAATTCCTGCTGATAAAGAAGTAGTACTTGGTTTAGTAACTAGTAAGAAACCTGAATTGGAAAAGCCAGAGGATTTGATTGCTCGTATCAATGAAGCAAGTAAGTTCCACGATTTAGCTAACTTAGCCTTAAGCACTCAATGTGGTTTTGCATCAACCGAGGAAGGAAACCAATTGACAGAAGACGATGAATGGAAAAAGATCGGCTTAGTAATTGATACCGCTAAGCAAGTTTGGAAGTAATTTATAAAAATAATTAAAAAAGGAGAAATTAACATGGCAAAAGTAGAAAGCTTCACACTTGATCACACTAAAGTTAAAGCACCTTACGTTCGTTTAATTACTGTTGAAGAAGGTCCTAAAGGCGACAAGATTTCTAACTATGACTTACGTTTAGTTCAACCGAACGAAAATGCAATTCCTACCGGCGGCTTGCATACTATTGAACACTTACTTGCCAGCTTACTTCGTGACCGTCTTGATGGTGTAATCGATTGTTCACCATTTGGTTGCCGAACAGGATTCCACCTAATCGTTTGGGGTGAACATTCAACGGCCGAAGTAGCTAGGGCATTAAAGTCATCTCTTGAAGAAATTCGCGATATAATCACTTGGGAAGACGTGCCTGGAACTACAATTAAGACTTGCGGTAACTATAAAGATCATTCCTTGTTCTCTGCGAAGGAATGGTCAAAAAAGATTTTGAGCGAAGGCATCTCTGATGATCCTTTTATCCGCAATGTTGTAGAGTAATTTAATATTTATAAAATACAAAAAACGCCAAGAAATTAATTCTTGACGTTAATTTTTGATCTATTTTTTGAGGAGTTTAAGTAATATTAGCGATTTGCTGTTACGGCAATCAAGTCATCGCCATGCTTGTCGCCGGCATCAGTGATGCGAGATACACTTGCGTAGTTGGCAGTGTTAGTAATCACAACCATCACAGTTGTGTCATAGCCAGCCTTCTTAACTGCGTCTAGGTCCACAGTTCCAAGCTTGTCGCCCTTTTCAACGCGTTGGCCTTGTTTTACAAAGCTTTCGAAATGTTCACCCTTTAAGTTAACTGTATCAAGACCAATGTGAATCAATACTTCTGCTCCATCATCCGACTTAATACCATAAGCGTGCTTAGTTTCATAAGCAATTGTAATTGTACCAGTAACTGGTGCATAAATTGTGCCATCAGTTGGGATCACGGCAGCACCGTCACCCATTAACTTAGCAGAGAAGACTTGGTCGTTAACCTTGGTCAAGCTTTCAGGAGTACCGTCAACTGGTGAAGCAATAACTTCATCCTTCAAGCTCAATACTTCTTTACCAACTTTTTCTGCTTTTTGAGTTTCTTCAGCGTAATCAGTTGCGTCGTTTACTGGAACATCTTGTTCACTAACTTCTTCCTTCAAGTGGCTCTTGCCGTAAACATAAGTTAAAACAAAAGCAACTACGAAACTAATTAATACTGAGACTGCCCACATTGGAATGGTCTTTGGTACCATTGATAAAAATCCTAAAAGTCCAGCTGAGCCAAGAGCTGCAGCAGTTACGTGCATAAGTCCTGCAAAAGCAGCTGCGACACCTGATCCAATTAAAGCACAGAAGAATGGGAATTTATATTTTAAGTTAACCCCAAACAATGCAGGTTCAGTAATACCTAAAAGTGCTGAAATACCAGCTGATGATGAAAGTCCCTTCATCTTTTCGTTCTTAGTTAAGAAGTATACGGCAAAAGTAGCGGCACCTTGTGCAACGTTAGCCATACATGCAGTCACAAAGATAAAGTCCCCAGATCCGTGTCCTTGTGCAAATTGAGCTAACAATTGAGTTTCTACAGCTGGGAAACTTTGGTGAAGTCCTGTAGTAACGATTGCAGAATATGATAAACCAAAGATACCCATACCAAAGGCACCAGTAGTGTTGTAAAGCCATACAATTGCATTAGTAATTGCATCTGATACACCCTTGAAGACTGGTCCAATAATTACAAAAGTAAGGAAACCAGTAATCATAATTGAAAGAAGTGGTGTAAAGGTAAAGTCAACTGCAGAAGGCAACCATTTGTGGAATCTCTTTTCTAAAATGGAAAGTACCCACACAGCAACTAAAACTGGAATAACTTGATATTGATAGTTAGTTTGAGAAACATGGAGTCCAAAAATGTTCCAATAATGACTAGTAGCCCCAAGTGCTGGAGTCGTCATTATCATCCCAATGGTGGCACCTAAGAACTGGTTCGCCCCAAACCTTTTAGCTGCCGACATCCCCACCAGAATCGGCATAAAGATAAATGGTGCAGCCGACATAATTTGAATTATGCTTGAGAGGCCGGCGATACTTGGTGCCATTTGAACAACTGACTTAGGGCCGAATAGTCCAGGTGAAGTCAAGAAGTTGTTCAAAGCCATTAATAAACCACCAGCAACTAAAGCTGGAATGATTGGTACAAAGATATCAGACAAAAGCTTAATAAAGTCCATAATTGGATTTTTCTTTTGTCCTTCGGCTGCTACCTTTTTAAGATCATCTGTAGATAATTCCTTAAGTCCTGTAATCTTAATGAATTCATCGTACACATCATTAACATCTCCAGGTCCAATAATTACTTGAAATTGACCATTAGTCTTAAAAGTTCCTTTAATATCTGGATCATTGTCTAAAGCCTTTTGGTCAACCTTGGAATCATCCTTCAACACAAGGCGTAAACGAGTAGCACAGTGAGCACCGGCAATAATATTGTCACGGCCAACGTCTTTAATTACTCGCTCAGCCACTTTCTTATGGTCCATATAAATATTCCTCCCCTTAAGCTTGTAAACGCTTAATGTTATGTTCATGAATAATGATAGCGTATTCTAAAAATATGTCAATCGTTTGACACAAATTTCTTTATTTATTTTTTAGATAACTTTATATTTACCGTTTTATTAGTAAAATTTATAGTAGTAAATATATGTCAACCGTTTGACATAATTTTCATATTTGATTACAATAATAAAAAAATAGAACCGCTTTCATAGGAGGATTTATTATGGAATGGACTACAGAAAAACGTTATTTACCTTATAGTAAATGGGGTGCAGATACTTTGCTTCATCTTCAAGCTCAAGCTGCAACTTCAACTTATCAAATGCGCTACCATTTACGGCCAATTTCTGGTTTAGTTAATGATCCAAATGGTTTTTCTTATTTTAATGGTGAATACCATGTCTTTTATCAATCATATCCATTTGGTGCAGTGCACGGATTAAAGTCTTGGGTACACTTTAAGTCAAAAGACTTAGTCCACTGGGTCAACTTGGGCTTAGCCGTAGAACCTGATTGCAAACTTGATTCTCACGGTGCTTATTCCGGTTCAGCTAAGCAGATTGGCGATAAACTTTTCCTAATGTATACAGGTAACCACCGCGATGAAAGCTGGACCCGCCACCCTTACCAAATTGGCGCTTGGATGGATAAGCATGGCACAGTTAGCGACAAGCACTTACTTTTTAAAAAGCCAAATAATGTTACTGAACACTTCCGTGATCCTCAAATTATGGAAGAAAACGGTACTTACTACGCTATTTTAGGTGCTCAAGACGCAGCTCAAAAGCATGGCCATATTGATGTTTGGAAGTCAAGTGATTTAAAGAATTGGGAAGAAATCGACTTTTTGAACTTTACTAATCATGAAATGGGTTACATGATTGAATGCCCTAACCTAGTTAAAGTTGATGGAAAATCTGTGTTGATTTTCTGCCCACAAGGTTTAGATAAGAGCGTTGCTAATTACCAAAATATTTATCCAAATATGTATGTGATTGGGGATTCGGTGGATTTAGATAAGGCTCAAATGACCAATCCAAGTAACCTGAAGAACTTAGATGAAGGATTTGATATCTATGCCACTCAGGCCTTCAATGCACCAGATGGTACTGCCTATGCGATTAGCTGGGTGGGCTTACCTGACATTTCTTACCCAACCGATAATGAAAATTGGGCAAATTGCTTAAGCCATGTTAAAAAGCTTTCCATTAAAGACGGCAAGCTAATTCAACAACCTGTTGAATCTATCAAAACTCTTAGACATAATGAAGAAGATCTCAACTCACAACTAATTAAGAATTCCACTTCTGGTCAATATGAACTCGAATTGACTATTAAGGAAAACCAAACTGGTAATTTATACTTAGCTGCAAATGATGATTTAAGTGAAAATCTTCGTCTCGAATTTGACACTAAAAATGGTAAACTTATTTTAGATCGATCAAAAGCTGGCGACGTAGCTGTGAAGTATGGTCAAACTAGAAGCGTTGAACTTGACGCAAACAAAGAAGTTAAGTTGGACATTTTTGTAGATCGTTCACTTATTGAAATTTTTGTCAATGATGGTGAACATGTTGTCAGCGGAAGATTCTTTGCCAATGCAAATAATGCAATCAAGTTTGATCAAAAAATTAACTATGATGGTAAATTCTGGAACATGGAATCTATCATGTAGAAGGTGTAAAAATGACAGCAAAGCTGACTGATGTTGCCAATTTGGCAGGAGTGTCTGCAACCACGGTTTCTCGCGTAATCAATAATCATGGCTACTTAAGCGAGAAAACTAAGCAAAAAGTATTCGATGCCATGCGCGAATTAAATTATCAGCCCAACTCTTTGGCGCGATCTCTTCAAGGGAAAAAGATGAAGCTGATTGGGATAATTTTCCCCAGTATAACTAATCCTTTTTTTGCGGAATTAATCGAAGATATTGAAATGCAGCTATTTACTCAAGGCTATAAAATCATTCTCTGTAATGCTGGAAAAAATAAGCAAAAAGAGAGCGAATATATTAAAATGCTGCTAGCTAACCAGGTCGACGGGATTATTGCTGGTGCGCATAACTTAGGAATTGATGAATATCAGCAGTTGGGTTTACCCATCGTCTCCTTTGACCGTAAGTTGTCTGACAATATTCCAATTGTAAGTTGCGATAATTATCAAGGAATTGAGCTAGCAGTCCACGATCTATTGCAAGCCGGGTGTAAGAAGATCACCTTTGTCGGGGATAAACAACTAAAAGGTAATCCAACTGATGAGCGTTTGAAGGCATATTGCGATACGATGGACAAATTAAATTTAGATGCTCACATCTGTTCTGTGGCCTTTTCGGATTCACCTTTACTCAAAAATATGACGATTCGAAAAATGTTAATAGAAGATAAGCCAGATGGCATCACCTGTACAGATGATTTAACAGCGATTTTAGTTTTGCAAGAAGCTAAAAAATTGGGTATTCGGGTCCCTGAAGACTTGAAAGTGATTGGATTTGATGGAACTAAGCAAATCCAAACCTATCACTCGGAGCTTTCGACAATTGCTCAACCAATTTCAGATATTTCGACTCTTTTAGTAGATTTGCTTCTTGAGAGAATCAATGATCCAAAGAAAGAGCCTAATCAAATGCACTATAAGTTACCTGTTAAGTTAATCAAAAACGAAACAACCGCATGAAAATAAACCACACGATCTAGATCCAATGTCATTAAGTTAAGGCATTGACAATTAAGGGTGCTTTTTTAGAGGTCGAATCATTTGGATTCGACCTCTTTTTTTGCATAAAATAAAGACAAAAAGAGCTGCCTTTTCGCCTATCTTGTACATTTTAAACCTTCAAAATTATTGCCAGAAAGCTGGCGTTAATTATGAAAGCCCTTCATAAGGATATTCTAGAACGTCTTGATCGAAAAAATTATCCGCTGAAAAGAATTAAAGAGCTCTATCATCTGCGTTGGGGTATTGAGACCTCCTTCAAGAAATTGAAGTATTCCTTAGGCAGCGTACAGTTCCATTCAAAACAAGATAAATTTATGCCCATACGATTATGTTTAATGCAATCAGTCAAATTGATGCACAGGCCTATATTCCGCAAAAGCATTGCAAGTATCAATATGCCATCAATTTCAAGTAATCATGCTTGATTATTCAGAGCATGTATTTGGCTTCTTCTTTAACGCAAGACTTTGAACGGATCCTTACTCAGCTCAGCTATTATACCACTCTAATTAGACCAGGCCACAAGGACAAGAGAAATATTAAGCCCAAATCAGCTGTATATTATTTATATCGCGTAGCTTAAAAAAGCAGAATCTGTGCTACGCCTTATTTGTTGTACGAAAAAAGCACCAATTTAACCAATTAAATGTTAAATCAGTACTTTAAAGGTCTAGTATTAATTGTCAATTTATTTTTTAAATAATAGTTGGATTTGTCTCAAATTCCTTTTTAATACTCCTTGTTTTTCAAGTAAAACAAATTTACGGGATAAAGTTTCTGGTGTAGTTCCTAAATAAAGTGCTAAATCTTTCATTTTTAATGGTAGTATAAATGATTTGTGCCCTACTTTTTTGGCATAAGTCTGCAAATAGTTAAGCAGTCTATCCTCTACTTTAGGAAGACTTAATAATTGGATTTGTTTATGCAAAGCACGTACTTTAATGATGTTTTGTTCTAAGAGCTTTATGCTTAATTCTGGTTGTTTTTTCATTAAAGCTAAAAAGTCATTGCGATTCAATAAACAAATTTCACTATCTTCTGTGGCTTCAACGTAGGTATTGGTATTAGCCTCACCAAATAACCAATTTTCACCAGCATAATCTCCGGTTTTCAAGACTTGAATAACATTTTCATGTCCCTCTTTGTTCAGGGTATAAAGACGAGCGCTACCATGAGCCAGAATTATTAAATTATTATTTGAAGTGGGGGCCAAGACTAATTCGTTTTTTCGATAATTTTGGTGATGAATTAGCTCTTCTATTTGCATTTGCTCATCTATAGGCAATGCATTAAATAGTGGGACTAAGTTAATACATAACTCTGCCATTTAAAGACTTCCTTTATTTAAAAATCGTCATTATCATCGTCTTCTTCAGTATATAATCCTTCACGCAAATCGTGATTCAAAAAGTTTTGTGATTGGCGAATTTGTTTTTTAATCCATGATAATAATTCTACTAAGTTCGCACTTAATTCTGGCCAATCTTCATTTTGGGCTAGGGTAATAGCCTTAGTAATAAAAAGAATTTGTGTATCAAAGTCTTTTACTAATGTAAATAATTGATCATTACCCTTTTCGTATTTTGTAGCTCCATTTTCTTTGAGCATAGTATATTCTTTAAATTGATCGGTGGTTGTAGGAATACTTTCGCCATTATTTACCAAAATTTGATTTAACTTGTTGAATTCCATTTGTTCGTATTCAATCCACTTAGGAGCATATTGATCTAAAAACAAACCAGCATTTCCTTTAGTAAAGAATTTAGCTTGGCTAATTTTTAAGGAGTGAATTAATAAGTTAGCAATGATATGACCAACCATCGCTCCGGCTGTGGGAGTGTGATGGTCTATTTCACTTTGCTTTAGTTCTGCTTGGTATGCTTCTTCTGGATTCATTTAATTAATCTCCTTTTCTTTAATGCCCATAACTTCATAACCCATCTTTTCGATAGCATTCTTTACATCATCTGTATTGGTCTTGTTTGAATCCATCACAAACTTTAATTTGCCAGCGTTGAACAAAACCTTAATTTGATCAGTGCCATCAACGTTTTCTACGGCTTTTTCAATTTTGGTCAAACAAGATGGACAAGTCATGCCACCTAACTTCATCATTACTTTTTGCATAAATATCTTCCTTTCATCATTACATATTAAATTCTAAATCTTTTTTCTTCTTAGAAACTTGACGGTTATCAAGTTTTGAATGATTTTTAATTAAGCGCATTCCATTTAAGATAACGACTAAAATACTAAATTCATGAATAAACATACCACTAGCCATTTCAACATAACCTGCAAACAATCCAACGAACAATAGCAGTACGGTTAATAATGCAATTGCAATGTTTTCATTCATATTCAAGACAGTTCGCTTAGAAATTGCTAAAGCATAGTCAATTTTGCGTAAGTCATTTTTCACTAAAACAATATCTGCCACATCAACTGCTACATCGGTACCACTTCCGATAGCAATAGCAACGTCAGCATTAGCTAGAGCAGGACTATCATTGACCCCATCGCCAATAAAAGCTATATGATGACCATTTGCTTGTTCTTTTTTAACAAATTGTGCTTTATCTGCAGGTAACATTTGTCCATGTACTTCATCAATTGGCAACTCTGCTGCAATTTGTTTTGCTGTTTCTTGATTATCGCCTGAGAGCATCACTAGTTTTTTAATCCCAAGTTGTTTTAATTTAAGCAATGCAGCCTTAGATTCTGGTCGAAGTCGGTCCTTAATGCCAAAGGCTGCTAACATACTTTGATCAGTATTAGAAAAAATAACAATAGAGTTACCTAAGTTGCCTAATTTATTAACTACTTTAGTTAGTTTGGCATTAACAAAAGTATGCTCTTCAATTAATGCTAAATTACCTAAATAGTATTTATCATTTTCTAAAGTAGCAGAAATTCCTTTCCCTTTAATTGTATTAGTAGTAATATGATTTATTTTTTCATCACTTAATTTAGCAATTGCTTTTGCTAACGGGTGATTACTTCGAGCTTCAATACTTACAGCTAAATTAATAATTTCATTTCTATCACCATTTAGAATATGAATTTCATTGACTTCGGGATAACCCACTGTTAAGGTTCCAGTTTTATCAAAGGCAATCTCATCAACTTTACGTGTTGCATCCATTACTTGAGATCCTTTAAACATGACACCATTCTTGGCACCATTTCCGATACCGGCAACCGTTGAAACCGGTACACCAATTACCAATGCACCAGGACAGCCAAGGACCATCACGGTAATAGCAAGTTTAAAGTTTTTAGTGATTAAGCCAACGACAATAGCAATAACTAACACTGCTGGAGTGTAATATTGGGCAAAATGATTAATTAATTTCTCCGTGTGAGATTTGGAATCCTGCGCTTCTTCTACCATTTCAATAATTTTGCCAAAAGTTGTATCCTCTCCTGCAGCTGTAGTTTCAACGGTTAGAGTACCATCGTCTAAGATTGTTCCAGCATAAACTGAATCGCCCTTCTTTTTATTAGCAGGTTTTGATTCACCATTAACGTTAGCTTCATTTAAGTAGCCTGATCCTGATACAATTTTGCCGTCTACTGGAACTTGATCCCCAGTTTTGATTAAAATCTTTTCACCAGGATCAACAAAATCTACATCCTCTTCTTCAGTAGTACCATCGTCTTGTAAAACTAATGCAGTTTGTGGTGCCATTTTAGTTAAGTCTGCCACAGCTTTTCGCGTTTTCTTAAGAGTAAGCTCTTCTAGTACTTCTCCTAAAGAAAAAAGCCAAGTAACAATTGCAGCTTCATTGTATTCACCAATAATGATTGCTCCTATTACTGCTAATGAAACTAGGACATCAATTGATACGAGTTTAACCTTCAGTGATGAAATGGCAGTCATTAAAATTGGAATTAATCCGATAATACCTATAACTAGCATTAAAATTTGATAAGCAATATTTATATGAAATAACCATTTAAATGCTTCCGCCAGTAATATCATGATTGTATTAATTGTTAAAATTATTCTTTGATACTTGATAAAAAACTGTTGCACTTTAATCATTTATATTTCTCCTCGCTTTACATACTTAATTTTAAGAGAAATACAATTAGCAAAAATTGATAACTATCAAAAAAACTTAACTTTGAAATCAATATCTTAACTTAATGACATTGGATCTAGATCGCGCGGTTTTTAGTTTGCTCAAAACATATTTAATTTTTATCATTGCTTTAAAGAATCCATTAATTCATGGTTGAACAAATATATACAAAGCACCATGAAAAGGATTATAGGTCCATATACAGACAACACTAGCGAAATATGGGGATTCCCTAGGTCTGAGTGAATAACTTGCGGAGAAAAGTCTTGCAAGAAGTGAAAAGCTATACACCAAAATATTCCATTAGACAGGATGTGCAAGTAGCTCAAAATTAGCCCTAAGCCAATAGCAAAAATAATTTGTCCAATTGTGGATGTCAAGGGTTGATGAACCAAATTAACCAAATGCAATAAGCCAAATAAGACAGAGTTGCCAATTGAAGCCCATAACAAATCATACTTACTTTTACGAAAAGCAACTACAAATAAGTTGAACAAAACTCCTCGAAATAGGAATTCTTCACAAATTCCGGCATCTAAAGCAATCAAGGCAATTTCGATAATCTTTCTTACAGGCAATTTCCAAACAGAGAAAGTTGTCAGTAGATTACCGAAAAACAAAAAGCCTACCAGCACCCAATATACAATCGTTAGCAATTTTGCTAATCCATAGCGTTTTACTGAAAAATTCAGCACTTTAGTTGTATAGCCAAATCTAATCGCTACCCCTGCTAAGACTACTATCAACAAGGCTAATATGAATTCGCGTAAATTATGGTTATGCAATAGTTTTATTAGAACGGGCCCAAGTTGATACAAAACTTGTAAGCCAATTTCAAGAATTAATAATCGGATGATGACTTTTCTTATCTGGGCTTGATTATCAAAGTCTATTTCTTCCGATAAAGCTAAATATTTATCTTTTTTCACATTTTCCCTCAATCTATCTTCGATTTCTTATAAGAATGTCTATCACAAACGAAACAAGCATAGCCAAGAACATAACCGCATAAATTATTTCACCGATAGTGCTTTTTGGATGCCAAAACATACTAATCAAAAGAATAGCATTCGCTAAGCCAAACTGTACAGTAACTTTTTTATCTTCCATTACTTTATCCTCATTTCTTTTAGATATAGTCTATTCTCCTTTAGAAATATTTTTCAAAATTATCATATTTTGTATGCATTGGTGTCAAATTTAGCTAAAAATAATATTTCACTTTCAAACTCTTTCAGTAGTAGGTAAAAAAGAGTCTGTTTCAATAAATATTGAAACAAACTCCTTTCTTTATTCAAAAAAACTTGCAACAGTCTTAATGATATTATATGCAGCAGCTGCGCCTTTGAATCCTCTACCACTTTGATAACCATAACTATAAGGAACAGAATGACGACCACCAATAGTATTTTCTAGTTCTTTCAAATTCATTGTTTTAAACTTAGTAACCATTTTTTCTCCTTCTTAGATTAATTTTTTATAAATTATACTTACTTGCCAATCCAGCAAGAAAACCACGTCCAAATTCTTGGATACTCCAATACCAAGGATGATGTTTTTTTCTTTTTCCACCTACAATCTTACTCAACTGATTACAGTCAAGCTTTTCAAATTTAACTGTGTCTTTCATTTCAATACCTCCGACAAATTTAAGCATGTATCACTTAACACTTCTAAGTGTTCCATCAACTTACATATATAATTTTATAGAAATTTCGGTAAAAATACCGAAATAGTCAAAACTTATTACCGTATATCTCATATTTAGTTAAAATCCAAATAAGATCCAATAACACCATTATGTGATAAATAAGACCAGAATCTAAAAATATCTGGTCTTATATACTATTTAGTGTTTAAAATTTTTGACTTTAGATAATTAAAATAACTCAATTTTCCAGTAATAATAGAGCAATTTCCTTGCATCCCATATCTAAGTATTTTTAATTGGGAGTTTGTAGCCATTATTTTCACATTTACTTTAAATAAACTAGCTTCCTTTTGATAAGCAGGATATTCTCCTACTCTAATAACTTTACCTTTTAGAAAAATTGACCCACCTTGATCCCCCAAAATTTGAAATTGCCCTTGTTGACCTTTCTTAATCATAGCTATTTGCTTGCCTGGAATGTAAGTTTCTATCATTACATTTTTATGGTTTGTTATCTCTGGAAACAACTGAACTTCTCTTCTATCGATATGAATAAATCCTTTATTTTTTAAAGTGGTCTGTTCCCCATTAGCTAAAGTTACATGTGTTCCTGTACCTAGATGTTGCCCTTCAACAAAATGATTATCTTTCAACACGTGATACGACGAAGGAACTATTACTCCTATACTTTTAACCGTATTTTCTCGCATTACAAAAAATGAACTTATGAGTATACCTATTACAAAAAGAAATGCTGGGAAAATAATCATAGTAGAAAAGTTTCGAAATTTATACGAATAGAATTTACTACTTTCTAACTCTTTACTGTCCATAACTATTTCACCTAACTTTTTACTAAATTATAATAATAGCCCTGTGCTGCCATCAGTTCTTTATGACTCCCATGTTCAACAATTTGGCCTTTACTTAAAACTATAATGTTATCTGTTTTTTTAGCGATAGATAAGCGATGGGCTATAAAAATAATAGTTTTATCTTTAAGCTGAAGTAAGTTATTTACTACCTTTTTCTCAGTAATAGTATCTAATCCACTAGTCGCTTCATCTAAAATCAATACCTTAGCAGGTGTTAAAAGAGCTCTAGCAATCGTTAAGCGTTGCTTTTGACCTCCTGATAGTACCTTTGCATTTTCATCAAGTGGAGTGTCATATTGCAACGGTAATTTTTCAATATCATCTTTAATTTCTGCAATTTGACATGCTTTTTTTATTTCTTCATCAGAAATATGAGGTCGACTACCTAATAACAAATTTTCTTTAATCGTTCCTGAAAATACACATGGAATTTGCGGTACATAATTTACATAAGAGCGAAGAATATGCTTATCAATATTACTTACTGCTTTATTATTAAAGGTTAGCTTACCTTTTGTAGGACTATAAAAAGCCACCAATAATTTAACTAATGTTGATTTACCAGAACCACTCATTCCCACAATAGTTAATTTTTCACCAGGGCTTATTTTAAGACTTATATTTTGTAAGACATCACTCCCATATCCATAGCGATAATAAACATGCGTCAAATGAATATCTCCTTCAATTTGTTGAATTTTATTAATAGAGGCTGTTTTATTAAATTCGCTTTTAACTAAATAAACTTCATTTAAACGATTTTGAGCCACATTGGCAGCTTGAAGAGTAGGCTGTAAATTAATTATATTCTGCAATGGATCAACAAAATAAGCTAATAATGCATTAAAGGCCATTAATTGACCAATGGACATTTGGTTATGCATTACAATAATTGCCCCTACCCACAAGACAACTATATTTAATGCCAAGCGAACAAAAGTCTTCAGTACTGTTTGTAAGGTCTCATTCTTACTATACTTGAAAGCCTTTCTTAAATAATCAACAAATTGCTCATCAATTTTACGATATCGAATCTGTTCACTGTTTAATGCTTTAATAGTTTCTATTCCTTGAATATCTTCAATAATTGAAGAACTTACTACTGCATTACTTTCCATTTGATCATTATTTAGCTTTTCAAATTTTTTCGTAAATCCGAGAATAATGATTGCATAGATTGGAATAGAAAAAAGTGTAATTAAAAATAAAGTCATATTTTGAAGTGCTAAAACTATTCCCATCAAAATTACAATCGATAAAGCAAGAAATAAAGAGATCACCATTCTGGCCAAAGCATCAATAATCCTACTAGCATCAGAAAATCGAGATGTAATCTCTCCTGTTTTACGCGTAGTAAAAAATTCCATTGGAAGTTCAAACACATGCCTAATGTATTGCAAGTTAAGATCTATAGACAAACGTTGCCCTAATATATTTAACAAAACTTGTTGGCCATATTGAAAAATAGAATTAAATACATATGCTATTAATAATCCAATAGCTAAAATAGATAAAATTGTGTAGGCTTCATTTGGAATATAAGTATCAATTAGGCCTTGAACAAAATACGAAGTCCCTATACTAATTAAAGTTACGAGTATCGTGGCTAAAATAATATTTTTAATTAAAGTTTTCTGCTTAAACAAATAAGGTAAAAGAGATATAAGATTAGTCTTCTTTTCTTTTATTACTTTAAAATTAGATTTTGGAATCATCAATAAAGTGACACCTGTCCACTCCTTTTCAAATGCTTTTTTAGATATCTTTTTAATTCCACTAGTAGGGTCCGGATCAGCAATAACAATCTTATTCTTAGTACTTTTAAGTACAACATAATAGTGTAAAAGACTTCCCTCTTTTACCACATGAACTATAAAGGGATATTGAATGTCTTCCATATTAAATAAAGACATATCTGCCTTTACTGCTTGTACCTCCATATTAAAACTTTCAGCAGTCTTAACTAGTCCAAAAGCCGTCGTACCTTCAGTATTAGTTTTAGCGATATGTCTTAAATGAGCTATAGAAATTCGTGAATGATAATATTTTAAAATCATTGCTAAACAGGCAGCTCCACAGTCGGTTTCATCAACTTGCGGAATATAGATTGACCTATATTTGAAAATATTCATTCTATACTGTCCTCTCGTTTAGCAAGTTCTTCAGTCGTGTAATTGTACTTAGTAAGTAATTCTCGCATTCTTTTAATGCTGGAACGAGCGAATGTCTCTACGTCTCCATTAATAAATAAAACTTTACGTTCCAATAAGTCTATTGATTGGATATTCTTAGGGTTAGCTAAACAAGACTGACTTATCTTCTCCAACATTGGATTTTCATTGTCGAATTGATTAATGCTACCTAATAATTGAGATTCTCCGGTCTGTCTAATCATTAAGAGTTTGTGTGGAGTTGGCGTTGTAGTTAAGTAAATAATGTCATCAATATTCACATTTCTTACTAAACGACCAATTTTATAAGAAAAGGTCATGGCCTTCATGTAGTTGAACTTATGTAAATTATAGATAGCCACTTCAACGGTCTTTACCATCGTCTTACGAAATTCATCAATATCGCCAGTTTTGACAATATAATCAATTGGCCCTAATCGTCTTCTAAATGTAATTAATGACAAATCAGCATGACTAGTTACAAAGATAATCTGGGCACGTTCGTCACGCTTCTTAATGAGAGCAGCCAAATCAAAACCGCTATCATTTTCAGTACTTTCACCTAGTTCTACATCTAAAAAATAAATACCTCCATCAAGCTTTTGCTCTTTTAGGTAATTAACAGCATCTAAATAATTAGTAGCAGAACCAATATCGAACTCAATTTTTTCATCGTCCGATAAGATCATTTCAGCTGCACCTAAAATCTTCTTAGTTAACTCGATTTGTTGCTGATCATCATCGCAAATAAATACTGGATACTTCATCACTTACTCCTCAATTCCATCGGGTAAAATTGTTAGATTGAATATAAACCAACCGTCTTCTACCGAATAATCAATAATCATACTTTCTTCGTACTTATGCGCTATCTCTTGCACATTGACCAGACCCAAACCCATATGATGCTGTTTAGTGGTGTAATTCTTTTGACTAATTTTATCAGCATTAATTTTTGTAGCTCGAATTTGATTACGAATCTCAAATTCAAAGTCTCCGTCTTCTTGATAATACATTGCATCTACTTGTGCACTTGATTGATCTCCAGTTTCCTTAATTAGTAACTGACTTTCTTCAACAGCATTATCAAAAGCGATACCAATAATTCTAATCAGATCTAAGGAATCTACACTATGCGGAATTTGATCTATCTCTTTCTCACACGCAAAACTGTAGTTAATATCTGCATTATAGAGTTTGGATAATTTAGCGATTGCGATACTCTTTAAGTTTTTATCTTGGATATGATTCACACCTTTATATTTACGGAGAGCTTTTTGATTAAATTGAGTGTTAGTATACTTGGTCAATTCATCTACAACTTCTTGCGTATTACCTTCCTCAGCACTAATTTTTAGACTGTTTAAGATATTTTGATAATCGTGTTTAAACTTACGCAGATCGTCTTCGTTCTTATCTAGATAATCAGTATATTCTTGCAATTGTTGCATTTCTGACTTCAATTGATCTTGCTTCAATGTCAGCTCGCGATTTTTAGCTTCTTGAGCCTTTCTGTCTGCATTAGCAAGCTCTAATTGTAATTTTTGCTCACGCTGTTCTTGTCGAGTCATGAGCTTTTTTTGAATTCGAACCGTCGTAGTATAGGCTAAAACAGCAAAAAGTATTTGAAGTATTAACAAACTTGCATAAACTTCAAATACTAGTCTTATTGCTTTTTCTTTATCCGCAAAATATGAAATAACTTCTCCGGATAAATAAATATAAATCATTAAATAGATAAATATTACATTATTGTCATCACTTAATAATTTATAGATATTTTTATGATACTTGTGTACAAAAATAATTATTACAGTATAAATTATAAAAAATGATAAAAATAGAAAATAGTTTTCACTTGTAATGCCAAAACCATAAATGCATAAAGTAACAATTATAGAAAATAATAAATCAATTACTTCAACTACAGAGCTTGCACCCAAAATTACCTTATTTTTATGAAGAGGCAAATAAAATCCACAAAGGATTAAAATTTGAAGTAAACTAACTCCTACATCATTCTCAATTAAATTAGCCAATAATACAGAACCAAATACAAATCCAATAGAAAATAGCAGATCTTTTTTATTGTATTTTATATTACTAATTTTATAAAAAATCCATAAATCAACTATAGGGGATAAAAATGATTGGATTTCCAATACTTTCATTCTATTTCACCTAAAAGAACCATAAATGATGCTTTTTAGACTTTTTTATTCTTTCTTTAAATTCTTTACAGCTGTATAAACTTACAGTAGGATTAAAAATTCCCCCTTGAACAAATCCTCCTTTAATTTTATTCAATTCCTTTTCTTCAATTTTGACAAACTTTGTTTCGTTCAACTTTTTCATAACTTTTCTTCCTTTCAGCTCACTAAATTTTGCATTACATATTTTACTACATCCCTAATACTTATAATCAAGATCGTCAAATAATGTTATATTTCGATCATATTCGGTAAAAAATAAAATGAACTGAGATCAAATCTTCGTTCATTTTATTAATAATCTTTACTTTTAAAACTTATATTCCATGGAAAAAGCCACCATATATCGCTCCCATGCCGATACCAGACCGTAAATCGCCAGGCTTGCCAATGTTACCGGCAACAATATCACAGTATAATTTTCCCATTCCAGGTGATAACTTACTTCCAATTGCCAGTGGGGTCAAAATATTTTTCAAATGCCAGATCAAATTTGGCAAATAAACATGATGCTCTAATTGATGCTTGGCATACAATAAAATCTCACGTTCATTATTTTTGGTGTCATTGTCCATTAATAAGTCTGTAACTCTATTTAATAAAGCAATCTCTGGATGTGATTTATTTTGACTCATTATACTCATCTCTCTTAAAATTTATCCTACATCTGTAGTTCCCCACCCATAAACAATGGTATCCCATGTAGCTTGACCAATATTTTTTGTAACTCTATAGTGAAATCTTCCATGGCTATCTCTATAACAATATCCATTTGATCCATATCCTACAATTTCTATCTTATGACGTTTATGAGATTTTCTAGATCTTCTAGCAAATGAAACAAATGGGAAATCGCTGACTTCATCCTCACCAGAATCATCAGAAATTAATACAGCACCATTCTCTTTTACCATTCTATTAAAAACTGTTAAAACTTCTTGTTCAGCTTGAACAGCAGATTTTGGTATTCCACTATCTTCTGGCACTTGTAAGACATATTGATTATTTACAATACGAATATATTGACTCATAGAACGCAACTGAGAAGATGTTAATTTTTGTCCATCTTTTATAGCTTGTTCTTTTGTGACACTTTCAGTTGTTACTTTTTGATTAGTAGCAACCGTAGTTTGTGTTTGAGCATGAACTGGAATTGATTTTAAGTTCATAACAGGAAGTAATAAAACCGATGCTAATAATATTTTACTACACTTTGTAAACTTGTTTTTCTTCATAATTACACTCTTTCTTAGTTAATTTCATTAACTAAGAAGTATTGTAGCCAACTATCAGACCTATACCCAATTTCGTCATAAAACGTCCTCCTCGCATCATATTCGGTAAAAAAACTACAAAAAAAGCGAGGAACTAATCCTCGCTAATTTCTATTTAATTGCCGAAGCCTTCAACTTTGTAAATTCTATTCTTTAAAGTAGTTAAGTCACTCTTGCGGTGGTAGGCCACTGTCAAATAAATGTTATTGGCATCAAGAACTTGAACACTTTCAAATTCAGTCACATAGCCTAAAGAATCAAGCACATGGGCATGGTCCAAGTTAGCAACTTCCCACTTGTTTGGATCTGCGCATCCCCATGGAATCTTCACAATTTCACGTGGCTTACCTTCCTTAGCAAGCCCTAAGAAGTCCGTTGTTGGTCCCAATTGACAAGAAACATACACATTATTGTTTTCATCAAGATCATAACCTTGAATTGAAGGAATAAGTTCTCCATCAAAGTTAGGAACATTGAAGGCACCTAAACATTCAAAGTTTTGAATATTCACATCAGAGCCATCAGCTTCTGCTTCGTCCAAAGCCGCATTGATTTGATTCAAATCATACAATGCAAAGTGACCAGTGTGCGATAAGTCGATACTTGCAATCAAAAGCTTAGAATAATCTGGTGAAACTGCAGCCTCAAGCCGTTCTAAGTCTTTTCCAGGATAAGCGACACTATTATCGCCGTAGCCGTAACCTGCACGGTTTAAATAAGACAAACGCGGCATTTCAGTATTGCTATCATATTGCAAAGTACCACTTTCTGGAAGGACTACGCGGGCAATTTGCGTGTCCCACAGAGTGCTACCATGCTTCTTAGGCTTGGTCCCTACAAACCAGCGATCACTTTCACCGGAATAAGTCCAGGTTTGCGTGTGACCTCCAGCCATTCCAGTCAAATAGACTAAAGGACTATCTTCATCAAAGAAAACATGGTCGCCATTTGGTGTTGCTCGATAAACAATAATATCAGTTTGTTTATGAAGTAATTGCAAAGCATAAACATACTTTGAACCTACATCAGAAGCTTGAACGACAACATGGTGTAAGTTTTCAAGTTCGTACATCAAACTAAGATTAACGTCTTTATTTATCATAATAAAACCTCGATGTATAAAAATAACCTTTTCTTTATTTTACACCTAGCTTTATTATTCATGACTAAATATACTTAATCTTAATATCGGAAAAGCGGGCGCGCCCATTAATTACTAGTTGAGGCCCACCACCGTTTGAAGCTCCTTCGATTCTCAAATCGCCGATTCCAGGATTAACATAATTAACCACTTGCCAAGACAAGGGCACAAAGATATCCAAATCGGACATCATAATGTCCAAATTCATGTTAACAATGCCGTTTTTGCTTTCCGCATCATCAAGATAAATGTTCACATCCCCAAACTTGGAGGTCACATCAATAGTTTCAAGCTCTTTTGAATGGATATAACGTGAGACATCCGATAAAGTTTGATTAATTACTACATGATCACCTTGATCATTGGTCACCGTCTCAGTAAAGAGATTATTAGAAAAATCCTCTCTCTTTTCCCTAAAGTCTTTAATTTTCTTATTTGCATAAACAATCGTATGAAATCGATTACGAAAGATAATCCCCAATCCAATTGAAATCAAAATCGCAGCTAAGAGAATTGTCCATGGCACTAAACGGGTGATATGCAACGGTTGTGCATAAATCATCAGTAAAAATGCGACTGAGAAGACACCTTCCGTAATTCTGCGATTAACAATCCCGTCAATTAAGCTAAGAGCAAAGACAATGGTTCCAATAATTGCCCAAAAACCTAGTTTATAAGTCCAAATCCCCATCTGATTGAGCACAACAAAGGTTGCGGCAGCGATAAAGAAAACGCCCCAAAAAATGCGCGAAACTTTATTTCTCATAGTACTTCCTTCTTTCGTCTAGTCGATTACGCAGATCACGATAATAATGACGCGATACATAAACTACCTTATAAGAATCTTGAAATTTTACCTGGCAATTTGAAATCGACCTCGTAATTGCGTAAATCTGATTCAAGTTAAGAATAGTCGATTTTGAAACGCGCATGTAGTTAGCACCCAAAATATCTTCAAGTTCGTAAAGCTTATACTTGACCTGATAAGCATCCCTAGTCGTGTGAGCCATCACTACCTTACTATCAGTTTCAAAAAAGAGGATATCTACCAAATTCAAATAATAGGAAACTTTATCTTTAAATCCTTCAATTTGAGGAATTTTTTCTTGATTTTGCAAAAGCCGATAAAGTTCCTGAATCTGGTCATTCATCTCAGGCGCCGAGATCGTAACTTCAGTTTCTTGATGATCTGGATTAATGTCCAATTTAACTTTCACAATCTCGCCTCCTCTTTCTTATTTCTTAACTTAAGCTTATTTAACTATGATTACGTTTCAGAAGCTACTTATTTTAACTAAGAGGTTAATTTTTGTTTCTAAGTGGTAAAAAAAGCCGCTTTAAACGGCAGCTTCTTAATCGTTATCGTTTTCCTTTACAGACGATTTTCAAATCGCCGATTCCAGGTTCACATAATTAACCACTTGCCAAGACAAAGGCACATAGATATCTAAATCGGACAAGGTTTGATTAATTATCATATGACCGTCTCAGTAAAAAGATTATTAAGAAATTCTCTCTTTTCTGATATTTTTCACTTATGATATAAGTTGGTGTTATTTTACCTTATTTACAAAGTCTTTCTTAGATATATATTTAATCGATTTCACATATTGGCCCCTATGCCTAATCGAAATATATTCTCTTGATGGATCATATCCACCAACATTGTGAAGTCGGTATGATTTTAGCTTGGTGATTTTATGATTATATATTTTTACATTTTTATACTTTTGCGTTCCCGTAGGTACTTGAGCATAACTCACAGTTTCAGAAATAAACGGATTAAATCTATCAAAAACTGCCGTATGACTTATTAATAGGCAACCTAAGATTACTACTACGATGATACTTCTAAATTCCCAAAGTTTCTTTAACATACTTAAACCTCAATTATTCTACGACTACCATTTTTAATTAATTCAATTTTTTGATTCTTGATCTTAATCATGTAGTCGCATTTTTCCAAAATCAGTTAATAATAGTAGACAAGACAAAGAGTTTTTTGTAGTGAATTTCGAAATATCGAATTAAATAAATAAATGATCTGCTATATTCTTCATTCCACTTCTTATAAAAATGCTTCTTAATTCTTCGCTATATGTTTCTTTTCCGTTGTATACATCACTTAGGTAACGCGCTATTATCTTTTTTAATCCAAAAACATCGTCAGCCGGGAGCTCATTAATTAATTTAAAACATTCCTCAATATGCTTATCAATTTTTCTATTTAAAATTGCGTCATACAAATAATTCATACAAATTGTAGAAATCCTAATTTTTATATTTTTCGGAAATTCATTAATATCTTTATACCTACGCAAAAGTTGACCCATTCTCATAACCAAATTTTCTTTATTAAGTACTGGAATTGAGTTACCAAAGATTATTAAAGCCTCATTATCATTTACCCAATCATTTGATTGATAGATATATCGATCTATTTCATCCTTTACTTTCTGATCTAAAGACAGCATATTGTCTTTTAAATCTGCAGTAATAAGCGATGCGCAATATCTTAAAGATTTTGGAATATTAGGCATTTGTACTATCTCTTTTTTTATTTTATCCGCTTTTTTATAATCCTTATTCGTAAAAGCAATATATAATTCCTCAAAAAGTTGTTGAGCTACCGTTGTGCTTTCACTAACAATGTATGAATCCTGAACCAAATCAAAAAAATCATTGATATTAACATGGTTTGATTTCAGTAAAAGAATCAAATCTTCACTATCAATATCTGAGCTAACTCCATTTCTTACATATCCCGATTCTATTTCTGAATAATGTGAGACTGACATATTTATATCTTTAATCCATCTGGCTTGTGTTTTATGTTGAGCCAATCTTTCTTTTTTTAGCGCTTCATTAATTTTCAATTTCTTTCACCTTTTAATCACATATTTGGGAATGAAAAGCATGAGAGGGATTCCCTGTATATTATGCTTTTCTAGCAATAATATATCTAATTTACGTACAAAAAGCGACAGTATCGCTTATGAAATTATCTAGGAACCGATCAGCTACACTCCTGAGGGTAATTAATCTCTATCTGACAAAAAAGCCGCCTTAAACGGCAGCTTCTTAATCGTTATCGTTTTCCTTTTCCGAATCAAGGAAATAAATTAAAGTTTGTAATTCAGTAGCTAAGTCCACGTTTTGAACACGTACAGTTGATGGTGCGGAAAGACGAATTGGCGTAAAGTTCATAATTCCCTTCACTCCAGCTTCAACCATTTCATTAGTTGTAACTTGAGCTGAGCTGGAAGGAACTGTTAAAATTGCAATTGAAATTTGTTGATCACTCAATTGCTTCTTTAATTCGCTCATGTCATAGACTGGTACACCACTTAAAATCTTACCAGTAATGTCCTTATTGATATCAAAGGCACATGAAATTCGAATATTATTGCTACGCTTAAAATTATAGTTAAGTAGCGCTCTACCTAAATTACCAACCCCAACTAATGCTACATTAGTTAAAGTATCTTGATTCAAGATCTTTTTAAAGAATTTTAAGAGATTCTTTACATCATAACCGTAGCCACGTTTACCTAAAGCACCAAAATATGAAAAGTCTCGTCTGATTGATGCACTATCTACTTGTACAGCTTCAGATAATTCTGTGGAAGATACCTTGTCTTTCCCCTCTTCATTAAGGATAATAAGGTAGCGGTAGTAAAGTGGCAAGCGTTTGGCTGTTGCCTTAGGAATTTTTATTTTTTCCATTTGTGAAGCCCCCATGTATTTTATGTTTGTGAATGAACAATCAAGCATTTATATCATACCTGTAAAGTTAGTAGGCTTGCAAGTATATTTTTCACAATCTTAATCTTCACTTCCAATTATACCGTATTTTCACAATACAATTACAAGTCAGACAACTCATTATGTTAGAATATTTTTAGGTGAAAAAATTATGATTATTGCACAAGGGCACGATTTAGAACAACAATTTGGTGCCAATACTCTATTTAAAAATGTTAACTTTTCAATCGATTCAAATGCACGAATTGGACTTGTTGGACCAAACGGTGCGGGAAAGACTACTTTATTAAAGATTATGACCGGTCAAAGAGAACCTACTCAAGGTGAATTTACTGTTAATAAGGGAATTCAAGCCGGTTATATTGCTCAGGAAAACGCACTGGATGAAGATAAGACGATCTGGGATGAAATGGAGGAAGTTTTCACTCCTTTAATCAATAAAGGAAAGAAGCTTGAACAACTCCAAGAAGAAATAGCGGATCATCCCGAAGATAAGGACCTCCTCAAGCGCTACGATCAAATGCAATTCGACTTTGAGCAACAAGGTGGCTATACTTATCCATCTGATATCAAGAGTATTTTGAATGGATTCAAGTTTCCTGAAAATACTTGGCAAAAGAAGATTGGCAGTCTTTCTGGTGGAGAAAAGACGCGCTTAGCTTTTGTAAAGCTGCTCCTTAAAAAGCCACCTTTGCTCTTGCTCGACGAACCTACCAACTACTTGGATATGGATACGTTGGATTGGCTAGAAGGCTTTTTGAAAAACTACGCAGGCGCAATCTTAGTTGTATCCCACGACCAGTACTTCTTAGATCACTTAGCTAACCAAATTTTCGAATTACAATTTGGAACTTTGACTGCTTTTAAAGGAAATTATTCTCAATACATTGCAGAACGCAAATTGCGCGATAAGCAACAACAAGCTGCCTATGAAAAACAACAAGAAGAAATCAAGAAGGACGAAGAATTTATCCAAAAGAACTTGGTGCGTGCCACAACTACTAAGCGTGCACAAAGTAGACGGAAAAAGCTAGAAAAAATTGACCGTATCAAGCCACCAAAGCATAAGTCTAAGGTCAGAATTCACTTTAATAGTGAACGCCCTTCAGGAAAAGAAGTCCTTATCTTGAATGATTTAACCATCGGTTATTCTGATAAAACAATGGTTAAGGACATCTCTTTCCAAGTCAACAAAGGCGATCGCGTAGCAATTATTGGACCAAACGGTATTGGTAAATCTACTTTGCTTAAAACAATTATGAAGCAATTGACGCCAAAAGATGGTTCCATTAAATATGGTGCATCCCTTGACATCGGCTACTACGACCAGGAATTGCAACGACTGGACCCTTCAAAAACCGTCCTTGATACAATTTGGGATCGCCACAAGACAATGCCTGAGCGTGATGTACGTTCAATTTTAGCTAGTTTCTTGTTCACAGCCAAGGACATCGACAAGACGGTTGGTCAATTATCCGGTGGGCAAAAGGCACGTTTGACTTTGACAGTGTTATCACTTGAATATGATAACTTCTTGCTTATGGACGAGCCCACTAACCATTTGGATATTGAAGCAAAAGAAGTTCTTGAAGAAGCTTTAAGCAATTATGATGGAACTTTACTCTTTGTTTCTCACGACCGTTACTTTATCAATCAATTAGCAAACAAGATTGTTTCTGTGCGCGATGGCCATGCCAAGATTTACGAAGGAAACTACTCCTACTATCTTGACGAAAAAGCTAAGCAAAACGCTGGTTTAACTCCTAGTCAAACTGAGGCCGTCCCAGCTGAACCGGTCAAGCAAGTTAGCGAGCAAAAGTTGTCTTACCAAGAACAGAAGCAACGTGATTCACAAAAGCGTAAGCTTCAAAGAGCCGTTGATAATGCCGAAAAAGAAATTGAAGATTTAGAAAATCAACAAACTGAGATTCAAAATGAAATGGCAAATCCTGAAATTGCCACTAACTTTGATAAGCTGGGGCCTCTGCAAGAAAAGCTGTCTGCCGTTCAAGAAAAGCTCGACCAAGCTAATGATGAATGGGAAAAGGCATTGACTGCTTTGGATGAATTTGAATAAACAAAAAACTGCCTTTGAAGGCAGTTTTTCTTATACTAAAATCCGTAAGATGAGTAAAATTATCAAAATGATTGTAGCTCGAATGTATTGATTTAATCTTTTGAAAGGGCAAACGGCTAAAATTAGCCAAATTACTAGCCAAACAAATAGCAAAATGCTAGAAAGAAGAAAATTTTGCTTATTGAAAAAGCTTAAGTGAATAATAAGAAAAGGAACTAGATAAATAAGCAAATTTTTCCAAAATATGGTGAATCTATGTAAGGTGGTAATTTTCCTAATTACTAGAAAATCTTCCACCATTTCCATTTTAGTGCGCGCTAAAAGAATAAAAATCAAATCATAAGCGCTAAGATACACATTTAAGAAAATGAGCCAACGAGATTTATGGACTATGCCAAAATTCACAGCTACCATCTTATCACCAGGTAACATTCCTAAATGTGTTCTAAAGAAAAAGATAATCAAGAAAGTAATTACGGAATACAACCAAAAGATAGAGCTATTTTTCTTCAACTAAGACACCATCTTTTAGTTTTAATTCTCGATCATAAACCAAGTTAGAAATATCATCATGACTTGCGATGATGACAGCGCGCTTTTGCTCTTTAAGTTGCCCAAGTATTTTCACAAAGGTCTCAATACCTTCTTTATCAATTCCGCGCGTTGGTTCATCTAACAAAACGATATTCTGATTTTCCATAATCGCCTGAATAATGCCTAACTTTTGACGCATTCCGATCGAATATCTAGAAACTGGCTGACTATCCTCAGGATCCAAAGAGAATTCTTCCATTAATTCTTTTACTAATTTTTCATCATAGTCATGATTTAGTTCAGCTAAAAATTTCAAATTTTCAAGACTAGATTCATATTCTAAAAATCCTGGATTTTCAATCACGGCACCAATTACATCATCTGTCCCAATTTCAACTGTGCCATCATTCTGCTTCAATATGCCGGTGATAATCTTAAAGATTGTTGATTTGCCTGAGCCGTTTTTACCAATAATATGAATTCTCTGGCCGGGACTAAGAGTAAGGGAGACGTCTTTCAAGACTTCCTTTTTACCAAACTTTTTATTTAAATGTTCTATCTTCAACATATTTTTCTCCTAAAAATAGATTTGATGAATTGCGCGATAAGTGGGATCAAAAATAGGACTGTAGTGTGGTAAAAAACAATTTAACTCAATCCCATAATGATAACCCCCAGTAATTGCCAAAACTAACAATAAAATCAAATAAGGATACGGTAACTTATAAGCACTGAGAAGCAAGAACATCCCTAAAAACATAGCCACCATATTCAAGCCCAAAATTAGAATACCTAAAGTCGGAATGCCAAATTTAAAGCTAGTCTTTAAATTTAAAAGCCAATATGGAACTAATGCACATATCCAAAAGATTGCCCATTCACTTACCACAAGTTGAATCAACTTACCTAAGACAAAATCTGTCTTATTTCGAACTTCAATTGCATCCCTAATACGCCGAATTTTGATCACTTCAATGAAAACCAAAATATAAATTATCGGTTCAAAATAAATCGACATACTATTTTGATAAACAAAAACGAAAGGAATATCACGAATACTGTCCGGGCGATTGTTTAAATACATTCCCGCAACTAATCCCACCATAGCTGATAAGAAGAGCATTAATTTAATAAAGGAACTCGTTCTACTTTTCGTCATTAGGCCCCTCTTTCTTGCTTTTTATGCCAGAATTTAATCAAAGCGAAAATCAAAAGAGCATATATTCCTACAATAATCACATAAGTAGCCCATAATCCTAATGGCGGATTCTGTCCTCCAATAACTAATTGGCCAGGAGAAAATAAATTCGGGGCCGCGAGGATATTAGCAAATTGGATTGTTCCTTTATTCATCGAAATTAATACGACCTCATCAAGTAAAATGGTTCCTAACCCAAAAACTATTCCTAAGGGAACATACAAAGCATTTTTTCTGATAAATAATCCCAGTGCCAAAATAAACACTGTATAGATTCCCCAACCAATTGCCGCTAAAACAATATAAGTTAGGAGATTAACCCATCCATTTGAAGAAAAGTAAATCAGTTTACTTGTAAGTAAGAATTGACTCTTACCACTAAAAGACAATGGAGCATAAAACCAATTAATTAGTATTAGTTGATAAATATTTACAATCAAACTAAAAATGCTTGCTATTAAAAAGCTTTTTCCAACCATTCTTTGAATAAATTTTTGATAGCCAATTCTTTGCAGAAGATGGATCAATTCGTTGTTATTCTTCATATGAATAAAATAGTAGGTACTCAAAATCGGAACAATTGCAATTGAGCCAAAATTGATAAACAGTGAGTCTCTTAGTCCAAATGGTTGAAGATAGAAAAACATATACAAGGCATTATCTCCATTCACCTTCAATCCGGGATGTATTTCTTGACGGATGGTTGTAAGTACAACATATGTGAAAATAACTAAATAAATCAGAAATCCTCCAAGTATGATCTGTTTAGTCCGTTTGGGCATTTTCCCTACTCCCCTTCACTTAAAAAATTATTTTTCAGTATACCACATTCGGTTTTCAAATTTACTCACTAAAACAGTTATTAGTTCATAATCTATTCAAATCAAGTATGCGATCAGTTTTCTCAGCTTCTTCCATATTATGCGTAACCATAATAATAGTTTTGTGATAATGATCCCTTAAAAGTTTAATTTGATCAAATGCTTCTTCAGCTCTCGACGGATCAAGGGCACCCGTAGGTTCATCGGCTAACACTAAATTTCCTGGTTTTAAAATACAACGAGCTAAGGCCACTCTTTGTTGTTCCCCTCCAGACAAAGTGTTCACTCGACTATTTTTTAATGGTACTATATCTAAATCTTCCAATACCTTATCAATTTTTTGATTTATAATCCGCGAACTTTCTTTATTAAATTTCACTGCAATTTGTAAATTCTGTAAAACTGTCAAATCACTAATTAGAGCATATGACTGAAAAAGATAATTAATCTTATTTCTACGTAATATGGTAGCTTTTCGACTGTTGATTGAAGGCAATTTTTGATTAGACAAATAAACTTCCCCACTGGTTGGCTTTTCAAGCATCCCTAAAATATTAAGCACAGTTGACTTACCTGCTCCGGATGGACCAACAATTGCCACGAACTCACCCTCATTAATAGTAAAGTTTATCTTATTTAATATAATTCGCTCTCCATATTTTTTAGTTAAGTTTTCTACCTTGATTGCTATCATGATCTATCCCCTTTAAATACTTTCACGATTCGTTTTAGTTTATCGTGTTGTACATAATAATAAAAAATTACGGCTTGAATCACTAAACTCACTAACACTATCAAAATTCCAATTTTACTTTTCTTGAATAACACAAAAATTAGATCAAAAATATTAATACCTAAAACGCTCAGAACTATTTGCCAATAAATTCTTAAGATGGAATAGCCTAAAAATGTCTTAACTGCAATTTTCTCTTTATTAGCTACCTTAAAAATAGTAGCAATAATAATTAAGGCAAAAATTAAGAGGACTAGCAAAATCAAAAAGATGAAATAGAACCATTGAATGGTCTGAAGCAATTGTTTTTGCAATCCATTAATGTATTCCTTAATTGGTAAAAACTCTAGCTTGTTGTCTGCTAAATTATATTTAGACATAAAGTGTGAATTAACATACCGCTTTTGCACTTGTTTATCTTCAAACTTTAAATATCCATCTAGACCACTAGCACTCAAATTACCAATTTCAAAGTAGGTCATGTTTTGCGGAGTAACAATATAAATGATTGGTTTACTAGTCAAAATCGGTTCATTGACCGCTGTATTCCAAGTAAAAAGCTTTCGCGGTTGATAATTATCAAAGCTAAATTTTCGATTTTTCAAAAACTGAGTTGGAATATCGTCGTTGCTTACTCCATTTAAATCTTGATATTGAATATACTTTCTCATTACCTGCGTATTGCGACTTTTAGGTAGAAGATATAAGCGGACACCCCGATATGCACTTGCTAGTTGCTGTTTTGATAACTTAATACCCAATTTTTTAGCATAATTAGGAGATACTTGATAAATCCAGAACGGCTTAGAAAGTTGCGGCGCATGAAGATTAATCCATCTTTGCGAAGTATAATCTGTATGAATGATGTATACTCCAGTCTTCTTACTAATTGCCGAATAAAAATTATACATATCTCTATTAAAGTCCGAATTTGCATCGTACATTTGGGCACCGTCGCTACCAGAATTAGCCTTATTCAAGATTATCATTTTTTCGACTTGTTCCCATTGCTGAGCTTGAATCTGATTATTAACTACAGATTGCATCGGCTTATCTAATGCAATTGAAGTTACTATAATTCCTATGTTCACTCCAAAATAAAGAATGTTAGCAAAAAAGTATAGTATTTTTTCAGGGAATCTATTCTTGATTAAATCAATATTTTTAGAGAAGAAAATCGGGCTGAAAGATATCGTAAGTAGCAGCAAATTTAGAATTACCATTAAAATACTCAACCCAAACACATAATTAAATATTTCACTTAAAAATTCTCCCTTATTGATACTCCAGATTGCACCAATACCAAGTACAAAGGTAAAAATAAATGTAGTCGCAACATAAGGGATAGTTTCGTAAATAAATATTTTTGCTTTTGACCACCCCAATAAAATCAAAGTTCCATATTTTGAGAGTGATCGAATAAAGCAAATTACAAAATAGCAGAATAAAAGCAATAATATGGCAAGATTAAAAACAATTAAAGCAAGTTGCAGTATACCCTTATCTGTTCCAGACCCACTTTTTGCAATTGTCAAATCTTGTTTAGATTTATGGCTAACCTTAGCAAGTCCTTGTAAGAAATTCTGATAATCTTGACCATTAAGATTTCCGATTAGTTGATATTTTCCCGTAATCCCACCATTTTGTTTATTATAATAATTCATCTTCTGAATGGTGACATTGCTGGAAAAGGGAAAACTAGCAATTTTCTTGATTGTATTCACTGAGCCTTGTCCTACTCCTAAAGTTACTTTTTCGTTTTTATCATTAAGAAGTTGAACAACGTCTTGCGTAGTGATGATATCTTGACCAAGATAGTTAAAATTAAGTTTTTTATTTTTAGCTATTCCCCACAAACCAATATTTATTTGCCCATTAGAAACACTATCTGTAGTAAAATTCTTTTTAGCTATTAGAAGATTATATTTTTGTGCACTTATTTCGAGATAATTTTCAATTTGATTAGCTTTATCATTCGCTACATTATTTAGATAAATAGTATGTTGCGTCTGCCTGTCCAAATAGTCTTTCCAGGCATCTGTACATCTATCTCCCAGAATCTGCAAAAATAGTGTGATGATTAATATACTTTGCACTAAAAGTAAAGCGTACCCGAAGATACGAGTACGCCAACTTGAAAACTTTGTTTTCATTCAAAACTTCCTTATTTACAATCCCAATAAGCTTCTACATGACCATTACCAATGAATTTCTTGGCAGAAGCTAATACTCCTGGGCGTTTCCAACCAGAGTTTGTACCATTAACAGTGGCTCTATGAGTAAAGTGACCCGTTTGAACTTCAGAATATCCCCATAAACCACTTGGTGTCCGCCCATAATTCCATTCAACTGCATAACCTTTATAATGGACGGTTTTAGCTAGAGCCGGCGTGGCACTTAAGGCTAATGTAACTGTTAGTGTAGTCAAAGCTGTTAACTTCTTAATCTTTTTATTTAATTTAATCATGAAAATATACTCCTCTTTTTTATCATACTTCCTAGTGAAAGTTATTAATACTTCGGTTCAAGAATTGGTAAAATGTTAAATACCCACTTTAAAAACATGAAAGGTTGTCCTCCTTATGATAAATTCTTTTGGAAAAACATTTAAAAAACTACGTACTGGTCAAAATATAACTTTACAAAAAGCAACAAGCAACATTAATGGGCTTTCTCCTTCCCGTCTCTCCCATTGGGAAAACGAAGGAGGTAATATGCCCTTAGAAAAACTAGATCAACTTCTTTACAATATTCATGTCTTACCTACTGAATTTGCAGAACAGACAGCTCTAAGATTCTCTAATCCATTTGCCTTAAAGTTTAAGCAAGCTTTTAAAGCTAACGATATTCCGAAGCTACGCCAATTAGCTACTCAACAACTGAAAGTTTATGAGCAAACACAAGATGATGCCGATTTCTTCCTTAGCGCACTTGGTTGTAATTTCTATTTTCTAAAAACTAATAAAAATCTATTTTCTCCAAGCGCTAAACAAAAACTAACCTCAATTCTTTTAAAGGCAAAAGTTTGGAATAATTACTATCTTACTGCTTTTGGAAATGCAACTAATTTACTGGATACCAAAACAATTTACAAAATTAGTAATAGAATTATCGCTAATTTTGATCAAATTAAAGCTGATGGCGACACAAATCATCTTTTTGCGCTAGGTGCTCTCTTAAACACAACCACCACGTTGCTCCTTGCTGATCCTCAATTAGCTAAAAAGCTACTTGAAAAAATAAATAAATTAGAAATTCCATCGCTAGATCACTATACTGGCTTATACAAAAAGTTTTTGCAACACTTAATCAATTATCGCTTTACTCATCGTGAGCAGGATCTCAAATTAGCTACCAAAGCTATTGATATTGCAAACTTTATTGATCGACCAGATACAGCTGATGAATTTCAAAATATTCTTTCTCAGGTACTTAGAGTTTCTAAATGATCAACTTTGATTTAGTATACTGACTTTGAAAGTAATTTCTATAAATATTGCGTGAGACGCAAATTTAAATATGTAAACGAAAAAGAAGATTGATCTACACAATGTAAATCAATCTTCTTTTTTTGTTTATTTCACTTTAATTCAACATGCTATTTGCATATGGAAGTTCAAGTGATGGATCTGCATTCAAAGTTAAGTCTGCAAACTTGCCTTCATTATACAAGTTGTAAGCAGCAGCTCCGATCATGGCTGCATTGTCACCGCAGAGCTTAAGATCTGGCAGAATCACCTTTGGTTGTTCATCCTTAGGTAACTTAGCAATTTCTTCACTCATGCGATCACGCAAACCTTGGTTAGCCGCAACTCCACCGCCCATGATGAAAGTCTTAGGCTTGTATTGCTTGATTGCACGAATCGTCTTATGAGCAAGCACATCAATTACCGCAGCTTGGAAACTTGCTGCCAAATCATACTTGTTCAATTCTTGGTGAATTTGATCGGCATGGTGGCAAGTATTGATGAAGGCACTCTTTAAACCTGAGAATGAAAAGTCATAATCATCATCTTCCATCATCGCACGTGGGAAGTTGAAGGTATCTTTTCCTTCATGAGCCCACTTATCAATCGTCTTACCCGCTGGATAATTCACACCAAGCACTCGGCCGATCTTGTCATAAGCTTCACCAGCCGCATCATCGCGAGTATCACCAATAATTTCAAAATGGGTTGGATCTTTCAATAATACAATTTCAGTGTGACCACCAGAAACTTGCAAGGCTAAAGCTGGATATTCAATTTCATCCTTTAATTGAGCTGCCATAATGTGCCCCATGATGTGATCAACCCCAATTAATGGAATTCCAGTTGCCATAGAAGCAGCTTTGGCAGCACTAACTCCAATCAAAAGTGCCCCAACTAAACCTGGTCCATAAGTTACTGCAATAGCATCAATGTCATCCCAAGTAGTACCAGCTTCTTTTAAAGCTTCCTTAGTAATTTGACTAATCACTTCAATATGGTGACGACTAGCAACTTCCGGCACTACCCCACCAAAACGTTGGTGACTCTTAATTTGGGTTGCAACAATTAAACTTTCAATTTCGCGTCCGTTTTTAATGACTGCAGTTGAAGTTTCGTCACATGAACTTTCATAAGCTAAAATTCGAACGTCCTTTTTTTCACTCAAAATGTAAACTTCCTTTTCTTAACTCGATGTGGCTTCAGCCATAACACCATATTTAATGCATCAGTATGAGTATCTTTATAATAATCTTTTCTGATAAATGTAGATTTAAATCCTAACGAACTATACAATTTTTGGGCAATATTATTGTCAATTTTGACTTCTAAACTAACGACTTCGCAATTGGTTTTTCTTGCCCGATTAATCATCCATTGCATCAAGTAGGTACCAATATGCTTATTTTGATACTTTGGCGACACTGCAATATTAGTAATATGAGCCTCACGCGGATTAAAGCGCGCACCAATAAATGCCACTAAATCTGAGGCGTGATAAACGACTAAATAAAGAGAATTTTTTCTTTTTCTTAATTCCGTTTCAAAAGAAAACTTGCTCCATGGAGTATGACCAGAATAAACTTGACGCTCCAAAACAAGCAAATCAGGAATATTTTCATCCCCAGCTTGCATTACCTGTAGAGTAAGTCCTCCAATCGTTGTAATAAACGGAGAAAAACTCATATCAACTTTATTTTCTTCTGGATGAAAGAATTGATTTAATAATTTAAACTTCTTCAACATAATCACTATCTGGCCCAAACGGATTACCAGTCCTCTTATGCCAGTCAACTTCAGCTTGCGTACGACGTAAGTAGCGAGGTAACAGTTTATCTGGATCAACTGGTTCTTCTTCAATTGCAAGTTGACCAATTAATCCAGCGTGAACTATGTTTTGTTCATCAGTACCATAGCTATACTGAATATCGAGTTCCTTAATTAATTCATCTTGTTTTTCAAAGCCATTTCCTACAAAAATGATCTTCTTATAGTCTGAATTTTCAATATAGGCTTTAACATTTTCCAATAAAACATCAATATGATAATGGCCATCTGCAATTACATTAACTGGGATTTGATTTTCATCTAAAACATATCCACCAGCAAAATAATTTTCGTTTCTGGCATCAAGACCTGCAATAATCACGGTGTCGTTATCAGTTACTGATTTTGCCAAAGCTTGAAGAGTTGAGACTCCGACAACTTCTTTATTTAAAATACTGCCGAACATTTTCACAGTAGTAATTCCAATTCTTAAACCAGTGTAAGAACCAGGGCCAATTGCAACTGCAAAACGATCAATATCTTTTAAAGTTAAGTTGTGATCGACCAAAATTTCATTAATTAATGGATCTAAATGTTCACTATGGTTTCTCTCATCGTGTTCATTCTTCTCAACAATTATTTTTTCATTCTCATTCAAAGCTACACTCAAATTACTTGTAGCAGTTGATACACTCAAGATTTTCATCTATCTTCAAATCCTTTTTATTTTCTACTTATACATTTTAACACGAGAAATGGCTTGCAAAACAAAGTAAGTGATTACCATTTGTATCCAAGGAATAATGGTTTCCTTGGGTAATCTTTGAATTAATGCCACCTTAAAATCTACTCCATACAATAAATGAAGCCAAAGGGTATTCATCCCAATGTTTACAATTACTGTAACAAGGATAGTAGCTGCAATTATTCGCCAAATTTTGACTTCTTTATTGTAGAAAAAGAGTCCATAAATAAGTGGTCCAACCATCGCGGTTAAAGTAAACCCAATGAAGAAGCCGCCTTGATTACCAAAAATTGCTGATGATACTAAATCGCTAATTCCACCACCAACACTTCCCCAGATAGGACCAAAAATGTATCCCAACATGACACTTCCAATGAAGCCCAGACCAACTTTCACCATTGCGGGTCCAAAAGAAAATTGAGCTAGGATTACCTTCATCGCAATAATAATTCCTAAAAGGATTAAGTCACGTAATTCTAAATGAACTAAATTTTTTGTCTTCATTTCAATCCCCTTCATTCAACAAAAAAACATGACTTCCGTCATGCTCTCTATTTAATCATTTTTTCGCCAAATAAGCTCGCAAATTGCTTGCTCATTACCCTGCTCATCTTCAATCGCATGATATGACTTGATTTGATCTTCATTTTCAATTTTTATAAGAGAAAGCGGAGTTTCTCCATAGCGTACTTCACGATCAAACTTTAAATCAATCGTTTTTACTACATGATCTTTCAAGAAATCGCGATCAAACATATCAATAAACCAATTAAAGTAATGACCATTAGTTAAATGATGATTTGTGTCTAAATCATCATAACGAACGCGATATTTTCGACTTGAATCATATTCTTTTTGTGCTCTTAAACGTGGAAACCGTGGCATCTTTTTAAGTTCAGGTGCACCAAATCTTTGCATTAATTCTTCATCAGTTGGCACCATTTTTCTATTTTTAATATCAAATAGCACCCATTGACTCTGTGCAGTGACTAAAGCTTCCCCATCGGACGTTGCAATTTCAAAATCACGATATTCAAAAAAGCGATTATAGCCACTTGCTTCAGTACTTAATACCACTTGCTCTTGCGGATGAGGCAAACTCTGAATATCAAAATGATATTGAGTTACTACCCAGCCCAGACCTCTTTTCATCAAATCGTTCGTTCCAGCTGCGCCATTTTCTAATTGATGCTCAGAAACCTGCATTAATAAATCAACCATAGCCGGTAACTTTAAGCGTTGATTTTCATCACATTCACTAAATTCAATTGTATGATTTTCACTATATTTCATTTTTAGTCCTGATGATATTGATCATAAAGTTCATTTTTAGAAACACGATGCTTTTTAGCGACTTGCTTAATGGCATCTTTTTTACTTTTACCTTGGTCAACTAAATCATTAACCAGCTTGATTAATTCCTCCCAAGAAAGTTGCTCAGGAACTTCTGTATTAGGTGAAACTAAAATAACAAATTCTCCCCGAGGAGCGTTGTTATTAAAGTAATCCGTTACTTCTTCCACGCTTCCACGGACAAATTCCTCATGAATCTTAGTTAATTCTCGAGCAGCCACAATTTGTCGATCTGCCGGTAAAACTTCCCCCATCGTCTTCAATGTCTTAGCCAATCTATGGGGTGCTTCATAAAAAATTGAAGTAGCTTGGGCTTTATTCATTTTTTCAAAGAAAACCTTTTGTTCAGAAGCTTTTCTTGGTAAGAAACCATAGTAAGTGAATGGTTGCGCGTCAAAGCCAGACGCAATTAATGCTGTCGCAAAGGCAGAAGGACCTGGAAGAGGTACAACGGGGATATTGTTTTTAATACATTCTTGGACCAAAATGTAGCCGGGATCAGAAATCACTGGCATCCCTGCATCACTGATTTCCGCAATTGTCGCACCCTTTTTCATTAATTCGATTAATTCCGGTGCTCTTTCCTTAGAATTATATTTATGAAAGGAAATCATTTTGTTGTGAACACCAATTTTTTCAAGCAAAATGCCACTAGTTCTGGTATCTTCGGCCGCAATATAATCGGCATCAGTTAAGATCTTTTTGGCTCTAATCGTAATATCTTCCAAATTACCAATCGGAGTGGGTACTAAATATAACTTGCCTCCGTTATCCGCATAACTACTCTGTCTTTGCATTTTATCGATCTCTCTTTACATTCTTTTTTTCGCCAAAATTATCTAAAATATCTAAGCAAAACATACAATCCGAACTTGGATCTCGATGAGAGCCATAGTACATATTACAGATGTGATAGCCAGAATCATAAATTTGCTTCAAAGATTCAAGGCCACTTTGAGTCTTCACAGCAGGCTCATTGTGATTATTCAGTTTATCTAGCTTTTTACGTAGCAGCTGATTTTCTACCTTTAACTCTGTATTTTCCTTGAGTGTCTCCAAAATATCATTTTCCAAGCTCTCAATTGTTTTTGTCATCTTTTCCATAGAATCATGGAGTTGTTGCAATTTTGAATAAGGATCCACTTCTAACACCTACCGTTTCCATTGTAAAGCAACGTAATCTAATAGATTTCGAAAATTAACATTACTATATCGCATTTTATCTATTTCTATTAAACATTTTAGCATTCTTGCTGCTACTAATCGCTTATTGTTTTGATTTAAATCTTTTTCTGCCAGCAATTTCAAATTTATCAAAATATACTTTTGAATGGCAATCGTTTTGGCCTGATCAGCTAAATGATGGGCACTGATTAAAGCTAGACTATTTCTTTCGAGCATTTCTTGATAAAAATACTTGATTGCTTGATCAAGACTTTGAGTATCGCCTAAATCTTTAATCTCTTCAGTAGATAAACCACTATTTAATAAAAGGCTACTCTTACTGTCAGCTTCTTTTTCATCAAAATTAATAGTTTGAACCCGAGATCTTATTGTTGGCAAAATTTGATCACTATTATTAGTAATCAAAACTGTTACCACTGGAGCAATGGGCTCTTCAAGAAGATTGAGCAATCCATTAGCGGCTGAAAGGGTTAGCTTTTCTGCTTTATTAATTAAGAAAAACCTGATAGTACTCTCAACGGGACTTTTAGCAAGTTCTTCTTTTAAAGGTCTAATCTGATCAATTCCAAGAGTTTGCTTTCCCTCAGGTTCTACTAATAAAACATCCGGATGGTTTCCAGAAATAATTTGTTGGCAATTTCTGCATGTTCCGTCAGGCTTATTTTCTCCAGTACAATTAAACAAACACGCTAACCAATAAGCTGTATTCAAAGCCCTCTTCTCATCATTATCAACAAAAAGATAACTATGGGCCAACTTGTTTTTATCATATGCCTTTGCCAAAAGATTAGCGGGTCCGTGACCAATGTTCGAAATATCAATCATTAGAATTGTTTAAACTCATCAACTGGTACAACAAAACAAGTTGCACCCCCAACTGTGATTTTTACAGGTTGACTAATTTCATAACCTGTAGTGACCATACTTGGTTGAGCAAATTCTTCACGTGCCTTTGATTGGCCCTTGATAATGTTCAATACATCTTCAACATGATCATCTTCGGTCCCAATTAAAAATGTAGTATTGCCTTCACTTAAAAATCCACCTGTAGTTGCCAACTTAGTTGCACGCACGTTGTTTTTTACAAATGCTCTTTGCAACTTATTCGAATCTTCTTTTTGAACTATTGCAATAACTAACTTCATTGATTTTCCCCTAAAAAATATCTGGCAATCTTTTCTTAATAATCGCTACACAACTTGTTACTACATCATCCAGACTTTGACTAGCATCAACAACCGCAATTCTATCTGCATAGCGCTTATTTACTTCTTGATAGCCTGCATAAACTTTTTTATGAAAGGCTAATTTCTCTTGTTCTAAACGATCTTCCTGACCTGCTCGTAATTTTTCAATTCGAGCTAATCCAATTTCAGGTTTAACATCTAAGAAAATAGTAAGATCTGGCATGATACCGCCGGTAGCGAAATCATTAATTTCCTTAACTTCATCAATTCCTAAATTCCGTCCTACTCCTTGATAAGCAAGAGAACTATCAATAAAACGATCAGAAATTACAAGTTTACCTTCTTTTAAAGCAGGGTTAATGATTTCCGCCATATGTTGACTTCTTGCCGCGGCATATAAAAGTGCCTCAGTACGATCATCCATTTTCACATTTTTTGGATCAAGAATTATCTGTCTAATACTTTCAGCAATTTTTGAACCTCCAGGTTCTCGCGTCACAAGATATTGTGTCTTAAGAAGTGGCTCAATTTCAGCTAAAACCTTCTTTAAAACCGTACTTTTTCCTGCTCCATCCGGACCTTCAAAACTAACAAAATAACCTTTCATAAAATCCTCCATGTGTCTATTCTACAGAAGTTTATTAGAGATTAACAGCCTTGATAATTTTTAATTTTGAAAAATAAAAAAGGTTCCCTTCAAATGGGAACTTTTTATTGCGTTATGGCATTAGTGATACCACTAAATCTTGTATGCCGATAACGAGCTTCATCGTACAAAAATGTATATTTTGCTCGCAAAATTTTGCTTGCTACCAAATTATCATCAGACATATCTAATGTATTTTGATCTAGCCCGTTTTGGAGAGCAATTTCATTTTGCAGTTTTTCAACTAAAGTAATTAACTTTTGGTCGCCTTGTTCTTTAATTTTATTATGTTTTGACATTATAAAGACGTTCTTCCTTGTACAGCGCGTTTCAATGTAATTGAGTTCGCATATTCAATGTCACTTCCGACAGCAAGTCCGGCTGCAAGACGAGTTACTTTAATACCAGCTGGTTTAATTAACTTGCTGATATACATAGCTGTAGATTCACCTTCGGGAGTAGAATTAAGAGCTAAAATAACTTCTTTGACTTGATCTTGTTTTTGAAGACGAGTAATTAACGATTTAATGTTAATTTCTTCTGGTCCTACTCCATCCATTGGAGACAAGACTCCATGCAAAACGTGGTAAAGACCATTATATTCACCCATATCTTCAAAAGCCATTACATCTTTAGGTTGTTCTACAACCATAATCGTAGTCTGATCACGATCAGAATCCGCACAAATATCACACGGATCCTTTTCTGTGATATTGCCACAAATTGAACATTGATGTAAATTCTCTTTTACTTCTTCAAGTGCCTGAGAAAAATCCTCTACATCTTCTTGTGGCATATCTAAAGTATAAAATGCTAAACGTGTGGCGGTTTTTTCACCAATGCCTGGCAATTTCATATAAGAATCAATCAAATGTGCAATTGGTAATGGATATTGCAATTACATCAAGCCTTTCGTATATTTACCTAAACTTGCTTGGGTAGCCTTATCAATTTGAGATAGTCCTTTGTTTACAGCATCAATGATTAAATCTTGAAGCATATCAGGATCATCTGGATCAATAGCTTCTTTATTAATCTTTAAATCTTTTAATTGACGGTCTCCACTAAAAGTAGCAACCACTAAGTCATCAGCAGATTTTCCAGTAAATTCTTGAGCAGTAATATTTTCTTGTTCTTCTGCCATTTGGGCTTGAAGCTTCTTTGCTTGCTTCATCATTTGTTGCATATTCATGCCACCCATACCACCAAAATTAGGTCTTCTACTCATATTTATTATTCCTCTCTTTGCTTAATCTTTAATATTAACTGTATCACCAAATAAGTCCTTTGCCTTATTAATAATTTCATTATCCTCATTTGGCTGATTATTATCAGTTTCAGCAGCCGCTATTTGCTTTTTCTTTTTAGCTAATAGTTCCTGCTTATGACTATTAACAAATTCTTGTCTAACAGTTAACCAATCATTATCTGGTACTAATACAATACCATAAGAATGCTTAGTAAATCTCTCAATATAGCTTGTTAATTTATTTAATAAATCTCCGTCTGCACTCGCTTTTTCAAACCAGAGTACATACTTACATTTCATGACCACTTCATCAGGACTAGCAGCAACTGGTTCTAAGACATCAAGAACAGCTTTTTCAGATACATCTAATACAGATAATAAATCAGGCCAAATCTCTTTTATAGCTTGTAAATCTTTCTTAGTAGCATTTTCGAGTACACGATAAACTTGTTTCTTATTTTGAGTAGGTTTCTTTTTGACTGTAGCCTTAGTAGGCGCAGTACTCTTTGCTGTCTTTTTAGAATTAGAAGTACTTACATTATTAATATGGAAACTTGACGATGTTGATCTAATCGGTTTAGATGAAAGCTTATTAATCTGCTGAGTTAAATTATCAATTTGCTTTTTTAAAGCAGCAATTTCACCCTCAAGTCTTGAATTATCAACTTCACCCACTTGCTTAGTTGCCGTAGGTTGAAAATTACTTACTTCAACTAAAAATACTTCTAATGGAATTTGTTGTTGATTAGTGTAGCGCAAATCTTTCAAAGCATTATTTGCTAAATTGATTACATTAAAATATTCATCAGCTGAAACATTTTGAATCTTTTCAACAAAATCATCACTGATAAAACTACTCTCATTGACACTCGCAGCTTTTGAAACTGTCAAAGCGGTTGCCGTCATATCAATAATTTCATCTAAAATATTTTTAACGCTAGCTCCTTTATTCAAAGAATCCTTAGCGATATTCAATGATTCTTGAGCATTATGATCAAAGATAGCTAGCAATAGTTTTTCAATATTTTCTTTCTCAGCAAAACCAGTAATTTTAAGAGCATCATCATAGTTGACCTTACTCTTTTCATAACTAAGTAGTTGATCTAAGATACTTAGAGCATCTCGCATCCCACCATCAGCCACTTGAGCAATCACTGCTAACGCTTTTTCATCATATTCAATCTTCTCTTGATCCAGAATATACTTCATCCGTTTTTCAAGATCTGCTTTTGAAATACGTTTAAAATTATATCTTTGCGTTCTTGAAATAATTGTGGCTGGAACTTTTTGCAGTTCTGTAGTTGCTAAAATAAACACCACATGTTCTGGTGGTTCTTCCAAGGTCTTGAGTAACGCATTAAATGCCCCCATAGAAAGCATATGAACTTCATCAATAATATAGACCTTATATTTTCCTTGGGTTGGGGCATATTTTACTTTATCACGAATTTCACGAATTTCGTCGACACCATTATTAGATGCAGCATCGATTTCCATGATATCCGCCATTGAACCATTATCAGCAGCACGACAATTTTCGCATTGATTGCAAGGTTCTCCATTTTGCAGGTTAGTACAATTCAAAGCTTTAGCAAAAATCTTCGCACAAGATGTCTTTCCTGTACCACGTGGTCCTGCAAACAAGAAAGCATGTGAAACTGTACCTCGTTCAATTGCATTCTTTAGTGTGTCTGTAATGGCTTCTTGTCCGATAACACTGTCAAAATTGCGCGGACGCCATTTCCGATATAGTGCTTGATAAGCCATAGTTCTCTTTCCTAAGTAAAAAACTCCTAACTCTTTGAAAGAGTTAAGAGTTTGTAATTTTCTAACAAAAAGGCACATGCTTGAACGACCTTAGTGCTGCTATCTCCCGATCCTGACACAATTCAGAGGTCAAACATTGCCCAATAAGTATGATAACTTATTTTGAAATAATTTTCTACTATTTAATTTAATTTTTCTACTTGTTTTTTGCTTCTTTTTGTTTCTTACGAATTTCTCTAAAAAAATCCTTCAACATTTGACTAGATTTTTCTTGAAAAAGCCCACGAATTACATGAGGATGATGATTAAACTTTTCAACACTAAATAAATCTACCACACTTCCACATGCACCCGCTTTAGGATCCATTGCACCAAAATATACATCCTTGATCCGAGAATTAATAATCGCTCCAGCACACATTGGACACGGTTCTAGCGTTACAAATAAACTACAATCAATTAATCTCCATAGACCAATATTTTTACATGCTTCTCTAATTGCAATCATTTCTGCATGTTGAGTAGCATCTTGATCTAGTTCTCGCCGGTTATATCCCTTCCCAATAACTTTTCCATCAGGATCGACCACAATTGCACCAATTGGTACTTCATCTTGCTTGAGAGCCTTGTTAGCTTCCTCTAAGGCTAATTCCATATACTTCTTTTTATCTTCACTTGAAAACAAATTATTTTCTCCTCAAAAAGTTCTTTTAACTATAGTACCAAAAAAGTGCAAAAAAATATCCTGATTTAGCCCAAATTGGCTAGTCAGGATAATTATTATAAAGTTCCAATGTTACGATTTCTGAAATAGTGATAGAAGAAAATACCCTCAACAATCATATATAAAGCTGTTAAACCTGCAGGAGTGGCAGTTTCATTATCACCTAAGATCCAGCCGATCATAAAAATTCCACCAATAATAAACAATGCGGCCACAATATATTTCATAAGATTTTTCATAGTTATGCCCTCTCATTTCTTCATCTTTAGTATTCGCTTACATTATAGGGCATATACTATTGATTAAGCAATAGTTTTTACAAACTCTAATCTCACTCTCATCAAGGGTTTATCCACTTTTTTCTTATCTATTTTTTAACTGATTTTAAGATATAGTATCCCTTATCACGACCTAAAATTTCGCAGTTACCATAAGTTTCTTTCATCAGCTTACGCGCACTAGGCTCGCCCTGCTTTTTCTGGATTACTACTACCAAAACACCACCTGTTACTAAATGATTAGTTGCACCAGCTAAGATTTCAGAAACCACCTTTTTTCCAGCTCTAATTGGTGGGTTTGTTAATATTAGTCCAAATTTTTTATCAGCTTCAACGCTTTCATAGACATCAGAAGCGTAAATATTAACATTATTAATACGATTTAATGTTGCATTTTTCTTAGCCAAGGCTAATCCACGTTCATTGACATCGATCATATCAACTGTTTGATCTGGCCAAAACTTAGCAGCAAACAATCCAATTGGTCCATATCCTGTTCCTACATCTAAAATGTTGTTCTTAGGAAACTGCAGCCCCGTAATTGCTTTAATTAATACTCCTGAGCCATAATCAACACGCATTTTTGAAAAAACACCTGCATCAGTAGTAAACTTCAAATCAATATCATTCACATGATAGTCAATTACGTGTTCATCATGAGCTGCTTCAGGATTAGTCGCAAAGTACATTTGATTCTTATCTTTTGCCATTTTCCTCATCCTCACCTTTTTTTTCTCAAGCCAATTTTTAAATTCGGTCCACTTTGTCGCATCATGCTTTTGTTGCAAATTTTGAATTTGCTCTTCCATCTTTTTATTTTGCTGAACTAAATTCTTGTTCTGCTCCTCTAAATTATCTAATTTCTTTAAAATTAGACGAATATCATCACTATTCTTGTCACGTTTTGGCCACATCTTCTTTCTAACAAAATAAGCAGTCAAAGAACTAGTTACCATTCCCATTACTGCCACTCCAACTAAAATCATTACTAGGATTACGATTTTTCCAATTAAAGTATGTGGTGAAATCGTCGATGTGGAAATATCTCCATACCCTACCGTACTGGCAGTCGTAATCGCCCACCAAAACGCATCATCCAAAGAAATATGCTCAGTAATTGAAATTGCAATAGAGCCTAGCATGATAAATGTAATACTAAAATAAAACACATATAAAATGCCGTCTGTATGTAAAATGTGGCGTAATTTACCAAACAAGCCTGCTAGTCTTACTAAACGAATAATTCGAAAATATAAGCCAATATTTGCCATATTCATTAACATCATTAGTGATGAAATTACACTAACTGGAATAATTGATAATAAGTCAAAAATATTATTACTAAAAAATTGAATTTTATCTTCTGATTTAAATAAACGATAAAAATAATCAATAGCAAAAATTATCAATATTCCATTGTTAATCCAATACCATTTATTAGTAGGACTGTTGATATTAATAACAGCAGCAAAATCTAAAATTATTAGCGCGATCGATATAACTGCCAAAGTGGCCATTGTCCATTTATATATTTGTTTTTTATGTATAGTAGCCATGAATCTATTTTAAGCAAAAAAATAGGACTCTGCAAAGCAGAGTCCATATTTTATTAAATAGTCGCCCAGTTGGGCAGTAACTATTTAAGGGTTACAGTAGCACCAACTTCTTCAAGCTTAGCCTTGATGTCGTTAGCTTCGTCTTCTGAAACGCCTTCCTTAACGTTCTTAGGAGCACCATCAACAAGGTCCTTTGAGTCCTTAAGGCCAAGACCAGTGATGTCACGAACTGCCTTAATAACCTTAACCTTTTCTTGACCTGGTTCAGTCAATTCAACATCGAATTCTGACTTAGCAGCACCTGCGTCTGCAGCACCTGCAGCAGCAACTGGAGCAGCAGCAGTAACGTCAAATTCTTCTTCAATAGCCTTTACAAGGTCGTTCAATTCAAGAATTGAAGCACCCTTTAATTCTTCAATAATCTTTTCAGTATCTAAAGCCATTTATATATCCTCCGAAAAATTAGAATTTAGATATTAATATAAATTATTCAGCTGATTCTTCATCCTTAGATTCAGCAACAGCCTTAACAGCATAAGCGAAGTCGCGGATTGGAGCTTGCAATACAGAAACAAGCATTGAAAGTAAACCTTCGCGACCTGGAATTGAAGCAAGTTCCTTGATTTCGTCCTTTGAAGTCAACTTGCCTTCAAGCATACCACCCTTGATTTCAATAACATCAAAATCATCTTCGTATTTAGAAACAATACGAGCAGGTTCAGTAATGTCGTCAGCGTTATCAGTGTAGATAACAGCAGTTGGGCCAACAAAAGTATTGTCAAGACCTTCAATACCAGCCTTAGCAGCAGCACGTCTTAAGTAAGTGTTCTTGATAACCTTCATCTTAACGTCGTTATCACGAAGTTCCTTACGCATGTTTGTTACTTCTTCAACAGTCAAACCTAAGTAGTTAATAACTAAGATAGCCTTAGCTGACTTAAGTTCTTCAGCAAAAGCGTTAACGAGCTTTTCCTTTTCAGCAATAGCAGCTTTACTCAATCGAATTCACCTCCATAATTACTTTAATCAAATTTCACATAAGATCAATTTGATTTAATAAATTCTATAAAGGCCTAAAAAAACTCCATGCCGAAAGACATGGAGCATTAAAATCTTCATTATCTTCTGGCCTCGGCGGGATTTTGAGGCGTCATGCCACCCGAGTCTTAGGTAGAATTTACTTTAAATAGTATAGCAAGCTCATCGATAAGATGCAAGCACTATTTACATTTTTTTGCGTAAAAGTTATAGTTAGAATTAATTATTTTGAAAAAAGAAGGGGGCATTTTATGGATAATCAAGAAGTAAAGCAGAGAATTTTAAACAAATTGCGTAATATTGTCTTTTTATTATTAGGAATCACAGTTTTATTCCTTAGTATTGAAAGTATTGCGCAAGCAAAAGGTAATCTTGGGGGAATTTTAGGAAATGTAGTTTGGCTTTTACTAAGTTTAATCGTCTTAGTGCAAGCCGTCATCAGTATCATCCGTGAATTAAAAGAACTGCCGTCAAAGCAAAGACTTTACCAACTTAGTGACTGGGCTATTTTGATTTCAGGGATAATCTTAGGAAATGCAGGTTATTTTGCTAAGCAAAATTCTCTATTACTCATTGGAGTCGTTTTATTTATTGCTGGGTGCATCCCTATCCATGACAAACCAAAAAAGAAGTAGCAATTGCTACTTCTTTTTTAAATGGTCTTTTCTTCAGTTGGATTAACTAATTCATTCAACTCACCTGTGGTCTTATACACGACCCACATTGCCAAATTAACAATATGGTCTCCAATTCGTTCAAGCAACCTAGTAACTACAAAGTAACTCGATGAAGCGACGGCCTTGGATGGATCATTTTCGATTCCATCTACGATTAATTTTCGAGCTTTAACATAAGCTTCATCAATCTTAGTGTCTTTAGCAGCTACTTCTTTAGCCATCTTTTCATCATCTTGAACATAAGCAGTCAAAACTTGAATAAGCATGTGACGCACATCATGAGTCATGGAAGAAATAATTTCTTCCACCTCAGGAATTCGAGGATTCCCTTTTACTCGAATAGTTTCCCATGCAATACTCATCGCATTTTCACCGATTCTTTCCAAATCAGTAGTTGCCTTTAAAATACTAATTACCACCCTAAAGTCAGTTGCAACTGGTTGTTGAAGTGCCATCAATTTTAAAGCCTTTTTTTGAATATCTAAAGACTCTTCTGGAATACGCTCTTCATCATCGACCATTTTTTGAGAAGTTTTTTTGTCATGATCTACAAAGGCTCTGGTAGCATGATCAATAGCATCATTTACGGAGACACCCATTTCCATAAACTGAGTGTTCAATTTCTTTAATTCATCTAAAAATATTTCGTGCATAATTTTACCTCAAAAATTAACCAAAACGACCGTTAAGATAATCACTTGTAATTTGTTTTTTAGGGGCAATAAACATTTCTTCAGTAGCACCAACTTCAATCAAATTACCGTTCATTAAAAAGGCAGTTTGATCTGAAATCCGTCCTGCTTGCTGCAAATTATGAGTAACCATGATAAAAGTAAACTTAGTCTTTAAATCCATCAAAGTTTCTTCGATTTCACTACTTGAAATTGGATCTAGTGCACTTGTTGGCTCATCAAGCAAAACAACTTTAGGACGCACAGCCAAAGCGCGTGCAATACAAATTCTTTGTTGTTGTCCTCCAGAAAAAGCCTGAGCATTTCGATTTAAATTATCTTTAGTTTCTTCCCAAATTGCAGCTTGTTTTAAACTTTCTTCTACTCGCTGATCAATTAATTCCTTATCTTTAATCCCACTTAAGCGCAATCCATAAGCAACATTGTTATAAACAGAAAAAGGAAAGGGAGTTGGTTGCTGAAAAACCATTCCTACATCTTTTCTCAACTCTACCAAATCCATTTTTGGATCGTAAATATTTTTACCTTCAAATAGAATTTCTCCAGTAATGTTGATATTCTCGATATCGTCATTCATACGATTTAAGCAACGCAAAAAAGTGGATTTTCCGCACCCAGATGGTCCAATTAAAGCCGTTAGCTCTTTTTCATGAAATGAAAGATCAATTCCATGTAACGCTTCATAATTTCCGTAGCTCAACTTAACATTTTTAGCTGTAACAATTTCTTTATTCATGCTCTAACCAAAACTTCCTTGAATATAATCTTCCGTCAAACTACCCTTTGGATTAGTAAAAATATTCGCAGTACTATCATACTCTACCACGTGACCTAAATGAAAGAATGCAGTATAGTCACTAATTCTAGAGGCCTGTTGCATGTTGTGAGTAACCATGACCATTGTGTATTCACTTCGCAGTTGTTTAAGAGTATCTTCCAACTTTGAAGTAGAAACTGGATCCAAAGCACTAGCTGGTTCATCTAAAAGCAAAATTTCGGGCTTAACAGCTAAAGCGCGTGCAATACACAAACGTTGTTGTTGTCCTCCAGATAAAGCAAGTGCACTCTTATCAAGTTTATCTTTTACTTCATCCCATAAAGCTGCGGCACGCAAACTTTCTTCAACAATTCGATCCAACTCTTGCTTGTCAGTTTGACCATCTGCTTTTAAAGCATAAATAATATTTTCTCTAATTGATTTTGGAAAAGGATTTGGTCTTTGGAAAACCATCCCAATGCTTTTTCGTAATTCATAAACATTAATATTAGGTTTATTAACATCTAATCCATGAAACATGATTTTACCATTGATGGTAGCCACTTTGTCATTCATCCGGTTCAATGATCTTAAAAAAGTAGACTTGCCTGAGCCTGAGGCTCCAATGAGCGCTGTGATAGTATTCTTCTTAAAGCTCAAACTAGCATCAAATAGCTTTTGAACTTTACCACCATATAAAACACTTAAATTATCTGTAGATAAAGCTACCTCATCTTTTGGAAATGTTTTAACATATGATTCTTTAATATCCATAAAACACCTCTATTTTGCGGCTGTAAGCTTCTTATAAAGCTTATTACCTAAAGCACGCGCACCCAAATTAAATACAATTACAACAATTACAAGTAAAGCAGAAGTAGCTGCAGAAACCACAGTCGCATCTGGGATAATTCCTTCAGTATTTACTTTCCAAATATGAACCGCCAAAGTTTCAGCTGGACGCATCACATTTAAAAAACTAGTTGGGCTAAAAGGATTCCAGTTTGAATAATCAATTGTTGATCCACTTTGACCAGCAGTATAAATCAAAGCCGCAGCTTCACCAAAGATTCGACCAGCACTTAAAATAATTCCCGTTAAAATTCCTGGAAGAGCAGCTGGTAAAACAATTCCCCGAATAATTTTCCAATTGGAAAGTCCTAAAGCAAGTCCTGCTTCTCTCTGAGAATCGGGAACACCCTTGATGGCTTGTTCAATATTACTTGTTAAAATTGGTAAATTAAAAAATGTTAAGGCTAAGGCACCAGAAATAATTGAAAAGCCAAAACCGAATTGAACAACAAAGAGTAAGTAACCAAACAACCCAACAACAATTGATGGAAGTGAGCTTAAGATTTCAATTGTGGTTCTAATCAAATTGGTAAACCAATTGTCCTTAGCATATTCAGCCAAATAAATTGCGGCTCCTAAAGCGATCGGAAGAGAAATAACGATTGTCAAAATCAACAAATATATCGAGTTGAAGAGTTGATCTCTAACACCGCCCCCTGCTTGGTAAGAAGAAGCTTCCGAACTCAAAAAATGCCATGACATATGAGGAACTCCAGTAATCAAAATATTTCCTAGAATTCCAGCTAAAATCAAAACTACAATTGCCACCAAGAAGTAAATTACTCCTGTAGCAATCTTATCATTGCGCTTTGCTTTCATCTATTTTTGTCCTTTCTTTCCTACTAAGCGGACCAAAAAGTTAAATACAAGAGACATAATTAAAAGAAGTAGGGCCAATGACCATAGAGCATTATTGGGCAGCGTACCCATAACTGTGTTTCCCATTTGACTTGTTAATTGACTTGTTAAAGTAGCAGATGGACTAATTAAGTTTTGTGGCATCAAAACAGCATTACCAATTACCATTTGTACAGCTAAGGCTTCCCCAAAAGCTCTAGCCATCCCAAAAATTACTGCAGTCAAAATTCTAGGAGTTGCTACTGGTAACACGACTTTATAAATTGTTTGCCAATGTGTTGCTCCCAAGGCTGCTGAAGCTTGTCTAAAGTGCTTAGGGATTGCTTTTAATGCATCAACAGTTAATGATGTAATCGTGGGTAAAACCATGACAAACAAAACTAAAGTCGCAGCCAAAATCCCAAAACCAGTTCCGCCAAAAATAGTGCGAATAGCTGGCACAATAATCGTCAATCCCAAGAATCCGTAAACTACTGAGGGAATTCCCACTAATAGTTCCATCACAGATTGCAAGAAATTAGCACCTTTTTTGGAAGTATATTCTGTCATAAACAAGGCAACTGCAATTGCAAAAGGTGTGGCAACTAAAGCCGCCAGCAGTGTTACTGCAAATGAAGTTACAATCATTGCTGCTGCCCCTACGTGATTTTTGCCATCGCCTGGATCCCAATCAGTAGAAGTTAAGAAGTGAAACACATTAACATGGTCTACAAAGAAAGTAGACAATCCATGAGCCCCAATAAAGCCAATAATTGAGACCACCAAAACGATGATGAGTCCAATTGCGAAGTAAGTTAAACCTTTTCCCCAGTATTCTTGGCGAGTTTCTTTAGATGGCTTAGTTAATTTGTCAACATCCACATCATCAGGGCCAATTTTGTTTAATTTAACGTGTGGAACTTCTTGGTTAGCAATTGCTTCATTCACAATTTGCTTTAATTCATCTTTTCTCTTGTTCATCGGCTGTTACCTATTTTCGTTACTTTATTTTGACTATTTCTAATAACTTTCATGTCATTAATACTCAAATATCCAATTTTAGGAATTAAGTCTTTTTGAACTTTATTGCCTAGCATATATTTAATAAAGGCGCGTGTTTTCTTATCTGGGTTCTTTTTAGTATACATATGCTCATATGACCAAAGTTGCCACTTATTAGTAGTGATATTTCTGTTAGTTGGCTGAACATGATCGATACTAATTTTTTGAATATGCTTGTCGTTTGCATATGGGAAAGAAATGTAGCTAATAGTACCAGGCGTTGAATTAACAATCTTTTTTACCGTACCATTTGAATCTTGTTCTTGTGAACGGATAGCTTTTTTGTTGTCTAAAATAAGATCTTCAAAACTCTTTCGCGTACCACTACCCTTTGATCGATTAATAACAGTAATAGCTTCGTTTTTACCACCAACTTCTTTCCAGTTAGTAACTTTTCCGGTAAAAATATCACGCAATTGAGCTTTAGTTAAATTTTTGATGCCGACATCTTTATTTACGATTGGCACTATTCCTACAACTGCAATCAAATGATCTTGCAGCTTTTTAGCATTAATCCCATTCTGAGTTTCTGCATAAACATCCGATGTGCCAATTTGAACTGCACCAGCTTGGACTTGACTTAGCCCTGTACCTGATCCCCCACCTTGAACAACAATATTGCTATTAGGATGTGACAAACGATAGTCATTTCCTGCTTGCTCAGCTAAGAGCTGCATAGCACTAGATCCAACAATAGTGATTTTTGAGCTATTATTCGCACATCCCACTACAAAAAACAAAATTAAGAATAATAAAGCAAGCAACTTGCTTACAACTTTTTTAGGCATGAAGTTTCCCCTTACATGTATTGTGTTCAATAAATCAATTAATGATAACACAGAAAAAAAGCACCCCGCAACACTGCGAGGCGCTTTATACGTCTAATTTTAAAAATTAAACTAAGTTTAATGGATCAAGCTTGATCCCTGGGCCAAAGGTTGCAGCAACTGCAACACTCTTAATGTATTGACCCTTAGCTGATGCAGGACGTGCACGTAAAATTACGTCACGTAAAGCGTCAAAGTTTTCAGTTAATTGTTCATCAGTGAATGATACCTTACCGATAGCGGTATGGATAGCTGCTTGACGGTCAACACGGTATTCAACTTGACCAGCCTTAACGTTCTTAACAGCCTTTTCGATGTCCATGGTTACAGTACCAGTCTTAGGGTTTGGCATCAAGCCCTTAGGTCCAAGAATACGACCTAAACGACCAACCTTAGCCATCATCATAGGTGTTGCAACAACAACGTCAAAGTCCAAATAACCGTTTTGAACCTTTTCTACTAATTCATCTGAACCAACTTCGTCAGCGCCTGCTGCCTTAGCTTGTTCAGCTTGTGGACCTTCAGCAAAAACGATAACCTTTTGGGTCTTACCAGTACCGTTAGGTAAAACAAGTGAACCACGAATTTGTTGGTCAGCTTGCTTAGGGTCAACACTTAAGTTGTATGATACTTCAACTGAAGCATCAAAGTTTGCGTATGAAGTTTCCTTAACAAGCTTCATAGCTTCTTCAACTGAGTACAACTTATTTGGATCTACTTTTTTAGCAGCTTCTAAATATTTCTTACCATGCTTTGGCATGTGATTTCCTCCTTGATAATGTGGTCAAACGAGCCTTCTCTAAGCTCTCCCACCTAATAGTTACCTAAAATAACAGGATTAGTCTTCGACTTCGATACCCATACTTCTAGCGGTACCTTCAACCATGCGCATAGCAGCTTCGATATCAGCAGCGTTAAGGTCTTTCATCTTAGTCTCGGCAATTTCCTTGACTTGATCCTTGGTTACCTTACCAACCTTCTTGGTATTAGGTTCACCAGAAGCCTTTTGGATCTTAGCAGCTTGCTTAAGCAATACTGGTGCTGGTGGAGTCTTAGTAATGAATTCGAATGAACGATCTTCATATACAGTGATGACTACAGGAATAATCATACCCTTTTGGTCAGCGGTTCTAGCATTGAAGTCCTTAGTGAAACCTACAATGTTAATACCAGCTTGACCCAAAGCAGGACCAACTGGAGGTGCAGGGGTTGCAGCACCAGCTGGGATTTGTAACTTAACTACGTTAATAACTTTTTTTGCCACGGTCAAAACCTCCTTGATTCCGTGATGCGGTTAAAATGGAGAATTTACCTACTTCTCCTCCCACAATGATAAAACGTACTTTTAGTATGTTACCATCGTTTCTATGCAATTACAACATTATTTTTGAATTAGTTTTCATCAAACTTCTTTACTTGGTCATAGTCAAGTTCAGCAGTAGTTGCACGACCAAACATATCTACTGAAACGTATAACTTGTACTTATCAGGTTGAATGTCAGTGATCTTACCAACCATGCCGTTAAATGCACCTTCAGTAATAGTTACTTCTTCGCCCAATTCAAAATCAACATCAGGTTGTTGCTTAGCAGGTGCACCTTGATTCTTAAGAAGACGCTCTACTTCTTCTGGAAGAAGTGGGGATGGTTTAGAACCTCCACCATGTGAACCAACGAATCCAGTTACGTTTGGGGTGTTTCTTACAATAAACCAACTTTCGTCAGTCATTACCATTTCCACTAAAACGTATCCTGGGAAAATCTTTTCTTCAACGTCTTGCTTCTTACCACGAACAGTTTCTACCTTTGATTCTTCTGGAACCATTACGCGGAAAATATAATCTTGCATCCCCATACTTTGTGCACGTGAAAGCAAGTCTGACTTAACCTTATCTTCATAACCAGAGTAAGTATGAAGAACGTACCATTGTTTCTTTGCTGTTTCTACCATGATTTCTAACTCCTTAAACTTTTGCAAACAAAAAAGCCTCTATGCGAGGTCTTTTCTTAAGTGACTTTATTATACCATACAGCCACTTTAAATTCTATCATTACAGCTACATAACTACTTGAGTTAATGCGCTAAATGCCCAATCAAGTGCACCTAAGTAAATTGCAAACAATACGGATGAGGTAATAACGACACCAGTATCATGACGGTTTTGCTTAGCAGTTGGCCAAGTTACTTCTTTCATTTCTTGGACAACGCTCTTTAAAAACTTGAACATTCTTTCAATTACCTCGTTTCTTTGTGTAAAGTCATTTTACCGCAATGTTTACAAAATTTCTTCAGTTCAAGACGCTGAGTTCGATTCTTACTTGCGGCGATTGAGTAGTTACGTGAACCACATACTGTGCAGGCTAAAGCTGCTTTTTTCACTGCCATAATCTCACTTCCAAACTTTAGATATTTTAACAGGAAATTGACCTCAACGCAATTGTAGCAGACAAGTAATCTAATTGCCTACTATTATTGCTTTTGAGGATTATTCCTTTGAAAAATGGTAATTATAACGGCTAAAAGCAAATTAATCAACACAATGCTCAAAACAGAGAGAATGATATTCAAACTCGTCCATTTTGGAATTCCAACTATTGAAAGCATTGGCAGAGAAAATCCTAGTACTAATTCAATCAGAATTCCTAACAGTAAACCAAAGCCAATTAAACTGCTAATGAATTTCTTTAGCTGCATTTTGGTATCTTTTCTTATTAAGTATTTAAGTAAGACAACAATCACAATTAACAAGATAATTATGCCCACAGCAAGCTTGATAAGTGCTGATTTAACAATGCGAGCTTCTTGGTCAATGCTGCTTTGAACGGTATAGAACTTCACATTTAAGTCTTGAGATTTAAAGAATTTTTCTAATTTAAAGATTTGATTCTGATTAGTGTTGAAAATTAACAAGTTTTGGACACCATTTGCTATTTGGGGTAAATTAATATGAGCTCTAGTGTACGTAGTGAGAGGGACAATAATTGTGTTATCTAAGTAGTTTTGATTTTGAAATAAATATGGTGAAGGAATGCTAGAAGAAGCGGTTAAAATTCCAGCTACTTGGTAAGATTGACGCTTTCCTGTAGAGCCATCAAGATAAGTGAATTCATGATGAAGGGGATATTTTTTGGCCAACTTACTTCCAACTAACACTGGAATAACTTTATTTCGGTGAAAGTCTCTTACCTTCAAGTTTTGACCTTGAGCTACTTTAATGGGATACATTTCAAGTGATTTTTGGTCCATTGTCATGGCATTAACGTGACTGCCATTACTTGCATCCCAGGAAATTGCGTAATCGTAATTCTTATCTAAATAATTAAGAATTGATTTAGCTTTAGTATTGTTGACTTGGCTTTTAGTAATCAACTTATCTTGATTATCCGTAATTTGATCATTACCCAAATAGACCTTTTGCTTGCGTAATTTATTTAAAGCTGAATAGCCTTCCCAATAGCTGATTCCGTTTGAAACTGTGTAAACAGTCAGAACATTTAAAAGCGCAACTAAAATGATTGCAATGATACTAATGAAGATATTTTTACGTTTCATATGCTGATCTTCCTTACTAAAAAAGATTCTGACAAATCAGAATCTTTCCTAAATTATTATCTGTTAAGATTATACTCTATCTGAATCCGTAATGGAATCTAGTTTTAGGATCATTCCATCCTAAACTATCATGAATTGATTTAGTAGCTTGAGCTTTAGTACTCTTCTTATGACTGTAAGGATGGTAATAATACGTCGTTTTTGCAGATCCAACATTTCTACCAGCTCGCGTAAACTTGAGCCATCCTTGATGAATACCAGTGCGTGCAGGATAGAAGAAGACTCCACCTTTAAAGAAAAATTGAGCTGTTTCTGTTACCCAAGCACCTTTGTATTTAGATCCCATTTTATGGGTTCTATGAAGTGACCAATATGCTTTAGAATCATTTAAAGAATCTAAAGAATATACATGACTTTCCTCATTTTCATTTGAATTATTAATCACTAATGTATTAGTACTCTCTTCGCTTGATTGTTCATCATCGGCAAACACAGTGGTAGATGTTCCAAGGGCTAATCCACTAAGAGCAATTAACATTGATCCTAATTCTACTATCTTTTTTAATTTCATCAGTATTTTCTCCTCTCTATCTCATAACGTTACTCTACTAGAATTGATCAAACATTGTACATCACTACCATTCACCTCTTCATTTGCCTTCTAAACTTCATTTTAATCATTACTTCTACTTTGTTATCTAAGTTTCCTACAGGAAACTAATCCATTTTTTCACTCATATTTTCATAACCCGAAAATTTTAAAGCGTTTTTGATAGTGTGCATTTTATCAAAGTCTCCATCAAATCTAGCTTTAAAATACGTCCCCACTAATTTATACGAAGTCAAATCAGGAATGGGCGGAAGTGCTTTTATCATTTCAAATATTAGCTTTGTATTGTTATTTTGGACACGTTTATCATAATTAAACAAATAATTCAAACTTATTTCGATTATTCGAATTTGTTCTTCTTTTTCAAAACTTTGAATCTTTTGATATCTTTGCAAAACTGACTCCATCAAGATATCTCTTATGTCGCTATCTAGATATTTCATCGAATTGCCAAATAATCTTAAAGCATCCCTACTCTGCGTCCAATTATCAACACTAAAGATCTCCTCATTTATCTTCTTGCAAATTTTAGTGGCCACTTTACTATCAGTTAATTCTGCTTCTACTAAATCCGCATGATATTTCAACTCTATCGGGGTATCACTTTCTGCAATTTTCTCTTTTATTTCTTTTGCTCTCTTTATATCACGCTTATAAAAAGCAAAATCTAATTCATGAGTTAATTTCTTTACATCATCTTCATACCCATAATCTTTTGCTATCTCATCGAAGAAACTTTGATAATCGATCTTATTATTTGCCAACATCTTCATCAAGTCATCAGCATAAATTCGGTGAACTCCTTTTTCAATTAACGAGTAATGCGATTTTGAAATTTTCAATCCGCGAATCATATCTTTCTGCAAAAGATTTCTCTTAATTCTTTCCATCTTTAACGCTTCACTTATCTTCAATCATAATTCCTCTATCCTATTTTGTTATTTCCATTATGCATTTTACTTATTTTAAAATATACTAACAAATTATTAGTAACTTTCATGATTTTCGACTACAATAACTCTAGTTAATTATTATTACGAGGCGAAAAACATGAATAAACATCCAGAATATTTATTAAATCAAATTTCTTCTCCAGCTGATCTGAAGAAGCTTGACATTAAGCAAATGCAAAAATTAGCTGAAGAAATCAGAACCTTAATCCTAGAAAAAGATGCAGCCGAAGGTGGTCACTTAGGTCCAGATTTGGGAATTGTTGAAGCAACGATCGCTTACCACTATGTTTTCGACGCACCAAAGGACAAGATTATCTGGGACGTTTCTCACCAAACATACCCTCACAAGATGTTAACTGGCCGTGTACTCGCGTGGCTTGACCCCGATCACTACCAAGATGTAACTCCTTATACCAATCCTGATGAAAGTCCATATGACTATTACGCAGTCGGCCACACTTCAACTTCAATTGCCCTAGCAACCGGAATGGCTAAGGCACGTGACTTAATGGGCAATCATGAAAACATTATGGCTTTAATTGGGGATGGTTCAATGACTGGTGGTCTTGCTTATGAAGGCCTTAATAATGCCGCAATTGAACCTCACAACTTAGTCGTTGTTGTCAACGACAACCAAATGTCAATTGATGATAACATCGGTGGCTTAGTCACAGTTTTAAAGAAGCTTCGTGATTCCAATGGTGAAACTAAAGAAAACCCATTTACAGCAATGGGCTTTGATTACCGCTATGTTGCTAATGGAAATGACATTGAATCAATGATTAAGGCATTTGAAGCAGTTAAAGATGTAGATCACCCAATTTTACTTCACATCAATACTTTAAAAGGTAAAGGCTATCAACCAGCTATCGACAACGAAGAAGCGCACCACTGGGTAATGCCTTTTGACCTTAAGACTGATAAGACTACCGTTCCAATGCCTGAAGGGCCCACCGCAAATTCAGTTGCTATGGACGTGATGAAAGAACATATTGAAGACGGCGACAAGATTATGGCAATCAATGCCGCAATTCCGGGTGTCTTCGGTCTTGATGAAATCAAAGAAAAATATCCAGCAAACTACCACGATGTGGGAATCGCTGAACAAGAATCAGTTGCTTTCGCTGCGGGAATGGCTAAAGAAGGCGCAATTCCAGTTTTATTTGAAAATTCTACTTTCTTGCAACGTGCATTTGATCAGTTATCACACGATGTTGCCGCTAACGATTTACCAGTAGTGATGATGGTCGCGGGGGGCGGAATGTCTGGTACTAGCAAGACTCACTTAGGTATTTTTGATCAAGTAATGGTTTCCAACTTGCCAAACTGGATTTACGTTGCCCCAACCACTTTAGCTGAAGAAAAGGCCATGATGGAATGGGCAATCAAGCAAAGAAAGCATCCCGTTGCCATTAAAATGCCTACTAAGCGTGTCCCTGAAGGCCAAGAATTCAGCCATGATTACTCCGAAATCAAATATGACATTAAACCAGGTAAAGATGTCGCAATCTTAGCTCTTGGCGACATGTATTCCATGCTGGGCGAAAGAGTTGCCGATAAACTTGGTGCAAGCTTAGTGAACCCAGTTTCTGCAAATATTCTCGACAAAGATACTCTTGATAAACTGGCTAATGAAAACAAGGTTATCATTACCTTAGAAGATAACCTTCTTGATGGTGGCTTTGGCGAAAAGGTTGCTTCTTATCTTGGAGATAAAGATGTCAAGATTTTGAACTATGGTCAAAAGCGCGTTTACACTGATCAAGTTCCACTAAAACAAATTTTGAAAGACAATCGAATGACAGTTGATCAAATTGTCGAAGACGTTAAAAATACTTAACTAAAAGTCACAAAAAAGGCAGTCCATCTCGGACCGCCTTTTTTATTGCAACTTATTTTGAAGATTGGCTAATTTTTCATATGACTTAGCTAAATCATTTTCAATTTCGCGATAAACAGGAAGAATTTTTTGATAACGAGTCACATTTTCCGGATCAGGAAAATAAACTTTCTCTTCACTTACAAATTTTCGAATTTCACTTAGATCTCGACTGAGTCCTAGTGCTTGCCTTCCTAAAAACATCGCTGCCAGCGTACCACTCTCACTATTCTTCATTGCAATAATCGGCAAATTATACACATCAGCGAGCATTTGCCGAATAAAATCACTCCGCACAAAGCCACCGGTGATTCGGATTGCGTGGGGCTTGCCAGCACTTTGAATAATTTCGTGCGACGCATCATACAGGTTAAAAACTATTCCCTCAATTACACTTCGGGCCATCTCGGCCTTAGTATGACTTCTGGTTAGTCCCACAAAGGATCCGCGAGCATTCGCATCCCAAATCGGCGCTCTTTCGCCGCCCAAATAAGGATGAAAAATTAAGCCTCTATTTCCAACGGGTGCACTTTGTGCTAAAGTCAAAAAATTTTCTGCACTTTCATTAGGACCAAGTAACACTTTTCGTGCCCATTCAAAAACAATCCCACCATTATTTACCGGTCCGCCAATCAAATAACCTTGATCTGCTGGATAACAGAAAAATTGCGCCTTTTTATCGATTACGCTCTTTTTTGCTAAGCATCTCACAGCCCCCGAAGTCCCAACATTCATCGCAAAATCGGCCTCATCAATCGCACCCACGCCAATTGTTGACAAGTAGCCATCACTAGCACCAGCAATTACTTTGGTATTTTCATCTAAATCAAGCTTTCGGCGATATTCTTCTTTAACTGATCCTACAACATCACTACTTTTTACTAATTTAGGAAGAGCTTGCTCAGTAATTCCCACTTGCGAAAGTAACTCCTGATCCCAAGTTAAAGTTTTTAAATTTAAAAGCCCGGTGCCTGCAGCCATCGATAAATCTTCGACTAGTTTCCCGGTTAAGCGATAAATCAAGTATTCTTTGATTCCTAACCAATATTTTACTTCAGAAAAAATTTCAGGCTTTTCTTGTTTAAGCCAAAACAGCTTATAAACTGGTGCCATTGGGTGAATAGGCATCCCTGTTTGTTGGTAAATTTTCTGTGCTAAGCCCTCTGCTTTAGCCTTTTTTACTACATTCTTAGCGCGGTTATCAGCCCAGGTAAGACTATTAGTCAGTAATTCCTTATTCCCATCAAGTCCAATTAAACTATGCATTTGACTCGACCAAGAAATTGCCGTAATCTTTCTCTTTCGTGATAAAGAAAAAATCACATCCTGAACGGCATCAAATATTAACTTAGGATCTTCTTCAGCTTGATCCATCTTTTCTTGAATCAAAGGATATTCTCTTTGGGCACTGGCAACTTTTTGGCCATTTTCATCATAAAGCACAACCTTAGTCGCGGTTGTTCCAACATCAATTCCAATTATATATTTCAATTTTGGCAGGCTTCTTTCTTACATTTGTTTGACGAGTATAACAAAAACAAATTCAATCTACAAAAAAACAGCTACCGGAGAGTAGCTGTCTTGGTGGTCAAAAATGCGTGACCACGGTGCGTAGAACATTGTTTATTAGTCGGATTTACTTCTTAAGATTTTCGTCAACGAAGGCTTCGATCTTATCGTCAGAGTCTTTTAAGAACGGAAGCATATCTTCCTCCGTCTTCATGGTATCTCTACCATTCTTTTCCATGAAGTAGTCCCAAAGGGCATCTCTAACTGGCATATCTGAATCACTCCAGTCAAATACTTCCTTCATGTGACGGTCCAACAATGCAGTCTTAATAATTTCGTCTGCCATCTTAAATTACCTCCTAAAATATTCTACAAGATATATTATAACGCAATTTATCCTTCCTAGCGTAAAAACTCACTCAAATAACACATCTCTAAATTTATTCATCATCCTAGATTTGGCTCTCTGCATAACTTTTTTATCAATATTTAAATTCATAATAACTCTCTCTTCATCAGCTTGACCTAACACAATCATTAAAGCTGCCAATTCTAAATTAGATAACTTTTCGACAATTTCAGTATACAGATCTCCAAGCGGAACAATTAATTCACTTATTCCACACTCAATCTCTCCTACACCAAATTCACTGATATACTCCCATGACGCTGCCGAATTATTGATTTTACTCTTCAATGACCAATGCTTTCTAATCAAACTTATTATATGATTCGTGAGTCTTCTTCTAAAATAACCAGCAAAACTTCCTCTTTCTCTTGAAAAACTTTGTGCACAACTATAACACACAATCATGGCTTCTTGCTGCCAATCTTGATAATCATAAATTCGCAAAAAGTAATTATTACTAATTGACCTAATTAAAGGTTGATAAATATTACATAATTGCTTTAAAGCCTCACTATCCTGAAGCTTTATTTTTTCAATTAATTCGAGCTCTCGTATTTCATTACTATTCATTCGTACTTCTCTTTACTTTGCTTATTCAGAAAAAGCATACAAAGAGAGCTAACGCTAATTAAGTTGAACGAATGTTTAAACAAACAAAAAGGCACTTCTAATTATTTTCAATCAATAGAAGTGTCTTTTTCATTTTCACAAAAGTTATTTCATTAACTATTTTAACGGATGGCGACTATTTAACATTTGATAAAGCATTACCCCAGTCGCCACACTAGCATTTAAGGATTGAACATGGCCTACCATTGGAAGGGTCAAAGTTTGATCCATTTGTTTCTTAAGAAGTGGGGAGATTCCTTTACCTTCGTTACCAATTACTAAAACTGTCTTACCATTTGCATCCCATTTACGATAATCGGTACCTTCCATATCTGTACCGAATATCCAATAACCTCGCTTTTTAAGTTCTTTAGTAGTTTGAACTAAATTATTAACTCTAGCTACAGGTACGTAATCGATTGCTCCAGTGGAAGTTTTAGCAACAACTGATGTTAACCCAGTTGCATGACGCTTAGGAATAATAATTGCATCCACTCCTGTCGCATCGGCTGATCTTAAAATCGATCCCAAATTGTGAGGATCTTCAATTGAATCCAGCATCAACAAAAATGGTTCTTTGCCTTCTTGCTCAAACTTATCCAATAGGTGATCTAAATCCGCATATTCAAAACTTGATACGGCCAACACTAATCCTTGGTGATTTCCACCTTGAACCAAATTATCAAGCTTACTTCTAGGCACAGTTTGAACCACTAAGCGTTTCTTTTTAGCTAAAGAATAAACTTGATTAGCAAAATCTTCCTGTACTCCATGCTGGAGAAATACTTTATTGATTCGATCAGCACCTTGAGTTTTTAAGAAATCAATTCCCGCATGTCGGCCAAAGACAAAATCTTTATTATTTGAAGTCATAATTACTAATCCCTCCATCTTCTACAGTTTGAATGCACCAAAGGGTCAATTCTTCAACGCGATCAGTTTTACCTGCTAAATCCAAGTAACCCCAAATAGCTTCAAAGCCAGTAGACATTTGATATGTTTTTAAGCTAGTATTTTTAGCTTTAGTGTGAGTCTTCGAATTACGTCCTCGTCTAAAAGCAGCTAACTCTTCATCCGTTAGCAAATCATCATCTTGTAATTTGGTAATCAAAGCTGCTTGAGCTTTGGCAGAAACATAATGAGTAGCGTCTCTTTGAAGATTCTGTGGTTTCACAATTCCACCCTTAATCAAATGACGCCGAATATAAATTTCATATACCGCATCCCCCAAGTAAGCCAAAGTCTGACCACTTAAAGTATTTGGATTTACATTTTCTTCAGTCAATTTCTTTATTTTATTCACGAGTCCACCTTGTTCCTTGAGGAGTGTCTTGAATGGTAACGCCTAGATCTTTCAATTGATCGCGAATTTCATCACTTCGTGCCCAATCCTTGTTCTTACGAGCTTCATCACGCTCTTTAACTAAAGCGTCGATTTTATCATCATCAGCACCTGCTTCTTTTTTGATCAACTTTTCGCAATCAATTCCAAAAATGCTGAGCCACTTAATAAATTCTTCTTTAAAGTTTGAAAGGGCATCCTTATCAACATTATCTAAAGCCGCATTGGCATTAATTATTGGCAAAAGATCATAGATTGCGGCTAAAGCATTTTGAACATTAAAATCGTCATCCATTGCTTTTTCAAATTCTACTTTAGTATTTGCGATAGCTTCAGTAAGTTTTGGATCAGCTTTAGTTTCAGTATCCTCTTCTAAACGATAATTGATATTCAATAAAGTATTCTTAAAACGATCAAGAATAGTTTTGGCTTGAGCCAAGTTTTCTTCTGAATAATTAATTTGGCGACGATATTGCACACTTGCCATGAAGAAACGTAAAACTTGAGGATCAACTGTTTTAATCAAATCATGAACCGTGACAAAGTTGTGAAGTGATTTAGACATTTTTTCTTCTTTTTTACCAACTGTCACAAAACCATTATGAAGCCAGTAGTTAACAAACTTTTTACCAGTTTTAGCTTCACTTTGAGCAATTTCATTTTCATGGTGCGGAAATTCCAAATCTTGCCCACCACCATGAATATCAATGGTATCACCTAAGTATTTAGTAGACATTACGGAACATTCAATATGCCAGCCTGGACGACCTTTACCCCATGGAGAATCCCAAGCAATTTCATCCTCTTCTTTTTGAGCTTTCCAAAGAGCAAAATCAATCGGGTCTTCCTTGCGGTTTTGTTCTTCATCATTAATATGCTCAGAAGCCCCTTCTTCAAGTTGCTCAATATTTTGATCGCTTAATTCGCCATAATTTGGAAACTTCTTTGCTCGGTAGTATACATCTCCATCAACTTCATAAGCATAACCTTTTTTAATTAGATCTTCCACAAATGCAATGATCTCACTGATTTCATGAGTTGCGCGGGGATGCAAAGTTGCCTTTTCAATATTTAAAGCTTCAGTATCTTCTAAATAAGCACGAATATACTTATCAGCAAGTTTTGGAACAGTGGTATGTTCTTCTCTTGCTTCATTGATCATCTTGTCATCTACGTCCGTAAAGTTAGAAACGTAGTTTACTTTGTAGCCTTTATATTCGAAATAGCGTCTAATTGTATCAAAAGCAATCACGCTACGCGCGTTACCAATATGGATGTAATTGTAAACGGTCGGCCCACAGACATACATGTTAATCTGTCCTGGAGTAATTGGCTTGAAATCTTCTTTTTGACGCGTCAGTGTATTAAATACTTTCACGGCTAACACATATCCCTTCTTTTAAATATACTTTTATTTTACCAATTTTGAAGACATAAAAAAGCACTAAGCCTCAAAACTTAGTGCCTTTCGTATTTTTAATTAAAGACCGTTTTCTTCCATTTGCTTCAAGGTTAAGTCTAAGTGTTCAAGAACTCTTTCTTTACCCAAAAGTTCCATAGCTTCACCAATACCAGGTCCTACCATCGATCTAGTACCTGCAATTCGAATTGGCATAAAGAGTTTTCTTCCTTTAACGCCAGTTTCACGACGAGTAGCTTGGATTGCATTCATAATTTGAACAGCAGTAAAGCGTGGGATAAGATTCAATTGCTTCTTGAATTCTTCAATTACTGGACGAGCGTCGTCTTTCTTGATTTCTTCAAGTTCTTCTTCAGATAAATCTTTTGCCTCTTCAAAGAAAATTTTTGCCATTTCCACGATTTGTTGGGTGTATGACATTTGAACTGAGTAAATGTTAACCAATTGACGAATCCATTCCATCTTTTCTGGAGTTGGATGTTCATCAACAAGACCAGCTTCTTGCAAATTGTTCAAAGCTAAATCAAGCAAGGTATCACGATCTGCCTTCTTAATGTATTGGTTGTTTACCCATTCAAGCTTCTTTTGGTCAAAAGCAGCTGGAGATTTTGATAAACGCTTTGGATCAAATTGCTTAATGAATTCACGTTGAGTAAAGATTTCATTTTCTCCAACTGGTGACCAACCAAGAAGGGTAATAAAGTTAAACATAGCTTCTGGTAAGTAACCAAGGTCACGATATTGTTCAATAAATTGAAGAACAGATTCATCACGCTTTGATAACTTCTTACCCGTTGCGGCATTAATAATCAAAGTCATGTGACCAAACTTAGGTGCTTCCCAACCAAGAGCTTCATAAACTACCAATTGCTTTGGAGTGTTTGAAACGTGGTCATCTCCACGAAGAACATGGGTAATCTTCATCAAGTGGTCATCAACTACAACGGCAAAGTTGTAAGTTGGCATTCCATCACGCTTTTGAATAACAAAGTCGCCGCCGATAGTATCAGATTCAAAGCTTAAGTGACCCTTAACCATATCGTCCCATTCGTAAGTTTCCATCTCTGGAATATGGATACGTACAACTGGCTTTAAACCTTTTGCTTCAGCATCTGCTTGTGCCTTTTTAATTTCATCAGCAGTCATGCCTTCATATTCGTAGGTATAGTGAGGAGCAATTCCCATCGCACGTTGTTCTTCACGTTGTGCTTCAAGTTCTTCTTCAGTCTTATATGAGTAGTAAGCCTTACCTTCATCAATCAATTGCTTGATGTATTTATTGTAAATATCTTTTCTTTCTGATTGACGGTATGGACCATAATCTCCGCCCTTGTCAGGACCTTCATCCCAATCAATACCTAACCAGTGAAGGTTTTCCATCTGTGACTTAGATCCACCTTCAACATTACGCTTTTGGTCAGTATCTTCAATTCTTAAAACGAAGGTACCCTTGTTGTGACGAGCGAATAAATAGTTAAAAAGTGCAGTACGTGCATTACCAATGTGTAAGTGACCAGTTGGACTTGGTGCATATCTTACACGAATCTTTTCTTTAGCCAAAATTCATGCCTCTTTCAAAAATAGTAGATTTTAACATTCTTAGTTTACGCGTAATAAGGAAAAAGTTCAATTCTTTAACCAAAAACAAGTTTCAAAGCTTGTGGAATGCTGGAAACTGGAATCACTTCAATTCCTAAATCAGTTAAGCTTTTATCCATATTATGTCGGGGAATAAAAATCCTTTTAAACCCCACTTTAGCAGCTTCAGTAATTCGCGATTCAATTTTATTAACGCGTCGTACTTCCCCAGTTAAGCCCACTTCGCCGACAAAACAATCAGTTGGTGAAATTTCCTTGTTGTTATAGCTGGATGCGACAGACATTGCAATTGCCAAGTCAATTGCAGGTTCATTCAACTTAATCCCACCAGTTGCAGTCAAATATACATCCTGGTTTTGAAGCATTAAGTTGCCTCGTTTTTCTAAAACCGCTAAAAGAAGTGCTGCTCGATTATAATCAATTCCGGAAGTAGTTCGCTTAGCATAACCAAAAACTGTCGGCGTCACTAAAGCCTGAATTTCTGCTAATAGTGGGCGCGTTCCTTCAAGTGAAACTACAATCGCCGACCCAGTGGATTGGGGTAATCTTTGATCAAGAAAAATTGAAGACGGATTGCTTACCTCTCTTAATCCTTCATTGACCATTTCAAACATTCCAATTTCATTAGCAGCCCCAAAACGATTCTTTACTGAGTGCAAAATTCGGTAGGAATGGTGTTCATCTCCCTCAAAATAAAGCACCGTATCCACCATATGTTCCAAAATCTTTGGACCAGCAATTGCCCCTTCCTTAGTCACATGGCCAATTACAAAAACAGTAATTGCATTCATCTTGGCAATTTTCATAAGTTCACTAGTTACTTCACGTACTTGAGATGCTGAACCAGTCATGGAATCTAAACTTGGTTCATTCATAGTCTGAATCGAGTCAATTACAACAAAGTCAGGCTTTAAATCATCAATTTGCTCGCGAATGTCATGCATATCTGTTTCCGGGTATAAAAGCATGTCGCTTTTACCAACGCCCAAACGATCTGCGCGAAGCTTAATTTGATTGGCAGACTCTTCTCCAGAAACATATAAAACCTTATATTTTTCGGCGATATCGCTCATGATTTGCAGCATCAAAGTGGATTTACCGATTCCAGGATCTCCCCCAATTAAAACCAGTGATCCGGGAACAATTCCTCCTCCTAAAACTCGGTTTAATTCTTCAGACTTAGTTTTAATTCGGTCTTCTTTTTCTGCCTTGATATTTTCTAATTTAACCGGCTCACTCAATCCAGTCTTTTTAATCAATTGACTAGGTGATTGCTTAGCTGAGCGTTTTTGAACTTCTTGAGTTTCTTTTTCAAATTGATTCCATGCACCACAATTAGGACAACGACCTAAATAGCTAGCCGAAATGTAGCCACAAGAGCGGCATTTATATTGAGTTTTTACTCGAGCCATTAATTTTTCCCTTCTTTATTAGTAGATCCAAAGCCACTCAAACGTTGACGGCTAATTGGATCATCATCATCTGTTTTAAGATACTTCATAAAAATTCCCTGAGCAATCCGATCTCCTTTTTTAATATGAAGTGGACGAACGCCATAATTTAAGACTTGGACAAATAATTCGCCCTCATTATTAGGATTATTATAGTAATCCGCGTCAATTACACCAATTCCATTTGGAAGTGCCAAATTCTTTTTAAAAGTATTAGATGAGCGATTAGCTAAAATTAGCACTTCATCTTCTGGCATGTAAACTTTAAGACCAGTAGGCACCAAAATCGGCTTCAAAATTTCATCGGCAAGCTTATAATCCCGTTCATATAATTGGTGGCCATTGCGAATAAGGCGAAAAATTCTCACAAAATTTAAACGCCAAATACTTGGAATCACAATATCTTCAGCCGCCTCAATATCATAACCTGCACTAGCCAAAGTTTGGCGTCTAGGCAAATTAATCCCTTTATCTTGATATTTACTTACAACTTCAAAACCACGCGTCTTCATAATTCTTTTTACTCCATTTACTACTTTTCTTTTTACAAAGATTTATTTTACAATGTTTTGAGTAAACACAAAACATTATGCTTACATTATTAATTACGTGAAAAATAAGCAAGTTTCTTAGAAAAGGTAAATTTTATGTTTGATATTAAAGACCCTCACCAAGACTTTAAAACTTATGATGATAATAACGTTTTTGAAAACGCGTGGACCATGGATAAAATTGAACGCAAAGATGGACCTGTTTGGGTCATGAATCACTTTTTTGTAAATCCAGATTTTGATCTTGAACAAGAATTAGATCAAGAAATGCCAACGGCTTTATTGATTGCAAAAAAATCAGATATTCCCGTTTGGCCACTTGATCCAATTGTAATTCGCTATTTTAAGACTCACCCTGCCTTCCACTCAATTTGGTATCATGCGCCATATTAAAAATAGACAGAATATTTTTAATAGTTTAAACTATATTTAAGGAGGACAATTTTATGTCAAAAGAAATCACAAATGATAACATCGATAAATTTACCCAAGATTTATCAAACCATCCCGTTTACAATGTTGCTAGTCATGCAGCTCAAGAAAACGGAATTTACAAAGCTAGTCAAAACTTGCAAACTAAGATTGACCTTGATCCAACTTTCTCAATTGAAATCGAAACTGGTAAGCCAGCTGATCAAAAGCAATCTGGGCGCTGCTGGATGTTCAGTGCTCTTAACACTATGCGTCATCCTCTTCAAAAGAAATTCAGTTTGAAAGACTTTGAATTATCTCAAAACTATACTAATTTCTGGGACAAATTTGAAAAATCAAACTGGTTCTTTGAAAATGTCATTGCAACTGCAGACAAAGATCTTGGTGATCGTAAAGTTTCATTCTTATTTGCTACCCCTCAACAAGACGGTGGCCAATGGGACATGCTTTGCGGAATTATTGAAAAATACGGTATTGTTCCAAAGAGCGTTTATCCAGAAACTGCCAACGCTATTAATTCTAGTGCATTAAACGATACTTTAAATACCTTACTTCGTAAAGATGGTCTTAAATTACGTAAATTAGTTAACTCGGGCAAGTCTATGGATGAAGTAGAAGCAGTTAAAAACGATATGCTTAACGATGTCTTCCGTATTTTAGCTACTTCACTTGGTCTTCCACCAAAGAAATTCAACTTTGAATACCGTGACGACAACAAAGAATACCACATCGACAAAGACATCACCCCTAAGGAATTCTTTGATAAATATGTTGGCATGAATCTTGAAGATCATATTTCTACTATTAACGCTCCAACTAGTGACAAGCCATTCCACAAAGTCTTTTCAGTAGAATACCTTGGAAATGTAGTTGGCGGTCGTCAAGTCCGTCACTTAAACTTGAAAGTCGATGAAATGAAAGATTTAATCATCAAGCAATTAAAGAGCGGCGAAGTTGTTTGGTTCGGTTCAAACGTTGTTAAAGACTCTGAAAGACGCGCAGGTTTACTTGATACTAACCTTTACCGCCGTGATCAATTATTTGATACTGATTTTACTATGTCTAAAGCTGACATGCTTGATTCTGGTGAAAGTATGATGGACCACGCCATGGTAATCACTGGAGTGGACATTGTTGATGGCAAGCCAACCAAATGGAAGATCGAAAACTCCTGGGGTGAAAAGCCAGGCTTCAAAGGTTACTTTGTAATGAGCGATTCATGGTTTGATTCATTTGTTTACCAAGCGGTTATTAACAAAAAATTCTTGCCAGATGATTTGAAGAAGGCTTACGAAGATGGAAAAGATAATCCAATTCAACTTCTTCCTTGGGATCCAATGGGAGCTTTAGCTTTTGAATAATTTTTCAAGCAAAAGAAAATCATCTAGGAAAAACCTAAAATAAAGCAAATACTGATAGTCAGCATTTAAACGCTGATCTATCAGTATTTTTGCTTTCTAAGAAATTATATTTTGCCAATTATAAAAAGTTCAGAATACTTTTAATCATAAATTGTGCTTCAAATATTCGAAATATGTACTCTTACCTGTGATAATTGTTGCATTGCCTTCCATTCCATATTTTAAATTTTCCTTAGACGTGGCTTGGCAAACTACTTCATAGACATTATTGCCATGTAGATTAACGGGATACACTCCAATTTCTTTCACTTTTCCTATCAATCTATCCATTGTTCCACTAGCATTGGCTACCTGAAAATATAATGGTTGGCCTTTTTTAATTGCACTAATTTTATTACCCGGGAAATAGGTAACCACATTGATCGCTCCCGTAGCCTTAATCATCGGAAATAAGTGAACTATATTTTTCTGCTTACCATCAATATGAACCAGCCATTTCTTTTTATTCCTTCTAATAACCTGTCCTTCATGATAATTTTTATTGGCGATATTAAGTGTATTTTGTGGTTCTACAATTCCAATAGATGTAACTGTACTTTGTCTAGTTGCAAAAAAAGAACCAACTATTAAGATTAGAACTAAAATTGCCATAGGAATAATAATCATAGTTGAAAAATTCTTGAATTTATAAGAATAGAATTCGGTACTCTCATAGTTTTTATTATTCATAAAATTGCTCCTAATTCTCAACTAAGTTATTGTAAAAGCCATGTTTCTGTATTAATTCATCATGACTTCCTTGTTCAACAATTTGACCATGATCTATAACCACAATATTATTAGTCCTTTGTGCAATTGCTAAACGATGGGCGATGAAAATAATAGTTTTATTCTTTAGTTTCATTAAATTATCTACTACCTTTTTCTCCGTAATGGTATCAAGAGCACTTGTAGCTTCATCGAAAATCAAAACTTTAGCCGGGGAAAGTAATGCGCGTGCAATAGTTAGCCTTTGCTTTTGTCCACCAGATAAAATCTTAGCATTTTCATCCATCTTAGTTTCAAATTGCAGTGGTAATTGGCCTATTTCAGACTCAATCGCTGCTATCTGACACGCTTCAAGCATATCCTCTTCTGTAATGTTTGGTCGACTGCCCAAAAGCAAATTCTCTTTAATTGTGCCCGAAAAGATATACGGTGTTTGAGGAACATAATTTACATATGAACGTAATACATGTTTATCAACTTTAGTAGAATCAAAACCGTTAAAAGTTAGCTTGCCTTTACTTGGAGAAAAGAACTCAACCAAAAGTTTGACCATAGTCGACTTCCCTGAGCCACTCATTCCTACGATCGCCAACTTATCATTTGGTTTGATTGTTAAATTAATATCTTTTAAAACGTCAACACCATAACCATAATGATAATCAACATCATGATATTCAATGTTTCCCACTAATTGCTTTGCATCCCTAATTTGGGCATCTCTCTGAAATTCACTCTTAACCATATATACTTCATTCAATCGATTTTGCGCTACATTAGCTGATTGCAACGTTGGTTGAAGATTAATAATATTCTGAAGTGGATCTACAAAATAAGACAGCAGTGCATTAAAAGTCATTAATTGACCAATGCTCATCTGTCCGTTCATTACAACTTTAGCCCCTACCCAAAGGATAATCACATTGAGAGATAACTGGATAAAAGTCTTTATAGCTGACTGCAAGGATTCAGTTTTACTGTAACGAAAGGATTTTTTAAGATAATCGACGAATTGACTATCAATCTTGCGATACCGTGTTTGTTCACTATTTAAAGCTTTGATTGTTTCGATCCCCTGAATATCCTCAATTACTGAAGAACTTAAAACCGCATTACTCTCCATTTGATCATTATTCATCTTTTCAAACTTCTTAGAAAAGCTAAGAATCACTACAGCGTAGATTGGCAGAGCCAACAGAGTAATTATAAATAAAGTAGAGTTTTGAATTGCTAAAACAATTCCCATTACGATTACAATTGAAAGATCAAGAAATAATGAAATAACTGTACTGGCGAGTGCGTCAATAATTCGGCTAGCATCAGAAAATCTTGAAGTAATTTCCCCTGTTTTACGAGTCACAAAAAATTCCATTGGTAACTCAAAAATATGACGAATGTACTGCAAGTTAAGGTCAATACTCAATCGTTGACCTAGAATATTCAACAGAAAATTTTGCCCGTAAGAGAAGATGGAATTAAAAACATACGCTATCAATAATCCAATGGCTAAGATCGACAAAGTTTGATAAGTCCCACTAGGAATATAAGTATCAATTAAACCTTGCAAGAAGTATGAACTACAAACACTAATAATTGTCATCAAAAGAGCAGCCAATATAATATTAATGACTAATTTCTTTTGTTTAAATATGTATGGAAACAGTGACCACAGATTCTGCTTTTTCTCTTTAATCGGCTCAAAATTATCATTAGGCACCATAAAAAGGGCAATTCCAGTCCATTCTTGAGAAAATTTTTCTTTAGACATTTTGGTTAAACCAACGCTAGGATCTGGATCAGCAATGATTAAATAATTTTTAGTTGCCTTAAGTACAACATAATAGTGAAGTTATAGGTTTAAAACTGTTACTCTTTTCTATGTTTATAGACATAGGAAAGAAAACATACGGCCCCACCACCGACAAATCCACTAATTAAGTAAATTGTACTAATGATAGAAAAATTGCTTTTATAAAAATCCATTGATACATACCCTATTTTTAGAAATAGGAGTAAAGTCAAGAATAAACAACTACCGAAAAAACCAATAAAAAATGAACCTAAAGGATTAATTTTATACTTTGATCTTGATCTGACATTATCACTTTTTAATAACCAATACATAAACAATCCGAATGCTATCCCTTCTCCAATATTTTCAATAATTGAAGTAATTGCTAAATTATTATCAATACAGTCAAATATTATTCCCAAAAGACAATATAGGATACTGGCTGCTATTCCTTTAATAATCAATTTATTTCTAATCATATTTTTTGCCTTTCTAGTTTTAATTAACGATGTCTATTACGCGTTAAATAACCTACACATTGTGCCGAACCTTTAATAGCACCCATGCTCCCACCAAAAAAACTAGGATAACCCCAGTCTTTATCTACTAACTTTGATATTCTCAAATTTAGCTACAAGCGTTTTAATCACAGCTTTATACGCTCTAGAATAGCTTACCATCTGATCATCATTAAATATAATAGTGCGTTCCTTTGTATCAATTGCATTAATATTCTTAGGATTCACCAAAGCAGATTGAGAAACTTTTACTAAGAATGAGTTTTCTTGATCAATTTGACTAATATTTCCCTTATACTCTACCTCCCCATTTTCAGTAACCAGATGTACTTTATGTTGGGCTGTACTGTGTTCAATGAAAAGTACATTATCTTCAGCCACTTTACATATACGGCGGCCAATTTTATAAGTAAAATCACGCTGACCAAACTTAATTCTATTAGATAGATTATCAATGGCATTACGCAATGTTTCCTCAATACGCTGAATAATCTTATCAGATGACATAGCTTTACTAATATAGTCAATTGCACCGATACGACGGCGATATGTTAATGGGGCGTATTTATCGTAGGCTGTTACGAAGATGATTTGAGCATTTTCATCATTCTTCTTGATGAATTCAGCTAAATCCACCCCATTCTTAGCTTCAGACTCACGACTTAATTCAATATCTAAGAAGTAAATACCATTCTTAATATCATTTGCAACAACATATCCTACTGCTTGAGCAAAATTATTAGCAACGAATGTAACACATTCATCTAATTCCCCATAACTTCCATTATCATCGGTTAAATTTTGAATAGATGCATTAATATTCTTAGCTAACTGATTAGCCAAATCTTCATCATCATCACATACAATAATTGGGAACTTACTCATTTTCTTCACCATCTTCCGTATCAATTGTCATGTAAAAGTCAAACCAGCCATCTTGGATGGTATAAGAAATTGACATATCAGGATATTTATTCTCTATTTCTTTAATATTAGCTAATCCGAGCCCTTTATGATTCTTCTTTGTAGTAAAACCACGTTGTTGAATTTGACTAGTTAAGATCTTTTTATTTTGGATTCTGTTTCTGATTTCATATTCAAATTCACCAGGACCATCAGAATATACCATTATTTGGACTTCAGCACTTCGAATATTATGCTTTTCGGCAATTAATGCTTTACTTTCCTCGATTGCATTATCGAAAGTGATGCCAATAATCCGTACCAGATCCAGTTCATCTATATGGTGTGGCAAATTATGGATATTATTCCGACATTCAAAATTATATGGAATATCCAAATTATACAATTCTGTTAGCTTGGAAATAATAATGCTCTTAATTAACTTAATGTAAATATGATTTACGTCTTTATATTTAAGTAAGGCTTTCGAATTCAAAGTAGTTTCAGTATACTTGTCTAATTTTTGAACAACTTCTTGAACATTTCCTTCTTGAGCACTTACCTTTAAAGAATTAAGAATATTCTTATAATCATGTCTAAAAGCCCGGAGATCATCTTGGCTTTTTTCAAGATAATCTGTGTATTCCTGCAATTGTTTTTGTTTTTCAATCACTTCTCTTTGTTTATGTTCTCTTAATAACCGTTTTCTAATGCGCACTAACGTCCAGTATGCTACTACACCAAATAAAACTTGAGAAGCATATATTACTCCGACAAATATAACAAATGATCGATATGATTTAATAAGTAGTGGTATTATTAAAATTAATTCACTCGTTACTAGTAAGTAAGTAAAAATCATTAATAAAATATTACTATCTTTACCAGTCAAGATGTTTTTGATTTTTAGATAATACTTATTAGTAAATAAAATTATACTTCCAAGTACAATAATCGACCCATACTTTTGTAAATTACTATTTTCAAAAGTGATTATTTCAGACACAATATTACCAAAAACATCTATAGTGCAAATAAATAAAATAGAGCCAACTACTAATCGAGCATCAATTTTATCTTTATATATTAAATAAAATCCTACAATTTCTATAATACTCGCTACTAAAGATCCAAAAATGTTTAAATTAACATATACTATTAGATCAATTCCCATAACTAAAAGTGACAATAATAATTGAATATCTAATTCAAGCTTTACTGTATTAATTTTAAAAAACATCCAGAGATCAACAAATAGAGAAGCTACCAAAATACATACTGATAGAGTTTCTGACATATTTTAACTCTAATTAATGCTTCTTCTTTAAATTGAAAATTTGGGTAATTCTTTTAGTATTCTTTCCAAATATAGCTACAGCTGAGTTTCTTCCGCCTATAATCTTCTTTAGTTCTTTTTCATTTAACACCTGTTTTTGTATATTTTCCTTTTTCATTATACTTTTTCTCCTTGATTATAATTTTGATATTTTTAATATTATCATGATATTTCAACGTATATCAAAAAATACCAATTCAGTCCATTACATGACTAATTTGGTATTATTTAGAATTTGTCTAGGTATTATAAGACAATAACGATTAATCCATAAAGCATACTAATAAGCCTTATGATACTATCATGTTTAATAACTAAGTATCTTAATTTGGAACTAAAAACTAACGCAGTTGTAAAAATGCATGCACCTAATACTAAGCAAACTAAAATTATATTCTTAACAGAAAATAAATCCGCAAAATTATTATTTGACAGCTTAATACAAAGATAAGTCACCAATAATATGGCAATTACTCCAAACCTAATGAGGATACTATTTTCTTCGTTTGTCATTTTTAACTCCATATTTTTTAGCTATTAACCTTTACAATTATTCCAAGCACCTAATCCACCAGAAAGTACGGCACCAGCAACTGCTCCTTGCCATCCAAATCCACTTAATCCTCTTGCTCCAGCAAGAGCACTACCTGCAGTTCCTACAAAGCATTTACCTGCATTAAATTTTGGCTTTTTCTTTCCACCTAAAACACTTTTTAATTCCTTATCATTTAATCTTTCCATGAAATATCTTCTCCTAAAATAATAAATTTTAAACTAGAAACAATTAGAAGCAGCAGATGTCAGTCCTGCAGCAAGTCCACCCCAAGGGCTTAAAGTCGTTGCTGAACCAATTAGCATCCCTGCGGCCACACTCATAGTACATTGCGTACTTCCTAATTTTGACTTTCTTCTTTTTGTACCCTTACCTTTGGCACCTCCAACAATATCACATAATTCTGCATCACTTAATGTAGAAATATTTTCCATCTTCTTTCCTCCTTAATCTTAAAATCTTGAAGTGATAGTTCATCTCAACTTGTAGTTTCATGATACAGAATTTTCCACTTCAAAATTCAAAATTTACCAATTCTACAGGTTATTAAACCTATTAGGGATTTTTTACTGATTCTTGATACCAATTTTGACAAACCATAATAAAAACCTCGAAATTCTTATTAGAAATTCGAGGTTCATTTTCATTAAGTTAAGTTAATCAGTACCATATATATTAGCCAAACAAGCGCCATAATGTAATCGTGGTTATCCACTTTATATCGCAAGCTAGAACTAATCATTAATCCAAACGCAAAAATCCACGAAAGACTTATCAAAATCATTATGTAAATCCCGTGAAGAGAAAGAATATTCTCAAACCCATGATTAGAGAGATTTATACACCCTAATAGGGAAGATGCTAGGGCAATTACAAAATAATTACTTACAAGTTTTCTTTCACTTTTTACCATTTTCAACACCATATTTCTTTGTAATTTTGCACTGTAGCAATGTTTTTTTCCGTAAAACTATCTTACAGATAATTCCATCTTAAAAGCTAAAAACTACCAATTATGGAAATTACAGGACCGATTTGGTGCATTTTTATAAAAAATCAGAGTATTTCTTCAACATGAAATACTCTGATTAACTCTATCCATCCCCGCATTAAAATACGGGGATTTCTGGGTAGGTTTTATTAAAATCTATTTTCTAAGCACTTTTTACCAAATATGAAGCAAGCGTGTTGGATCAAGTTTGCTCAAATTGAATTGATGAACATGCTGGTTCTTGTTTTCCGGGAACTCCTTTAAAAAGTCGGCCACATTATACAAGCCCGTGTTGTAGGTCCAAACTCCCTTGCTTTTTCTAATTGGATCAAGCATTTCATTTCTAATTGGATATGCAGAAATAAGGAAGTGTTTGTGGTGAAATTTAAATACAAAATAGGGCAATTTAAATTCTTCAATTGCTTCTTCACGAGTCTTAGCAATTGTCACCACATTACGATAAGTTCCATATTTCTCGGTAAATTTATTATTGAATGAAAAGTAAAAATTAGAAATGTGCACATGAGGAAAGTCTTCTTCCTTAACTCCATCCGGAACGGCAATCACATGTGAATAATGATCCAAGTTACTTTCTCTTTGAGAGAGTGCTTTATCCATTTGAGTTGGTACAATTCTATGAGCCCAATCAGGAACTTCGGGATGAGCTTCATATGAACGATACATCTGCTTAACAACTTCGGGTTTTACCCAATCATAATGCATCCTAATTTCGTTACGCTTAAGCAAACTCTCCAGCGTATTATGTTGCATTAAGTCAACAACAAACAACTCATAATGATATTTATCAACTAGTGGCTTAAAATGTTCAATCGCACTTGGGACAATATGAGTCCCATCAACGATAACAGTTTCTCCATATGACATTTTATGTTCCACGAGATTATCTACCATTTGCTCAGTACGCACAGTAACATGGCGTGGGATTACCTGATGTAAGTAATCTTCATTTTCTTCATAATATACAGTTAAATCCGCTAATAGTAATCGAATTTGATCCCGACTAATTGCATATGGTTGTAAATGATGTCGGGCAATAAAAGAAGATTTGCCTGAGCCTGGTGCACCTCGGAGTAAAAATATTTTACGCATGCTAAAATACCCCAAACTAAATCTTAAAAATACTTAATATATCGTAGTAATTTTAACATGAAGTGCACTATGATTAAAATCCCAAGTTTTCATATTACAAATCGAAAAAAGAAAAAAGTACAGAAAAACCGTACTTATCTAAGAATCTTTTTATCAATAATATTCAATTGTTTATCCATTGTATATACTATTGGCTCTGCATTAGGAACTTCTAAATTAACAATATCATGATCATTGATATTTTCAATCTTTTTAATTAAAGCTCTCAAGCTAGATCCATGTGCAACAATTATTTGATCTTCTCCTCGAAGCATTCGACTAGCAATCTTGTCATAATAATAAGGCATTAAGCGTAGCTGAGTTTGATATAAACTTTCTGCACGTGGCATTAAATGTTGATCACACAGTTTATATCGTCGATCAATCATTGGTGAACCTTGCTTTGGCGGAATAGAATAAAAACCACGTCGCCACTCTAATACTTGATCTTTACCAAACACCTTGCGTGAAACATCCTTATTAAGGCCCCTTAAAGCCCCATAATGACGTTCATTCAAGCGCCAAGTCTTAGTAATAGGCAAATATAAAAAATCGCACACATCACTTACAATATTAGCTGTAACAATTGCCCGAGATAAAACTGAGGTATGAATATGGGTAGGATAAAAGTCTGCTAATTGTTTAATTCTTTCTCCCGCCATTTTGGCTTGTTCGCGCCCTTTTTCAGTTAAAGGAACATCATTCCATCCTGTATACACATTAGCGGCATTTGCAATACTTTCACCATGTCTTACTAAAACTAACTTTACCATTTTAGCCTCTTAAACAACTTATTAGTAATATAATTCCTGCAATTGTAAAAATCGTTCCTAAAATCGCATAGGCTTTGACACCCTTTTTATTATTCGGCTGTCTTCTTCGATTCCAAGCACATGCCAAATCATATAAACCAACAATTAAAACAATAATTGACGTAAATATATTTACTTCAAAAGTCATTCCTATCACCTAATTTTCATGCTTTGAATCTGAAACAATCATATCATCATTTTTTCCGCGTTCACATTCCGCCTGCAAATTAATATGATTCACACCGAGTTCTTTTTTCAATCTTTTTCCTATTTCCTGGGTAATTTTTTCAAATTGACCCGCAGTAAGATCCTTTGAGACATTTACATGGGCATCTAACATAATGTAATCATCGCTGTAGCGCCAAACATGGACATGATGAATATTTTTTATTTCAGGAAATGATAATACAATCTTATTAACCTTGTTTAAATCAATATCTGGGTTGGATTCCATTAACACATTTGCAGCTTTCATTGTAATTTCATAAGCTTCATGCAAAACAAAAACAGAAACTAGCATTGTTAAAAGCGGATCTAGCCACGTTACATTCCAAAAATAAATAAAGATGGCTCCAATTACGACTGCAATACTTGATAAAGCATCACTCATCATATGAACAAAAGTTGAACGCACATTTAAGTTCTTTTTAGCATCTTTATGCATTGCCCACATAGAAATAAAATTAGCTGCTAACCCGATCAAAGCTACTACCAGCATAATGCCACCCTTAATGGGTTCTGGTTTCCAAAAGCGCTCAATAGCTTCTACAAATAACACTATACTGATAACAATTAAGATAACTCCATTAGTAAAAGCTGCTAAAGTTTCAGCTCTTTGATAGCCAAAGGTCTTATTTTTATTACGACTTTTTCTACTAATTAAATGGGCAACAAAAGATAGAATAATCGCCCCTACATCACTCAAATTATGGACAGCATCAGATAATAATGCGAGTGAGCCAGAAATTATTCCTCCAAAGAATTCCGCAATTGTAATAATTACATTCAGTAACGTAACAAAAATATAGCGCTTAGTTGTATGATCTTTATTCATTACAAATTTTCCTTTCGCTTCTTAGTGTACCAAAAAAAGTCCTGCTTCTGCAGTAGGACTTTTTTATAGATTTTCTGCGTTTACATTGTAATCAACAATTTCAAATTTACCATCATCATGAAGTATTCCACGAGTAACACTTCCATTATCAGGAAATGGAACATCATGCAAGCCATCGCTTTTTTCCCAATATTTGATAGCAAGAGTCTTTATGAAATCACCATGTGATACTAAAAGGACTCTTTTTTCATTTTTGGTAAGGTCATGCAAGACATCAATTGCGCGAACCATTCTTTCATCAAGTTCTTGCTTATTTTCTGCTAAGTGACGAGGATCTGCTTCTTTAGTAGCTTCTCTAAATTTATAAATCCCTATCTGATTAATGATTTTCTGCACATCATCTACAGGACCAATTCCTGCAGCCAGTGCTACTTGTTTCCAAGTTTCATTGATATCATCACCTTCGAAACTGCCAAAGAATACTTCTCTGAATTCGGGTAACTTTTTAATCTTACCAATTTTAGAAACAATATTAGCATTCTTCATCAAATGAACTGTATCAATTGCTCTTTTTAAATCTGAAGAATACATATTATCAAAGTGAACCTGTGCTAATGCATCAGCAGTTCTTTTTAAATCATCAATTCCCTTTACTGTTAAAGGTGAATCGCACCATCCTTGAACTTTGTTCAATTGATTAAACATTGTTTCTCCATGACGTACTAAATAAACCTCTGTTGCCAAGTACAAATCCCTTCTTCCTTACTTAATTATTCTCAAACAACTACTCTTATTTTACCAAATCTATTGTAAATATGCGGTATAGAATAAGTATCCTGCTAATACTAAAGATAAAGCTGCAGTGATCCATCTAACTAAAGTTGGCGACATATACTTAATACTCTTTTGACCTAGATACCCTCCAACAAATAATCCAACTGCTAAAGGAATTGCCATTTTCCAATCTACTTTAGATCCAACAATGAATACAATTAAAGCTACTAGATTTCCAAGCGAGCCTAAGATATTCTTCATCGCATTTACAGTGACAAAGCTAGCATCACTAACGTAAGTTAAAAAGATTAAGTTTAACACTCCAGCAGCTGCTCCAAAGTATCCGGTATAAATCCCTGCAAAGAACATCCCAATGTAGGCTGCAATAGTTTTACCTTTAGAATGTTCGCCATCTAAATCAAAAGATTTTTTACTTCCACTTAAAACTAGCATCCCTCCTGAAAAAATCACGAAGAAAGGAACTAATTTTTCAAAAACCGTCCCCGGAAAACGCAAAAGCAAAATACTCCCAAGCAGCGCTCCACTTAAGATAAAGAGTGCATATTTAGCCGCTTCCCGCCAATGTCCCTTCATATCCTCTAAAGATGACAAAGCAGATCCAAAACCTGTAAAAATCAAAGCTGCTGTATTAGTAATATTAGCCATTACAGGAGGAGCGCCTGCGATTAACAGTGCTGGATAGGAAACCAAAGACGCCATACTTGCCACTGCAGAAACGGCTCCAGCTAAAATGCCTGCAAAAATTAAAAAGATGATTGTCCCTATTGTTCCCATTATTTCTTATTTCCTCGTCTATTATAGTTTCATCAATTATACACCACTTCAAATGTCTAAATTCTATCTTTCTAGATTTTTCAAATAAAGACTATAATTAACTTATAGTTTTTAATTGAAAGGAAGATTTTATGACAAAAGTTGCTGTAGTTTTCGCAGACGGCTGCGAAGAAGTCGAAGGACTTAGTGTGGTCGATGTTTTACGTCGCTTAAACGTTGAAACAGATATGGTTGGTTTAAAGAGCATTAATGTACTAGGTGATCACAATATTAAATTGACTTGTGACAAAGTAGTCGATGATAGTTTACTAGATTATGACCTAGTAGCTTTTCCTGGAGGAAGAACCGGCGCTGAAAACTTACGTGATGACAAAAAATTAGCTGACTTAATGGTTAAACGTCATAAACAAGGCAAGTGGGATGCTGCAATGTGTGCAGCTCCAATTGCTCTTGGTCGCTACGGCGTTTTGGACAATGCAGATTATACCTGTTATCCAGGTTTTGAAAAAGAAATTGAAAAAGATGCTCCTACGAGTCATTTTAAAGAGACGATCACCGTGACTGACAATAGCAAAAAGGTGATCACTAGTCGTGGTCCTGCCACTGCCTGGGCTTATGCTTATGCAATTGCAGAGGCGTTGGGCATTGATACCACCGAAATCAAAAAGGGCATGCTTTATGATTATTTAGCTACTCATATTCAAGAAAGCCTTTAACCATCAAATAGCTTGGAAGTAATTTCAAGCTATTTTTTTACAAAAAAAGACTAAGAAAAAATTTTTTCTCAGTCTTCCGCGCTTTACTTTATACCAATGTGATTTTTAAAGTCATAATTATTAACACTTGTTATCAAGTTGTACTAACCCTCACTGAAGAGTTCAAAGATTCAGTTTATTCAAAAATATTATTTCTATTAGAGCGTTTTGGGGTGAACAAATTTAATATAACAATAATCAAGTTGAAGGAGGAATAATGCAATAATATCATCATGTTTAAATAAATCCACTTAAACATGTACATTAAGAAAATTGCTAATTCAAAATATTCATAACGAACTCACACACTGGGGAATGTGTGAAAAATATAATATCGTTTGAGTAAACCATTAAGTAAAATAATTTCAATCAAGGTAGTTAGCCATGTAATAGAGAGTGATTGTTTAAAATTTTATCAAAAGTATTTTTAAAAATAATATTTAACAGCAACATTGATCTTAAGAAGGAATAAATGAATTTAAATCGAACCTAGATTGAGTATGGAGTAAAAGATAGGGGTAATATCTAGGTTCATTAAGCTCGCTAAAATTTACAACAATCAATATAAGTTAACTTGACTAAAATATTAATATTATAACAGCAAATATAATTATAAATAACTAATTCACTATTATTTTAATTATAACTTTAACTTGATGACATAAACTTTTTGTTATAACTCAATCTCTTTTTTAGCAAAGAGATCTACAAAGGCTTCAGGTCTTTTGGGTCTCTCCTTTTCTAAAAGAAATTATTTAAATTTTTAACCAGCTTTTATAAAGCTAGTATTAGCAAGTACTTACTAATACTTAATATAACACGATAAGAGTTATATTAAAAGATATAAGTAAATAATTTTTTTACTTTATGATACTTTTATTTTACGTTATTTTAATTTGCAACTTATATTTACATAAAAAGGTAACAAAAAGCACTCTTTTATGAACATGTAATATATTACTACACAAATATCTCAAAATTTTATATAAAATTATCACTTACAAATAATTACTATATTATTTTTTAAAAATATAAAAAAGTATTCAATTAGAATACTTTTTCTTAATTTATCATCTTCTTTCAAAATCTACACTGTAATCAGCAGTTTCACCATGCTCTGCTAGATCAAGTCCCATTAATTCACTTTCTCTTGAAACTCGAATTGGGATTAATTTCTTCAGAGGTAAAACAATGGCTGTAGTCATGATTCCAACAAATACAATTGTAAAGAAAGTTCCTAAAACCTGAACCGTAAGTAAGTGCCAACCTCCACCATAGAATAGACCATTTTCAATATGTGAGTTAACAATCTTAGTAGCAAACAATCCAGTTAAAATTGAGCCCATAATTTCGGAAATTCCGTGACATCAAGAGGATCGTCTAATTTTATCCAAGATTTGATGACATGGATAAAGGTATAACTTGCCAAAGTACAAATCAATCCAATTGCAAAAGCACCCGCTACAGTCACATAACCTGCTGCTGGAGTTATACCAACTAATCCGCACAGACATCCAGTACATAATCCAACCATAGTTGTTTTTTCTTCAAGAAAAATATCTAAAAACATCTAAAGCAGATCCTACGTTGAAACCATACCATCCTAACCATAGAATACTGGTCCCCATTAATATCCATGGTAAGTTATAGTGCTTAATTTCATCGTTAGAATCAAATCCAATTCGCGGTCCTACAAAAACATTAATGCTGTAATCCCTATATTGATATCAACTACGGTGCCACCAGCAAAATCAAGCATCCCTGTTTTAGCTAAAATTCCACTTGGACTCCACACCATATGAACCATAGGATAATGAAAACAGAAATCATTGTATTCACAACATTCTTTTTGGACACCATTCCCCCATAGAAAAATGCAAGTCCTGGCGTCATAAAGAAAACTAAAATACTAGCAATGAAAACAAATAAGGTGTTTGTTTGATTAATCATTTTGCCCTCCATGTTGTGAACTCAATTTTTAATATTTATTAATCAAAATTGGTATGGTTAAATAAAAAGCTTTATATTGCTGTTTATGCTAAATTAAATAATATTGGTTTATAATTTAGGGCTAATTATACACTTATTCTTTCCTTTGTCAGCATTTTTTTAAAAAATAAAGATGATTCGTCATATGTCTACGAATCATCTTTACATATTAATCATTTTCAATTTTATTAATTGCAGCTTCGACTAAAGCATAAGCTTGTTGAGCTTGATTCTTCACTTGAACATAATTGTTTAAATTGCTGTTATCATCAGTAAGTATTTGAGCAAAAGCAATTTGTTCCGCCATTACCAAGTTAAATAAAGAATCCCACTTCTTATCTTCAAATTTTATCTTTTTTGCAGTAATTTCGGGCATCATTTCGCGAGTAGTATTAAAAGATTTTTCCAAAATTTGTTCATCCGCATCAGTTAACTCTCGTACTAGATATGCTTGATGAATTTGGTGAACTTTAAGCAAATCTTTCAATAAAGTTCTCGTCTTAGCATCTTTAGAAACGGTTTTATCTATCTTAAGTGGCATATTTATCTTCTTTCTATATTTTATCGTCGGTAATTATTATAACAAAGCCTAGATATATTTAGAGTTTTAATCTCAACTATATATCTTCTAGTTCTTTTATAGCTGCTATATATAACATAGAAATATGTAGAAGAATACGAATTTTCTATATATCAGAAAAATATATTTTTCCCTTTCTTTTTTTCATTGATTTCTCCTTCTAGGCTGATTAAGCAAAGATACCCCCCCGATTTTAATCCGGGGAGGAATTGCACTTTCAGCCTTTTTATATTTTGTCTTTTTCTCTTCTAATTTCTATGATATAATCATTTTCAAACGCTTGTTTGGAGGTGAATAATTTGGATCAGGCAGTAACGATTAAAGCCAAGCTCTTTAATATTGATGATCAAACTACACACGCTTTTATAAAAACCATGACTGCATACAGAGATGCCTGCAACTTCGTTTCACAGTATGTTTTTGACCATGATTTTGAGTTTCGATTTTCTCAGCTAAATCAAGCCCTTTATCATGATTTGAGAGACTTGTTTGGGCTCAAAAGTCAAATGGCTCAATCGGTTATCAGAAATGTTGTTGCTCGCTATAAAACCATCAAAACCCAATTGAAGCAAACACCGTTTCGCTATAATACTGGGGAAAAAGATGCGCAGGGCCATGCTATCTGGTCGCAGATTCCGCGTGATCTCACTTGGCTTTGGCGTCCAGTTAAGTTTAAGCGTCTTCAGCTTGATCTTCAGCGCAATCGCGACTGGTCTTATTTAAATACAAGCAGCCAGCTTTCTTTGAATACCTTAATGGGGAGAAAGAAAGTTGATTTTGTCTGCAAAAATTTCGACCAGTATCTTGATGCTAGCCGTTGGAAGTTTGGCTCAATTAAGCTGCTTCAGTTCAAAAATAATTGGTATATCCACCTTAGTGCGACGATGTCCCTTTCTGAATATGAATTAAAGCAAACCCAGCACATCGTTGGGATTGATCGTGGCCTGCGCTTTTTGGCTGCCTGCTATGACGAACAGGGCCAGACTCTGCTTTGCAGCGGACAAAAAGTATTGCGCACCAGGCGCAAATATAAGAAACTCCGTGCTCAGCTTCAAGCCAAAGGCACTAAGTCTGCCAAGCGAAGACTTAAAAAGATCGGTCAGCGAGAGAACCGTTTTATAAGCGATGTTAATCATCGCCTTACCAAGACACTCGTTGATCATTACGGTCCCAATACTATCTTTGCTTTAGAAGACTTAACCAATGTCCGCTTTGCGACTGAGAAAGCTGCCAAAAAGCGTCGCTATGAAATGGTTTCTTGGACTTTTTACCAGTTTGAGCAGTTTTTAGCTTACAAAGCTAATTTGAATTCTTCAACTGTAGTCAAAGTTTCTCCAAGATTTACCAGCCAGCGCTGTCCTAAGTGCGGAAGAATCCGTAAGGAGAACCGCAACCATGAGTTGCACCTCTACATTTGTGATGAGTGTGGCTACAAATCCAATGACGATCGCCTAGCGGCCATGAATATCCAGTTTTTAGGAGACCAGTACCACAAAGGTGTTAAAATACCTAAATTTACTAAAATAAGATCTGCCGAGTAAACTTGGCAGGTAAACGGGTATCGTCAACTGCCCGACGATGCAGCCTCGGAAGTCGCAAGACGCTATAACCGCTATCTAGTAAAAATAGATGAGAGCTGCAAACCCTAGAATTTATTCTAGGGTAGTTGATCTCGATCATTCTTGTAGCCACATTCTCATTGGATTTTAATCCATAATATTCCATATAATTTTTATTCAAATTACATATGATATGGAAGAAACTTAAACAAAATTCTTGTAGTTGGAAAACTTTGTCACCAATTGTGACCATTTTACCGATTATCTTACTGAACTTCATCCTTTTTAGGATGGAGCTTTTTTAATTTTAAAAATTTATATTGTAAAGATAATAGTTCGCATAATATCAACACAAATCCACATACAATTCCTACTCGTAACCACTCCCAAAGAATTACATTACGAAAAATCACACCACATAAAAAGAGAAAACAAACGAAGTAGCCACTATATAACTCAATTCTTAGATCGCGTAAGCTTTTTCTTGACTTCATCTCATTTTTCCTCCCCATAAAATATATTTCAGTAGTATATCATAGTATGGTAGATAAATCCATCCTTATAAACTCCTATAAATTTTCAATCAAATTTGTCTAACAAAAAAAGCATCCCACTTGGGAATGCTTTTTGTATAAACGTAAATTCGAAAATTAACGCTTTGAGAATTGAGAAGCTTTACGGGCCTTCTTCAAACCTGGCTTCTTTCTTTCCTTCATTCTTGGGTCACGAGTTAAGAAACCGGCCTTCTTCAATGGACCACGGAAATCTGGGTCTACTTCAAGAAGAGCACGTGAAATACCGTGACGGATAGCACCGGCTTGGCCAGAGAATCCACCACCATTAACGTTAACTAATACGTCGTATTGACCTTCAGTTTCAGTTAAAGTTAAAGGTTGCTTCAAGTCCTTTACCAAGTTAGGGAATGGAATGTATTGATCAACATCTTTATTATTAACAGTGATCTTACCGTTACCTGGTACTAAACGAACGCGCGCAACTGAATCCTTGCGGCGACCAGTACCTGCGTATGCAGCTTGTTGTGCCATTATTTAACCTCCTAGATTAATTTGTTAATGTCTAACTTTTCAGGTTGTTGTGCTTCTTGCTTGTGATCTTCACCAGCATAAACATGCATCTTCATGAATTGCTTATGGCCAAGAGTGTTGTGTGGAAGCATACCTTTAACTGAAATTTCAACCATCTTAACTGGATTTTCAGCAAGTAACTCACCGTATGATACGGACTTCAAGCCACCACGCCATGATGAGTGGTGGTAGTAAAACTTGTCAGTTGCCTTCTTACCAGTCAACTTAATCTTAGAAGCGTTGATGATGATAACGTTGTCACCTGTATCAACGTTTGGGGTATATTGAGGCTTATTCTTACCTCTCAAAATAGTGGCTACAGCAGTTGAAAGACGACCTAAAGATACGTCAGTTGCATCAACAATGTACCACTTACGTTCAATTTCACTAGATTTTGCTAATGGTGTAGTACGCAATGTAAATTCCTCCGTTTATTTGCAGTTTGAAAACAATAAGTTTCCGGGGCCTATCGTGGACAAACATACTATACTAGAGTACGTCCTTTTTAGGAAAAAGTCAATTATAAATCAAGATCTTGGCGGTATTTTTTGGGTAATTCATCATAAAAAACATGATATAAATACAAACCACTTGCTTGAGCCGTTTCTCGGACTTCCTGGCGATTTTTAGCAGCAATTATTCTAGGAAAATCATCAACTGGACGTTTACCGTTACCAATTTCTAAAAGTGCTCCTACTAAAATTCTAACCATGTTATACAAAAATCCTGAACAAATGAAATCAAAAACGATTTCATTCTCCTTTTCATCTTTTTCTATGTTCACATAATACATGGTTCTAACTTTATCAATAATTTGACCTCCACTAGCTGCAAAACTAGTAAAATCATGCGTCCCTATTAAATCCTTAGCCGCTATCTGCATTCTTTCCACTTCTAAAGGATAAGGATAGTGTCCCGTATAAAATCGCTTAAACGGGTTTACAAAGCGATCTAAGCTTACTCGATAACGATACCACTTGCCCTTTGCACTATATCTTACATGGAAATCTTCACTAACTATTTCACATTCTTTAAAAATAATATCCATTGGCATCATTGAATTCAGTGCCAAAATCATTCTATCAGCTGGAATTACATTCCCTGGATAATCAAAGTGAATTACTTGGCCCAGTGCGTGAACACCAGCATCTGTTCTTCCAGATCCTTCAACTATCACACGCTTTCCCTTAGTCATTTTTTGAAGTGCTTTCTCAATTTCTCCTTGAACAGTCCGCTGATTAGGTTGCATTTGAAAGCCATGAAAAAGATGACCATCGTAGGCCATCGTCATTTTATATCTTGTCGTCATCTCTACCTTGTCCTAAAAACTAACAATAATCCAACTAAAATCACAAAATATCCCAGACAGATCAAATCATATTTAGACCATCTTAAAATTCGATAGCGGCTTCTTCCTTCGCTTCCTCTGTATCCGCGCGCTTCCATTGCTGTTGAAAGTTCAACTGCGGTTTCTAAGGATTCAATAAAAAGCGGAACTAACAAAGGTGCGATAGCTTTAGCACGTTTAATCAGTCCCCCATCATTAAAATCTGCTCCTCGCGATCGTTGCGCATTCATAATTTTTACAGTTTCATCAAACAACGTAGGCACAAATCTCAGCGCTATTGACATCACCAGCGCAATTTTATCGACAGGAACTCTCAAATATTTAAGTGGCGTTAGTAGCCATTCCATTGCATTCGCAATTTCCAAAGGCATTGTCGTCAAAGTCATTACTGTGGATATTAAAATTATCAATGTAAATCTAATAAAAATATAGATCGCATTGGTAATTCCGTAACTTGAAATCGTAAAAATGGACCATTTCCAATACGTCGTTCCTCCACTAGTGAAGAACAATTGCAAAAGCGACGTAAAGAATATCAACCAAATTAAAGGTTTTATTCCATCCCAAAAAACCTTTGGTCGCAATTTCGTCGCATACACCGCTGCTAAACTAAATATTATTAAAATGCCATAGGTAATCCAATTATTTGCTAAAAAAATAATCAAAATAAAGAAAATTGTTGCAAGTAATTTCCCTCGAGGATCCATTTTATAAATAAGCGAGTCGCCTGGGATATAGCGCCCAATTAAAATTTTACTCACAAAATCATCCCTTCACATTTTTCTTTATTTCATTAACCAATTCATCTAAAGTTAATGGTTCATTTTCAAATTTATAATTTGATAATTTAGATGCAAACTCGGTTGCTGTTGGTTTTAAAACTTGATGTTTTTTAAGCCATTCATTATCTGAAAATACTATTTTAGGACTCGCATGTTTAATTAATTTACCATGTTCCATAATTAATACATCATCGGCATAATTGGCAACATCGTCCATATTATGGGTAACTAAAATAACCGTATGACCAGCTTTTTGATATTCTTTGAATAATTGCATCATTTGTTTTCTTGCATAAGGATCAAGTCCAGCTGCTGGTTCATCCAAACATAAAATATCCGGTTCATAAGCCATTACCCCTGCAATTGCTACCCGGCGCATCTGACCTCCTGATAATTCAAATGGGGAACGAGAAGCTATCTCCTCTGGAAGACCTACTTTTTTCAACCACTTCTCAGCTAAGCTATAAGCTTCTTTTTCAGAATAGCCAAAATTTTTAGGACCAAAAGCAATATCATCGATTACAGTATTCTCAAATAATTGAGATTCAGGAAATTGAAATACCAAACTAACATGGCGTCGTAAATTTTTTAAATGCTTATTTGTTGTTGCAGGAGTAATGGTGTAACCTGCAATTTTTATTTCACCTTCGCTAGGCTTAAATAAGGCATTAAAATGTTGCATTAAAGTGGATTTCCCACTTCCTGTGTGACCTATAATAGCAGTAAAATTACCATCTTTTAATTCAAAATTGACATTATCCAATCCCTTTTTTTCTAAAGGAGAATTTGGTGAATAAACGTAACTTACATTTTTGAATTCAATTGACATAAAAACTTCACCAACTTTTCTTCCGAATTTACATAATCAGGAACTGAAATTCCAGCTTTGGATAATTTATGTTTTAATTTAAAAGCAAATGGAACATCTAAGCCCAATTCTTTTAATTGATCTACTTTATTAAAAATTTCATTTGGAGTTCCTTGGTCTACTTTTATTCCATCATTCAAAATGATAACTTGATCAGCTAATTGGGCTTCATCAATATCATGAGTAATAGATAAAATAGTAAGATTGTCACGTTTTTTTATTTTTAGAATAATATTTAAAATATTTTGTCTACCTTCAGGATCAAGCATCGAAGTAGCCTCATCTAATATTATAATTTTAGGATGAACTGCAAGAACTCCAGCAATAGCTACACGTTGCTTTTGACCACCTGAGAGATTACTTGGTTCACTATTAATATAATCTGACATGCTCACACTTTTAATAGCTTCTGGCACAATTTTTAGCATTTCATCACGAGGAATTCCACGATTTTCCAATCCAAAAGCAACATCATCTGCAACGGTAGCACCTACAAATTGATTATCTGGATTTTGAAATACAATACCTACAAGATCTCGGATCTTCCATACATTTTTTTCACTTAGCGGGATATCATCTACAATAATTTTTGATTTTTCTTGATCATCAGGAATCAACAATCCATTAATAAGCCGTGTTACGGTTGATTTTCCACTTCCATTACGACCTAAAATTGTTGTCCACGATCCTCTTTGAATGTTCAAATTTACATTTTTTACTGCAGATTTTGTGGCTTCAGGATAAGTAAAAGTCACATTTTTAAATTCTATAATATTTTTATTCAATATTTTCACCGCCTTAAAACTCCTTTAATTGTACCAGAAAAAAGAGCAAAAAAAATCACCCATGAAGAGGGATGATTTTCATCATCTAAGCTAGACTAAGCAAAATTGCCATCATCATCGCGCTTATTCTCACTTTCATGGATAATTCTTAATAGCTATTAAGTTGTTTGGTATTCAAAAATTAAACTAATTCAAGAATAACCATTGGAGCAGCATCACCTTTACGAGCTAATGCTAACTTCATAATTCTGGTGTAACCACCATTACGGTCTTTGTAACGAGGTGCAATATCGCTGAAAAGTTTTTGCAATGCTGACTTAACAACAACTGCATCTTCTTCTTCTTTAACATCTGCGATTTCATCACGTACAAATGCAGCAGCCTTTCTTCTTGCAGCTAAATCGCCACGCTTACCTAAGGTAATCATCTTTTCGGCTGTCTTACGAATTTCTTTAGCACGTGCTTCAGTTGTAACAATGCGTTCATTAATGATCAATTGAGTAGTCATTTCTCTAAGCATTGCTTTTCTATGTGCACTATCGCGACCTAATTTACGGTATGCCATGAGTTTGCCTCCTTTATTTGCCTACTTAGTTAATCTTCTTGACGAAGTGAAAGTCCTAAGTCAGCTAATTTGTTCTTAACTTCTTCCAATGATTTACGTCCTAAGTTACGTACGCGCATCATATCTGCTTCAGTTTTATCAGTTAACTCTTGCAAAGTATTAATTCCCGCACGCTTAAGGCAGTTATAAGAACGAACTGAAAGGTCAAGCTCTTCAATAGTCATTTCAAGCTTCTTTTCCTTCTTATCGTCTTCTTTTTCCACCATAACTTCGCTAAATTTAGTATTTGCATCTGCAGATTCAAACACTTTAAAGTGTTCTACCAAAATTTTAGCTGCAAAACTAAGGGCGTCATTAGGCTTGATTGAACCGTCAGTCCAAATCTCTAAAGTGAGCTTGTCAAAATCGTCTCTCTTACCAACACGAGTTGATTCTACTTGATAGTTAACCTTTTTAATTGGTGAGAAAAGTGAATCAACAGGAATAACGCCAATTGGCATGTCTTCACTCTTATTGTCACTTGCAGGAACATAACCGCGGCCATTCTTAACTGCGATTTGCATATGCAAATGTCCACCTTCAGCAATGGTACAAATATATTGATCCGGGTTCAAAACTTGAACGTCTGCATCAACTTTAAGATCATCAGCAGTAACAGTGGCAGGACCTTCAACGTCCAATTCAATAACTTTTTGTTCATCTGAAAGAGACTTTAACTCAAGTTTCTTTAAATTCAGAATGATCTTAGTTACATCTTCTCTTACGCCAGGAACTGTTGCGAACTCGTGTAAAACGCCATCGATTTGTACATAAACAAGTCCTGTACCTGGAATAGAAGTAAGTAAAACTCTACGTAAAGAATTACCTAAAGTTGTACCAAAGCCTCTTTCAAGTGGTTCAACAACAAACTTACCGTAAGAATCTTCTTGTTCAACAACGGTAATATTTGGTTTTTCAAATTCAATCATACTAGGCCCCTTTCAAAACGTAATGTCCCATTAGGACAAAATTAAACACGACGACGTTTTGGTGGTCTAGAACCATTGTGGGGAACTGGCGTAACGTCACGAATTGCAGTGATTTCAAGACCAGTTGCTTGAAGTGATCTAATTGCAGATTCACGACCAGCACCAGGACCTTTAACTGAAACTTCTACATGTTTCATGCCTTGGTCCATTGCACTCTTAGCTGCTGCTTCAGCTGCCATTTGAGCTGCAAATGGAGTAGACTTACGACTACCCTTAAAACCTAATGCACCGGCTGAAGACCAAGCAACTGCATTACCTTGAACGTCAGTAATCATGACTAAAGTATTATTAAACGTAGAATGAATATGAGCAACGCCGCTTTCGACATGCTTCTTCACACGACGCTTACGTGCTGTTTTAGGCATCAATAAACCTCCTTATAACTAATTAACGGTTTCTCTTAGTACCCTTACGAGTACGAGCATTGTTCTTGGTATTTTGACCACGAACTGGAAGTCCGCGACGATGACGCATACCACGGTATGAACCAATATCAACTAAACGCTTGATATTCATGCTGACTTGACGACGTAAGTCACCTTCAACACGGTACTTGTCAACTTCTGAACGAAGCTTTTCTTGGTCTTCTGGAGTCAAATCCTTTGAACGAATGTCTTCAGAAACACCTGCATCTGCACAAATTTTCTTAGCTGTTGGTTCACCAATACCATAAATGTATGTTAAAGCGACAACGACTCTTTTATCTCTTGGTAAGTCAACACCAGCAATACGTGCCATAAATTGCACCTCCTATTTCATTTTTAACCTTGACGTTGCTTGTGCTTTGGATTTGCTGGGCAAATAACCATAACACGGCCATGTCTCTTAATAACTTTACAATGTTCACACATTGGTTTAACAGATGGTCTAACCTTCATGTTTACCTCCGTTATTACTTTATAAATCGATACGTAATTCTACCTTTAGTTAAATCGTATGGAGATAGTTCTACAGTAACACGATCTCCAGGCAAAATTCTAATGTAGTGCATTCTAATTTTACCGGAAACGTGTGCTAAAATAATAGCTCCATTTTCCAATTCAACTTTAAACATAGCATTAGGTAAGGTATCTACTACCTTACCTTCTACTTCAATGACATCATCTTTTGCCAAAGTTGTTCCTCCGCAATTAAACAGTCATACTTTGAAATTATAACACGGATTTATAAATATACAAGCACGAAGCTACTGTTCTTTACTTAATACCGCATCAATATCTTCAAAGACTTTTTCTGGAGTTTGTTCACCGTTAATTACAGTAAGCAAACCTTTATTTTTATAGAAGTCCTTCAAAGGTGCATTCATCTTTTCATTCACTTCAAGACGATTCTTAACTACTTCTGGCTTATCATCTTCACGTTGATAAAATTCATGACCACCACAGCGATCACAAGTACCTTCTACTTTAGGTTTCTTTGAAAGCTTATTGTAGGTTGCGCCACAATTCTTACACATGAATCGAGCTGATAAACGTTCAACTAAAACATCTTCGTCTACTTCAAGCGCAATAACATTAGTTAAAGGCTTATTTAAACGTTTAGTAATTCCATCTAAAAGTTCTGCTTGGACAGTAGTTCTTGGAAAACCATCTAAGATAAAGCCTTCTTTAATATCAGGTTGACTTAAACGTTCTTCAACTAATTTAGCAGTAACTTCATCTGGCACCAAGTTACCCTTGTCGATATAACTTTTAGCTTCAAGACCAACTTTGGTCTCATTAGCCATTGCTTCCCTAAACATATCCCCAGTTGAAATATGAGTTAAGTGATATTTATCAACAATTCGCTCGGATGCTGTACCTTTACCAGCACCTGGCAAACCTAAAAGAATTAAGTTAATCATTTTTTCGTTCCTATCTGATGAATCCAACATATTCTCTCTTCATTAACAATCCGTTAATTTGGCGAGATAATTCTAAGACAACACCTATTACAATTAATAGACTTGTTCCTCCCAAACCAATAGAACTTGGCAAGTTCCAGAAGTTTGTAGCCAACTGTGGTAAAAGTGCAACTAAGCCTAAGAAAACTGAACCAACAGTTGATAATTTCATTAACATTTTTGAAATATAATTTTGAGTATCTTTACCTGGCCAAACACTTGGAATATAAGCACCTTGTTTTTGCAAGTTTTCAGCTAGCTTCTCAGGGTTAACCTGAACAAAAGCATAGAAGAATGTAAATAAAATAATTAAAAGTGTATATATAATTACTCCAGGGGTGGTCTGTAAACTAAAAATATTAGTTAGCACTTTGAACCATTGTTGATCGCCATGGTTTCTTTGAAAGGCCATTAAAATGGTTGCCGGTGTAATAATGAATGAACTGGCAAAAATAACCGGAATAACTCCAGATACATTAACTTTTAATGGTAGAAAACTTTCTGAACCACTGATAGTCGCTCTTCTAGTATATTGAATTGGAATACGACGAACAGCTTGTTCAACCCATGTAACAAGTTGAGTTACGATAAGGATTGCTACAATAACCGCGATGAAGAACAAGATACCTTGCCAACGATCACTAGCACTATTATTAATAATTTCTTCCTTATAAATTTGCCATAATCCCGCTGGAAGACGAGCAATGATACCTGCAAAAATTATTACTGAGATACCATTACCTAAACCTTTATCAGTAATTTCATCACCCAGCCAAGTTAACAACATTGTTCCTGCCGTCATGATAATAGCAATTTCAATATAAGTTTGAGGAGTTTGATTTTTAACTAGCCCCATTTGGGTTAATGCATTGAATCCTAACGTAATCCCAATACTTTGTACAAAGGCAACACCAAGTGCTAACCATCTTGTAACTTGATTAGTTTTACGACGTCCAACTTCACCTTGTTTACCCCATTCAACCAATGTAGGAACAATGTCCATTTGCAACAATTGAATAACAATTTGTGCGGTAATATACGGGGAAACACCCAATGAAAAAATTGAATAATTGTCCAATCCCCCACCAGATACAGTATCTAACATAGGAACCAAACCAGTTTGTGCTACTTGAGTGATCGCCTTTGCATTAACACCCGGAACAGTAATATTAGCTCCGATGCGATATAGCAAAAGAATAAAGAGAGTGAAGTAAATCTTCGTTCTAATTTCTTTATCCTTAAAGGCGTTCTTCAAGGTCGAAAACATTAGATCACCTCAACAGTTCCGCCAGCGGCTTCAACTGCTTTTTTAGCAGCTTCAGAAGCTTTGTTAACCTTTACAGTTAACTTAACTTTTAATTCACCGTTAGCAAGTAACTTAACACCTGATAATTCTTTCTTTACCAAGCCGTTTTCCTTAAGGTTTTCAATGGTTACTTCTGAACCATCTTCAAACTTGTTCAAATCGTCTAAATTAATGATTGCATATTCTTTACGGTTAACATTATTGAAACCACGCTTAGGCATAGTTCTGAATAAAGGCATTTGTCCACCTTCAAAACCTAAACGAGTATGACCGCCTTGACGAGCTAATTGACCCTTTTGACCACGGCCAGAAGTTTTACCGTAACCACTTGAAGTACCACGACCAACACGCTTTCTTGCGCGACGTGAACCTTCAGCAGCATGTAATTCATGAAGCTTCATTAAATCGGCACCTCCTTGATATTCTATTTATTAATCTCTTCAACAGAGATTAAGTGAGCAATTTTCATTAACGCACCACGGGTAGCAGCGTTATCTGGAAGAACAACGGTACTGCTTACTCTACCTAAACCAAGAGCTTTAACGATCTTTCTTTGGTTTGGTAGACGGTGGGCAACACTTCTAATTAAAGTAACTTTTAAATCAGTCATCTAAAATCTCCCTAATCTGCGCTCTTTACTTGGCGAAGCTTTTCAACTTCTTCACTAGTTCTAAGCTTCTTTAATCCATCAATAGTTGCACGAACAACGTTGATTGGAGTGTTGGAGCCTAGTGACTTAGAAGTAACATCTGAAATACCAGCCATATCCATAACGATACGTACGGCACCACCAGCTGCAACTCCAGAACCAGCTTCAGCAGGCTTTAATAAAATGTTACCTGAACCATAGTGACCGATAACTTCATGAGGAATAGTAGTACCAACTTTAGGAACGTTGATCATTTTCTTCTTACCATCCTCAACGGCTTTACGGATTGCTTCTGGGACTTCTTGAGCCTTACCAGTACCAAATCCTACACGACCCTTTTTATCACCAACGACAACTAAAGCAGCAAATCTCATACGTTGTCCACCTTTAACAACCTTGGTGACACGATTAATAGCTACTAATTGATCTTCGATATCGTCTTTGTTTCTACGATTATTGCGAGAATCGTTGCGGTTTGCCATCTGTTATTCTCCTTTCCTAGAATTCTAATCCGTTTTCACGTGCGGCATCTGCCAAAGCTGAAATACGGCCGTGGTATAAGTAACCACTTCTATCAAATACAACGTTTGAAATGTTTTTAGCCTTAGCTGCTTCAGCAATAGCTTTACCAACAGCTGCAGCTTGATCTACTTTGTTTGCATCTTCTGATACAGTCTTATCCAAAGTTGAGGCACTTGCAAGCGTTACACCCGCTACGTCATCAATTAATTGAGCGTAGATGTTTTTGTTTGAACGAAAGATACTTAAGCGTGGGCGCTCAGCAGTACCAGAAATCTTACCACGAATACGTTTATGACGCTTTAAGCGTAATTTGTTTTTATCTGGTTTTGAAATCACAATTTCACCTCAAAAATAATTAACTATTACTTACCAGTCTTACCTTCCTTACGACGTACATATTCGTCAGTGTAACGAATACCCTTACCCTTATAAGTTTCTGGTGGACGTACATCGCGAATTTCAGCTGCAAATTGACCAACATTTTGCTTAGAGATACCTTCTACTTCGATATCAGTTGCTGAAGTTGTTTTTACAGAAACGCCTTCAGGAGCAGTCAATACAACTGGGTGAGAATAACCAACATTTAAAGTTAACTTGTTACCTTGAGCTTGTGCACGGTAACCAACACCGATTAACTTCAAAGTCTTCTTGTAACCATCAACTACACCTTCGATCATTGATGCTAAGTTAGCTCTTTCGGTACCGTGAAGAGCCTTATCACTTTCACTTGAACGAGTGAAGTTGATCTTACCATCTTCTTGATTGAAAGTAATCTTTGGATCAAAATATCTAGTTAATTCACCTTTTGGACCCTTAACAGTAATGTCATCACCATTCTTAGTAACAGTAACACTGTCAGGGACTTCAATAGTCTTTAAACCAATACGACTCATTGAGTGTTCTCCTTTCTGTCAGAATTACCAAACGTAGGCAATAACTTCGCCGCCAACGTTCTTTTGTCTAGCTTCTTTATCGGTAATTACACCAGCAGAAGTAGAAACGATGGCAATACCTAAACCGTTAAGAACCTTAGGTAAGTCTTCAGCACTTACATAGTTTCTAAGACCTGGCTTAGAAATACGCTTTAAGCCTGAGATGACACGTTCTCCGTCTGGACCATATTTCAAGAAAATCTTGATAATACCTTGCTTGTTATCATCTGCAATTTCGTAATCGCGAATGAAACCTTCATTCTTCAAAATTTCTGAAATAGACTTCTTCATGTTTGATGCAGGAATTTCAACTGAATCATGCTTTGCCATGTTGGCATTTCTAATTCTAGTCAAGTAATCTGCGATCGGATCTGTCATGACCATTTATGCTATCCTCCTAACCGTATTACTACCAACTAGCCTTTTTAAGACCAGGGATTTGACCCTTGTGTGCTAATTCCTTTAAGCAAATACGGCATAAACCGAACTTACGGTATACGGAGTGTGGACGACCACATCTCTCGCAACGTGTATATTCGCGTGAAGAGAATTTAGCAGGACGACGATTTCTAATTTTTTGTGATGTTTTAGCCATTAATGTCCTCCATTATTTTGCAAACGGCATACCAAATTGACCTAAAAGTTCACGAGCTTCTTCATCAGTGTTGGCAGTAGTAACGATAACAACATCTAAACCTCTAGTACGGTTTACCTTATCGAAATCGATTTCTGGGAAAATCAATTGTTCCTTGATACCCAAAGTGTAGTTACCACGACCATCGAATGAACGAGTTGAAACACCGCGGAAGTCACGAACACGTGGAAGAGAAACATTGATTAACTTGTACAAGAAGTCGTACATTCTATCGCCTCTAAGGGTTACCTTAGCACCGATAGACATACCTTCACGTAAACGGAAGTTAGCGATTGATTTCTTAGCCTTAGTAATTAATGGCTTTTGACCTGAGATCAAAGTCAATTCTTCAACTGCTTCGTCTAAGTTCTTAGCGTTGGAAACAGCATCACCAACACCCATGTTCAATACGATCTTGTCGATCTTTGGTACTTGCATAATTGAATCGTAGTTAAACTTTTCTTGTAATGCAGGAACTACATTTTCTTTGTAATCTTGAGCTAAATAACTTGCCATTTGTGTCCTCCCCTCTACTTCTTATCTTCTGCCTTTGAAATTACTTTAACGTTTGATGCGTGGATTGAACCTTCTGATTCAACTACTCCACCATTAGCATCAGTTTGTGAAGGCTTTTGGTGTTTCTTAATCATGTTTACGCCTTTAACAACCACACGGTTCTTCTTAACGTTAACAGAAAGAACAGTACCTTCTTTACCTTTATCTTTTCCGGCAATAACTTTTACCTTGTCACCAGTTTTAACAAACATCAGTGCACCTCACTAACAATTATAAAACTTCAGGAGCAAGAGAAACGATCTTCATAAAGTCGTTCTCACGCAACTCACGTGCAACTGGCCCAAAGATACGAGTACCACGTGGGCTCTTATCTGCATTAATAACTACGCCAGCGTTTTCGTCAAATTTGATGTATGAACCATCTTCACGACGTGCGCCTGATTTTGTTCTAACAATGACAGCTTTTACGACGTCACCTTTTTTGACAACGCCACCTGGTGTTGCTTGTTTAACAGTAGCTACTACGATGTCACCGATGTTACCGGTCTTACGCTTAGAACCACCTAAGACTCTAATAACCAAAAGTTCTCTAGCACCAGAGTTATCAGCAACCTTTAAACGAGATTCGTTTTGAATCACTGTATAATCCTCCCCTCACTAAATCCGCAAAATTAAACAGATTTCTTAACAATCTTAACTAAACGGAAGCGTTTTGTACGAGATAATGGACGGGTTTCCATGATACGAACAGTATCGCCAACTTTAGCTTCATTATTTTCGTCTTGTGCATAGTATTTCTTTGAATACTTAATACGCTTGTTGTAAACAGGGTGGTTCTTGTAAGTATCAACAACAACAGTAATAGTCTTGTCCATCTTATCAGAAACTACACGACCTTGATATACGTGACGACGATTTCTTTCGTTTGATTCGCTCAAGTTAATAGCTCCCTTCCACTAATTTTCTTCTAATGCTTTTTCGCTAAGAATTGTCTTAATTCTTGCGATATTCTTACGGACTTTGTTCAAGCGAGCGGTATTTTCTAATTGACCCGTTGCTTGTTGGAAACGCAAATTGAAGAGTTCTTCTTTATATTGCTTTTCTTTTTCTAACATTTGATCAGTGGTTAATGATCTGATATCTTTAGCCTTCATTAGAATTGCCACCTACTTCCGAACTTTTAGTCACAAATTTAGTCTTGATTGGCAACTTAGTTGAAGCAAGTCTTAAAGCTTCACGAGCAACTTCTTCAGAAACGCCACCAATTTCAAATAAAATCTTTTCTCTCTTAACTACAGCTACCCAACCAGCTGGTGCACCTTTACCTGAACCCATACGTACACCTACACCTTTAGCAGTGTATGACTTTTGAGGGAAAATTCTAATCCAAACTTTACCGCCACGCTTCATGTAACGAGTCATAGCTACACGAGCAGCTTCGATTTGACGGTTAGTAATCCAATGTGATTCGAGGGCTTGTAAACCATATTCACCAAAGGCAATGGTCTTACCACCTTTAGCAGCACCACGCATCTTACCACGGAATTCACGACGGTGTTTTACTCGTTTTGGTACTAAAGGCATTACTTATTTCCTCCCTTCGCTGGCTTTGAAGCATTCTTATTCTTACGAGTAGGCAATACTTCGCCACGGTTGATCCATACTTGGACACCAATTTCACCATAAGTAGTGAATGCATTTACCCAAGCATAATCAATATCAGCTCTTAAAGTTTGTAATGGAACACGTCCTTCTGTGTGCCATTCTCTTCTTGCCATGTCGGCACCGTTCAAACGACCTGAAGTTTGAACCTTAATACCCTTAGCACCGGCACGCATAGATCTTTGAGTAGCTTGACGCATAGCACGTCTGAAAGCAATACGAGCTTCAAGTTGACGAGCAATACTATCAGCAACTAATTTTGCATCAAGATCTGGCTTCTTAATTTCAACAATATTAATGTGAACTTGCTTATTAGTCAAGGCATTTAATTGCTTTCTAAGGGCTTCAACTTCAGAACCACCCTTACCAATTACCATACCTGGCTTTGAAGTATGAATAGAAATGTTAATTCTATTAGCTGCACGTTCAATTTCTACAGTGGAAACAGAGGCATCCTTTAATTTTTCTGAAATAAACTTTCTAATCTTAAGGTCTTCATTTAAGGTTTCCTTGTATCCTCTGTCAGCATACCATTTTGATTCCCAATCACGGATTACGCCGAGACGAAAACCATTTGGGTTAATCTTTTGACCCATTAATATACCTCCCTTAATCGTTCTTTTCTGAAACTACTACAACCACGTGGCTAGTTCTCTTGTTAATTGGAGAAGCCATACCCTTGGCACGTGGACGGAATCTCTTCAAAGTTGCACCTTCGTTTACGTAAGCTTCAGATACGTAAAGGTTAGCACTTTCAAGATCATAGTTGTGTTCTGCGTTAGCAATAGCTGAACGAAGAACCTTTTCAACGATTGGGGAAGCAGCTCTAGGCGTAAATTCCAAGATTGCTAATGCTTCAGCAACGCTCTTGCCACGAATTAAATCTACTACTAAGCGAGCTTTTCTAGGAGCGATGCGAACAGTTCTTGCTTCAGCCTTAGCTGAACTAATTTGTTCTGCCATTTAGATGTTTCTCCTTCCTCTAAGCCTTTCCTGTGGCTTTATCATCGGTGCTTCTGTGTCCATGGAAAGTTCTAGTTGGAACAAATTCACCTAATTTATGACCAACCATGTCTTCAGTAATGTAAACTGGGACATGTTTTCTACCATCGTAAACAGCTATAGTCAAACCAACAAAGGAAGGGAAAATAGTTGAACGACGTGACCAAGTCTTAATAACTTGTTTCTTGTCTGCATCTTGTTGAGCATCAACCTTCTTTAATAAGGATGCGTCAGCAAAAGGACCTTTTTTAATACTACGGCTCATTAATTAACCCTCCTTCTATTACTTGCTACCTTTACGGTGACGAATGATTAACTTCTCGCTAGCCTTCTTAGCATCTCTAGTCTTGATACCACGAGCCTTCTTACCCCATGGAGTCATAGGTTGTGGACGACCAACAGGTGCCTTACCTTCACCACCACCATGTGGGTGATCGTTAGGGTTCATTACAGAACCACGTGATTGTGGACGCTTGCCCAACCAACGGCTACGACCAGCTTTACCTAATTGAATTAATGAGTGTTGTTCATTACCAACAGTACCGATAGTTGCACGGCATGATGATAAAATCTTACGAACTTCACCACTTTGTAATCTTACTAAAGTGTAGTTACCATCATTACCTAAAACTTGTGCACCAGCACCAGCACTTCTCACAAGTTGGCCACCCTTACCAGGCTTTAATTCAATATTGTGAATTGAAGTACCAGTAGGGATATTCTTTAATGGTAAAGTATTACCTGGCTTAATATCTACATTTTCACCAGATTCAACTACAGCACCAACTTTTAAGCCCTTAGGTGCTAAGATGTAAGCCTTAATACCATCAGTGTAGTGAAGTAAAGCAATGTTAGCAGTTCTATTTGGATCATATTCGATTGCCTTAACAACTGCTTTTGCATTATCCTTGTTACGCTTAAAATCAATAATACGGTACTTTTGCTTGTGACCACCACCACGGTGTCTACTTGTAATATGACCGTATGAGTTACGACCTGCAGTGTGTGATTGTGATTCAAGCAAGGTACGTTCTGGCTTGCTCTTAGTAATCTCAGCAAAGTCGGAAGAAGTCATATTACGGCGACCATTTGTGGTTGGCTTATAAACTTTAATAGCCAATTGACTGACCTCCTATTACTTGTTGTCTTCTTTATTTTCGTCTTGGAAAATCTTAATGTCGTTTGAGTCGTTAGTTAAAGTAACGATAGCCTTTCTACGGCGAGCAGTTTTACCAAAGTAACGACCAACACGCTTATCCTTGCCGCGAACGTTCATAATGTTTACGCTCTTAACCTTTACATCAAAGATTTCTTCAACAGCATTACGAACTTGAGTCTTGGTAGCAGTTAAGAGCACGTCAAAGGTGTACTTCTTATCATCCATCAAGTTCGTAGACTTTTCGGTAATGACAGGTCTTAAAATGATATCACGTGCATCCATTAAGCCAATACCTCCTCAATCTTCTTCACAGCATCTTGAGTTAAGATTAACTTGTCAAAGTTAACTGCATCTTCAACATTTAAGCCGTTAACTGGAACAACCTTAACATTAGTTAAATTTCTAGCAGAAAGTTGTACGTTTTCGTCGTCAGAAACAACTAAAACCTTGCCTTCAAGCTTTAAGTTAGTCAACATTGAAACTAATTCTTTAGTCTTTGGAGCTGACATAGTCAACTTATCCAATACAACTAAATCATTGTCAATTAACTTTTGGGAAAGAACTGACTTAATAGCCAAACGACGTTGCTTTCTTGGCATTGAGTATGCGTATGAACGTGGAGTTGGTCCAAATACAACACCACCACCACGCCATTGTGGTGATCTGATAGAACCTTGACGAGCACGACCTGTACCCTTTTGTCTCCAAGGCTTCTTACCACCGCCACGAACGGCAGATCTGTTCTTAACTTTTGAAGTACCTTGACGCTTACCAGCTCTTTGTCTAATAATTGCGTCAAATACAACACTTTCATTAGGTTCGATACCAAAAACGCTATCGTTTAAAGTAACTTCACCAGAATCCTTACCGTTTTGATCAATAAGTTTTAAATTAGCCATTCTAGTCCTCCTTCCTATTTATCAGCTTTTACAGCCTTTGAAGCAGACTTAACAGTGATTAATGAATTCTTAGCACCTGGAACGTTACCCTTGATCATTAATACGTTCTTATCTGCAACAACTTTTTCAATTACTAAGTTTTCAATGGTAACTTGCTTTACACCCATGTGACCTGGCAAACGCTTGCCCTTTGGTACACGGTTAATGATTGAACCCATTGAACCAGGAATTCTGTGGTATCTTGAACCGTGAGTTTCTGGTCCTCTTGATTGGCCCCAACGCTTAATGTTACCTTGGTATCCATGACCTCTTGTAGTACCAGTAACGTCTACGACGTCACCTTCCTTAAATGTATCCACAGTGACTTCTGAGCCTACTTCGTAATCCTTAAGCTCAACACCGCGAATTTCTCGAATGAAGCGCTTAGGTGAAGTCTTTGCCTTTGCAGCATGACCTTGTTCTGGCTTGTTGCTCAATACTTCACGCTTGTCTTGGTAACCTAATTGAACTGCTTCGTAACCATCTGATTCAACAGTCTTAACTTGCATAACAACGTTAGGAGTTGCTTCAACAACAGTTACAGGAACAAGGATACCATCTTTAGTAAAGATTTGAGTCATACCAACTTTTCTTCCTAAGATTCCTTTGGTCATGTTTACACCTCTTTCTATTTAAATTACAATTTAATTTCGATATCTACACCGCTTGGAAGATCAAGCTTCATTAATGAATCAACAGTCTTAGGTGTTGGATTCAAAATATCAATTAAACGCTTATGTGTACGCATTTCGAACTGTTCACGTGAATCCTTGTTCTTGTGTGGTGAACGAAGAACAGTGTATAAAGTTCTTTCTGTTGGAAGAGGAACTGGACCTGAAATTTCTGCTCCAGTTCTCTTTGCAGTAGCTACGATCTTAGCAGCTGATTCATCGAGAATACCATGTTCGTAAGACTTTAGTCTAATACGAATTGATTGACTTGCCATTAAATTACCTCCTTAAACGTCTTCTTTAATAAGATGACTAGCTCGACAAAAATTCCCCGCACGCCTCTGTGGCAATGCAGCCTGGCGTGCCGCAACCTTTTGCGTCAACGCATTACAACAATTGTGCCCCGAGGATAGACGTACCCTTCAAATGCACAAAGACTATTGTACTTGGTATAACCTTAAATATCAAGGTTTTCATGTACTTTTCTTGATTTTTTTAAATTAAAAAAGAGATATTGGATTTACCAAATATCTCTTTTAGTATCAAAATGTTTTAATTATTCTGCGTTAGTTCCACGCTTTTTAATAATTTCATCTTGAATTGATTTAGGAGTTGGAGCGTAGTGGTCAAATACCATAGTGAAAGTACCACGACCTTGAGTTGATGAACGCAAAGTAGTTGCGTAACCAAACATTTCAGCAAGTGGAACCATAGCATTCAATACCTTAGCACCAGCTCTATCTTCCATACCGTCCATAGTACCACGACGAGCGGTAATTGAGCCCATAACGTCACCTAAGTATTCTTCAGGGGTAGTTACTTGAACCTTCATAATTGGTTCTAAGATTACAGCACCGGCCTTAGAAGCAGCGTTTCTAAGAGCAAGTGATGCAGCAACCTTAAATGCAGCTTCTGAAGAGTCGACTTCGTGGTAACTACCATCGTAAAGCTTAGCCTTAACATCGATTAATGGGTAGCCTGCAAGAACACCATTCTTCATAGCTTCTTGTAAACCGGCGTCAACTGAAGGAATAAATTCACGAGGAACAACACCACCAACGATAGCATCTTCAAATTCGTAACCTTTACCTTCTTCATTTGGAGTAAAGTCAATCCAAACATCACCGTATTGACCCTTACCACCTGATTGACGAACGAACTTACCTTGAGCCTTAGCTTCCTTAGTGAAAGTTTCACGGTAAGCAACTTGTGGTTCACCAATAGTTGCTTCAACGTGGAATTCACGCTTCATACGTTCTACTTCGATATCTAAGTGTAATTCACCCATACCTGCGATCAAAGTTTGACCAGTTTCTGGGTTAGTTTCTGCACGGAAAGTTGGGTCTTCTTCAGTAAGCTTTTGTAAAGCAACATCCATCTTATCACGGTCAGCTTTTGACTTAGGTTCAATAGAAACTTGGATAACTGGATCTGGAATTTCCAAACTTTCCAAAATAAGTGGGCGCTTTGGATCAGTTAATGAGTCACCAGTAGTTGTGTTCTTCAAACCAATAGCACCGGCAATATCACCTGAAAATACTTCTGGAATTTCAGTTCTTGAGTTTGCGTGCATTTGAAGCAAACGACCAACACGTTCACGAGAGTTCTTTGAAGAGTTCAATACATATGAACCTGATTCAAGAGAACCAGTGTAAACACGGATGAAAGTCAAACGACCAACAAATGGGTCAGTAGCAATCTTAAATGCTAAAGCAGCAAATGGTTCATTGTCGTTAGCTCTAAGTTCTACTTCATCGCCAGTCTTAGGATCATGAGCAACGTAAGGCTTTACGTCTAATGGTGATGGTAAGTAATCAACAACACCATCAAGCATCATTTGAACACCCTTGTTCTTAAATGCTGAACCAGCAAATACTGGGAAGAATTCCAAATTAATGGTTGCTTTACGGATAGCAGCCTTCAATTCATCATTAGAAATTTCTTCACCACCAAGGTATTTTTCCATGATGCCATCATCAACATCAGCAACTGCTTCAATTAATTCGTTACGACGCTTAGTTGCTTCTTCCTTGTATTCATCAGGAACTGGAACAGTATCCCACTTTGAACCAAGCTTATCTTCGTCATAGATATCAGCAACCATGTTGATTAAGTCGATAACACCTTCAAAAGTATCAGCTGAACCGATTGGCATTTGAACTGCATGTGCGTTTGCGTTTAAACGTTCATGTAATGATTTAACAGACTTATCAAAGTCAGCACCAATCTTATCCATCTTGTTAACAAAAACAATACGAGGAACACCGTAAGTTTCAGCTTGACGCCAAACATTTTCAGTTTGTGGTTCAACACCAGCTTGCGCATCAAGAACAGTTACAGCACCATCAAGAACACGAAGTGAACGTTCTACTTCGATAGTGAAGTCAACGTGTCCTGGGGTATCGATAATGTTAATTCTGTAATCTTTCCATTGAGCTGTAGTGGCAGCTGAAGTGATAGTGATACCACGTTCCTTTTCTTCATCCATCCAGTCCATTTGTGAATCACCTTCGTGAGTTTCACCAATTTTGTGGATCTTACCAGTGTAGTAAAGGATACGTTCAGTAGTGGTAGTCTTACCCGCATCGATGTGGGCCATGATACCAATGTTACGTGTCTTTTCTAATGGAAATTCACGCTTATTAGCCATAAATAAAGTCTCCTCTTAAAAATACAAAAGAACAAATTAGAAGCGGTAGTGTGCAAATGCACGGTTTGCTTCAGCCATACGGTGAACATCTTCACGTTTTTTAACTGCTGAACCAGTGTTGTTTGAAGCGTCGATGATTTCGTTAGCTAAACGTTCATCCATAGTGTGTTCATTACGTAAACGTGCGTAAGAAACAAGCCATCTTAAACCTAAAGTAGTTCTTCTTTCTGGACGAACTTCAACTGGGATTTGGTAGTTTGAACCACCGATACGACGAGCTCTTACTTCAAGAACTGGCATAACGTTGTTCATTGCTTCTTCAAAAACATCAAGTGGTTCCTTACCAGTCTTGTCCTTAACAATAGTGAAAGCATCGTAAAGGATTGAAGATGCCTTAGCTCTCTTACCGTCGATCATTAAGTGATTGATCAACTTAGTAACGAGCTTTGAGTTGTAAACTGGATCTGCTAAAACGTCTCTCTTAGTTACATGTCCTTTTCTAGGCATTATTTAACTCCTCCTTAACCTTTCTTAGTACCGTACTTAGAACGGCTTTGCTTTCTACCATCAACACCAGCAGTGTCAAGGGCACCACGGATAATGTGGTAACGTACACCAGGAAGGTCTTTTACACGACCACCACGAATTAAAACAACAGAGTGTTCTTGCAAGTTGTGGCCTTCACCTGGAATATATGCAGTAACTTCGATCAAGTTTGAAAGACGTACACGGGCATACTTACGTAAAGCTGAGTTAGGCTTCTTTGGAGTCATAGTACCAACACGAGTTGCTACCCCACGCATTTGTGGAGCTGGGTTGAATACTAATTCCTTCTTCATACTGTTGTAACCGTAGTTCAAAGCTGGTGACTTTGATTTAGTCGTCTTTGAGTGACGGCCTTTTCTTACCAATTGGTTAATGGTTGGCATTAATTGTTTCCTCCTAAAAATAACTATTTTGTTCACACATCCGGGAGTTTCTTTTTACCCAGACAGATTGTTCAAAACATACATTGACCATTGTACTCGCTTTTTACAATAAATCAAACTCTTTTGGATAAAAAAAGATAAAATTTATTTTTTTGCGTATTTATAACTGAGGTGATTATTTGTTTTTTGTAAATTTCATGATTGGTGCCTGTTTAGCTTCGCATGCAGGTGTAATTTGTGATCGATATTTAAAAGAAGATTTTCTCTTCACTCGTTCTAAATGCAATTTTTGCCAAACAGAACTCTCCTTGTTAGCAGAAATTCCCCTAGTATCATATATAGTTTTAAAAGGAAAATGCAGTTATTGTGGAACCTCCATTCTACCTCTATATTTTTTCATCGAACTTATTGGAGGATTGGCTTTTTTAAAACTAGATCTTTTAAATTTATCAAATATTTATTTAGCCACTTTCTTATTCTATTTATTAGTAATAGTTTGTTTTGATTATCAAAAGCAGGAGTTTCCTAGTATCTTTTTAATTCCACTTTTTTCAGTCGTTTTTATTTATTGGCTTCAAACTTCTCATGCATATTCTTTAATTGATGCTCTTGAGTTTTTCCCAATTTGTTTGATTTTATCAATTTACACTTTTTTTCATAAATTAGGAAGCGGAGACTTGATAATCTACATTTTATTAGCCCTACTGTGGGATCCGCATTTTGCTAATCTTGCTTTTTTAGTGGGATCCATTTTTTCTTTAGTTCATTACTTTCTAGAATATAAGTACCGTCCAAGAACACAGCCTTTTGCCTTTATTCCTTATATCTACTTAGGATTAGTTAGTAGTTTACTTTCTTTCTAAACAAAAAAGCACCTATTCGAATTGAATAGATGCTTTTATTATTACCTAAATTTAAGCTTCAGGCTTTTTATCTTTATCATTCATTTGCTTTTCAATGTCAGCAATTGAATAAACAGATTTTGATTTTTCAACGTCAGCTTGTGGTTCCATGCTACGGTAAACTGGCATACCAGTACCTGCTGGAATAATCTTACCGATAATAACGTTTTCCTTAAGTCCAAGCAATGGATCATTCTTACCTCTGATAGAAGCATCAGTAAGCACACGAGTAGTTTCTTGGAATGAAGCAGCAGACAAGAAACTGTTAGTTTCAAGGGCAGCCTTTGTAATACCCAAAATAATACTTTGTGCAGTTGCTGGAATTCCACCAGAAATAATAACTTCCTTGTTACGGTCACGGAATTGACCAATATCCATAACTTCACCTGGTAAGATGTCAGTTTCACCTGGATCAAGAACACGAACCTTTTGAAGCATTTGACGAGTTAATACTTCAACGTGCTTATCAGAAATATCTACACCCTGCATTCTGTAGGCCTTTTGAACTTCAGCTAAGATGTACTTTTCAGTAGTCAAAGTATCAGTAACTTGAATTAATTCCTTAGGATCAACAGAACCTAAAGTTAATTTGTCACCACGGTGAACTTCGTCACCTTCGCCAACGGCAACTGAAGCAGTGTAAGGAACACTGTAACTTCTTGTATCAATCTTACCCTTAACAGTAATTTCGCGAGTGTGTTCAGCTGGATTTTCTTGAATAGAATCAACGATACCATCAACTTCAGAAATTGTAGCACGACCCTTAGGGTTACGAGCTTCGAACAATTCTTGCACACGAGGCAAACCTTGGGTAATATCTTCAGCACCGGCAACCCCACCGTTGTGGAAAGTTCTCAAAGTAAGCTGAGTACCAGGTTCACCAATTGATTGAGCGGCAACAGTACCTACTGCTTCACCAACTTCAACTTCTTCGCCGGTTGCTAAGTTTATACCGTAACACTTACGGCAGACACCGTGAGGAGTATCACATGTTAAAATTGAACGAATTTCAACGTGAGTTACACCAGCATCACAGATCTTACGGGCCATCTTTTCGTCCATCATTACATCAGGACCAACTATAACTTCACCGGTCTTTGGATCCTTAACAGTTTCAGCAGTGAAACGACCAAGCAAACGGTCAAATAATGGTTCGATCATTTCATCACCTTCCATGATTGCATGAACGGTAATGCCACGATCAGTGCCACAATCATCTTCACGAATAATTACATCTTGGGCTACATCAACAAGACGACGAGTCAAGTAACCTGACTGGGCAGTCTTCAAAGCGGTATCAGTCATACCTTTACGAGCACCGTGAGTAGACATGAATAATTCCAATACAGACAAACCTTCCTTGAAGTTTGAAGTAACAGGAATTTCGAACAATCCACCGTTAGGAGTGGCCATCAACCCACGCATACCAGCTAACTGAGTAAAGTTTGAAATGTTACCACGGGCACCTGAGTCGGCCATGATTGTAATTGGGTTACGTGGATCATAAATTTGAGCAATTTCATTTTGAACTTCATCTTTACATTGATTCCAAATGTTAATTACTCGATCATGACGTTCTTGTTCAGTAATAAGTCCACGTCTAAATTGCTTAGATACCACATCAACCTGCTTGTGAGCCTTAGCTACCTTATCATCCTTATCAGTAATTTCTGGAACATCATTCATACCGATAGTAATTCCAGAAATAGTTGAACTAGTGTAGCCTAAAGTCTTCAAATCATCAAGATATTCTGAGGTTCTTTGAACCTTGTAGTACTTGTAGATAGTAGCAATAGAATCTGACAAGAAGCCCTTCTTGAATGGATTTGCAATTAAATCATCGGCAACTTCATTAATCTTAGTGTGGATATCTTCACCTTCGTTTAAGAAGTACTTAGCGCTAAGTGGATTATTCAAGTTTTCCTCGGTAGGTTCATTAATGTAGAAGTAATCTTCAGGGAAAATTTGATTGAATACAATCTTACCGTAAGTAGTAATGAAGATTCCATGTTCATGACCCTTAGGCCATGGCTTTTCAGGCATTGAATCTGCAGACATACCAATAATTGTATGGTAGTGAATGTCGCCATTTTCGTAAGCTACAGCTGCTTCTGCAGGAGAGCTAAAGATCATACCTTCACCTTCACGGCCCTTTTCAGCTTGAGTTAACCAGTAGTTACCAAGCACGACGTCCTGAGATGGAGTTACGATTGGCTTACCATCCTTAGGTGCCAAAATGTGGTGAGCTGCGAGCATAAGCAAACGTGATTCCGCAACAGCTTCATCAGATAATGGAACGTGAATGGCCATCTGGTCACCATCGAAGTCGGCATTGTAAGCTTCACAAGCAAGTGGGTGCAAACGAATAGATTTACCAGGTACCAATACAGGTTCAAATGCTTGAATACTCAAACGGTGCAAAGTAGGTGCACGGTTCAAAAGAACTGGACGTTCCTTAATTACATCTTCAAGTACATCCCAGATATCATCATCTTCACGATCAATCTTGCGCTTAGCATTCTTAATGTTAGATGCAATCTTACGCTTAACCAATTCATGCATTACAAATGGTTTGAATAATTCAAGAGCCATTGGGCGAGGAACACCACATTGATAGAATTTCAATTTTGGTGAAACATCGATAACTGAACGACCAGAGTAGTCAACACGCTTACCAAGCAAGTTTTGACGGAAACGACCTTGCTTACCTTTAAGCATGTGTGAAAGTGACTTAAGTGGACGGTTACCTGGTCCAACAACTGGACGACCACGACGACCATTGTCGATCAAAGCATCAACAGCCTCTTGAAGCATACGCTTTTCGTTTTGAACGATAATGTTTGGTGCGTTTAAATCAAGCAATCTCTTTAAACGGTTATTACGGTTAATTACACGTCTGTACAAATCGTTCAAATCAGAAGTAGCAAAACGTCCACCTTCAAGTTGAACCATTGGACGCAAGTCTGGTGGGATAACTGGAACAGCATCCATAATCATCCATTCTGGCTTGTTACCAGAATTCTTAAATGCATCCAAAATGTCCAAACGACGAATTGCACGAGTACGCTTTTGACCAGTTGCAGTTTGAAGTTCTTTCTTTAAAGCTGCAACTTCTTTAGCCAAGTCAACTTTCTTAAGCAATTCACGGATAGCTTCAGCACCCATTTTTGCTTCAAAACGATTGCCATACTTAGCTTTTTGTTCACGGTATTCTGCTTCAGTTAACAATTGCTTTGGTTCAAGATCAGTATCACCTGGATCAATAACAATGTATGCAGCAAAGTAAATGACTTCTTCAAGAAGTCTTGGAGAAATATCCAAAACTAAACCCATTCTTGAAGGAATACCCTTGAAGTACCAAATGTGAGTTACTGGGGCAGCTAATTCAATGTGTCCCATTCTTTCTCTTCTTACTTTAGAAGAAGTAACTTCAACACCACAACGATCACAAACAATTCCGCGGTATCTAACACCCTTGTACTTACCACAAGCACATGACCAATCTTTAGTTGGTCCAAAAATTCTTTCATCAAATAAGCCATCTTTTTCTGGCTTTAAAGTACGGTAGTTGATGGTCTCAGGCTTTTTAACTTCACCATATGACCAGCTTCTGATCTTGTTAGGTGATGCAAGACCAATTTGCATACTTTCAAACTTATTTACGTCGATCAAAAGTTTAACCTCCTACTATTTAGAAACCTTGTCGTCTGAATTGTCTACAGGTGTATTTTCTGGCTTATCTGCAGACTTATTATCTTCTTTTGTAGTTTCTTCGGCTAACTTCTTCTTTTGTTGTTCTTCTGCCATACGTGACAAAGTATCAATATTCAAATGTTCATTTGAATCATCATTCATATCACGTAACTCAATTTCCTTATGATCTAAGTCAAGAACTCGAATATCTAATCCAAGAGATTGTAATTCTTTAACAAGAACACGGAATGATTCAGGAACACCTGGCTTAGGAATTCTTTCACCCTTAACAATAGCTTCATATGCCTTTACACGTCCAACAACGTCATCTGACTTGTAAGTCAAGATTTCTTGCAATGTGTAAGCTGCACCGTAAGCTTCAAGAGCCCAAACTTCCATTTCACCAAAACGCTGTCCACCAAATTGAGCTTTACCACCAAGTGGTTGTTGAGTAACAAGTGAGTAAGGTCCGATTGAACGTGCGTGAATCTTATCATCAACCATGTGAGTAAGCTTCAAGTAGTGCATGATACCTACAGATACACGGTTATGGAATGGTTCACCCGTACGTCCATCGTAAATAACTGTCTTACCATCTTTATCAACACCAGCTTGACGAACAGTGTTCCAAACATCTTCTTCAGTTGCCCCATCAAATACAGGAGTAGCAACGTGAATACCTAAATCATTAGCTGCACGACCTAAGTGAAGTTCAAGAAGCTGTCCAATGTTCATACGTGAAGGCACACCCATTGGGTTCAAGCAAATATCAACTGGAGTACCATCTGGTAAGTATGGCATATCTTCTTCTGGAGCAACCATGGCAACAGTACCTTTGTTACCGTGACGACCAGACATCTTGTCCCCGACTTGAATCTTTCTCTTTTGAGCAATGTAAACTCTAACCATAGTGTTAACACCTGGTGAAAGTTCATCACCTGCTTCACGAGTGTAAACCTTAACGTCTTGAACGATACCGCCACCACCGTGTGGTACACGAAGAGAAGTATCACGAACTTCACGAGCTTTTTCACCAAAAATAGCGTGAAGCAATCTTTCTTCAGCAGATAATTCAGTCACACCCTTTGGAGTAACCTTACCTACCAAAATATCGCCATCGTGAACTTCGGCACCGATACGAATAATACCTTCAGCGTCTAAGTCCTTCAAAGCATCTTCACCCACGTTTGGAATTTCACGGGTGATTTCTTCTGGACCAAGCTTAGTATCACGAGCTTCTGATTCATAGTCTTCAATACTAATTGAAGTGTAAACATCATCCTTTACCAAACGTTCTGAAAGCATGATGGCATCTTCATAGTTGTACATGTTCCAAGTCATGAAGGCAATAACTGGGTTTTGACCCAATGCAAGTTCACCATGATCCATAGTCGGACCGTTAGCAATAACATCGCTCTTGTCTACATGATCACCTAACTTAACATTAGGAGTTTGGTTGTATGACTTAGAGTTGTTTGAACGACGGTACTTTTCAAGAACATACTTATCTAAAGTACCATCTTCACGTCTAACGCGAACTTCATTAGCATCAACATATTCAACAGTACCAGCAGCCTTAGCAACTAAAGCAGCACCAGAATCGTGAGCAGCACGGTATTCCATACCAGTACCAACAAGGGAACTGTGTGGATTAATTAAAGGTGCAGCCTGTCTTTGCTGGTTGGCACCCATCAAAGCACGGTTAGAGTCGTCGTTTTCAAGGAATGGAATACATGCAGAAGCAACTGACACAACTTGCTTAGGAATAACGTCCATGTAGTCAATCTTATCTGGAGTAACTTCGACGTTATCTTCCTTATGACGAGCTAAAATCAAGTCATCCTTGAATGAACCATCATCATTTAAACGAGTGTTAGCCCCGGCAATAATGTAGTTATCTTCAACATCGGCAGTTAAGTAGTCAATCTTATCAGTAACTTTGTGAGTTTTCCATGATACACGACGGTATGGGGTTTCGATGAAGCCATACTTGTTGATGATTGCATAGGAAGCAAGTGAGTTAATCAAACCAATGTTAGGACCTTCAGGTGTTTCAATTGGACATAAACGACCATAGTGAGTGTAGTGAACGTCACGAACTTCATATCCGGCACGATCACGAGTCAAACCACCAGGCCCTAAAGCTGACATACGACGCTTGTGGGTCAATTCACCTAATGGGTTGTGTTGGTCCATGAATTGTGAAAGTTGGGAAGAACCAAAGAATTCCTTGATACTTGCAACAATTGGACGAATATTAATCAATTGTTGTGGTGTAACAGTTGAAGGATCTTGGATTGACATTCTTTCACGAACGACACGTTCCATTCTTGCTAAACCAATTCTAAATTGGTTTTGAAGAAGTTCACCTACACGACGAATACGACGGTTACCAAGGTGGTCGATATCGTCAGTAGTACCAATCTTATCTTGAAGAACTAAGAAGTAGTTAATTGAAGCCAAAACATCGGCTGGAGTTAAATGCTTAACTTCCTTATCAATATGACCATTTGACATTAACTTAACTACACGTTCAGGATTTACCTTTGAGTAAACCTTAATTTCTTGAACTGTAATTGGGTCTGGCAAAACACCTTCCTTTGAAGGTTGGTAAGTTACCATCTTAAAGTCATCACGATCAAGGTACTTCTCAAGAGTATCCATTACTTCATGAGTAACTACAGTACCCTTCTTAGCAATAATTTCACCAGTATCTGGATCAGCCAAAGTTTCAGCTAAAGTTTGTCCGTATAAACGGTTCTTAAGCGAAAGTTTCTTATTAATCTTGTAACGACCAACTGGAGCTAAATCGTAGCGACGTGGGTCAAAGAATCTAGCGTACAAAAGAGAACGAGATGAATCAGTAGTCTTAGGTTCACCTGGACGAAGTCTTTCGTAAATGTCCTTCAATGATTCAGCAACACGTGAATCTGCAGGATTCTTATGAACATCTTTATCTAAAGTAAATTGTAAAGTGTCACTTTGACCAAACATTTCAATAATGTCACTGTCTGAACCAATACCCATAGCTCTAATAAGCACACTAAGTGGAAGCTTACGAGTACGGTCTACACGTACATAAGAAACATTCTTGGCGTCAGTTTCGTATTCAAGCCAAGCACCACGGTTAGGAATAACAGTAGCGCCAAAGATTTGACGACCATTTTTATCATAATCACCTGAGTAATATACACCTGGTGATCTAACTAATTGAGAAACAATGACTCTTTCAGCACCATTAATAATAAATGAGCCTGATTCAGTCATTAATGGCAAATCGCCAAAGAAAACATCTTGAGTTTTAATTTCACCAGTTTCTTGATTAGTTAACTTCAAAGTAACGTGCATAGGTGCAGCATAAGTTGCATCATGATCACGTGCTTCATCAACTGTATACTTAGGCTTTTGAAGCTTATAACCTACATATTCTAATGAAAGCTTACCTGAGAAGTCACCAATTGGCATAATGTCATCAAAGACTTCCTTAATACCTTCATCAAGAAACCACTTATATGATTCGGTTTGAACATCAGTCAAGTTAGGTAGTCTCAATACTTCTTTAATTCTTGAAAAACTACGTCTTGTACGATGTTTACCGTAGTTCACTACGTGTCCATTTAACAAGGAAAAACATCCTTTCTGTTAGAGAAAGCAAATATTACATTTCTGTTACAAAATCAAAAAGCATGAAATTTGGGCATAAAAAAGACAAAAACAACTAAAAGTCGTTTTTGCCATTATCATTTTGCTGGACAATAGATCAGCAAAATCCTGAACTTCAGCCTTTTAAATCAGCAACTAATATACTATAAATTTATAGATTTGTCAATAATTAACTGTTAACTTTTGACTGTTTCTTTTTTATCAGTTACAACTTCAAATTTCAACTTATCGTGTGAGCTACCAATCTTCAAAGTCGAACCTGGTTTTAATTCTCCGCCGATTAACATCTCGGCAATTTTATCCTCAATATCATTTTGAATTGCACGACGAAGTGGACGAGCACCCATTTCTGGGTCATAGCCATCCTTGGCAAGTTTATCCAAAGCTGCACGTGAAATCTTCAAGTTTACGCCTTGTTTGTTAAGACGAACTGCCAGCTTATTAGTCAAAAGGCTAACGATTTGACGAAGTTCTGTCTTGTTCAACTCATCAAAGATAATTGTTTCATCAATTCTGTTTAAAAACTCAGGACGGAAGAACTGTTTGAGTGCCTGACGAACACGATCTTGACGCATCTTGATTTGATTTTCATTATCTGCATTAAATCCAACTGCGCTAGTTTCAAAAATACTTCTGGAACCCAAGTTAGAAGTCATGATGATAATTGTATTTCTAAAGTCAACTTTTCTACCTTTAGAATCAGTCAAGAATCCTTCATCAAGAACTTGCAACAATAAGTTAAAGACATCAGGATGAGCCTTTTCAACTTCATCGAGTAAAACTACTGAATATGGATGACGACGAACTTGTTCAGATAGTTGGCCGCCTTCTTCATAACCAACATAGCCTGGAGCTGAACCAATTAATTTGCTGTTGGCAATTTGATCCATGTATTCAGACATATCAATTCTAATTAAATTGTCTTCTGAGCCAAACATTGCGGCCGCCACAGACTTGGCAAGTTCTGTCTTACCCACCCCAGTTGGTCCAAGGAATAGGAAAGATCCAATAGGACGTTTTTCATCCTTAATTCCACTTCTACTACGACGAATCGCACGGGAAACTGCTGAAACAGCCTTATCTTGGCCGATAACACGCTCATGTAAAATTCCTTCTAAGTGAGCGAGTTGACGACTTTCATTACGTTTCATTTGAGTAACTGGCACACCGGTCCAACTAGATACCACTTTAGCAATATCTTCTGGTTTTACAATGGCCTTTGAACTAATTTGTTCATCCACTTGTTCAGCAATTTGTTCACGTTTCAACTGCAAACTATTTTGCTTATCTTGAAGTTTAGCAGCTTCTACAAAGTTTTGATTAGAAGCAGCTTCATTTTTTTGATCGATAATTTTCTTAATTTGTTCGTTGATCTGGTTTAAACGAATATTGGAGCTAGCATTATTTTGGATCTTAACAGCCGCTGCAGCTTCATCAACTAAGTCGATGGCCTTATCTGGCAAGAAACGATCAGAAATGTAACGTGAAGAAAGATCAACCGCATCTTCCAAACTAGCATCTGAAATAGTTACATGATGAAATTTTTCGTATTTTGGTCTTAAACCGTTCAAAACTGCTAAGGCATCTTCTTTTGATGGTTCATTTAAACGAACTTGTTGGAAACGGCGAGCTAAAGCCTGATCTTTTTCAATATACTTCTGATATTCATCAAAAGTTGTCGCACCAATCATTTGAATATCGCCACGAGCAAGAGAAGGTTTCAAAATATTAGCCGCATCAATTGAACCTTCCGCACCACCAGCACCAATTAAAGTATGCATTTCATCGACAAAAAGAATAACTTTGCCGTCTTTAGCGATTTCTTTCAAGATCTTCTTAACACGATCTTCAAATTCACCACGGTATTTTGTACCAGCAACTAAGCTACCCATATCTAGCGCCATTACTCGCTTATTGAGCAAATCTGCTGGCACTCTCTTGTTCACAATTTCGGTAGCAATAGCTTGAGCAACTGCGGTTTTACCCACACCGGGTTCTCCCACTAAAACAGGATTATTCTTAGTTCGACGAGAAAGAATTTGAATCACGCGTTTAATTTCCTTATCACGACCAATGACAGGATCAATGCCGCCATTTTTTACACGTTCATTCAAATTGACGCCCACACTATCCAAAGTTGGCGTTGTACTCTTCTTTTGTTTAGATTGATTTCCATTTAAAGAAGAATTGTTTAGCCAATTAGAAGAATCTCCAAAATCATTATTATCTGGATTAGTCCCTAAGCTGTTCTTGATATCTTCTCTTAAATGATCCAAATCTACATTCAAGCTCTTCAAAATCATTGCAGATAAAACTTGCTCGCTCGCAATTAAGCCATACAAAATATGGTTAGTTTGAATTTCACGAGAGCCATCATCTTGAGCAGTTCTTTTTGCAAGATTCAAAGCTAAATTAAGTCTAGGTGACATTTCCATATAACTAGCATTAGCAGCAGAACCATAGCCTGTATAACGCTCAATTTCTTCACGAATTGCAGTTGGAGTTAAATTCCAAGAACGTAAAATCTTACCAGCTTCCCCATCTGATTCAATTACCAAAGCTAATAAAACATGTTCTGTTCCGATTAAGCGATGATGAAAATTCTGCGCTTGTTCACGTGCAATTTCCAAAACTTGATTAGCACTTTTACTATAAGAGTTTTCCATACAACCACCACCTTATAAAATTAACGATAATATTTTAATCGTTTCTATCTATAGAGTAAAACAATTTGCTTAATGATTAAAAATTAAGCTCGCTATTTTTTCTAAATATTTCTGATCTTCTTCACCAAAGTTGGCAATTTCTGTGGAATCAAAATCAAAAACGCCCCATAATTTATCATTTTTAAAAATTGGCACAACAATTTCCGAATTTGAAGCACTGTCACAGGCAATATGACCTGAAAAATCATGAACGTTTTTCACAATTTCTGTTTTTTCATTTTTCGCAGCAGTGCCACAAACCCCTTTTCCTAAAGCTATGTGTATACATGCTGGTTTACCTTGAAAAGGACCTAAAATTAACTCTCCATTTTCGTAGCGATATACTCCAGCAAAATTAACATTTTCAAGACTATTAAACAATAAAGCTGAAAGATTGGCTGTGTTAGCAATCCAATCGTCTTCACCAATCATGAGTGCCTTAGCCTGCTTTTCTAATAATGGATATTCTTTACTTGCTGTCATCAACTTCATTCCTTTCAAACATTTACGCTATTATAACAAAGAGATTTAAGTTAATCTAATAAATTTGCTAACTTTTTATAAGCATTTATTTCAAGCAACAAAAAAAGAGGAATCAACTCCTCTTTTTCATCACTATCGGGAAAACCGGATTTGAACCTGCGACCTCTACGTCCCGAACGTAGCGCTCTACCAAGCTGAGCTATTTCCCGCAAAAAAAGACCCACCAATGGTGAGTCTTTTATCTTAGAGCGGAAGACGGGATTCGAACCCGCGACCCCGACCATGGCAAGGTCGTGTTCTACCACTGAACTACTTCCGCAAGACAAATATTATTATAGCAAAGATGTTTTTCATTGCAATAGTTTTTTGGAAAAAAGTTCAAAAAATTTAAACTGATTTTTGAAACAAAAAAGACTCACAAATGTGAGCCTTCAATCTAGAGCGGAAGACGGGATTCGAACCCGCGACCCCGACCATGGCAAGGTCGTGTTCTACCACTGAACTACTTCCGCAAGACAAATATTATTATAGCAAAGATGTTTTTCATTGCAATAGTTTTTTAGAAAAAAGTTGATATTTTTCAAAATAAAAACCTACTTTCATAGATGGGACTATAAAAGTGGGTTGTTTCTTCTATTTGGTCAAGGAATCTAAAGGAAGCAACGTTAACTATACCTTGATTTTATTAACCAGCATTCCTAATCCATAGCTAACCATACTTGCAATAATGAGCGTCATCACTCCTGAGACAAAAGTTATCTGCGCATTATGATACTGCACAGAGATTTCTCCGGAAACCACATTTATCGCATTGAAGTAAGTAGTCGGTAGCCACATCGCTAATTTTTGTAAAGGCTGGATAACTGTAGTTGAAAGATTTAATCCGAGTAATAAGACAAGGGAGATAAATAAGCTGGAAAATTTATCTCGCACAATACTTGAAACTAATTGAACAAAATTAATCACGAATAATCCCACAAAAATCTGAATAATGATTATTGGAACCATAACTCTGCTTGTAGGAATATACTCATTAATCGTCTGCCCAATCAAACTCTTATATAGATAAAAAGGATAATTTAGATTACCCGTTTTGAAGATAAGGGATGCAATGACAAACACTAAAATATTAACTGAATAGAAGATACCAGCACTAATTATCACACCACTCAAATTGTCAAAAATGTATTTTTTACTGCTATTAATTGGCAACAAGGAACTAATATCTGCTCTGTTTCTATATTTTGAAGTATAGAGTTGATTTAAAACGAAAGTAATCACCAAGGTGAATAAAAATGGCAAATACAATTGATTCAGATTTAGCAAAAATTGAATCCCGGTAACAGGCGGATTCTCTTCATAGGGTACGGGATGCCGATTCAAATACTCGAAAAACTTAGCATTTTTTATTAAAGCATTCTTTTCATCATGACTTACATGATCATTTTTTATTTGAATATCCTTAGCTAAGTTTACCGCCTTCAATTGATAGTAATAGATGGTCTTCCAATCTTGCCGTTTAAACGCATGCAGTAGTTTTTGACTATCTTGGCGTTGCTTTTTAGTATCAGAAATACTTTGCTTAGTTAAAGTATATGCTTCTCCACCTTTTTTATAATGCTTTAACGACCCTTGCATTTGAGTAATAGCATTATTTTGCATAGTCAAATTACCCTTGGCTTGACTTTCTAAAGACATATTCTTCGCCGTGCTGCTATTTAGCGCTAAAACAGCAAGGGAAATTATTAACAACAAAGCACTCGTAATTAAGAAAAGACTATTTTTAAAAACCTTTTTTAACTGAAATTCGATATATGGCATCTAATTTACCTCATTCATACTTAAATTTTCCAGCTTGAGCGTAGTAAGATTATGCAACTTTTTTATTTCGTTTGCGTAATGCGAGGTTAAAATTATACACTTATTGTTTCTATCGATTAACTCATTTAACCTAAAGTAGAATTTCTCTCTAGTTTCTTGGTCTAAACCATTAGTAATTTCATCCATCAATAAATATGGAGCATCACTAACAAAATACATTGCGATAATCAGCTTTTGTTTCATCCCTAAGGAGTATTTCTTTATTGGTAATTTTCTAAATTCGTCAATTCCCCAAAACTCAATTTCTTTAGTAATGCTATGCGTGGAATGCCAGAGCTTTTTCGTAAGATCTAAATAATCCAACGAATTTAAATCATCGCTAAACCAACTGTTGTCCTCAAAGAAAAACACCTTTTCCTTGCTTTGTTCATATGACTTATTATCATAAACGATCCTTCCCTCATACTTGACAAGCTGTGTTAAAGCTCTCAAAAAAGTACTTTTGCCAGCACCGTTTTCTGCCATAATTTGATAAATATTGTCCTTTTCAAAATTGAAGGAGAATGCTTTTAAAATTGGTTGTCTACTAGTAATGGTAAGATTCTCGACTTTAATCATAATTATCCTTCCAAAAAAGAAGCACGGCCGTATAATGCCGTGCCTTTAACTTATTTTAATAACCGCCTGAATAGAAATTGGTATGAAGATACGTAATGAAATTCCAACCTCCATTTACTTGTTGATTTTGATAACCAGTTTGACGAGACCATGCTGGAATACGCTCATATCGATAACTTCTGAAGTTACTTTCAGCCTGACTAATAGTATTCCTATCAAACTTATAAGATTTTACTGCCTTTCTGGTTGCAGCTTCTGATAATTGATTGAATTGTTGACTTACTTCAATTCCGGCTGTAGCCAATACCGACACTACAGCAAATGCCGTTAATAGTCTTTTCACCACTCAATTCTTCCTATTCTATTTATTATTTTGAGTGATATGGGAATATTACTGGTAATTGCCACCACATCATCTTAAAATTTCCTCCTTATTAAACGAATCGATATTAATATTACTCGATAGTAAATATGATCGACAATTATGTATCACATATAACACAAAATTATTCAGGCCAATTTTTTACTAAATTCTGATAACCATATTCCTTCATATCATCTTTTACCTTTTGAGCCTCCGCTTTACGATCTAAAAACAGATACTTTAAATAGAGAGCCGCAATTTTATAGAGGGCAAAGTGAACCGGGGAAGACAATTTAAGAATGCAGTTAAATGTTCGTTGAATATTTTTAGCTGTACTGATCCCATTCTGCGCTCTTCGTTGATAGCAAATGGTTAAATAATTTTCTAAAATACGCAGATATCTTTCTTGATTTAATTCAGTTATTTTTTTGCTTTTCTCTATCCTGTTAAGCAGTCTTTCAACAAAAAATGATAAATTTTCTTGAGACCATATTGGCATCGTATTAGTAAATAGACGTAAAGAACTAGAATTTGTCATCCAGTTTTGCTCTTTTGAAAATTCAATAAACAGCTTTTGTTTCACCTTGGGATCAATCAAACTTAGTTCATTCTTCAAATAGGCTACCGTAATCATTGATCTTATTTTTAAACTTTTGGAATCAGACTGTTCTAAAATATCGTGGTAGCATTGTTCTATTAATTCTATCCTCCCACTGTTAAACGCTTCGTTCATTTTTTGATTCAGGTTTTCATCTATTTGTTTTGATTTCGGCATGTAAGTTTTACGAAGTAGCTGATAAAAGTAATTAATATCAACATCATGACTAAAAAGAATCTCGGCCAATTTATCAGCACTAATCATACTTTTCCCACTTTCAACTTTGGCATAAAAGGATCTAGTCACAATTTCAGCACACATTTGTTTTTGCGTCAGGCACAATTCACCTCTAATTTGTTTTAACGCTTCCCCAATTGTCATTTGTTTTCCTCCTCCTTTTTAAAAATTTGCATTCTCACTAAAGATAATAAAGAATCTTATATCAATGTATTTAAGCATAGATATAAGATTCAAACATACTATATTTTTATTAAACTATCTTCTTTGCCCTTTTTCAAATTCCTAATTGGAAGAAGGGATCAGATTTACTACTAGATAGATACTCTTTGAAAAATCATCTAGGATCTATTTGAAAAGTACATAGACCCTATCACGAATCCGATTGAGGTCACAATACTTTCAAAAGCACTAATTCCTATCGTCAACACAATCGTCGAATCTACTTTGTAAAATCAACACTAGAATCCATACAACAACGCTAATTCCTGCAAAAAATTCGATAACTTTCAACCTGAATATTAGCTTTTTGATCTTCACTCTCATGTTGATGAACCTTTCGAAGAATCAATTGTTGTATCCCAAAAATCAAAATTAGTATTATTCCATTTATCAAACCTAGTCTAAAATCATGCAGCCATACAAATCCGCTAATCAGTTCAATTACTTCAATGATGAGGAGTAATGCCCAAAAAAGCTTGTTCACAAATTTATAGGTTTGGTATTTGATCGTTAATTCTCTTTCCATAATGTTTTTCCTAAAACTATCCTCCTAAAAGTCATTATCACTTATCTTAGCAAATTAATAATGACTTTTATATATCCCACTTAAAACAAAAAGCATAATCAATAGAACACGATAGCATCCTATCAATTATGCTTTGATCAATTATACTGAAAATTTAATTATTTATTTTTCTTCTTCAAGTCTTCCTTAACTTCAGCTTCAATGCTTTCAACACGTTCTGGACGCATTGTTGGGAAGAGAAGAACATCACGAATAGCTGGGGCATCAGTTAAGAGCATTACCAAACGGTCAATACCGATTCCCAAACCACCTGTTGGAGGCATACCGAATTCCATTGCACGAAGGTAATCTTCATCGATCATATCAGCTTCATCGTTACCAGCATCACGTTCAGCCATTTGAGCTTCGAAACGTGCACGTTGGTCATCTGGATCGTTCAATTCTGAGAAGGCGTTACCGTATTCTTCACCCATAATGTAGATTTCGAAACGGTCAGTGAATCTTGGATCATCAGCATTCTTCTTAGCAAGTGGTGAAATTTCAACTGGGTGACCGTAAACGAAAGTTGGGTCAACGATAGTTTCTTCACAGTACTTTTCAAAGAAGGCATTGATTACATGTCCAACCTTCCAGTAGCTTTCGCAGTGGATATCATGGTCTTCCGCAATCTTCTTAGCTTCTTCATCAGTCATTGGCTTCCAGAAGTCTACGCCAGTTTTTTCCTTGATCAAATCAACCATGTGAACACGGCGGAATGGCTTACCTAAGTCAATCTCAGTACCTTGGTAGGTAATCTTACCATCATCAGTAACGACCTTAGCAGCAGCACGAATAATGCCTTCTGCTTCGTCCATTACATCGTGGAAGTCCCAGTATGCTGCATAAGTTTCAAGTTCAGTAAATTCTGGGTTGTGGTGAGTGTCTAAACCTTCATTTCTGAATACACGACCGATTTCGTAAACACGTTCCATATCACCAACAATTAAACGCTTAAGTGGCAATTCAAGAGCAATTCTCATGTATAAATCAATGTCCAAAGCGTTGTGGTGAGTAATAAATGGACGGGCTTCAGCACCACCTGGAATATTGTGAAGCACCGGAGTTTCAACTTCTAAGAAGTCCATACCGTTTAAGTAGTCTCTAATTGCTTGGATAATTTGAGTACGGTGAACAAAGCGCATGTAACTATCACGGTTAGTGATTAAGTCAAGGTATCTTTGACGGTAAATTTGTTCAACATCCTTCAAGCCATCCCACTTGTTTGGTAATGGACGAAGAGCTTTAGATAAGAAAGTAACGTGAGTAGCACGGATGGTCAACTCACCGGTATCGGTTTTCATAACTTCACCATCAATACCTAAAAAGTCACCGATATCTGCACGTTTGAAAATCTTGTAGTTGTCTTCACCAACAATATCCTTACGTACATAAATTTGGATCTTACCAGTACGGTCATAAAGATCTGCAAATCCTACTTTACCTTTACCACGCTTTGCAAGCATACGACCTGCAATCTTGGTCTTAGGCATATCTGCATTTAATTCATCTTTATCTTCCTTACGGTACTTTTCTTCCAAAGTAGTTGCTAGATCTTGACGATCAAACTTTCTAACGCCAAATGGTTCAATACCATTTTCACGCAATTCGTTCATCTTTTGGCGACGAGCGATCAACTGGTCGTTCATTTCTTTCTTTGCCAATGTAATCTTTCCTCCATCTTAATTATTCGCTACTGCACGTCTTGCTTCTTTAGCAGCTTGACGTTTTTCATAATCTTCAACAAAACTGTCAAGCAAATCATAAACCTCTTGACGTGTCCAGACCTCATTTATTTTAGCACGAGTACGAGCCGAACGGGGAATTCCTTTTAAATAGTATGCAGCTTGTTGACGAAATTCTGGAACTGCAATTTTCTCGCCCTTTAATTCTACCAAACCATCAAGCTGATGTTCAGCAGTTTCAACACGCTCTCTGACAGTTTGTGGACGTAATTTTTCTCCCGTCTCAAGATAATGAACCATATCTTTCAAAATCCATGGGTTTCCAAGAGCAGCACGTCCAACCATCACAGCTGTTGAGCCAATTTCATCAAGAGCTTTTTTAGCCAGCTCAGGAGTAGTAATGTCACCATTTGCGACAAAAGGTATATCAAGCACTTGAGCGACATCATGCAAAGTCTCCCAATCCGCTTGTCCTTGATACATTTGCTTACGAGTTCTGCCATGCATTGCAATCATGGAAGCTCCAGCTTCTTGAGCAGCTAAGGCATTTTCCACTGCAAAAATATGCTTGCGATCCCAACCAATTCTCATTTTAACAGTAACTGGTTTAGAAACATTTTGCACTACTGCGTGCACCATTTGATAAATTTTATTGGAATCAAGTAGCCACTTAGACCCGGCATCAGTCTTAGTAACTTTAGGAACAGGGCATCCCATATTGATATCAATAATATCCGCATCCGTATTTTGATCAACATATTGAGCAGCTTGAAGCAAAGTTTCCTCAGTTCCACCAAAAATTTGAATGCTCATTGGGTGTTCTCTAGGATCAACTTGCATCATACGCAAAGTCTTTTTATTACGATAAATAATTCCATGATCAGAAATCATTTCACAAACAACTAGCCCAGCACCGAATTCTTTACAAACAACACGAAAAGCAGAATTTGAAACTCCTGCCATAGGTGCAACTACAACTCGATTAGGAATAGTAATATCGCGAATTTTCCAGCTATTATCCATCAAATCATCCCTTTCAAATCACTTACTTATAATAACAAAAAAGTCCCTAGTGGCAAACTAGAAGGGACTTTTTCACAGAAATTAATCTTTTTCTGCTTTTTTCTTTGCCAAAATGTCTTTTAATTCATCTTCATTAAATGAGTACTTGTTTCCACAAAAGGCGCAAGTAAGTTCAGCTCCATGATCTTCATTAATCATGTCTTTAAGTTGTTTAGTATCTAAAGTTTCCAAAATTTTGGCATATTTTTCTTTAGAACAATCACATTTGTAAGCAACATCTTGCTTTTCAAGAATCTTACAATCAGTACCTAAAATTTTGCGTGCTAAATCTTCTGGAGTCATTCCATCTAAAAACGAAGTTGATAATGCAGGCAATGCGTTGATTCTCTTAATAGTTTTATTAATCAATTCATCGCTTGCACCAGGAAGAGCTTGAAGCATAAATCCGCCAGCCTCACCAATGGAATTATTTGGATTAACAAAAACAGATAATCCAACTGCTGAAGGAATTTGTTCAGATTTAGTTAAATAATAAGCAAAATCTTCTGCAATTTCACCTGAAACAATTGGCACTTGACCAGTATAAGGTTCTTTCAACCCTAAATCCTTTGTAACTTCAAACCAACCTTGACCCACAGCTTTTTTAACATCAATATGGCCATTCTTTTTAGGTGGTAATGCAATATGCGGATTTTTGATGTAACCTTTTACCGTTAAATCTGCCTTAGCAGTTACTACAGTTGGCCCAACTGGACCATTACCCAAAAGACGAACTGTTAATTCTTCCTTATCAGTTAATTGAGCTCCAGCCAGAAGAAGGCCTCCGACTAAGGTTCTCCCTAACACCGCAGAAGAAGCAGACCATGTATCTTGAAGTTTTTGCGCTTCGCTCACAACTCCTTTAGCGGTAATTGTTAATAATCTTAAATTTTTAGTTTTATCAATTGCTTTTACTAAATAATCTGTCATTTTTCTCACCTCTAAAAAAATAGAGCCTCAACGGGCCCTATCTTTTTTATTTTACTCATTAGAATCCTTAGAATCTGAAGAATCATCAGACTTAGTATTTGCATCTGGAGTTTGCTTTTCAGTCTTATTATCGACATCTTTTTCAGATGGAGTTTCTAATTCGTGATCAGCTTGTTCAGATTTTTGCAAATCATCGTCTTTCTTTTCTGCTTTAAGAACTTCTTTCTTTTCAGCAGCAGCCTTAGCTTCTTCATAAGTTGAAGCCTTAGATTCACTTGGATATTCTTCTTCATTCTTTTCAGGCATTTCACCAGTCTTATATAAAGCTAAGATTTGCTTTTCGTTCAAAGTTTCATACTTAAGCAAAGCTTCAGCAATAATCCGGTGCTTCTCGCGATTATTTTCAACGATTTCTAATGCCTTACTATGTGCTTCATCTAAGATCTTCTTAACAGCTTCATCAATCTTAGCAGCAGTAGCTTCACTATATGGTTTAAAGCCGTATGGATTGGTTTCGCCTTCTTTTTCAAGTTCAACCATACCAAGAGATTCAGTCATACCATAGTTAACTACCATGCTATGAGCAATTTGAGTAGCCTGTTCAAAGTCATTTGATGCACCAGTTGACTTGTCACCAAGAGTTGCTTCTTCACCGGCACGACCACCCATCAAACCAACAATTTGTTCAAACAATTGCTTCTTAGTCAAAATGAATTGGTCATCCTTTGGAAGCATGATGTTGTATCCACCAGCACGGCCACGTGGTACGATAGTAACTTTACGTACAGTACGTGAATCACTTAAAACTAACCCACAGATTGAGTGTCCAGCTTCGTGGAAGGCCACACGACGTCTTTCCTTTTCAGAGATAAGGCGATCTTTCTTAGCAGGACCCGCAATTACACGGTCTTCAGCCTCATCGATATCTGAAGCAGTAATTTCAGTACCGTTTCTACGAGCGGCTACTAAAGCAGCTTCGTTTAAAACGTTAGCTAAATCAGCCCCTACAAAGCCTGGAGTTTGACGAGCAACTTCTTTCAAATCAACATCAGGAGCAAGTGGCTTATTGCGAGCGTGAACCTTCAAGATAGCTTCACGACCACGCACATCTGGACGACCAACTAATACCTTACGGTCAAAACGACCTGGACGAAGTAAAGCTGGGTCCAAAACATCTGAACGGTTAGTTGCGGCAATAACGATAACGCCTTCGTCACCTTCAAAACCATCCATTTCAACTAGTAATTGGTTTAAAGTTTGTTCACGTTCATCGTTGCCACCACCAGTACCATTTCCACGCCGACGACCGATAGCATCGATTTCATCGATAAAGATAATACTTGGAGCGTTCTTCTTAGCATTATTAAACAAATCACGTACACGGCTAGCGCCGACACCAACGAACATTTCTACAAAGTCAGAACCTGAAATTGAGTAAAATGGTACATTAGCTTCACCAGCTACGGCACGAGCAAGTAAAGTTTTACCAGTACCAGGAGGACCCTCAAGCAAGACACCTGATGGGATTCGCGCACCTAGTTTGGTATATTTTGCTGGATTCTTTAAGAATTCAACAACTTCAACTAATTCTTGTTTTTCTTCTTCTTCACCAGCTACATCAGAGAAACGAACCTTGTTCTTAGAAGGATCTTCCGGTTTCACATGGGAGCGACCAAAATTCATAATACCGCCGTTTCCACGTCCACCGCCACTTTGATTCATCATCATCCAAAGCATAACGATGAATAAAATAGTTGGCACAATCATAACAATTGTAGAAATCCAATTACCTGATTGCGACTCTCCTTGTGTAGTCATCCGAGCATTACTCTTTTGTGCCAAGTTTTGCACATTGGATACACTTGAGTCATTTTGAAGCATCGTTGTTGAGAAACGGGTTACTTCTCTATTTGAACTACCATTAAAGAAGTCAAAACTGTTACTTTGTTGACTCGTAGTCTTTTGTGCTTTCTTGTAGTTACCTGACACAGTGTAAACACCATTAGCAGGTTGCACACTAAAGTTTTTAACTTTGCCTTGGCGTAAATCTTTAATAAATTGAGAGTAGCTAATGTTTTCACTACTGCCAGAGTTATTAGATCCGCCGAGTGCCCAGTTGATTCCCCATAGGAGTAGAAGGAACACAACTATATAGAACAGGCCATTTGACAATAGCCGATTCCGGTTATTCTTCATAAAAAACCTCCGCAAAGTTTCTAAAGATATACGCTTAAAAGTTTAACACAAATAAGCGTTTAGCTCTAATTTTTTAGAACAACTTATTTAATTTTTAACTAAACTATTCGAGATCATTAATCAATAATCTCATACACATAGTAATGTATAAATTTATCAGATTTTAGCTGAGATTGGTAGGTCTTTTCCACAAAAACTGGTATTTGATTTGCATAAATAGTTAAGCAATACGGGCGCAAATATTGTGGGATGCCAGCTTGAGCAAATTTCTTCTTGCTTTTAACGTGATGACCATTTTTTAAAGGAAGTTTAGTTTGGAGCAAACTTCCTGCCCAAAAGTCAACTTTCTGCATCCAAAAATCTCCTGCCATAGGATAAGAAAGCTGTTTTTCACTTAAGACAAACTTTCTTCCTTGATAGTCAAACTTTCGATCAACTTCTATCTTAAAGACTTCAGGCTTAGCTTGTAAAGAATGGCGACTTAGATAGTAGTAGCCTTGATATTCAAGTAATAAATAACCATTCAAATTCTGATTAACTCTTTCGTGCCAAGTACGCCAAATAAAATTTTGCCAGAAATAAATTCTCTCTTCCACATTAAAAGACGCCAATTTTTCTTTTTCTAATCGATAAGCAACTTTCAAGAATTTTTGAGGTGTGATTTTTTGAAAATTATTATCCGCTAGCTCTTTAAAGCGACTCATTTCATGAGAATAGCGGAGTGCATTTTCTAACAAATCCGGATTTTCTGCTTTTAAACACGGAACTATGTGATGGCGCAAACGATTACGCATGGTGGAATCTTCTTGATTAGTCGAATCTTCAATAAAATTGAGTCGATGAGCTTTATCATATTCAAGTAATTCTTTTTTACTATAAGATAATAACGGTCGTAAAAGTGGTACCCCATTCATCTTTCCGACTTCCTGCAGGCTATTCATTTCTTCTGGATTTCCGGAGCGAATAAGTTTCAATAAAATATTCTCAAGCAAATCATCCCCATGATGGGCAGTTAATAAATAATCCGCATTGATTTCTTTTACAACTTTCGTCAAAAAATCATAGCGTGCAATTCTAGCCGCAGCCTCAATTCCTTGAGCAGGCTGCAATTTTTTAGCCCATTTTTTATTAAAAAATTTAATCCCATGTTGGTGACAATACTTTTCAAGCAATTCTGTTTCAGTAAAAGAATCATCCCTCAATTGATGATCAAAGTGTGCCAGCACCAATTGATAGCCAAGTTTCTCTTTTTGGCTATTTAGCATCTCAGCTAAAGCCATCGAATCTGGACCTGCGCTAGAAGCCACAACTAAGATTTTATCCTTTAAGTCTATATGATGGTTCTTAAAAAAATCGATTATTTTCATTCTTCCCCTAGAAAAAAGTGATCCAAAATTGGATCACTCTTTGTTAATTATTATTAAGTACCTTTTTTAATTTCTCTATTTCTTTATGTGCATCCCTAGCGGTATCATTCAAAACCTCAGCAAAATCTGCTTCTTTAGTTTTTGAAAACTGATTCTTAGGATCAATCAATTCCGAATCATTAACTCTCTTTAAAGAAAGACCTAATTTTCCTTTTCGGTTATGCACAATCACTACATGTAATTCTTGCCCTTTTTGATAACGATTTCTCTCACGAAGCCAATTATCACCAAAATCACTATAGTGAATTAATCCCGTGTGTCGATGAGGCAAAGTTAAAAATATACCCAAATCGGTAATATTATTAATCACTCCATTGACCCGTTCACCAACTTGATACTTCATTTAGTTATTATCCTGTCCTTGAGGTAAATTATAAATCTTTTCGTTTGGCTTAGAATAATAAAACTTATAACGGACCATCTTCGCAACATAATCCGGATCTTTTAAATCATCTCGATGTGTAGAAAGATCTTTATGCTCTTGTGTTACTTTCTTTAAAGTCTTTCTTGAAGCTTGAGCTTCACTTTCAATTCGCTGAGTTTGAGCAATTTTTACTGAAATTTGAATTCCCAAAATTACAAAAATTGCCGCAAAAACAGAAATTATTCGACTACGTCTTTTACGATGGACTGCTTTTTCTCTTAAAAGCTGCTTTCGTCTTAATTGAGCTTTTTGAACTTCCGGACTAACAGCATTGAAAATACGTGGACCCTTACTCATTTTTATCCCCTATTATCATGAAAACCTTCTCTTCATTATAACAGCGCCTATTCTAAAAGTCATTATTAATCCACTAACTCATAAAGATCGCTTGCTTCGGCCTTCTTAGTAGTTTCACGAATATTAATCACTTTTGCCTTAACTACTCTAGTTCCATAGCCAACTTCAATTACATCGCCTAATTTAACATCGTAGCTAGACTTTACAACACGACCATTAACCTTAATTCTACCTTGGTCAGCCATTTCTTTAGCAACAGTTCTTCTTTTAACTAAACGTGATACTTTTAAAAACTTGTCAATTCTCATATTCTACCTCACTATTTTTGTACAATTTCACTAGCATCTTCTAAGAATGTAGTCAATTCATTAAAGAGCATACGATTATTTAACTTATCTGGCAACAATAATAGAACAACCATCTTTTTATCTTTGGTCATACTAATTCTTGCCTTAAAGCTAACATGTTCTAAAGCTTTAAAAATATTTGGTCCTTCTAGTTCCTTTGAAGCCCTAATATCAAACTCAACTTTAATTTTGTCGTCTTTTTTAACTACATTTAAAGCTTGAGCATTATCAGCATTTAATTTCAATTTAGAACTAGCCAGTAAATTTTCTACTGAAGTTGGATAATCTCCAAATCGATCAATAAGCTCATCTTCAATTTGGTCCAGCTCTTCTTCACTAGTAACTGCTTTAATCTTCTTATAAAACTCGATCTTTTCTTCTTGATCGGGAATATAGGAATCGGGAATATAGGATTCAAATCCCAGATCAATCTCGGCGTTTGATTTTTTAATAACCTTTTTATTTTTCCGAGCTTTAATGGCATCACTCAGCATCCGTGAGTAAAGATCATATCCCACACTATCAATAAAGCCATGCTGTTGTGACCCTAACATATTACCAGCGCCACGAATGGATAAATCTCGCATCGCAATTTTAAAGCCGCTTCCTAATTCCGTAAAATCACGAATAGCATCGAGACGTTTTTCGCCAACTTCAGTGAGCACCTTATTAGGTTGATATAAAAAGTAAGCATACGCAAGTCTGGCGCTTCTTCCTATTCGGCCCCGGAGCTGATACAACTGACTCAAGCCATATTTCTCAGCATCTTCGATAATCATCGTGTTCACATTCGGCATGTCGATTCCAGTTTCAATAATAGTTGTGGTCACCAAAATATCAAATTCACGATTTAAGAATCGATATAAGATATCTTCAATTTGATTTTGACTCATACGTCCATGAATACTGGCAATACGCGCATTGGGCATTAACTTTTCTAATTTATTAACAACTTCGTCAATATCACCGATTCGGTTATGTAAATAAAATACTTGGCCGCCTCTTTGCATTTCACGCTGACAAGCATTTTTAACTACACTTGGTAACTCTTCCATTACATATGTCTGAATAGGATAACGATTTTGAGGAGGAGTTTCCATTACTGACAAATCTCTTACCCCTACCATTGACATATGTAAAGTTCGCGGAATTGGAGTGGCCGTTAAAGTTAAAACATCAATATTAGCCTTTAGTTGCTTCAAGCGCTCTTTGTGCTTTACCCCAAATCTTTGCTCTTCATCAATAATCAACAAGCCTAAATTCTTAAACTCCACATCTTTTGACAAGATTCTATGAGTTCCAACTACAATATCGATTTCGCCTTTTTTCAACTTTTCGATAATTTCTTTAGTTTCAGCCGGAGTTTGAAAGCGTGATAACATTGCGACATTAACTGGAAAATCCTTAAACCGATCTAAAATAGTTTCGTAGTGCTGTTGAGCCAAAATAGTAGTTGGCACTAAAAATGCTACTTGCTTATTATCTTGAACTGCTTTAAAAGCAGCACGAAGGGCAACTTCTGTTTTTCCGAAGCCAACATCCCCAACCACTAAACGATCCATTGGCTTGGAGTTTTCCATGTCCTTTTTAATTTCCTTAGTCGAACGCAATTGATCGGCAGTTTCCACGTATGGAAAGGCATTTTCAAATTGTCTTTGTAAATCATCATCAGGAGAAAAAGCAAAACCTTTTTCAGACTCTCTTTTTGCATAAAGTTCAATTAAATCATCGGCGATATCTTCAACCTTTGATTGAACCTTACGTTTAGTTTTTGCCCATTCACTTCCACCAAGCTTGTTAAGATGGGGGCGTTTCCCTTCAGATCCGACATATTTTTGAACTAGTTTTAATTGATCAGCCGGAACAAATAACTGATCGCCACGTTGGTAAGTAATAGTGATGTAATCACGCTTTACGCCATTATTTTCTAGAGTTTTAATTCCTTCAAAACGACCAATTCCATGATTAACATGTACTACGTAATCTCCAGGCTTTAATTCAGTGTAATTACGCAGACGCTGAGCATTTTCAAGCGTTTTAATCCGCTTTTTATGATGAACTCGTTTATTAAAAAGTTCTCTTTCAGTTAAGTAAATGAGGTTAATATTCGGAAGATTAAAACCTTCACTAAATTCACCAACTACAATTTGAGTTCTCTTTTCAATCAGCTCATCTTTATTCACAATCGGAATATCCAAACCAAAATCTGCAAAATTTTGGCTCATTTGCTTAGCTCTCTTTTCATTATCAGCCTGCAAAATCACAGTTTGGGTATTCTTTTGATAAGATTCAATCTCTGTCTTAATAAGTGGCATTTGACTGAAAAATTGTTCCGGTTCTCGCGTTTGCCAATCTAGCATCTGGTCTAGTTTAATTCGACCTAAACTTCGTTGAAAAAGTGAAAAATAAATTCGATGGTGGCTATCTTTAGACCAAACTCGTTTAAAGTTAAGACGCAATTCTTGACCTGGAAGCATGGCGCCAGTTTTTAGCTCATCATCAATAAAAGCTGCATTTTCACTATCAACATTTTTAACAGATTGATTAATGAGTGGCCAATCATCAATAAACACTGACCCATCTTTAGATAAATACTCTAAAAGGCTACTTGGCTGTGAAATTAAATAATCAACCAAAAAAGCATAATTATTCGGCAAACCACCAGCATCCAGTTCATCCAAACTTTGAGTAAAATGGTCCTTCACAGCTTTTTCAGGAGCGGGTGCGTCAGCCATTGCTTTTCTAATTTTGTTGGCTGCTTTTTTTAAATTTTCTCCGGAAAAGACACGATCTTGTGCAGCAAAAATAGTTAATTTATCAAGTTCTTTTTGGCTACGCTGAGTAGATAAATCAAATTCTTTAATAGAATCAATCTCATCCCCAAAGAATTCAATCCTAACTGGATTTTCACGGTCAAGGGGATAAATATCCAAAATATCCCCACGAATAGCAAATTCTCCACTTTTTCCGACTAACGATTCCTTATGATAGCCTGCACGCACCAGCCAATCATTTAATTCTTTTAAATCGTACTCACTATCTAAATCAAAAGTTTTCTTAAATGCCAAATACTCTTCGGGTTTTGACAATTTATATTGTAATCCCGCAGGAGTCGTCACTACAATTCCTGGTTTATTGGATAATAAAAAATTAAGAGTCTGGATTCTGCTACTTAATTCATCTGGAGAAGTTGTGGCAGTCTGTGTCGCAATCATATCATCTACAGGAAAAATTTGAACTTGTCCTTCTGGCAAAATTGCACTGAGTTTTCCATATAAATCTTGAGCTTTATGTTCATTTTCTTCTATTAAAACAAGTGGGGCCTTTCGCTCATTCACAATTTGTTTTAAGAGTAGACTAAAAGCACCGGCGTTAGCGCCAATGATCATTGAGTTCTTTACATCTTTTGTTTTATCAATAAAATTGTTTAAATCTTTGTCTTTTTCTAAATAATTTGTCAAACGCATTTTAATTATACTTGTTCATCAAATATTGACTATCGTGTCCTTCAATAAAGTCATCGATAATCTTTACACTTGTATCAAATGCATCATCCATCAATTTTTGTTGTTCTGCATTAAATGGGGTAAGCACCCAAGAAACAACGCTCGTTTTTTCTGGATGACGAATTCCAATTTTTAAACGATTAAACTTATCCGTGCCTAAATCGCGAATAATACTCTTGATCCCATTATGTCCACCAGATTTACCATTAGCACGAATTCTAATTTTGCCGATTGGCATATCCATATCATCTTGGATGATCAAGATGTCTTCTGGCTTAACTTTAAAAAAGTTTGCAATTTGAGCAACTGAACGACCAGATTCATTCATAAAAGTTTGTGGTTCAAGCAAAATGACATCCTCGCCATTAATTTTTTGTTTAGTCCAATGACCTTCAAACTTGTCCTTATCTAGCGACAAGTTTTTACTTTTTAGGTAATCATCTAGTGCCATAAAACCAGTATTATGTTTTGTTCTATCATACTTTTTACCTGGGTTTCCCAAGCCTGCAATTATCTTCACTTTTAACGTACCCCTTTTCTTAATCTTACTTATAATAGCACATACTTTCAAAAAAATAGTAAGATCTGCTTATTTCAACACTAAGTATTGTCATTTTAGCAATATTTCATGTTATAATGCTTATTGTTAAAACTATCACTAATAAAAGGAGATTTTTATTTATGGCAAGAGAAGAAAAACCTCGTAAAGTTATTTTAGTCGGTGACGGTGCCGTAGGTTCTACCTTTGCATTCTCAATGGTACAACAAGGTATTGCAGAAGAATTGGGTATTATTGATATTGCTAAGGAACACGTTGAAGGTGACGCAATCGACTTAGCTGATGCAACTCCTTGGACTTCACCAAAGAACATCTACGCAGCTGAATACGCAGACTGCAAGGACGCAGACTTAGTTGTTATTACTGCTGGTGCTCCACAAAAGCCAGGTGAAACTCGTCTTGATCTTGTTAACAAGAACTTGAAAATTTTATCATCAATCGTTGAACCAGTTGTTGAATCAGGTTTTGAAGGTATCTTCTTAGTAGTTGCTAACCCAGTTGACATCTTGACTCACGCAACTTGGAAGATGTCAGGTTTCCCTAAGGATCGTGTTATCGGTTCAGGTACTTCACTTGACACTGGTCGTCTTCAAAAGGTTATCGGTGAAATGGAACACGTTGACCCAGCTTCAGTTAATGCTTACATGCTTGGTGAACACGGTGATACTGAATTCCCAGTATGGAGCTACAACAATGTTGGTGGCGTAAAGGTTAGCGACTGGGTTAAGGCTCACGGTATGGATGAATCTAAGCTTGAAGACATCCACAAGCAAGTTGCTAACATGGCTTACGACATCATCAACAAGAAGGGTGCTACTTTCTACGGAATCGGTACTGCTTCAGCAATGATCGCTAAGGCAATCTTGAACGATGAACACCGTGTACTTCCACTTTCAGTACCAATGGATGGCGAATACGGTTTACACGACCTTCACATCGGTACTCCAGCAGTTGTTGGACGTAAGGGTCTTGAACAAGTAATCGAAATGCCATTAAGCGACCACGAACAAGAATTGATGACTGCTTCAGCAGATCAATTGAAGAAGGTTATGGACAAGGCCTTCAAAGAAACCGGCGTTAAGGTTCGTCAATAATTTCTTAATTAATGTCTAAAAAGCATCTAGATCTAGATGCTTTTTTATTTTGCACTAATATTTAAGCTATCTTTAATTTAGACCATAGCTATGCTATAATGATTTGAAACATTTTTCACGTTTGGAGGCCGCGAGATGCTTATTAAATCTTTAGTTCTTAAAAAAGATTACCTAACCACAGTCAATGAAAAAGCCACTTTGGAAGAAGCATTAAAAGTCCTTGAAGACTCTGGTTTTAGATGTGTGCCTATCTTAGATGACACCGGCACCATCTTTAGAGGTAATATTTACAAGATGCACATTTATCGTCACAAATCTCAAGGTGGCGAAATGGATTTACCTGTTACTTATTTATTAAAAAATGCAACCAAGACCATTAAGGTTAACTCACCATTTTTCAAAGTCTTCTTCAACATTAAAGACTTACCTTACATTTCAGTTCTTGACGAAGAGAACAAATTCTATGGTATTTTAACTCACTCACGTTTACTTGATATGTTATCGGATGCTTGGAATATTAAAAACGGTTCCTATGTTTTGACTGTTTTATCAGATAATAGTCGTGGTAATCTGGTTAAAATGTCTAAGATCATTTCAAAATACACCAATATGGCTAGTGTAATGACTTTAGATGCTTCCGCTAGTGAATTAGGTGGCGATTTTGTTCGTAGAACCTTGTTTACTCTTCCATCTGGAGTTTCAGAAATTACGATGAAGACAGTTGTAGATAAGTTGCAACGAAAAGGTTATGTAGTTGCAGAAATTGAAGACTTACAAGCTGGAATGACAATCATGAGCGATGAAAATCCGGGAGTCTTTATTCAAAAATAAGTCCGTATAAAAAGCACCTCAATTGAGGTGCTTTTTTTATTCATCATAATAATATACACGTGGTAAGCGATCGCTCAACAAACATGCTACTTCATAGTGAATCGTATCTACATAATCAGCAGCCGCCTTAATATTGTTAGGATCATCTGGATTGTCCGAAATCAGGGTGACACGAGTTCCAACCGGCATTTCTTTAGGCATTAACACCATAAATTGATCCATACATACTCGGCCCACAATTGGACAATATACATCGCCTACTTTTACCTTGAAGCCTTGGAACTTACGAATCCATCCATCTGCATACCCAACAGGAACTGTCCCAATAATTACATCATCATCAGCTACATAAGTGGAGCCATATCCTACACCATCACCTTTGTGAATAGTTTTAACATGGGTTAATTCGCTCACAAAAGAAAGCGCAGGTTTTAATTCAACATTAGACTTTAGATCGGGAGAGCTTGGATTAGATGATGGATTCAAACCATAGATCCCAATTCCAAATCTTACCAAATCACTGTGCACATCCTTATCAAAGATGCTAGCAGCAGTATTGTCAACATGAATCCATTTTGGCTTAACAGTCAAAAGCGACTTCATGTGCTTGAACTTCTCTACCTGATGTTTAAAGTAAGTATCATCGCTACTATCAGCTGAAGCGAAGTGAGCAAACATCCCTTCTACAAAGAAATTAGGGTTGTTTTCTAAGAACTTATTAGCTTCGATAAATTCGTCATCTTCACTAAAACCAATCCTGCCCATTCCTGAATCAATACCTAAGTGAATCTTTAATTGCAAATTTTCTCTTTCAAGAGCTTCTTGAGCCATGTGAAGCCACTCTAAGTTAGGCACAGTTAATGAAATACCATTTGCGGCAGCTACTGGAGCATATTCTGGTGAAACTACACCCAAAACTAAAATTGGCTTAACGACGCCATTTTCTCTTAACTCTAAAGCTTCATCTAAAATTGCCACACAAAAACCGCTGGCTCCGGCTTCTTCAGCAACCTTAGCTACTTGAATAGCTCCATGACCATAAGCATTTGCCTTTACTACAGCAAAAAGCTTCTGATCTGGATCAAGATGATTTACTTCATTTTCAATATTTTGCTTAATTGCACTTAAATTTACCCGTACAACAGCTGGACGATGTATTCCTGGAACCATCTAATTGTCCTCCAATACAACAAATGTAATAATTTCATGATTATCATGTGTGATGCTGGGAAAAATATTTCCTGAATATTTAGTAGAAGTCATAACAGGATGACCTAAATCATCCCACAAAGTCTCTACGTCTTGGAAACCAACTGCTTTACCCAAGCCGGTTCCCATAGCTTTAGAAAAAGATTCCTTAAGTGAGAAACGACCACCTAAGTATTCCACCTTGCGTTTGCCCTTCATCTTTTGATATTGTGCAAATTCATTAGGTGTTAAAACTTTTTTGGCAAAATTGTCTCCACGTTCAACGATTTTCTTAACTCTTTCAACTTCAATTGAATCGATTCCTACACCTTTGATCATAATTTTTCATCCTCCACACAGAATTTAATTATAATACAAAAAATGAGCTGCAAAAGCTACAACTCATTTTTCTATCAAAATTTAACCTTTTTTATTTTTAATGACAAATTCATGTCCATTTCCGTGGCCACGCCTAGTACGCCCTTTTTGATTACGCTTGTTAAAATTGCCATGACGGTTGCGATCATGACCGCGACTCTTACCACGTCCGCGACCATGATTCTTACGTCCATTACCCTTATATGGCAATGGCTTTTCTGGAGTAATCTTAACTTTTACTTCGCTAGAATCTTTAGATAAATTCTTCAAAAATGCTGCAACTAAATCAAGAGCTGAGTAGTTTTCTAAAAGTTCGTTAGCTTCTTTTTCATACTTACTTAAATCACCCTTTAAAAGCTCTTCAATTTGAGCTTTAGCAGCTTTTAATTGACCATGAAGTGCTTGATCATCTGTTGGTGGACGAAGAGGTAACATTTTCTTCTTAGTCAGTTGTTCAATAGTTCGCATATAGCCAATTTCATTTGGAGTTACGAAGGTAACTGAAATACCATTTTGTCCAGCACGACCAGTTCTACCAATGCGGTGAACATAAGAATCTGGATCTTGAGGAATATCGTAATTGTAAACGTGGGTAACTCCAGAAATGTCAAGTCCACGCGCTGCCACGTCAGTGGCTACCAAGATGTCAAGCTTACCGGAACGGAATCTCTTCAAAACGCTCATTCTACGTACCTGAGAAAGATCGCCGTGAATTCCTGCAGCATTATATCCCCGAGCTTGCAAACCACGTGTAAGCTCATCTACACGTCGCTTAGTACGACCAAATACAACAGCCAGATCGGGACCTTGAACGTCAATTAAGCGACACATAATATCGAATTTTTCAGATTCTTTTGCTCGGACAAAGTATTGATCAATTAAGTCTGCAGTTAATTCTTTAGCCTTAATTCGTACAATTTCGGGATTGTGCATAAACTTTTCGCCAATTCGCAAAATTGGCTTAGGCATTGTAGCACTAAAAAGTAAAGTTTGAGTACGATTTTTAGCATAATTCAAAATACTTTCAATATCACTAATAAAGCCCATATCAAGCATTTCATCAGCTTCATCAAGAACTATGGTCTTAACTTCATCTAAACTAATAGTTCCGCGTTTTAAGTGGTCAAGAAGACGACCGGGAGTCCCTACTAAAATAGCAGGTACATGGTTTTTCAAAGAGCGAATTTGACGACCGATATCTGCTCCTCCGTACACAACTTGCACCCGCGCATTTTCATCACGGCCCAAGCGAAAGAGTTCTTCTTGAGTTTGAATAGCTAATTCACGAGTTGGTTCAATTACAACTGCCTGAATTGTTTTATGTTGTTTATCTAAATTTTGTAAAATTGGCAAGCCAAAAGCTGCAGTTTTACCAGTTCCAGTTTGAGCTTGACCAATTACATCTTTTCCCTCCAAGGCAAGTGGAATAGTTTGTTCTTGGATGGGGGTTGCTTCTTCAAAGCCTGAACGTCTAATGGCCTTAAGAAGCGCATCATTTAATCCTAATTCCGAAAATTTCACTAAATTAAATTCTCCTATCTAAGCCGCTCTACTACTTTTTCAAGGTGCATCCCATGAGATCCCTTTAATACCACGATATCATGCGGCTTAATATCATTCTTTAAATCTTCAATCATACGTTGCATTTGATCTCTATCATAATAATGCAAGTGTTCAGCATCATATTTATCTTCTAATGCATCATAGAGATTCTTCATCTCTGTTCCATATAAATAAACTTCATTAATTACTTGTGGGTCAAGACAGTCCTCTAAATTACGATGAAGTTCGGCTGACTTTTCACCAAGTTCAAGCATATCACCTAAAACTGCAATTCTGCGATTACCTTCAGGGACTTCAATTTGACCAAAACTAGTGATTACAGCTCTAACAGCAGTTGGGTTAGAATTATAAATATCACTCATAATGTCTTCGCCCACATCGCCTTTTTCCCATTCCATTCGGTTAGCAGTTGGGGTGAAGTTTGAGAGTGATGCAGCAATTTCTTCATCACTTTCACCAAAATGGCGCCCCACACTCAAGGCGGCCATCGCATTTGAAACATTATGCTTACCAATCATTGGAATTGAAAATTGTTGTTCTGAATCATTGACAGTGAAAGTAGCATGATGCTTATAACTCTTAAAGCCAGTTGCATAAACAGTGTCATCTTTTTCAAAACCAAAAGTAGCTTTTGCTTGGCTAAGCTTTTCAGCACGTTCTCTTAAAAGCGGTTCATCTCCGTTATAAATGAATTCACCATCTTCACGTAAAAAGTCTGTAATTTCCATCTTAGCATCTGCAATTTTATCACGAGTACCAAAGAATTCGATATGAGCTTCACCGATCATCGTAATTACAGTCACATCAGGATGAGTTAATTCACTCAAATGGTGAAGTTGACCAGGACGATCCATTCCCATTTCTAATACTAAAATTTCAGTATTTGGCTTCATTTCCAAAATAGTCATTGGAACACCAATTTCATTATTAAAGTTAGCCTGTGTTTTATGCACATTAAAACGCTTAGACAAAACTGCTGCAATCATATCTTTTGTAGTAGTTTTACCATTTGAACCAGTAATTCCCACAACAGTTGGATTTACTTTACGCAAATAATAACGCGCTAAATCTTGCATAGCTTGAAGCGGATCGTCGACTTCTAATACTGCAATATTTTCAGGCTTATTTGGATGACCAGTTTGCCATAAAGTTGCGGAAGCACCGTTATTAATAGCACTATTAATAAAATCGTGTCCATCTCTGTCGCCAACTAAAGGAACGAAAAGTCCTCCGTCAGTAATCTTTCTGGAGTCAAAGGCAACGGATGTAATTACAGTTTGCTCGTCGCCCACACAAGTTGTATTTAAAGCTTTGGCTATTTCTGCCAGTTGCATTTTCATCTAATTTTTACTCCCATTAAAACATAATTTAATACAGGAACAATTATACGTTCTTTCATCTAATCTGCCAAATAAAATTATCAAACAAAAAAGCAGTCCCAATGGGACTGCTTCCACCAGACAAAAGGCTTACTTCTTCAAGCCGTACTTCTTGTTGAATTTTTCGATTCGACCATCTGCTTGAGCAAACTTTTGCTTACCAGTGTAGAATGGGTGTGAATCTGATGAAACTTCAACACGAATTAATGGGTAAGTTTCGCCTTCAAATTCTACAGTTTCGTCTGACTTCAAAGTTGAACCAGCTAAGAACTTAGCACCAGTTGCTGAGTCCATGAAAACAACTTCTTGAAATTCTGGATGGATTCCTTGTTTCATAATTTAATACTCCTTTTGCCATGATCGTTTTACAGACCATAGATTAATCGATTAACGTAGACTAGAATACCATCTTCAAGGGTTATTTTCAAGCATTCCTTAGGAAATTTACTCAGATAATATCTAGTCATTAACACGTTCATTAACTTTTTTAGCGTAAGAATCAATTTCAGTACGACTGCTTTTAACTCCCCACCAATAAAATAGTAAGGAAGCAACAATTATCACCACAAAATCAAGTGGGTACTTAATAAAATCACGACCACCAAAACCGGTACTTCCCACATAAGACATGATAGATATGAAAATCATGTAAACAATTAGCCACCATGCATGTTTTAATTGATCTTTAAGGTTTGAATGTTGATAACGAATTTCATAATAAATATAAACTGGCAAGCCTAAGGTAATTACAAAGATGACTTGAATGGTGGTTGGCCACATTGACCAATAAATAGCTAAACTTGTTAATACAAAAGCTGTTGGGGCAAGCCAACCCATATACTTAGGACCAAATGGTCTCTTCAAATTAGGTGCAATTTTTCTTAAAGCAATGGTAGTTACGGGACCGGTTAGATAAGCGATTAAAGTTGCAGCCGCAATTACTGTAGCTAATAAGTTCCAATTTCTAAATACACTTACTAAAATCACCGCCAAAATCAAGTCCGCAATCATCGCAAATCTTGGAATCATGTATTTACGATTCAAACGACCAAGCCAGCTAGGTAAATGCTTAGTATGGGTCATAGCTGCTAAAGCACGTGAAGCAGTTGCTACAAATGCCACACCTGTTCCAAATGGAGATACAAAAGCATCCATATACAGCAAGATCACAAGCCAATTAATTCCTAAAATAATGGCAATGTCCGCAAATGGAGAAGTAAAGTTAATTCCATGCCAACCCACTTTTTGTAAAGTTGATGGTTCGATAGCTCCAATAAAAGTAACCTGCAATAAAACGTAAATGGCAGTTGTAATTAACATCGAAATAATGACTCCACGCACAATATTTTTACGCGGATTCTTTAATTCTCCACCCATATTAATCACTGTTTGAAAGGCATCATAGGACATAATAATTCCAGATACTGAGGTAGCTTCAAAAATAGACCGAGTCCCATAAGGCATGAATTCGTGAATATTACTACCAAAATTTTGTGAATGGAAACCACTTAAAACTAAAACAATCACAGTTAAAGTTGGCAATGCTATTTTAAAAATTGAAATCAAATTAGTAAAATGCGTCATGATCTTCACTGACCAATAGTTAATCAAAGTGAAAATCACCATAAATAAGAAAACAACCAGTAGTCCTTTTGTAGTAATTTCCCCATTATTCATATAGCGATGAGTCCAGTTAGCCCACGACCATGGCCAACTAGACATATATTGTACGGCAGCAACGGCTTCCATAGGTACCAAGGTCACCAAAGAAATCCAATTAGCCCATGCAGCAATAAATCCTAAAAGCGGTCCATGACTGTATTGAGCATACCGACTCATTCCTCCACTTTCCGGAAACATAGAGCCTAATTCAATATAAGTAATGGCAATTGAAATAATGATTACTGCACCTAAAATCCATGAAATAATGGCAGCTGGTCCAGCAATTTTAGCGGCAGATCCCGAGCCAAAAAGCCACCCTGATCCAATTAAGGAATTCAACGCAAGCATAATGGCAGAAAATAAGCCTATTTTATGTATGTTTGGTTTTTCCACTCTACAATATCCCCTTCTTTTTCAACTTAACAACAAGTTCTTTCCTATTAAGAAAGTGTCATAGATAGAATTATACTTGGATTTTAGGCATTTTTCATCAAATTATTGTAAAGTGAGCCAAAACAATGTAATCTGAAGATAGATAAACAGAGTTATTAAATTAAAAAAGTAGGGGAATATTTATGGAAAATCAAGATTCAATGATTAGATTAAAACTAATTCGATGCGCGATTGCCTGCATTGATGAAAAAGGGTTACATAACTTTTCAATTCGTGAATTAGGAAAAAGAGCCCGCATGACATCGACTCCAATCTATAATCGTTTTACTAATAAACAAGAAATTATCAGCATTGTTTATAATTTAATCACCAATTCTTTCATAAAAAAAATCGATTCCTATAAGGATTTACCAACAGATGAGCAACTTATTCAAGTAGTGGCACTTTACCTAAGAGAAATCAACAAACATCCAAATATTGCAGAGTTAATTTTTCTTAATCCGGAAAAAGTCGAGTCTGATGGACCATCTGCTCAAACTGTATTTAAAGAAAAAGTCAATTCTTTAATTGAAGAGCTCAATCACAAACATAGTGAAGAATTTTTCTTAAAGATTTGGTCTCAGATTCATGGAACAGCAATGATGATCAAAAATGGTATCATTTCCTATAATTATGATGAGATTTACAAAAGTATGATTACTACCATTAAAGAAGCTGCTTAAAAAACGAGGTTCAAAATAGCTTGAGCCTCGTTTTTTATATTTTTCTTACGATTGTTCTTATAAATTGACACTGTGTCACTTTAACAGCTATAATTAAACCATAAATTAATTAAGGAACTGGTAAAATTATGAAATATAGTAAATCTCAAAGAAAAAGAATTTTAAATACCGCAATTTCAATCATTGAAAAAGATGGTATAGATAAGCTAACCATTAGGGAATTAGTGAAAAAAACAAATGTAGGTACTCAATCTGTTTATAAACATTTTCCACATAAAGATGAATTAATTAAAACTATTGCTTCCAAATTAACCACTGACTATTTGGATGAAGTTAATAAATCTGCTTCACTAAATCCCAAAGAAAAATTGATCCATTCAGCTTCTTTTTTCTTAAAGAAAACAAGTGAACATCCCCACTTGATGGACTTTCTTTTCTTTAACCCTAAAATTGAAAATATTTTGCCCGAAAACACTGTAAATATTCCAACTCATTTCATTGGTAGAATTAATTCTGCTTTAAATGCAACTCAAGTTAAAGAAGATCGACAAGAATTATTTTTACGCATTTGGGCAATAATTCATGGGTTAGCAATGATGATCAAAAACGGACTTTTAGAATACACACCGGCTTTAGCACAAAACAGGCTTGCGCCGATGATCTAAAAAGGCTCTCTATTTCAAGAGAGCCTTTTTTATTAATATTTTTCTTTATCCAAACATATGAGCTAAAATTGGCAATAACCAAATCCAGAAGATACAACTTACTGCAAATACTACAGTTGAGACAGCAACAGAACTTGCTCCCTCTTTAACGTAAATATTGTAACGACTTGAAATGATAATTCCTGAAAATGCAGGTGGAAGTCCCGTTGCCAAACAAAGCATTGAAATCTTTTCTGGATCAGATCCCATGCCGCAGATATAAGCTGCTGCAACAATAATAGCTGGAGTTAAGAACAAACGGAAGAAAGTATTCCAAATAACTTCTTTATCAATTGAGAATTTAACTGTCGATAAAGCTAACCCAGCTGCTAAAACAGCAACCCCAGCATTGGCTTTGGCAATCAAATCAAAAGTTGGAGCCCAAGAATCTGGAATTTTAATCCCGATCAAAACAAAGATAACCGCTAACAGTGGAGCTGCCGCAACTGGTTGCTTGACGGCATTCAAAACTGACTTTAAGGTTGAGTTCATTGGCTTATGAGCAGTGTTAGCATGGTTAGCAATTTCGGCATGAGCCAAATCAATCTCTCTTTTAATCCCTTTTTCTTCAAGTGCTTTTGCTTCAGCATCAGTAACTGGTACATCATCCGGAACAGTTACCATCACTTTTTGCTTGGTTTTATGAGTTCCCTTACCACTTACTTGATCAACTTTTACTTGAGTACCCTTGTTATTAGAATTAGATGCAGCTTTTTGCCTTACCTTATCCTGACCCTTATTAATTAAAGCTAAACCAAGAGGAATAGTGATCGCATTAACCACAATAGATACAATCCCAATAACTAAGTTAGTAGTTACATTATTGCCATAAATTGGATCCAAAACGGCAAAACCAAGGAATCCAATAGTTGGAGATCCTGCAATCAACGCACAAACCGCAGCTTGTTGAGTATTTCTGTGGAAGAATAATTTATCTAAGAAAAAGCTCAACATAAATAGACCAGTAACGCCGATGATTGAGATTAATGTCAACACAATATCTTGTGCAAACATAGATCTCGTTGCCTTTACAATTGAAATAAATAAGGCGGCAGGCAAAGCAATATCAAGAACTAATTTATTAAGTCCCTGACGTTGGTCATTATCAAAGAAATAAAACTTGCCGCAGAGGTATCCCAATAACATGATAACCAGAATCGGGATAACATCATTGATTAAAATGCTAACCATCATTAACCTCCTGTTCAGTTAAATTAAAAAACAAGCATTAAAATTTACACGTCTAATATAGGCCTAGTTAATCAAATAAGCAAATAAAACAAATTATATTTTTATAAATAATATTGCTTGCTAATTAATAAAAAAAAGTTTATAACGAAAGCGTAAACTATATTACATGCTTATATGTAGGAGGATCAAAATATGGTAGATGATTCTTTAAATAGGACCGGCGCTAGTCTTTTAATCGAGGCTTTGCAAAAAAATGGTATTAATAACATATACGGAATTGTTGGTATTCCTGTAACCGATTTAGCTCGTTTAGCTGAATTGCGCGGAATGAAATATTATGGTTTCCGTCGAGAAGATGCTGCTGTAGATGCTGCTGCAGCTGCAGGCTTTTTAACTCAAAAACCAGGTGTAGGTTTAACCGTTTCAGCACCCGGATTTTTAAATGGATTAACTGCCTTAGCTCAAGCCACTAAAAACTGTTTTCCACTTATTATGATATCTGGATCTTCAGAACGTCACATTATTGACTTAGCCCAAGGTGATTACGAAGGAATGGATCAATACAACAGAGCCAAGCCTTTCTGTAAAAAAGCTTATCGTGTGGACAGAGCCCAAGACATTGGAACAGCAGTTGCTCGTGCCGTCCGCACTGCTGTTTCTGGTCGTCCTGGTGGTGTCTACCTTGACCTACCTGCTGATACCATTTCTCAATTTGATACTGAAACTGATCAAAAAGATATGGGAATCTATAAAGTAGTTGACCCTGCTCCAAAGCAAGAGCCTAGTGATGAAGCGGTCAGCCGCGCTGTTGACATAATTAAAAATGCTAAGAAGCCTTTGATCATCCTTGGTAAAGGTGCCGCATATGATCGCACTGAAAAGCAAGTTCAAGAATTGGTTAACAAGACCGATATCCCATTTTTGCCTATGTCAATGGCTAAAGGTGTTGTTCCAGATAACGATCCTCACTCAGCAGCTGCAGCTCGTTCACTATCACTTAAGAATGCAGATGTAGTTATTTTAATTGGTGCTCGTCTCAACTGGATGCTTTCCTATGGGGATGCTCCTGAATTCAATCCTAATGCAAAATTCATTCAATTAGATATTGATGCTACTCAATTTGATTCATCACAAAAGATTTCAGCTCCCCTTCAAGGTGACTTACAATCAATCTTGGCAAAATTAGTTCCAGCTTTAACTGCAACTGGCTACAAAGCAAGCTCTGATTGGCTTGATGCTATTAAAGCAGATACCGAAAAGAACGATGCCAAGTTTGCTAAGAGAATTTCTGCAGGCGAAACTAATCCAGAATTTGGTTACTATGGCGCTATTGAACCAATTAATGAATACTTCCAAAAGCATCCTGATACTTACTTAGTCAGTGAAGGTGCAAATACTTTGGATATTGGTCGTGACATGATCGGTATGCAACTTCCTCGTCACCGTCTTGACACTGGTACTTGGGGTGTTATGGGTGTCGGCATGGGTTATGCGATTGCTACAGCCATTGAAACCGGCAAACATGTTGTTGCCTTAGATGGGGACAGTGCCTTTGGTTTTGATGGTATGGAAACTGAAACTATGTGTCGTTATCATCTTCCAATTACTGTCGTAATTATCAACAACGGTGGTATTTACAATGGTGTTTCTAATCCAGTACCAAACCAACTGGGTCCAACTACTCTTGATCCAACTGCCCGCTATGAATTAATGGCTAAGGCTTTTGGCGGTGACTACTACTTTGTAAGCAATTATGAAGAAATGAAAGCAACCTTTGCCAAAGCTGTCGACTCAGGTCGTCCTAATATTATTAATGTTCAAATTGCTCCATCAATGGGTAAGGAATCAGGACACATTGGTAATTTGAATCCTACTTTGAATTTAAAGCCACTTGAAGAAAAGGAAAAGAACGAAGATAAGTAAAAAGGAGTAAATAAAATGACTGAAAATGAGAAAAACGAACAGAATGCATATGCTCCATTAAAAGGTATTAAAGTTGTTGACTGGACTCAAGTTCAATCTGGTCCTTCATGTACCCAACTTTTAGCTTGGCTTGGTGCCGACGTTATTAAAATTGAACGTACTGACACTGGTGACCCAACTAGAAACGAATTACTTGATATTAAAGACGCATGGAGCCTTTACTTCTTACAATTAAATGCTAACAAGAAGTCTCTAACTGTCGATATTAAAGCTCCAGAAGGCAAGAAGATTATGTACGACTTAATTAAGAAAGCCGACATTTTCGTAGAAAATATTGCTCCTGGTTCAGCTGATAGAAACGGTTTTGGCTGGGAAAAGCTTCATGAAATGAATCCTAGATTGATCTACGCTTCATTAAAGGGATTTAACCAAGGTTCACGTTTTGAAAATGTTAAAGCCTTTGAACCTGTAGCTCAATCTGCTGGTGGTGCTGCTTCTGCAACTGGTTGGAATACTGGTAAGGATAATGTTCCTACTCAATCTGCAGCTGCCCTTGGTGACTCAAACACAGGAATGCACTTAGCAATTGGTATTTTGGCAGCTTTACTTCAACGTGAACGCACCGGTGAAGGTACTTTTGTTTACCAATCAATGCAAGATGCTGTATTGAACCTTTGCCGTATTAAGTTACGTGACCAAATTATGTTAGACAACTTAGGTGCTCTTCCTCATTACGCAGTTTACCCTGACTGGAAATGGGGTAAAGCTATTCCACGTGCTGAAAATACTGAAGGCGGACAAGTTATTGGTTGGTGTTACAAAGCTAAAGGTTGGGAAACTGATCCTAATGCTTATGTTTACATTGTTGTACAAAATGAAAACAAGAAATGGGATAAGCTTTGTGAAGCCATGGGTCACCCTGAATGGGAAAAGGATCCAAGATTTGTTGACTGGGAACACCGTCAATTACACAAGGAAGAACTTTATCCATTAATTGAAGCTTACACTAAGCAATATGACAAATACACCTTAACTAAGGAATTAGGTAAAGCTGGTGTGCCAGTTGGTCCTGTTCTTGATTGGCACGAACTTGAAAATGATCCTGACTTAAACAGCGATGGTACTATTGTAACCATTGATCAAGGTGGTAACCGTGGTGACTTTAAGACCATCGGTTTACCATTCACCCTTTCAAACTACAAGCCAAGTTACGACAGAGCACCAGACCTTGGTGAAAACAACAAGGAAATCTTGAAGTCACTTGGTTACGATCCAGAACAAATTGATGAATTAGCTGAAAAGGGTGTTATCTCTAAAGCCAGAGGTCCTAAGAACCCAGCTGTTCACGTTATCAAAGGTGAATAATTTTAATATGAATTCAATAAAAATAAGGCTCATTGAGCCTTATTTTTATTGCAAATATTAATACTATTTTTCAAAAACATTATTTATCCGTAATTTTCTTTAAATCGAAATCAGGAACTTGGAATTCAAGCCAAATGCGTCTATAATATTATTTCATACAGAGGGTATAGAAAAAGGGGTGAATTCTGATCATGAAAGGTGTAAATTACACTAAAAAACATCACATGTATTTAATGAACCACAAAAATGGTGACGTTATTGAAGTAAGAATGGACAAAAATAACAAGTCCTTTGAAAAATTACGTCTTTATCGTCAAGATGGTTTAGGAAACTATTATTTAGATCCACATGCAGAGTTAAAAGATCGGAAGGATTTAGCCACTAAAGAGAATATTATAAATGCTGGCAAAAAGATGAGTCATCATGTTGCAAAAGTTGATGACTGGCATCACAAAGTTACTCCGATTTTTAACGCTGATCATAAGATCATTGATTTTGAACCAAGACTGAATTTGAAGCATCACACCCAAATTCAAAACGCAAAAAGATACCTGCATCATCTTGAAAATCATCATGCTGACTTCCTCTTCCGTAAAAATAATCGAGGTACATTAAAAGTGCCTTGGAATTATATCAAGGATGTCATCTATGAAGATCGAAACAAAGAAATGGTTTTGGCTCATAAAGTACATAAATTAACTAAATAAGAAAAAGGCTCCCGTTCATGCGGGAGTCTTTTATTTGACTTTTTTCATTTTATATAATAATGTATCAGCAAAAGATACATTATCTATTTAGGAGGATTTTAGATGAAAGATACCAAATTTTCCATTGCAATCCATATTCTATCTATGATTGCGCTTAGTCCCCACCCTATCAACTCAGTTGACATTGCGAAAAGCGTCGGCACGAATCCAAGTTATATTCGGAAAATAATGAGTTTTCTCAAAGACCATAAAATCATTGAAAGCCATCGTGGAAAAACTGGAATTCAATTGCTGGTCGATCCCGCTCAATTAGATCTCCTCACTATTTACAAAATTGTTGAAGAAGACGATCCTCATATCTTTCAAGTTCATCAAAATGCAAATGCAGAATGTCCTGTCGGTCGTAATATTGTTAATGCCGTCTTTCCTTTTTTAGATGATGCCGAAAAACAATTCCAGCATTCTTTGCAACACGATACTTTGGCAGACGTAATTGAAAGACTAAAGCAATTAGAAAGAAGTAGAAATCATGAAAGCAGCTCAACTAATTAAATATGATAAAAAAGATCCTTTAATTGAAATTCGAGATATTAATTCTCAACTACTTGGTGCACATGACTTACTTATTAAGACCAAAACTGCAGCTGTCAATCCTTTGGACAACCTTATCTCTCATGGGGATCTTAAATTAGTTGTTCCGTACAAGTTACCTCAAACTATGGGAAATGAATTCGTAGGAACTATAGAAAAGGTTGGCCCTGAAGTTACTAAATTCAAGATCGGGGACCGTATTTTTGCACGTAACCCCGTCGATAACATCGGCGCCTTTGCTCAAAAAATTGTTATCAACGAAAAAGCTGTGGCTAAAGTTCCTGAATACTTAAGTGATCAAGAAGCTGTTGCTGTTCCTTTAACTGCCTTAACAGCGATGCAAACTTTTCAACTTTTGAATCTAAAAGCTGGGCAAACTCTTTTCATCTCTGGAGGATCGGGAAGTTTTGGCGCAATGGCAATCCCTTTAGCGATTGCGCAAGGCTACAAAGTCATTACTACCGGAAACGAAACTAGTCGTGCTCGTTTAGAAAAATTGGGCGTTAAAAACTTTTTCAATTACAAAACCGAAGATTATACTAAAGCTGTAGCTAATGTAGATGCAGTAATTGATACCATTGGAGGAGAAGAAACTATTAAGCAACTTTCTATTCTTAAAGATGGCGGCGAGATTGTTTCGCTGAAAGGGATGCCAAATAGGGAATTTGCTAAGAAAATGAATATGGGATTGGCTAAGGAACTGCTTTTTAATGTAGCTGCTCGCAAAATTGAAAAAGAGGCAAAAAAACGCAACCAAAATTACCACTTCATCTTTGTTCAGGCTAATGGTCAACAACTCGAGGAAGCTGCTAAGATTTTAGAGAAGAATCAAATTCATCCCCTCATTGGAAATCAATATTCTCTTACTGAAGTCAATGCAGCCTTAGCGGATGTTGCCCATAGAAAAAGTCTTGGGAAAGTGATTATCAATTTTTAGAAGACAGATACTAATAACAAAAATCTCATGTTACTAACTTAATAGCTAACATGAGATTTTTATTTTACTCTTCTTTTTCTTTACAATGACTCTGACAAACGCACTTTTTCTCACTTACCATGGAACAATGACAAACACCATCTTTACCAGCACATGGACATCCCTGTTGACATTTCATTCCATTATGACAAAATTCATTGCTCATAGTCAGGACCTCCTTTTATCACCATTATAAATCTCTCTTTATTTATTTCCAAAAATTTACTTTTTTATCTCTCTCACCATATTGTAGCTATTTACATTTTCTGGATCAGGGATATCATCACTGGTCTTGCCTTCATTGACAAAACCGCGCGTTTCATAAAAATGGAAGAGCTTAGGTAAACAAGTCAGTGTAACTGCACCTCTATCCTGCGCTTGAGCAATCTTGCATAATTCCTCAATTAAAGCTGATGCAATCCCTTGCTTACGATATTCTTTTCTAGTCGCCAAACTCAAAATCGTCTGATAAGGATACTGTGCATTATTAGGCTGATTTTTGAAATATAGTTCATCCTTAATGTAGCGATCTTTACTTGCTGGACCAAAAGCGTGCCCCACTACTTTTCCATCAACTTCCGCAACTAAAAAAGTATCTGAGTAATTTTCAATCCGCCCGATCATATCCTTACGCGTCATTTCTTCTGACATATGAAAAGCACTTGATTCAAGCTTAACAATTGCATCTAAGTCATCCATTTTTACAGTACGAATATTTAATGTCATCTGTTTTCCTCGCAGTTATGTTTTCTATTTTAGATTTCTTTTCTTAATCCTATCATTGATTCGGTTTACTGTCTTTTTTTGTTCTAAAAGACAAATGAGCCAAATTATAACGTAAATAAGAACAAATACTACAATCGTACTAATATTAATTACCCAGCGCGGATTAATCAATGCCATCACAACAAATAAGCAAAAAGTACCCACAAAGTGAATTATTATGGCAATGCTCATAGGTAAGTCTGTTTCAAAAATCATGGAAATGAGTCCAATAAAGCCGGATATGACAAGAACTGAAGTTGTTTCTTTAACAGTTGGTGCAATTCCAGGATAAAGAAAAGTCAAAATACATACATAGCAGATTGCTCCAAATCCCATCCCTGTAAAAAAATAATCTACGCATTTTCCAAACCATTTCATTCTAAAGTCCCAGCTCTCTTTCTAAATCTGGCAAATAACGGCGTGAAACATCCGTCTTTAATCCTTCTGCTAAAATCGCGACCATGTTCCCAGCGAAGCCACTTTCTAATGATTCCAAATAATTCAAATTAATAACAGAATGACGTGAAACTTGGACAAAATCATCATTCAAGTTTTCCAAAACCTGATATAGTCGCCCCGTCGTTTTCACTACTTCACTTACTGTGTAATAAGTTAGACTGGTGCCCTGAACTTCAACTTTGATCAATTCATCCCTTTTAACGGTAACTATTCGTTCACTAGTTTTCACAGGTAAAAGGTTTCGCTCTTTCTTTCCAAACTTATTCAAGTAAGTTAGGAGTCTTTTAACTGTTATATTTTCATCGCTTGCTCTAACTTCGACCTCTATTTCATCTTCCAAAGATGGGTCTGCTTGAAACTTAACTTTCAATTTGAACTTTTCTCTTTCCTATTATTAGTGAAGCCAAGATGATCACTAGGCTTAAAAGTAAAATCATCCCAATCATCACATAGCCTGTATCTGCACGCGTTAACTGATAACCATTAATTTTGAAATGAATTCCTAAATAGTTAACCATTGTACTTCTTACACTCGCTGGCATTTGACCTTCACTAATTTTATTTAAAAATAAACTTCTCAAAGCAGAAGCTTCATAACTACTTGGGACTAATTTTACCAAAGTTTGCGCCGTAGAAGACAAAGTTCCATAAGGAAGATAAGTAGCGACAGCAAATCCAGCGATTGCCCCGATGACTGCGGATAAACGACTAAATGTAGTTGAAGAACGAATAAAGAGCACAATTATTTCATTGAGTAAGGTTGCTCCAATTGCACCTAATGTCATGAAAATTAGCGCTAATAAGCTATTTTTAAGAGAGATATTAATTTTATCAACAGCTGTAAAGTAAATATCCATTACTACGAAAGTAATAATTTGCATTAAGAAACTGACAATTGAACTAGACAAAACATAAGCTAAATTTTGCTCTGAAAGAGAAAGATCAGTCAAACGCATATCATCAGCAGTGCGCGTTTCTCGATCTTTGACTAATTGGCCTAACGCTTGAAAAGAAGTCGTAATCCCTGCAATTGCTACAATTCCCGTAATCATCCATAAATCAAGCATTTGCTTGGCATTGGCAATTTGAGGCCATGAACTTTCTAAATTTTTCTGTAAAAATCCCACATAGATAAAAAATGAAATTAATGCTCCAAAGCATGACATAATTACGCCCGGGATGTTAGAAAAATAAATCTTGATATTTCGTTGAACTAAAGCAAACATTATTGAAGTTCCTTTCCTGTAATCTTGATAAATGCATCATTGATTGAGCCTTTGTGATATTCAAAGTCCTCAATCTGATTTTTATTTTTAGTCAAAAAATCAAGTGCTTGATTTGAATCTAGTGCATCGAGCTCAAAGTTATTATCCTTAAGAGTTTTAGAATGAAGTGGTGGCTTATTATCTTTCATCTTCACTACCAATTTACTTGGTGCGTATTTTTCTTTAATTTGACTCGCAGATCCCTTAGCCAAAATATTGCCATTTTCTAAGATGTACATTTGATCAGCATTTTCCGCTTCTTCAAGATAATGCGTAGTTAAGAAAATCGTTAACCCTTGTTCTTTCTGCAATTTTTGGAGCAGATTCCAAATTACCAATCTTGTCTGTAAATCAAGTCCTGTAGTCGGCTCATCCAAAAACAGCAAATCTGGATGATCAATTAAAGCTCGCGCAATATCAACTCTTCTTCTTTGACCACCAGATAAAGTTCCATATTTTTGATTTAGAAACTTCTTTATCCCAATCAAATTAATTAATTGTGCTAACCAATCTTTAGAAAAAGTTTTGTACATTTTGGCTCTTAGATACAGATTATCTTTAACCGTTAAATTGTTATCTAGAACGCTATCTTGAAAAACTACTCCGATTTTTAAATTAGGGGCATAGGTAATTGTTCCAGAAGTTGGCTTCAACAGCCCCGTCAAGATATTAATTGTCGTAGATTTCCCTGCGCCGTTAGTTCCAAGATAGGCAACCAATTGACCCCGATCAATTTTGAGATCAACATTATTCAAAGCTAATTTTTTGCCGTAGTTTTTAGTTAAACCATAAGTTTCAATAAGCATGTGATTACTTCCTTTATTTGATTTAAGTAAAGAATACTTAAATAAGTCGGAATAGTATCATCATTTTAAATAAGTGGTACGGATTTAGTTATAAACGGTAATTTTGATGATACGAAAACTCAAAGCTATAACACTTCTTAACATTTCCTAAAATTAACAATTTTGTAATTCTGTTGCCAAATATATAATTTACAATATTATTATCATTTGAAACCCTAATTGGGGCAATTCTAATACAAGGGAGAGTCATTTTAGCAATGAAGAAACTAATCTTTTGGGGTGCGATTTTTGCAATGTTTGTTTTAGGTGGTGGAGGTGCCGGCGCTTATATCAGCCACGCCAATAACGTGCGTCAAAATAACGATACTACAAAGGCTAAGAATCAAAATTCAAATTCTGAGAGCACTGATAAAACTGGTAAAAAGAATGATCCTTCTGATCCAAGTGCTGAGAATTCTACTGCTGATCAAGACAGTAATTCTTCTAGCTCCAGCAGTGAGGATAAAGATCAAAAATCAAAAGACGAAAGTTCTTCCTCCTCTGATGAAGATAAGCAAAGGGATCAATCAAAGAGTGACGAAGATAACAGTGACAAAGAATCAAGCACTGACGATAGTACTAGTGACAATAGCGATGACGGTAATGATTCTAAGTCTGATACCGAATCATCAACCCAATCAAGCACTACTCAATCTTCAAATGCTACAGAATCCAATACTGCCGATACTAACAAATAAAACCATGTAAAAAGCCCGCGAAATTAATCGCGGGCTTTTTTATTGAGAGCTAATTCGCTATAATTATATCCGCAGAAAGTTTTATGAGCGGTGGCTGTTTTTCCTCCTGAAGGTGAGGCCTATGGACCGACATCAATTGGAAAGGGTTCAGCCAGATGAGCGTATACGAGGCTATCTCGTTAATGCTGTTGTTTGGTACTTTTGTGTTAGCTTTGCTAACATATATCGATCATCACAACAAAAAATAAAAAACGCCGCTCAATTTATAACTTTTGACCGAGTTATTGAGTAGGCGTTTGCCAAAACTATAATTTTGTCACCGCTCTTAAAGCGGGCTGCAAAGGAGATCATAGGATCTCCTTTTTCTTTACCTAAATTATAGCATATTTTTCAAAAAAGCCCGCGAAATTAATCGCGAGCTTTTATCAATTACCTTCGATGCTTATTGTGCTCTGCTTGGAACTGAAATCGTAGCACTATCAACTATATGACCTTCCATTTCACGCAAAAAGTCGTTTAACCAGTAGCCTTCTTTTAGATCAAGTTTTGTATCTAATGCATACACGGTTAAAGTGTAATAGTGCGTCTTATCAGGAGGCATCGGACCTGTATAGCCTTCAACTGGGCCAGAATCTTCACCTAAAAACTTGCTAATATTGCTATTATTTCCTTGGACGAAATCAAGGCTAGTATTCTTAGAATGACTAATATTAGCTGGCACATCTCGAACCGGAAGATTGGCAGCTAACCAGTGAATCCAAGTAAATCCACAAACTGGAACTGAATCAAAATCTCTAAAATACACAGCTAAAGTTTTTGCCTTATCAGGTGCATCAGTAATAAAAATTGGGAAAGATCTACTAGGCTTCCCTTCAATTTTTTGATCTTCATTAGCAAATTTACTATAGCAATCTGGAATGAACCCATTCATAGTTGGAATTTCTATTTTCATTGACGTATCCCCTAAAACTGAGTTTTTTAATTACTATTATTCTCATGCTACTTCATATTTAAGTACAATTATTTCTCAATTGCCAGTAAAAAAAGCCAACTATCGTGTAGGCCAGACTAATATACTGTAAATTATTTATACTATCTATTTTTTATTTATATTCATAGAAGCTACCGGTGATTCACGTAAAAATGTAAGTATACTCTGACGAACGTCATATGGAGCTAACCTATCGCTGTATTCAAGCAAGACTCTTACCATGCCAATAATGCTATGTACAAATACCTGTACGCTAATCATCATTCTCATTTGCTCTTTTTCGTCCATTTTTAACTCATCAATATTTTTCATCTGGCTCATACGCTTCATAATTTCCTCACAACCAGTCTGGAAAATCATATTATAGAAACGCGTATCCCCATTGTCAGATAACAAAAGTTGAATCTCTTTTTTATGTGCATAGCAGAACTCAATAGTATTTTTTGTTGCATTTAAAATAGTTTCTAACTGATCTTCAAAAGGTGTATCTAAATCAAGATCTCCTAGTGAATCACGATCTTTTTCAACATTTTTTAGATACTCTGCAACAAAACTATCTTCTGTATCTCTTAGTAGATCATTGACATCTGAATAATATTGATAAAACGTTCTAGTACTTACGCCAGCTTTATCAATAATATCCTTTACTTTTAACTTATGCACACTCTTATTTTCTAAGCAGCTTAAAAGAGCAGCAATCAAATTATTCTTTGTATTCTGTACCCTAATATCACTCAAACTTGTTCCTCACTTCTCTTTCCTAGATATTTATCATCTGTAACTTTCTTTTACTTAATTATTAAAAAAATTATATCAAAAGTAAAATAATTTTTTACTTTCGATATGAAAAGTTTTTCTTTTTCAACTTAGTTAACATTCATTGTTTTTACTTTTTTCAATTTATATACTTTAGGTGCAATAGTAAGAATAGGAATTGATATACGATGATTAATTTAAACAACAATAATTATCAAATTAGTAAAAAAGATCAAAAATTACTTAGACAATTTGAAAAACAAGTATTAAATTCTCAAATTTTATATCCTTTTCATCCGATTAGACATATCAATTGCGAATTTTTTCACTTTATTAAAGGTTCTGGAAAAGATCTATTACTGGATTTCGTTATGCAGCCTCAAAAACGTAATTTGATTTTTTCTGAACTACTATTTATTAGTTATAAATACTTAACTAAAGTTAGATACGACATTGACGACTATTTTCTTAGAAAAAATTGGGTTAATGTGATTAATGTTTCATACACCAATGATATTATTACTGATGTTTCATCTTTCCTAACTAAGATCGATGAAGCAAATAAGCTTGAGTTTAATTAAATACTATAAAAAGCCTATTAAGTCTGAAGTGCCATAGAAAAGTTAGCAGAGCACAGAGTTAGGGAAGGAAATCGTCTTCTTCAAAGGTTCAATCGGCACAGTGAATGGTATTCTGATAATCAAAAAATTAATACTTTTATATCAATTCTAACCAAACTAATTGACTCTCTTTCATAAAAAGTCTAATATGAGTCATGAGGAAATAACGGTTAGACCGTTAGCTAATTAAGACATTAGTTAAGATTGGTTATAGAAAAAAAGCTCCAACGTAAGTTGGGGCTTTTTTTGCTTGGTGTATTTTACACTAGGTTTGCAAACATATAGTGATTAACACAACTAAAAATAATTAAAATGCTATTCATTGTTTTTATTAATTTCTACCAGTCTAGCATTAGTCTTAAAAAAGCAAAAAAAGGCCCCTAGCTTGTAAACTAATGGTCACTGGCAAACAATTAATGCTTGTAAGAACTATCTTAATTATTCTCCCAGTCAGAAACCACAACTTTTCCAGTCATGTGACCACTTTCCACTAATTTATGAGCCTTGCGTAAATTTGTTGCATTCAAAGGTGTTAATGACTTAGTCATAGTGCATCTAAGTTTACCACTATCTAACATTTGCGCGATTTTGTCTAAAATATCATGCTGAGTAATCATATCATCTGTTTGATAATAGGATTTTGTATACATCCATTCCCATGAAAAGTGTGCTTTCTTTTTAGTTAACAATCTCAAATTAATTGGACGATGGTTTTCAGTAATTGAAACAATGTGTCCTTCAGGCTTAATTAATTCACACATTTCTTTCCAGTGACCATCTAAATCTTTTAATTCCAAAATATAATCAACATACTTGAAACCTAATTTTCTCACTTGTTTTACCAAATCTTCACGGTGATTTACTACATAATCAGCACCATGATCTTGTGTCCATTTGATACTGTCTGGGCGAGATGCAGTAGCAATAACTGTTAGCCCTGCTAAATGTGCTAGTTGAGTTGCAACAGACCCTACTCCTCCAGCACCATTAATAATTAAAATTGTTTTATGTTGATTATTCTCTTGATTCCAGGTTAAATCCATTTGTTCAAATAAGGCTTCGTATGCGGTAAGAGAGGTTAAAGGCATTGCGGCTGCTTCATTATCTTTTAAAGTTTCTGGAGCATGACCAACTATTCTTTCATCAACCAGTTGATACTCACTATCACTACCTGAGCGAATAAATGAACCTGCATAAAATATACGATCACCAGGTTTAAAAAGGCTAACCTTAGATCCTACTTCTTCAACTACACCACATGCATCCCAGCCAATTACTTTTGGAGTCTTTAAAACTGAATGTCCTCCTTTTCTTACTCCAATATCTACCGGATTGACTGATACTGCATTTACTTTTACCAGCAAATCATGTCCCTTAGCAGTAGGCTTTTTCATTTCAAAGTCAATCAGGCTTTCAGGATCATCAATTTTCAAATGTTTTTTAAATCCAATTGCTTTCATTTTTATCTCCTTTTCTATTTACTAATTAATTGTAAGTGGAATATAAATAAAAACAAGAAGTGAATTTTTTCTTACTAAGTAACAAATTCTTCCCTAGCTAGATCCAATATAAAGATTTAAAATGAATTATTATATCGAGGTGAGAGAATGCCACATCATATTTATAATTGTGCCGAAGGTTGTCCTGTTGAAAGCACACTTCAAATTATCTCAGGCAAATGGAAAAGCGTAATTATCTATCATTTAATCAAAGAAAAGAACTGTCGCTTCAATGAATTGCAGAAGTTGATGCCTAATTGTTCAAGACGAATGTTATCACTGCAATTAAAAGAATTAGAAAACGATCAAATTATTGCTAAAACGATCTTTCCAACCGTGCCGCCTAAAACCAGTTATCAATTAACATCATTAGGTAAAACTCTTACTCCATTAATTCTAGAAATGGAAAAATGGGGAAATAAGTATAATCAATTACATGAATAAAAGCCCTTAGTTTTTATACTAAAGGCTTCTTATTTTGGCATACTTTGGCAAACATGATACTTCTTCGAATCAAATATCATCTTCTCCAATTACTGCTATTACAAAGGTTTTACCATGCATCCCTATTTATATTTTTGGCATATATTTTGGCATACAACCTTATCTTTTTTTATTATTTTTGAGCTGGTTTCATTCCTTTAAATGCTTTTAAATCAAGGTTTACCATTCAAATTACATTGTCCGCTTATTCCCATTCAATAGTGGAAGGTGGCTTACTGGTAATATCGTAAACTACGCGGTTAATGTGGTCACATTCATCTACGATTCTAGTAGAAATCTTGCTCAAAACATCCCATGGAATTTGGGCAAAGTCAGCAGTCATACCATCAATTGAAGTTACGGCACGAATACCGATGGTGTAGTCATAAGTACGACCATCCCCCATAACACCAACTGAACGAATACCTGGTAAAACAGTGAAGTATTGCCAAATATCTTCTTGAAGACCAGCATTCTTAATTTCTTCACGTAAAATCGCATCTGATTCACGCACAATCTTAAGCTTGTCTTCAGTAACTTCACCAATAACACGAATACCAAGACCTGGACCTGGGAATGGTTGACGCCATACCAAATCATGAGGAATACCGAGCTTTTCACCAAGTTCACGAACTTCATCCTTGAAAAGTTTACGAAGTGGTTCAATTAATTCAAAGTGCATGTCCTCAGGAAGGCCACCAACATTGTGGTGTGACTTAATAGTTTGAGCAGTGTTAGTTCCTGACTCAATAACATCTGTATATAAAGTACCTTGAGCTAAGAAGTCAACATCTTTTAACTTTTTAGCTTCTTCGTTGAAGACTTCAATAAATTCTTTACCAATGATCTTACGTTTTTGTTCAGGATCAGTTACTCCCTTGAGCTTATTCAAGAAACGTTCTTGTGCATTCACGCGAATAATATTAACGCCAAGATCCTTGTTCAAAGCTTGCATTACTTGATCGCCTTCATCTTTACGAAGCATCCCGTGATCAACAAAAATCGCAGTTAATTGATCGCCAATTGCCTTATGAAGAAGAGTAGCAGTAACACTAGAATCAACCCCACCAGAAAGACCTAAGATGACCTTCTTATCGCCAACTTTTTCACGAATTTCTTCAACTTGCATTTCAATAAAGTCATCCATGGTCCAGTTTGCTTCGGCACCACAAACCTTAAATGCGAAGTTTTTTAAAATATCTAAACCATATTCAGAATTGCGAACTTCGGCATGGAATTGAATTCCGTAGAATTTCTTCTCATCGTTAGCAATTGCAGAAATTGGGCAGTTCTTACTCTTAGCAGTTACAGTAAAGCCTTCTGGAGCCTTAGTTACTAAGTCACCGTGGCTCATCCACACATATTGCTCTCTTGGCAAGCCGCTAAACAAAACTGCATTAGGATCAGTCACTTCGATATCAGCGCGACCATATTCTGAGTTATCAGCCTTTTCAACCTTACCACCCAAGTCGTAACTCATAAGTTGCATTCCATAACAAATCCCCAAAATTGGAATACCAAGCTTAAAAATCTCAGGATCAACTTTTAAAGCACCCTTGTCGTAAACACTGTTTGGACCACCAGAAAAGATGATTCCCTTAGGGGCCATTTCTTTGATCTTTTCAATGCTTAAGTCATGTGGTAAAAGTTCTGAATAAATACCAAAATCACGAATTCGACGAGTAATCAATTGATTGTATTGACTACCAAAATCTAAGACAATAATTTTATCAAAATCGCTTAAATTCTTCTTTGCCACTATTTTTGCTCCCTCTTCTCGTACACATTTTTAATTAACTTTACTAGGAAAATTAAAAAAGGTCAATTAGAAAATACGAATGTTTTTCTAATTACTAAAATTAAGAAATCGAACATTATTATTCAAAATTCCTCTTGTGTTCGGCAATATAATTTGTTAACATAAAAGCAACTTAAAACTTATATATCGTCGAAATAAGGTCGACAGTTTCTACCCTGAACCATAAATTCAGGACTATAAGTGGTTTGAGAATGCTTTTTAAACATGAGGATTTCTTTTACCCTTGTAGCAATACTGGGTAGAAGAAATCCTTTTTTCGTTTTCAAGGGAGCTTATAGAGTGAAATTACTAGAAGATAGAATTAAAAAAGATGGACAAGTTTTACCTGGGGATGTCTTAAAGATCAACTCTTTCTTAAACCATCAAGTAGATCCGGAATTGATGATGGCAATTGGGGATGAATTTGCTCGTTTATTTAAAGATGCTGGTGTTACTAAGGTTTTAACTTGTGAAGCCTCAGGAATTGCCCCAAGTGTTATGGCAGCTTATAAGTTAGGTGTGCCAATGGTTTTTGCCAGAAAGAAAAAGCCATCAACTTTAAATGATGCAGTTTACTGGGCAGATGTCTTTTCTTATACCAAGAAGGTTAATAACAAGATCTGCGTCGAAAAGAAGTTTTTATCAAAAGATGATACAGTTCTTATTCTTGATGACTTCGTTGCTCATGGTGAGGCCGTTAAAGGAATGGTGCAAATTGCTCAAGATGCTGGTTGCAAGATTGCCGGTGTCGGAGCAGTAGTTGCCAAAACTTTCCAAGGTGGCAGCGACTGGATTAATGAACAAGGTTTACATTTTGAAGCACTTGCAAACATTGATAGTTTTAAAGATGGACAAGTTCACTTTTTAGGGGAAGATTAAGATGTTAGCAATCACCAAAGAATCTACTAGCAAAAAAGTTAGCGCCAAAAATGAAGTCAGTCATAAAAAAGCAGCAATTTTAGGTTTACAACATTTACTTGCCATGTATTCTGGAGCAATCGCTGTTCCTCTTTTAATCGGTGCAGCTCTTAAGTTTAACTCCACTCATATGACTTACTTAGTATCAATCGATATTTTTATGTGTGGACTTGCAACTTTGCTTCAATTATTTAGAAATCGTTACTTTGGTATCGGGCTTCCGGTGGTTTTGGGATGTGCATTCAAGCTGTTGCTCCACTTGAAATGATCGGTAAAAAATTCACCATTAATACTATGTATGGGGCAATCATTGCAGCAGGAATTTTTGTTTTCTTGATTGCAGGATGGTTTTCAAAAATAAAGAAGCTCTTCCCACCCGTTGTTACAGGAACATTAATCACTGTAATTGGCCTAACTTTGATTCCTGTAGCTTTTCAAAATATGGGTGGCGGCAATGCAGCTGCTAAAGACTTTGGTGATGGTAAAAATTTAATTACAGCTTTTCTTACAATCTTGATTATTATTGCCGTTGAAGTCTTAGCGAAAGGATTCTTAAAATCGATCGCTGTTTTGATCGGTTTAGTAGTTGGAACTTTAATTGCCGGTGCAATGGGTATGGTTTCCTTAACTCCCGTTTCCAGTGCTAGTTGGTTCCACTTGCCACAATTTTTCTACTTTGGGGTACCAGAGTTTGAGTGGTCATCCTGTTTAACAATGATGATTATTGCTTTAGTTTCAATGGTTGAATCAACTGGGGTCTTCTTCGCCATCGGCGATTTATTAAACAAAGACATCACCGAAGAAGATCTTAAAAAAGGTTATCGTGCTGAAGGGATTGCCCAAATCTTTGGCGGACTTTTTAACACTTTTCCTTACACTACCTTCTCTCAAAATGTCGGTTTACTTCAATTGTCCGGTATTAAAACCAAGCGCCCAATCTACTGGGCAGCTGGAATGTTAATGGCGATGGGCTTGCTCCCTAAAATTGGAGCTTTGGTGACAATCATCCCTACTCCAGTTTTAGGTGGAGCAATGCTGGTAATGTTTACCATGATTGCCGTCCAAGGAATTAAAATGTTGGTCAAAGTTGATTTTAGTGATAACAACAATATCTTGATTGTCGCTTTATCTATCGGTTTAGGACTCGGTGTCACAGTTTACCCTCAAATTTTCCAGACCTTACCTCAAACCGTCCAACTATTCCTTGGTAATGGCATCGTAGTCGCCAGTTTAAGTGCTACGCTACTCAATTTAATTTTGAAAGGAAGAAGTGGTTTAAAATAAGCTCAAATTAAATTTACCTTTTCTACACAGCCTCATTAAATGTTACACAAAAAGCGCCCTTACGGACGCTTTTTACTTTACTACTTCTTCTTTTGTAAAATAGCCAATGCGGATATCTATTTTAGCTGGGGGTATCAACTAAAATAAACTGACACAAATAGGAAAAGTAGAGGAGTTTTACAAAAGAAAGCATTTAACTAATTCTAACGGGCATCAAGAAACTAGTTTATCGCTTTAAAGTGGTAAAGGTGAGCCATGAAGTCACCGTGTTCAACTGGATCATAGATACCAAGATTCATTAATTCATCTCCACCGTAGACTTCATGACTTGCTTGATCCTCGTATTGCTTTTCAGGATCAAGTCCAACCAATTTTGTCTTAGTTAAACATGGCTGGGCACTTGCCATCACTTTAACTACAGAAAGCACAACTTCATTTTTATCAGGAGAAACGGTCTCCCAGGCACATTGATTACTGGTTTGAGCATTCTTTAATCTATAGAAAGTACCATATTGAGTAACTTGGCGAATTTTCTTGTATTCTGCTACTTGATTTTTAACTGCTTGACGATCTTCTTTACTCATCTTAGTTAAATCGAGTTCATAGCCCAAGTCACCCCACATTGCGACTACTCCACGCGTATTAAATGGAGTAAGCCGACCGTTTTGTTCATTTGGACTAACTGAAACATGTGAGGTCATCATTGATTGAGGATAAACTAAGCTGGTGCCATATTGAATACTTAAGCGGTCAATCGCATCGCTATCATCACTGACCCAAATTTGAGGAGTATAGTATGCCATTCCAGCATCAAATCTGCCACCACCGCCAGAGCATCCCTCAATCAAAAGATCAGGATAAGTATCTACAACTTTTTCCAATAAATCATAAAGTCCCAAAACATAACGATGATATACCTCACCTTGTCTAGCACTTGGCAAATCAGCTTCATAGATATCAGACAAATGTCGATTCATATCCCACTTAATGTAATCAATTTTTCCAGAAGATAGAATATTATTCATTTGATCAAAAATATTGTCACGGACTTCTTTTCTACCAAGATCTAGAACATATTGATTACGGGATGGGCTTGGCATCCGTCCAGGAACATGCATCAGATAATCAGGATGCTTTTTATATAAATCTGAATCCATCGAAATCATTTCTGGTTCAAACCAAAGTCCAAACTTTAGTCCTTGCTGATGCACATAATCTGCAAAATGATCTAAGCCATTTGGAAACTTCTTTTCAAAAACGCTCCAATCACCTAATGAAGAATTATCATCATCTCGATGACCAAACCAGCCATCATCTAAAACGAACATTTCAATGCCCATTTCTTTAGCATCATCAACAATTGGTTGAAGCTTTTTTTCATCAAAATCAAAGTAGGTTGCTTCCCAGTTATTAACCAAGATTGGACGAACTTGATTTTTATATTTACTTCGAATGACACGCTCATGAATTAAACTATGGAAGGCTTGACTCATCTTGTTTATGCCTTGGTCTGAATAAACCATGAAGACTTCAGGAGTTTGAAAACTAGCAGTTGGATTAAGTTCCCAATTAAAGTTAAAATCATTAATCCCAATATTCACATGAGTTTGTGCAAATTGATCTCTTTCAACTTCAAATTTATGATTCCCTGAATAAACTAAGGTAAAACCATATGCATCCCCCACAAATTCAGTTGTATCTGGATCAACCAAGGCCATAAAGGGATTCATCTGATGACTGGACGTCCCTCGGTGACTTGAATAAACATGGATACCTTGATTGATTTCACTCCGTTCAACTCGGCGCTCATGCGCATGAGCCCCGGGCAAAGTAATTGACTCAAAATTACGATCTACAAAATCAATTTGCATGGAAGCAACTTTTTCAATATTTACTTTTTCATTACCGTTATTAATCACTTTCACTGAACGTGTGATTACAGGACGATTACGGTAAATAGTATAAGATAGTTCAAACTCAACTTGGCTTTTTTCATCAATTAAAGTGATGATCAAAGTTTGCGCTTCATCTTTACTCTCAACAAATGAATGTGGCAATCCTTCAAGATCTGGCTTACTATCGACAATTTTATAGCCTTCATAAGTTAAAAATAGTGCATTAGAACCATCACGTTGTCTGATAACAGCTGCCGGAGTATGATAGTCCATTTCTCCAGCGGAGCTATATTCTTTTGGTAAAGAATCTCGAGAAAAAGTTCGATCTAGTGACCCAGGTAAGTTTCCTGAAAATCCACGATCTACTCGAGGATATCGCATCTGCCCATGATAGTTTTTGATTGCTTTTCCAAAATATAAATGAGCTAAAGTTTTTCCCTCTTCTACTGCAAGCAAATAGGAAATTTGATCATTATGTAAATGAAAGACTCTATTTTTCTCATCATAGTTAATTAGCTGGTTCAATTTGGCCGCCTCCTAGTGCAGTTTCTTCTTCATTTTTTACTTTTAGTTCTAACACATTATCTTCAGCTTGAACACTTTGACCATCTTTTACCGTCATTTCAAATTCTGAGAATTTATCCGAATTTGTAACAATCACAATTACGGTATCATCAAGACACGCTTTTTTAATAGTAGGATCCCAGAATTCAATTAATTCTTGTCCCTTCTTAACTCTTTGACCTTGTTCAACATAAGAAACAAATCCTGTTCCTTTTAATTTAACGGTACCCAGACCAATATGAATGAGTAGGACAACACCATTATCACCCACTAGACCAACGGCATGACGCGTAGTAAAGACTTGTCTAACTGTTGCATCAAAAGGTGCAAGGACCTTTCCGTCACTTGGCTTAATAGCGAACCCTCGGCCAACAGAACCTGAAGAGAATGTTCGGTCATTAACTTCACTTAAGTTCATCAGTTTTCCTGAGATTGGAGTTGGAATCAATACATCTCCATCAACGGTATTTTCACCGCTTTTATCAAATTTTTTACCCCAAGTCTTCTCAAGTTCGGCAACAATTTCAGCATGTTTCTTTTCGCTTAAGATAACTTTACTTGCAAAGATAATAATTGCAATTACTAGCATGACAGCAGGCACAGCAAACATCATAATCTTGAAGTTTATTTTTCCACTGGCAGTGATTGAAGAGGCAGTAGCACCAGTAGTCATCCCAGCCATGATTGCAATTTGACCTACAACACCGTTAGAGACAGCACCACCGAATTTATCAATTAATGGACGTACTGACAACGCCAAGGATTCATCACGGTGGCCTAATTTAAGTTGACCATATTCCACTGAGTCTGTAATTACCATTAACACAATCAAGAAGACCATTTGCTGTGGAAAACCAAATACTGAAGCAGCTAGTAAAACTAAAGGCAAATTGCTTCCTGCCACAGCAAAGAGTCCCATCCCGCATAACATTACAACTAAGCAAGAAGTAAATAAGACTTTACGACTGAGCTTCTTTGACAAAATTGGGAACAATGAAGTAGCAATAATTCCCAAGAAAATATTGATAGTAGAAAAGATTGAGAAAGCTTTAGGCATCCCCATAATATAAGTAAAGTAATAAACTTCCAGTGAGTTAGTAATATTAATAGCAATTCCATAGAATAAGTATGCTAAAGCTACCCACATTAATTGGTCATTGCCAGATAAGGCTTTAAAAATACCTACAATTCCTTTAGTATCTTGCTTGTTTTTACGAATATCACTGTTAACTTCGCGTGTAAATAACCCAACACACCATGCAGAAACGAAGGCAATTGTACAAATTATTGCCGCAAAGATAAACCATCCGCGATCATCCCCAGTACTTGTGGCCTTAGCAGAGAAGAAAATAACAGCTGGCATTACCAAAATACCAACAAGTCCCCCACCTACAGTGGAACCTACACGAGCATATGTAGCTGTTTTTTCACGTTCTCTAGAACTCGTAGTCAAAGATGGAAGCATTGACCAAAAACCTACATCTTTAAATGAATAGAAGATATCCATTGTGATATATAAAACTGCAAAAACAACCATATACAAAACAGCATTCTTTTAATAAAGTCCACCTAAGTTCGTGAAGAGCATCAATAGAATTACTGCAGAAACACTACCACCAACTACAACCCAGGGCCTAAAATGTCCCCAACGGGTCTTGGTTCTATCAATCGCATTCCCAATAAACGGATCAATAAATAATTCTACGATTCGAAGTGTCATAATAATCAAAGTTACCATACTAATCATTTTGGCATCTTCAGCCGCATTTCCTGTATCAAATAGGTGCGACGTAATAAACATGATCAAATATCCAGATAATAACCCATAAAATGAATCATTACCAAATGCCCCAAAGCTATAAGCAAGTCGAGCTCCTAAGGACATTTTCCCTTCATCTTTATCCTTCATAATTTTCCCTCACTTTTTATGTATTCGCTTTCGTCAATGATTATTATGCCTTATGAATCCGCTTTAACGAATAGCGTAATTATTTAAAAACATGTCATTTTATTTAGCTACAAATTGACATATTATCAGTTAAAAATGCTATTATTTAAATATGTAAGCAAAACAAGTAAAAACATAAAGCCATTGATAATATGTTTTTTTGAAAGGAAAATTTAAGATGAATGGAGAATATCGTACCCTTAGCAATCAAGGTATTGAAAGTAATGTGCTATTTTTCGGGCAAGAAAAATGTTTACCTAATTATTTTTTCAAAGGCAACAATGTGCGTAACAACTACATTATTCACTACGTTCAATCCGGCAAAGGAACCTTTTCAGTAGCTAATCACCACACTGTAAACTTAAAAGCTGGTGATATTTTTATTTTGCCAAAAGGAGTTCCTTGTTTTTATCAAGCTGATGGAAAGCAACCTTGGTCATATTTTTGGATTGGATTTTCTGGGGTAAAAATCAAAACCATGTTGAACAATTCAAAACTGGTTAATAAGTATTACCTGCGCCAAGTCCAAGAAAGTCAAACATTGGCTAGTTTAAAGGAACTTTTTAAAGCAGTCCACAATCAAAATTCCTTAGTTAATGATGTGCTCATTGAGTCATTAATTTATAAATTTTTCTACCATTTGCTTACTGAATATCCTGAACAAACCAAGTTGAAGTCCAAAAATTCCAATGAGGAATTGCAACTGGCTATTAATTATTTAGAACAAAATTATATTAATCCAGCTTGTACCATTACTTCTGTCTGTCATGAATTAGATATTTCACGCAGTTATTTGTACAATATTTTCAGGCAAAATTTAAATCTGACTCCTTCTCGATTTTTGACTCAATTACGTATGGAAAAAGCTAAGCAAAACTTGCTCAATAGTTCCTACACTGTTCAACAAATTGCCAATACTATCGGCTATGGAGATGAGTTTACTTTTTCTAAAGCCTTTAAACGCTATACAGGTCTAAGTCCTAAGTTTTACCGTAAGAAAAAGTAATCATTAGCGCATTCCTTCACTAAGAGGTGTTTTTTCGCGTACAATAGTAGTAAAGAGTTATCAGAAAGGAATTTTTTCATGAAACAAACAGAATGTACTACTATTCTTGTCGGAAAAAAGGCAAGTATTGATGGTTCAACGATGATTGCCCGAAGTGAAGATGGTGGCCGCACTATCATTCCTGAAGGTTTCAAAGTTGTCATGCCTAACGAACAACCCAAGCACTACGAAAGTGTCATCAGTCATCAAAAGATCGATGATTCAGATTTAGCCCAAACTCCTCTCCGTTACACCAGTGCTCCCGATGTTTCTGGTAAAAATGGTATCTGGGCAGCTGCCGGTATTAACAGTGATAACGTTGCTATGACCGCAACTGAAACCATCACCACTAATTCTCGCATTCAAGGCGTCGATCCTCTTCTTGATCCAAAGGATGGCGGACTTGGCGAGGAAGATTTCGTTACTTTAACACTTCCATATCTTCACTCAGCCTTTGACGGTGTAAGGCGCGTGGGTTACTTAGTTGAAAAGTATGGTACCTACGAAATGAATGGAATGGCCTTTTCCGATAAAGATACTATTTGGTACCTGGAAACCATCGGTGGTCATCATTGGATTGCTCGTCGCATCCCTGATGACGCCTACGTTATCGCACCAAACCGTTTAAATATTGATGAATTCGACTTTGATGATCCTGATAATTTTGCGGCTTCAAGTGACTTGAAGGACTTAATCAAGAAATACCACTTAAATCCTGATCGCGAAGGCTACAACATGCGTCATATCTTTGGTTCTTCAACCATCAAGGACGCTCACTACAATAACCCACGTGCTTGGTACATCCATAATTACTTTGATCCAGACTTCGGTGGCAATCCTGGCGATCAAGATCAAGCCTTTATCTGCCACGCAAATCGCTTGATCTCAGTTGAAGACATTAAGTGGGCTGAAAGTTCTCACTACCAAGACACCCCGTATGATGCTTACGGCGACCAAGGTACTCCTGAACAAAAGAAAACCTTCCGTCCAATCGGAATTAACAGAAACTTCGAAACTCACATCTTGCAAATCAGAAACGATGTTCCTGCTGGTCTTGCTGGGGTACAGTGGCTTGCATTTGGACCAAACACTTTCAACAGCATGGTTCCTTTCTACACTAACGTCACTGAAACCCCTGAAAGCTTCCAAACTACTCCTAAGTTCAACTTGAGCAAGATCTTCTGGCTTAACAAGTTAACCGCTCAACTCGGTGATACTAATTACCGCGTTTACGGTGAACTTGAAGATGCTTTTGAACAAAAGAGCCTTGCTCAATGTCACAAGATTGAACATGACACTGATGAAGCAGCCAAGGATTTGAAGGGTGAAGATTTAGAAAAAGCTCTTAATGCCGCAAACGATAAGATGGCCAAGACCGTTTACAACAACACAGTTGATCTTTTAGGTCAAATGGTTGAAGAAGGTCATGGCTTAATGACTTTGAAGTACGACTTGCTTGATTAATTCAATAATATTTTAGATATGAAAAACCACATGACAAAATTGATGTCATGTGGTTTTTTCTCTGCGCTACATAAATCTTATGCCACTCCACCCACTATTTTCGTAAGTATCATTAATGATGCTTAAATAAAACTGACTAACACTAGGTGTAAGCTGAGATTTAAGTGCTAAGCTTTTAACATCAGCTAAAAAATCATTCAGGACTCTTTATAAATACTCTCCCTTTTCCAATCTGGTTTTTACGCGCTTTAGCGATTTACGTTCAACATCCTTGATATTAGGATCCCTCAAAATTTCATCAATTTGATTAAGTAGCTGCTTTTGTATTCTTGCCTGCTTTTTTCTTCCAAACATAAAAGCCTCATAATTATTTTCCAATTAGGCCAATTCCAGCAAGCATTACTTTATTGCAAACCAAAGAGTAACAAATTGACACCTTCGTCATTCATGCCGTCTTTTTGCAATTTCTTCAATGAACTTACAACCAAGCTTCTCTGTGAACCCTTAAGTTTCTTAGCAGCCTTCATTGCTTGATTGAAGTCACGCTTATTGTTAGCTTTCTTCAAATCGCGATCTTGTCTATTGGCAATTCTCTTCAAAGGCTTAGTTACACTTCTCATTGACTTGTCGTTGAGATAATAATATTGCAAACCAGATTGCGTGGTCCAAGTACTATATTTCTTATCTTTTGAAACGACTAAGTATGCGGGAGCCCCGGCAACGCGCTTACTTACATCTAATACCTTTTCCACTCTAAACTTAATGTTTTGAACTTTCTTAGGGCTAATGGTTTTAGCATTTTTAAGTAGTGTTGCGTTTTTAACTAAACGATTGTAATTGGCCTTACCAATGTAAATGGGGGATGCTTCTTTATTATCAAGAACGCGAAGAATATAACCCTTCTTGGTTAAAGGAGTATTCTTGATTGAGCTTGAACTCTTCTTGGAAACGGTGGTTACATGTGCCTTAGTAGCAGCTTGCACATGGTTTGTTCCAAACAAAAAACCAGTACCAACAACAGCAGTTAACAATAATGCACTTTTACGTAAAGACTTCATTTTATAGTTCTCTTTTCTTTCAAACTCATTCAATTCCGGCAAGCATTAAGTTATTACCATTTTCGTCAATCATGTCAACTTTGCCATCTTTTTGAGATTGTTTCAACGAAATCATCACTTGAGCTCTTAAACTGCTTGGTAACTTTTTAGCAGCTTTCATGGCTTGAGCAAAATCGCGCTTGTTTTGAGCATTTTTAAGGCTAGTGTTCTTGCGGTCAGCGATTTTCTTCAATGGTTTAAGAACTGGTTGGAGAGTCTTGTCGTGTAAGTAGTAGTATTCCATTCCGGCGGGAGTGGTCCAGAAACTGTACTTCTTATCTTTTGAAGCCAATAAGTAAATTGGAGCGCCAGCTGGGTGATCAACTACATCAAGTTCCTTCTCTACTCTGAACTTGACGTTCTTCAATTTCTTGTAACTAACAGTCTTACCTTTTTTCAAGAATTTGTCTTGGCTGGCTAGCTTCAAGGCACGGTTGTAATTTGCCTTCCCTACAAAAATCTTAGAAGCTGTGTTACTTGTAGCGCGCAAAACGTATCCTTGCTTAGTTAATTGAGGTTGATTCTTCATAACTGGAGTTAACTTCTTAACTTTTGCAGTAGTTTCAGTTTTAGCTGTAGCGGCATGAACGTGTACTTGATTTGATCCAAACAAAAATCCTGTTCCAACAACAGCAGTTAACAATAATGCCTTTTTACTTAAAGACTTCATTTTTATATTTCTCTTTTCTTTCCAAATTATTCAAATATATTTTAGTTCATTTTATAAACAGTGACACACTAAATTTAACCAATATTCGCCCAAAAACAAAAAAGCAGAACAGCAATTCTGCCATTCTGCTTATTAGTTTGCGACATCATCCATAATCCCTGGAACTTCTGGATCGTCTACAATTTTTACATCCGCACCAAGTTGACGGAGCTTTTCTTGAATTCGATCATAACCACGCAAGATGTTGCCAGCCTTATCAATAACGGTTGTGCCATCTGCCATCAATCCAGCAATCATTAAACAAGCACCTGCGCGAATTTCTCCAGCAGTAACTTCTGCTCCATGAAGTTCCTTAGTTGGATGTGCCAAAATAATGTTATCTTCGGCTTTAATATTTGCACCCATCTTTTGGAGCTCAGCAATATGACCAATTCGCTTAGGATAGATATTATCAATTACTACCCCTTCACCGGTCTTTGCTGTAAGCAAAAGCGGTGTAATTGGTTGCTGCAAATCTGTCGCAAATCCAGGGTAAACATCGGTCTTAACCTGAACCATCTTCAAATCTCCAGCCGGATAAACATACAAAGAATCTTCATCCGCATCAATGACCACACCCATCTCTTCTACTTTAGCTAGATAAGAATCAAGGTGTTCTTCAATGATATTGTGAATTCTGATTCCATTTCCAATACAAGCAGCCAGAGCTACATAGGTTCCAGCTTCAATTCGATCAGGAATGATTGTATGAGGAATTTGTGCTTCTAATCGTTCAACGCCTTCGATTCTAATTGAATCAGTACCAGCACCACGAATAGTTGCTCCCATATTATTCAAAAACGTTGCTAAATCAATAATTTCTGGTTCCTTAGCAGCATTTTCAATAATAGTTTGTCCCTTAGCAGTGACACTAGCCATGATAATATTCATGGTTGCACCAACTGAAGGCATCTTAAGATGAATCTTAGCACCGTGAAGTCCATCTTCAGGAGCAGTTATTATAATTTGATCATTTTCATTTTTTACACTTGCGCCCAAGGCTTCAAAGCCCTTAATATGTTGATCGATGGGACGAGGGCCAATATCGTCACCACCTGGAAAACCTACAATTGCTTTACCAAACCGGCCAAGAAGTGCCCCCATAAAATAATATGATGCACGTAAACTCTTAATCTTGCCAGCGGGCAATGGGCTCATCTTAATGTCTTGTGGATCAATGCGCAAAGTAGTTTCATGAAAATCACAATGTACATCCATCTCGTTCAACAAGTCCATTAAGTTATCCACATCAGCAATTCTTGGGACGCCCTCCAAGATTACTGTTGTTCTCGATAATATTGATGCTGGAATAAGCGCAACAGTGGAGTTCTTTGCGCCACCAATCCAGACATCGCCCTGCAGGGGCTTTCCACCATGAATTATCATCTGCTTCATTGGCGAAAACAAATCCTTTTCTACTTTCAATAATCATAATAATGTTATAAGAAATTGAGGAAAAAAACAAGAGGATCAGCTCGCCAATCCTCTTATTTTTCAGCTTTTTGTATAATCCAACTAGAATTCTTGGGCAGGTAATCCGCTAGCTGCACCAATGAATGATTTAAATAATCCTTCAGGTCTTTGTGGACGACTCAAAAATTCTGGGTGATATTGAGCAGCGATAAAGAATTTCTTATCTGGAATTTCGATAATTTCTACTAAGTGGTTATCAGGTGAAACTCCACTGAATACCATACCAGCTTTTTCAAATGCTTCACGATATTCATTGTTAAATTCGTAACGGTGACGGTGTCTTTCTTGGATAACATCTTGATCATCGTAAGCTGCACGAGTCTTAGTTCCCTTCTTAAGACTTGCTGGGTAAAGACCTAAACGAAGAGTACCACCAATATTTTCTTCATCACGCTTGTCAGCCATAATATCAATAATGTTGTTCTTAGTATCAGGATCTGCTTCAGCTGAGTTTGCATCTTTAAGGTTAAGAACATTACGAGCAAATTCAACACTGGCCATTTGCATTCCTAAGCAAATACCCAAGAATGGAATATCATTTTCTCTTGCGTACTTAATAGCAGTAATCATGCCTTCAAGACCACGAGTACCAAAACCACCAGGAACGATCAAACCATCTGAATCCTTCATGATTTCAGCAATGTTGTCTTCAGTTACATCTTCTGCTTGTACCTTATCTACTTCAATCTTAGTATTGTAAAGGTAACCAGCATGTTGAAGAGCATCAGTAACTGAAATGTAGGCATCTTCAAGTTCTACATACTTACCAACTAAAGTGATCTTTGTAGTGTGTTTCAAGGTCTTAGCACGTTCATCAAGCTTCTTCCAAGCTTCCATATCGGCTTCTTTCTTTGGACTTTCAAGGTGAAGGAAGTCGCAAACCTTTTGATCCATACCTTGAGCTTGGAAAGCAAGTGGCAAGTCAAATAGTGAAGGTGCATCGATTGATTCAATAATTCTATCTACAGGCACATCAGTAAAGGTAGAAATCTTGTCCTTTAATTCTTGGTTAATTGGCTTTTCAGCACGTAAAACAAGCATATTTGGTTGAATACCAATACTACGAAGTTCTGCTACTGAATGTTGAGTTGGCTTAGTCTTCATTTCATGGGCAGCGTGAAGGTATGGTACCAAAGTACAGTGGATGTACATTACATTGTCTTCACCAACTTCACGTCTCATTTGACGAATTGCTTCCATGAATGGAGTTGATTCGATATCACCAACAGTACCACCAATTTCAGAAATAATTACATCTGAATCAGTAGTGAGTGCAGCACGCATGATCTTCTTCTTAATCATATCAGTGATATGTGGAATTACTTGAACAGTTGCACCATGGTAGTCCCCACGACGTTCTTTTTCAAGGACTTCTTTGTAAATTTTACCAGTTGTAACGTTAGAATACTTGCTGGTTCTTACATCTACGATTCTCTCATAGTGTCCCAAATCGAGGTCTGCTTCAGTACCGTCATCGGTTACATAAACTTCACCGTGTTGGTATGGATTCATTGTACCTGGGTCAATGTTAATGTAGGGATCAAATTTTTGCATAGTAACTTTCAATCCGCGGTTTTTAAGCAAGCGACCCAAACTTGATGCAGAAATACCTTTACCAAGTGAAGATACGACACCGCCAGTAACGAAGATGTATTTTGTCATTAGCCAAACTCCTTTTTCTTTTAACTCATTATAAAAATAAAAAAAGCTCCCTCAGGGGAGCTAATACACACAGGGTGCCCAAGAAAGATATTATCCGCTTTTGACTCTTAAGTCAAGCAAATTAATTATCTTCGTCGTCATCATCGTCATTTAATTGTGATAATTGACCTTCAATACCGTCTGGTAAAACGTCATCATCATCATCATTATCTTCATCAAATTCTGAATCATCAGCAGCGTCATAATCTTCGCCATCATCTTCAGTAGCATCAAGATCTTCATCTTCTGGGTCATCATTATCGTAGTCAATGATGTCATCACTACCCGTAGCACTTGCCAAGAATGCGTTAACCTTCTTGTGGTGCTTTCTTGCTGAATCTTCTTCTTCATCTTCTGGGTGGTTAACTTCTTCGTCAACTGATTCATATGGGAACCATGAACGAAGGGCCCAAACATTTTCACCCATGGAGATAAATTCACCATCAGTATTCATATCAGTATAAAATTGTGGCAAGCGTTCACGAATTTCTTCATCACTCTTGTTCAAGTACTTTTGAACAGCATTCACAATGTCTGCAAAAGCCATTCTCTTGCCGTTATCTTCCAAAATTGCACGAGCAACTTCGATCATTGACAATTCATCACGATTTTTATCTTTAAATTGGTCTAATCCCACAGTTGTACGTCCTCTCTTTTTACAATCCTTACTATTGTACTAAGCGTTTAAGCAAAAATCAACGTGACTGCATAGTTACCTATTAAGTATAGACCACTAAAGAGGTCATATTCAACACTAACTTTGTGCTCATCGCCATTTTTAGTCACTTTTAGTAAATTTGTCACGCTAGTTAAATCCATTTGTCGGCCTTCAACAAGATAGTGGCAATCTTCTTTTTCACCAGGAGTAAACCTCATTAAAGAATGATTGCGACTATCAACTCCTCGGCGCATAATCATCTCATTGTTCTTAATCATAATCTTAATTGGAATTTGCCCATCCTCTAAATAGGATAAGCGCATTATACCATCTTTTTCATTAAATTCACCGGGCATCGTTTTTTCAAAGGTTGCCGTTTCATCTTCTTGTGTAATTTTACTTGTTAAATGAATTTCTACTTTTTCCATATGCAAAATCACCTACTTCATTTGTATACATTTGATATAATCTAGTTAAGTATATTCTAAATTATATTTTCCAAAATAATAAGAATTAAGTTTGAGGAATTATCATGTTAAATTTTCAAAGTGAAAAATTAAAAGATGAGGTTCTTTTACGTGACCCCGTCCACGGATACATCCATATTGAAGATAAAGTAATTTTTGACATTTTGCAATCAAAAGAGTTCCAAAGAATGCGCCGGATTAAACAACTTGGGCCTATTAGCTACGTTTTTCCTGGGGCAACTCATACCAGATTTGAGCATAACTTAGGGGTATACGAATTAACAAGACGTATTTGCAATATCTTTAGTAAAAATTATCCTTCACGTGAACCCGACGATGGATTATGGGATGATAGCAATCGCCTCTTGGTTGAATGTGCAGGTTTACTTCATGATATTGGTCACGGCCCATATTCACATACTTTTGAGCACTTATTTGGGACGAATCATGAAAAAATTGGCCAACAAATCATTACGGATCCTCATACTGAGATCAACCAGGCATTACGACAAGTTTCACCTAATTTTCCTGAATTGGTAGCCAGTGTAATTGCAAAAACTTACCCTAACCCTCAAGTAGTGAAGATGATTTCCAGCCAAGCAGATGCGGATCGAATGGATTATTTACAAAGAGATGCCTACTTTACTGGTGTAAATTATGGTCAGTTTGACTTGTCTCGAGTTTTACGAGTGATCCGTCCATATCAAGATGGTATCTGCTTTACCAACAATGGAATGCACGCAGTTGAAGATTACATTGTTTCGCGCTATCAAATGTATCAACAAGTTTACTTCCACCGCGTAGGTCGCTCAATGGAAGTGATTTTGCATCATTTGCTTCAAAGAGCCAAGGTTGTCTACAAAACTGGCACTTTGCAAGTCACTCCAAGTTTAGCCAAATTTTTAGAAGGTAATTGGACTTTAGATGATTATTTAAAGCTGGATGATGGTGTCATGGAAACCAATTTTTCACTCTGGCTCAATTCTTCTGATCCAATTTTGGCTGATCTTGCTAGCAGATATTTATTTAGAAAACCTCTCGCTAGTATCAGAATTGATGAAGACACTAAAGGACTTTTACCAAAATTAAAGGATTTAATTAAGCAAGCTGGCTTTGATCCTACTTATTATACTGATACTAATTCAGCTTTTGATGAACCATATGATGCTTACAAACCCACAGGTAAGAATGCTAATAGCCAAATTGAAATCATGCAAGACGATGGCAGCTTAATTGAACTTTCTCAACTTAGTCCTTTAGTTAAGGCTTTAAATGGGACTTTTCAAGGCGATGAGAGATTTTTCTTCCCAAAAACTATGCTATCTCAAAGTAACGAACCACAAATTTTTGATCCACTTTATGAGCAATTCCAACGTTATATTAAAAATGGTGCGCTTCATTACTTGCGTCGTCCTCACAAAAAATAAAGATAAGAAAAGCTCCAGAAATCTGGAGCTTTTTATTATTCAAAAGTTTACTATCTACGCTTTTCTTCTTGGTATCTAGTATTGAACAATGGACTAAGTGGTTCATGTTCTTGGATAAGCTTAATTGCATCACCCATAAGTGGTCCTACAGAAACTAAAAGCATCTTATCAAGTTGCTTTTCAGCTGGTTGATCGATTGAATCAGTCAATACCAAGTTCTTGATTGGTGAGTTATTCAATCTATCAATAGCTGGGCCTGATAAAACAGCATGAGTTGCAGAAGCATAAACTTCAGTAGCACCAGCATCAATTAAAGCTTGAGCTGCTAAAGTGATAGTTCCGGCAGTATCAATTATATCGTCGATAATGATTGCACGCTTTCCTTTAACGTCTCCAATAATATTCATAACTTCAGCGACGTTAGCCTTAGGACGACGTTTATCAACAATAGCAATGTTAGTACCTAAGAATTCAGCCAGCTTTCTTGCACGGGTAACACCACCATGGTCTGGTGAAACAACAACGGCATTTTCTTCTAAATTGTTACGTAAGAAGTAATCTGCAAGAAGTGGGGCACCCATTAAATTATCAACAGGAATATCGAAGAATCCTTGAATTTGTGGAGCATGCAAATCAAGTGAAAGAACACGATCTGCACCTGCAGTTTGAAGCATATCAGCTACAAGCTTAGCTGTGATTGGTTCACGTGCACGAGTTTTACGATCTTGACGTGCATAACCATAGTAAGGCATTACAATGTTGATGCTGCGAGCACTGGCACGACGAACAGCGTCAATCATGATAAGCAATTCCATTAAATTATCATTTACAGGATCGCTAGTAGATTGAATCAAATAAACATCTTTACCACGAACAGAATCGTCAATATTAATTTGAATTTCACCATCACTAAAGCGTTCTACACTTGATTTAGAAAGTGGAACACCAACACGATCAGCTATTTTTTGAGCTAATGGAACATTTGAATTAAGGGCAAAAATCATTAAATCGTCTTTGTAAGACATAGTTTCCTCCGTAAAAATACAACTACCTTATATTTTAGCAAAACTTGGCTAAAAAGAAACCGCAGATAGCTTTCTTTTATGATAAATTCAAACAAAAAACCAGATACTAGCATTTCTAGTATCTGGCTTTCTCAATAAATCGAAGTATTTAAAACAATTAGTCTTTTACAACATCTTTAGTGTTCAACCACTTGTTTGATGAAATCTTAACGATCTTCTTGCCGTTAACTTTCTTAACATCTTTTGCAGTAAAAGTTGAACCCATCTTGACAGTTTTTGAAGTCTTCTTAGCATCCTTGTTGTAAACTGCAACAGTTTGCTTCTTAGTATCTTTGACAGTTACGAAAATCTTTTCGCCCTTCTTAATGGCTGGATCAGTTGGAGCAACTTCGGCAACACCCAACTTTGGAGCATTGAAAGTAGCAGCACTAACAGTTGAACCAACACCTAAAAAACTAACAGCAAGAACTAAACTTGAAACAACTTTAACTAACTTCTTCATTTTAAATACCTTCGATTCTAAAACTCTTCATTTCCTCTTGACAACTATATTATATAACATCAGTTATTAAATGCAAGTATTTTTATAAAGAAATAAAAAGTATCCTAAAGCCCGATATCATGGGGTTCTAAGACACTTTTGAGGTTAAAAAAAGATAACAAATAAATAAAATAATTTTGTTATTTTGTAGATTTCACAAAAATTATGGGAGAACTGGAACCTACAAATTTCAATAAACTTAAATCTTCTTGGACAACATAGTCAATTATATTAACGCGCTCATCTGCTGGAAGATCACATTTAGTAATCTGTAACTCTCCTTGATACTGCTCATAAAGATCATTATCACAAGTCACACTACCCTCTGGACGCGATAAAATCTCTTTTTGCGGAGTTAAATCAAACAGTTGCTTAATTCTACCTTCCACCAATCTAACCACATCACGCGCAACATCAGGACGATTGTGCCATTGATTTTGAATCAAGGTAAGGTTCCCTTCTCTTAAATGAAGAGTAATCGCCTTCTGCTTCAAATAACTTACAAAAGTCGTAATCACGTCTGTATCTATGGAGGTATCCCCTACAAGAACATCATCACAATTCAGCTTTTTTAACTCTAACATTGCAGCTAACGGGTTTACTCCTCGCAATTTTTCTAAAGTTGGCCGATAAAATCCAGCACTTTTATCACCAGAAATGAAGGCTCCCACTTTCAAGCCAAATTTATGCAACCAATGATTTCTTTCCTTAAACCATTTTGAAGCTAACCCGGTATGAGGGTGAGGATAAAAGTTATGCCATGCCGTTAAATTGTCAAAATCCGCATTCTCATCCTTCAACTCATCAATATCATTTTGAGTAATTGTACTTGCATTCAACACAACGGTGAAAGACTTAGAAATTTTAGCAATGTCAGGCATACTAATCCCTTCATCAGCTCGAATCCCTGTTAAAGGTAATGTTTCAAAGTCCGTTAATTGCTTAATTTCTAAAAATTTTAAGCTCTCTTTTGAAATATCTGCAATTACTTTTAAATCTAAATTTTTACACCATTTACCTAATTCATTTAAGCGTTCTATTTCTCCATTGTCATGGTCTAAGAGTGATGTAAAAACTGTATTAAATCCTGCATTTCGCATTGCAATTAAGTAATTATAATCATCTGCAGTCAAATCATGACTTAGATATACTGAAAAACCTAACATCTTATTCCTCTGTTAATACTTCCACTTTTTATTGCGCAAAAGCGCTTTCTTAATATTACTATTTTAAACTAAAAATGCACCCTATAGAGAGTGCACTTTCATTTGTATTCAAAATGTAAATCTAGTTGTTGTTAACAGGTGTGGTTGCAACAGGAGTAGCTGTTGCATAATCTGATACTGGAAGGTATTGATAACCATCTGGAGTATTGATTGCAAGTTGAGTGTTGCTGGTGAATTGAATAGCACTTTCAGCAGCATTATTTACACGAGCAACTAACTTAATAATGGCATCTTTTTCACTTTGGCTTAAATTGTTTAAGTCAGTTACTGGAACTTTCTTACCATCTAAGTTAGCAATTGCCTTAGTTAAATTATCAAGGGCATTCTTGACAACACTGATAGTTGCAGTCTTTGAAGTACGAGCATTTTGAGCAGCTTCATAAGCTTGCTTAAAGTTAGTCTTAGCGGCATCAGTTGCAAACTTGTATGCATCTGTCTTTTCAGCAGCATCAGCATTGTTAATTGCACTAATCAAGCTTACCTTATCACTATCAGTAGCTACAACAGCATCATTCTTAGCTTGTTCAGCATCATTAGCTGGAGTAAGAGTCTTACCACTTATAGTGACGGCATCAGCCTTTACAAAGCCGTCCTTATCACTAACTAACTTGTAGAACAAAACAGCTTGGTTTTCAGATTTTACCCAGATGTATCTTAATTCACTGACACGAGCTTGGTGACCTTTACCAAATTCTTGGTTTGGCCTGATTTCACCTTTACTGTTATAAACAGGGCTTGAAGTAGTCCAAGTAGCAATCAATTGATTTGGATCAGTGGTAGAGTTAGTATAATCTGCATTTGGATCTTCAGACTTTGGAATTAAAGCTGGACCACTAGTTACAACAGCGTTAACAGCCTTGATCCATTGACCATCACCAATACTGTAGTACCATTTGTCATTAATCTTTTTAGCAGCCAAAGCTTGGTAAGAAGCACCTTTAAGAAGGGGGGCACTGTCTTCATTATAAGTATCGCCGTTATCGTTATAAATAATAGCATTCTTAATCAAATTGATATAAGTATCTTCCTTAACTGGCTCAGTATCTTCAGTTTCTTTAGCATTGGTAGTCTTGATGTATTGACCCTTACCCATATCATAGTAATTTCGATCATTAATCATCTTAGTACCATAGTAATCGATAGTAGAACCCTTCTTTAAAGTTCCAGCACTCTTAATTCGTTTACCATTTGCATCATAAACGTATGAGTTCTTAATTAACTCTACTGACTTAACAATGACACCATTTGAAGCTTTAACATATTGACCCTTACCCATATCGTAATACTCGACATCGTTAATATCTTTTGTACCAGTGTAATCAAAAGTTGCGCCCTTCTTTAAGGTTTTTGCACTCTTGATGCGCTTGCCATTTTTGTCGTAAACATATGAATTACGAGTTAATTCAACATGTCTATTATTCTTTTTAGCTGGAGTGGTAGTTTCGGCATTAGCTGCCTTGATGTATTGACCCTTACCTAAGTTGTAGTATTTCTTAGAGTTAATAGTATCTAAGCTAACGTAAGAAACCTTTGAACCCTTTTTCAAAGTTCCGGCACTCTTGATGCGCTTGCCGTTTTTGTCGTAAACATATGAATTGTGACTTAATTCAATTGACTTTGCATCACTATCATCATTAGTTGAAGTGGTAGTGGCGTTGCTAGTGGTATCCTTTTTGCTCGTATCCTTTTTAGTAGTGGTCTTCTTATCAGTTTTAGGAGTATCTTTCTTAGTAGAGCTAGTAGTGGTAGTAGTTGCTTTTTTACCATCAACCGTTGCCACATTAGAAGCCTTGATATAATTACCGTCACCGATAGAGTAGTAACTTACACCTTTGATAGTAATTAAACCGTAAGCATTAAGTTTTGCACCTTTACCAATTACAGGGTAAGCAGTATCTCCCACCTTATAATTCTTATTACGAGTTCCATCTTTTAAGTAAACATATGCATTACTGCCCAAAACAATCTTGCTAGACTTGGTAGCAGCTTGAGCGACACTAGCAGTATTAACTCCCCCTAAAACTGGAGTAACACCCATTAATGCTGCTGTTGATAACATAATTAATTTATGACTTAATTTCATATCTTTTTTTCCCTCAATTTCACGAAATAAAAAATCTCTAATTTCCATATTTAATTTATTAGAATATTTTCTATTAACTTATCTATATTACTAATAATTGCATCAGTAGTTTTATTATAACGCAAAAAGAAGACTGTTCACTTTTTGAAACAGTCTTCTTAAGAAAATGTAAATAAGTTAACACATTACTTCTTAATAGTAAAGTCTGAAGCCTTTACGTAGTAATGGTTTGGTTGTAAAGCGTAGTACTTAACACCATCAATAGTCTTAGTACCTAAGCCTTTAACTTGAACGCCCTTACCAATGATAGTCCACTTCTTGCTACCCATGTAAGTCTTAGCCTTCTTACCGTTCTTGTCGTAAACTTGAGCCTTACGCTTAGCAACAATGTTAGTTACCTTGATAGTCTTCTTAGTTGACTTCTTTGATGAAGTTGATTTTTCGTCTGATTTCTTTGAGTCTGACTTAGTTGACTTCTTTTCTGACTTTGAATCAGATTTCTTTGATTCTGATTTAGTTGAAGTCTTTTCTGACTTAGTTGACTTCTTTGAATCAGTCTTAGTAGTCTTCTTAATGCTCTTGGTTGAAGCCTTGGTTGATTCCTTTGAATCTTCATCTGATGACTTCTTAGCATCCGATTTTGATGAAGTCTTTTCTGACTTTTCATCTGCTACTTTTGAGTCTGACTTAGTTGATTTCTTTGAATCAGATTTTGCTGAGTCCTTAGTTGTCTTTTTATCTGACTTTGAATCTGACTTAGCTGAGTCATTCTTGCTTGACTTCTTTGAATCTGAGTCAGTAGTCTTCTTTGATGAAATTGACTTTTCGTCTGACTTTGATGACTTCTTAGTTGAATCTTCATCAGATTTCTTTGATTCTGATTTAGTTGAAGTCTTTTCTGACTTAGTTGACTTCTTTGAATTAGTCTTAGTAGTCTTCTTAGTGCTCTTAGTTGAAGCCTTCTTAGTTGACTTCTTTGAGCTTGACTTCAAAGTCTTTTCAGTTTGAACAACTTTCTTACCATCAGTAGTAATAGTTACCAACTTGTTACCATCTTGGTATTGAACAGAACCACGAGTAGCAGTTGCTGGAATCCAGTACTTCAAGTTACTTTGAATGCTGAAGTAAGTTTCACCATTAACTTCTTTTACATTATAAATAATGTAGCTACCATTCTTGTAAGCTTTCTTGCTAGTCTTCTTACCATTGTTGTTAACAAAGTACATAGTCTTAGTTGGCTTGATGCGGCTATTCTTGCCCATAGTGTTATAAACCTTAACAGACTTGGACTTCTTAGTAGCAGCGAAGGCTACGTTAGTATTTACAGCTGAACCAACAACTGGGCTAACTCCCATTAAAGCAGCTGCTGAAACCATAACTAATTTATGACTTAATTTCATATTATCTACCTCAACGCAAAAATATAATTATTTATACTCTAATATTGTAAATCCTCAAACACTATTTGTGAATTAAAGACTACATTAATTTTGTTATTTTTTACGAATTTTAACCTTTTCTAAATTGTTGTACTTAATCCATCCATGATTGGTTATATAGAACTTCTTACCCGCAACGCGCTTAATACTATAGCCCTTAAGAAGGGTTCCTTTTTTAATCAAAGTGATCGTCCCATATTTTGTGCGTCTCAATTGTCCCGCATTATTATATACGTATGCATTATGTTTAGTAATTAAACTAGTCACAGTAGGAACGGGATTATAAACAGAGTAAGACAAATTGCCTTTCTTATCTGTTGTCAAAATCATTATATTATTTGAAACCTGTTTATACCACACCTCACCATTGGTACTCTTTGCGAGTAGCCACAAATCAGATTTAGTCTTGTAATAAGTATGATTGTTTAAAGTCTTAATCTGATAAATTTTATAAAGAGTATTTTTCTTAGCCAGCTTCTTTAATTTTTTGCCAAAGCTATTATAAAATGGTGCATTCTTATTCAAGCGAACACTACTTTTAGAAACAATTGTATTACTCAATTGTTCTTCTTCATCTTCTGGCCCAATTACTTTGGTTTTAGATTTATCAGTTTGGGAAGTTTTAGAAGTTGCCTTTTTGGAAGGATTGCCACCCAAATGAATAACGTTAGTAGGTTTAGCTGGATTTACAGTTACTGTAGCGATTGCTTCATTTGAAAAAAGGCACAGTGTCGCCCCTAGAGCTGCAGATGTCAAAATCACTTTCTTTTTTAGGCTCATAATTTTTCTCCTTGTTACTATTTTTTACATCAATATAATTATAAGCCTAAGAAAAAAGATGATCGCTTTTAACGATCATCTGCGGGTGCATTAATTATGACTAGTTGTTCCTACATTAGCAGCTTTAATATAAACCCCATCACCTAAGAAGTAATAAGTTGAGCCATTAATTGTTTTTGTTCCATAGTAATTAAGAACTGTGGTCTTCTTAATGTAAGAATAACCTAAATTAGTGAGCTTCTTACCATTTTTATCATATGGAATAGCATTTTTCTTCAACTTAAGCGTATCTTTACCAGCTACCCAATTATCTGGACGCCCTAACTTCTTAGAGTTGCTGGTAGTTGAAGGAGTAGGTGATGTCGACGCATGTGGGGTTACATTGCTGCTTGCCACATTCCCAGCTTTAATATAGCCAGTGTCAACAACATAATACAATTTGCCATTAATGCGTTTAGTACCTTTGTTAGCTAACTTAGCACCTTTACTATAGTAAATTTTACCTACGCGTTTTCCATTTGCATTATAAACATAGGCGTTCTTCTTTAATGTAATAGTTTCACCTGAAGCATGTGGTACCACCGTACCGTCATTAACATCATCATTGGTACTAATTATATATGAAGCGCCATTTTTAACGTAACTTACCTTACCTTTTGTAGCAGAAGAAGGTATCCAATAATTTGAATCCTTTTCCACGTTATAGTAAGTCTCACCATTAATCGACTTAACATTCCAAACCGTATACTTACCGTCCTTTTCAGCAACGATAGGCATACTCTTACCATTTTGATCTACAAAATGTGCATTCTTGATGGTTCTAACAACACTTGTCTTACTGTTAGTTTTGTAAACCGTAGAACTTGCGGCCTGAATTGATTGAGTGCTAGTCAAAAGTGGACTAACTCCCATTAAAGCGACTGCTGAAACCATCATTAACTTACGACTTATTCTCATGTTCTCTACCTCATGTCAAAATCTAACTCTACCTAGCGTAGAATGCAATGTCTGGTATTTTATTCAATTTTCTATACTCTGTTAGTTTTTAAATTATATTTTCACTCCCACGTTATGTTTTTTTATCTACTCTTCTATTATAATCTTGCTTGCTAAATATGCTATAGTTACGCCAAAAAAAGAGCATAAAATTTTAAAAGTTTAAAATTCATGCTCTTAATATTTGTTATTTAATTTTTAAAATAAACTTTATTCCCATTCCTTGTCTTTTGATAAAGGAAGCTTGTGCCAGTAATCTGGCTTGTTAGTTTGACGGCCTCTAGCAATTGCCATATCGTACTTATTAACATCTTTAGTAATAGTAGAATCAGCTGCGATAAAGGCATGGTCAGCAACGTTAATTGGAGCAATCAAAGTTGCACCAGCGCCAATAAATGAATGATCTCCAACTGTAGTATGGAACTTCTTAACACCATCGTAATTAGAAAAGATAGTTCCACAACCAACATTTACATCTTTACCTAAAGTTGCATCCCCAACATAAGTCAAGTGACCAACCTTAGTATCCACACCAATTTCAGCCTTCTTAATTTCAACGAAGTTTCCAATATGAGCGCCTTCACGAATAACAGCCTTTGGACGAAGGTGTGAATTTGGACCAATATCAGTATTATCATCCATTTCGGATTCTTCAATAGTTGAAGAAGTAACAGTTACATTATTACCAATCTTAGAATCGATAATTCTTGAACCATTGGTGATGTAACAATCACTACCAATTTCAGTATTCCCTTTAATTACTACATTGCCTTCAATGACAGTATCATTACCAATCTTTACATCGCTATCAATATAAGCAGTATCGGGATCGATGAAAGATACACCATTTCTCATATGCTCTTCATTGATTCTTCTTTGCATAATTTTAGTAGCTTGTGCTAAAGCAATGCGGTCATTTACTCCTAAACTTTCACTAAAGTCAGGCATCTTGTATGCACCAACGCGTTCGCCTTCATTACGCAAGATTTCAAGCACATCCGTTAAGTAATATTCTCCTTGAGCATTGTTGTTAGTAACATGCTTTAAAGCTTCAAAGAGCTTCTTATTGTCAAAACAAAATACACCAGTATTAATTTCTTTAACTTTTAATTCTTCAGGCTTGCCATCTTTTTGTTCTACAATTCGTAAAACATTTCCTTGATCATCACGAATAATTCGGCCATAACCAAATGGATTTGGTGCTTCTGCGGTCAATACAGTAGCTGCATTTTCTTTTTCATTGTGATATTCAAACAAGTTCTTGAAAGTATCCGCAGTAAATAATGGGGTATCTCCAGTTACAACTAAAGTTGCACCATCTTCATCTGCCAAAATTTTGCCAGCAGTCTTAACTGCATCTCCAGTACCCAATTGCTTTTCTTGGAAAGCAAATTCTGATTTGCCATCAAGAACTTTTTCTACATCTTCAGCACCGGTACCCACAATAGTTACGATCTTTTCAGGATCAACACCTTCAGCTGCAGTAACAACATGTTCAACCATCGTCTTGCCACAAACTTTATGCAAGACTTTGTACAACTTGGACTTCATCCGAGTTCCCTTACCAGCAGCCAATACAACAACAAATTTTTTCATATTTTTAACCTCTTAATTAATATCAAAACTAGTGTCTAGTATAACATTTAGAAGCGATTGAAATCAGTAACTGAAAGGAAGTTCCCTGGTTGAGCTAAAATAATCTTTTTAGTAGTATCGATTTTGCTAATCTTGATTAATGAAATATAATTATCCACCAATTTGCTCTTATCAAAATCAGCCTCACAAAGGACACAAATTCCAGCAATACTACAGTCAAATTCTTTAACTAGTTCTTCCATTCCAGTTAAAGTACCGCCGCCCTTCATAAAGTCATCAACAATCAAAACATTTGAGTTCTTTTTAAGCGCACGAGTTGGCAATTCCATTTTTGAAACACGATCTAATGAAGAAGAAATATAGTTAACTGAAACAGTTGCACCTTCGGTAACTTTTGAACGTTTTCTAGCCGTTACAAATGGTACATTTAAATAACGTGCTACTGATTGTGCCAAGGCAATTCCTTTAGTTTCAACAGTCATTACGGCATCAATATTAGAATAAGCATACTTAGTGGCAAGCAATTCACCGATTCTTCTTAAATCTTGAGGGTTGCCGAGAATATCGGATAAGTATACAAAACCACCAGCTAAAATACGACTAGGATCCTCAATTCGAGAAGCCAAATCTAATAAATATTCCTTAGCATGGTCATGCCCTAAAAATGGAATATACCTTACTCCTCCAGCTGCACCAGCTACAGTCTCTAAAATTCCATTTTGATTATTTGCTAAAGTTCTTTTTAAAATTGCAAGATCTTCTGAGATTGATGATTTAGCTGCATTATAACGATCTGCAAAAAAAGGTAATGAAATTAAAGTGTGAGGACGTTCTAATAAATATTTAGTCATATCTACAAGTCTTTCTGAACGTTTCATAATATTTCCTTTCTAATGTTTGGATTTATCTGCTTATAAATATTACTCTAATGCACAAAAAAAAGCACTAACATTTTAACAATGTTAGTACTTATTCCAGCTTTTAAGCTTCAGCTTCTTCTACTTCATCATCAAATTCTAATGCAATATTCTTAGTTAATAAATCAGTGTAACTATAAGAAACATGTTTAAAATTATTTTGATCTTGATCTAAATCAACAACAAATACTGCAGGAAAGGTTTCTCTCAAGATTCCCCGTCTCTTTGTAACCTTCTTACGACCCGCTTGAGCTACTACTGTTAAGGTATCGCCTAAGTGAGAATCCAACTTATGTTTAATCGTATTAATCGATGTTGGCACTAAATAACAACTCCTTTTGGACGATTCTATCATAAAAAGGGTTAATTGTCAATTTTTCACAAGCTTTTAAAGCCTACTGCTTCATCGGAATAGCCTTAGCAATTTGGATAAATTGTGAAATCGTCAAATCCTCCGGCCTAACCCGTGGATCTACTCCTAGACTAGAAATGAGCTTTTCTCTTTCATCCTTATCAGGAATTACGTTTTTCAGATTATTATTCAAAGTCTTTCTTCTTTGAGAAAAACACATTTTTACTACCCAATTAAAATGTTTACGATTAGGAATATCTGGTTTATTTTCCAATGGGGTAAGAACAACGACACTAGAATCAACCTTGGGACTTGGCATAAATGAGGTATTCTTAACTTCAAGTGCAATCTTAACGTCCATTTCAGTTTGAACCGCAATTGAAAGTGGCCCAAACGCTTTATTACCAGGACTTGCAACTAACCTTTCCGCAACTTCCTTTTGCATCATCAAGGTTAAACTTTCAAAATTGAGATTTGATTCAGCTAAACCAAAAATAATTGGTGTTGTAATGTAGTAGGGTAAATTAGCTACAACTTTCACGCCTTTATTCAAGTCAAAAAATCCAGCTAAATCATGATCAAAATCTGCCTTCAAGACATCTTTTAACATTAATTTGAATCGACTATCTAAATCTTCTCCATCGATTGTTTGTGGTAATTCATTGTGAAGAATTTCAGGAAGTGAATCATCCACCTCATATGCGAACACTTTTGCACCTGCTAAAAGAAGTTGTTCTGTTAAAGAACCTATTCCTGGTCCAATTTCAATAACTTGATCCCCGGGTTTTACTTGCGCTGCTTCAACAATTCCCATAATTGCATCATGATCAATTAAAAAGTTTTGTCCTAAATTCTTTTTAGCTTTAACAAAATAACGATTAACAATCGCCTGCGTTCTAACAGGAGATCCAATTGGAATATTATTTGCCATTTTCTATTTCCTTTACCACTTCTACTAACTCATCTAGAGATACGCCAAAAGTAACTAATCGTTTATAAAATTGTTTAGAATTGCCGTATCCAATCCCAAGTTTAATGCCCACTTTTTCACGTAAAATTTTAGAATTGCTACCACCAACAAATCCCAGGTTCTGATAAGCTTTTTTAGTTATGTCACTAACTTCTGGTTTTACTTCATAAAGGTCACTCAAAGCTCGCTCAATAGCTTCTTTTGAAGCATGTTCAACTCCAAGACTATTACCTTTTTTATCTGGTTTTCCTTCTTCACGTGTAATAAAAGCTTGTTTGGCATTAGGAACTGCCTCAGAAACAATTCTTCTGATTCTTTCACCGTTAAAATCAGGATCAGTAAAGACAATGATATCTCTTTTTTGGCTTAACTTTTTCAATTCTGCCAGAACTTCTTTTGAAACAGCAGACCCATTAGTTTCTATAGTTTCTATCCCAGGAAAAAATTGTTTAAGTCGAATTGTATCATCTTTTCCTTCAACTACGACAACGGCATTAAAATTCTTTTTATTCAAGACCATAAACTCTCACAGTATTCGCATAAGTAGCATAGGCCACTTCTTCTAAAGGTATCTCTTTTAAGTCCGCAATTGCTTGAGCAACATATCGAACATATGCTGGTTCATTTTGTTTACCACGATATGGCTTAGGAGTTAAATAAGGAGCATCGGTTTCAACCAAAATTCTATCTAAAGGAGCTTTTTTAGCTGACTCATGAACTTCCTTTGCCTTAGTAAAAGATACAACTCCAGAATAAGAGAAATAAACGTTTAAATCTAAGAATTTATTTAACCATTCAGCCGAACCATTAAAGCTATGCAAAATTGCGCCATATTCCAGATTGCTTTCTTTTAAAATTTTATAGCAATCCTCAAAAGCATCCCTAGTATGAATGTCAACGGGCATCTTTAATTCATGTGCAACTTCAATTTGTCTTCTAAAAACATCCTGTTGAACATCTCTTGGCGATTCATCCCAATAATAATCAAGACCTACTTCTCCTAAAGCAACCACTTTTGGCATTTGGAGTTGTTCAATCAACTTATCTTCAGCTTTTTGATCATAATTTTTTGCAATATCCGGATTCAAGCCAACCATCGCATAAACATTGTCAAACCGTTGAGCCAAATCAATTGCACGCTCATTAAAATCAGGATCCTGCCCAGCACAAATCACTTTGGTTACATCTAATTCTTTAGCCCGATCGAGGTAATATTCTTCCTTACCCCGAAAAGGCTCATCATTTAAGTGAGTATGATTATCAATAATCTGCATTAGCCTAATTCTGCCCCGATTTCATGTTCATCGCCAACAATTGCTAACTTCACTTTGCCATCTTTTTCACTTGATAAAAGCATTCCTTGACTTTCATGACCAAGCATCTTACGTGGCTTCAAGTTAGTAACTGCAAGAACCTTTTTATCTAAAAGTTCACTTGCATCTGGGTAAAACTTACGGATTCCACTTAAGATTTGACGTTCTTGACCATTACCAAAGTCAAGCTTAAACATCAAAAGTTTACTTGAACCCTTAACTGGTTCTACTGAAAGAATTTTACCTACTTGAATCTTTACTTTATCAAAATCATCAATAGTAATGTGTTTTTCTTTCTTCTGTTCACTTCTAGTTTGTTTCTTTGGCTTAGCCTTCTTCATTTGGTCCTTGATGTACTTAACTTCAACATCATTCTTAAGTCTTGGGAAAATTGGGGTTGGTTTTTCAATTACCTTAACATCCCAATCAAAACCACCAAATTCAAGAGCCTTTTGATCATCATTGTTCCAATCAAGACCCAATTGCTTAAACATCTTCACTGGACTTTCAGTCATAATTGGAGAAATTAAAACTGCTACTAGACGAAGACTTTCAGCCAAATTAGTCATTACACGTGATAATTCTTCTGTCTTGCCTTCTTTGTTTAATACCCAAGGAGTAGTTTCATCAATGTACTTATTAGCACGTGAGATTAACTTCCAAATACTGTCAAGCGCCTTAGAGAAGTGCAATTCATCCATTTGAGTTTGGTATTCGGTAATTGCTTCAGTTGCAGTCTTAATTAGATCTTGACCAAATTCATCTTGAGTTTGGCTAACTGGGGCAACCACACCATCTTGGTATTGGTTAATCATTGAAACCGTTCTGTTCAAAAGATTACCCAAATCATTAGCAAGATCAAAGTTTACTCTTTCAACAAAGTCTTCTGGAGTAAAGATACCATCAGAACCAAATGGGATTTCCCGCATTAAGTAGTAACGAAGAGCATCTAAGCCGTAACGTTCCACGATCATTTCTGGGTAAACTGCATTTCCCTTAGATTTTGACATTTTACCATCTTTCATCAAAACCCAACCATGACCAAAGATTTGCTTAGGAAGTGGCAAACCAAGTGCCATCAACATAATTGGCCAATAAATAGTGTGGAAACGAACAATTTCTTTACCTACCAAATGAACGTCGGCAGGCCAGTACTTCTTGAATAATGAATCATCATCAGAACCGTATCCTAAAGCGGTGATATAGTTGGATAAAGCATCGATCCAAACGTATACTACGTGTTTAGGATCGCTTGGGACAGGAATACCCCAGTTTACTGTCGTACGAGTTACAGATAAGTCTTCAAGACCTGGCTTAATGAAGTTGTTAATCATTTCTTTTTCACGAGAATGAGGCAAGATAAAGTCAGGATGATCTTTATAATATTGCAAAAGACGATCTGCATATTTACTCATTTTAAAGAAGTATGAAGGTTCTCTCACCAGTTGAACTTCATGGCCAGATGGAGCCTTTCCGCCCACTACGTTGCCTTTATCATCTCGGTAAACTTCAGCAAGTTGAGATTCAGTAAAGTATTCCTCATCTTCAACTGAGTACCAGCCAGTGTATTCGCCTAAGTAAATATCACCTTGCTTTAACAACTTTTCGAAGATCTTTTGAACAGCTTCAACGTGTTCTTTATCAGTGGTACGAATAAACTTATCATATGAAATATCTAACATCTTCCAAAGCTTTTTGTAAGAAGCTGCCATTTCATCAACAAATTCTTGAGGTTTGATCCCTTTAGCTTCAGCTTTTTGTTCAATCTTAAGACCGTGTTCATCAGTTCCAGTCAAAAAGAAAGTATCATAGCCTTGATTACGCTTGTAACGAGCCATTGAATCAGCTGCAACAGTGGTATAAGCATTACCAATAGTTAATTTACCAGATGGGTAATAAATTGGAGTTGTAATATAAAAAGTTTTCTTTTCAGCCATAAAAAATGCTCCTTCAAATGAAATAGTTCTTGTTCTATGATACACCATCAAAAAAGGGATTTCTTTAACAGAATCCCTTTTCATAGAATTATATTAGAAATTTTTTCTTTTTTAAGTAAAAATATTTTACTATGCTTGCAACTAAAATGTAAAGTACCATCATTATTAGTACAAACCACAAGTAGCTGCTTGGTAATTCCGCAAAGTGGAATAAACCAGATAGATTTGAATAAGCCAGCATCGTTCCAATTAAACCTGCAATCATTGTTGCTAAAATCACGGTACTTGTAGCATGTTGCTTAATAAATGGGAACTTGCCGTCACGCAAAACATGAATGATCAACTCTTGCAGCCACAACGTTTCAATAAACCAGCCTGTATTAAATAGCGCCGCAAAGGCATTTTTACTATTTAAAGAAAGCTCATTATAATTTCCACCCATTAAGTAAGGACAAATTACAAAGAATAAGGCTGCAAAAGTAATTACATCAAATAAAGTCGAAACCGATCCAAAAATCACCATGAATTTTGGCAACTGTTTAATGCGCCAATTCCTCGGTTTATCCAAATATTCTGAGGACATTTTATCGTATGGAATAGCTAAACAGCTGATAGCAAAAATCAAATTTAAAACTACCAATTGAAATGGGCTTAATGGTAAAAATGGCAAGCAGAGCGAAGCAATTATTAAAGATAATGCCATACCAAAGTTTGAGGTCAATAATATCTTAAAATACTTCATGATATTTCCTAAGATATTGCGCCCAATTCGAATGGATTCTTCTAACACCAGTAAATCTTTATGAAGCAAAATAACATCGGCACTCTCTTTTGCAATATCCACAGCATGATCTACCGAAACAGCCACATTAGAAGCACGCATTGCTGGAGCATCATTGATTTTATCACCCATGTAACTTACCACATGGCCATTTTTGCGCAAAGCTTGAATAATCTTCGTCTTTAATTCTGGTGTCAGTTCTACGAAGATATTACAATCTTCTACCATTTGAGCTAATTCAACGCTAGTTTTATCTTTCAAGTCATCAGCAGAATAAACCACATCAACATTTAATCCGACCTGAAGTCCCAAAGCACGGGTCACAGCTTCATTATCCTCAGTCAAAATTTTAACGGTAATGCCGTCTCTTTTAAGTTTGGCTAATGAGACCCGGGCACTTTCCTTTGGTGGATCTAAGAAAGTTAGAAAACCAACTAAAGTTAAATTATTTTCATCTTTAACTGAAAATTCACCAACAGGAGCTGGATTACGCCTATATCCTAGCAAAAGAACGCGCATCCCATCATCGTTCATATCTTCAACTTGCTCTAAAATAAGCTTCTTTCTAACATCAGTTAAAGGTAGTATTTGTCCATTTAATTCAACTTTAGTTGATACTTTAAGCATCTCTTCAGCAGCACCCTTAGTCACTAAGAGGTGTTCTCCATGCTCTCGATCTGAATTAGCTACCACAACACTCATTCTTCGACGCGTATAATCAAAAGGAATTTCATCAATTTTGTTATAGTCACGTTGAATATCATCAACGTCCAATTCATCTCCGGCCGCATCAATGATCGCTTCATCAATCAAATCTTGCATCCCAGTTTGATAGTAAGAATTAAGGTATGCCAGTTTTAAGATTTTTTTCGTCTCTTGCATCGTGAGGTCATAGTGACGTTCTAACATAACTTTATCTTGAGTTAAAATCCCCGTCTTATCTGTACAAAGAACATCAGCCGACCCAAAATTCTGAACTGAATTTAACTTTTTGACAACACTGCCATGCTTCGCCATCTCTTTACTTCCTCGGACCAAGTTCGCAGTCACGATTGTGGGTAACATTTCTGGAAGAAGTGTAGCACCTGTTGCAATTGCAAAAACTAAAGCTAAATCCAAGTTCTTTTTTATTAGACTGTTGATAACAAAAATCAAAATACTCACGATTAGCATCATAATCAATAGTAATTTAGTGATACTTTTAATTCCAATATTAAAAGTTGTTTCGCGAATCTTCTTACGATTTTCATCACGAAGCATTCTACCAAACATTGTATGAGTACCTGTTGCAAAAACCACTCCTACTCCTGATCCCGAAAGAATTGTTGTCCCTTCATAGAGAATATTAGGATAACTTAAATAATTATCTGCTTGCGCAAAACGCGGAACTTTAGTCGCAATCTTCTCCTTAGGTTCAAATTCTCCATCAATTGAGCTCGTAAGGCAAAATAAGTCCTTGCTTCTAAGTAAGCGCATATCTGCAGGCACCATATCCCCCGCAGATAAATGAATAATATCCCCTACTACCACTTCATTGGTAGGCAATTCTTGATCCTCGCCATCACGTTTTACATTTGTAGTGACAGAAACCATTTCCAGAAGCTTCTCAATTGCATCAGAAGTTTTTAGATTTTGAAAAAATCTAATTACACCTGCCAGAATCACCATAATCAAAATAATAATGATGGTACTCACACTATTTTGATCAGAAGGGATGACATCTAACACAATTAACAATACAGCTAAAACAAACAATGTAATTGTAAATGGTGTCAAAAATGATTTAACAAAGAAATGAAGCTTGGAAGTATTTGGTTGAACAATTTCGTTAGCCCCATATTCTTCTCGGTTAATATTAGCCTGTTTAGTTGATAAACCTTCTGCACTTGCATGAAGTCTAGCTAAAGTTTCTACTCGAGTTTCCTGTGCAATTCTTTTTACTAATCGCAAATCGCCGCTGAGCTTATTTTTATTCGGCGCTTTCAGCATACTACCCACTCCTTTAGTTATCTCTGCAAATAAACAAAAAAGATCACTTACAAAAACTGTAAGTGATCATGCCAAACAAGGCTTCTTAATACTCGTCGTTCAGTTTTAACACTACGTGACGTAAGCACATGCTAGCTATCTGGATCTCGCCTTAAGTCGACGACACCTATTTAACCCGTTGGCATCTCTAGATGTTTCTGGGCGATAGCGTGTGTTCACGTAGGAGTCTCACCTAACAGTTTATTTGCTAAATTATGTCCATTGAGAGTTTAATACTCAAGGTCTGCTTAGTCAAATTCAATTTATTGATTATTCGGATCGCTTCTAACCCTACGGAAAAGATAAACTAAACCCATTACTACTAGCGCAAGAGCTAAAGCAATCGGAAGCGCCACTTTATGAGGATGACTAATTTTACTTTGTTCTTTATCAGATAAATCATACTTATCAAGAGTGTACTGATACTCCTGATCAATCTTAGTTGCAACTGCTCGAAAAACGAATCTCAACCCCTGATTAAAAGTCGCATTATTCGAACTCCGTAATTTATCAGCTTCAGCTCGAATAATATTCATCCGTACTTCAGCTGTAAAAGCACCGTGTAAATCTTTAGTTGAATAAATTTGCACATTACGCTTTTTACCTTTAACTCCTACTACAATAAAAACTGTCTTATCTGATTTATTTAAAGCTTTAGGAGTTAACTTATCGAGACGATTTACAGTTTTAACAACAATTTGAGGTTGCTCCCCTGTTTGCCAATAACGAGCATTTTTAGCCATAATTAAATTACGTGTTTCTTTATTAAGAATATGAGCTTGATCTTCAATATCAGGTTGGCTAAATCCAGTTAAAATACAAAAAACCGCAATTAAACCGGCTATCCAGCTAAGAGTCTTTTTCGACATCTTCAAGTTTATGGGCCAAACTTTCCACGTATTTTCGATCGATTTTAATTTGTTCATATGGTACCCCACAATCATGAAGCAATTGTATTGCTAGCGGATTATCATGATAATCAAAATAATAATTGATCTTCTTCACTCCAGCCTGTAAGAGTGCTTTCGTACAATTGTAACAAGGAAAATGTGTGACATAAATTTCAGTATCAGCAGTTGAAACGCCATTTTTAGCACATTGAATTAAAGAATTCATTTCTGAATGAATAGTGCGCACACAATGTCCATCTACCATTTGATGACCAGCATCATCACAATGAGGCTGACCAGAAACCGATCCATTATAGCCGGTTCCAATAATGCGATTATCTTTAACTAAAACACTACCAACTAAAGCACGATTGCAGGTCGAACGTTGAGCAATCACTAACGCCTGCATCATAAAATATTGTTTCCAAGGAATTCGATCGTGCATTTAAATTACCTCGATTTATCTATTTTCAAAATAATTAAGACCAATAGCATCCCGAACTTGCTTCAAGGTTTCATTAGCCTTTTCATTAGCTTTCTTTGAACCTTCTTCAAGCATTTCATAAACACTATCAATATCTTGAGCATATTTTTCACGACGTTCTCTAATTGGAGCTAGTTCATTTTCTAGAACTTGATTCAAATAGCGCTTAATCTTAACGTCGCCAAGGCCACCCTTTTGATATTGTTCTTTAAGCTCAGCCACTTTATCCTTGTCTGGATCAAAGACATCAAGATAAGTAAAGACGGTGTTACCTTCAATTTGACCTGGATCTTCCACATGAATATGATTTGGATCAGTGTACATTGACATAACTTTCTTTTGAACGGTTTTAGCATCATCAGAAATGTAAATAGCATTTCCAAGTGACTTAGACATCTTAGCATTACCATCAAGACCTGGAAGACGTCCTTGACCTTTTGCTGGAAAGTAACCCTTAGGTTCTACCAAAACATCACAGTTGTACACACGGTTAAAGGTACGAACAATTTCACGAGTTTGTTCAAGCATTGGTTCTTGATCATCCCCAACAGGCACAATAGTTGCTTTAAAAGCAGTAATATCAGCAGCCTGAGAAACCGGATAGTTCAAAAAACCAACTGGAATTGAATCTTTAAATCCTTTTTGCTTAATTTCTGTTTTTACAGTTGGATTTCTTTCCAAGCGAGCTACAGTTACTAAATCCATGTAGTAAGCAGTTAATTCAAACAAAGCTGGGATTTGAGATTGAACAAAAATAGTAGACTTAGATGGATCAATCCCTACTGCTAAGTAGTCAAGTGCTACTTGAATCAAACTATTACGAATTTTTTCTGGATTACGTGCATTATCAGTTAACGCTTGCGTGTCTGCAATCATAATATAAGGCTCATATTTACCTTCATTTTGCAATTTCACACGGTTTTTTAATGAGCCAATATAGTGACCAATATGAAGCTTCCCGGTTGGTCGGTCTCCTGTCAGCAAAATTTCCTTTGCCATAATCATTCTTCCTTCTCTTTTTATATGTTTATTTACATTCAGTTAGAATAATTTTAACAAAAATTAGGGCTTGATTAAACCAGATAAAGGATTCCTAGACTATAATCAAAGGAAAAGGAGAAAAATTATGTGCAATCAGTTCCATATTCCAAATTTAGCTACGATTCAAAAATACTTAAAAAGTGATCTAGATTTACCTTTAGCTACGCCCGATTTTAAATCAGATTCTGAAAATATTTTTCCTAAAGGAATTGCGCCAGTTTTACTTTTTAAAGACGACGAATTGCAATTAAAACAAAAGAGTTGGGGCTTTACGAGCCCATTTGACCCTAAGAAAGTAATTTTTAACGCTCGGATTGAACGTTTTTATGAAACTAAACCCTCCATGTGGGACAAATCTTTTGAAAAAGAGCGTTGCATTATTATTAGTGATTACTTTTTTGAAACTAGTAAAGAAACCTATTTAGGAAAAAATGGTAAGACTTATCGACAAAAGTATCGCTTCGATAATCCTAACCAACCACTAACAATGATTGCGGGGATTTACAAAAAAGACCAATTTTCAATGGTTACCACTGAACCCAATAGCATAATGGCACCAATTCACAACCGTATGCCTTTAATCATTACTCCAAGTGAATTACGCCAATGGCTATTCCAAAACTTCACTAGTTTAGTTGATCGCAAAAATATTCCTTTACAAGTTGAAAAAGTAATTCCTAAAAATTAATTTGGCTTCCACATTCATTTCATGCTAAAATAAATGAGTAATGCGGGTATAGTTAAATGGTAGAACGTCAGCTTCCCAAGCTGAAGATGCGGGTTCGATTCACGCTATCCGCTTTTTATATCAAAAAAACAGATGACATTTTTGTCATCTGTTTTTCTTTTATGTCATAATTACTAGCATTACACCATTTAAGACCGATAAATAGATTGGCATCCATAAAGTTTGGGTATACAAGTAAGACCATGCAAAGAGGGCGCCATAAAAAATATTGATAAAAAATAGTGGAATTGACATTTGAAAATTAAATAAACTAAATAAAATCCCCGATGTTAACATTCCTAAGATGGCGACTGAAACTTCATTTCGTCTAAACATGTAATTAAACAAAAATCCAGTTGCCAAATACTCTTGCAAAATCGGTAAAACAATCCCAATTGCTACAATCAAAAACCAAAACATCGAAACAGATTCATGTCTTAAATATTCTGCTTGAAATCCATACCAACTGACTTTGTTATAAGCTTGCAGCCAAGAAACGCCGATTCGCGTCACAATTACAATTAGAGTTAAGATTACCGTTGCACCATAGTTACCTAACCATGGCAAGACAAAGTCCCGCTGAAAAAAGCGCTGTTCGCGATTAAACCGATAAATATAAAACAACAAGACCATTGCCGTAATTAAAACGAATAAGATCAAATCCCATACTCTCAATGGCGAGTTCATGGTAACTATTTTAACTACCCCACGCGCCATCAAATATCCGGCTAAATAAACAGCGTAGCGAATCAAGTTACCCTCTCTTGATTCTGGTGTATTCACTAAATTCACCCCTAAATTTGCATATGTACCCTACAAATTCCTTATTATAGCAAAAAAGCGCCCTATTATAAAAGGCACTTTTCAATCAAATAGTGATTAGCATTATTTATTTTTTGTCTTGGCTTCTTTTTGAAGTTTCACTTCACTAATGGCGGTATAAATCAAGAAAACAATTGCAAAACCAGAAGCCACATAAAGAACGGTATTACTTGCAATCCAGCCGTACTTATTTACTAAGATTCCGATTAAAGCCGTAGCTAAAGTTTCACCAAAAATGTATTGGAAAAATCCCATGAATCCCGTTGAAGATCCAACTGCAAATTTAGGGACAACTTCATTAACCATTAATCCTACCAAAGTTAGGGGTGCATAGATCAAGTTCCCCATAATCATTAAAGCAACCACAATCATGGTGTGATTAGAGCTGAAAAAATATATCGTCAAGCAAATAAGCATCCCGATTACACAAACAATTGAAACTAAAGCCCGACGTCCTTTTAAAGCATCTGAAATAGCCCCAATAATAATTACTCCAGGAACAGAAGCAAGTTCAAAAATACCAATTAACCATTTAGCAAAACTAGCATCAAAACCTTTATTTTGTACTAAATATGATGGAATCCAACTTTGAATGCCGTATCTAACTAAATAAAGTGACATTGAGGTTAGAGTAACCGCCCAAACTAGTTTATTTTTCAAAATATATTTAACAAAGATTTGCCAAATACTTAAATCAGTAGAATCAGTGGTTGAAACTTTCCCATTGTCCAAATATACCTTGTCTCCCGTATAAGTAGAAATATCAGGTAAACCAACTACTTGTGGACGATCAGCACCTAAAACTAAGATTAAAATACAAATTGCAAATGAAACTGCAGAAGCAGTATAGAAGACTGCAGAAATTGATCCAGCAAATAAAAATGTAGCTAGTTGAACTATAGCCACACAAATAAAGGAACCAGCATTATGAGCTGATGACCAAATTGAATAAATGGTGCCGCGGCGACGTTTTCCCCACCAAAGTTGAATCATTCTTTGACAAGCTGCTGCACCCATTCCTTGAGTTACCGCAATCAAAAACATCAGAAACATCATCAAATACAGATTCCTAGTTGAACCCAAGAAAATGTTCAAAATCGCCGATAAAAGCAATCCTAGCATCAAATACCGATTAGAATCACATTTATCTGCCAATGCCCCCATGAACAATTTGGCAAAACCGTACCCAATACCAAAACATGAAAGAACCAAACCAATATCTGCAGTGGTAAAGTGGTAAACCTTCATGATATCCGTTTGCTCAGTAGTAAAAATCAAACGAATAATGTAGTAACCAATGTACCCAATACATGTTGCAAGCAACACACCTAATTGATGCCATTTATAAGAACTTGCAATTTTATCTTTAGGAACAAGCTTTTTGGAAGGTGGTTGTTTTAAAATCCAGTTTAGCATAATTATCTCTCCCCTCATCTATAAGCTAATGGTAGCACTTTCATAAGTGAGAGATTTAAAATACTTAAACTAAATCTGTGAAAAATAAGTGTTTGTCAGTATTTACTGATGCTTTCACTTATTTAACTTCTAAAATTGTAACTTGATATTCGCCAGCAGGCGCTTCTACTGTAGCAGTTATGCCAGCCTTCTTTTTCATAATTGCTTGGCCAAGAGGTGAATCAAAAGCAATCTTCCCTTTAGCTAAATCAGCTTCCATCCGACCAACAATTTTATATTCTTCAGAGTCTTCATCATCGTCAAACTTTAAAACTACCGTCTTCCCTAAATCAACTTTACCATCGTCTTTAGTTTCCACAATTTCGGCATATTTTAATTGCTTACCCAAATAACGCAATCTACTTTGCAAGTGGCCTAAATCTCTCTTAGCTTCAGTATATTCAGTATTTTCCGATAAATCTCCCATTGACCGCGCTTCTTGTAAAATCTTAATTCTTCTAGGACGATCTTTTTTTAATCTAGCAATTTCTTCTTCAATTTCCTTATAACCTTCTGGTGTCATTTTTTGATAGTAAACCATTTTTATCCCCTTTTCTTTAGTGATCACGATCACAAGGCTAAATTCTTTAAATTTCATTCTATCCGACTACAATGAAGATTGTAAGTCAAAAACATATTCTTATAAATCTAACTTGAAAGGATGTTGTACTATGGCAAATGATATGATGAATCGTCAAAACAATGACATGTTTGATGTAATGAATGATTGGTTCGATCTTCCAAAGAACTTCTTTAACGATACTGACTTTGTAAACATGATGAAGTCAGATATTGTAGAAAACGACAAGGACTACATCGTTAAGATTGATATGCCTGGTATGAAGAAGGATAAGATCAAGATTAACTACTCCGATGGCATCCTTAGCGTATCAGGTTCAAGAGAATCACTTAAGAACTTAGACAAGAAAGATGACAGTGTCATTCATCAAGAAAGACAAGAAGGACATATTTCTAGAAGCTTTAGATTACCAAATATAGTTGCAAATAAAATCCATGCAAAGTATGATGATGGTGTATTGACTATCACTTTGCCAAAGCAAACTGCTGACAGCAATGATAGCTCAATTCAAATTGATTAACTTAAACATTGCAAGAAGTTTAAAAATAAGTTATCAATAATAATTCTCTGGAGATTAGCGGATTCCTAGTTGAATCCGCTTTTCTTTTTTCTAAAGATGGAATAAAATATAAGATAAATTTAAAGATAGATTAAAAAAGGGAGATTTTTCTGATGGCTCATGAATTAACCTTGCAAGAACTTGAAAAGTTTTCAAAAGAATTCAATGCAAATCCTCAAAACCAAGTTGTAGCTCGTGCTGCTCAAAAGAGTGGTGTGCTTGCTGCATCATACAATGAACGCGTCCAAAGCAAATTAACTCGCGTCTTCTCAACTGAACTTGACACTGATAATGTTACCAATCAAAAACATTCAGGTCGTTGCTGGGAATTTGCGACTTTAAACGTTTTGCGTCACGCTTTTGGCAAAAAATACAAGGCTAAGAACTTTACTTTTTCTCAAGCTTATAACTTCTTCTGGGACAAAATTGAACGTGCTAACATCTTTTACAACAATATTTTGGCAACTGCAGATAAGCCTCTTGATTCACACGAAGTAAAATCACACTTAGACTTTGCTGGTGGCGACGGTGGTCAATTCCATATGGCTGCATCCCTTGTTGAAAAATACGGCGTGGTTCCATCATACGCAATGCCAGAAAGCTTCAACACTAACGATACTACTGGTTTTGCGACTGCTCTGGGCGATAAGCTTAAGAAAGATGCACTTGTTTTACGTAAATTAAAGAACGAAAATAAGGACGACGAAATTGAAAAAACTCGTGAAAAGTTTTTGAGCGAAGTTTATCGTATGACGGCAATTGCAGTGGGTGAACCCCCAAAGAGATTCGATTTGGAATATCGCGATGACGACAAAAAGTATCACTTAGACAAGAACTTAACTCCACTTGAATTCTTGCACAAATACTTAAGTGACGTTGATTTAAATGATTATGTAGTTTTAACCAACGCTCCTGATCACGAATACAACAAGCTTTATGGGTTACCAGGTGAAGATAACATTCAAGGTGCTTACAGAATTAAGCTTCTTAATGTGCCAATGGAATACCTCACTACCGCCTCAATTGCTCAATTAAAGGATGGCGAAGCTGTTTGGTTTGGTAACGATGTTTTACGTCAAATGGACCGCAAGACTGGTTACCTTTCAACTAATTTGTACAAGTTAAACGATTTGTTCGGGGTTAACCTTGATATGGATAAGGCTGATCGTTTACGGACTGGTGTAGGTGAAGTTTCACACGCCATGACCTTAGTCGGGGTTGATGAAGACCAAGGCGATATTCGTCAATGGAAAGTCGAAAACTCATGGGGTGAAAAATCTGGCTCCAAGGGTTACTTCGTGATGAGCAACGAATGGTTCAACGATTATGTTTACGAAGTTGTCGTTCACAAGAAGTATTTGACTGAAGAACAAAGAAAGATTGCAGAAGGCCCAATTACTGATCTTCCACTTTGGGATTCACTTGCTTAATCAGCTTAGAAAAAGAGAATAATAAAAAGAGTCTGGGAAATAAGTCTATTTTTAGTTAATTTAGGCTTTTACTCAAAAGAAAGATCCTATTAAATCAAGGTTTATTAATGCCTAGATTTAGTAGGATCTTTTAATTTCTGAGTTTTTTCCCAGACTATTTTTCGAATATTTATTTTCTGTTTTCAGCCTTTTCAGCAAATTCCAAGTCTATTCTTGGAGCTTTGGTATCATTTGCATAAATATAGGTTTGCGTCCCTTTAATACGATAAAAACAATATACTCTATTTGTAACATTGTAGTTTCCTAAGTTAATTAAAGCATCTACTTTAACTTTTTGCCCTTTTATTACTGTTTCAGAAAGAGGTTTTAAATTGTAGCTCCACAAATGAGCGTTACGCTTTACGGTCAAGATACGTTCAGTTGCAGCAACAGTATGGTTATCGATATGTCCTACATTAGCCGCACGAATATACTGTCCCTTTCCTAAACTATAATAAGGGTGATTCTTAATCATTTTATAGGAAAGGTAGCACCGTTTAGGCGACTCCCCATAATTGTTTATCAAAAAGTAATAAGGTGCTTTCACAGGGCGTCCTTCATATTGAGTTCTAGTATAGGGCATCGTAACAGTTTTTTCTGTTAATTTTCCAATCAATTTAACTTTATGATTTTTATACAGTTTTCCTTTTGTCTTTAGACGTACTCCATTTTGATTATACAAATAAGAATTGTGATTTAAAGTTCCTATAAAAGTAGCCGCAGAAGTCTTTGAAGATAATGTAAAAACTGATATAACAACCATTAACACAGCTAGACTTAATTTGAATCGATTAATGGGTTTCATGATTATTTTCCTTATTTTTTACAAAATACCAAATACTTGATAAATTCTACTTTCCTTAACAGGACTATCTACACTTCGGTCATGATATGAAGCCGTCACATACACTTTTCCAGTACCGGTAATTTGTATACTTTCTAATTCTGTATAGTACTTTCTGTCAATTATACCATCTAAGTAGAAAGCTTGGCCATCATTATTAGAAGTAGAACCCCAAGGAAGCTTTATAATTTTCGGTCTAATTTCATTATCATTTGTAGTGGCTTTTTGAGATGTGATGTAAATATTTCTATTATTATCAATATCATACCCTTGAACTGAGTTAATATATGTATCACCATTGCCGCCACCATAAAAATTATTAATATGAAATGCAATTTTATTATTATCAAAATTACTAATTGGAACCGCTGAAATGCCGGAAGAAGTTAATGCTCTATTAATTGAATTTAAATCATACAATGCAAAATGACCCGATTTATTCTCCCAAATACCAGCTATTAACAACCTATCATAATTTGGAGTAGTTGCAGCCTCTACTCGTAATAGATGTTCACCATGCCAGTTAGCATCTGTAGCCTCAACTAATTGAGATAATCGGGGCAATTCTAAATTGCTTTTAAAGCTTTGTCCAAACTTCATTCTAGCAATTTGGGTACTCCATTTAATTCCCTTTTTTACACGAGGATTAGGCTTTACACCCACAAACCAATTATTATCGGTAGCATATTCCCAAGTCTGTGTGTGTCCACTGGCACTCCCTTTTAAGATACTCTGCGGGGAAGAAAAATATAAAGCACTCTCATTATTAAGGATTCTACTTATATATGTGTTTTCCTTATACATTTGTAATGCATAAATGTACTTTTCGCCAACATTACCTTTTTGAACTACCCTAGCAGTAGGTAAGTATAAAGTATGCAATAATTGAACTTCTGCTACAACCATAATATTTTCTCCTTTTTTACAATTATACAGTTAGAAAAACTTAATTAAATTAATAATGGTCAAAATTACCGGTGTTACTAAAACGTCCATAAAATAATTAGTTCTCTCCTTTCCTCTATAATCTCCAATTCCTAATATTACATACTTTCAATTTAAATTGAATACGTTTTACCAATACTTACTCTTGTTTTCCAATTGGAAATTATTTCTTAGGTAAACCAGATAATATTTTGGGCGTCAATATTTTTAAGACGCTACTTATCTCTTTTAATCTTTTATCATCTCCACTAAAAAGAGCATCGTAGTAGTATCCAATTAACTTACAAAATACTAATTCTGGTATTTCAGGCAAATGTTCCAAAAAAATCACATATTTTTGTGCCGTTCTTACTGCACCATAGTCATACAAAACATGAAGATAATTAATGAAAATATTTCCTATTCGTTTCTGGGTATCTAAAGGAAATGTTTCAATTTTTTTATACTTTTCTAATAACTTATCCATCAAAACCGCTAATAAATTAAAATCAATAATTCGGGTTGAATTTCCCACAATTCGAAGCATATCTGCATCTGTCAGCCAATTATTATTTTTCTGAAAATACCTTGTTAATCTATTACTTAACTTTTTCTTAGTATAATTAATAGTATTTGTTAATACTGCCACTACTAATTCAGATCTAATTTGTAATTCATCCGCATTAGAAAATTTATCTATCGACATTTTAATTTGTTCAGCAAGTTTAATATCTCGGCGATAAAAAGCCTTAATTAATTCGTCGGAAAGATTTTCAAGACTTTTTTCCATATTATCCATAACTTCTTTACTAAATTCATTAATATCAATTTTTCTAGCAGTTAACAATTGAAAAAGATCTTTAGCTTTGATATCCTGAGTATCATTTTCAATTTTAGAATAATGAGATAGAGAGATAGAAGTATTCTCTATCATTTGAGTTTGCGTATAATGCAAGTTTTCTCTTTCTTTTCTTAAAGCTTCACCAATTGTCATTATATGAATTCCTTACCTCAGTATTTTTATAATACTATTAAAATAAAAAATAGACCTAAAAGCAAAAATACTTTTAGGCCTTTTTTTACACATTCCATTCATCCATAAATTCATTCACAAACTCACGCATATATTCTGTGCGTCTGTGAGCTTCTTTTTTACCACCTGGGGTATTCACCAAACTTTCCAGATCAAATAATTTCTCATAGAAATGATTAATCGTTGTCTCCGTGTGGTTACGATACTGATCATGACTGATCAGCTTTTCAGGCTTAATTTCAGGATCATAGATTTTGTTGCCGTGTTTGCCGCCATAAGTAAAAGCTCGCGCAATTCCTATCGCACCCAAACTTTCCAAACGATCAGCATCTTGGACGTATTTTCCAGAAAGTGGCAATTCATAATGATGTTCAATATTAACCGAAAAAGACATATGTTGAATAGTAAACAAAATGTCTTTAACTTCTAAATCTTCAAACCCTACCTCAGGAAGCAGTTTTTGAATTTGTTCAATTACTTTATTTGGATTTGAAGTTACCTTTTCATCAATTGTGTCATGCAAATAGCTCCCGGCTCTAATAATTGCCACCATGCGGCTCGTTTCATGAGCCTGTGGGTTATCTGCCAAATACATCTTAGTTGCTAAATGAGCAACGCGCTGCCCATGATAATAATCATGTCCTGTTGATTCACCATCAAGCTGCTCTTTAACAAAGTCTTTGAGCTTTTCTAAATCAATCATATTTTTAACCCATTGAATCCCAACATGGAACTGGCGTAGCTTTGCTCTCCGCAATTTCAACTAGCTTCTTTGGTAAGTACTTTTTCTTCACCACAACCTTGAATAAATATTCATCAAACCACTTGTCATCCATCACGAAGTAGCCTTTTTCACCAACTTTGCTACCCCAAGAGTTTTCAATCTTCCATTGACGAGGCTTGCCGGCTACAACGTCAACACCAACCATCGTCATCGCGTGAGTCGAGCCACTAGCACCAGTTTCAAGACGCTCTTTTTTGCTCAATTTAGTTTCAATATCAAAAACAGTGTCAGTTGCGTACAAATCAGCTGCTAAGAGTCCCTTTTGACGATCACTTTGCTTACCAACATCACACCCAAACCAGAAAGTTTCCCCGGCTTTAAGTTGCTTAATGGCCGCTTCTTTCAAGTTCTCAATTTTAGTATTCAAAAATTCAACTGGTGTGCCGTTTTCCACATTATCTTCAAATGGCAATGAATAAAGCTTGTCATATTCATGATCTGGCGCATTAAACAAGACCACATAATCATCTAAATCATCCGTAAAGTATTCTTTAAAGAAAGTTTGTGGAGTAAGATCTTGATCAATATGATACTTTCCTTCATCATCCTTAAATTCCAAGTCAAATTTATGCACAGGTTCACCAAAGGCAATCGTAGCCATGCGATAAACTTCGCTCAAAAATTCTTGTCTCTTTACTTCAACTTCACCATCATGACCATCTTGAACCAACTTACGCAAAACAATGGCGTCTTCACGCAATTTCATATTTAACGCTTGATTAAAAGCAGCAGTATTGTTTGCAGTAAAGCTTTCAGCTTGAGCATAAGCAGGTACTAAACCATACTTTCTAATCAACGAAACAGCCATATGCCACTGACCACCATCCGTATCCGGTGCCTGCATATAATAGTGAACAGTTCGATCATCTAATGGCTTAGCAGCAGTTTCCAAGATATGATTGAAAAAAATATTCGCTCTTTCAATGCGATCCCAGAAAAAGAGATAGCTTTGTGAAAAGATAAAGTTCTTTGCCTTATACTTTTTAGCAAATTCATGACGTAAAACGTTTAATGCAGCAAATAACCAACAACGACCTGATTGCTTTTGGTCAGTTACATTATCAGTTGGAATTTCAATTGAAAATGTCCGATTTAATTCACGAGCTGCTTCTTCATTAAAACTTGCCTTCTGCAAACCATTATTTACTACCGCAAGTTCTGCAACCTTATTTTGTTTATGTTGACGATAATCTTTTTGAAAACCAGCGATTTCGTCAAAAGTTAATTCGTGACTCATGGGCCATCCCTTCTCTATTCAAAATTAGTGTCAATTCAATTTTACCACCAAAAAAGTCTACCCACTGTGAGGTAGACTTTTATCTTTATTCATAGCTTTTAGCTACTTGTTCATAATGAGCAACTTCATCATCAGTACATCTTACAAAGTGTCCTGGACGAATTTCGTGCATTGTCCGAACTTTACCATCCATCTCTTCCTTTTCTGGATCATAATCAATTCGGTGACGTTGACGTTCAATTTCTGGATCGGGTACAGGAACAGCTGAAATTAAACTCTTCGTATAATCATGAAGTGGTTTATCATAAACATCATCAGCAGAACCAACTTCAAGCAACTTACCAAAGTGCATAACACCGATTCGGTCTGAAATAAACTTAACCATTGATAAATCGTGGGCAATAAACAAGTAAGTTAAGCCACGTTTCTTTTGTAATTCAATCATCAAGTTTACAACTTGGGCTTGAATGGAAACGTCCAAGGCTGAAATTGGTTCATCAGCTACGATAAATTTAGGTTCTACTGCAAGCGCACGTGCAATACCAATTCTTTGACGCTGACCACCAGAGAATTCGTGTGGGAAACGGCTAGCATGGTTTTTATTTAAACCAACAGTTTCAAGTAATTCTTCAACACGTTTACGACGTTCTTCTTTGGTTTTTACCAAATTGTGAATATCTAGCCCTTCGGCAATAATATCTTCAACCGTCATTCTTGGATTAAGTGAAGCATATGGATCCTGGAAAATCATTTGAGCATCACGTCTAAACTTAAGTTTATCTTCGTGATTCTTCAAATTTTCAACATTTTTTCCTTCAAAGATAACTTCACCACTAGTAGGATTGTAAAGTTGTAAAATCGAACGACCAGTGGTGGTTTTACCTGAACCTGATTCACCTACAAGGCCAAAAGTTTCACCTTCATAAATATTAAAGCTAACATCGTCAACAGCTTTAGTGACTGTTCGTCCATTTTTGAAGTATTGTTTTAAATGCTTTACTTCCAAAATCTTCTTTTCTTCTGGCATCTAAATCCCCCTTAAAGCTGTGATTAATCTTGCAAGCTCTTTTCTTGCTTCATTAATTTAAATTTCTTCCAACGTCTTTGAATTTCTGCAGGTGGTTCTACTTTTGGTGCCCCCGGAGCTAAAAGCCAAGTTGCCGCATAATGAGTATCAGAAACCTTGAAGAATGGTGGCTTTCTTTGAACATCAATTCTCATTGCGTATCTATTTCTTGGAGCAAATGGATCACCTTTCGGTGGATCAAGTAAATCTGGAGGTGTCCCTGGAATTGATTCCAAAGTATCACTTTCCAAAGTAGGCATTGAGTTGATCAATCCCCAAGTATATGGATGTTGTGGATCATAGAAAATATCATCAACAGTTCCATATTCAAGAAATTCACCAGCATACATAACAGCCACTCTGTCAGCCATCCCAGCCACAACACCTAAGTCGTGAGTAATGAAGATGATTGAAGTTTTTACTCTCTTTTGTAAATCTTTCATCAAGTCCAAAATTTCAGCTTGTACAGTAACGTCCAAGGCAGTTGTTGGTTCGTCAGCAAGTAAAATTTCCGGTTCACAAATCAAAGCAATCGCAATCACGATTCTTTGTCTCATACCCCCTGAGAATTGGTGTGGATATTGATTAATTCTTTCTTCAGCATGAGGAATTCCAACGGCCTTCATCATTTCCAAAGCCTTAGCCCATGCTTCCTTCTTAGAAGCACCCTTATGTTTAATCAAAGGTTCCGCAATTTGTTGACCAATCTTCATAGTAGGATCAAGTGAAGTCATTGGATCCTGGAAAATCATCGCAATCTTATTACCACGAATGTCTTGCCAATCTTTTTCAGATAAGTCAAGCAAGTTTTGACCGTGGAAATTAATTTCTCCACCCATAATTTTGGCATTTCGAGCAAGAAGACCAATAATTGAACGAGTAGTTACTGATTTCCCTGATCCAGATTCACCTACAATAGCTAAAGTTTCTCCCTTATTTAAGTGGAAGGAAACATTACGGATGGCCTTAACTTCACCAGCGTATGTGTGGAAATCTATTTTTAAATTTTTAACATCTAAAACTCTTTCTGGCATTTAGGCAATCCTCCTATCTTTGGCCTCTAGGGTCAAAGGCATCACGTAATCCATCACCAAGTAAGTTGAAGGCAATCATCAAAATACACAAGACAATTGCTGGGTACCACATTTGATATGGTAAGAATTGGAAGTTCTTTTGACCTTCATTCAAAAGCACCCCTAATGAAGTTTCTGGTGCGGTAATACCAATACCGATGAAACTTAAGAATGCTTCAAAGAAGATGGCTGATGGAATAGTGTACATTGTTTGAATAATAATGATACTTGAAAGGTTAGGTACCAAGTGTTTAATCGCAATCTTCCAAGGTGATTCACCAAGCGAACGCGCAGCTAAAACATATTCTTCATTCTTTAAACTCAGTGTCTCCGCTCTAACCTGCCGAGCCATTGTCGTCCAGCTTGAAATAGCGATAGCCAAGATGATTGAAGTAATACCTGGCTTTAATACAACTAACATTAAAACAACAATAATTAAGTTAGGAACAGAAGAGATAATTTCGATTATTCGCTGCATCACGTTATCGACTCCTCCTCCTTTCCACCCGGAAATTATTCCGTAGGCGACCCCAATCGTTAAATCAAAGAAGGCAGCAACTAAAGCTACGATCAATGAAATCTTAGTACCATAAACAATTCTTTGGCCAAGTGAACGACCTAAGTAGTCAGTTCCGGCAATAAAGTACTTATCTTTTGGTACATTATTTTGGGCATAAGCATCAACCCATTGGCCGTTTTGTTTAATTTTTCCGTTTAAACCATTAATTGCCCCAAAGCCTGGCACTTTAGCAGGTAAGTTAGCGTACTGTGGATGAGATTTAACTAAAGTAGACTTATTAATGAATGGAGTAGAACCAAATGCCACTACAATCATTACAATAACAATAATTGCAGAAAGCACGGCAGCTTTTCTTTGTTTAAATCTAAGCCAAACATTTTGACCAAAACTAAGTGATGGTCCTGCAATATTTTCATTATCTTGTGCTTCATCTTTTGGCAAAGGTTCAAAAGCATCTGAAGGAAGATTTAAATCCTCTACGCTTGTTCGATCAAGACTACCTGATTGGCTAACGTTGTCATCAGTGTCTTGTGGCATTGCTGCCATATCTGGACTAAGTTTTAAATCTTTTTCATCCATATATTTAAGCCTCACTTCCAGCTAATCTAATTCTTGGATCAATCAATCCATACACAATATCAGTAATCAGTAAGATTACTACAAGTCCAATACAGTAGACCATCGTAATACCCATGATTGTTGGATAATCATTAGTCAAAATTGATTTAACAAATTGTTCACCGATTCCTGGTACGTTAAAGATGTTTTCAATAACCATTGAACCAGTCATAAGTGCTACTGCGTAAGGACCAATCAAAGTAACAAGTGGAATCATTGAATTACGCATCGCATGCTTTCTAATAACTTGCATCCGGCTAAGACCTTTGGCCTTACCTAATTCAATGTAGTCACTACTTAAAGTATCAACCATACTTGTTCTAATAAATCTGGCCGTTTCAGCAAGTGGTCCTACAGCCAAAGCAATAGTTGGCATGATAGTTTGAGAGAATGAACCCCAACCAGCGATTGGGAACCAACCAAGTTTCAAACCAATGTAGTATTGAAGAAGTACAGCTAAAACAAAGTTAGGAACTGACTTACCAATGATTGAAACTACCGTGGCAGTTGAGTCGACCCAAGTACCTTGCTTCATCGCAGCAATTGCACCAACGATAACTCCAAGAATAACTCCCAAGATTAAAGCTTGAAGACCGAGTTGCATTGAGGCACCAATACGTGCGCCAATTAAGCTTGAAACAGGTTGATTACTGTATTGGAATGATGTACCAAAATCACCATGTAACATTCCAACAATGTAAATCAAATATTGTTCCCAAATTGGTTTATTCAATCCATATTGTTCATTCATAATATGTAATTGTGTTGGCGTCATCTTCGCTTCGTTAGCATATGGTGAGCCCGGCATTAATTTCATTAAGAAAAAAGTAACCGTGGCAACAATGAACAAAGTGAGGATCATGTAAAAAACACGTTTTAGCAAGTACCTAGTCATATAAACAGCTCCTCATTTTTCTATTAATTTCCAGAACACTTTTTAATGTTTTTCTTATTATAGCAAATATGAGAAAAAATTCTAGTGAAAAAATGATAAAAATTAAAAAAATAAGAGAAAAAATTAAGTTTTCTCTCTTATTTGTTAATATATTGATATTATTCTTTTAAACTATGACTATATACTTACTTATAGTTAGGGGCAGCCTTGGTCATTTGCACGTCATGTGGATGTGATTCTTTCAAACCGGCGTTAGTAATTTGAACAAATTGAGCCTTTTCAATCAAACTTGGAATATCAGCTGCACCAACATAACCCATTCCTGAACGAAGTCCACCATCAATTTGGAAGACAACATCTGAAACATCGCCCTTGTATTCAACACGAGCTTCAACCCCTTCAGGAACTAGCTTGTTAGCTTCATTAACTCCACCTTGGAAGTAACGATCACTTGAACCATGAGCCTGAGCCATTGCACCAACTGAACCCATTCCACGATAAGTCTTAAATTTCTTGCCATTTTCTTCAAAAAGTTCCCCTGGAGCTTCAGTAGTACCACTAAGCATACTACCAAGCATCACTGCATTACCACCAGCAGCTAATGCCTTTACTACATCTCCAGAATACTTAATGCCACCATCAGCAATAATTGGCTTGTGGTATTCGCGAGCAGCAGTTGCGGAATCATAAATTGCAGTAATTTGTGGAACCCCAACACCTGCAACAACTCTAGTAGTACAGATTGAACCAGGTCCAATTCCAACTTTAACTACATCAACCCCAGCATCAAACAAAGCACGGGTTCCATCTCCAGTTGCTACATTACCAGCAATCAAAGTTTTGTTTGGAAAATGATCTCTAATTTCCTTAATTTTACGCAAAACTCCAGCTGAATGACCATGTGCAGTATCGATTACAATTGCATCTGCACCGGCTTCGAGAAGAGCTTCAGCACGTTCAAAAGTATCGCTTGTTACACCAACTGCAGCTGCGACAAGTAAGCGATGTTGATCATCTACTGCAGCTTTAGTAGCACTAGCTGGCACAATTACACTTTTTACATTAGCTATTTCCCCAGCTTGAGCTTGGATTGACATGTTCTTATGAACAACACCAAGACCACCTTGAAGAGCCATTGCGATTGCCATTGCCCCTTCGGTTACAGTGTCCATTCCGGCACTGATCAAAGGAATATTTAACTTTAAGTTATCAGCTAACTTAGTGCTCAAATCTACTTCGTTTGGTAAAACATGACTTTCTGCTGGAATCAATAAAACATCATCAAAAGTTAAACCTTTTTTAGCAAACTTTGTTTCCCAATTTGACATCGAAAATAACTCCCCTTTTCTTGAATTACAAATTTAATTTAAATTAGCTTTACTTTACTAGGCATCTGAGATTTGGTCAAGGGAAAAAGAAAAGAAGTTAGAACTTTTTTTCTAACTTCTTTATTTGGAGAGGAGATTTCATTATATGGTTGATATTAAAATTTAGTTTGCTACGTAGGCATTCTTGAAACTATATGGTGCACCAGCGCCATTGAAGACTATGCCTTTAACTGATGGACGTACCATCCAAGCTTCTTCTGGGTGATACAGAGGTGTTACACCTTGTTTTTCTAATAATACTCTTTCTGCATCCTTCATGTTATTCCAACGTTCATTCTCACTAGAAGTAGTCTTAGAATTTGCTACTAATTTATCATATTGTGAATTTGACCATTTACCAAAGTTATAACTATTTTTGGTAGTTTCAAGATCTAAGAATGAAATTGGATCTGAGAAGTCAGCAATCCATCCAGTAAGAACTGCATCAAAGTCACCTTTCATGGCACGATTTAATCGTGTCTTCTTTGGAATACTTTGCACATTAACATCCAAATTATCTAAATTACTTTCAAGTTGACTTTGTAAAAATTCGGCAGCCTTCTTAGAAGTATCATCATCGTCACTTAAGATAGTGAATGAAAGTTTCTTTTTACCTAATTCGTTCAAAGCTTGTTGATATACTTTGTTAGCATTAGAAGGATTATAGGACATTACATTCTTAGTTTTATTATTCTTTACTAAGTTTGTGTAGTCTTTGCCATTTACCTTCACCATATCTTCAGCTGAGAAAGTAGTAGCTGGTTGATTAGCACCGCCAATAGTATTCGCCAAATTATTTCTATTGATTGCCATTGAAAACGCGCGCCGCAATTTTTCATTCTTAAAATCAGGATTCTTTTGCATATTCAATTGCAAATATTGAGTAGATGCCATCTTTCGAATGGTATAGCCCTTTTGATTCTTTAATTGTTTAGTTCCTTGGGCATTTAAGACTGCAGCATCTAACTTACCTGACTGGTATTCATTATATGCTGTTGACGGAGTTTTCTGAACACTATAATTAATTGTGTCTAACTTAACATTCTTTTTATCCCAGTAATTTGGATTCTTTTCTAACTTCCAAGTTAAATTACTACCATTCCAACCTTTTTGTACAAATGGACCATTGTAGTAATTATATTTTGAAGCCATAGCATAATTCTTACCGAATTTCTTCACAGCATTTTCATTTTGAGGATAAAATAATGGGAAGCCCATTAATAGTTTAAAATATGGGATTCTCTTATCTAAGTTAACTACTAATTTATAATTTCCCTCAGCTTTTACACCCAAACTAGAAACTGGTTTTTTACCCGCTACAATTGCCTCTGCATTTTTTACTCCAGAGAACAAGTATGAATATTCTGAAGCGGTTTTTGGATTAACCGTTCTACGCCATGAATATACGAAGTCTTTTGCAGTTACTGGATCTCCATTAGACCATTTACTATTTTTACGTAAAGTAAATGTCCAAGTTTTACCATCTTTGCTTTCTTCGGTCTTAGTGGCCAATCCTGGTTCAATCTTGGCATTATTACCAAGACGATATAAACCTTCCATCGTATTATTTAATTGTTCATAGGATACTCTATCCACCGCTTTAGAGACGTCCATGCTTGGGATTTCTGCTTGTTCCATCCAATTAAGTGTTTTTTTAGTACCCGAAGAAGAGCTATTAGATTGATTAGAACAAGCTGTTAAAGCTAATCCACAAGCTCCTACTGCAAAACCTACTGCAAATACTTTTCGCCACTTTTCCATTTTTATAACCTCATTACCTTATTTTCCTTAATCATATATACAAAAAGAAGCAACCGTCTACTTGCAGTTGCTCCTTTTCAACCTCTTTATTTAATTTTAGTTGCCTGAAACGTAAGCTTCCTTGAAGTTGTAGTTTGCACCGGCAGCGTTGTAAATAACATTCTTGATTGAAGGACGAACCATCCATGCTTCAGTCTTGTAGTAAAGTGGAGTGATTCCTTGGTCCTTAAGTAAGATCTTTTCAGCCTTTTCAAGGTCTGAGAATCTTTGTTCATCGTTTGAAGTTGTCTTAGAATCAGCAACCAACTTGTCATATTGTGAGTTTGACCACTTACCGTTGTTTTGAGCATTCTTTGAAGTCATCAAATCATCAAATGAGATTGGGTCGGCGAAGTCTGCTGACCAACCAGTAACTACAATATCGAAGTTACCATTAGTTGAACGACTTAAACGAGTCTTAAATGGTACGTTTGATACAGATACCTTAATGCCCTTTAAGTTTTCTTCAATTTGACTTTGAAGAGTTTCAGTGGTCTTTTGACCTGCATCAGTATCATCACTCAAGATGCTTACTGAAACGTTCTTCTTGCCTAATTCTTGAAGTGCCTTCTTAAATAACTTCTTTGCTTCTGCTGGATCATACTTGCTGTAGTCAGTATCAGCAGTCTTTGCAGCAAAGTCAGTATTTTCAACCTTAGTCAAACCTTGAGCGGTGAAGGAGTTAGCTGGCTTGTTTGAACCACCTAAAGCACTACCTAAAGCTTTTCTATTGATTGCAAGAGAGATGGCACGACGTAAGTTAGCATTTTGTAAATCTTTATTCTTTTGGTTGTATTGTAGGTAGAATGTTGAAGCAGTTGGACGAATAGTGTATCCATTTTGATTCTTCAAATTCTTAGTTTGTTGTGAATCTAGCAAGACTGCATCAATCTTGTTAGATTGGTATAAGTTGTAAGCAGTTGATGGCGTCTTTTGAACACTGTAGTTAACTGAATCTAACTTAACAGCATTCTTATCCCAGTAGTTAGGGTTCTTCTTAAGCTTCCATGAAAGGTTTGAACCGGTCCAACCTGTTTGAGTAAATGGACCGTTATAAGCCATGTACTTAGAAGCAGTACCATACTTAGAACCATACTTTTCAACAGCCTTTTGTTGTTGTGGGTAGAATAGTGGGAATCCCATCAATAACTTGAAGTAAGGAATTCTCTTGTCCAAGTTAACAACTAACTTATTTTTACCTTCTGCTTTAACACCCAAGCTATTTACTGGTGCTTTATTTGCAGAAATCTTAGTTGCATTATGGATACCTTCAAATAAGTATGCATATTGTGAACCGGTCTTTGGATCAACTGTTCTACGCCATGAATATACAAAGTCCTTTGCAGTTAATGGTGAACCATCAGACCACTTAGAATTACGTAAAGTGAAGGTCCAGGTCTTACCATCATTTGAAACTTTAGTATTAGTTGCCAAGGCATTTTCAACCTTGTTGTCTTTACCCAAACGATAAATACCTTCCAATACATTGTTCAATTGATTAAAACTTGTAGCGTCTGTTGCCTTAGACAAGTCCATAGTTGGGATTTCGGCATTTTCTTCCCAATTGATAGTCTTCTTAGCAGAGCTTGATGATGAATTACTATTAGATCCACAAGCTGCCAATACAGAAGCAGATACCAATACAGTTGCACCTGCTGCAAAAAGCTTTGTAAATTTCATATATTTATCCCCTCTCAAATTATGAGAAAATTAATAGATTTCTTAAGTTGTTTATAAGTATAAAACAGTACATTCTCATATGCAAGACATTTTTTAATTTTATTTTTATCATAAAACTAAAAAAAGACTGTAAACGGCGAATTTACAGTCTTTTATGATTTTAATTTTTTAAAAGCCGCTTCCCAGATTTGAACTGGGGACCTCCTCCTTACCACGGCGGTGCTCTACCTCCTGAGCTAAAGCGGCGAGTATATTGTATCAAAAAAGAAGGCATTCAACTAGAATACCTTCTTTTATTTTTAAATCGAAGTATTTAAAACAATTAGTCCTTTACAACATCTTTAGTGTTCAACCACTTGTTTGATGAAACCTTAACGATCTTCTTGCCGTTAACTTTCTTAACATCTTTTGCAGTAAAAGTTGAACCCATCTTGACAGTCTTTGAAGTCTTCTTAGCATCTTTGTTGTAAACTGCAACAGTTTGCTTCTTAGTATCTTTGACAGTTACGAAAATCTTTTCGCCCTTCTTGATAGCTGGATCAGTTGGAGCAACTTCGGCAACACCCAACTTTGGAGCATTGAAAGTGGCAGCACTAACAGTTGAACCAACACCTAAAAAACTAACAGCAAGAACTAAACTTGAAACAACTTTAACTAACTTCTTCATTTTAAATACCTTCGATTCTAAAACTCTTCATTTCCTCTTGACAACTATATTATATAACATTTGTTATTAAATGCAAGCACTTTTATAAAGAAATAAAAAGTGTCCTAAAGCCCGATATCCTGGGGGATTCTAAGACACTTTTGAGGTTAAAAAAGATAACAAATAAATAAAATAATTGTGTGAGTTTTGCTTATTTAATTGTAACCAGTGTGTATTTTCTCTTACCTTTTCTGATGATGACATACTTCCCATCAAACGCAGCTGATGGATCAACTTCAAAATCAGTAGATTGTTGACGATCGCCATTAACGTAAATAGCACCGTTCTTAACATCTTCACGAGCTTGACGCTTGGAAGGTTCAATCTTAGTATCAACCAAGAATTCCACAATATTCTTCTTTTCTGCGCCTGCTTCAGCACTTGGAGCAGAACTTAATCCTTGTTCAATTTGCTTAACTGACAAATCTTTAATGTTACCGGAGAAGAGAGCATCCGTAATCATTTGAGCTTCCTTCAAACCTTCTTCACCATGAACAAACTTGGTAACTTCTTCTGCTAATCTCTTTTGAGCAGCACGTTTCCAAGGTTCTTTTTCAGTCTTTTCAGCCAAATCTTCAATTTCTTCACGACTAAGGAAAGTAAAGTATTTAAGGTATTTAACTACATCGCGGTCATCTTGGTTAATCCAGAATTGGTAGAATTCGTAAGGACTAGTCTTTTCAGGATCAAGCCAAACAGCTCCACCAGCAGATTTACCAAACTTAGTACCGTCAGCCTTAAGCATTAATGGAATGGTCAAACCAAATGCTGGACGATCTGAACCTTCAAGCTTGTGAATAAGATCAATTCCGGCAGTAATGTTACCCCATTGGTCACTACCACCAATTTGCATTTGAACGCCATTATCTTTGTTCAAGTGATAGAAATCAATAGCTTGCAAAATTTGGTAAGAAAATTCAGTAAATGAAATACCATTCTCTAGACGACTAGCCACAACATCCTTGTTAATCATGTTGTTAACTTGGAAAAACTTACCATAATCACGCAAGAAATCAAGCAAATTCATCTTACCAAGCCATTCCGCATTGTTGCGAATTTCAAAGTTTTCAGTTCCAAACAACTTCTTCATTTGAGCAGTTAACTTTTCTTCGTTGTGCTTAACTTGTTCAGCTGTTTGAAGAGTACGTTCAGTCTTTCGACCGGATGGATCTCCAATTGCACCAGTTCCACCACCAATTAAAATTACTGGGTGATAACCTGCCATTTGGAATCTCTTCAAAATCATGAATGGAATAAGGTGACCAATATGAAGTGAATCACCAGTTGGGTCAGTTCCACAGTAAAGAGCCAAATCATCATGTTCAGCTAAATACTTGCGCAAACCTTCTTCATCAGTTTCTTGGTTAATTGCGCCACGCCATTTTAAATCTTCTAAAATGTCAAATTTTGCCATAATTTCCTCCAATAAATAAAAAACGCCCCCTAATCCAAAGGATTAAGGGACGACTAAATATCATTATTAGCCGTGGTACCACCCACGTTCACGCAAAATGCGCCTTAAATAGCCTCTAAGGGAGCCACTCCTTATCGTATTTCGTTAACTTGACCTGCCTAGCTCACACCAAAATGCTAGTTCTCTGAACACTGAATCAATTAACTACTAGTCTTAGTAATGATATTACTGAGTTTTTCAATATTAGTCAACTATCAAACAAAAAAGTCGGATAATTATCCGACTTTTTCATTATCTATAAAAACCTTTTGCGGTTAAGCCATAAGCCTTACCTGCAGTCATATCATATTGAACAGCTTCATAATCATTAAGAAGTGCACGTTGTTCTGAGGTTAGAGTCTTAGGATTTACTCTTTCACCCTTTTGATTAATGAGTTCAAATCCTTTATCACCATCAAAGTTGATTGTAATTGCAGGAAGTTTTTCATGAACTTCAGTTAACAATGCTTGGTAAGGAGTTACCTTAGAGTTAGTTTGTTCAAGCATCATTGCGATGAAGTCACTAGTATTTACAAAGTTAGTGTTCTTAACCAATTTTTCTTTAGCGCCATGCGCTCTAGCATACTTGTTTGAGTAAATAAAGTAACGAGTTGAGTGCATTTGAACTGGATACTTAGCAGTGTAACTTTGTGACAAAATACTTGGGTAGTGGTCACCGTAGAATACCACAGTAATTGGCTTATTAATCTTATCAATTTGGCCAATAAACTTCTTCACAGCCTTGTCAGTGTATTGAACACCCTTGATATAGGTTGCCATTTGTTCACGAACAGCACCACTATTGAACAATTCACCAGAAATCTTACCCATGTATTCATTCTTTGGATACCAGTTGTTGTATGGCATGTGGTTTTGGATAGAGATCAAGTTAATGAATTGACCACCATTTTGAGAATTGATTTGTTTCAAACCATTTGCATAAGCAGTGTAGTCGGAGTTATAGCTACTCTTTCCAAGTTTCTTTTGATCAATAATCTTGTACTTAGAACCTAAGTATTCAAACTTGTTAAACTTAAATCTCTTGTAATCTTCTACTCTTGAGTAGTAAGTACCAATAAATGGGTGAACGGCAGACTTGTAGTCAAAGTTCATACCAATAGTTGGGTAGAACTTGTAGCGAGGTACAACTTGAACATATGGAGTCAAAGTTGATCTAAACATCCCCATGTTAAGACCAGTCAAAGTTTCCCATTCCATGTTAGCAGTACCACCACCGTAACCAGCACTAAGCATGTTACCGTAAGTTGATTTATCCTTCATTGATTGAATAAATTTAACTGGATTTGGAGCTGATTTATCAATCTTGATAGTTGGGAAAGTATATGGATCGACAAAACTTTCACTCAAGTTAAAGACAACTGTTTGATTCTTAAGGTTGTTCTTTCTTGTCTTGTTAATTTCGTCCGCAATCTTTTGATACTTGCTATTCAAATGATTAATCGTAGATTGTGAATAATTGGCAGGTTGATCCATAACTTGCAAGTCAAGATAATTCAAGAAGTTCAAGATTGGACCGTTAATTTGAATATCACGTTCAGGGTTTCTGAAGGATTGCTTATTATCAAAACCACGATTAATGTGATAAATAAAACCACCATCATGATTGAAACGAAGTGGAGTTAAGAATAAAAGTAAACTCAAAAGTGCCCAAATTCCACGGCGCTTCCATGAACCCTTTTTCTTAATTGGAAATTTAACTTCTAAGAAAACATCTAAAGCAATAATAACTACTAAAGCAATTCCAACTACGATCAATAAAGTTGAGCCAATCATTGGAATCAAAGTCTTAAAGTTAGCTGCTTCACTCAATTCACTTGGGTAAATTGGTTCCCCACGTAAGTTAAGCTTAACCTTGTTAGCAATTGCCCATCCAATTGTAATTACACTGACTAAAACTGTGGAAGTCCAGTAGCGCGTAGTTACAAAATAGAAAATTGAGAACATTGCATCTAAGAAAATAGTAGTCAAAATAATTGCAAAGAATCTCGTACCGAGTAAGAAGACTACGGCATTGATATCACTAGCAGTTGAAATTTGAATTCTCAAATTATCTGATTCAATTAAGAATGAAGCAAAACTCAAAATATAGAACCAGATCCAGGTAAGAATCATTACTCGATGTTCGACACACCAAGCAATAAAATTCTTCCAGCAGCGAACTAAGATGTCTACTAAATTATCATCTTTACTCAAGTAGAGCATAGCTCTTCTAAATGGCTTAATTCTAAAGAGATATTTCTCATAAATCTTAGTAAGCAATACGCTCACAATCATCATAATAATGATCATGATGAGCTTATTTACACCAGCACTATTTGTGAAGCGGAAAGCATTCATAAATGAAGTGGAAATTGGCGCTTGCATGAAGATAATTACTGGAATAAAGTAACGCATTTCACGCGCACTATAAGACATGATAGTTTTTCTAAAGATTAAGAAAATTGCAATAACCATCAAAACCATAAATGGTGATGTTGGATTATTTAAGAATTGTCTATTCCAGCCGCCGCCATTACGAGCAGATAATACTTGGTACCAGAAAACTCCATTGAATCCTGGAACCCCAATAAACACTATGAAGAAGGATACAATTCCTGAAAAGATTGACCACTTAAATTGAGTCTTAGTAATCTTCCAGTTTGCTAAAAACATCCCCCAAGCAAAGTACAAAATTAGGTACACGCCAAAGATTGAGTAACGGAACCCCATTGCACCTGCACATGTTGCAAAACCAACTACAGTTAGCATACACAAAACTAACAAGTTTTGTTTAACTGTTAATTTTCTTTGCAAATCATACAAATATGGTTGTACTAAGATACTAAATATCAATCCAGCAAGTAATACAGACGTACTAGTTAATACTGGGAAGAACACACCCCATAATCGCCACATATTAAATCTATCTGGCAATTTGAAGAAGTATGCTAAATAGAACAATACCAAAGTTACAACGGCAATCAGCCAAAATCTAAAGGCTTCAGTCGGATGAACTTTTTTCTTGCTGTAAACTGCACCAAATACCATTGGTACAAAAATCATAAAGGCATTTTCAGCCATTTTTGGCACAAATCTAAGCAAACTACCTAGAGGTAATCTCCCAAAGCTGCCGCCAAAGTTATAACTTAAAGCGATCATTCCAAAGGTAGCGATACCTAGACAAAGATATTGCCAAAATGTTAGTGATTTTCTTTTTCTACTTTCACTCATCGTTTTTATCTATGTCCTTACTAAAAATATCCCTTTTATACTACACCTTAATACCCAATTTTTTCTTAATTGAATATAAAATATCAACTTTTTTGCCATGACCGGTAAAGAAATCGATAATATCCTTCCAAAACTTGAATATCATGATGACCGTAATAATCAGAAATATGATTCCTGCTTCCTGGTTTTTGAAGAATTCAAAAACACTAAATAAAATCATAAACACAAGAGGAGGAATCGTCAAATTTTGCATTACTGCTGTCAGCACTAATGCAATGAGCAGAGTAATAATTCCAGCTTTCCAATCATACACCACAGTCAAAAGGGCTGCGACAGCCACTCCTTTCCCACCTTGGAAATGATTCCAAATTGGAAAACAATGCCCTAAAATTAGCCCCAATCCTGCATAAGCCAAATTTATTTTTCCAGGAAAAGCAAAATGAACAATTAACAAGGCAATTGCGGTTTTTAATAAATCACCGCTACACGTTAATATTCCCCACTTTTTACCAAAAACAGCTCCCATATTGGCGGTTCCTGGATTTCCCGAGCCATATTTAGTTGGATCAACATGCAGAGCCAGTCGCCCAATAATCATCGCAAATAAAAAGTTGCCGAAGACATATCCAATTAAAATCGACCAAAAGCGCGCCATTAATTATCACCTTCTTCGGTGTAATCATCATAAATTTTATATTCTTGGTTTTTCTTGCTCTTAAAACTAAATCCATCAGCTACATTTCGCTGATTCTGATAAGTTTCATTATTATTGATAAACTCTTGCTCTAACCCCAATTCTGAACGAGCATAGTTAGAAACACGCTGTAATTCAGTCGTAGGTTGAATCTGGTAAGAGGAGCCATCAATTGTAGCATTATATCCATGCAAATAATCACTTACTTCATGGTCTGCACAACTGCGATAATTTAGGGCAATTGATTGCAACGCTCTAAATGGCAAGTTGGTTTTAACATTACCAGAAACCGTAGACAAGATAGAATCCAAATTTGATAAGGAGCCCAAGGATACAGCCTTTTTAATTAAAGCGATGATAACTTGGCGTTGACGTTCTTGGCGCCCATAATCTCCTTTAGGATCGTCATAACGCATTCTGGAGTAAGCTAAAGCTCCCCCACCACCCATACGGGTCATCTTACCTTTTTTAAATTCATATCCACCATATTCAAAAGTTAAATTAGGTCTAATATTAATGCCCCCAACATAGCGAATCATTTTCATAATTCCACCCATGTTAACTAAGGCATAATACTTCACTGGAACGTTAATTAGTTTAGATACACTATCCATCGCCATTTTGGCACCTCCAATAGTGTAGGCGGCGTTAATTTTTTCAACTCTAAAACTTGAATTTCCTACCATTTGAGCCATTGTATCCCGCGGGATCGACATCAAGGTATAACGCTTCTTTTGCGGATTTACAATCGCTAAAATAATAGTATCGGTACGCCCACGCTTTTCGGTTCGATCTAAGGCCCCAGTATCAGTTCCCATTAACAAAACAGCAAATTTATTTTTCCCATTAAATTCGCCATCTCGAACCTCTACCTGGTTCTTGGGATCATAAGTCTGATCGACAGCACTTTTAGCTTTGAAATAAACATATGCGGAATAAGCTACCGCCGCAACCGCGCAAATTGCTACTATGCTTATTATCCATCCTAATACTCGATGCTTTTTGTGATAATCATCCGAGTGCATCTTCACTCGACTTGTATCTGGTCTTTTTTCGTTATTTTTCATATTCCCTTTTACCTGAGTATTTATTGACAATGAGTGTATTATAGCAAAAAAAGCAAATCACTGCTGATTTGCTTGGCGTATCTTATTGAAATTGTTATATTTTCAACTTAATGTGAGCGATACCGCAAAATTCTGACTGCTATCGCCAGCTAAGTTAAGTTCATGATTTTTGGCTAAAATTTGATTTTCATTTACTTCCAGCTCAAAATCAGTCGACTCAACAGTCACCTGATGATTATTAACACCTTCAAGTTGAATTTTATTTAGGTCTTTACTTGGTGTAAAACCTGCAAGTATAGGAATAATCACCCCTAAAGAAACAGGCATTTCTTTATGAGAATTATTCTTTAAATAAAAAGATACATTTACTTGATTGCCCTCCAAAGCATAAGTAAGTACTACCTCAAAATGATACGGAAAGTACTTATAGCTCTCTTCAGTGTCAATCAATGTGAGGCTCACTCGACTATCTCCCTTATCGACAACTGTCCAAGGTAATTCGAGCGCCCAATTTTTTTCTTGGTCAATTGCTGGAAAAGCAACCGCCACTTTCTCTTGTCCATCTTGTGACTTTAGATAATCAAATTTATCATTCTGGGACACGCAGTTAACCATTTGTGCTCCATTTTCGTCAACAGAAACTTGCAAGAGAGAATTTTCAATAGTTTGCATAGTGTGTTCTCCCAACTTTTCCCCTTTTTGAAAATAGCACTTTAAGGGTAGGACTGTCAATTTCGTGAAAAACATTCTAACCCAGAATTAATTATTTTGCTATCGTTTTTTGTCCTTATTACTATAATTTTACCATTCCAACTAACAAGATATAGTAATTAGTACAGCCTTATATTATAATTAATCTGTTCCAAATAAGTAAAAAACAGTTTTTGGAATAAGTTGATAAAAAAGGCGTCTCTTTTTGCGGAGGCGTCTTTTTTTAAATTTGATAATCGATTCGATTGCCAAAAGCTTCTGTTAAATCCGCAGAAACCTTTACTACAAATGAACCATCATTAGCAGTCTTAATGTCATTAGGGTCACTACTTTTTGGCAAATTATGCTTGTTATAAAGACGACTTGCCAAAGTATCAGCGGCCATTTTCATTGCATCTCTCAAACCTTTTCCTTCAGTAATTGCACCCTTAACATCAGGAAAATTAATTACGTAAATATCATTTTCGAGTGGTTTAAAAATTGCTGGATAAGTAACAATTTTATGATCCAATGCGATTCCTCCTTACTTAAATCTTTTACTCCTAATTTTAATCTTAACGCTAAAATCCAATAATAGAGCAAAGTTTATTGAAAGAATACGTTTTCAAAACAAAAAACCTCAATCAAAAGATTGAGGTTTTTAAATTTGAATGAAAATTAGTCATCCAACTTTTCTTTGTTAACAACATCCAAGTTTTGGTCGAATGTGTAAACAACTGGTTCACCAGTCTTCATTTCTAAGTCCATAATATCGTCATCAGAAATGTTTTCAATGTACTTAGTCAAAGCACGAAGTGAGTTACCGTGAGCTGCGATAATTACGTTCTTGCCGTCAAGTAAGTCTGGAGCAACGTTGTCTTCCCAGAATGGCATTACACGGTCTAAAGTTACGTGTAAGTTTTCTGCCTTAGGAACGATGTGTGGGTCAAGCTTTGCGTAACGACGGTCATGTGCTTGGCTGAATTCTGAATCGTCATCAATAACTGGTGGCAAAACATCGTATGAACGACGCCAAATGTGAACTTGTTCATCGCCGTACTTTTCAGCAGTATCCTTCTTGTTCAAACCTTGAAGAGCACCGTAGTGACGTTCGTTAAGTCTCCAGGTCTTAGTTTCAGGAATCCAAAGTTGGTCACTTTCTTCAAGTGCGAAGTGCAAAGTCTTGATAGCACGAGTTAAAACTGAAGTGTAAGCTTGGTCAAATTCAAGACCGTGTTCCTTAATTAAACGACCAGCTTTTTTAGCTTCTTCAACACCTTTTTCTGAAAGGTTTACATCAACCCAACCAGTAAATTGGTTTGAAAGGTTCCATTCACTTTGTCCGTGACGAATTAAAACTAATTTAGACATGAAATATCTCCTTTGAAAATTCAATGTTTCAATCAATATTTTACACGCTTATTCAAAAATTGCATAGTTTTTCCTTAAAAAATCTAAATCAATCGTAAATCCTTAAATCTAAATCAATCGTAAATCCTTAGAGGATGATAAAATAAAAGTAGATTTAATAAGTAAGAAGGATGGTAATATTATGGAAACAGCAATTCAGCTTGAAGGTGGGAGCCTTTCATTAGAAGAATTAAATGCAATTTTTAAAACTATTCCCCAGGAAATGGATGTCCTCGATGAAAACGATGTGGTTGTCTGGTCATCAATGAATGAGCATCGTTTATTCAAAAGAACGCCCAAAGATATTGGGAAGACAGTCTTTGAGGTGCATCCCGGCCACAGCCAAAAGCATGTCAAAGAAGTTCTTAAGCAAATGCACAATAACCAGCGCAATTCTATTTCAATCATGATTCACAAAAACGACATCCCAGTAAACATTTCTTTTTACAGTCTTCATAACCCTGAAGGCAAATATATCGGCTGTATTGAAATCACTCAACCAGTGGAAAATTACCAAGTCAAAGGTAGTAAATTACGCAACATTTTGAATATCTTTAAGAAAAATTAATCGATTTGAGAACTTTTCTTTACTATCCAAAAACTACAATAAGAGGCGTTATCAATTTTAGTTGGGAGAAAATTATGTCAAACAAAGTAAAGAAAATATTATCCTTGGTTTTAGTAGCAATTTTGGGAGTTAATCTTGCAGCGTGTTCCAATCAAAAAAAGAAAGCAGCCGCTACAACACCCTCTGCTCAAACAATCTTAACTAAGGCGCAAAACACTAACTTAAAAAATATGAAGGCCACTTGGAAACAAACTTCTCCATCTAGACAAATTTTGCAAAAAGCGAGCGCTAAATATTCTAAAAATCCATTAGTAGTCTATGCAAACTTTACTACTAATTCTAACCACTATAAAATGTGGATTGAAAATAAAACCAACTACATTCAAATGCAAGGTACAGACACAAATAAATGGTTTAAGACTAAGCTTACTAAAGCTAGCAGCTATGCTCAATTAACCGATGATCTTGCTAAAAGCACTCTGCTTACTTTAAGCACTTCAAACCCTAACTTATTCAAAACAAAGCAAACCAAAAAAGGCTATGAAGTTTATTACCACGGAAATAATAAAAAGCTTTGGAATGAAATTATTCAAAACTCCCCTGTTACCTCTGTAATTGGCGTTGATTTAAACAAGGCTAAGCCAAAAAAGATCAATATTAAAATTAGGACTAATAAAGACTACAAGTTAAAGTCAGTTTTAATTGGTGCTGATTATAAAGATGGCAGCAAAGATAAGAAATTATCAATGAAGATCAAGGATATTAATAAATTAAAGAAGCTAGAAGTCCCTGCTTCAATTAAAAAGAATGCTGTTAATTTAGGAAATATGGCAAAATAAGAAAAAAGCTCGAAGTCACTTAGGTGCAACTCGAGCTTTTACTGTACAATAGACTTAGAAATATTAGAGAAAGAGATATATCATGAAATTCAAACGTATTTTTATTGCTGCATGTTTAATGGGGGCTTTAATTGCTGGAGGTTGTAGTAAACAGCAAAAAAAGTCCGAGCCTGTTTTAACTAAGAGTCAAGTTGTAGATCAAACTAAGAAAAGTTTTAAGAGTGGTGAAGTAATTCAATCCATTTGCTTATCTACAGATACTTCCACACAAATCGTTTCTGCTAATACTAACTTTGGTGGAGATCCGACTGTTTTCCATATTACTAATCAAACAACCAGTAAAGGTAAAACGCAAAGTTCTGAAGAGTGGATTAATATGAACAACGTTTACTTAAACGGCCGTAGTAGCTGGTACAAGGCTAAACTTGATAAACTTAGCGGTCACACTTATGCTGAACTTCTTGAAGCGATTACTAATAACACTACCATGACTGACCCAAGTCCAAAATTGGTTAAAGCTTTCAAAATGAAGCGTAACAAGAATACTTACACTCTAACTGCTGATATCAAAGACCAAAAGCTGATGAAAGATGCTGCTGATCCAATTTTTGGAACTACGGGTCAAAGTGCAGCTCAAGAAAAAGTTTTCCGCCGCGTTCAAAAATACGGCAAATATCAAAATATGACTGTTAAAGCTGTTGTAAAGAATAAAAAGTTAACGTCTTACAATCTCTTTATCAACATGAAACTTGGTAAATTGATGAAAGTTCGCTTAGGTCAAAGCTATGGTAACTTTGGTAGCCACGACTTCTTAAAGGTTCCTGACTCTGCTTTAAATGCAAAGCCAATGCCAAAAGCAAGCACTAAGAAAGGAAGCAATTAATTGAAATTAGGAATTGTAGGTAGTGGAAAAATCGTCCATGATTTTTTAACAACTGCTGATAAAATTGATAATTTAGAACTGATTGCTATCTCCACTACTAAACGTAGTGAACAAGTAGGCAAAGACTTAGCCCTTCAATACGGCATTAAACATACCTATACCGACAATAGTGATCTTTATAATGATCCAGAAGTCGATACAGTTTATGTAGCTGTCCCTAACTCGCTTCATTTTATTGTGGCTAAAAATGCCCTAGAAGCAGGCAAAAACGTCATCTGTGAAAAGCCTTTTGTTACTACAGTTAGTGAAGCTGAAGAATTAAAGCAAATCGCAGACAAAAAAGGTCTGATCATTGTTGAAGCAATCACCAATATTCACTTGGAAAACTTTAAACATATTAAAAAAGATCTTGAACAAATTGAGCCAGTTCACATTCTTTCCTTAAACTATACCCAATACTCCAGTCGCTATGACGACTTCTTAGAAGGAAAAATTGCACCAGTTTTTGATCCTAAAAAGGATGGTGGTGCTTTAAACGATTTAAACATCTATAACATCCACTTAGCTGTAGGTTTATTTAAAAATCCAAAATTAGTTAAGTACTATCCTAACATTCAAAAAGGGATAGATACTTCTGGAATTTTAAATATGGCCTATCAAGGAATTCAAGCTAGTTTAATTGCCTCAAAAGATAGTTACACAATGCCACCACGTTCATTTATTGAAGGCGAAAAAGGAACTATCTACTTTGATGGTTCACCTGGTGAACTTAATCACTATACCCTTGAACTCCGCGATAAAGAGCCAAAGAAGTATAACTTTAACACTCACTCACATCGCATGGCAGCAGAGTTTGATGACTTTGCTAAAGCAATCGATGAGCATAATACCGAGCTTGCCAACAAATGGTTTGAACATAGTTTGAATGTTTTAAAAGTTTTGGCAGAAGCCAAAGCTTCGTACTAATAAGATAATCAAAACAAAAACCTAGATCAAAAATGATCCAGGTTTATTTTATTTGCGTCCTAAAATTTGTCTGATTTTATCTGCAGCTTCATATTGTCCTGAGAAAACCACTTCATCCCCAGCTTCGATTACAGTCGAACCGTGTGGGGCAAGCCATTTGTTCCCACGTTTAATTCGACTCACCGTAATTTGATCGATAAAGTCCCAATCCTTTAGTTCTTGTCCAATATATTTTGGATTGCGTACAACAACGGAATACAAAATATTCTTCGTATCGGTCATAATTTGGTAAACAGCCGGTGATTCAATTAAAGCTCGCATCAATGAAGAACGAACATTGGTAAAATTAAACACTTCGATTCCGTCAGCACGCAACTTGCGGACAGTTCCCATATCAGGTTGCTGAAGTCGAATAATGACGCGCTTTATTTGCTCACTATCTTTAGCCATTTTAGCTAATTTCAAATTGATCTCATCACTATGATTTGCAGCCACAAAAATATCGCCATTAAAAGCTCCAGCTTTTTCTAAAGATTCTTGACTCAAATCCTTGATTAAACTTAAGCTCTGAACCTTACTCTTGTAAGTATTGTAGTTTTCTTCATTATCAGTAAACATATCAACTGAATACCAATTATCATGAAGGTCATGCATTACTGGCACCGTAAAAGTATTAGCACCCATAATAACCACGCGTTGTTTAATTCTGTCTTCTGGTAAAAGTCTAAAGCTAGAATTAAAAACGATTGGACTAACAATACATACAATCACCGCTGCTAAAATAAAAGCATCAGATTGCGTTGCAGTAATAGCATGTAATTTTCTCGCAACTTGCAAAGTAGGAAGCACAATTGTAATTGTAGTTGCCGTTAAAAATCCACCCGCAAAAGCATTCCGTCGAGCAAACTTGGTCATGTAAACTCCTACTACCGGCATTTTGGCAAGGAAAAAGAATAGTACCAAAATTGGCAATAGCATCAACGAACTTGGACGAGCAAATAAGGATCTTAGATTCAAATTTACACCCGTCATCATAAAGAAAATTGGAATAAAGAAACCATAACCAATGGAGGTTAGCTTATCCTTAGTTGCCTCACTTGGTTCCAAAAGTTTCATTACCATCCCTGCCAAAAATGCTCCTAAGATATTTTCAGCACCAACTCGCTCAGCCACGGTTACCAAGGCAAAAATAAGGAAAAACGCCAAACGAATATCTAATTGCGTGGTCGCTTTAGTAACTTTACTAAACCAGATGTATGGCTGCTTAAAACGATGTAATAGAAAAATAGCAGCCACAAATAATAGAATGATCAGCCATAATCTTTCCGCATTTCCACCATGAATCGATGCATAAATTGTTAACAACATTAATGGCACTACTTCCCCCATTACTGCTGTCAGCAAAATTGTCTGCCCAATCGGACGATTTAAGATTTCCTTTTCCTTTAAAGTGGCGATTACCACTCCCAAAGCAACCGTCATAAAAATAATTGTGGCCAACATTACTTCACTAAATAGCCCAATCCACTTCAAAATGAAGGCCAAAATGACTGCCATAATCGCCAATCCACAAAACGCAACAATTGCCGTTTTGAGTGGATCAACTTCTTTTCCTGCTTGAGACTTACCTTTGGGATTATTTTTTCTACTTAATAAATCAAAATCAATTTCCATCCCTGATAAAAACATCAATAGGATAACCCCTAAATTGGAAAGAAAAGTTAGATCATGAGTTGATGAAATAATATTAAATCCACTGGACCCCATGATAATTCCCACAATAATTTCAGCAACGGCCGTTGGCACATTAGTCACTCGAAATCGCGCCATAAAAATTGGAATCACTAATGCTAAAAGCACTACCAAAAATAAAGATAGTTGTTCCAATTCAATACCCCCTTCTATAATTACAAAAATTATACAAAAAAATACACCTTTTTCACACCGAAAAAGGTATATTCTTCTTAACTTAGAAATTATTAGCTTTTACAAATTGAGTTGGGCTAATTGCATAATATTTAATTCCTTGTATGGTGACTTTAGAGCCATAAGTCTTTACAGAATTTCCCTTCAAAAGCTTGGTAACTCCAACACGGACACCCACAGTATCATAAATGTAAGTATTACGTTTTAATACCCGGTCAGTCCCTTCAACATTAGTTGCATTAACGTATTCGTTTTTACCAATTTGTAAATACTTCTTCTTATTAATTGTCTTTTCACCAGAAACGTTTACAGCTACACCGGCTTTTTTCAAAGTTTTGGTCTTTTTGCCGTTTTCGTCATAAACATAAGCATCGTGCATTAAGGTTTTACCATTTGTGCTTGGTGCTTGAGTAACTGCAGTAGTTGCAGTTGGCTTCTTTTCAGCAGAAGCATTTCCCTCTTGCAAGTTGTAGTAATGCTGGATTAAATCGAAAAACTCATCCATTGAGTAACCCCAACTAGCAAAATAACCATCGGGATCGCCATGGTCGGTTCCACCTAAGAATTTTGAAACTGCCAGGTGAGACCAAACTGTTCCTTGGCCAGTTTTGGTGGCATTAGTCGGCGTCAAATTATAACGGTGCAAAAGCTTTGCTGCATAAACTGCATCATTATTGATACTTTTAGCAAAATTAGTTCGATCCGTTTCTTCACATAATTCAACTTGCATGAAGCGGTCGTTAGCCATTGGGCCTGCGCCCCACACACCATAATCAGGAGTCATCATTTGAATTACACCGTTATGATCAACGAATGCATGTACATAAGCATACATGTTCATCCATTCTCGGTTAAAATAAATCGCCTCATCATGGGCGGTCGCGCCGGGAGTTGCCGTTTCATGAATGACAATCCCCTCAGGTTTACCAGTTCTATACTTGATTGGATTTTCAGTATAAAACTTATTATATTTTATGCCTTCTGTTTTTAACATCTTATATAAGTAGGTAGTGCCACTATAACTGTATTGTTGTGCAATACTGTTCATGGTGGCTGCGTGCACTTTGGAAGTATTAGCTCCAAGGCCAATAGCGGTCAAACTACCAGCAGCTAACACTGCAAGCATTATTTTTTTAAATTTCATTCCATTTCTCCTTAATTCCCAACTGAGAAACTTCAATTTTTAATTAAAAGTTTGCCTTCTTAACGTATTCGTGAACACCAACCTTGTAGTATTTCTTACCTAAAATCTTTACTGCACTACCGTACGTGTTGACAGCTTGACCTTTCTTATACTTCAAATCGTTGTCGCGATTTGCGTATTGGTTGTAAACATAGGTGTTGTGTTTAAGAACTCTCATAGTTCCATCAATATTGCCAGCTGCAATGTATTGATTTTCGCCGATACGGTAGTACTTTTTGTTCTTGATAGTCTTAGTGCCATAAGTTGGAATGACATTGTCTTCTTGCAAAAGTTTAATATCTTTAATGCGTTCGCCCTTTTCATTGTAAACATAGGCATTGTGCATCAAGTTCTTTTCGACCTTAGTTGCACCCTTTGGCGCTTCTGAAGATGGAGCTGCTGGAAGTTGGCTGTCTTTTTCAAAAACAGTAGAGTTTACCCAACCCTTACCAGCAATGTGCATCCGCCGAGAACTATTGTAGTAAGTGATAGTCTTATCAACAGTTACCTTGTCGCCTTTGTTAATGGAACTTTCCTTCTTAGCCACTGAATGATCGGTTGGCCAGTTGTAAGTGTCAGCATTTTTAGAAACTGTGTAAGTTTTTGCTTCATTAGAAATCTTTGGGTCGTATTGGGTTAAGTCGTAAGTAGCAATTCTGTTATCAAGCATCTTGTTGTAATTACCGGCTGTGGCATAAGTCCCAGTCAAGGCCTTAGTTACAGCTTGATAAGAGTTAGCATTTTCAATCCAAGCACCCTTATAACGATTTGCGTCCCAACTTACGCCGTTTCTAAGCTTGTTGCCATTATCATCGAAAGATCCTTCATAAGTTGGATACTTTCTAAATGCGGCATTAATATAGTAGCTTTTACCGTTGCTTTCTTCGCGAGTTCTAGAAGTGTAGGTTTCGCCAGTCCAACCATCACCAGCTTTAATTCCGAAAAGATTATTAGCACTAGTAGCTAAACCTGAGCGACCCCAATCAGATTCAACGATTGCTTGGGCAATCATTACTGATGGGTATACACCATACTTCTTAGCTGCTTTTTGAGCTTGGCGTGAAGCTTTATCTAAAAAAGCTTGTTCAAAATCAGTAGCTGCTTTTGTTTGATGAGCATTTGCAGATTGAGCAAATGGCATCTCGTTAAGAACAGGTACAGCGGAAGTCAATAGCGCTGCTGCAGCGACACCTGCAAAAAATTTAGTCTTCATGAATTTAAAAGTCCTCCTTATAATGACAACTCTATTGTATATGCCTATTTGCACTAACACAATAGGTGCACGCTTTTTGTATCATAAAAGAAATGTATGCGCGTTCTTTTTAACAAAATTTTGTACTTCCATAATTAAATCCGCTATTTTCATTTGTGGAAATTTTAGCAAAACAAAATCGATACTTAGGGTGGAGGTCTAAGTATCGATTTTTTCTAATATAGGAAACCGTAAATACTATATTAGCTTAAGTACAGGTTCTTTCATCACCTGCTTCTTCATCTTATCACGTTTTTTCTTATTATATCCACAATCGCGCCACATTAAATTCTCGAGTACAATATTTCTCTCGCGCAACAGACCTAAAAAATCGCACCATTGTCTCTACCCACCTCCCCTCCCCACTTCAGCATGTTCAACTACCTCAGGAGAGTTATAAACTCCTGCCTCATGCTCGAATGGTTTTGTACATTATAGACCCTTTTTTTACTTGCTGAAGCCTTCTGCTCCTATTGCTAGTTTTTTGTTTTTCAAGGAGGATTTGACCACATGAAGAAAAATTTAAGAATCGTTAGCGCTGCTGCTGCTGCCCTCTTGGCTGTCGCTCCTATCGCTACTGTTGCTGTTTCAAATAACTCTGCTGTTGTTCAAGCTGCTGATGCTACTAACAGTACTTCAGACTTTTCACACATTAACTTGGGTGGCTCCCAACCTGAAAAGTACGTTGCTAACGTTAACCCAAGCTTTACCTTAAACGGTGCTACTGTAAATTCTAACAACCAAATCGTTGCTGATGGTAACCTTACTGGTAGTGTAACTGCAAATGTAGGTGGTGTTACTGCTACTGCCAACTTAGTTGATGGTGTTCACGGAAAGAGTGACGTTAAACTCTCATCTGTTAGTGCATACACTATTGGTACTCAAAGTGTAGCTGCAGGTACTACTATTTATGATGGTACTACTAGTGGCCCAGCTACTTCTCACTTCAACCTTGTAAAGGCTGGTCAAAAGTACACAATTACCATTCCTCAAGTTGGTTTTAACTTCGGTGCTAACAATGCTGGTAAGAAAGTAACTCTTGCATTACCTAAGAATATTGACGTTAAGTTTTCTAGCAACCGTTCTGGTTGGGCTGTAAGTGCAGATGGTAAAACTGCAACTGGTATTTTGGATAACAACGGTACTGTTAACGGCTTAACTATTACTGAAACTGTTACTGCATTTGATGCTTCAAATGTTAACAACCCAGTATTCTACAATGTAGCAACTGGTGAACAAGTAAATGATGGTACTGCAATGGTACTTGCAAACTACAATGGTCAACTTAACATTTCAAACCTTGTTTCAACTGTTAAGAGTAACTTTGTAGCTATTCAACGTACTACTACAACGGGTGATAACAACCAAAATGGTTCCGAAAACCAAAACCAATTTGTTTCAAGTAACGATCCTAACAGCCAACTTCCAATTGTAACTACTCAAGCTGAAGTTAAGGATCAATTAGAAAAGGCTGGTATTAAGGTTGATGCAGCTGGTAACTTTACTGCTCCTCATTCATTCAAGCTTACTGTAAAGGCAACTTCAGACATTAACGGTAAGAGTGCAGAATTACCTGTAACTTTCACTGTTGCTAACGTTGCTGCACCTAAGACTGAAGAAAAAGGTGTAGACAAGACCATTATGCACAATGCTTACTACTACGACAAAGATGGTCAACGTGTAGGTAAAGGCAAGATTACTCGTTACGAAACTGTTTCAGTTGTAGAAAAGACTGTTTCAATCAACGGTCAATCATACTACAAGTTAGCTAATACTACTATTGATGGTAAGGACGTTTACGTAAACGCTGATAACATTGATGGTACTAAGCGTACTTTGAAGCACAATGCATACGTTTACGCAACTTCAAAGAAGCGCGCTAACAAGCAAGTATTGAAGAAGGGTACTGAAGTAACTACTTACGGTGCACCTTACACATTCAAGAACGGTAAGAAGTACTACAAGATTAACAACGACAAGGTTAAGACTTACGTTAAGGCTTCAAACTTTTAATTAAGTAGTAATCTAATAAGAAACGAGACTTCGGTCTCGTTTTTTATTGCTAAAATTTCCTAGGAAATAAAAAGGCGGTGAATTTTGTTCACCGTCTTTTGCTCTCTAATTGGATAAGTTATAATAAGGATTAGGTTTTGCGAGTAATTAACGCAAAACTTAGTAACTATCATGGCTGCACACCCCTCAAAGATTTTCGAGTTACCGAGGTGAGAGCTATGACACAAATGGATAGACTGGAGGAACCCGGCTAATGATTGCTACTGCGATTGCAGTCAGTATCATTTTAGGTTCTGTTGGGAATTTGACAATTCGCTTGGCAAAAGCTTACGCGATAATCAAAAAAGCTAACCATAAAGGCTAGCTTCCCCAACATTAGTCATTCAAGTTACGCTTGGAGATAGGAAGTACCAGTTCCTATCTCCTTTTCTTTTTCATTATACTAAGAAATGAAAAATTGCGCAATTATTATTTATGACGTTTGTATTTTCAATAAAAAACTAGTAAATAAGCACTAATAAGTTTCTCTCTAAAAATCGCAAAAAAATTTTATAAAAGATAAAATCAGAAAACTGATAACAATGTTTTTTATAAAAAATCGAGACAGCTACACTAAATGTATATTGAGCTTATCGTAATTTGATACCGAAGTAGTAGATGGGATAGAAATCAAATATTTGCTAGATTAGTTGTTGGAAGAATAATTATTATTTGTTCAGAACTACTTCTAAAAATGGACAAAATAAAAACCGTTACTCTAAACGTCGAAATGAGTAACGGCTTTTTATATCTTCTAAAAGATACATTTTTGGCAAACTCTGATTGAGTTTATATTTGTGCAAATTTTGGTAAATTTAAATTCTCATGTTCGTGAGAAGCTAGCTGATCATTACCAAGCGCACAAAAAAGATAAAAGCAAAACCGTTACTTCAATTTGAGCTATATGAAGTAATGGCCTTTTAAAAATGTAAGCAAGTTCTAATACTTACATTAGTATAATACCACAGAAATTTGTGTAGATAATACAAATTTTGCCAGATTTCTAGTAGCACATGTTTCCTAGTGAAAGTAGGATATTTTTCTCAATTTTGCTATAATTATTTACGGCGTTTGTACTTCCCAATGCCATTTTCTGCATAGGGAGGTGACGAAGATGCAATTATGGCAAATTCTGATAGAACTTGTATTTGTGCCAATTTTGGTAAATTTAATTTCTCATATTCTTGAGAAATTAATTGATGAGAAGCTAGCTGATCATCACCAAGAGCACAAAAAAGATAAAAGCCACAAGCGCCACACACGCTAGCTAAGTCAACTCGCATTAATTTAATGTTTTAAAGTTGATGAAACAAAAACCGTTACTCATTTCGACGTTTAGAGTAACGGTTTTTTATATTTTCTAAAAGATGCAAGCAAATTCTGATACTTACATCAGTATAATACCACAAAAGTTTATTTTTTCAAAAGCTAAAAATCCACGGTACAATATAAAGCCCTCGTCCTGGAACTTTCAAGAATCCGCACCATGTCCTTTACCCACCTCCCCTCCCCACTTCAGCATGTTCAACTACCTCAGGAGAGTTATAAACTCCTGCCTCATGCTCGAATGGTTTTGTACATTATAGACCCTTTTTTTACTTGCTGAAGCCTTCTGCTCCTATTGCTAGTTTTTTGTTTTTCAAGGAGGATTTGACCACATGAAGAAAAATTTAAGAATCGTTAGCGCTGCTGCTGCCCTCTTGGCTGTCGCTCCTATCGCTGCTTCTTCCGTTACTGCTAATGCCGCTGTTACTGTTAACAACGCACCAGCTACTAATACTAACAATGAAAAACCAGCTGCCGGAACTGTAACTGTTAATGTTGCTTTGAACGCAAGTGCTGGTACTACTGCTGATGCTGCTGCAAAGAGTGTTAAAGTTACTGTAGCCGGCGCTTCACTTGCTGCTCAAGTTAACTCAGACTCAGTTAAGATCGTTAACGCTTCTGACAACAAAGTAGTTACCGGTGAACTTAAAGCAGGTGAGTCATACAAGGTTCAAGTTAGTGACTTGAAGCTTCAAGGCTTAACCACTGGTAACAATTATGCAATTGCTGGTGGTACTGTAGATGGAAAGACTTCTGCAAGTGCTTCCACTTTATTAAACGGCACTACTTTTGTTAGTGACGCATTTACTATCTACGACAAGAACTTCACTGGCACTCCAGTTGTTACTAACAACGGTCAACTTGTAACTAGTGGTTCTATTGAATTAAGTAATTCAACTGCTACGGTTTCAGGCTTAAGAGACCAAATCGACAACAACTATAAAGTAGTCAACTCAGACAGTTCAGCAAGTGCTAAACCAGTTGGATTTGAAAATCTTGAAACTGCAATTAGAACTGCTTTGAAGGATAGCAAGATTTCATTGAGACAGGACAAGAACACTTTTGATGTTCCAGCTGCTAGCTTCACAATTAATGCTGTTGGTTACCTTAACAACGGTCAATCAGTAAAATTCCCAATTACTGTTAAGGTTCCAAACAGACCTCAACCAACTAATGTTCCAGAACTTAAGCTTTCAAGTAGCGCTGCTAAGGAATACGCTAACGGTACTACTGTAAATACTTACACTCGTAAAGTTGCTGTTGGTTCAAACGTAACTGCAGATTCAATTGCTAGTGACTTTAGCGCAACTCTTCCTAACAACAAGAACGTTAGCTTGAAGATCAATGTTAAATCAAGCAACTTAAACACTGCTGTTGCTGGTAACTACACTGTAGTACTTGAAGCTACTGACAATGCAGGTAAGACTGGTACTGCTACTGTTAACGTACAAGTAGGTAATCCAGGTGTTACTAAGACTGTTTCAGCAGGTTCTGAAACTGCTAAGATTGTAACTATTAATGGTAACAACGTAACTACTACTAACGACACTTTAGAAAATGGTGCTAAGGTTAATACCTTCGGTACTACATATGTTGACGGCGTTTCATACACTCGTCTTAACAGCGAAAATTCTAACCAATACGTTGAAACTAAATACGTAGATGGTTCAATTAAGAATGAAACTGGTGTTGAAAAGACCATTATGCACAACGCATACTACTACACTAAGGCTCAAGCTGAAGCTGGTAAGGGTGCTGCTGGTGAACATGGTGATCTTGTAAAGCGTTACAACAAGGTAACTGTTGTAGAAAAGACTGTTTCAATTAACGGTAAGACTTACTACAAGGTTCCTAACAAGGATCAATACATTAACGCTGATAACATTTCTGGTACTCCACGTACTTTGAAGCACAACGCATACGTATATGCAACTTCAAAGAAGCGTGCAAACAAGAAAGTTCTTAAGAAGGGTACTAAGTTAAACACTTACGGTGCTCCATACAAGTTCAAGAACGGTAAGTCATACTACAAGGTATTTGACAATACTGACAAGACTTACGTAAAGGTTGCTAACTTCGAATAATTTAAGCAATTAAATTTTTCAGAATCAGTTCTTAATAAAAACGAGGCTTTGGTCCAATGTCTTAACTTAATGACATTTGGCATTAGCCTCGTTTTTTTGCTATTCTAAATTAAAATTTGAATTATTCTTAACTTATAAAGAGAAGCAAATGTTGCTATTTCCGATATTCAATAATGATTTTGGAACTAAAGATTAGGGAGCTCGAATAGTTATGGTAATTTTTTAATCAGGGTTGAAATTTTTACTCGATTAATGTTCAAATCAAGCATAGTATTATGATACGTTTTTTATGGTAATTAGGGATAAAATTTTATCTTTCTTCGATCTTCTACAGTTTCATAACCTCCACCTTTATGATTTTAAATTTTGATCTGGCTAAAATGGTGTACATCCATGGAAGCTATTAAGTGTATCACTACTTGTAGAATTTAGACATTTCCTTAGCCTATTTATAAAGCAAAAGGTGATCCAAAAGGACCACCTTTTTTATTTCCCGGGAAATTTAAGTACACAAAAAACAGGACCCGAGAGCCCTGTTTTTCGAAGAACTGATTCTGAAAAATTTAATTGCTTAAATTATTCGAAGTTAGCAACCTTTACGTAAGTCTTATCAGTGTTGTTACCGATCTTGTAGTATTGCTTACCGTTCTTGAACTTGTATGAAGCACCGTAAGTGGTTACCTTAGTACCCTTCTTCAATACTTGTTTGTTAGCACGCTTAGTTGAAGTCTTGTAGATGTAAGCATTGTGCTTCAAAGTACGTGAAGTACCATCGATGTTGTCAGCGTTGATGTAAAGGTTCTTGTTAGCAACCTTGTAGTAGCTCTTACCGTCAATTGAAACAAGCTTATCTACAACTGAGATCTTGTTGTAACGAGTAATCTTATCAGTACCAACACGCTTGCCGTCCTTACCGTAGTAGTAAGCGTTGTGCATAATGGTCTTTTCAACACCAGTTTCAGCAGTGAATACTGAAGTTTCTACGAATTGGTTTGAAGTCTTTGAGTTGATGCGAGTGTATGATACACCGTCAACAGTTACAGTACCAAAGGTTGCAACATTTGCGCCAGCCTTAACAGTGTCGTTAGTCTTAGTTGCAGTGTTACCGTTGATAGTGTAGATGTTACCTTCTTGAGCAACAGTCTTGTATGAAGCATCCTTAGCACCAACAGTTAAGTTGAAAGTAAGAACAACTGACTTACCGTTAGGGTTCTTAGCAGTTACAGTAACTGGGTAGTTACCTGCAACAGCAGTGTTAACCTTTGAAGTATCTACTGAAACGCTCAAGTTGTTTGAGTCAGTTGATGAAACAACAGCCTTGAATGCATCTTCGATAGCCTTAGTGTTTACAGTACCGTTAACAGCTACGTTGTTGAAGCTTTCGTTTGGCTTCAAAGTAATAGCTTGTGAGTGATCGTACTTAGTACCATTGTAAGTAATTACTGGGTTTTCACTGTAGTTAGCAGCTTCTTGGTATGCGTTAACAAGAACTGGGAAGCTAGTAGTCTTACCGTTGTTAGCCTTAACATTTACATTAACAGTGAATGCATTTGCAGGAGCAGTGAACTTACCGTTGTTCAACTTGATGCCTGCAGTGTTAAGTGATGATTCAACATCAGCAGTAAGGTTGCTCCAGCTAGCCTTTGCAGTACCATCGATTGCAGGTGCATACTTGCTTTCGATTGCATTAACGATAGCTGATACAGTGTTTTCCTTTAATGAAACAGCACCAGTTGAAACAACATTGTTACCTTCCTTAACGTAAGGAGTACCAGTTAATGAAGCATCAGTTAATTGGAATGCGTCACTAGTAAAGGTTACGTTTGAAGCAAGTGCACTTGCGCTGTAGTGCTTGTTAGCGTTTGCAGTAGCATTTACAGTACCACCAGCGATTGAGTAGTTAGTACCGTTTACTAAGCCGTTGAAGCCTAAGCCGCTAACTTCAACTTGGTAGCTGTCAGTAGCGTTTAATTTAGTTGAAAGATCAGTGATCTTCTTACCGTTAGCTAATAAGCTTACATTAGCAGTCTTGAAACCAACGAGGCTTGCACCAGTTGCTGATAACTTAACACTGTTGATTGCATCTTGGGCAGTAGTCTTGCCAGCAGTAGCAGTTAAATCAACGTTTACAGTAACAGCGTTTGCAGCTTCAGTTGGGTTTTGAGTTGCTGGTGCGTTGTTAACAGTAACAGCGGCATTAGCAGTAACGGAAGAAGCAGCGATAGGAGCGACAGCCAAGAGGGCAGCAGCAGCAGCGCTAACGATTCTTAAATTTTTCTTCATGTGGTCAAATCCTCCTTGAAAAACAAAAAACTAGCAATAGGAGCAGAAGGCTTCAGCAAGTAAAAAAAGGGTCTATAATGTACAAAACCATTCGAGCATGAGGCAGGAGTTTATAACTCTCCTGAGGTAGTTGAACATGCTGAAGGGTCAGCATGCGTACAGACCACCTGCCTACAAGCCGTCCTATTACTTACCACGCTTCATATTGTACTAACCTGAAAGCAAAAACGCAAGCGCAAATACCCCTCAAAACACATTTGTAATAATACTTTGGGCCTAAAAATAACGATCTAAATTTTCATAATTAGGCGCAAAGGCAGATATATCAGTAAAAAGCGAGGGTCTCCCCTCGCCTTAAAAATCTTAAATTCTTTTATTACAGATTTTAAAAATTTTACAAAATATTAACAAAATTTGCTCATTTAGTAACATTTCGAGTTCTTCATTTACGCATTCTTAATCTGACTTTGAGAACTTTTATTAATTCTATGATCTGCAACAATAACTCAATACTAATCTTGCTTGTCCTCAGCATCGTTAAACACATCAGTAACCACACGTTCAACATATTGAGCAGACTGAGGAGTCTTATACATATCCACTTCTTCCTTTTCGAAGATATTTGCCCCGCTAATCACATCCATTGCCTTACGTACTGCTTGTTCATCCAAGTTTTCTAATGGATTAGCCACAGACAAGTTAGTCTTTTTGTTTTTACTATTTAAAAATGTTAACTTCAAAGTTTTAGTAGTTTCTGCCATGATGATTCTCCTTAAATTTGCTTTAGTTCTTTATTTTCATTAAATAGATAATTAATTTGCGCTATCGCTCACAAGCGCCACGCCATGCTTTTGAATTAAGACTGCGGCGCCCAACTTATCACCTTGTAAGCCAGAGATTGCATCCCCCACCTTACTAATTCCTTCCGCAGTCGCATCTTTTCTCACATTTTTCAAAATGCGCTTCTTAAATCCGTCGGTGTATTTTTCATTGTTGAAAGTGTATTGCACTAATTGTTCAATTAGTTCCATGTTCATGTTGTTTTTCCGTCCTTCATTTTTTTGGAATATAGATGAATTTTCATAAGAATCACGCGCGAGATATCTTACACCACTAATAACGTCTGAAGGCTGTAATCTGTAACCAAGAATTTTATTTTTCTAAAATTGGTTGAATTTCGAATCTGTTATAATAAGGTAAAAACAAAAAAGGAGGCCGCTATAATGAAACGGGCCACCATTATCATTGCTAGTATTTTGGTAATTTTAGGAGCGGGCGGATTATTCTACACCAAGCAATTTTCCCAGAATTCGGAATCCACTCCTCAAAAAGCCACATATAATAGTAAAAATAAGAAAAAAACTGCTCAATCTACTTCCAATTCTCAAAGCTCTGAATCTAGTTCAAGCAAGAGTCTAGACTCAAGGTCTGCTGAATCAGGGTCAACGTCAAGTGAGGAACATTCTTCTGCTTCCCAATCTAGCTCAAAGACTGCTAGCTCTGCTTCTTCCAGCTCTAGTTCAGAAGAAAAAACTCCATCTTCTAAGCAATCGACCGGTAACGCTGGCAAAGTTAAGAACGGCGCTGGCGCCATGGGCGACCACAAGATTAAAGGCGAAGAAGTGACTAAGCCAACCATTGACGCGATCAAGAAGCGCATGGATTCTTTAGGCTACAATTCCAGCGCATGGAGTCCACAAGACGTGATCAACATGTACCGCAAGGCTACTGATAATGGTCACGATTCTGTTGATTCAATCACTAAAGAAGACATCCAATCCTACCTGAAGAAGTAGACAACAGTTGCTTTTATCTGTTAAACTAGGTAGAATTACAGTTGGCTTTTTAGTATTTTTTATTTTACTTAAAGGAGCTGATTAACTGTTAACAAAAATCTGGAAAATATAGAGATTTGTAGATAAAAACAAAAGATTAAGCTTATTTAGAAAGTTAAACATGGAAAATAGGCTTTGATTCAATTTTTACTTGTTTTGCTTTATCTCTTTAGATAAACTTATGTTTGTATTTAAGGAGGTGAAGCAATGATTAAAACACAAGTAGTTAAGCTAAAAGTTAATAAGACCATGCAAAAGCATCTTGATGCTTTGTGCGATTATCGCAGATACTGCTGGAATAAAGGCTTAGAAACTTGGCAATTAATGTATGAAGCTCATACATTAAACAAAAAAGACAATCCCAGTCCTAACGAACGCAGAGTTCGCGATGAATTAGTGGCTAATAAAGCCGATTGGCAATATGATTTGTCAGCTCGATGCTTACAATTAGCTGTTAAAGATCTAGCTAATGCTTGGAAGAACTTCTTTGATAAAGCTCAGCCTGATTGGGGCAAGCCTAGATTTAGATCTAAGAAGGCACTTAGACAAGGCTTTAAAACTGATCGTGCCAAGATTGTGAACGGCAAGCTCCGTCTTGATCGTCCAAGAAGCATTTCAAAAAATAGTTGGTTTGATTTGTCTAGTTATGAAGCCTTAAAGATGGATGAAGTTAAGGTAGTAAGCATCTTCAAAGAAAAAGATAGTTATTACGCAGCTCTTCCTTATGAAGAAGAGATTTCAGCTAAGACTAAAACTCATCAAAAAACGGCAGTTGATATCAATGTTGGTCATTTCAACTATACCGAGGGGCAAATCATTGTTTTGCCTGCTAAATTGCAAAAGCTGTATAAGCGGATTAAACATTATCAAAGAGTCTTAGCACGCAAAAGAAAGGTTAACGGTAAGTTGGCTGCTAAATCCAATAATTACTTTGCAGTGAGAACCAAATTGCAAAGAGATTATCGCAGAGTAGCTAATGTCCAAAATGATCTTTTACAGAAGTTTACTACTAAGCTTGTTAATGATTACGACCAAATTGTAATTGAAGACTTAGCAATAAAGCAAATGATGATGACACATGTAGCTTCCAAAGGTATGCACAGATCGTCGTTTGGCAAGTTTAGACAAATCTTGACATATAAGTGTGATTGGTATGGCAAAGAATTGATCTTAGCCGATAAAACCTACCCATCAACACAAAGGTGTGCTCAGTGCGGTTATGTTAAAAAAGGTGACGAGAAGATCACTTTGCAAGGCAATAAAAAATACGGCACAAAGCATAATGAGTATATCTGCTATGAATGTGGCTACAATAATAATCGAGATGAAAATGCAGTATTAAATCTTTTAGCTTTAGCATAATAAAAAAATAAACGGGGCTGGCTAGGCCCTTAAGCTGGAGGAGCTGGTTAATGTGATTACTCCTATATTGGAATATCAGAATACTAGTGAAGACGACAGCAAATGAAACAAAGAAAGGAAAAAATATATCTTTCTGATATGTAGAAAATTCGCATTCTTCTACATATTTCTATGTTTTATATAGCAGTGCGGCACTTTGACTGAAGAAGAAAAAAACACTAATACAAACGAAGAAGAAAACGATGAATTAAAGGTTGTTATGCCTGAACCAAATCGTGTTGTTATGACCCCTGAAGTGTTCAAGGAACAACCTGATTACTTGAAGGTTTTCGCTAACTTCTACATTGCACAATTCGATCAACGCGACTTGGAAATCATGAACTTGTACGACACTGATCATAATGTTGTGGACATCAACCACTACTTGATGGTGAACATTCACTTCCCACGCAAGACTTTGATCAAGAATGTTTTGCAATATCATGATTACAACTTCAAGAGCATCTTAGAAGAAATCAAGAAGGACGAAGACATCGATCCAGAAAGCATGACTACTTATGAATCATGGGCAGACTGGTACGAAGCTCGTCGTAAGAAGATTCCTGGTTCTTTATCATAATTGAAGACCATATTGAGACACCTGCATTTTGCGGGTGTTTTTTGTACAAAAAAGGCTTCACAAAATATGATGTCTTTTCTGCTATACTATAATTACCTTGTAAAGAAAGAATTATATTCAAATCTTGACGGCTGATAAACAGGCATACCGTTGGCACTCGATGCAGTGTATTGGTAGTACACCCCAGCCAAGCACCTTAACAAAAAGTTTCTATGTTTATCATCTTCTTGAAAATTAAGCTCTTGGTGTGTGGGCTTCCCATACACCTTTTTTATTATATCCAGATTTTCACTTCATGCAGAAAAAAGACGGTCATTACGACCGCCAGCTTTTAGTGAAATTAAAAAACCGCTATAACGTTTTTGGATGAACTGTAGCGGTTTTTTACACCATTACTAATCCACCGTTAAATTAACAGCTCTGTTTCTAAAGAAGTGCTATTCCCGTAGCGCTTCTTTTTTATTTCATATATATTTTACCCTAAAAAAGCCAAACAATAGAACAAATCTACTTCTATACAGTGCAGAAATAGCCTCTTCCTACTTTCCATCCCTCAACCCATTTTCCTTGTCTCTCTCACCTAGCAACTTTTCTTCAAATTTGTCAAGCAATAAATCCTATGAGAATATAGTAAAAAAATCCCCATTTAGGGGTTGAAACATTAGGTTAAATAGACGAAAATAGATATGTTTTAGAATTGGAATGTCTCTTAGGCATTCCTTTTTTACAAACGGGAGTAATATTTTCGTTCGAGGAAGTACTAATATGACACAGAATACACAAAAAAAGATGTCTGCTGCTGGATTATTAATCGCGGTCGGCATCGTTTATGGTGATATTGGGACAAGTCCTTTATACGTTATGAAATCCATCGTTGCCGGAAACGGCGGGATTGGTAACGTGAACCGCGATTTTATCGTCGGTTCAATTTCATTAGTATTATGGACTGTCACTTTATTGACGACCCTTCAAACTGTGATTATTGCTTTGAAAGCAACCAACCACGGTGAAGGTGGGATCTTTGCTTTATATGCATTGATCAGAAAGCGTGCTAAATGGTTAGTCCTACCAGCTCTGATTGGGGGAGCGGCCATTTTAGCCGATGGTACATTAACGCCCGCCGTTACTGTTACTACTGCCATTGAAGGGCTGAAGGGGATGGAATTTGGTAAAGGTAACATCCCCGTAAACACGCAATCGATGGTTATTACAATCACGATTATCATCTTGCTGTTCCTCTTCTTAATTCAGCGCATGGGAACCAGCATTATTGGTAAAGCCTTTGGACCAATTATGTTCGTTTGGTTCACATTCCTTGGAATTGTCGGCTTTATGAATATGGCTGGAGACTGGTCAATTTTACAAGCTATCAACCCATACTACGCAATTAAGTTGTTGTTTAGTCCATATAATAAAGCTGGGCTTTTCATTTTAGGATCGATCTTCCTGGCAACTACTGGTGCCGAAGCTCTTTATTCTGACGTAGGTCACGTTGGTAAGAGTAACATCATCGGCTCTTGGCCATATGTCTTTGTTTGTTTATCACTCAACTACTTTGGTCAAGGGGTTTGGATTTTACAAAACCCTAACTACCACACTACTGGTGACTTCAATCCATTCTTTGAAATCATCCCAAGCAATATTCGTTTAGCTGCCATTGGACTTGCAACTATCGCAGCCGTTATTGCTTCACAAGCTTTAATTACTGGTTCATTTACCTTGGTCGCTGAAGCCAGTGGACTTAAGTTCTTACCTAGAATGAACATCCTTTATCCATCAACCGAAAAAGGACAAATTTATATTCCATCTGTGAACAAAATGCTTTGTGCAGCTACCATTGCACTTGTTTTGTTCTTCAGAACTTCGGCTCACATGGAAGCAGCCTATGGTTTATCAATCACTATTTCAATGTTGATGACGACCATCATGCTTTATGAATGGTTGAGAATGCGTGGAAAAGGCGTCCAAAGATTAATTTGGGATTGGGCATTCTTGATTTTCTTTGGTTTCTTGGATGTCATGTTCATGATTTCAAGTTTGAGTAAGTTTACTCACGGTGGTTACGTTTCATTAGTTATTGCTGGCTTTATCTTGGCAATTATGTATGTTTGGTATTACGGAAACAAGATCCGCGACAAGCGCGAATCACGTAACGCCTACGTACGACTTGATGAATACACCAGCATGTTGACGAACTTGAGCCATGATGAAGATTACCCAACTTACGCAACTAACTTGGTTTACATGGCTAAGGTTAAGTACAACAAGTTTATCAAGCGTGAAATTTTGTATTCAATTTTGGATAAACGACCAAAACGTGCCAAGGCATACTGGTTTGTAACTGTTAACGTCACTAATGAACCGTTCACCGCTGAATATGCGGTTAATACTTACGGAACTAAAAACGTAATTAACGTTCAGCTATATCTTGGATTCAAGAAGCAAACTAGCGTAAATGTTTACATTCGTCAGATTGTCCATGATTTGATCGCTGATGGCACCATTGAACCACAGCCACAGGAATACACAACCACTCCTGGACGTGATGTAGGGGACTTCTCATTCGTTATCGTGAACGATGTTATCAGTCCACAAACTCAATTAACAGGTTGGGAAAAATGGATGGTAGAAGCTCGTGTTTGGCTTCAAAACTTATCCTCCAACCCAGCTAGCTGGTTTGGCCTGGAATATGCGGATACCGTGGTTGAACGTGTTCCATTAATCTTAGGTCAACCACATCCTTCATACATTAAACGAATTGCCCCTAAGGACTTTTCAAATATGAAGAAAAATAACGACTAATCAAAAATCCCATCAAACTGAAATTAGTTTGGTGGGATTTTGTTATAATGTGATAAGTAGAACTTAGCTAAGGCAGTGACTATCCATTCAAAAGGAAGGGATGCCTACGGGACAATTTAATGAAAACAGCCCGGAAATCCCCTTACTTTAGTGAGGGGATGGATAGGGCTTGCCATCTCTGACGGCATTGTAAATCTGATCATTGATATACTTTTCTACTACTTCTTTAGACATATTTCCTACACTGCCAAAATAATAACTTGGTGACCATAAATGACCGCCCCACATCTTGCTTTGTTTGATTTCGGGATGATTCTGGAAGAATAAAAAAGCGCTTCTTCCTTTGAGTGCTTTGACCACGCTTGAGCCTGATTTTGATGGCCTAAAGCTAATAAGCAAATGAATATGCTCAGACATTATTTCCATTTTTTCGATTTTGATTTGATTATCTGCGGCTACTTGTTTGAGCAGCCCTTGCATTTCTTGTGCCAGGTTTTGATTAGTAAAGATTGGATTGCGATATTTAGTACACCAAATTAAATGATAGTGTGCATTATAGACGTAGTGTTTTTCATAGCCTGCGTCTTTTATTTTGTCTCTCTTCTTATTCATAGTCTAATATCCTTTCGTCTATTATATATCTATTTACTGTTGATTATAAGATATACATAGGATATAATCAAATTACAATAATACAAGGAGGTGAAATACATGAAAAGAATGAGCAGTTTAGCCTATCATTTTGGCGTTAAGCTTCGCTTTTATCCTAGTTCTAAGCAAAAGAAAATCATTAAACTAAACTATGATGCGCAGCGCTTTGTCTACAACTCTTATGTAGGACGCAATCGGACTAGTTATCATGCTAAACGCTATTTAGCTGTTAAGCAAAGTAATGCAATGCCATTTGCTTTTTCTGCTCTTAATAGCTATGAAGTCCAACTGGCAGAAACAGTAGTCATCAATCATGAATTATTGGCTAAGCCTAAGAATATTCGTGATGCTTATAGCTTTTTACGTGTTAAAGAAATCGATAGTCTCGCTCTTGCCAATGCGATTCAAAACTATCACAAGGCTTGGAAAAATTATCGCAAGATGGGACACGGAATTCCGACTTTTCACAAAAAACGCAGCGACTGGTCATATCAGACCAACTGTCAATATCCTAAGCAGTCAGAAGCCTATCTTGATAACGGGACAGCTAGATTTATTGATGCTAAACATATTAAATTGCCTAAGCTGGGAATTGTCCGCATTGCTGGTTTTAGAAAACTGATTAAAGAGCGCTTGCTTAAGCAGATTCCAACTAGAATTGGCACAGTCACGATAAAAAAGACCGCTGATGACCAGTTCTACCTGTCTATGCAATTAGGCAGCGATACTGCTTTTGTTAAGCCTTATGCCAAAACCAGCAGTCAAATTGGGATTGACCTTAATCTGGATAATTTCTTAACGGAATCCAATGGATCAATGGTGGCCAATCCACGTTTCTATCGTAAAGCTAAAAAACAGCTTGCTCACGCTCAACGTGTGCTTTCTCGCAGACAAAGACGTGCTAAGCAAGAAGGACGAAATTTGGGGACGGCAAGGAATTATCAAAAACAGCGACTAGCAGTCGCTAAACTGCACGATAAGATCAGAAGACAGCGTAATGACTTTTTACAAGTACTCTCAACTGCACTAATCAAAAGCCACGATTTAGTAGTTGCCGAGGAATTAAGAAGCAAGAACCTGTTAAAGAATCATGCCTTGTCGCAATCAATTTCTGATGTCGGCTGGCGTAGTTTCCTTAGTATGCTGGCTTATAAGGCAGATCTATATGGTAAAGAGTTCAAAACAATTGATCCTAAATATACCACTCAACGCTGTCATGCTTGTGGCAGTATTATGGGCCAAAACGGTTATAAGAAGTTAACGCTTAAAGATCGGGAGTGGACTTGTCCAATTTGTCGAATGCCCCATATTCGTGATTGGAATGCGGCAGTGAACATCTTAGAAAAAGGATTAAGCAAGTGGCAAAATCCTAAAATAAAAAAAGCAGCCTAGAAAGGCTGCAGTCCGTTAGCAACTCGCGGACTTAAAAGGCTTTGGTAATTAGACGACCTCTATCGGCAATAGTCAAAAGACTATTGCTGGTAAGTCAAGTCCGTATCTAAGCAAGTTGGTGTTCTGGTTAGCGCAAGCTAACGAGCCACTAAGCCCTAGACTTCAGTCTAGGGTAGTTGACATTACCAAATCACAACACGCTTATCAGGATCAAGCCACATACCATCTTCTGGCTTCACATCAAATGCCTTGTAGAATTCCTCTTGGCATTGTGATTGAACATTAGCTCTTTCTGGACCCGGTGCGTGCACATCAATCGAAACTTGCGTCTTGATACTTTCTGGCAATTGTTTAGTTGCCCAAACACGAGCAAAGTTTTCAAAGACTTCCTTCATATTGCCGTTCTCGCCCTTATTAGCTTCAACTGCAGCAGTTAAGCCACCTTGGTCCGCAATATTTTCAGAAACGATTTGCTTACCATTCAAAACCACTGGACCATATTTAATACCATCGAAAAGTTTAACCTCAGCTTGAGTCCGCTTTTCAAATTCCGCAAAGTCTTCATCAGTCCACCAATTCTTCAAGTTACCAAATTCATCAAACTTGGCACCATTATTATCAAAGGCGTGAGAAATTTCGTGCGCGATAACTACACCAATTCCACCATAGTTCAAACTACGTGATTGATGTAAGTCGTAGAATGGCTTTTGCAAAATGGCAGCTGGGAAGGTAATATCGTTTCTTTGAGGATCGTAGCACGCATTTACCAAGTTTCCTGGCATAAGCCATACGCTGCGGTCAACTGGCTTGTAAAGTTTGTCTAAATTGTATTGAACAAGAACGCGACCAGCTTCAGCTTCATTTGAGTAAAGACTACCTTCAGGATCAACTTGCAAAAGATCATATACTTCTTCGATCTTTTCTGGGTAACCAATCTTCAAGATCAAAGCACGTAGCTTAACAATTGCCTTCTTTTTAGTATCTTCTGAAAGCCAGTCATTTTCACTGATTCGCTTTTCATAAACATCAATCATTCGATGAATCATGTCTTCAACGTCAGCCTTGGCTTCAGAACCAAAATAAGTTTGACCGTAGTAAACACCTACTACTTCACTGAACAAGCCGTTAGCGATGTAGTAAGCTTGTTTAACACCCTTTGAGAGTTCTGGTTGACCAGATAAAGCTTGAGAAAATGGAAAGGCAGCTTCACGAAATTCTTGAGACAAAAGACTCGCAGCTCCATTAATAAACTTAGCAAGCATCCAACCCTTAATTTCTTCAAAAGTATCTTCGTTAACAAGTTCTTCAAAGTGATCTAAGAAGCGTGGTTCAATGACAATAATTCTGTCAGGCTTCTTATCAAAGAGTTCACCCAAAAGGTGATCAAAATCAAATGAAGTTATCTTTTCTTCAAAGTCTTCAATTGACATTGGATTGTACATTGCTGGATAATCTGCACGCTCTTCTGAAGACTTAGCCACTTTTGAAAGACGCTCATCAAACTTCAAAGCATTTTGAGCATACTTTTCTGCATCTTCTTCACTGATTCCAGCCATCGTCAAAAGCTTCACAGTTTGCTTCTTATAAATGTCAAGCAACTTCTTAGCATCAGGACTTTTATAAGTTGTCGTATCTGGCAAAATCAAGTTTGGACGGTCGAATTGAAGGACATTAACCTTAGTATTCTTCATATCGGCATCAACGTCTAATGTGAATGGGACAGCGAAGTTTCTAAATAATTCACCAGCCTGTTCATTAAGATCAGCTAAGCTATTAAGACTAGTCAAAGTCTTTAAGTCGGCCTGAATCGGCTTGGCACCATCCGCATTTCTCTTGTCGAAATCACGAGCGAGCTTGTAAAGTTCTACAGCCTTTTTAAGATTTGGCACATTAGGAATCTCTTTTTTACCATCAGCAAAATCAGCAAAATCGCTCATCAATTCCTTTTCAATGTTCAAATCAATTCCATCAAAACTACTGATTCGAGAACGATCAGATGGAATTTCAGTGTTTTCGAGCCATTTAGAGTTAACAGCTAAATATAAATTATCTTGTGGACGGGCATTCACATCAGCTTTGGTAATGTCACCAGCGCCACCGCGAACCATCATTTTATTATTCATGCAGGAAAATCCTCCTTAATATTAAAATCAAAATTGTCATAGTTTAATAATATCATTTTTATTTCAAAATTACTGCCCTTACTTATAAATTGTTAGTTTCTTATGCAATTTTGCATAAAGTGGCACCATTAAGGCGATCATTAAGGCAATTACAATCGCTGCTACCCAGAAAAATGGAATATAACCTGCACGATCAATTACTAAACCACCAAACAATGGCCCAAAGGCACGTCCTACACCACTAGCAACCATAATTGATCCTTGGTATTTTCCCTTGCTGGATTTAGGTGACAAATCGTTTACATAGGCAGGAATAGCTGGAAACGCAGTTGATTCACCCAAAGTTAAGATAATCATTGACAAGGCAAAGTGAGCAAAGTCTTTGGCAAAAACCAAGGTGATGAATGAAATTGAAAACATACAAATTCCAAAAATAATTTGTTGGAAAATATTTTTGAAAATTTTAGGAAAACGCGCCAAAATTCCTTGCATAACCACAATAATTCCAGCATTAAGTGTCCACAATAAACTGTAAAGGTGGAATGGAATTCCCAGTGAAACCATATAAACGGACAAGTTAGATTCCCAGTTCATGTACATTAGCCAAGTCACTGCCAAAGTAGTGAAGAAGGCCATCGACATAATAAAATTACATTTTGGCATTGGTTCAGCCTTTTGACTGACTCCACTTTGGCCTTTTTTAACTCGCTCTTGATGAAAGGCAATGATTGGTTTGTAGTTGAAGATCGCATTAACCAAAGCCACCACAAATAATGACGCCGCTATAATGAACAACACGGTTACAGAATAATCATAAAGATACCCTACAATCAAAGTTCCTGTTACTACTCCTAAATTTTGTGAAAAATACAAAATGTTAAAAACATATCGTCCGGGATATTTCTTTAAACTAGTCGCAATCGAATTAATTAAGGTACCATTCCATCCCCCTAAAAATCCGGTCAATGTTAGCCATACCCAATATTCCGGCCAACCATGAAACGCAGCCATCAAAAATAGCACCACTGCATCCAGTCCTAATCCCCACAAAACAAGTGGATAAGGATTTAATTTATCATAAAGTCGTCCTGCAATAATTGAACCTAGGATATTAGCCGCACAATTGAAAAATAGTACGACACCAATCATCGAAAGACTAACATGCAATTGCTTATTTAAATAAACAGAAGTCAACGGCCAAATAAAACTAGCTCCAATCCACGTAACTAATTCTCCTAAAATTAGCCAGTGCAATTTAACTTCTGTATCTGAATTAAAATTCCCCCGCTCAGTTTTCATTCAAATTCTCCTTTCGTTAATTGCCTAAGTGTAACAAAAAATAGTGGCTCAAGTGAAGAGTCACCATTTTACTTTAATCTGACTTTTTATCAAATTTATCTTTATTTTCTAGTGTCTTGGTACCAGTAATATTCTTAAATTTAGTAATATCTTGAACAGTTTCTAGACAACCTAAGTAGTTATCTTGGGCATCCCGCACAGCAAAGAAAGATAGATAAATAATTCGACCTCTTACATTTACCCAAAAGTCTTCACTATCTGAATATCCTTTGTGAAAATCATTCAAAATTTTCAACACTTTATCAATACTTTTCGGTGGGTGACAACGAATAACCGGACGCCCAATTACTGATCTTGTTCTTGGAAATACTCTATCGGAATTAGAAAACCATTTTACTCGATCATGTGCGTCCACAAATGTTAGATCAATTGGCAACACATTGAAAATCGCCGGAATCTCTTTCAAACTAAGTGATCCCACTTCCAATTTAACCACAATATCTTCCATATTCGGTACAATTAAACTTGGGCCGGTGTTCGAATCACCAATTGGATAACTTTCATCACCCTTTAAAATATCCGATGATTTAATATTTGTATCAATATGAGATAGTTGACTAACATATTTATGAAAAGCCTGGACTATCTGTTTATTCAGATCGGATTTTTGATCCAAATATAGCTGATTTTCTTCAATTTCTTCCTTAGTTGGATCCCAGCGTGGAGGAGTATCAATTAAACAATATCCAACTTCAACTTCATCTTGTTTAACAATATGCCAATCCTTAGTAGAAACAACATCTTCCAAAAGTGGCATACAAACAGCTTCTTCTTGAAAAACGAGTCTTAATACCTGATATGCCATTTTTTCTACCAAAGCTTCTATAAAATATTTATCTGGCATTGGATCTTGACGAATTACAGATGCGACTTTTTTAACTAAATCACGAACATCATCATCCATTTGCCACAATTTTGAAGTTTGCTCTTCACTAGCGAGCCCATTTTTAACAAGAAGCGGATAAATTGAAATTTCTTTACGTGAATAATGATTTTTCAAATCATGTAAACGATCAACACCATTTTGAAGTCTAGCTAAAGCTGCACTATCTTTACCATCTTGTTGCCAAATTTTTAATTGAGGTAAAATTTCATTTTGAATCAAATTAGTGATTTGATCATTTTCTTGTCTAAAAGTATAGAGCGGATGGCCAGGAACCATACATGCCGCTGCTTGATACTGCTTTGCTTTTTCTAAAAAAGAGGAGCCTTTAGAATAGTCGCCACCATCAATCAGAAATTGCAAAGTCTCTAGCAGATTTTTCTCTCTTTTTATACCTATATCCTTTGAATTCACCATTGTCCGATCGTACCCTCTCTTCTACTGAAAGCTGTTAATAACTAGTATAACTCATTATTCGCTTAGTATGAAAATAGTATTAACTTTTGCTGTTCTCCTCGAAATAATATCATTAGCCTTCAATAAAAGTAAAGCCGAAAAAAGCTATATTTTTCGTTTTTCCGTCTTTTTTGCACGAATTTCTGTTACATCTTCAGCTACTTCAAGACAACCCAAGTATTTTCCTTCTTCATCCCTTACTGCGTAATAGCGCAAGTAAAGATAGCGCCCCATCTTTCGTGGTTCAAACCAAAATTCGTATTTATCTTTCTTTCCAGTATGAAATTCATCAAAAATACGGTGAATAATTGGGCGACTTTTTGCTGGGTGACAGGAAAAAACTGAATTTCCTAATACATTTTTTGAATGGGGATAAATAGATGCACCCCCTCCAAAATATGTCACCTTATCGTTTTCATCGATAAAAGTTAAAGCAAATGGCAAAATATCTAAAATCGCCTCTAATTGCTTCAAGTTTAAGCTTCCTTCTTTAAAATTAATTGCCAAAGAGGTCAATTTATCAATCGAAATCGCACCTGAAGTAGTTTCCGGCATTTTAGGCTTCCAATTCATCGGTGTAGCGATCAAAGTATAGCCGATTTGTTTTTCCTCAAGTTTCACGTTATACCAATCTTGAGAAGTGGCGACCTCATCAAGCATGGGAATCATAATCTCTTCTTCTTTAAAGATCATCTCTAACACTTCATGACTCGCCTTTTTTATTGCTTCTGCTAAAGAGTGTTCTTCTGGATGAGCTTGATTTGCTAGATGTTGTGCATTTTTAATTAAGTTGCGAATATCATCATCCACTCCCCACATCACTTCCGGTGGAGCTGTAATTCCATATTTATTCATTATTGGAAAAATAGAAGTTTCTTTTCGCCTATAATGCTTATCAATTGTCGCTAAATCTGAAAGTGCTTTTTGAATTTTAGTGATGGACTCAGGATTTGGATCTTCTTCCCATTTTTCTAAATTAGGTAAGAGATAGTCATTAATTAACGATTTAATTACGATATTTTCTAGTTTTAACGTATTTACTGGGTGGCCTGGTTTTTCAAAATCAGAATTTAGTTCATTTTGCTTAATATTCCCCTTAAATACTTCCGCATGAACATTACATAAATATTGAATTTGACTAGGATCTAGACCCCCAGCAATCAATTCACACTCAGCTTCTGTAATTTCAGAGACATCCACTTGATCAAAACGATCCTGAAACATCTTTTTAGCTGTATCAAAATCACCACCATCATGAATGTAATGCAAAATTTCTAAAATTGCTTTTTGTCTATCTTCCTTCATCAAATTTATATCCCTTCTCCTCAAGCTTCTTCTTAACGTCCTCAATATCAAAACCCATAGCTTTAGATCCTAATTCCAAATTCATCACCCGGCCAACGGTATTGAGCATCCCTGGAATTTTGATTCTAGTAAATCCAATATCATACATATCTTGGACAAAGTCAGGATACTCTTGGGCAAAAGTTTTAATTGAAGTATAGAAATCTAAGAGTTTTTCGTCAGAATAGGACTTCTCAGATTTAACTTCCCCAACTCCTAACGCTTTTTTGGCTGCATCGCTCATCCGATCCGTTGACCAAACTGGATACCAAACCAATTTAACATCTACACTTTCAATACCTGGAGTTTTCAAAACAGCTTTTTTAATTTCTTGATCTAAATACTCGTTTAAGGGACATCCCATAGTAGTGAGCGTCATTGTCACTGTGCAATGGCTATCTTCAATATCCACTCCATAAATTAACCCCAAATTAACAATATCCACAAACAATTCCGGATCTTCTACATCTTGCAAATTACGAATAATTTGATCTGCGATTTTTACTTTATCTTGCATCTTTACCTAAAAAAATAAGGAGAAAACAAGCATGTCTCCCCTTACTTTCCTTTCAATTATCTTTCTAATTTATCCCAAATAATGACTTTATCAGCTTTAAGCGACTTTTGAACGTCAATAATCCGCTGATTGCTGGAACCTCTAAACTGCAGCGTTAAATCTTTCTTACTTTCCAAAAATCGACCATCTACTAAAATATCAATCTTTGAAAGCATTTCTTTTTTGTCAGGAGTTTCTTGCATTAATTCATCCCAAGTATAACCTGACCAAGACCAAATGTCTTTTTTATTTCCAAATTCTTTACGAACTCGATTAATTAACTTTAAACAAACCCAGGTATTAAGAAATGGTTCTCCGCCAAGGAGCGTCAAGCCTTGTACATAACTTTGTGAAAGATCATCAATAATCTTATCTTCAAGCTCTTGTGTATAAACTTTACCATAATTAAAGTTTTGAGCTGCTAAGTTATAACACCCAGGACAATCAAACAAACATCCTGATACATAAAGACTACAACGAACTCCTTCACCATCTACAAAATTGAAAGGCTTATAGTCAGCTATTTTATGCAAACTATAATCTTCTGTTTTCCATTCGCCCGGTTTAGGATCTTTTGGCATTTTTTGAGTCAATCGTTTTTTAGGTTTAATATCCTTTTTAGGCTTATATTGATTTGAATTAACAAAAACCGTATCTCCACCCACATTAATTTTTATCAAATTATTGCGAGTATCAGGTCCTTCTTGATTATTCTGATCTTTTTCTGGCATTAGTATTGCTCATTTCTTCTAGTTTCGTCATTTGCCATTTGAGTTTCTAAACCTTGATTCATGTGTTTTACACGATGAGCAATTTCCTCATGACGACCATGAACCATTGGCCGCTTCAAAGGATTTCCTAAATAACCACAAGTTCTTTTCACACAATCACAAGTTTTAGGATCATGATTTCCACATTCAGGACATTGAAAACCTTTTGCCGTAGCTTTAAACTCCCCGGCAAAACCACACTTGTAACATTTATCAATTGGCGTGTTAGTACCCAGGTACCCAACCTTGTCATATGCCCAGTCCCAAACAGCTTCTAAAGCTGCCGGATTTTGCTTAAGATTAGGATATTCACAATAATGAATAAAACCACCTGCTGCATATTTTGGATAATCCATTTCAAAACTTAGTTTTTCAAATGGAGTTGGATGCTTACGCACATCATAGTGGAAAGAGTTTGTATAGTAATCCTTATCAGTAATATCTTTAATCTTGCCAAACTTATTTGTATCTAAACGGCAAAAACGGTCCGTTAAACTTTCACTTGGAGTGGAATAGAGACTGTAATGATAATGGTTTGGATCTTCTTTTTCCCATTTAGCACATAATCCATGCATCTTTTTGACAATTTGGACGGTAAAATCATGGGCGTCCTTATTCTTTTCCCAATCAGGTCCATAAAATACAGTTCCTACTTCATAAAGACCAATGTACCCTAAAGAAATAGTTGCACGACCATTCTTAAATAGGTCGTTTACATTTCCATCTTCACTCAATCTCTTGCCAAAGGCGCCAAATTGATAAAGAATTGGCGCATTTACTGGAACAGCCTCAGTTACGCGATGAGCTTTAAATTTTAATGCTTCATGGGCTGTTCTCATTCGTACATTAAAGATTTTCCAGAATAAGTCCATATCCCCGTGTGATTCAATGGCAATGCGTGGCAAGTTAACCGTCACTACTCCGAGGTTCATGCGTCCAGAGTTAACCTCTTTACCATTTTTATCTTTCCATCCTTGCAAAAAGGATCGGCAACCCATTGGACACTTAAATGATCCAGTAATTTCTTTGATCTTGTCATACATCAATACATCAGGATACATTCTCTTAGTTGAACATTCAATGGCCAGCTTTTTAACATCATAGTTAGGATCGCCTGGATGTAAGTTAAGACCCTTTTTGATAGTAAAAAGCAATTTAGGGAAAATCGCAGTTCGATGTTCCTTGCCCAAGCCAGCAATTCGAATACGTAGAATATCTTTTTGGATTTCTTTTTCAATCCAAGAAGTTCCTAAGCCATATCCCAAACTAGTAAAGGGAGTTTGACCTTGGCTAGAAAACATCGTGTTGATCTCATATTCTAGGCTTTGCATTGCATCATAAATATCTTTCTTAGTGCGTTTTTTAGCAAATGCTTCCGCCTTATCCTTATCATCAATTAATTCATAGGCAGCTTTTAAGTGCTTCTCATAATTCTTTTGAGCAAATGGAGCTAAAACTTGATCCGCTCTATCAAAAGAACATCCTCCATACTGACTAGATGCGACATTAGTGATGATTTGCGCAACTTGACTAGTAGCTACTCCAATTGAATTTGGACTTTCCATAAACGCATTTCCAATCTTAAAACCATTGGTAAGCATTTCCTTAAAATCAATCAAGCAACAGTTTGACATCGGTGAAAGAGGGGTGTAATCAAGATCGTGCCAGTGAATATCACCACGCAAGTGAGCCTTTGCAATATGTTCAGGCATCATAGTTAAACCAACCGTTTTTCCTACCACACCCGCAGTTAAATCCCGTTGAGTACTAAAGACATCACTATCTTTATTAGCATTTTCGTTGACGATAGTGGGATCTTTATGAACTAATCTTTCTAGTCGATTCTTAGTATCGGTTTGCTTTTCCCATTCTTCTTGATCTTTTTGGCGGTATGTCACATATTTCTTAGCTTCATCTAAGTAACCCAAAGAATTTAAACTATCATGAAAAGCTTGAGCTACTTCTTCTGCTTTTACATTTTGTGAAGACAAACGAGAAATAATTTCTGCCAAGAGAGGTACTTTGACATCATCAAGATCTAAATTGTGAAGTACCATTTCCAATTTAAAAATCTCAAAAGGATATTTAGCACCATCCCGTTTGATGAAGGTTTTCAGCATTGTTAAATCTTCCAAGCGTGTGTTAATTTCTTGTTTTAGCATTTTGTTCACTACTCCTTAAGACGTAGCTAAATCATATCATAACTACAAGATATTGTATCCTATATAAACTTTGCTATCTATAAGTTGTATTAGGCAAAATTGCGATGTGAACGACCTTCAGCAAATAAAAATTATTTTTTAAAAAATTTGCACAAAAAAGTAGGATATTCTTTGAATACCCTACTTCAATTAGTTTATTAATTATTCTTCTTTTCGAAGTATTGTCCTTTGTTAACTTCAAAATATTGCTTGTATCTTGAGTAGTAATTATGGAACATGTATTTCATTAAAAGCCAACGTTTAAAGTTGCGATCTTTATCATAAAAGACAGTTGTACCATAGCGACCTTCATGAATTAATTCTTCTGCTGTACGTTTTGCTTCGTTATCAACAGCATATTCCTTAAAGATCTTGTTTGGTACTCCAAGCCAAAGAACGTGCTTAGACTTTAATTTATTACCATATACAGTCTTCTTATCCTTCAAATTATCTTCTACGTAGTCATCAATATACCACTTAGCTAAATTGTAACCATTTAAAGTTACATAAAAACTTGAACGACCTTGACGCAAGTTAATTTCGAAGAACTTGTACTCCCCGTCACGTTCATCATACTTAATATCAAAGTTAGCCATACCAGTGTAGTTCAATTTTTCAAGGAAAGTTTGAACTTGTTCGTATAACTTTTCATCATATTCTGGCAAGATGGTCATGTAGTTACCAATTGATTGAGGAGTTGGATCTTCAAGAAGTGGGTGACCTAAACACATCATCTTTACTTGGTGATTCTTATCAACATATGCATTCAAAGTACGCATATTAGAGTCATCCCCTGGAATAAAGTCTTGCAAGATCAAGTCTTCTTTATATCCATGAGTGTAGATCTTATTTACGATATCAGCAAGTTCTGCTTCATCATGAATTGTAAAAGTCTTCTTACGACCTTCAAATTGACAATTAAGCCAAGAAACAGGATCTTCTGGCTTTAATTCGACTGGATAATCAAATGGAATATCTAAGTGCTTCTTAGCCTTGTATTCATCCATAGTAATGATCTTAGTCTTTGGATATGGCAAGCCATACTTTTCTGCAGTTTCGTAAAAGCCTTCTTTTGAAATAAGGACTTCCAACAAATCATAGTCAATGTAGGGAACGATGAATACTTCACTTAATTCATCCTTATGCTTTGCCAATAGTTCTGCATAACCATCACCACAAGCAATCAAAATTACAGGTTCCTTGTGATTCTTGTAAATTTCCATCTTCTTGTGCATTACATCCATGAAAGTTGGATCAGCACTAAAACCATGGTGGATTTCAACATCCACAATTTTTGAATAACGAGTAGCAGCAAGTTGAATATCAGCTAGTGCTTTAACCTTAATTCCATAAGCTTCGTTAAATGAACGAGCCATTCCATACACATTAATATCACTGCCAAGTAAAATTGGCGTAAACTTCTTAGTCATTATTCTCAAAAAAACTCCCTAATTAAAGTAACTTACCTTGTGAGATCAAACTTGCAACTTCTGGTTGAACATGTTGGTATTTCTTAACAGTATTCTTGTAATCTACAAAGAATAACTTGTACCAAACAAGGAAGGTATAAATTGCCCAAATCTGACGACGATGTGAACCGTCACCCTTGTAGTTATCATCCAATAAAGCAATGATCTTCTTTTGATCGAAGATATCATTTACAAAATCAGCTTGGAAGAGTTCACGTACTTGCTTGTAGAAACGTGGTTCTTGAAGCCATTGCTTAATTGGAGTTGGGAAGCCTAATTTTGGACGCTTTGCCCATTCATCAGGCAATACCTTTTCTGAAGCCTTACGAAGAGCATACTTAGTATCATGGCGGTTAACCAAATACTTAGTAGGAATACTATTTGCAAGTTCTGCAATCTTCTTATCAAGGTAAGGAACTCTAAGTTCAAGTGAGTGAGCCATTGAAATCTTATCGGCTTTTTGTTCAATATCGTTAAGCATAAAGTGGTGCAAGTCAATGTATTGCATTTGCTTAACGTTATCAATATTTTTAACTTTCTTGAAGTCCTTTTGGTAGATGCCGTTAACCGTTAACTTGTTACGGTAACTTGGTTGCAAGATGTCGTTCGCATCTTTGGAAGTGAAGATAGTTGGGTAATCCATATCGTAGATAACTGATTGACCAACGTAGAATTCACTAGGTTCTGCTAAGTTAGTATACATGTGAACTTTTCCTGGGAAATTAGGCATCTTCTTAATCTTATGCGCAAGTTTAACCTTACTCTTCTTAGGAAGTTTCTTAAGCTCTGAAGTAAAGACCTTAATCACATCGTTATGAGTGTGCATCCCATAGTTAACATATCCTGCAAAAAGTTCATCGGCACCTTCACCAGAAAGAGCAACAGTAACATGCTTACGAGCTAATTTACATAAGTACCACAATGGAATAATTGATGGGTTAGCATCAGGTTCATCCATATGATATTGCATTTCCGGAAAGTCATGCATGGCTTCATCTGCATCTACCTTATCACTGAAGAAGTTCCAGCCATTAATGTCAGACAATGCCTTTGCCTTTGAAGCTTCATCATAAGTAGAATCATCAAATGAAATAGAGAAAACGTCATCTGGATTAAGAAGTGAAGTCAAGAAACTTGAGTCCACACCTTCGGATAAGAATGCACCAACTGGCACATCAGCGTTACGGTACAAATCAACTGTTTCCTTAAGATCTTCGTTGATCTTTTCTACAGTAGCTTCAAAGCTTAAATTATTTTCTTTGTATTCTGCATCCCAGTATTGGTGAGTCTTCATTTCACCATCTTTATATTCAAACCAATGCCCAGCTGGGAAACGGTAAACTCCCTTAAAGAAAGTTTCATCAAGGTCATTATATTGGTTCATAAGATATGGTTTAACTGCTTCAACGTTTAATTCGCGCTTAAATTTTGGATATTCCAAAAAGCTCTTAAGCTCTGAACCTACAAGCAAATGACCATTTTGGTTGCTGTAGTACATTGGCTTAATACCAAAGAAGTCACGCGCACCATAAAGAGTTTTGTTATTATCGTCCCAAATAAGGAAGGCAAACATACCTCTTACACGCTTGAGCAAGCCATCCATACCCCATTCTTCATAACCGTGCAAAAGAACTTCAGTATCTGCCTTAGTAGTAAAAGTGTGGCCTGCATCAATTAATTCTTTTCTCAAAGGCTTAAAGTTGTAAATTTCACCATTAAAGATGATTGCACGTGTTTTATCTTCATTATAAATTGGTTGACTACCGCCACGAAGATCAATAATAGATAATCTTCTAAAGCCTAGTGCAACTTCGTTATTAGTGTAGTAACCGTCAGAACTTGGTCCACGGTGTTTGATAGTAGCCATCATTTTTCCAATAACGGCTTGCTTATCATTTATTTCTGGATCATAAAAAGCAACAATTCCGCACATATTTATCTTTCCCTTAAATTTACCTTTTTATATTTTATTATCAATCTCTTTTTAAATATTAATCGAACCTTTTTATTATAAGCTAAAGAAGACTAATAGCCAAATGCTCTAGTCTTTCTTTAAACTAAATAAAAAATATTCTTCTCTTGGAAGCGGCACCATAACCAAAGACTTGTAAACGATGGCGATTTAGATCGACATTTACTACATATCCAGCAAATTCATTATTATAATCCATCTTCCGATTCCAATTTTTATTATATTTTGTAGTTAAGGAATGGTTGGGTCCCATTAAAGCAGAACAGTTAAACAAAATATATTGAATACCATTGATGCGGTATTGATCTTCTCGATGGCGATGCCCACAGAAGTAAGCAATAATTCGAGCGTCTTTAATATTGGTGAAATCAAAATCATTAGACAATCTAAATTCTGGTGGAACGCCTGCACTTGAATGCATGCGGCCTTTTTCTTTTTGATTAAAAGCAACCAGTAATTCATGAAGAGAGCGGCCATTGTATTTCAACGCATTGGATCCTTTACGGTTAATTGGGTTAGCATGGCTCATAAAGATAATCTTTTTGCCCGAGGACTTAGATAAGATCTCAATGATTTCCTCCATCTGATCTTCTCTAACCGCTAAAGTAATTTTAGTATCATATTTCTTTTGGCCTTTGCTGTCTAACTCATAAGGAAGATCAGACGTATTAACAGAGATAATTCTGACATCATCAAAATCATAATATCCTACCCCATGTTGACGTGAAATATAGTGAATCCGCGCTTGTTTATACATATCTGGCCACATGATATTTTCAAATTCATTTTCAGGAAAAGATGCTTTTAAATCATGGTGTTCATCGAACTTATCATTTTCATCATGATTTCCCTTAATCATCATGTAGGGAATTTTATCAGATTTAAATGCTTCTTTTAACTTATAAAGTTCACTTTCACTTACAAGTCCGGCATCGGAACCATCAATCCAATCCCCTAAGTGAGCCTTCAAATTAAGCAAGCCTGATTCATCTAAATATGAAAATTCGCGCACATGGGTTAAACCATTCCAGCCATAAAAATCAGAACTATTTTTATCCTTGAAGTGAGTATCAGTAATCACACTAATATTAACTGAATTTTCTCCTTCACGAATATGGCTTTTTACCTCGTCAGTAAACTGATCCAAGTAGCGTTCTACTTGATAACGACGACCGGTTTCGGTATTTTTAAAAGCACGGAAATGCCCTAAATCTTCATCAAACATTCTAACATATTCAGGTGCGAGTTTCTGCGTACTCTCAGGACTTAATGCTTGATGCAATACCCCTTTTTCGTCTTTATAAACTGTTAATACATAGGGCTTGCCCCCTGGAGTATCCTCTTTTTGATCAACATGATACTCCCCAATCGTGGTAAAACTTTGCATGGGATCGATCATTTTACTATCACGGTGTAAAGATGATCGCTTTTTTGCTCCCATCATTTTGTCAACTAAGCCTCTAGTTTGTCTAAATATCTTCATATCATTCGCCTCAAAGACAAAGAAAAAGTCGGTCATATTACCGACTTGAAAAAACTATGCATTATGTTCTAAAGCGTAAGTCGCAAGTCCTAGTGATAAGACAGCATCTTTAGATAGTACTTCCTCTAAATCTTTTGCCGCAATGGATTGAACGGCACCAATAACCTTAAGACTGTAGATGATAACATGATAATCAATTTCAGGATTATAAATATCATCTTCATAAGGATTTTCATGATTATAAGTCAAATTGATTTCATCTTTATCAACATAGCCATCTACATGATTAGTCAAAATACGATCATGTAAGTCTACAAGTTTGTTTGAAAGTTTAATCAAAGTAAGCTTGTGATCACTTTCTGCTTCGTAATATTGTTCTTCAGTCATATTGAAGTAATCCTTAATTGGATTGTTAAGGACATTCAAGCCATCGATTACTTTATAAACTGCATCTGCATCAAAGTGTTGTTCGCCGCTTAAGATTTTATCTTGCGATAAAGCTAAATCATCGGCAAGCATCATGGTATCTAGTTTTTCCATAAAACCCTCCTCGAAATTCATCCTATATTATAACAAAAAATCGCTAAGGGACTACTCCTTAGCGATTAATTTTAAACAAGTTTCTTACGGATCCAACCTGAAATCCAGTCAATGATGACTACCATTACAATAATTCCAAGTAAGATAATGCCCACCCGATTCCAATCACGCGTGTTTAAAGCAAACATCAATGGCGTACCGATACCACCAGCACCTACCAAACCAAGAATTGATGCAGAACGAACCGAAACATCAAAACGGTAAAGCGTATTTGAAATTAAAGCTGGCATTAAGTTTGGCATCGTCGCAAACATGGCAATATTAAATTTAGAACCACCAACTGCAGTAATGGCTTCGTTGGCACCATCACCCAAGTTTTCAATTGCTTCTGAGAACAATTTAGCTAGCATCCCTACTGAGTGGAATCCTAATGCCAAGACACCAGCTGCCGCACCAGGTCCAACTGCTTTAATAAACATTAACGCCAAAACAATTTCAGGGAATGATCTGATTGCTGTCAAAATGAAGTGGCCTGACCGACTCACAAACCATTTCTTGTGCTTAGTATTAGCTGCCCAAAAGGCAAATGGAATTGAAATAATTGCGGAAATAAATGTTCCTAAAAAGGCAATACAAAGGGTTTGCCATAATTGAGTAATTAAATCTTCGCCAGTTCCGTTATAAACATATTTCCATTCTGGATGGAAAAGACCAGAAAAGATTGATCCAATCAACTTGTAAAAGTTGGGACTAAGTTTCATTGGCATCCCTGTAAAGGACCAAATGATTAGCAAAGCGGTAATTATAAATGTTGCCCAGTAGCCAACGCGTTTTTTCATGTTAACGGGCTTGACTGGCAATTTCTTTACTGCGTTAGTATCCATTATTTCATAACCGCCTCTCTAAATTTAGATGAAATGTAGTCAATAATGAAGACTACTAAGAAGATGACAAGGATGATTAAGCCTGTTTGGGCATAGTTGAATCTTCCCAAACTAATTTGAAGAAGAACACCAATACCACCAGCTCCTACATAACCTAAAACAGTTGATGCACGGACATTAATTTCAAATGCGTATAAAACATAAGAAATAAAGTAAGTAATAACTTGTGGCAACACTGCTTCACAAATAATTTGAAGCTTATTTGCCCCAACGGCCACCATAGCTTCGATAGGACCGGGATCAATAGTTTCAATTGCTTCATAGAAGAGCTTAACTACTACTCCAAAAGTAAATACTGTTAAAGCTAAAACACCGGCCAATGGTCCAATACCTACAATTGCAGCGAAAATCGCACCAAGTAAAAGATCAGGCACAGTTCTAATGATGTTCATAATGATCTTTAATACCCCAACTACAATTTTGTTTTTAACAATGTTTCTTGCAATTGCAAATGAATAAACAAAAGCGATGATTGAACCCGAAAATGTACCTAAGATCGCCATTTTAATGGTTTCAATTAATGGATTTAATACAGTGGAAAAGTAGTTCCAATCTGGATGGCACATTTCAACAAAAATATCGCTAAATTGGCCAAAATTTTTAAACAAATCACTAATGTGAGTATCGGTATCTTGGACAGATAAGAAGAAGCCTGCAACTAACACCACAATCCAAACCAAATTCATGATTTGGAATTTTCTTTTTGGGAGTTGTAAATTCTTGTCAGAATTAGTCATTCTTCTTCTCCTTGTCTACATAAATATCCTTAAAGACGGATTCTGGAGTTTCGCTCATCTTGCCGTCATAAACAATCTCACCCTTACGTACCCCAATCACACGGTCACCGAATTCTCTGGCAAGTTCCACACTGTGCAAATTAGCAATTACAGTCATGCCATATTCTTGATTTAACATCTTGAGATCCTTCATAACATGCTTTGAAGTACGTGGGTCAAGAGACGCAGTTGGCTCATCAGCTAAAATGATTTTAGGATCTTGAGTTAAAACACGCGCAATTGCAACACGCTGTTGTTGACCACCAGACAATTGATCCGCGCGAGTATAAACCTTATCAGCTAAATCTACACGTTGAAGTGCTTCATAGGCCTTTTGTTTATCTTCCTTTGAGAAAAGATTAAAGGTCGTCTTCCAAGTTGGATAATATGCAATTCGTCCCGCTAAAACATTTCTTAAAACACTGGAGCGTTTTACCAAATTAAAGCTTTGGAAAATCATCCCAATTCCGCGACGGATTAATCTAAGTTCTTTCCCTTTGGCTTTAGTAATTGATTTACCATCAATGATAATATCCCCGCTAGTAATGTCTTGTAGACGATTAATTGAGCGCAAAAGTGTTGATTTACCAGCACCTGATAACCCTACGATTACTACAAATTCACCCTTGTTAACTTTAAGATTAATATCGTTAAGGCCTACGGTCCCATTATCATAAACCTTACGGACATCTCGTAATTCAATCATTGGCTTATCTGCCATTTTTTCATACCCCTTACTTTCCATCTTCTTCTTTTTCAATAATCTTGTCGTATTTACGTACAACGTCAAAGTCTGAATCCTTAACTGGTACATAACCTTGGTGAGTGTAAAGTGAAGAAATCATTGCTTTTCCTTCTTTAGATTCACCAATTTCAATAAACGCTTTAGCAAGTTTCTTCTTGAATTTTGGACTCATATCACTTCTAACGGCAATCGTGTCATTTGGGATTGGCTTAGTGAAGTAAATTGGTACAACTCTCTTCATGATGTCTGGCACATCGCCTTTAACCAAGTTACGTGCATCTTCAAATACAAATGCCGCATCAGTATCCCCATTTAAGACATCCAAAACAGCTTGATCGTGACCCGTAACAGTTACTAATTTACAATCTTTTAAAACATTCAAGCCCTTTTCTTGCAATTCAGCCACTGGATAAACATAACCAGCTGAAGAAGTTGGCGTTTGAACCGCAATCTTTTTACCCTTCAAGTCTTTCCAGCTCTTAATCTTAGAATTTTTACGTACTACAATTTCTGCACGATATGAATTAACCAAATTCTTAGTAGCTTCCCCACCTGGTTGCTTAACGCCAAATCTTAAAGCTTGCAAAAGGACATCGGCAGCTCCTTGCTTATGAGCTAAAACATATCCATCTGGTGGCAAGAAACCAACATCAACTTTTCTAGATTTCATGGCTTCTACCACAGTCGTATAGTCAATTGACATTGTCACATGAACCGGAATTCCTAGCTTCTTAGATAGCATTTTTTCCATTGGCTTAGCTCTAGCTTCGAGCTTATTCGCTGCCTGACTTGGAACAAAAGCCACAGTTAAAGTTTTGGGAGTAAAATCCTTTTTTTCGCTCTTTTGTTTATTAGAGCAAGCTGAAAGGACAACCGCCAAAACAATAGGAATTATGGTAAACAGTACCTTTTTTAGTTTTCTCATTCTATCCCCCTACGACAGAAAAATGGCAACAAAAAAGACTCAACATGACACAAATAGTGTCATATCAAGCCTATCTTCAACTTTCTATTAAAAAACGAACAAAAATGCCGTCTTCAAAAAAAGGGACCACTGTGCCCACAGAAATGCAATTCACTCCAATTGTATTTCTTTTGATGTGCACAACTAATTCCCCCTTTTTCTTTTATCAACGTTCATTTGTAATGATGATAACAGAAACATTCGGATTTTAGCAAGTACTATTTTAAAAAAATTTCCAATCAAAAAAGTCTGAGCACGCTCAGACTAAAAAAACTAATTTTTTCTCATAGTTGGCTTAATTGGATTATTGTCAATATCTGTTCTAACAATTAATACATCTGCCAATGCATGTTGGTTTACATATTCAGTAACTGAACCCATCAACATTCTTTCAACAGCGTTCAAACCAGTTGCACCCATCACAATTAAGTCGTCATGGTGGTCTTTGATAAAGTCATATGAAATAATACGTTTAGGACTACCATAACAAATGTGGTAATCAATATCATCAAAGTTGAAATTATCGTGAGCCCACTTCTTCAAACTCTTCAAGTATTCTTCTGCATCTTGAGTCATTTGATAGATAGTGTCGCCAGAAATTAATGTGTCTTGCATTTCACCCATAAATTGACGAGTATCAATGACATTTAACACATCAACGTGAGCATTATCAGCAATCGCAATTTTAACTGCTTTATCAAAGGCTCTTTCAGCTGATTCAGAACCATCAACAGGTACTAAGATACTTTCTTTCTTTTCTGCCATACTCTTCATCTCCTAGATAAGCTTCCATTTACTTTATTTTAGCATAATTTTGAAAGCTGTTACTTTTAGATAATTGTTTCTTTCAATATTTGCTGTTAGAATTAAGGACAATGTTTTTACTTTGGAAGGGGGATTTTTTTATGTCCGAAAAATTAACTAATCAATTAATTGGTGTTACTAGTGGCCGCAATTTCCGTGAATTAGGCGGCTATCAAACTATGTCTGGTAAAAAGATCAAAAACCACAAACTTTTAAGAACTGGAAATTTAGCCGATCTTTCTCCATTTGACTTAGATTTTTTAAAAGATTACGGAGTTAAATACGTAGTTGACTTTAGAAGTCAAGCTGAAGTTGATAAGCAACCTGATCGAGTTCCAGAAGGCGCAAAGTATGAATTTGATCCTGTTTTTAGTGAAGACTTAACCAATTCATCAAAGAGCATCAATGATCTTGAAACTCAATCAAAAGATGACGCGAACTTCGGTTTTAATCATATGCTTTACGCTTATGAAGACATGATCGAAAGTGACTCTGCTAAAAAAGCTTACCGTAAATTCTTTGATGCACTTTTGGCTAATGATAAAGATGGTGACGCACTTATTTTCCACTGTACTGCTGGAAAAGATAGAACTGGTTTTGGAGCTCTTTTAGCTTTAACAGCTCTTGGTGTACCACTTAGAGATATTAAGAAAGATTACTTACTTACCAATATCACTACTAAAGACTTTATCGATGGTTTAATTGCTCGAGAAAAATCTAAAGGTAAGAATGATAATATTCTACAATCTATTCGCGATATTCAAAGTGTTCATCCTGAATATCTTGATCACGCTATTAAAATCATCAATGACGATTACGGTAGTATTAACAATTACTTGCGCGATGTGATGCATCTTTCAAGTAGCGATATCATGGATCTGCGCCGAATTTATTTGGAAAAATAATAAGAGTTGTCCTCCGGGGCAACTTTTCTTTTAGAATTTTTGAAGTAAAAATTCGTAAATTGTATCAGGATCTTTAAAGCTAAACAAATTTTGTAACTCTTTTTCTGGAGTTTTTGCTAAAAAATCCATCACTTGACTTAATAGTTCAGCTTGACCATCTGGATGAGTATCCAAAAGCATAAATAAAAACTTTACCTCTAGTTTTTCTTGAGGTTTGATCATATTATTAAAAACTACTGGATTTTTCAAGCTTACTGGCACAATTAAACGCTTGTTGACAAATTCGCCTTCAGTGTGAGGAATTGCAATATTAGGCAAGTTTTTACCTAAAGTCTTGGTGCTTAATCCAGTGGGAAAGTTATGCTCACGCTCAATAATATGTCCCAAGAAATTTCCTTTAACATATCCATTTTTTAGAAGTTCATCATAAGTATCTTTTAAAACTAAGTCTTGCGTATCTTGATTGCTAATAAAAATTGTGTCCCGCGCAAAAATTTTTGAATTCGTCATTTACTTTCCCCTTTTTTGTCTTTACTATTTCAACGGTAAAAGATCAAGACGTTTTTTTCAACTAAAAACATGATAAAGTTTAATTAATACGTAATTTTACTTTTATTTAAGGAGATACAAATGGCAAAAACGAAAACTGTTTACTTTGGCGCAGGTTGGTTCAACGAAAAGCAAAACAAAGCTTATAAAGAAGCTATGGAAGCTTTAAAGGAAAATCCTACTGTTGATCTTGAAAACAGTTATGTTCCTCTTCAAAACCAATACAAGGGTATCCGCGTTGATGAACATCCGGAATACCTTCATGATATTGAATGGGCTTCTGCAACTTATCACAATGATTTAGTAGGTATTAAAACTAGCGACATTATGTTGGGCGTTTATTTACCTGATGAAGAAGATGTTGGTCTCGGAATGGAACTAGGATATGCATTAAGCCGCGGTAAATTCATTTTACTTGTTATTCCAGACGAATATTATGGCAAGCCAATCAACTTAATGAGCTGGGGCGTTTGTGACAATGCGATTAAGATGAGCGACTTAAAGGATTATGACTTCAACAATCCTCGTTTTGGCTTCTATGACGGTGCAGTTTATTAATTAGAAAAAATTGACCTCTTACTATTGTGCTTTAGTAAGAGGTCATTTTTGTATTCTATTATTTATCATGAAAGTTGATCTTTCTATTTATATTTTTAATAATTGTTAGCGAAGTGAGTTAACTGTTATTAATTATTTCACCCTCATTTATACGAGGCTCTTATATAAATTGTCACTTCTTTGACTGCATTGCTTTAGTTAGCCCATTGGTATCACGAAGCCTTTCACAATCTCTTCTAACTATACTTCTCAGCCCATCGGAATCACCTTTTCTTTATGTATTTCTTTCATTCTTTACACTTATAATATACCTAATTTTCTTCAAAAAGTAAAGCGCTTTCAATAAAATGTTGCACTAAAAAAGTCCTATCTGTTTTCAGCAGATAAGACTTTTATTTTGCTTTTTCTGGATTAAGCTTTGTATCTTGAAACACCATCTAAGTAAGTTTCTGACAAGGTCATATCTGGATTCAAAATCAAGAAGTCCGCATCTTTATCTGGCATAATTGAACCACAGTTAGCCAAAATGTGACTGCTCTTAGCAGGAACATAACTAGCCATCATTACAGCCTCTTCTGGAGTTACAATGTTCCAGTCAACGATATTCTTAACTCCATCTTTCAATTGTAAAATACTACCGGCTAAATTATCGCCATCCTTCAAACGAGCCATCCCATCTTTTACATAAACTGGCAATTCACCTAACATGTAATCCCCATCAGGCATCATCCCAGCTTCCATACAGTCTGTAATTAACGCAATATGTTCTGGACCAACTGCCTTAATTAAAGCGCGTACCATTGGCACTTGAACATGATGACCATCACAGATTAATTCATCAGTTACATTATTTAAAGCCATCGCAGCATTAGAAATTGAAGCTGAATGGTGGCTTGGATCTGGCATTCCATTAAATGTATGAGTAAAAATACTTGCTCCAGCTTCAATACCTTCAACAGCTTGTTCAAAAGTTGCACTTGAGTGGCCTAAAGCAACCACAATGCCTTCTTTAACGGCTTCACGAATAAATTCCTTAGCGCCTTTTCTTTCAGGAGCCATCGAAATCTTTTTAAGCATCCCCTCAGAAGCAGTAAGCCATTTATTGAACTCTTCAATACTTGGATCTGTCATGTATTTAGGATTTTCTGCACCGGCATGTTCTTCAGTAAAGAAGGGTCCTTCAAAATGAAGTCCTTGAATTTTGGCACCGCTTTCTTGACCACGATAATTTGCAAACATTTCACAAATCTTGGTCAAGGTCTTGCTTGAAGCAGTAATAGTAGTAGGCATCCATGAAGTTACTCCCGCACTTAATAAGCCGTTAGAAATCTTATCAATTCCTTCCCAACCGCTCTTCATCACGTCTTCTTTTAAAGAGCCATGAATGTGTGTGTCAACATATCCGGGAGCAACCCATTTTCCACTATAATCAACAATTTTTCCATCTGGCTTTTTATTTTCTGGATAGTAAAAACCAAACTTACCATTATCTTGAATTTCTAAATAACCGCCATTTTCAGTGCGATTTTCTAAAAAGAACTTATCAGCATGAATATAGTATGTCATATTTTTGCTTCTTTCTATGTATTATTAATCTGATCTTCCATCTTCATTTTAGCTTATCCCATTGGTACTTACCAGTTTTAAGATATTTGATCAAAAAAATCTTCATTTTTTGGTTATAATGGGACTAGCAAAGTTTTTATAGGAAGAAAGAAATATGACACAAGATACGCAAATGAATAGACATCAATTAGGTCAACTGATCGGTGCAAATAAACGTGATCATTATTATGAATTACATTATGCGACCGGAGAAGTTGCGCGTCTTTATATTCTGAGTGACGGGATTTTTCGTTATTTCCTTGATCCGGACAATAATTTTGACGAATCGCATACTTCATTTGTTGATCTTTCTAAATTTGACAACCATCTTTTTGAAAAATCTAGCCCTCGTGCTACAAGCGACTCTTTAATTATTCAAACTGGTAACTATCAACTAATTTTCCAGCAAAAGCCAGCGATTATGAGTGTTTTTGATGAAACTCTCCACCATACTCGTTTAGTACAAGCCAGTCCACTTGAAATCGGTAATACAGATTCTGTAGAAATTCTTCATCAAAATAAGAATGAGTTCTACTTTGGTGGTGGATTGCAAAATGGTTATTTCAGCCATAAAGGTAAAGAAATCGAAATTAAGCGCGATCAGATTAAAGGAAAAGGCGGAGTTTTAACTCAAGTTCCTTTCTTCTGGTCTAATGCTGGATTTGGTGAATTAAGAAACACAACTACTCTTGGTCATTACGATTTTGGTAGTAAACAAAATGATGTGACAATTTTAAGCCATAACACTCGAGTTTTTGATAATTTCTATATTATTGGAAATTCTCCAAGCGATATCCTTAACAAGTACTACATTTTAACAGGTAGACCGCTAATGCCACCTAAGTATGCCTTTAAGTTAGGATATGCTGGTAACTTTTTGTCTACCCTTTGGCAACCAAGCGAAGCTAAGCAACGTAACGCCGAAATGTACGAAGATGAAACTTATTATGTTACTACTGACAATCCTGAAAATGCCAGGGGTAAAGCATCCCTCAATGGCGAAGATCAATATCAATTTTCGGCTCGCGCAATGCTTGATCGTTTTAAAAAAGAACGCTTCGACCTTGGGTGGTTTATTCCAAATTACGGTGTAGAAAAGGTTGATCCACAAGCTCTTTCTAGTTTTAACAATTATGCAAATTCTCAAAAGGTCGATCCTGGCATTTGGACAACTGAAAGTGACAACATTCCTAATAACTCCTCATTTGTTGCTACAAATACTAGTGATGCCCAATTATTAAACAAGGATAAGCAGATTTTAAGAGAGAACTTGAAGAAAAAGCGTCCATTTATTCTCTCAAATACTGGCATTGCTGGGAGTCAAAAAAATTCCGCTTTGGCCTTTGGCGATATTGGGGGTAATTGGGAAAACATTGCAACTCAAGTAGCCGGCTTTTTAGGTTCAAATCTTTCTGGAGAACCCATCTTAGGAAGTGCGGTGGATGGTACCGCTGGTGGTGGAAATGCCCAAATTTCAATTCGTGATTTTGAATGGAAATCTTTTACCCCACTTTTATTTAGTATCGATAATCAAGGAAAATTCAGCAAAACTCCATTTGCTTATAACGCCAAAATGACCCGCATCAATCGAGCTTATCTCAACTTAAGAGAACAGTTAAAGCATTATCTCTACACTTTAACTTACCAAGCACAATTAGGGGAACCAATTATGCGAGCTTTGTTTATTGAATTTCCACATGAACAAGTTAACTACACTCCTCAAGTAGGTCATGAATTCATGCTAGGGCCAAATTTGTTAATTGCTCCAATTACTAATGGTCGTGAAGATGGTAATGGCAACAGTCGCAAGGACAATCTTTATTTACCAAATCATAGAACTATGTGGGTAGATCTTTTTACAGGAAAGAAATACCTCGGGGGCCGCGTCTTTAACAAATTATCCTACCCTATCTGGCATTTACCAGTATTCGTACGGGGTGGTTCTATTTTCGAACTTGGTAATCGCAACTATTTACTTTATCCTCAAGGTAAGAGCGAGATCACATTTTATGATGACAATGGTTTTAATGATTTTAGCCACAATCATACTGAAACTCACCTTACTTCAAATCTTGAATCAAGTAAGTTAAAAGTCACCATCGATCCAGTTCAAGGCAGTTATACTGGCATGGAAACCAATAATACTACTAACTTGAACATTATGTGTGACACTTATCCTGATCGCGTAACGGTTAGAATTAATGATCAAGAAATCAACATGCAAGAATACGGCACAGTTGATACTTTTGGACATGCTAAAGAAGGTTATTTCTACAACACTAACTTTAGTTGGACCCCTCAATTTGATCAGTATCAAGATCCTAAGCATAAGCAAACTGCTTTACAAATTAAGCTTGCAAACCGGGATGTAACTGATTCAAAAATTGAAATTGAAATTCAAAACTTTAATTACGGCAATGAAACTTTAGTGCACGCAATTACAGATTCACTTTTACGTTCACCTAAGCAACCAATCATTGATCCTGAAAAGATTACCGCTCATTCTTTAACTGTTTCATGGCCTCAGCTGACTGATAAAGTTCAAATTGAAGTTAACGGCATTTTATATGATGGAATTGATGGAGACTCATTTACTTTCCATGAACTAGAACCACATACTCGCTACATCATGCGTCTTCGTTATGTTTCAGGAAATAAAGTCTCTGAATGGTCAGACCCATTTGGTGCAATTACTAAACGTTCTGCGCTTGATTACGCAATTAAAAACGTTCAAGTAAATAGTAACTTAGAAAGTGATGCCCACCATCCTCTGAACTACTTAACTGATCTTAAACTTGCTAGTGAATGGGAAACTACTGAAAGCGTTAGTGAAGATCATCCACTTACCTTAACCTTTACTTTTGGTCAGCCAGAAAAATTAAGTCGAATGACTTATGTCCCACGCAATATTGATCACAAATCCGATCCAATTGAAGTTGGGGTTGAAATTTCTATCGATGGTGAAAACTTTACCTCTTATGGAGAACGTTTAACTTGGAAGGCAGATAGTAAAAATAAGGTTGTTGGCTTAAGAGACGTAACTGCCAAAGCCATTCGCTTAACAGTTTACAAATCTTCTGGGGACAAGGTAGCCGGAAAAGAAGTTCTCTTTTTCAGAAACAAAAATTCAATCAATGATTAACAAAAAACGATCCATTTGGATCGTTTTTTTTATCTCAATTCTTCTGTCAACCACTCAATACTTAAATTAAACCATTTTGCAGCATGAGGATTGTCTTGCCAACTTTGCCCTTCTTCCATCGTGGAATAACGGCCTAATGAAAAACCATGTTTTCCTTTTTCAAAAATATGAGCTTCACATCTCACATCGTGATCATTTAAAGATTTTATATATTCAATTGAATTTGAAATAAGAACAATTGGATCATCCCATGCTTGGAAAACAAAAGTTGCCGGTGTTTCACGTGTTACACCTAAAGCTGTATCACGCAATTTAGGATCATTCGGTAAATATTGCTCCGCACCTTGAGGCAAAGGAAAGCCAATATGTTCAATATTTACCAATGGATAACCCAGAATAGTTTTATTAGGTAAAACTTCTTTAACGTGATATCCATATTTTTCACTATATTCTTTACTATTAGCCATATAATTGGCACTTCCTGCCACATGTCCGCCAGCCGAAAAACCAATCGTTACAATTTTTTCAGGATCAATATTATAGTCTTGCGCATGATCACGATAATATTTAACTGTTGTCAAAACATCCAAAGCAGCATCAGGATAAATTGGGCCTTCTTGGATTAAGTTATAATCCATAATTACACTATTGAAGCCATAAGCATTATAACTCAATGCCACTGGCTCACCTTCTCTTTGTGATAAATGATCAAAACTCCCCCCTGGGATCACGATCATCAAAGGTCGCTTTTTTTCTGCTAAATTTGGATTATTTTCCAAAGTATAAGTATGAATATTGAATTTGCGATTATTAAAGTTAGTTAGTGTTAGATTTTCGACTTTCATTTTTCACCTCATTATGGTCACTCATCCCTCTACTTAAGAAAAAGGTAGAGAGTGGGACCGTCAAAATGACACCAATTAAGGAGTAAAGAATAATCAATGCCTCATTAACAAATAGCTTTTCATTTAAAACTTCTCCTAATGAATAGTGTAACCGAAAATACCACAAAAATAATGACAAAAAACTACCAAACATCCCAAATAAAATTGTATTCATGGATGTTCCTAACACATCATTACCAATTGCATTCCCACTGACCATTAAGTTTTTACGACTAATTTCAGGATTATGTTTCTTAATTTCAAGTAAGCCTGAACTCATCGCAACTGCTGCTTCTGCAATTGCTCCAAGTGCTGAAAAAATAGCCACTGCTACTGCAATCAGCGGATAGCTTAACCCAGGCATCTGAGAAAGTCCGACTAAAACTTCCCCTGCTTCTGGTCCAAGACCGGCTGCTTGTGCCATCCATTGAAAGGCCAAGATGATCACACTTACAATCAAACATACTAAAAATGAGGAATAAAAAGAGTTTTTGGCTACGGTATAGTCATGCGTCCCTAAATATATGATTGTCACCAATTTAAGCGGAATAAAGATTAAAATCAAAATCGGGATATTTATTCCCCAAGAAATAAGCATCGCCACTAGAATTAATAAAATAGTATTAATTAACACACTAAAGAAACTTCTAATACCAGTTTCTCCCCCCACAATTGCCATCAAGATCGCTAATACAATAATTAAAGTCGTTAATGTGCTCATTCTAATTCGCCTCGTTTTTTATCTTTTAAGAACAACAAACTACATCCCGTTGCAAAAATAACCGTTAACACAATCCCAATCGCTGAAATTACGCTTTGAGTAGCTCCTAAGGATAAAGTAAAACCAAATGCTGAGCCAATAGTATTATTGTCTCGCAAGTAAATGATTGTCATTGGCAATTCTTCCGCAATAAAAATTAAGACTAAAACATTAATCAACGGTCCCATGATTTCTTGACCCATTGTGCGGCCACTAGTGATTAACTGCTTTGGAGTAATATCCTTCTTGGTTTGAACTAATTCATAAAGACTAGAAACAATGTCAGTTGCTTCATCCATTACAGCTCCCAAAATGCCCAAAAGAGTTTGCGCTAAGAACAGCCCGCGCGGATCCTGCGTAGCATAATCACCAGTTTCATATTTCATTTCCGATTCACCAGTTAATTTCATAATTAAATAGCAAAGTGCAAATGAAATAAATACCCCTAGTAAAGTTGCTAACCAAGTTGCCATCATCTTTTTATTTATACCTTGAACAATCGCCAAACTTATAAATGAAAAAACCACATCAGCTAAGCCAAACAACAGAATGATTTGAGTCCCATTCATTTTTACATCAAGTAAAATGACGCCATAGAATATTACCCAGCTGATCGCCATTGAAATAAGTAGAACTATAGTATGCTTACCGGCCATTAAAATCATCAAGGCAACTGTAATTGTTACTAAAAGTGCCAAAACCCAATCTCTTTTGGGATTAACTAAAGCTAAGTCACCTTTTCTAAAATGAACAAAAATTCTCTGCTTGGCACGATACTTTTGGGTAACAAGCTGAGATGGATAATAGACATTTTTAACGGTATATGTTTTACCCTTATTTTCCCCGGATAAAATCTTCAAATGCAGAGTTTGTTCCCGAGTTTGATCGATATTGTTATAAACATCTTTATTAGTTTCGACCAAACGATCATGAATATGAGTGTCTGTAATCAGCGCCACGTCATCCTTAGCATAAATATCGGTTGCAAAATAGGTACATACCGTCAAGACCAACCCGATCACTAAAACCCCTAGCGCAATTAAATAGCGCCATTTCTTTTTTTTCATTTTTTTGGTTCTCCCTTACTAAATTCCTATTCCTATTAAAAACAAAAGACGACCTTTTTTACAGTCGTCTTCAAAATCTTAAGAATTTAGAAACCTTTGCCACCAATGCTTTTTTCTTTTCATTGGTATTTGCATATCTTCAAGGGTACGATGCACATTTGCTGTAGCACGCTTTTTAGCATTCTCTTTAGCTTTAGTGATAATTTCATCGTGAACTTGATCTTCATCTTCGTCTTCATTTTCACTTTCAATCTCGCGTTCTTCTTCACGAGTTTGTGGAATTTCTACATTTTTTTCTTCTGGTGCCGCCAAGGCCGGCTTTTCTTGTGGATCTGCTGGTGCTGCAAGTTCCTTTTGCTTTTCTAATAGCTCTTGATTTTGCTTTTCCACTCTAGTTAATTGCTTTTGTAAAGTATCAATCGCTTGATTTTGATTAGCAATTGTTTGTTGTAAAGTATTAAGCAATTTTACAACTTCTTGGGTATCCATCAGATCCGTAGCAATTGCCTGACTTTTCTCTTTTTCTGCGCGCTTTTTGTCTTCAGTTTTTTTATCACTAACCGCATAAATTTGTCTGGCAGCTTCTTGAAGAGTTAAATTGCTCTTTTTTGAAAGTTGTTGAAAAGCGTCTAAATCACTAATATCTTGCTTACGATATAAACGTGCTTTTTGCTTAGTTCTCTCATAATAATCACTATTGCCCGTAACTTTTTCTACAATTAATGAATACTTTCTCAGCGTAGCAACACTAATTCCTAGTTCTTTTGCAGCAACAGAAGGTGTTGCAAGTTCCTCAAAATCATGTTTGTTACTTGTCATGTCATCATACCCCTAACACTTTTTTAGAATTTAATCATGCTTGTGAAGCAAATTCTTCTTATGGTCAAATCTTTCTTGACCTGCTTCTATTAAGCGAGTAATTAATTCTGTGTAAGGGATACCTGCTTCTTCAAAAAGCTTTGGATACATACTAATATTAGTAAATCCTGGCAAAGCATTAACCTCAGTCAATACCACCTTACCATCTGGAGTAAGCATGGAATCAATTCTTGCCAAGCCTGAACATTCAGTTGCTTGGTAAACCTTTAAAGCATTTGAACGAACAGTTTCTACAATATCATCAGGCAAGTCTGCAGGAATTTGAAGCTTAGAAGTTGAATCATCCTCATATTTATTTTCATAAGTATAAAATGAGCCTTTTGCATTGGTAATTTGTCCAACGCCTGCTACAATTGGATTATCATTTCCTAAAACTGCAGTTTCAACTTCAGTACCAGGAACAGTTTCTTCAACTAAGACTTTGTCATCATATTTAAAGGCTTCTTCAAGAGCAGCTTCATATTCAGCTGCATTAGTTACATGACTAACTCCAACTGAAGAACCTTGGTTTGAAGGCTTAACAAATAAGTCAGTACCCAATTTTTCGGCTACCTTATCATAGTTAAGCTTGTCATTTGACTTATCGTCAAATTCAAATCGTTTTACGGCAATCCAATTAGCCACTGGAACTCCAACACGTTGAGACAAAATCTTAGTGAATTCCTTGTCCATAGTTACAGCAGCTGCCAAGACATCATCACCAACAAATGGCTTGTTTAAAATTCTAAATAAACCTTGTAAACTTCCGTCTTCACCTAAGTTTCCGTGAACAATTGGGAAAAAGATGTCAATTTCTGGTAAATTAGCAAGTTCAACCAAGTTGGAAATGTTGTTTACTTTATATGGATTCTTTACTTGATAAGTTGGATCTTCTAAAACTTTAAAAGATTCTTCCTCGTTAGCAAAATATCCATCATTAGTAATCCAGATTGGATGTACATCAAATTTATCTTTGTCAATTGCTTTATAAATGTTGTGACCTGAAACGATAGATACTTCATATTCTGATGAGTTTCCACCGAAAATTAGTCCGACTTGTGTTTTTTTAGTCATTTTGTTTTCTACCTCTTAATAATAGTTACCATTTCTTAATTATACGCAATAATGACCAGAAATGATGAAAAAGTAGGAACATTTTTTACTAAAGCCCTTTCACGATGGGTTATAATTAATTTGAATAGAAAAAAGAAAGGATGAATGATTATGCTTCTACATAAGTTTTCATTGCTTGCAGCTTGCTTATTGATAACCACGCCAGCACTTTCAGCTAGTACAACTGCCCAAGCTGCAACATTCAGCACAACTGAAATAAAACAAGTTCACCACTTTCAACAAGAATACGCCGATTTAAATAAAACTAACTATGATAGTTCTACCCTTTATTCAAAAACCCCGCATTTAAGCCGAAAGTTTAACGCTGGTCAAATCACAGATAAATATGCGGATAGTCAACTTCAATATATTAACTACTATCGTAGCTTGTTTGGACTGCCTCCAGTTAGTGAAAATAAAACAGCACAAAAAAATGCCCAAAAAACGGCCGCTGTTATGGCAGCTATTAATGCAAATCCGTTTGTTAATCAACATGGATTGCCAACTGAAACTCGTCCAGCTTATGTAAGTAAGTCAATGTGGAAGGTCGCTCAAGATACTTCTGAGACTTCTAATTTAAACTTTAACGTAAGTAACCAATCTGCTGGGGATGTGATTACAGATTTACTTACAGATCACTACAATCTTTCAGGATCTGACACAGGTCACCGGGCATGGATTTTATCTACGCGTCTTTCTTCAACTGGAGTTGGAGCTGCCTACGGTACAAACGGTTATCGTTACTCCGTTCAAAAAGTTCTCAATGTTGATGATCTTTTCCGCGAATCCAGTCAACCTGTTGTAGCTTACCCAAGTACTGGAGTATTTCCAATTGAATTAACCAAAGGTAAGAACATTGCTTGGTCCCTTTATTTATCCGACAAAGGGATTAAGAATGATCCTAAGATCACTATCACTGATAAGGATTTAGATCAAACTTACACAGCTACTAACGTTAAGAATTACAGTAAATCAGGATATGGTAATTTCAAGAGCGTAATAACTTATTCCCCAGGCAAAACTCCTATTGTGGCGGGTCATGAATATGAAGTCAAAATCGGGGATACTTATACATACACTTTCAAACTCTTCAAGCAAGATACCAATACCAATGCACTGACTACCACAACGGCAGCCGTTGCTACACCAAAGCCACGGACATATCAATATGTATCATCGCAACAACATGATACTAATTTGAAATCTCCACTTTTAGTCCAAGGCGAAAAGTATTGGGCTACAACTTTGTCTCCCAAAAGCAAGTCAAATACACAAACTCCAAACTACTTTGACACACTGAAAAAGGGCCAATGGCACCGGAACTTTTTCGCGAGGCAAGCTTTTCTCAGCAAACAATTTTTACAAAATTAATTGACTGAATATAAAAAAACGAAGGATTAATAAAATCCTTCGTTTTTCTTTACAATACTTTTGATAAGAAATCTTTAGCACGCTCACTTGTAGGATGTTCAAATACTTCTGCAGGAGTACCTTTTTCTTGTAAATAGCCATCCGCCATAAACCAAATTTTATCAGCTACTTCACGTGCAAAACCCATTTCATGAGTAACAACTACCATCGTCATCCCCGAATTAGCCAAATCCTGCATTGTCTTAAGAACCTCACCAACCATTTCTGGATCTAGTGCACTTGTTGGCTCATCAAAAAGCATCATTTCTGGTTCCATTGCTAAAGCTCTAGCAATTGCAACACGTTGCTGCTGGCCACCCGAAAGGCTAGTTGGATACTGCTGAGCACGATCTTTCAAGCCAACCTTATCTAAAAGTTCTAAGCCTAACTTTTCAGCATCCGCATCGCTCATTCCCTTAACCTTCATTGGAGCCAACTTGATATTTTCAATCACGTTCATATTAGGAAATAAGTTAAAGTTTTGAAATACCATTCCCATTTTTTCACGCAATTCATCGAGTTCTTTTCCGTCATTCAACTTAGCCAAGTCAGTTCCATCAAAAATAATCTTTCCAGCAGTTGGAGTTTCTAGCACATTTAAACAACGTAAGAAAGTACTTTTACCTGAACCTGAAGGCCCAATAATACAAATCACTTGACCTTTATTAACTGTTGCCGAAATATCCTTTAAGACTTCGTTCTTACCAAAATTTTTCTTAAGATGTTCGATTTCAATCATTTTAGTCATTGTGTTTCATCCGTTTCTCGAAGTAATTCAAAATTCTAGATAATGTGAACGTCATAATGAAGTAAATAATCATCGCAATAAATAATGGCAATACTCCACGATAAGTAGAAGTTTGAATCAATTCAGTTTGATACATTAATTCAGTTACCCCAATTACAGAAACTAACGAACTATCTTTTAACAAAGTAATAAATTCGTTGCCTAGAGCAGGCCAAATATTCTTAAGTGCCTGTGGAATAATTACATAGCGATATGTTTTATTTTGGCTTAATCCTAAAGATCTAGCTGCTTCAGTTTGACCTTTGGCAATTGAACTAATTCCTGACCGAATGTCTTCTGCAACATAGGCTCCTGAGTTAAGTCCAATCGCAATAATACCTGCAACAACAGCTGACAAGTTTGAAATTAAGGCACCTACTCCAAAGTACACAAACAAAATTTGTACCATTTGCGGGGTCCCTCGAATAAATTCGATATAAGCAACTGCAATTCCATGAGCTACTTTATTCTTAGACAATCTCATTAAAGCTAATAAAGTACCTAAGATTACCCCAATCAAAACGGAAAAGATAGTAATAACAATAGTGTAACCCACGCCTTTAACAAAGTAAGGTGCGTATTTCATCATCGTATTAGTTTTTCGTGCGGTTTGCATATACTTAGCTGCTTGAGGAAGATATTCTTTTTCAATCAAGCCTTCTTTTTGCACACGATCAATAGTTTTATTAACTGCTTTAACTAAACCAGTTTGTCCCTTAGCAATTGCAACGGCATTTCCGGCTTGTTGTTCTCTCAAATCACTTCTTACAGCGATTAAATTTTTATTGTTTTGTGCATATGCCTTAGCAGTCAATTCTTCCATCACAACGCCGGACATTTTACCGGATTGAAGTGCCAAAACCAAGTTATTAATCTTACCTAAACCCTTAACTTTGGATTTCTTCATTTGCTTCTGGATAAGTTGGTATTGCATACTACCGGTTTGAGCACCAACAGTTTGACCCGCAAAGTCTTTGATCTTTCTGTATTTATTTTGATCACGCTTATTAATTAAGAAATATTCACCACTTGGTTTGTAGTAAATCTTAGAAAAATCTACACTTTGCTTTCTTTCTGGACTTGGAGTCATGGCTGAAATAACCATGTCTACTTTTCCAGTTTCTAGTGCAACTAATAAAGAATCGAAGCTCATATTCTTAATTACGAGCTTAGCATGCAAATCTTTAGCAATATCCTTGGCAAGTTCAATATCTACCCCAACATACTTTGTCTTGCCATCAACACTAGTTGTAAATTCCAATGGTGGATAATCTGCCGATGTACCAACCACTAACTCCTTTGATTTTTCCACTTTTTTCAACACAGAATTATCTGCCACTTTATCAGCAGCATAACTTTTAGTATTCAATGTAAAAAAAGTAGAGATCATTATTACCATAGAAATAATGATCTTAATCGCTTTTTCCTTTCTCAAAATCCTCACCCATTACTATGATTAAAAAATAATTAAACGATCCATTAAGTATATAAGGATTCTATATTTTTTGCAAGCAAAAACTAGAGCACAATAGCTCTAGTTTATTAACTATTATTGGCTGTAGCTTGCCATGGAATAGCACATAAGACATAAATAACTACCCCAACGATTACATATTCTAAAAAGATACTACTACTAATTTCCATTAAGTATCCTAATCCAGCTAGTGGTAAAGTTTCAATATTAAAGAGAACAGGAATGATGGCTAAAATTCCAAAAATCAAAATCATCCAGAATCCAGCCCACATCCCCGCAGCCGTGGCAATATGAATCACCATTTTAGTGTTAGTTCTTGAATGCAGATCGCTCAGTAAAGAAAATAAAGTGATTATAGTAACTATAACAATTACGATATTTACCAAAAGTAAAATAATAGCGATATTTGCACCTAAAGTAACAATATTTAAATCAAAAGCTTGAATAACTGCATAAACAGCATTATCCCCTTGCTTTTTAAGTTTACTTTGGACTCGCTGCGCCTCACTTGAAGAACCTTTATCAATATTCAAATTAATATCATGCAGGACTTGGTTGGCTAATTTAGTATTATTCACTTTAAACCAGTGAAAGCCTAAAGAGTAATCAATTATATGATCTGCAATAGGTTGTGTTTGTTGGATAGTTAGTAGATTTGCGTTATCTTCATGTTCTGCTCCGATAAGATCAGCCAAAGTATCAAAATGACTGTTAATTTGGCGTACAACAATTGCTCGATTATTGCTCATTCTAATTTGTCGTCTCATAAAAATTGGATTGAGAAATGTTGTCGTAATCATAGTTAGAATAGCTATCAAAAAGACTACAAAAATTAAATTACGTTTGTAGCTCTTTAGTTGCTCATAACCTACTCTGCGCAAATCAGCTCGTGATCCATCCGCCATTAAAAAATTCCCCTTTAACTGATAATGTCTTTTCCTTCATCAAACATTGAATCAATAGCTTGATGAACTACTTGCATATCAGCTGATTCAATAATCTCATGACCTTCCTCTAAGGCCTCTTTAATTTCATCTTCTGAGCAATGTAAAAAGCTATACATAAGTGCACTAGTTGCATAATTTGCAAGGTCTTCTGCAGATAAATGATGCTTCTTTCTATCATGGTACAAACGGCCAATTCCAGTAGTTACAAAAGCAATTCCGGCCTCAAGTTCATCATTATCAAGATCCAACCCTTCAAATAACTTATTAGTCTTGATCCATTCATTAAGCATTGCACCCCAACTATCCAAAGTTGAATTATTGGTAAATGCTTCGGAAATGATTCGATCTAAGCCCTCATCGTGCATCCCAAGCACTGCAATTGTATAAATAAATGCTTTAGTTTGCGCATAAGGTGCCTTACCATCCTTTGGAGGATTGTAGTTATTTACTTGTTCACCTAAGGTATTAAATAAGTTGTGTACTATATCATTGGTCAACTTTGCTTTATGTGGATAATATGATTGCAGCAATGATTTAGAAATGCCTGATTTCTCAGCAATCATTTGCAATGAAACTTTATCCATCCCGTTTTCTCTAACAAGACGAAAAGTATTACCTAAGATAATTCTTCGTCTCTTCATATTCTTTCTTCTTGCCATAATCTATCCTCATTCCTCTGTCTATATTTATTTCATTATATCAATTTAGATACATATATGAATAGAAAAAAGCACAAAATCAAAAAATAATCCCAAAAATTAGGGATTATTTTTAATATCTATTCTATTAGAAATTATTTACTTTAAACGATTTTGTTCATCAAAAATTTGGTGAATTGAACGATCGTTGTAAACATAATCAATACCGCGTGCAAGCAATTGATCAACTGAAATACGAACCATTCGATCTGGGTAACGGCTGTGCTTGATAGTATCAGTGACTACGATTTGCTCAATTGGTAATTCGTTAAGTACTTCAGTAGCGTCCTTTGATAAAAGAGCATGAGTAGCTGCAACGTATACCTTTTTAGCACCAGCTGCTAAAACTGACTTAGTTGATGCAGCAATTCTTGAACCAGTATCAATCAAATCGTCAACAATAATACATTTCTTGCCCTTCACGTCCCCAATCATGTCGTGAACTTCAGTATCGTAACGAGCACCACGTTGGTCAACAATAGCAATTGGTGCATCGAAGTATTGACCAAAGTTACGAGCAAGCTTTGCACCTGAGTGATCTGGTGAAACTACTACTACATCATCGTCTTCCTTAACAGCAATACCATTGTCTAAGAAGTATTGTGCAAGAAGTGGCATTGCGTGCAAGTGATCAACTGGAACGTTGTAGAATCCTTGAATTTGTGAAGCGTGCAAGTCAACTGCAATTAAACGATCCATGCCAGTCAATTGAAGCAAGTTAGCGATCAACTTAGCAGTAATTGGTTCACGAGAACGAGTCTTAGTATCTGAACGTGAATATGCTAAATATGGAATTACTACATTAACATTATGTGCTGAAGCACGATGAAGTGCATCGAGCACGATTTCAAGTTCCATAAAGTTTTCGTTAACTGGATCTTGAATTGATTGAATTACGAATACATCGCACCCTCTGACAGATTCACCGATGTTAACTTGAATTTCCCCGTCACTAAAGTGGTGGACAGCAGTTTCAATTAAAGGTTGATCTAAAATTGACGCAATCTTTTCATTTAATGCAGGGTTACCGCCTAACCCAATTAATTTCATTGGGTGCAATAATTGATGGAGTTCTTCCTTCTTCATAGCTACCTCTTTTTAATAAAAATTACATTCAGATCTATTATAACTAAAAAGTGGCCTAATTGCTTGAAAAACAACAAATCTAAGAAAAAATCCAAAATTCTCGCTAGTGAGAATTTTGGAAATATTTTTAGTTCAATTTTGATTTAATCATTAATCCCAAGCCAATAATCAAAGAAAATTCAGGGATTACGATTGCAATTAAAGAATTATTCTGGTCATGAAGCAACACTAACACACAAAGAGCCGCGGTTAAAAATGCAATTGCGATATCTTGAAGATTAAACTGCTTGCTTTGCTTAGTAATGCGACTAATAACTAAAAAGACAATTCCAAGAATTAATAAGATCATCCCTAACCACATCAACAAAGAAGATGTTTCAAAATTATTCATCACTGGAATTGATGACAGTAATAATACACTTGCAAAAATCACAAAAACTATTCCGGCGCTAAAGAAGCTAAATTTTTCCTCGCGCCTTTTGAAACCAAATATGATTGCCAAAATTGCAATGAATAAGTTGATTAATGTTGTCATCATTACACCTCTTTTATAATTTTTACCATTATACAAAAAAGCCGCCTCTTTACGAAGTGACTTTTAGCAAATTACATTTAATAAAATATCTGTGTCACAGATCCTACTTTTACAATTGGTGCTTTCACAGCAGGACTTGCCTTTTTACCGGTTTGGAAATATCTCACAGTAAAATTGCCCTTTTTACCTTTCAATTGATCTTGAGTAAAGGAAATTCGGGTCTTAGTTGACTTAACTTTTTGAGAATAAAACTTTTTACCTTGATAGTAAAATACCAAGCTACCCTTATTCTTAGTTGTTGTTAAGTCATAATTAATAGCTTTGGAAGTTCGATGAGACTTTTCAACAGTAGGATTTGGTGTTGCATAACGATTTGCAGTTAACTTAACAATTGGCGTAACGCGCTTGTTAGCTTTATTAACCGCATATAAGGAAATTGTCTTGTAGCCAGTAAACTTCACATTGGCATCAAATTCATGCTTGGCGTTGATATTAGTTGTTGCGATCTTTTTGATACCATACTTTACTACAATTTTATTTCCTTGAGTAGCGAATCCTGAAATGTAGAGAGATTTAGCTTTAGAGTTGTAGTGGGTTGATACTTTTTGCAAGACAGCTTTAGTTTGAGCTTTTTGTATTGTTTTAACTGAAGCGGCACTTGCAGTGGTAGAACTTAGATTGCTTAATCCCATCAATGACACAGATAATCCTGCGATTACCATTAATTTTGTTGTTTTCATGTTTAATCCCCTTTTCTTACCCAAATTTTACTCTTTCTGCTCAACGTTGAAGCATTTTCCTTACAAAAAAGCCATCTCATTTCGAAGTGGCTTTTACTTATTCGATTTATTAATACCAACTTGGCTTATCGCCTTCAGTACCAGGTTTACCAAGGCCAATTGATTCTCTTACATCTTCTTTTGGATTTTTAATCAAATGATAAATGTAAGCTGCAACAGACTTTCTTGAAACTTCAGTATCCTTGATTTCTTCACCCTTCTTGGACTTTTCATAATCGACTTCATTCTTGTCAGTCATCCAAGTTGGACGAATAATCGTGTAATCAAGACCAGAATCTTCAATTCGCTTCGCAGCCTTGGCATATTCAGTGATGTAATCACCTAAGGTTTCCCTGTTCCATTCGCCAAACTTGCCTGGAACTTCGTCATAAATGCCTAAAGTTGAAACCCAGATCAGACGCTTTACATTTGCATTGTGCATTGCTTCAATGGTAGCTTCGGCTTCAAGATCGATATCATCCTTACCACCCAAATTAGCATAAACAATATCTTGACCCTTCATTGCCTTTTCAAGTTGAGCTGCATCTATCGCACTACCTTCAAAGATAGTAGCTTCATTAGCTTTATCAGCCATTCTTTTTGCATCCCTCAAAAATAATGAAGTCTTAACATCCTTATCTGCAAACATAAATCTTTCTGCAATCTGTGCAACTTGTCCGTGAGCACCAAGTACAACAACTTTAACCATATTTTTCTCCTTTTTTGTAAACACCTTTAACTGTATTTTAGCGCAAGTTTGTCAAAAAGGTAGACCAATTACTAATTATCTGCAAAAATCTTTAATCAAATCTAGTAATTTCAAACTTTTAACAGCATAACTATTGTGGGTTTGGCGTGGCATTAAAATCAAACGCCCATTTGGAATAATCTGACTATACCAACGAACATGTTCAACTTTAACCCAGTCTTTTTCACCAACTACACACAAAGTTGGAATCTCGATTTTCTTCATAGCATCTTCAGACATGAAACTTTCCGTAAGCTCCACTCGACTATCGCGATCAAGTCTAAGAAAACGGTGAAATCCTTCCGTTAAATAGTGATATGGGCGAATTCCTGCCCCATTGACAAAGACTCCTGCAACAATCATCTTCTTAAAAATTTGAGAATGTTGACTGGCCAGCATCATGGCAACTAATCCGCCCGCATCAAAACCAAAACAATAGCATCCCTCAAGGTGAAGTTGCTTGATAAAGGTGTAGACATCTTCAACTTCAGTTTGATAATGTTCTGCGCTATCTCCTTGACTAAGACCATGTCCTCTCATATCTAGTACATAAACCGTGTAATATAAGGATAGCGGCGAAACAATTTTATCAAACATTCCACCATCCAAGTGATGCCCATGAAGCAGCAATAATGGCGCTCCTTTACCTAATTTATGATAATAAAGATCTACGCCGTTAACCTTTTCTTTCATTATTGTTCCCTTCACTAATCAAATTTTGATTTGTGTGATCTTGTTTGTGTTCTTTTCTTTGCTCAATTAAACTAGCAAAAATTGTCTTCCAAACATACCAATTGGCTTTTACATTATCTGGCACCATTTTTAGATTAAAGTGGTGAACCATGCTATCCTCACGCTGCCAGTAATGATAAAGAGGCACTGCATTATAATAAAAGCCATTAGTATTAGCAATGTAGTGAACGTTAAATATTTGATCTTCCATAAAAGCCAATCCTTCTACAAAAGTCATATGATATTTACGCACAACGGCAGTCTTATAGCCTTTATTCCATGTATAGCCCTTAACTGGTGAATTAAAGATGTTGGTCATCTTGCCATAAGTTCTCAATTTTGACAATACACCATCATTTGGACTTCCCACTACCTTATTATGCCGATGTGGTGAATCGATAAAATAGCCACAACTTACCATTGCTACATTAGGATGATCATGAAAAGCGCGCACAAAATAAGCGGTATATCCTGGCTCTACCCAATCATCTCCATCATGGAAAGTAAAATATGGCGTATCTACATTTGCCATACCAACATTGCGTGCGTCAGATAAACCACCATTTTTCTTATTTAGAATTCTAAAATAGCGAAATTTATCACGATATTGCTCTGCTACTTCTACTGTTTTATCTTTAGAACCATCATTAACGATCAACAATTTAAAATTAGGATCTTCTTGCTTAGCCAGTTGATCTAATGCCTTAGCTATATATTTTTCCATGTTATATACCGGCATGATGACGGTTAATTCAGGTTGCCCGTTCATAGCTTTCCCCCTTATATTGCTACTATTATAACATGGAACCTATTATTACGGGTTTAGTAAGAAATGCATCTTTTTCTAAACTAAATCTTTACCTTTCTAAACTTGACGTGTTACTTATTCCTACATGTATAATTAAGTAAATAAGGAGAAAAATTATGAAAAAACCGATATTTTTTACTATTTTAGCTACTTTTGTAGCAGGTATTTTTGCAATTAGCCAAAATACGGTCTATGCTGATGAAACTCCTGTAGTTACATTAGGAAGTTCTTTAACTGAATCACAAAAAAGTGGTACTTTAAAAACTCTCACTGCTCCTTTAAATGGAGCAAATTATCAAACTATTACAGTTACTGGAAGTGATTTAGTAAAATACCTCAATCCGTCAGGAGACAACTTTACTACCAATTCTGGTGTCTGGTCCAGCGCAATGATTCAAAAAACCAGCGCTGGTAGTGGAATAAATGTGAAGATTTTGGATTACGATGGCAAAAACAATATTACAACTATTACTGCCAACCAATACAAAAACGCAGCCTTAACTGCTGGAATTTCGGATGCCAATATTTACGTAACCAGTGCTATTCCAATCGATGGATCCGGTGCTTTAGCGGGAGTATATGCAGCCTTTGCCAAAAATGGGGATGCCTTAAACCAAAAACAAGTTAATGCTGCTCAAGACGAAATGAATACCCTTAGTGGCATCACAAGAGAAAACAAATCAAAAGATGGCTACTCAGATGCACAATTAAACAATGCAGTTGCTGGTGCAAAAAGTGATATGGCTAAAATTGGAAACAATATTTCTGATAGCCAAATCCGTGATATTGTTAATAACCAAATTAAAATTAATCACCTGGGAAATACTATTAACAATAACCAGAAAAATCAGATTGTAAATATTTTAATTGAAGTTCGCGATTCAGGTGCTTTAAAGAACAAAAATTTCAAAGCTCAAGCTGCTGAACTTTCTAAACAAATTGAAAAAAATGCTCAAAATATCTTTAATAAGTTCAACACTCCTGAAAACAGAAATTGGTTCCAACAAATTTGGGATAGTGTTGTAAACTTCTTTAGTCATTTATTTGGTACAGTAATTATTTCAAAATAACACTTTTAAAAAGATCTAGTGTGTACAAGCTACACTAGATCTTTTTTTGATTTCTTTTTTATTTTATAGATGTTTTTTATCAAAATTGGTCTAGTAAACTTTTCTTTTGCTTTCAATAACAAGTAATAAGCGTAAATATTTTTTGGTATAGATATTTTTGTGATAAAAATAACTATAGAAGCAAAAATAACACTAGCCATTACTATTTTTAAGACTTAGCAGTTGTTTACTTATTAACTAATATCAATAACATTTTTCCAAAGAAAGGAAATGCTTCTATATAAAGTTTGACAAGCAATGAAAGCGGTTTTATGATGAGCATACATTGTGAGTCTAAATCTATCAATCGAATTGGAAAGAAGGATTTTGAATGGATACTGATCAAAAATACATGGAAGTCGCACTAGAAGAAGCAGAAAAGGGACGCTATAACGCTTGGAAAGATCCTTTAGTTGGTGCAGTCGTAGTCAAAAATGATCAAATATTAAGCAAAAGTTACCATAAATGTTTTGACGGTCGTCATGCAATCATTAATGCTTTTGATAAATTGAATGATGATCAACTGAAAGGCTCTACCCTCTACACCAATTTAATGCCATGTGATGATTATTATCAAAAGCCATCCTGCACTAATCTTATCATCGACAAAGGCATCAAACGCGTCGTAATTGCTCAAAAAGATCCAAATTCTACTGGAAAAAAGAATCTTGATAAATTTAAACAAAATGGAATCGAAGTAACTTTAGGCGTTTTAAAAGATGAGGCAAAAGATTTGAATAAATTCTATAATTACTTCTACGAAAATGGTCGTCCATGGATTACTATTAAACAAATTAACAGTCTAGATCATAAAATTTGCGCCGCGGGTAAAAGAAATAAAATCAATAACCAAGCAGTTTCTGACCGTGTTCATAAAGAAAGAGCTGACTATCAAGCAGTAATGATTGGATCCTCAACTGCAATCATTGATAATCCAAGTCTTTTGATCAATGTTCCTTCTAATTATCCTCCGATTAGAATCGTAATTGATCGCCGTGGCCGTCTTCTCAACCACTCTGGATTAAACTTACTAAATGACAATAAGAGCGAAACTTGGATTTTTACTCAAAACATCAATTTGAAAAAACAACATTTTAATTCTAATGTTCGCGTTTTTGAATTAGACAGCGATGATATTAATGAAGTAATCGAAATTTTAGCTACTGAAGAAATTCAATCAGTGTATGTCGAAGGCGGTCCTACTCTTGAAAAAGTTCTTCTTGATCATGATCTAGTTAATGAGGTGATTAATTATTTAAGTCCAACTTATTTTGGAGATATTGGTCTTGAAGGAGCTGTCCCTTCTCACAATTTGAAACGTCAACTACCCCAGAATTAATTCTGGGGCTTAGTGGCTCGTTAGCTTGCACTAACGAGAACACTATCTTGCTTAGATACAGGCTTGACTTGCCTTGCGGTAGAGGTCGCCCAATTACCAAAGCCTTTTGAGTCCGTGAGTTGCTAACGGACTGCAGCCTTTCTAGACTGCTTTTTTTATTTTAGGATTTTGCCAATTGCCTAATCCTTTTTCTAAGATGTTCACTGCCGCATTCCAATCACGAATATGGTGCGTCTGACAGATTGGACAAGTCCATTCCCGATCCTTAAGGGTTAATTTCTTATAGCTATTTTGTCCCATAATACTGCCACATTGATGGCATCTTTGGGTGGTGTACTTAGGATCAATTGTTATAAATTCTTTGCCATATAGATCTGCCTTATATGCCAGCATGTTTAGAAAACGACGCCAGCCAACATCAGAAATTGCCTGAGACAAGGCATGATTCTTTAACAGGTTCTTGCTTCTTAGTTCCTCGGCAACTACTAAATCGTGGTTTTTGATTAATGCAGTTGAGAGTGCTTGCAAGAAGTCTTCACGCTGTCTGCGAATCTTGTCGTGTAATTTAGCGACTGCTAGTCGCTGTTTTTGATAATTCCTTGCCGTCCCCAAATTTCGTCCTTCTTGCTTAGCACGTCTTTGTCTGCGAGAAAGCACACGTTGAGCGTGAGCAAGCTGTTTTTTAGCTTTACGATAGAAACGTGGATTGGCCACCATTGATCCATTGGATTCCGTTAAGAAATTATCCAGATTAAGGTCAATCCCAATTTGACTGCTGGTTTTGGCATAAGGCTTAACAAAAGCAGTATCGCTGCCTAATTGCATAGACAGGTAGAACTGGTCATCAGCGGTCTTTTTTATCGTGACTGTGCCAATTCTAGTTGGAATCTGCTTAAGCAAGCGCTCTTTAATCAGTTTTCTAAAACCAGCAATGCGGACAATTCCCAGCTTAGGCAATTTAATATGTTTAGCATCAATAAATCTAGCTGTCCCGTTATCAAGATAGGCTTCTGACTGCTTAGGATATTGACAGTTGGTCTGATATGACCAGTCGCTGCGTTTTTTGTGAAAAGTCGGAATTCCGTGTCCCATCTTGCGATAATTTTTCCAAGCCTTGTGATAGTTTTGAATCGCATTGGCAAGAGCGAGACTATCGATTTCTTTAACACGTAAAAAGCTATAAGCATCACGAATATTCTTAGGCTTAGCCAATAATTCATGATTGATGACTACTGTTTCTGCCAGTTGGACTTCATAGCTATTAAGAGCAGAAAAAGCAAATGGCATTGCATTACTTTGCTTAACAGCTAAATAGCGTTTAGCATGATAACTAGTCCGATTGCGTCCTACATAAGAGTTGTAGACAAAGCGCTGCGCATCATAGTTTAGTTTAATGATTTTCTTTTGCTTAGAACTAGGATAAAAGCGAAGCTTAACGCCAAAATGATAGGCTAAACTGCTCATTCTTTTCATGTATTTCACCTCCTTGTATTATTGTAATTTGATTATATCCTATGTATATCTTATAATCAACAGTAAATAGATATATAATAGACGAAAGGATATTAGACTATGAATAAGAAGAGAGACAAAATAAAAGACGCAGGCTATGAAAAACACTACGTCTATAATGCACACTATCATTTAATTTGGTGTACTAAATATCGCAATCCAATCTTTACTAATCAAAACCTGGCACAAGAAATGCAAGGGCTGCTCAAACAAGTAGCCGCAGATAATCAAATCAAAATCGAAAAAATGGAAATAATGTCTGAGCATATTCATTTGCTTATTAGCTTTAGGCCATCAAAATCAGGCTCAAGCGTGGTCAAAGCACTCAAAGGAAGAAGCGCTTTTTTATTCTTCCAGAATCATCCCGAAATCAAACAAAGCAAGATGTGGGGCGGTCATTTATGGTCACCAAGTTATTATTTTGGCAGTGTAGGAAATATGTCTAAAGAAGTAGTAGAAAAGTATATCAATGATCAGATTTACAATGCCGTCAGAGATGGCAAGCCCTATCCATCCCCTCACTAAAGTAAGGGGATTTCCGGGCTGTTTTCATTAAAAAAGCGGCCTCAACCGATAGCAAGTTTTGACTAAAAGAAGCGTCTGGAAATCCAGGCGCTTCTTTTATTACATTTCTTCATCCATATATTGATTAAGCAAACCATCTACGAATTCATTCCCTGGGTGATTAGCATGACCCTTTACCCATTCAAAATGAGCATCAGGGAAATTAGCGAGGAGCTTATCAATTTTTTTCCATTCTTCTACATTAGCAAGTTCACCGCTAGATTTCTTCCAGCCACGTTTCTTCCAGCCTTCAAGCCAGCCTTCAGTAATTGGTTGTAAGACATACTTTGAATCAAGTCTGAACATCAGCTTCTTTTCATTGAAACCAAGTTCGATCAATTTTTCTAAAGCATTGATAAAACCAGTTTGTTCCATCTTATTATTAGTTGCACCGTATTCGCCGCCACTATTTGAAATTCTCTTGCCATCCCATTCGATTAAATATGCCCAAGCAGCCTTATCAGTTGGAGCAACTGAACCACCTTTTACACCAGCTCCAGAATTCCGAGTACCACCATCTGTATAAATGTAGGCAAAATAATCATCTGACTTTGGATTAAATTTGATGATTTTATTTGCGGCTTCATTTAATGCGCTTTCGTCTTTTTCCATAACTCTGTCACGCTCCTCTTTTCCAAAATTCATGTATTCTGTAGCATCAGTTACCTTATCAAAAGATTTATACTCCGCGCCAGAAAAGCCATCAACTTGCTTTTTAGCTTCATCCCAAGTTCGATAAATCCCTGCTTTGCGTCCCTTTTTTACTGCGTAAAATTTCACTCTGATCACCTCATTGAAAAAATTATCTTTGTCCATGATAGAATAGACTTAATAGTTCTATTTTAAGGTGGGGCAACATGTTCTTCAACTCTAAAAAATACACTCAAGAAGCTGAAAAAAATCGACGACATGACTTAAGCGATGAGCCAAGCATGTTTAACATGATTTCATTAGGAATATTAGCTTCATTTATACCTACGCGATTTCTTCTACGTTTACATAAGCAACATATTGAAAATAAAGCTACAATTGAAGAAAAAAGCGGAAGTTTTGAACAGACTCCAATTATTTACTTTCATGGTTTTCGCGGAGGAGATTATACTACCAAGGTCATGATTGAACAGGCCTGCAAAGACAAAGGAAACAATAAATTTTTAAAGGTAACTGTCGATTTATTAGGGAATTTCAAGCTTGAAGGAACTTGGACCGGCGATAAACAACCTATTGTACAAGTCGCATTTAGACAAAGAATTGTGGGAATTTACGGCATAGATTATTACATGAGCTTTTTACTGCCGTTTTTAGCAAAACGCTACCAATTTTCCACTTATACTGCAGTTGCGCACTCTTTAGCTTCTCCATGTATTGTCAGAACGGAAATGAAATATGCAAAAAAGAAAAAATTTCCCCATTTAAATAAATGTGTCTGTATTGCAGGACCTTTTAACGGGGTTACGTATTTAGGGGATATACCTAACGTCAACATTCTTAATGAAAAAGGACGTCCTAATTTGATGAACCCACATTATTTGTATTTACTTTTTAGAAAACGGCGTTTCAATCCTAATATTGCTTTTTTAAATATTTACGGTAATGTTTTAGACAATACCAATACGGATAAGTTTATTTCTGTCACATCCGCAAAAAGCATCCGCTACATCCTAGCTCCTAATGCTCATCTCTATCAGGAAGTTGAGATTCGAGGCAGAGATGCCGAACATAGCTGGATGCATGATAATCCTTTTGTAATTGACATTGTTAATAAATTTATTGGAATAAAGAAATGATGAGGTAATAAGAATGTTTATGCCAATGTTTTACGATCCTTATTTTTGGGTAATATTGATTTCTATAGCAATTAGTAGTTGGGCTTCAATTAATGTTAACTCAACTTTTGGGCGCTATGCTGATGTTAACAATCATAACGACATCACCGGGGCAGAAGCTGCCGAAATGATTTTAGCAAATGCCGGAATTCAAGATGTAAAAATTCAACCAATTTCAGGGCAATTGACAGATAATTATAATCCTCAAACTAAAATTCTTAGTTTGTCAGAACCAGTTTATAATTCAACTTCGATTTCAGCTGTGGGCGTTGCAGCTCACGAAGTAGGACATGCCATCCAAGACCATACTCAATATGCACCGATGACTTTTCGTTCTGCTTTAGTGCCCGTAGTTAACTTGGGTTCAAATTTAGCAATGCCTCTAATTTTAATTGGTTTATTTTTTGGTCTCAATCAAATTTTTATCAAAGCTGGAATTCTTTGCTTTGCGGCAGTCTTAGTTTTTCAATTAGTAACTTTACCCGTTGAATTCAATGCTTCCGCACGTGCTTTAAAGCAATTGAAGATAACTGGAATTCTAGACAATCAGGAGCTTAGTTCTGGTAGAAAAGTTTTAACAGCTGCTGCTTTAACTTATGTAGCGGCGGTAGTTTCATCCTTACTTCAAATATTCCACTTAATTTTGCTATTTGGCAATCATAATCAAGACAACTAAAACTAGGAGGATTTTAGGGTGCTTTGGCTTCACGACATAGCAAGAATCATCATCATTACTAATACCATTTTAGCCTTTTACATCGTCTTTCATAGAAGAAGATCGGTTTCTACAACTTGGGCTTGGCTGATTATTTTACTAGTTTTACCAATTATCGGTTTGATTCTGTATGCCTTTTTTGGACGTGGTATTTCCCAGGAAAATATTTTTGCAATTAATAAACAGCACCACTTGGGACTTCGCAACGTTCAAAAAGCCATCGCCAAAGCTCCTAAAAAAATCAGCCCCTCTGACACTTCTAATAAAGGAAAAATTGCCATTAATTTTTTCAATAAAGATGGCTATTCTCCAGTCACTAAAAATAATCACGTCACTTTGTACAGTGATGGAAAAGAAATGTTTAGGGATATGATCAAAGATATCAAAAATGCCAAAGAAACTATCAATGTGGAATTTTATACTTTCTATAATGATGATATTGGTAATGAGATTCTTGATCTTTTAATAAAAAAGGCTCAAGAAGGCGTCCAAGTGCGTGTAATCTATGATGCGTGGGGTTCTCAAGGAGCGACTAAAACTTGGTTTGATCAATTGCGAAATGTAGGGGGACAAGTTTTACCTTTTATCACTTCACGTAATATGATTACCAGATATCGAATCAACTATCACCTGCACCGAAAAATTGTTATTATTGATGGCCGTATTTCTTGGACTGGCGGCTTTAATATCGGTGATCAATATTTAGGTAGAAAAAAGAAATTTGGTTATTGGCGCGATAGCCAGGTAAGAATCGTAGGTTCGGCCTCCCTTCTACTTCAAGAACGTTTTGTAATGGACTGGAATGCTTCAATTCAAAACGATGAACAAATTATTACTTTTAACGAAATGTTTTTCCCGGATCTTGATGAACATGATATTACACCAGGAGATGTCGCCACTCAAATTATTTCTGATGGACCTGACCGCTATGAACCCTATATGCGAAATGGTATGATGAGATTAATGCTACTGGCTAGAAAAAGACTCTGGATTCAAACTCCTTATCTAATCCCAGATGATGCTATGTTTGCAACTTGGCAGACAATTGCTTCATCGGGTGTTGATGTAAGGATTATGATCCCCTCAATACCAGACCATCCTTTTATTTATCGCGCTACCCAATGGTACGCTAACGAATTAACTCGCTATGGTGTCAAAATTTATATTTATAATAATGGTTTTTTACACGCCAAAACGACAATTATCGATGATAAATATTCCACCGTCGGATCAATGAATCAAGATTATCGTTCATATGACTTAAACTTTGAAGATATCGTCGTCTTTTACGATAAAAAATTTACTCAGGAAATGGCGGAAACTTTTAAAAAAGACATGGAAAGCTCTACCTTATTAACTAAAGAAATGATTGCCAATCAAGGTCGATATTTACGAACTTTACAAAGCTTTTCTCGAATGCTCTCTCCAATCTTATGATAAAGCAGACTTAACAGTCTGCTTTTTAAATAATATTTTGTACTTCTATTCTGGCATCAGAACTTAGACGCTGACGCAAAACCCCAATTACCATATTTACTTCTCCATTAAAGCGTAAGTAATATTGGCGCTCTTTAACAGTTTGCAAAATACAAATTACCGTGGGCTTTTTAGGATTAGGCACACTAATCAAGCGCACAAAGCTAATATCTGAATAGCGAACCGTCCGTTTAAAGTAGCCAGAAACGACTGCCCGTTTATCTGCAAAACCAGTAAAGCCATCGATGATACTAATGAACAAGAATAAAGCCAAAAAGACGTTGATTCCAGGATCCCCTTTTTCAATATAATTCCAAGTAAAGGCTAGCCAAATAAAAATAATTGCCCAAATAATTGATGATAAACGATAGCGTCCTTTTACTTGCAAGCTAGCTTGCCAATACCAGCTATAGCATGCATAAACCAATAATAATAAATCGATAGTATAATAAAAAGTAGATAAGCTAGTCATAATAACCCTCCTTAAATAAAACACTATGTTAATTATAACAAAGGCAATAATCTATAATTGAGTTAGAAGTATTAGAAAGTGTACAAAAAAATGGATAATACAGAAAAAATTATCGAACTAAAAAATGATATCGACAATGCCAATCATATTGCCTTTTTGACTGGAGCCGGCGTGTCAACCCATTCTGGCATCCCTGACTATCGTTCAAAAAATGGAATTTACAATGGTGTAAAAGAAAGTCCTGAAACTATTTTAAGCGAAAACACCCTCTTTAATCGGCCCGAACTTTTCTACAACTTTGTAATGAACAACATGTATTTTCCAAATGCCAAGCCTAATCTAATTCATGAAAAGATTGCTCAAATTTGTAATCAAAAAGGCGATTTAATCACTCAAAATATCGACCAATTAGATAAAAAAGCTGGTAACGAACATGTAGTAGAATTTCATGGAAATTTATATAACATATATTGTACAAAATGCCATCAAACTTTGTCTTATAATGAGTATGCAGACAGTTATATTCATAAAAACTGTGGAGGAATAATTCGACCAGGAATCGTTCTTTACGGGGAAGGAATTAATCCTGAAAATCTATCAAAATCTATCAATATTATGCAAAAATCAGATCTCGTTATTATTTGTGGAACTAGTTTTGTCGTTTATCCTTTTGCGCAACTATTAGCTTACAAAAAGCCAACCGCTAAAGTTTGGGCTATTAACAAAACTGCTATTAACGCCCCTGAAATTAATGAAATCATTGCTGATGCTCTCGATATTTTTAAGAAATTGTAATTGAATTACTTGCGAGATATTGATATTCTTTACATAAGTTTTTATGATGGCCTTTTATACTCAGGTGGTGAAATAACATGACAGAAGTTTTTTACTATGATACTACTACTATTAATGATCAAGAATATTTTTTAGCTGCTACCAATTTAGGAATAGCTTATTTAGGATTAAAAAGTCAAGATAATTCTACCCCTATATTTGGCTTTTATCCGAATAAAATGCTTATTCATGATCCTAAAAGACTGGAACCTTATGTTAAAGAATTAAAAGAATATTTTGCAGGGAAAAGGCGAAAATTTGACGTACCCATTGATATTTCAGAATTCGGGACAGCCTTTCAAAGAAACGTTTTAGAAGTTGTTAAAAAAGTGCCCTATGGCACTACAGTAAGCTATGGGGATATTGCGACTTCTCTAGAAAATGCTCGGTCAGTTCGTGCCGTGGCCCACGCCGTGGCTCTTAATCCTGTCTTGATTTTTATTCCTTGTCATAGAATAATTATGTCAAACGGTAAACCAGGTGGATATCGTTTAGGACCAAAGGAAAAGATTCGTTTAATCAATTTAGAAAAGAGCTATTTACGTGAACATTCTTAAAATGTACGCACCTTTTTTTGATGGAAATAATTGGCTACATGTTTTAACTAGCAGTAACGACTGGGTAATCATTCTTACCCTTATTTTAATGGAATGCTTATTGTCAGTCGACAATGCGGTGGTGTTGGCTGCGCAGACTCAAGTACTTCCTAATAAATCAGAACAACGTAAATCTTTAGTTTATGGACTATGGGGTGCTTATTTGTTTCGTTTCATCGTCATTGGAATTGGAACTTATTTAATCAATTTTTGGGAAATCAAATTACTGGGAAGCATCTATCTATTTTATCTATGTATTAAATTTTTCTACGATCAGCGCCATCCTCAACAAGCTGCAGAACATGAAAAAGAAAAGAAAGCTGAAAGAGCTGCCCATCACAAAAATAAAAAGCCAAAAAAGCACGTACTTTCTTTATTTTGGCGCACAGTTGTCTCCATCGAAGCCATGGATATTGTTTTTTCAATTGACTCAGTTTTAGCAGCATTAGCTGTTTCAGATAATCCAGTTGTTGTTTTAATCGGAGGAATGATTGGAATTTTGTGCATGAGAGGTGTGGCCGAAATTATCATCAAACTGATGGATATTATTCCGGAATTGCAACCTATGGCGTATGTTTTAATTGGAATTATCGCTTTGAAACTGCTCTTGGAACTTCCACCATTCAATATTGAAATTCCTAATGCTGCTTTTGCAGCAATTGTTTTCTCGGTTTTAGGTTTAACGATTGCTTTCCACTTTGTTCGCGTTAAAAAGCACGGTCAAAAACATCTATAAAGAAAAAGTCCCACCTTGAATTATTGTCAAGATGAGGCTTTTTTATTCTCCAAGGATAATTTTCTTGATTTTGAATCAAATTTTAAGTTTTTTCTCTACATATTCTTTCAAAACAACTGCTTGATTGTGCTTCCGATTTTTTGCGCCATACAAAAACAACACATCTTCTGTAGCAAGTTGTGATTTTACATTTTCCACAAATTCAGGTGTAAACTGATTGTGGTTAAGCTCTTCAATGTATTTTTGCTTGAATTCTGGAAATTTCTCATCCTCATGATTGAACCACTTCCGCAATTCATTAGTAGGCCCGATTTCCTTATCCCATTCATTCAAATGGGCTTTAACCTTACTTACTCCGCGAGGCCACATTCGATCAATTAAAATGCGGTAGCCCGTTGGCTGCTCATGGTCATAGATTCTAACTAATTTAATTTCAGACATTTTTCTACCTCTTGAAAGGAAAAACATGGATTACAAAACTTATTTTACTACTCAACCAACCGATAAAATTGCTAAAGATTTGATTGGACGTCCGCTTTATTTTAATAATGGTGAAAAACTGGGTGGCTACATCGTTGAAGCCGAAGCCTACATGGGAAAACGGGATCGTGCAGCCCATTCTTACAACGGTCGGCGCAGCCAAGCAAATGAAGGCCTTTATGGTGCGGGTGGCACTTTATATATTTATTCTCAGCGTCAATATTTTTTCTTTGATGTTGCGTGTCAAGAAAAAGATGAGCCTCAGGGAGTGCTCATTCGTGCTATTGAACCAGTTTGGGGAATTGACACCATGATTAAAAACCGCAACGGTAAAACCGGCCCCCTTTTAACTAACGGTCCCGGTAAAATGATGCAAGCTCTAGGAATTACTAGTCGAAAATGGGATCTTCATTTTCTTACAGACTCTCCTTTTGAGATTGATCTTGATGATAAAAGTAAAAGAATTCCCCAGAAAATTGTTGCTTCAAGTCGCGTTGGGATTAACCAAAGCGATCCGCTTTGGGCCAATAAGCCACTCCGTTATTATGTTAAAGGTAATCCCTATGTTTCTAAAATGAAAAAACGTGATTTTGCTCAAAACAACGGTTGGGCTTGACAAATAGCCCTTTTCCCTTTAAGCTGTGTAACAGTTAAATATTTTCCAATGCAATAGAGGTTGCGACAAGCACAAGGATATTGTGAATACGCGAATATAATGATCAATATTTGAAGGATTGCCGCCGAAACGAGTTTATCTTTCGCGAGTTAAGTTTGTTGGGTTGCAGGAGAAGATCCTGCAGACTGTCTCGGTTCGTCCCCGAGGAGCGCTATAAGATTTGGTTTAATTACTGATGATTACGACCTCGCTGCATATGCGAGGTTTTTATTTACGCTTTTTATTGTATTGGCTTTACTTGAATAATTATTTGGAGGTTTTTTTCTGTGAAGTCAAAATGTAGATGGCTAGCTGCAATAATGGCAGTTGTGCTTAGTTTAATTATTGGAATTTCTACCAATTCTAAGGTTCAAGCAAAAAGTACGTCTGAGCCTTTAAAGATTGGTATGGAAGCCAACTATCCGCCATACAATTGGACTCAAACTACTAGTGCAAATGGTGCGGTTCCAATTGAAGGTTCTCACTCTTATGCAAATGGTTATGATGTTGAAATTGCTAAGAGAATCGGTAAAAGATTACACCGTAAAGTTGTTGTAGAAAAAACTGAATGGGACGGTTTACTTCCAGCATTAACTTCTGGCAAGATCGATTTGATTATTGCTGGTATGAGTCCAACTGCAGCCAGAAGAAAAGCGATTAACTTTTCTGAACCATACAGAAAAAGTACTTTTGTTGTTATCATGAACAAAGACAACAAGTACGCTGCTGCAAAGAAATTAAGCGATTTTAAGGGTGCTAAGTTAACTGCTCAACAAGGGACTTTGCACTATGACTTAATCAAGCAATTAAAGGGTGCTAAGAGAGAACCAGCAATGCGTGACTTCTCAGCTATGAGACAAAGTTTAGCTTCTGGCACTATTGATGGTTACGTTGCTGAAGACATCGAATTTGAAAGTTACCACAATGTTAACCCTAACATCGTTGCCGTTAACTTAAACAAGATGGCTGGTTTTCATGTAGATCACGATGATTCTGTAACTAGTATCGGTGTTAAAAAAGGCAACACTAAACTTTTAAATGAAGTTAATGCGACTTTAAGAAGCATCCCTACTAAAGAACGCGATCAATTGATGTCTAAGGCCATCAGAGAGCAACCAAAGGCTGGTAATAGTGCTAAGAAAGAAAACTGGCTTGTTTCAACTTGGAAGCAATATGGTCATATGATTCTTAGCGGTATCGGCATGACTTTACTTTTAGCTTTAGTTGGTACTATCGTTGGTTTCTTCATTGGTTTGCTCGTGGGTATCGTTCGTACTATTCCAACCCCTACCACTCGTGGCAAGCGTTGGGCTTTAAACTTTGTTAAGTGGTTATTATCAGTTTACGTAGAAATTTTCCGTGGTACTCCTATGATGGTTCAAGCAGCCGTGATCTACTATGGTATTGCTCAATTCTGGCACTTAAACTTGAACCGTACGGTTGCCGCTTTAATTATTGTTTCAATTAATACCGGTGCTTACCTTGCCGAAGTTATTCGTGGTGGCATTATTTCTACACCTGAAGGACAATTCGAAGCCGCTAGTGCACTGGGGATGACTCATAACCAAAGAATGTGGCACATCATTTTACCTCAAGCTATCAAGAACTGTTTACCATCAATTACTAACGAATTTATCGTAAACATTAAGGATACTTCAGTATTGAGTATTATTTCAGTATCTGAATTGTTCTTTGTTGGTACTACAATTGCGAGTCAAACTTTCCAATTCTTCCCAACATACTTAACTATTTCTGTAATTTACTTAATCTTGACCTTCACCATTACTCGTATTTTCAACTTGATTGAAAAGAAGCTTGAAGGCAACAAGAACTACAACTTAATGGCCAACCAAGTTCAAGTTGGTACACCTAAGGATACGGAGGCAAATAACTAATGACTGAAAGCAAGCAAACCATCTTAAGTTTAAAGCATATGCAAAAATCCTACGGTGATCACCAAGTTTTGCGCGACATTTCAGTTGATATTAATAAAGGTGAAATCGTAACGATTATTGGTCCTTCTGGTGGTGGTAAATCAACCACCTTACGTTGCATTAATTTGCTTGAAGAACCAACTGGTGGCGAAATTGATTTTCACGGTGAAAACATCCTTCATCCTGGATACAATCGTAATGAATTTCGTTCTAAGGTCGGCATGGTTTTCCAGCAATTTGACTTATTTGAAAACAAGAACGTTTTACAAAATTGTATGATTGGACAACAATTAGTACTTAAGCGTTCAAAAGAAGAAGCTAAGAAGATTGCTCTTGAAAACCTCAAAAAGGTTGGTATGGAACCATTTGTTAATGCAAAACCAAGCCAATTATCTGGTGGTCAACAACAGCGTGTGGCTATTGCCCGGGCAATTTCAATGGATCCTGAGGTACTTCTCTTCGACGAACCAACAAGTGCCCTTGACCCTGAAATGGTTGGTGAAGTACTTGATGTTATGCAAAAGTTGGCTACTACTGGATTAACGATGGTCATCGTTACGCACGAAATGGGCTTTGCAAAGAGTATTTCTGATAACGTTTTGTTTATTAGCGACGGCGTGATTACTGAACAAGGCCATCCAAAGGATCTCTTTGATAATCCTCAAAACGCCAAGACACAAAAATTCCTAAGAAATTTTAGAAAGATGGATTTCTAAAATAATAAAACACTTAGAAGCTGTAGCTTTTGAGTGTTTTTTGGTACAATGAAGCAAATCAAAGTGGGAGGAATTAGGATGACAAATCAAAATTACTACTTCGTCAAACCATATGACGAAGATTTAGCTAGACCACCTCACGAGAGTCTTGGTCAAATTCTAAATGAAACATACTTGCAGCCTTTTAACTGGAAGGGGCGCACAACTAGAAAATCTTATTGGATCAGCTTTTTAATCAACGCAATTTTAGCTTGTTTAGTAACTGGAATTACCAGCTACGCCTTAAACACTCATATTAACTTAGGGCTAAAATGGATCGATTTAGTTGTAAGTGTAGTCGTTTTAATTTGGATCTTTTTGGCTGGATTGGGACAACGAATTCGTCGTTTGCATGATGTCAACTACAGCGGGTATTGGTATTGGGCAACAATCGTGCCTTATGGTGCTTTATTTGTAAACTTTTACTTGATGATTCAACCATCAGTTCAAAGGCCTGTAAAATGGGGAAATTATCTTTTCTATAATTCAAATTCCCCAAGCAATAATTATTATGACCAAGTTTACAATCCTGAAATGGATCGTTCCAATATACCAGTTCCTACAATCGGTCAAATTCTAAAAGAGCACTTTTTTGATTGCTTCAAATGGAATGCCAGATCCACTAGAACTTCATATTGGGTTGGAAGCGCCGTTAATGTAGTTATCTCAATAATTGGCTTCATAGTTTACTACTTTGTTGCGTTCATGTTTTTCTTAGGAGCGCCATTTACTGAAATATTTAACAATAATCCGTTTCTTTTAACCTTTAGCATTATCTCTCTAATCGTCTTAGCCGCTTTTTGGATTTGGGCTACAATTGCGCAAATTGGTCATACAGTCCGTCGTTTGCATGATGCCGACTTTATCGGTTGGTGGTGGTGGATCGGCGTAATTCCATACATTGGTTCAATTTTGTTACCTCTCCTTCTGTTCCATCCAACAGTCGAAAAAGAAGTAAAATGGAATACTTACTTATTTGAAGAAACAGATAAAATCAAATAACTAAAAACCTCGAGCGTTTGCTCGAGGTTTTTTAAATGACATCTTTTCTTTGATTTAGCTGATATAGTTTCCAACCCGTATTAAAGTGATTCTCACGCGTTTTTCTTAAAGAGTCATAATCGCTCTCAAGACTGTCAATTGCATCTTGTAGCTTCTTATTTTGCTTTCTCATCGCATTTAACTCAGGATCATTGATAACTCCTTTAAGATGAGCCTTAGCAGCTAATTGACGACGACGATTTTCAAATTCTTCCTTCAAACTACCAATGCTATTTTCATAGCGAACCAGCTTTTTATTCACATCTACAATCTGATCGTTAAGCTGTTTAAAAAGTTTATATGGCATGTCAGATTTAATTCGATTACATTCACTACATGACAAGGTTAAATTATCTAAATCATTATTATGCGACAAAGAAACCGGGTCCTTGTGATCGACACTGGTTCCCTTGCGACCGCAATACTGACAGCGATAATGATACTTAGCCCGAATGCGCTCCCGATCAATATAATCAACCTCATTCAGTTGAAAGTTTACTGTAAGACCTAATTTTTCTAAATTATAGGCAAAATCACGCCCCTGATCTGGAATATAATCAATTTTACCTAATTCGCTCTTGATCACAGCATCATTAAATTCTTTACGTGGCAACTGCTGGAGTGCCAAGCGATTACCATCATAATCCTGAATAAAGGCTTCATAACGCTTGCGTAGTTGCTTCGTATTTACTAAATGATCTTCACTATCACCGTCATTATTGTTTCCAACATAGGTATACAAAAGAGCTTGGGCAAAAGTTTTCACAGTCGAATTAGCATAATCCTCAGCATTTTTCCCCATTTGTAAACAAATATCACAAATGCTCGTCAATTTAGGATTAATTAGACCTTCTTGTTTAAAATGAAGGGAATCAATCCGCAATCCACATGAACTACATTGAAATTTCACTTATTTATCCGCATCCCCCATCAACAAAATACTAAAGGCAATTCGCTGCATCTTGTCTTTTCCAGCAAAATCCCCCTTAAACAAATCTGGCAAAATATGCTTGATAAAGTATTGCACGCATACCATATCATCATACTTTTTAATAGTTTCCAAACTTTCCTTAAACATTTGCATAAAGACCGGATTAGGATTACCTAGTTCAATTTCACCATAGGCTTCATAGAGTAGATCCAATTTATCGCAAATTGATAAAATCTTTCCTTCCAAAGTATCATCTTTAGCTTCAGAAAGTCGCTTAGTATAGATAGCTTGGAATTCTTTGGGGATTTCCTCTTTGATAAACTTTTGGGTCATCTTTTCCTCCACTTCACCAATCATCTTTCGCAATTGAGGTGTGGCATACTTAACGGGAGTTTTAATATCACCGATAAAACGCTCGGTATAGTCATGGTTCAAGCTCTTTTCGTATAAAGCTTTCCAATTAACCTTTTGTTTTCCTACAACTTCTTCGATATCTCCCATCATTTGAGCCAATTCAGCGGTTCTATATGAGTGATCAGCCACTGAATGGTGTTGATATTTAAAGTAGCCCGGTGCACGATCGATTGACTCTAAACTATTGAATCCTTGAATATAAGCATTTAATCCCATAATTATCCCCCTTAGTAAAATGTCTAAAATTTTTACTATGTTATCAAAATTCAAAAAGTTATGCAAGACTTCTCTATTTACATTCTACCAGCTAGGGGGATTATGATTGCAAGCAAAAAAGCCAGAGCAAAACGCCCTAGCTTTCAGTTTCTATAATTCAAAGACTACTTGTTTTCGTCTTTTGCGGCCTTGTTAAGAAATTCTACAACAGCTGCTACGTGAGCAACACGCTTCTTAGCATTTCTCTTGTTCTTAGGTCTTTGGTTTGGTTCACAACCAGTGTTGTAATTTTCACCTTTACGCATAGTACTATACTTCCTTTCAGATTTTCGAAAATCTAGTTTAGTTTACCATTTACCCTTTACGAAATCAAGTCCAGTTCTAAACCCTCATATTTTCAAGCATCCCCGGTAGAATAATAGTATAGTTCAAAATCTTATTAGCATAGCTAGAATTATTCTTGAAATCCTTTATTGCCTTTTTAACTTCGGGCACATCATCGGTGATTATGCCATCAACGTGGTCATACATCAACCTTTTTATCAACCCCGACTGATTAACTGTCCAAGCATACACCGGATGATGATTCAGATGAGCTTGCCAAATAAAATCTGAATCCAAAGTTGAGTATTCCATTGAATAGCCTTTTGCGACACTTTCAGGATAAGTGAAATTATAAGGTTGAATATACAAAACTGGCAATTTTGGGTTGATTCGATGCAAATTTTCAACTACCCCATAATCTAACGATTGAACTTGATAATGCTTTTCAATAATTAATTTTCCATATTTTCGATTAAAGTATTCAAGCATCTTTTTTGAATCTTGAGGAGTGGTCTTAATTTCAATCAATAGTTTTTGATGTAGCTTTTTGGCAACTTTCAAATATTGATCAAAGCTTGCAACTTTTCCTTTGGACCCATTTTCTTTAGCAGTTAAATGAGTCAGCTCTTTCAAAGTTAACTCATTTGGCTTTTTATCTACGCCTGTAAGCTTCTTCAAATTTTCATCATGCATGACTACAAATTGCTTATCTTTAGTCTCATGCAAATCAATTTCCACATAATCAGGTTTTAGTCGAACTGTTTTCTTTAAAGCAGGGATAGTATTTTGGACTCCGTTTTCTTTACTTACCCCTCGATGAGAAATAATCAATGGTGCTGAAAAATTTGTTCCTAAATATAAAATATTGCTTATTGCAGCACCCATCACTAAAACAGCGATCATTATACTACTTAAACTAATAATAGCTTTATTAGTTTGCGTGTGACTGGATTTTTCTTGAATTCCAATTGGCTTAAACAAAAAACAAATTGCAATAACCGATGACCATATCAACACCACTTCACTGATAATCTGAATTATCGTTAAGTTAACAACAGCTATTATAAAAGATAATTTCCTAGGAAATATGTCACACGCAAGCTGCAATAAATAAAAACTACAATAAAAACCCAGCAGTATAATCGCAGCCAGTAAGGTTAATTCTCCTAAACGAATTAGTAAAGGACGCCATAATTTACCAGTTAATTTCCAACTTTGCTTCATTGCTGGCCATGTTTTCTGTTGCTTAAAAATCATCAAAGGCAAAGTTAAAATTAATCGCAATCCCAAGACTCCGATTACTAAGTAAAACAAAATTAAAATTAAAGCTAAAATCCAATTTTTAGTCATATAATCTAAGATAAAATCTGGAATTCGAATTTTAGATAAAAGTGGCGTTCTAAATATAATATCGGCAAAAGGAATAATAAATATAAAGTAGGCAATTAAAAGAAGTAGAGAACTAACTCGTAGAGTTTTTAAGCTGATAAAAGTTTCTTTAAAGACACTAGGTAATGTAAATGTAGCCTTTTTTATATTTTTTACACCAATCAATAAAAAGGCGAATTCACTATACACTATCAGCATCAATAAGATAAGCTCAATGATTAAAATTATAAAAATTGAGGTATGAGTGGTAATAATTGTGATCACGTTTTGATAAGAAACAAAGGGAATTGCCCCAGCTTGCAGTACAAAAGTTGTCACATATCGAAATAGCGGAATCACAATAAATTGACTAATTAAATCCAAACTTAAAAACAGTAGTATATACTGCAATAAATGCTTCTTAAATTCGCTAGTATACACTCTAATATCTTCAAATGCGCTTTTCACTTCAATCTTCCTCGCCTTCAAAATTCACCTTCCTTATTTTACAAAAAAAGCGCACTTCAAAGAAGTACGCTTAGATTCGATTTTAGCAAGTTTTGCCTTCTTGCATATCCTTTTCTGTGATTTCAGATGGCTTGAAGTTAACTACTCCAACTGCCCCATCAATAATTCCACTGTCATCAGACAAGCTTAAGGTGGCATTTCTAGCATTTACTACTAAATTATCTTCTAAAAATCCTGTTTCTGCTTTAGCAGTGTAAAGATCAAGACCAGCATTATTTTCAATTTTAATATCATAATCTGGATCTTTTTTGTCTAACACTACAAACTCAAAATTTGCTCCAATCGTACAAGTCCCACCTTGCTTTGAGTATTTAGTAGAACCATCATTCAAAGCCAAGAGAACAACTTGACCATCTTTAACATGCTTTTTGATGATTTCTGCAGCATCATCTTTAATGTTCATTTTTAAATCCATAATTTTACCCCTTCTTAATTAAACATCTTAGGAAAAATATACCAACTAACCCTCATTTGCACAATTTATCTGCTCAAAATACCAAACTATTTACTTTTTCTAAAATTTATTATTGCAAGCACCGCTAAAAAGGCTCAAAATGGTAAATAGAGTTTTTGGACGATTGTAATACGTGAGGGGGACCTTTTATGACCGTCTTAAAGAATATTGCTAAAGACAGAATTTTACAAATTACCGTACTGATAACAGTCGTCAGCCTTTTTTTTGCGCGACCAAGATTTGAAGATATTAACTTTCATACTTTATATTCAGTTGCTGCAATGCTGACGATTATTCAAATCTATGCTTATTTGCATGTGCTTGATGTACTTGCCTATAAACTCACTAGTATCGCTGATAATACTCGAAAGCTAAACATGTTGTTTACTCTTTTGGCAGTAATTTCAGGGATGTTCCTAGGCAATGACATTACAGCCTTAACTTTAATTCCGTTATATTTAAACATTGCAAAAAAATATAAATTACCGCAGATTTTACCAGTTACTTTAATTGGAATGGGAGCCAACATTGGGGCTGCCTTTACTCCGTGGGGAAATCCTCACAACATTTTCCTGGTAAGTAGATACGATGTTAACGCTGTGCAATTTTTTGCATGGTCTGTTCCTTATTTAGTTGCGTCACTAATCATTCTGGGTATCGTCTTTGTCTTTATCCCCAAAGAAAAGATCCCTGTCCAAAAAACTGAAAGCATTAAGATTAGCTGGCGTCCAACTTTAATTACTACTGCTGTATTCATCTTTTTCTTTTTTGGTGTGTTCAGAATCGTTAACATTGTATGGCCAATGCTTATTTCTATTCTTTTGGCCCTCCTTATTAATCCACGCATCATGCTTAAAATTGACTACGCATTGCTATTAACTTTCACTGGATTCTTTATTTTCATCAGTGATATTCAGCAAATTCCAGCAATTGTAGGAGCAATTCATATGATGGTTCATTCAGAAACTTCAACTTACTTTGCTTCTATTCTTTCCAGTCAAATTATGAGTAACGTTCCTTCAACTATTTTAGTTGGTAAGTTTACTACATATGTTGAAGCTTTATTCTTAGGATCAAACATCGGTGGTTTTGGTTCTCCAATCGGCTCAATGGCTAACATGCTAGTTTTGAAAACTTTCAACCAACACGCTAGTGTAAGCAAAGGAAAATTCTTCAAGGAATGGATTGTGATGCAATTCGTTGGATTGATTATCCTAACTGCTGTTGGTTGGCTACTTCTTAAAATCTAATTTTCACTAAAGATGCTGATTTTAGCATCTTTTTTGATTGCGGAAAATTTCTAAAATTAGTAAAATCTAAATAATACTTTTACCGTAACGGAGGGAATGCAATGTCACCATTATTATGGATAATTTTAATTATTGTAGTCTTAGTGATTGCAATTTATATTACAGCTTACAACGGTTTGCAAAGAGCTAAAATCTACACTGAAGAAAGTTGGAGCCAAATCGACGTTCAATTAAAACGCCGTAACGATTTAATTCCTAACTTAGTAGAAACCGTTAAAGGCTATGCCAAACATGAAAGTGAAACTTTTGAAAAGGTTGTTCAATTAAGAAACCAATTAACTCAAATTCCTGCGGATAATCATGAGGAAACTTTGAAGGTTTCTAACGAAATTACCGATTCACTTAAAACTATTTTTGCCTTATCAGAAAACTATCCTGATTTGAAGGCTAACGAAAACTTCTTGAAACTTCAAGAAGAATTAACCAACACCGAAAACAAGATTGCATATTCACGTCAGCTTTACAATTCAAGTGCTGCTCAATACGACCAACGTCTTTTAACTTTTCCATCTAATATCGTGGCTAAAATTCACGGTTTCAAGAAAGTTGATTACCTTGAAACACCTCAAGAAGAAAAAGAAGTGCCAAAGGTTAAGTTTTAAAGATGTTATACCAACAAATTGCACGTAATAAGCGTAAAACTGCGATTATTATGGTTCTTTTTGTGATAATTTTAACCTTAGTTGGGGCTGGACTAGGTTATATGTTTAGTAATTCTCCCTATGGGGGAATTATTATTGCCTTTTTAGGAAGCCTTATCTATTTATTCATTGTTATGCAAAATCCTGCCAATATGGTGATGAGTTTAAATCATGCCCAAGAGATCCATGAACAAGACAATCCAGAGTTATGGCATATTGTCGAAGATATGGCGATGGTAGGACGCGTTCCAATGCCTAGAGTGTTTATTATTGATGATCCTAGTCCTAATGCTTTTGCGACTGGAAGAGACCCAGATCATAGCGCTGTGGCCGTTACAAGCGGCCTGTTGAATATGATGAATCGTGAAGAGCTAGAGGGTGTTTTAGGACACGAAATTTCACATATAAGAAACTATGATATTCGCATTTCAACAATTGCTGTAGTGTTGGTCGGAGTCATTTCTTTTATTTCAGGAATGGCTAGTCGGTGGATTTGGTGGGGTGGCAGTCGAAGCCGCAATGATGACGAAGAAGACAACAACGCTTTTGCAATGATTATTAGAGTAGTCGCAATCTTATTCGTCTTGATTTTAGGACCATTGTCAGCGTCACTAGCTCAAATGGCCCTCTCACGCAATCGAGAATACTTAGCTGATGCTAGTTCAGTAGAATTAACAAGAAATCCACAGGGACTAATTTCTGCTTTAGAAAAAATCGAAGGTAGTCAGCCAATGAAGCAAGCTGATCGTTCAAGTAGTGGGATGTATATTGAAAATCCATTTAAACATAACGGAAGTTTATTTGATACGCATCCCCCAACAGCTGATAGAATTGCACGTCTTGAAAAAATGTAATAGAAAGCACCTAAAGATCTTTATTACCAATTGATCCTTAGGCGCTTTTTATTATTCTTCAATTTTCCTATAAAATTCTATAGATGCAGTTAAATTATCACTATTTACTAATCCTTGTAATTTGCCTATAAGATTCCCACTTTTAAAAAATAATGTTGTTGGAACGATAACCAAATTAAAATATTCGGCAAAGTATTTTACTTCACTTAATTCTACTAATAAATATTGTACCCCGATTTGTATTTTTGATAATCTTTCTTCAAATAATTTGCTTGAAAAATGATTACTGTCTATAACAAAAACAATACAATAATCATTTTTATTTATAAACTCAAGTAGTGACATATTAGCCATTTTGATCATTTGCCTTTCTATATTCTTCAAGTGTTGGTCTATCAAACCTAGTTAAGTTCTTTCTTTTTCCTACCGTGTATAATGCTGTCACTATTTCTTTATCAGGATCTAAATTTAAGTAAGAATCTATTTCTTTATCTTTAAAGGTTCCTATTACTCCTATTCCTAATTCTAAAGCTGACGCTAGCAGGTATAAATTTTGCATTAGAGCACCTGCTTCTAAATAAATTGCCCTATATCCTGCGGCATCTTGATATTTCCACGCTATTCTATCTATTCTTGATGTAGATATTAACATTAAACTTGTTGTTTTTACTTGCTCTTGATTCCCAGCAATATTAAACATTATTTTTCTAAAATTTCCTTTTTTTATTAATTCTAAAGAATTACTTTTTACAGAATAATGAAAAATACCATATGGAATACTATTTACTTCAAAATTTACTAAATATAGTTCACTCGAAGCTCGTCCACCAGGGGTTGGAATATATTTAAATATAGCTTCTCCCATTCCCATATCAAATGCATAGGACGCCTCTCCATTAGAATAATAAAGCAAATTTGATAGAGTTTGTAAGGAAATATCATTATTGTGGAGAGTATATCGTATTGATTGCCGATTAGTTATACTTTTTAAAAGATCACTTGAAAATTCTGTAGGGAAAGGAAGATTGATAGTTTTAGAAGAAGCATAATTTTTATATATTGAAGGCTGTAAATATCTTTTTTTATTTAGTTCCCAAAACTCATTATAAGTAGATTGATAGTTTTCATCTTTATCTTCTTTATTTGCCCAATAAAAATATTGAATTGATTTATTAAATGTATCAATAGAGTAATCATCTTTGGCAAAGTTAACTGGAACTAAAACTCCTTTATTTATAAATTCTTTAGTCACACTTACTAAATTTATTGACTCATCCTCAAGCTCATTAGTATTTAGTTTTTCAATATCTTTAGGAGAACTAAAGTATAACAATACTTTGAAAAACTTTTTATTAATAGCTAATTGTTTATGACTCTTATATAAGTCAAGAATTATCTTAGAATCTTTAAAAAATATAACTATATCATTATTAATTTGAAACAACATCATATTTCCTCCTTCAAAAATCTAATACAGTCTTGACTAATATTTTGCTTACTTTGTACTTCCAACCATCTCCAATCCCCATTTGTATTAACTTCTAAAAAGAACCATTTTCCATTTTCATTAATAAGGTCAATTGTACCTACTTTAAGTCGAGTATAAGATATAAATTTATTTAATAAATCTTGCAATTCATTTGGAATATTATATGGAATAATATTAAATCCATATATACCTTGATTATGCCAATCATCCATTTCTACATTTTTATAGGTTGCCGCTGAAAAATTCGAGCCAAAAAATGTCACTCTGACTTCCTGATTATTAGGTATATAATTTTGAAATATAGATGGAGTTACTTCCAGTTCTTCATCATTAATATTTTCTATCTTTACCTTTTTTCCATAAATCCGATTAATAATATTAGGAGTAATTTCTATATTATGACTCATAACTGCCTTAACAAATTGAACCTTACTAGTTTCAAATTTTTTATTTATTATATTAGTCTTTGGAATCTTCATTCCTATTGAACTTGCAATTTTTAATTGTCTTGGTTTAGGTAAATGTTCCCAAGATCTATATTTGTTTATTATATTTATTCCCCAGTTATTTAAACTTTCAAATATACTATTCCACTGCTCAACCACATATTCTTTCGCAACTTCATCATAATCTTTAGGGAATTGCAAAGACTGTAATGAAAAATGTCTAAACCAAATAGCATCTATTTCATTCAAAGATATTTTTTCACAATAATGTGAAATAAAGCTATCAGACTTTGAATCTGGAACTAAATTTATTACCGTATGTTTCAATAAGTCTTCTATATTTATTCTTAAATAATCTATTTTGTTCTTTAAAAATTCCTTACCTAAGTAATCAATTTCAGGATCATCGTATCGAGTAAAAATTATAATCCTGCGTTCAAACTGGATATCTTTTAATGCACTTTGTCCTAAAATTTTTTGCATATTATATCTATAATCCATATTTTTAGAATTATTACTTATATTTAACACATTATCATTTTCATTATATAAAAACGGTGTTTTCATATTTATTCCCTCGCTACTTTTACTACTTCCAATATAATTAATGCCATTATCAAGGCGACCAACCCGTTTACAAAAAACAATAGTTTGTAATCTACCATTTCAATCAAAGCGCTATAAGTTAGTATTCCCAGAGGAGTAAGAAATTGGACTATAGTATATAAATATGTATTGACCTGACCCAAATTTTCTCTAGGTACTACCGATTGAATATATGTAAAGAATGGGGGATCTGCTAATCCATTTAGCAATCCTAAAACTAATTCAAATATTGCAAAAATAATTATTGTATTTATTGAAGAGAATTTTAAACATATTCCTAAAATAGCTAACGCTCCAAAATTTAAGAAATATATTTTTTTCACTACTTTTAATTGACTCTTAAAAGTAATTAGAGTTATAAAGACTCCTCCTAGAAATACTCCCCAAGAAAAAAGTCCCTGTAAATTTCCACTCACTTCAGTTGATTTATCCAATTTATTCACTATTACGTAGGGAACTCCAATTTGCATTAAGGCATTCATAAAATTTGAAATTATAGCAAAAAAACCAAATATTACTATTTCTCTATAATTTTTGAAAAAATCTATTTTTTGAGTAGACTTAGTAATTCTCTTTACATTCGAGGAATCATTACCAAACGGTGTAATATAGACCATTAATAAAGTTAAAAGCTCCGTAATAATTTCTATACAAATTATGTAATTAAAATCTATTTTTGCTACTAAAACACCAGCAATTGGAGCCGATATAATGCTTGCAACTGAATTACTCATTGTTTGTATGGAATTCAAACGTTGATGGTAATTTTCATCAACCATTTCTGGAGTAGAAGATAAATATGTCAAGGTAAAAAATCGGGCACAAATTTCAGAAAAACTTATAAAAATTACTGCTACAACATATAAATATCTTGTATTTAATTCATTAAATACTATTAAAAATAAGACAATTACTATTATTAATGCAATTTCCGAAAATATAGCTACTTTTTTATGATTACTTCTATCAATTACTCGCCCTGTAATTGGAGATAGCAAGATGCCAATTATAGGGCCTACAAATAAACTCATTCCGTAACTAAAAGCGGAACCCGTAACTTTTAATAGGTAAAGAGATAAGGCATAAACAAAAATTGATGCTCCCAACGCATTTATAAATGATGTTGTCCCAACTTTAAATAATTGTCTTCTATTAATTTTTGCTGAGTACATAGTACCTCCTAATTTTATTAAAAAAGATAAGTCACTTTTGACTTATCTTTTTTAATTAATTATCCTTTTTATCAATAAAATGATGGATTCTTGTTTCGTACTCTGCTTTAAAGTTTTCCCATACTTTTTCAGCTTGCTTTACATCATCTAATTTTTCTTTTTCAGTACTATTCATATGACATTCTCCTTTTCATAATAGTCTAGTATCTAACAGCTTTATTAATTATTAAATTTTATATTATTTAATTATCACATCTCCTTAATGTTTTGTTAATGGTTATAATACTAGACTATTACAAATAAATCTTATTTTGTATTATATATAATACAAAAATTAATAAAATAAAGTGAGACGATAACCACACTGATTTATTATTTTTTCTATTTCTTTACTATCTGCAACCTTATAGTTAAAAAAAGCCTTGTAATAATTGCCTATAAGTTTATATAAAGACATTTTTTCTATAGAGGGTAATTGACACAAATAATTTACAACATCCTTTACTTGTGGAGCCATATCATCAAAAGTTGTATGTCTTTTTTTATAAATAAACAAATAATTATTAAATATGTTCAAATATATTTTTAACAAATAATCCATATTTACATTATTTTTCTTTATATTACTAAGTAATTGATTTATAAAGAAATCTAATCTTTCTTCCTCCCATAAAATCATTGTGCTCTCTAACAACTTCAATGATTGCATATTCATACTCCACTTTTCTGTCTTATGAAACTCTTTCATTAATACATTCTTAAGGGAAGAATCTATCCTACTTAAATTATTATTTAAATATGCAACCATCACTGTAGACCTAATCTTTAATAATTTTGCCTTTGGAAGTTGTAAAATTTTATCATAATAAAATTCGGCTCGGTTTATATCTCTAATGTTAATAGCGTATCCTATTTTCTTATCCAATACTTCTTCTTCAACTAAATACATAGGTTTGTATGTTTTTTTTACTAATTTTTCAAAATGATTCATATCTATTTTATGAATCAGTAATAATTGAATTAACATATTTGCACTAATATAACTTTTATCACTCTCTACCCGTGCATAATAAGATCGACTCATAATATCCCCACACATTTCTTTTTGAGTCAATCCGAGCTCACTTCTTATTTTTTTTAAGGCTTCTCCAATCGTCATATTTTCCTCCTAACAAATAAAGTTCAGCCTATATGCTGAACTACTTACTATCATTTCAAATTAATCTTAGCTTGAGCAAAGAGCTCATCTCGCATTACTGCTGGCGTCATGTGGTAATATTCATTGAACTTCTTATAGAAGAATGACTTACTCGAATATCCTACTCGTGAAATAATCTCCTTCAAGGAAATATCTGGCTGAGCTAACAAGTCCTTAGCTTCACGCATTCGTCTTTCATCAACATGATCCACAAAGCTCTTTCCGGTCTTTTGCTTAACCATATTAGAAAAGTAATTCGGATTAAAACCAAAATAGCGCGCAGTTTTAGCCAAAGTAATATCTACAAAATGATTATCAATATACTCATCTAGAGTCGCTTTTTCAAATTTAGTCTTATCCAGGCTAACTGGCGTAACAAGCTTTTGATTTCTAATTGAGATAATCAACATTACCGTCAGTTCAGCTCCAATTAATGCTCGAATAAAAAGTTCATTTCCAAGATAGCCATCAATGATATGATGCATTACTTGAGTAGGACGTGTCATTGCATTATTCTTCAACCAGAGAACATGCTCATTTTCCAAACTATCAACAAATTGTTCAATAACTGTATTTTCCTGTTTACTTTTAGAAGCGAGATCCTTAAAGAACTTTCTATACTTAAAGCCTGGTTGAAATTTCAATTTAACTAGTACTGCATCACGCGTTTGACGCATCACTTCATACTGATAATTTTCAGTAAGAAGAAGCACATTTCCAACTTTAAGCTCAATTATCTTTTGACCGCTTTTAATTGTGATTTGGCCACTAATCACAAACAAGATAGTTGAAACATCCATCTTATATTGATGGACACCATAGTTATGATTTTCAAGGTAGAGTGTAAACAGATCAAAATTTTCATTACCAGCTTTTAATTTGATCTCACTTTGATTCCCTTTATTGGCTCTTAAAACGCTGGTGAGATATTGATCCAAATCAACTGTTGCCATATGCCCACCTTCCTATTAACATAATGAAAACACTATAATCCTATTATAAAGCAAAAGCGAATATAATTATACGTAAGAGCTTACATTATTGTAAAATAGACATTTAAAAGCTTTTCTTGTAGAATGAAAAGCAATTGGGGTGCTAATTGGCTGAGAAATACCCATCGAACCTGAATCTAGGTAATTCTAGCGCAGAGAAAATGTAATGTTTTGTGCACCTTCTAGGTGCTTTTTTATTTTGGAAATATATTCATGATCACAATCAAAAATCTAACTTTTGCTTATCATACTAAACCAATCATTAAAGATTTAAATTTAACTCTTCCCTCTGGTTTCTCACTTTTCGTGGGACCTACTGGATGTGGGAAATCCACACTATTAAAGCTAATTGCAGGTCTTTATCCTAAATATGCTGGGAAAATTTTAAGTGGAAAAATAGATCTTCATCATCAAAAAACTGCCATGATGTTCCAAAATGCTGGCGAACAATTTACGATGCCCACTCCGCGAGAAGAAATCGTCTTTGCTTTAGAAAATCTTCAATTGTCAAATCCTGAATATAAAAAGCGTTTAGCAATGGCAGTAGATTTCACTCAAATTAATCATCTACTTGATCAAAAAATTTCTACGATGTCTGGCGGAGAAAAGCAACGCGTCGCTTTAGCAGTTTTAATCGCAATGGATGTAGATATTTTAATCCTCGATGAACCCTTTGCTAGTTGCGATCCCGAAAGTCGCCACTTTTTAATCAATAAACTTAAAAAACTTCCCTCTCAAGGCAAAACTATCCTGATCAGTGATCATGTATTAAGCGATTATCGAGGAATTTGTGACTATGTTTATAAATTTGAACACAGCATAGTTAAAGAATTATCTCAGACTGAAGCTGAGGAGCTCTTCACTCCGAAAAATAATTCTTCGCATACATTTTCTTTACCTAAACCCAATGAAGAAGCTATTTTTGAATTTAATAATGTTCAAATTAGCCAAAATCGTCTTCTGTTAGATCAAGCATATTTAAAGATCTTTGCCAATAAAGTCACTCTCTTAACTGGCGCAAACGGTGTTGGAAAAAGTTCTCTCTTTAAAGCATTATCCAAAATGCTCCCGTATACTGGAAGCATTCGTTATCATAAGCGCGAAGTGCAGAAGCTCAATTCACGTAAATATTTACGCCAAGTAGGGCAAATTTTTCAAAATGCAGATGATCAATTTTTAAAAGTGACTGTTCAAGAAGAAATTGAATTAGCTAAGAAAAACCTTCCTAAAAAATACTTTTCTTCTCAAAAAATTAACGATTGGCTAAAATATCTTGAATTAGATTCCCACTTAGATCAAGTTGTTTATACCCTTTCTGGTGGCCAAAAAAAGAAACTCCAAATTCTATTAATGCTTATGAGTGGACAAGAAGTTCTTTTAATAGATGAACCTTTGAGCGGTCTGGATTCTAACTCGATAAAAAAGGTTATCCATTTAATGAAAGAATGTCAAAAAGAACTTGGTCAAACAATCCTAATTATTAGCCATCAAGTTGATGAAATTGCTAGTTGGTGCGATTATCATCTTGAATTTAAAAATAAGCAATTAACTTATCTAGAAAGATAGAAAATAAAAAATGAATCCTAGTTTAGAATTTTTACTCGCCTTTATTATTTCCCTGGAAATCTCAATCAAACCTAGTTTAATTACCAATTTTTTGATAATTACTTTTGCATTAGTTTACTTATTAATTCGAAAAACTAGTTTCAAAAAAATAATTGAATTGATTACTATTCCATTTATTGCCGCCTTTACGATTTTTGCTACCTTGTATTGGTTTTCTACTAAGCCGGATCCTTATTATGCGTGGGATCTTTCCAGTCGTGTCTACGTCTACATTCTCACGATTGCCTGCGTTGCAGCCGATACAACGGCAGTTGAATTTTCTCGTTCTTTAGAACAAAACCTCCATTTACCAAGCAAATTTGCATACGGCGTTTTAGCAGCGCTAGGTATCATCCCGCAAATGAAAAACGCTATCAAGCAAATTCGCACGGCAGCGATGATGCGCGGAGTTTATCTGTCGTTTTGGTCTCCGCAATTATACTTTAAAGCTATCTTAGTTGCACTTAATTCGGCCGAAAATTTAGCACAAGGTATGGAATCACATGGTTTTGTAGAGGATCAAACTAGGTCCACGATTGTAGCAATTTCTATCAAGAAAGGTGATTGGATTGTCTTTTTTACCCTTTTAATCTTAGTAAACATTTCACTATTTTGTTTCAAGTGAGGCTTTTCATGGAAATTTTTGAAAACACTATTCCATTTTTAAATTATCAAACTTATTATCGGACAGTTGGAAAACGTGGTTCTAAGCCCCCTGTAGTTTTACTTCATGGCGGCCCTGGTTCCAGCCATAATTATTTTGAAGTTTTAGATGAACTCGCCGAAAAAGATAATCGGCAAATCATCATGTACGATCAGCTTGGCTGTGGCAATTCTAGCATCCCCGATGATCATCCTGAAATCTACACTCAAGAAACTTGGGTAAAAGAATTAGAAAATTTACGTCAGCGACTGCATTTAAACCAGATTCATCTCTTAGGACAATCTTGGGGCGGAATGTTGGCAATTATCTATATGTGCGATTACCATCCCAAAGGCATTCAAAGCTTGATCCTTTCTTCCACACTTTCCTCTGCTAGCCTTTGGTCAAAAGAATTACACCGTTTGATCAAATATTTACCTATCGAGGAACAAGCTGCCATTCATCGAGCAGAACTTACGCATAATTTTAGTGATGGCGCTTATCTTAAAGCAAACGAACACTTCATGGACCAACACGTATTTAAAATTACAAATGAATCTCCCGAACCTGTTCGGAGAAAAAAGATCGGCGGTACAGTCGCTTATAATATCGCATGGGGCCCCAACGAATACACGCCTGAAGGAAATCTCCATGACTATGAATATACGAAAGCACTTGCCAAAATCACAACTCCAACCTTGATCACAAGTGGCACTGACGATCTATGCACACCTTTAGTGGCTAAAACAATGAATGACAATCTTCCTAACAGCCAATGGGAGTTGTTCGAAAACTGCGGTCACATGCCCTTTGTGCAAAAAACTAACGAATATGTTGATTTACTTATTAATTGGCTTAATTCACGTGATTAACAAAAACCTCAAACTCTTTCAAGTTTGAGGTCTTTTCATTTACGATTTTCTACTAATAGCCATAACCCGACTAATACCGAAATTTCGGGAATAATAAGACTCCTTATTTCAATCGGACGATCCCATAAAGTAACAAAAACAATAATTCCAGCCAGTTCTAAGATAATTCCTAATTCTCTCAAAGCAGATTTGTCGTATTGCCGCGGCACTTTTACTACAAGCGCAATAATCAAAGTGATAATCCCCACGCCAGCCATTAAACTAGCCAAAAATAATAAAGTCGATGCTTCATTAAAATGATCTCTGACAGGAATCGAACTTAAAGTTAAAATTATTCCACAGGCAATAAAATCAACACTCATCGTCCATAAACTAAAACCGAACCCTAATCCCTTTGCACACAAGTATGACACAATCAATCCGATTATGACATTTACAATTACAATCACTGCCATAGTGTAGCCTCTTCTTATAAATAACCCTTCGCTCTTATTTCAATTATAACAAAAAACTACATCTTCTAATTGAAGATATAGTTCTTTACTTATGATATGGGCTACCTGAATTAATCATAAATGCCCGATAAATCTGCTCAATTAATACTACGCGCATCAATTGGTGAGGCATTGTTAATTTTCCAAAACTAATTAAATCATTGGCGCGTTTATTTACTGCTGAACTAGTACCAAGACTTCCACCAATTACAAAAGTAATATCCGAATGACCATAAGTACCTAAATCTTGAATCTCTTTAGCAAATTCTTCACTGCTTCTCTGTTTTCCTTTGATAGCAGTCACATAAACATACTCTTTATCCTTAATCTTAGAAAGAATTCGCTCTCCTTCTATTTCTTTAACCTGCTCATCTTGGGCCGCACTTAACTTTTCGGGTGCTTTTTCATCAGGTACTTGAACAATCTTAACTTTTGCAAATCGGCTGAGTCTTTTCTCATATTCCGCAATTGCATCTTTAAAATACTTTTCTTTTAGCTTTCCAACACATACTATTTTAATATTCATATTTTTAATTATAACTATCTTTCTAAATTACTGCAATTTTGTTATGAATTTATCCACAAGTGGTTTGGATAAAAGTCTAAATATAGTATAAAAGCATTTCATCACTACAATATATTGATATATACTGTAGAGAAAATATTTTTTTACCAACTTTTTACACATTATTATCTGGAAAAGTATCATTCACAAACAATATTTTTATTAAGCTCTAGTTACTTAATATATCTAAACTTATCGAGATTAATTTTATTTGTTAACCAACTATAGTAAAAAATATTTATAAAGAATAAAATTATATTTTTCATATTTTATCCACAATCCACAGGCTTATCCACATTTTTTAGATAAATATTAGTTCTATTTAAAATTTGACATATCAAAAGCCGAACATTTTAGTGTTACACAGATTTTAAATTAAGAAAAAGCATTATAACCTTGCCAAAGCTGATTATAACGCTATTTCTTATTTATTAATCTGTTAATTAATTGCCTTGAAGCTTAACCTTAACAGTCTTTTCACTACCATTTCTGTTAACAGTTACATCAACAGTATCACCGACTTTGTGGCTGTATAAAATCTTGTGTAACGATGCCACATCACTTACTGGCTTATTGTCAACTTTCACAATGACATCTTTAGTACGCAAGCCTGCTTTAGCAGCTGAACCACCACTCTCAATTTGAGCAATATAGATACCATTCTTCAACTTAGAATCAATATTCATTCGGCTTCTATATGCTTCGGGCACTCCGTCAAGTGCAATTACACGAACGCCTAGTTGTGGACGAGTAATCTTCCCCTTCTTAACCAATTCATTTACGATAGTAACAACCTCGTTAGAAGGAATGGCAAATCCCATCCCTTCAACAGAAGTACCATCAGTTGATTGAGAAAGTTTCATAGAATTAATCCCAATAACTTGACCGGCTGAGTTAACTAAAGCACCACCTGAGTTACCTGGATTAATTGCCGCATCTGTTTGAATTACAGTTTGTTGGTTAGAAGAAGTAGTGATTGTTCTGCTTGGTGCTGAAATAATCCCTTGGGTTACCGTAGAAGCGTATTCACTGCCTAGAGGTGAACCAACTGCAATTACACTTTGACCCGCTTGTAAGGTCTTAGAATCGCCAAATTCGGCTGTTTGAGTAACATATTTAGCATCGATTGAAAGAACAGCTAAGTCAGTAGCGCTATCCTTACCAACAATCTTAGCATTCACAGTTTTACCATTTTCAAGCATTACTTGAACAGCATCACTACCAGAAACCACGTGATTGTTAGTAACAATATAGCCTTTACCATTTGACTTCATATAAACAACACCGGAACCTTCACTATAAGTTTCCAATTTGTTGCTCTTAGAACTCTTACTGCTGTCACTACCTCCAAAAATACTGTAGAAATCAGTCGAACTAGAAGATTGTTGACGCTTTAAGTTAATAACAGAAACCACAGCCCCTTTAACACGGTTATAAGCCGCTGTCATTGAACCACTAGTTTTTGCACTAGTCTTTGAAACTTTCGAGCTGTTTGAGCTAATACTGGTTTGCGCTGCGTTATTATTCATTGAAGAATTATTGAGTTGATCTAGAGCTGCATAAGAAATACCGCCCCCAATCAATCCGGCGACAACCCCAACAATTGCCGTCTTCATCATGAGTCCTTTACCATTCTTATTTTTATTAAGTCTTTGATTTTGTCTATTTGGATCTTGATTTTCCATAAAATACACCCCTTTATGTTTTCCATATTACCGTTAAAATTTGAACTTTATATGAATAAAGTTTGGAAAAAATTTAAACTTCAAATAAATCTGTTGGCTTATCAGGCTCTGTATCAATAATTTTAACATCAGAATCCAGATTCGCATCCCCATCCACCAATATTTTTTCAGCAGTCTCATGAGCTAGTACTTCCGTGTTATTATGCTGGCTGCGATGGGCTAAAAATATATGTTTTGTTTTAGAACTTACCACATCTAAAAGAGCATTTCCAGCTTCTTCATTTGATAAATGTCCCACATCAGACAAAATTCTTGATTTAAGCGACCAGGAATAAGGACCATCTCTTAATAATTGAGGATCATAATTAAACTCCATCATGTAGGCATCCGCATCTTTAATAGTATCTTCAACCTTTTCAGATACATATCCCGTATCGGTTAAAAATGCCACTCTTTTGCCGCCACTACTAAATACATAATATTGTGGTTGCGCCGCATCATGACTTGTTGCAAAGGCAGTAATATCTAAATCCTCAAAAGTTTTCGTTTGCCCCGGCTCAATTAAATTTATTTGCTCTTCTGGTAACTTTCCAATTTTATTAGTATCGATTAAATATTTCCAAGTTCCCTGATTAGCAAAAGCATTAATTTGCGGATAGCGTCGCATCAAAACACCTAAGCCACTACTATGATCGGCATGATCATGACTTAAAAACGCCATATCAATTTCTTTAATGTCGACTCCTACTTGAGCAAGCAAATCTTTCGTCTTTTTTCCTGATAAACCTGCATCCATTAAAATTTTGTGCTTTTTTGTCACAATTAAACTAGTATTACCTGTTGAACCGCTTGCTAAAACTGAAACTTGCACTCTACTCTGCCTTTCTAATTCTTTTCCACATTATACGACGTGTTAGACTGCAACATTTGGGCTGTATAAGCATTTACACGCTTTAAGGTCACATTCTTAGTGGCTTTACTTTCTACCCATACAAGCCAAGTTGGTAATAAAATTGTGCTTCCACGAACTTCAGTTAATTTAGAATAACCCAACTTTACTTGAATGACGCGAGAGTTATTTGATATTTCACGATCAGTATACATTGCCCGAACCGCATGCCAAGGACTGATTGTAGATTGAAGTTCACGAACCGGATTAACGGGACCCATATAAGTGAGAGTATAATTTGAAATTTGACCATTTTGGACAGTGATGGTTAGTTGAGCGTCATTATCATAAATTTGGCCATATTCAGAAGATTGAACATAGGTATAACTATCATCTCCCGACATATCCGCCTCATATTTAAATTCTTTACCATAAGGAATATTCTTAGGATTATTCTTAAATTCTTCCAATCGTTTCAATTTTTCTTTATGAGATCCTTTTATTAGAACGGAGTTTTTAGGACTCGCTGTCAAAGAGTTATCTGCTTTTGAATAATGCGCATCTACTTGTGTGAGACTATTGATTTTATTAGATAAATAGTCTCTATTTTTTGCCGCTAAATAGTATCCAGAAGACTGAGTTTCAGATAACTTTGGCAATTCAATTCCATCACTTCTCATTTCACTACGGATATTTGAACTACTACTTGTATTAGTATCAGCATTGCTTAAATGGACTGGTGACCGCAAAATTTCAACAGCCAAGTAAATATCGATCAAAGTAAACACAATCAAAAATAACCATTCTATTCTTTTATGATCCATCTTTACTTCACCTCTTCTTTGCTCTTAACTTCCATGTCCTTATAAATGCTAATATTCTGCTTTTGCCATTCATCTTGGCTCTTCCATTCTCCATAAGCTTTAATATAGTAAGTTGGAATTAAATTTACTAAGCTATGATGGCCATTATCTTTTTCTACTTTGAATCCCACCATAATTCTTTCAATATCATTCTGATGGAGGCCATGTTTTTCTAGCGAATCTACTAAATCATAAGTAGATTCTAAACTCTGAGTTTGTCCATCAAATGGAATTGGGATTTGGAAATTAATACTGTTAAACTCAATATTGATTGCGTCTGAAGAAAAGCTATTGTTAACTTGTAGATCGTGATCGTTCAAGAAAACAGGAATGCCTTCAATATAATTGGTATAGCGAACTACGTTATTATCAGCATCAAAGAAACGCAAATCTTGTTCTGTCATACCAAGTTTATGCACATAATAAACACTATCTAGCAGACGATTATTCACACTTGGAATTTTTCCCTTTTCAAAATGAGTATACTGGAAATTATGATCATTTCTTTCGCCCGCAGCAGGGACTTTGAGTCGGGTGTAATAGTTGTAGGAATAAGTAGTGCGGCCATTTTTATTAGTTTTACTTGTAACGCCGGACGTTCCAAGCAGCCGGCTCACAAAATACGAATCTGATTGAGAAGTCGTAATATAACTATATACACTCCAGTTTACAGATTTACTATAAAAAGCAGAGTAACTTGATTTCAAACGAACAAAATTAACTGGCGTCTTATTCTTTGCCTTTTTAGCATATCTACGTAACCAATTAAAATTAGCATTTTTTAATGAGACTTTATAAATAGTATTACTCTGATCATTTCCCAAATATACCCATTTATTATTATCTGGAATAAAAATTCGATTGAATTCTCTATTTTTCTGCTTGCTATTGGCTAAAGGAGTAAACAAACCAAAAGTAACCTGATCAGGATAAGATAACTGAATAAAATTAGGGTTATTTAGTAATTCTTGGTATTGAGTCCGATTATTCCCTATTTTCTTTAGGTCAGTGGCTGTTACTTGACGCAACTCTTTAGTAAATTCAAAGGGTAAATTGTTTTTGGAATCGTATAGCCGATAGGGTTTCCCATCAATAAACCCATATGCATTCGTCGGGATATATAAATCATAGAGAGATTTATTATTTTTGGTTCGCGCTTGTCCTCGAGTAACTTGATTATTTGTTTGATTAATTCTACTAAAGCGCTGATCACTAGTCATTATAAATATCCATAAAATGATAGATAAAACAATAACTACAAAAGTTGCTAGGCCTAAAAAGAAGTCACCAAACTTAAATTTAAACTTCATCCCAGTCATCCTCCTCGCTCATCGGTTCATATGGTAGAGAAATATAGAAAGTAGATCCTTTTCCTTCGCTACTTTCAGCCCAAATTTTACCTTGGTGAGCTTCTACGATTTCTTTAGCAATCGCCAATCCTAAGCCGGTTCCTCCTTGAGCGCGTGATCTTGCCTTATCAACACGATAGAATCGATCAAAAATCTTATTCAAGTCCTTTCTTGGGATTCCTAATCCTTGATCTGAAATACTTAAAATTACCCGATCTTGTTTTTGAACCAATTTGACAGTAATCACACCACCATCAGGAGAATATTTAATGGCATTATTGATGATGTTATCAACCACTTGCATCATTTTATCCGTATCAATCTCCACCCAAAGAGCTTGATTGCACAATTCTCTCTTAATAGTGTATTTCTTTTTCTCGCCTTTTTTCTTATCGTTTTTTACAATCATATCAAATCGATTCAAAATATGGGCTACAAAATCATTTAGATTTACCCATTCAAGATCCATTCGAGAAACCCCACGATCCATGCGAGAGAGACTTAGCAGATCATTAATCATTCGAATCATTCTTTCAGTTTCTTCTTGAGTTACCTCTAAAAACTTAGGAGCAATGTTTGGATCTTTCCATGCTCCCTCACTAAGGGCATCAATATAAGCTCTTAAACTAGTTAGTGGCGTTCTCAATTCGTGAGAAACATTGGATACAAATTGCTTTTGCGAGTTTTCGTTTTTTAATTGCTCAGTCACATCATGAAGAACGCATACACTTCCGGAAACAAATCCTGTAACTCTTTTAATTAAAGAAAAGCTAGCATGGAGAATCATTTCATCTTGGGTTCCTGCATTCACTGTTACAACTATTTCCTTTTGATTAGAAATAAGGTCTTGAGAAGATTCATCAATTCCTAAAACTTCCGCAATCGGTTTATTTACAACATCATTTTCTTTTACATTTAGAAAATTAAGTGCCATTTGGTTAACAATAGTAACATTTCCATGGCGATCTGTCGCAATTACCCCATCAGTCATGTGAGACAGCACGCTATCTAGTCTTCGTCGCTCACTTTCCGACTCTTCCTGCGACTTTTCAATTCTAACTGATAAAGTATTGAAAGCTTCACCCAATTGTCCTAATTCGTCATTAGAATAAATTTTCACTTGACTAGAATAGTCGCCATCGGCAATACTAAGCGCCTGGCTTTTCATTTCTTCAATTGGCCTGGTTATCGCCCGGGAAATAACTAAAGCTAAAATTGCCCCTAAAATAGCAGCAATCAAAGACGCCAGCAAAAACATCATTGAGGTATTACGCAAATCTTGAAATACATTTTGCATGCTTGCCCGAACGTAGACTGCTCCCACAGTGCTGGTCGATCCATTTCCACTTCCTAATGGAGTAATTTGGATCATATAATTACTGCCATTATCATCAACAATTTTAGTTAATTGTCTCCCAGTTGAGGTAACTTGTTTAACATCATTATTGTTGACTCTTTGCCCAATTCTACTTCGATCATTTAAACTTGAGACTGCTCGAATAATATCTTTATTATCAACCACAATAATTTCACTAATTGAATCATTATTGTAATCATTAATAATTCTACTTAAACGATCATTAGTCCCTTTATTGTCTCGAGTTAATTGAGACGCTAATTGATTAGCAACAACATTCTGAATTTGAATTGAAGATTGAAAATTTTCAATACTATTTTGTTCAAGTTGTCTAGTAAAATAGGCCCCAATTACTTCAATTGTGGCAATTAACATCAACATAAATACAATTGCGAGTTTTGTACTTATGGAATTAAATGTCTTTTTTAGTTTATCTTTTATTCTCTTCATCTTTACTCTAAAAATAAAAACACAAAAAGAAAGCCATTCAACTAATTACAGTTGTGGCTTTCTTCTCTATTCATCGGTTGGTTGTTTTACATAATAGCCGACACCACGACGAGTTACCAAAATTTGAGGTTGGATTGGATTATCTTCAATCTTTTCTCTTAATCGGTGTACCGTAACGTCCACAGTCCGCACATCGCCAAAGTAGTCATAACCCCAAACAGTCTGAAGCAAGTGCTCACGAGTCATAACTTGTCCCATATGTTGAGCTAAATAGTATAAGAGTTCAAACTCACGGTGAGTCAACTCGATTTTTTTACCATTTTTTTCGATAATATAGGCATCTGGCATAATTACCAAGTTACCAATAGTAATATTTTTATCGGTTTCTTCTTGAGTTGCAGCTTCTGCTTTCTTTACAATATCACGACGGCGCAAGTTAGCCTTAACACGTGCAACTAGTTCACGGTTAGAAAATGGCTTAGTTACGTAATCGTCTGCACCCATTTCAAGTCCTAAAACTTTATCAATTTCAGTATCTTTAGCAGTTACCATAATAATAGGCATATCATGAGTTTGACGTACTTCACGTGCAACCTCAAGTCCATCTTTTTTTGGTAACATCAAATCCAGAATCATTAAATCTGGATCATATTCGTCAACTTTTTTAACAGCTTCTTCACCATCATAGGCGGTGTCAACGTCAAAGCCTTCCTTAGTCAAATTAAATTTAATGATATCAGAAATTGGCTTCTCATCGTCAACCACGAGAATCTTTTTTGGCATACCCGAATGCCTCCTTTGCCCCTATATTATACTGGTTTTTACCAATTTAGCCAAAAAAATAAAGAAATTTGTAAAAAATGCTTGCATTTTATTTTGATTCATTGCATAATAGTATCTGTCAGTTATGACATGGGTGGTTAGCTCAGCTGGCAGAGCAACGGACTCTTAATCCGTGGGTCCAGGGTTCGATCCCCTGACCACCCATAACTTTAACATCGCTTCGGCGATGTTTTTTTGTTGCTAAAAAATAGCTTCTCAATCAGAATTATTGGTAAAATGAAGATAAGAAATTAAGCAGAGAGGAGCTTTTTCATGAACAACGAAAATGTATTTTTTAATCCTGGGGATGCCATTGCTTCTTCTCACGACTTCAAAGAAGCTAGAAGAAGTGCTCAAATCATCAAAGCTGATAAACCAACCGCAGGGCAAATTGTAATCGCCCAAAATGCCAAAAGTGGCAAATACGCTATTTACTTCGCTGATAAAGCTAGAGATGATAAACATGGCGAGCCATACAAAATCACAGAAAAACTATGAAAATTTTTATAGCTTCTCCTCATGGGGAAGCTATTTGTTTTTGAGTAAGTCAATAATTACTACAACCAGTCAAATTAGAAACAATAATTAAAGCATTTGTTAATGTGTGGCATGTAAAATTTAATTGGTTTAATGATTTTTCAAATTTAGACTACGAAAAAAGCCACTTAAGAAAAGTTACTTCTGGTTGTTTTACTCACGAAGCATTAATGCTTAATTTTGTGGATCAATCGAGTGACTAAATCAACGAGTCGTGAAGCTTGGTACAATACTAAACCAATAGCAATTAAAGTATGTTGAGCAGACGCGCAACAAAGGTAAGCTGATCACTTGCCGAAAGACGTCTTGTTGGTGGTCATTGAACCACCTTTTTTGTTGCAAAATTATCATTTCAAGGTGAATATATCCAGTACTTTTTATCTTTTTTAAATTTTTCAATATTTTTTGTAAAAAAATACTTGTCAAAAGGCAAATTAATTGATAATATATTTAACTGTCAGCGGTTGAGAGCTGAACAAAAATTGGGTGGTTAGCTCAGCTGGCAGAGCAACGGACTCTTAATCCGTGGGTCCAGGGTTCGATCCCCTGACCACCCACCAAAATGAAAATGGCACTGCAAGTAGTCGGTGCTTTTTTTATACCTAAAGCCAAGTACCATATGGTATTTGGCTTTTATTTTTGCTTAAAACAAAACTACCGACAAATTAGCGTCTATTTCAACGTTAATTGTCAGTAGTTTTATATTTCAGAGGTTTTCTCTGCTATTTAATTTTTGAATAGGCTTATTTCTTCGAACTATATTGGGTCATTAATTCTTTGACTTCCTTAGTCCAGCTGTCCTTTCTAATTTTTACAAACTAGAATGGCAAAAGGATTAGTACTTTTACAAAATTTGTTGAAGTTTTTCTCCCATTGCTTTAGCAATTCCTTCAGTATAGAATTCAAAAGTCTTTGTATCATGAAGAAATGGCGTCATAATAGCAGCACGAAGCAATGTTACTGAGCCAACTTTTTCCCAGTCATCTTTAGTGAATCCCATTCTTTCAATAAATGGAACTGGAGAATCACCATATGTATCTTTCTTAAAGATGGTATGTGAGGTAAGGAACAAATTAGAATATACGCGACTATCATAGAATGAAGACATGTTAAACATCTTTTCATTCAATTTATTTGTCTTCTCCAAATCAGTTTCACCATCGACCTTTAAGACCCAGTCAACCATATTGAAATCAGGGTTATCTAATGGATAAACTTCAACTGTTTTACCATTAATATCAAACTTCAATTTCTTTAAGAATTTACGGAACCGTTGAGCAGTTTCAATAGACGAACCAATCAAACGCCCATATCCAGTAATATTAAGAGGTACGGTTTGATGAGCTGCCCATACACCAGCAGCAGTTGCACCACCTTTAGAGCCAGCAAGAATGTAAGAGCCTAACATATCTGGTGCTTCTGCGGTCTTCTTTTCAAATACATATGGAGCAAAGTAAGAAATCACATTACGCATACTTTGATATTTAATTGCGATACTTCCTGCACAATATTGAACATATCCCATCTTATGAGGATCAATAGTAGTTGATTCTGTATCTTTAATTGCCTTATATGCTTCATAAACGTCTTTATCAATATGTACATCAGTATTGAATACATGGTGCTTCTTAAACATATCTTTAAGTTGATCATATTCTACAAAATGATTATTTTCATCTCTAAATAAAGCACGAGCATAACCACCATAAGCAGCATCAACATGAATGTAGAAATAAACTCCTTGTTTCTTCATTTCCTCACGGAATTTTACAATTTTATTAACTTCATCCACTTGTCCTTCTTCAGTAGTCCCAACAACAGCCACTACACCAAGAATTGGGATATGTTTAGAAGCTAATTCCTTAACTTTTTCCTTAAGGATATCTACATTTTGACGGAAATCACTCTTTACAGGAATCTGTACCATTTGGTCTAATCCAACACCAGTAATATCAAGTGCTTTTAACCAAGAATAGTGTTTAGTATATGGAACAATTAATTTGCCAAGTTTTTGAATATTCTTACCACTTCTTGAGGAATGTGCTTTAACTTCATCAATTTGTTTTGGAGTCAAGGTCTTCAAAATATCAAGAACTTTTTCAACTGACATATTCAAAAGCTCCCATTCACTCAATCCCTTAACTTTTTCAGGAACCACTTCTTTAAATGCCAATGGCATAGACTTAAATTGCCGCATATACCAAAGTGCTTCTAGGTTAGCAATAGAACCATCGTGAGTAAGGTGTCCCCAGCCTTCTTTATATCCAAGAAGATCTGCAATTTCATCTCCAACTTCTGCTTCCATTTTCGAAGTAGCCATTGAACATTCCAAAGTAACATTGTTTGCATTCCAAAGCATAGCTTGTGAGTATGCAAGCATGGATGGTGTTAAAGTATCAGATAACATTTGACCCCAGTAGCGACCAGCTGACATCCAAGGAACACTACCTTGGCGCAAGCGGTGATCAACTTCTGTCAAAACATCATGTTGACGCTGTAATGTAGCTTGATATTCTGGTGAACGTTTATCTTCATCTGTAATTGCTGAAATATCACCAGGAATATAATTTTTCCGCCAACCCATATGACTTTGAAGTAAGCGTGATAATTCATTGATATAATTATCGCCATTCTCGGATTTATCTCCAACAAATAAAGCATTATAATCAATATCTTTATTGTCCATTTATATATTCTCCTTTCGAAAAAAATACAATAAGCTAATTTTAAAATCCTTTTTTAATCAGATAGTCATTAGCATAAAGTTCTATTCACAAATTGATAATACACCCTAAAACTTAACACACAAATATTAAAGCTTATCATTCTCTTTAAATATCTTTATATAAAAAACACTCCATAATGTTTAAACATTATAAAGTGTTCCAGCTATTATTAATGATTATCTTTTATTAAGTTATCTACTTCTTTAGCCCATTCTGGCTTCTTAAAGTGGAAGAAGATGAACGGTAATATAATGATAACTGCACTAATAACGGCCACTACAAGGAAATTGAACCATGTACCTACAACAAATGTAGCTACCATAATAACTCCGATGGTAATTATTAATACTAGTCCTATTAACCAGGCAACAAAAGTATTTCCAACTTTAAAGTCGGATGTCAAATTTGGTTTTTCGACTCTCATCTTAATAAAACCAATTGCCATGAATACATAGACAGTACAATAAATGACGTTAGTAGCATTAACTAAATCAAGAAATGCACTATTAATATCTGGAATTAATAAATAAGCACAAGAGAAAACAGAAACTACAACAGCTTGAACATACATAATTGATGGAGAATCACCAAATTTATCTTTCTTCCAGAATTTTAATTTTGGAGAAATATATCCATCCCTAGCAGAAGCTAACATTGTTTTTCCTGGACCAGATACCCATGCTGAAAGTTGAATACATACACCTACTGCAACCAAAATACTAAATACATTGTTAATCCATGAAGGTAAACCTAATATTTTATTGTAAATGATAATAGGCTGCACAATGTTGTTAAGATTAATTTCAGTTGGTGCGACTACAGCAGATTCCATAAAACCGTTAATTAAGTTTAAAATCAACATAAAGGCTAGTGTTGCTAAAACACCAATAGGATATTCTGATGTCTTCTTTAAACGAGTTATATACACAGATGATAATTCAATACCCACAAATATTAAGGCAATTGGAGAAAAATAAGCCAAAGACTTTGCACCTGAACCAAGGGGAATTATTTTTTCAGGTGAAAAGCTTTGTAGGATAGATGTTGGATGAATTCCAGTCTTAACCACCGCAGCAATACCAAGAATAGTCATAACAATAAATGGGATGTAAATTCCTATCCAATCTCCCCATTTACCAGTAATTTTTGCCATATCAAAGTGTCTATTTAAAATAGTCATTCCCCAAAACGAAATTAAAATAACTATTAAAGTAAAAATATTATTTGTACCCAATTTTGGCATATTAATTGCTGTAGCAATAAGTGGTGGCAATGCAGAAGCAACTACAACCATCCCTGGAAACAAAATAGTCCAAAGCAACCATGAGGTTGCAAACCCAAAATTATCTCCTAGAGTATTACGTACCCACAGTTCTGGACCACCATGTTCAGGAAAAGTACTACCAAATTCACCGGCAATCAAACAAATAGGTAAAGCAAATAGAAATGTCGAGATTGCCATATACAGAAACATGGGCCAGCCAGCAGCGGCAACATCCGGAATATTACGAATACTTGCAGCTAACGCAATTGTCATTCCTATAAATGTACCCAAGCTGACAGTGGATAATTTTTTATTCGACATATAGATCTAACCTCCCATATATAATATAAAAATTCATTATTGTAGTAAGACTAGAAAACATTTTTTACATTTAATCGTTATCTTTACATGAAAATAATGCTAGTCATTGATAATAATAAAATCCAAAAGTATTTAATCTAGGATGAAACTACACTGTCATTGTAATAGGAGGGGCCTCTTATAAGCAACTAATAAGATTTGAATTGTGTCATTAATTAAATCTATTTTTCTCAACTCGTTTTATTTGAATTTATAAATGCATTAGCGTACTGTGAAACTGTAATCACGTGATCACTAGTTAAAATAAACGAGAGGAGATTATATTATGGCTGTAGATATTCCATATAATGTTGATAAATGGCGTCCAAGCGATCAAAAAGCTTATAATGCTTGGTTACGTAAAGTTTTGGAGGAAGCCAAATCAGAAGAAAACCAAAAGCTTTTACCCCCAGTTCAAGCTTTGAAAGAATTAATTGAAAATGATCATTACATTTGGAATCTTGCTCAAATGATGTTTGATGAGATTCCAAAGAGACTTGTTGATGCTCCTGCTGACCTTCCACAAGTTCGTGATTATCACCAAATGTTATTAATGATTAACAGAGTAATTCAACGTGCTCCTGAATATAATGAAACTAGTTTCGTTGGTACTCCAATGGCAGCTATCTTTAACTATCCAATGGGAACCCGTGCTGGTTACGCATTCTTTATGAACGATAAAGTTAACGCTAAATTACGTGATATTCTTAATTACTGGGGAAGATACTTAAAGAGTGAAGCCTCAACTTATGTTCTTAATACAAGTTCACAAGGTTGGCTAGGTGAGGAAGCCCTTAAACGTATGGCTGAAAAAGCCTATGGTGATGACTTCCAAAAAGTTTTCAAGTGTGCTTCTAGTGATTTTGATAAACATTTAGGATTCAAATCATGGGATGATTACTTTACTCGTGAATTTAATCCTGGCGTTCGTCCTGTAGAAAACCCTGATGATCCAGATTCAATTGCTTGTTCTTGTGAATCAGCACCACTTAAGATTGCTCATAACGTTCCTTTACAAGCTAAGTTCTGGATTAAGAGTCAACCTTATTCTTTGTTAGACCTTCTTCAAAATGATCCATGGGCTGCTAAATTTGCTGGTGGAACACTTTATCAAGCATTCTTAAGTGTATTTAGTTATCACCGTTGGAATAGCCCAGTTGATGGAACTATTGTTAAAGCTTATAACTTACCAGGTGCTTACTACGCTGAAGATCTTTATAAGGGTTATGACAGTGTAACACCTGATGACAGTCAAGCTACTGCATCACAAGAATTCTTAACTTCAACTTCTACTCGTGCCGTTATCTTTATCAAAGCAGACAATCCTAAGATTGGACTTATGTGCTTTGTTGCTGTAGGTATGTCCGAAGTATCAAGTGATGAAATTACAGTTAAAGTTGGTCAACATGTCAAGAAAGGCGACCAACTTGGTATGTTCCACTATGGTGGTTCAACTCACGTAATGTTGTTCAGACCAGAAACTCAACTTGAATTCAATTTACACGGTCAAGAACCTGGTTTAGGTAGTTCCGATATCAAGGTACGCAGTGAAATTGCTAGAGTTAAGTAATTTTTATTAGTAAATCTAAGAATGTAGGAGATTAACAATCATTTGTTAATTTCCTATATTTTTTTGTCATTATTAGACAAACACAATACTATTGTCATGATGTATAATGAAAAAGACAGGACACAAGGTCCTGCCTCTAGTGCTTTGCTGAAGCTTAATTCTTAAAAAAGCTTTCTCAACTCGCGAAGAGTCAAGTGTACTTCATGCATGAGCGGAGCTACGGATAATATAATCAGAATCAATAGTAGCCAAGACATGAAAAAACATGCCTTGCGTGGGCGGTCTAGATGACCGTCTTTTTTATTGAACAAAAATATCGACCTTTAAAAGACCGTTATTTCAAGTTGAGTGGGCTTTTTGCTATTTACTGGTAAAAAAGACTTTGGTAATTAGGAAGAGTGCTGTTTGAGTTTTTACAATTCAAACAAGTCGGGCTCATATCTAAGTAAGTTGGCATTAGAGTGTTTTAAGTTATCTTAATTATATCTAATTGATATAGTAAGTCGTGCTTCTCGCATGATGAGAAACACTAACAAAAGTGTAAAAATGGCACGCAAGTATCAAGCTGGGAACTTGAGAAAAATGTCACCATGAGCAACCTTCAGGGTTGCTCTTTTTTTGTACCTTTTCTAGTATTCATTTCGATTATGACATTCTATGTAATTCCCTCTTATCCCTAAAATAAAGTCTAATTAATGATAAAATGAACATAATGTTATTTTAGGAAGAAAATTATGCAAAATTATTATTACACCAAGCCTACTGACGATGTAGTAGCCAGTAAAAATCAAAATTATAAACTTCCCAAGGACTATCAAATTATCCCTACTTCAATCAGCGCAAAACTTTGGAATTACATTGCTCGAACTTTGGCTGCTCTTTTTGGTTGGGGTTATTCTCGATTATTTTTAAAAGTTCATGTTAAAGGAAAGCACAAACTAAAACTCGTCAATCAAAGTGGATATTTTTTATATGGAAATCATACCCAACCCATGGGCGACGTCTTTACGCCACTAACCATTGCTTCGCCTTATCGCTTCTATGCAATAGCAGGACAAGCAAATTGGGGCATCCCTTTTATTGGCAAACATCTCGTACGCTATGGCGGCTTACCCGTCGGAGAAAACCTTCAAGAATCTGCCAAACTTATCCAAGCCATCAAAACACTCATTCATCAAAAAAAGGTCATTGCCATCTATCCGGAGGCCCATGTTTGGCCTTACTACACTAAAATTCGCCCTTTCTCTAACACTAGCATGCACTTCCCTGTGCAACTGAATGTGCCAAGTTTTACAATGACTACCACCTATCACAAACCCAAATTTGGCAAACGTCCAAAAATTATCATCTATATCGATGGACCTTTTTATCCAAATCAAGCCCTTTCTCACAAAAAAGCTCAAGATAAGCTTTACAATAAAATTAGGGAGACAATGATTGAACGCGCGCAGACTAGCGACTATCAATATTGCCATTATGTAAAAAAATAATTATGCGAGGATCTAATCATGAATATTCTTTTTTGCGGTGACAATCATGCAGAAGATGGAGTATTAATCACAACATTATCTTTACTAAAAAATACCACGGAAGAATTACATATTTATATTCTAACAATGAAAACAGAGAATAAAGACAAACAGTATCAGCCTTTTTCTAAAAAAGCCGCAGACTTTATTCGTTCTCTCTTAGTTAAGAAAAACGCTCACAATACATTGGAACTTATCGATTGCACAGATTTATTTGTTAAAGAGCCGCCAACTGCTAATATGGGGACGCGTTTTACACCATATGCCATGCTTAGATTATTTGCAGATCAATTACCGCAAATTCCAAATCGAGTTCTTTATTTAGATGATGATGTCATCATTCGCAAAGATATTAAAGACTTTTATCATCAAAATATTGAAAACGTCGAATTAGTAGGAGTACTGGATTACTGGGGTCGCTTTTTCTTTCATAATGTCCACGAGCATAAGATGCTTGATTATCTTAATTCGGGCGTTCTATTAATCAACATGGATGAAATCAAAAAGACCAACTTATTTGCTAAAGTTCGTCATATGATGCAAGTTAAGCGCATGTTCTTGCCAGATCAATCTGCTATAAATAAGCTTGCCACTAAAAAGAAAATTGCTCCGCGCCGTTTTAATGAACAATATCATCTCCGAGACGATACCGTAATCCAACATTTCACTACAAGTTTTCGATTTAAACCGTATTTCCACACACAAACCGTAAAACCATGGGATGTGGAAAGAGTGCATAGCGTTTTAAAATTGCATGAGTATGACAATATACTTAACGAATACCTCAAATTAAGGGATAATCTTAAGTAATAAAAGAATTATTTGGAGGATATTATGACAATTCCTGTTTTTTATACAATTAGTGATAACTACACACCTTACGCAGCAGTTTCTATTAAATCTTTAATTGACCATGCTGACAAAAACAAAGACTATACTATTACTTTATTAGTTCAAGATATCAGTGATGAACACAAAAAATCACTTGAAGATATGTCAACTGATAATGTACATGTTAATATTTTTCACATTGATGATGAAATGGTTAAACCTATTCACAAAGGGGAAGAAAATTACTTACGTGGTCAATTCTTTACTATGTCTATCTTCTACCGCTTATTTATCCCCGAACTCTTTCCTCAATATGATAAAGCTGTCTATCTAGATGCTGATACAATCATCAATACTGATATTGCGGATATGTACAATATTGATCTTCAAGATAATATGTTTGCTAGTTGTCCTGATTTATCAATTCGTTTTATGCCACTTTTGCAAGAATACATTAAAAAGTGCCAAGGAATCTTTCCCCCAGAAAAATACATCAACAATGGCGTCATCTTATTTAACATGAAAGAATTCCGTGACAAGAAATTCGTTGATAAGTTCTATTATTTGATGAGTAAATATCACTTTGACAATCCGGATCCAGATCAAGCTTACATGAATGAGATTTGTGAAGACAAGATCCTTCATTTGGAAAAAGAATGGGATGCGATGCCAAATGAAAATATGGATGAAATCCCTAATCCTAAAATTGTCCACTACAATCTTTTCTTCAAGCCTTGGCATTTTAAAGATGTTCAATATGGTGATTACTTCTGGAAAGTCGCAAAAACTACTCCTTACTACGATGAGTTAAAGAAACAATTGGAGGACTTTACCGATGAAGATCGTCAGCACGCTCGTGATGACCTTAAGAAAATGGCTGACAAAGTTAAATCTATTGAAAAAGAGAAATATACTTGGGCTAAGGTAAAGAAAACAGAAGATGTAAGAATTTAGAAGGTACAATTATGACAATTCCTGTTTTTTACAGTATTAGTGATGACTTTACTAAATATGCGGCGGTTTCATTAAATTCATTGGTTAAACATGCCGATTCGGAAAAAGACTATACAGTTTATTTCTTAAATCAAGATCTAACTCCTGAGCACAAGGAAGATCTAGCAGCTTTGGGCAATGAAAATGTTCATGTAAAGTTTTTTCATATCGATGATGAACTAGTAAAGCCGATCAAAAATCGTAAAGAAAATTACCTAAGAGCGGATTTTTTCACTATGTCGATTTTTTATCGTTTATTCATCCCTGATCTTTTTCCCCAATATGATAAGGCAATTTATATCGATAGTGACACAATCGTCAATGATGATATTTCTAAACTTTATGCCACAAATTTAGAAAACAACTTATTTGGTGCATGCACTGACCTCTCAATTCAATATGTTGAAAAAATGGTCACTTACATCAGAGATGTTTTAGCACTGGATCCTAAGAAATACATCAATTCTGGAATGTTAGTTTTAAATTGCAAAGCATTCCGTGAGGAGCATTTTATTGACCACTTTATGGATTTACTTGAAAAATATCACTTCGACTGTATTGCGCCTGATCAAGATTATCTAAATGAGATCGGTGAAGGACGCATTCTCCACCTTAATCCTAGATGGGATGCAATGCCTAATGAAAACACAGCCCCTATTTCTAACCCAGGTTTAATTCACTACAATTTATTTTTTAAACCATGGCATTTTAAAAATGTTCAATATGAAAAATATTTCTGGAAGAGTGCTCAAGAAACTAAATTTTATGATGAATTAAAACAGGAACTAGACAATTACACTGATCTGCAACGTCAAGAAGATCGAGAAAAATTAAATTATATGCTTGAAAAAGAGGACAAAACTTTCAATGATCCTCACAATTGGGCACAAATAAAAAAGCAAGGATCTGTAACTTTATGATTATTGGAAACAATCGCGAACAAGTCATTCAAAATATTAAAACAGCTGCTAATAACCGTGACTTTACAGCAAAGGTAGAAGTTGGAGATCCAGTCATGTCTTTGCAACAACGAACAGCTTTAGTAGATAATTTTTGGAAGAATCAAGCTACTCTTTCCAGCAAACTCAATAATGAAGTCGGAAAAATTCTCCTCGATACTTTAGCAAAAACTATTTCGGCGTCTACTGAAATAAAAGGTTTAAAGTATTTAAAAGATCTCCCTCAAGGAGGTGCCATTGTAACAGCTAACCATTTTAATCAGACTGATGCTTTGACGATTAAAAGATTAGCTCTAAAATGTCATCATCACCTCTCAATTGTGATTGAAGATACTAATTTAAAATTACCCGGATTTTTCCGTTATTTGATGAATTACATTGGGACGATTCCTCTGGTAAATAGTCCAAGTTACATTGGAAATGAATTTCCTAAGCATCTTCATAATGCTTTAGAACGTAATAATTGGGTATTAATCTTCCCAGAGCAGGAAATGTGGTGGAATTATCGCAAGCCTCGTAAGCCACAACGAGGAGCCTATTATTTTGCCGCTAAACAAAATGTACCCATTATTTCTACTTTTATCGAAATCCAAGACTTGCCCAAGCTAGAAAAAGATAATCCTGATTTTTATCAAACTAAATACATTGTTCATGTTCTCCCAACTATTTATCCAAATCCGGCCCTAAATGAAAATCAAAATTCCAAATTAATGATGGCGCAGGATTATAAACAAAAAGTAGAAGCTTTCGAAGCTATTTATAATAAAAAGTTGGATTACGACTTTACTCCCTGGGATATTGCAGGGTGGCGTCATAACAATTAATAAGAAAGACTAAAGAAGTTGAGGATTGGCCCTTTACCTGATGACACCATGTTACTATTGAGATAGACAATAACCAGAAAGGGGCAAATTACATGACTGAACTCAATAAAAAATTTACCGCAGAATCTTTAAAAAATTACGATGGTAAAAATGGTCGCCCAGCTTATATTGCAGTCGACGGGGTAGTATACGATGTTACTAATAATTCTCACTGGACCAACGGAGACCATCACGGCCTTACTGCAGGTCAAGCTTTAAGCAAAGATATCTTAAAATCTCCCCACGGCCATAGTGTACTTCACCGAATCAATAAAGTCGGAACTTACACTACGGATTAACATATTTATCATAAAAGCCCCAGATCAGTTAGATCTGGGGCTTTTATTTTTTAGGAATGATTAAAAATGATTTATATAATGGGTATACTAGTCTAAGCAAAAATATAGATTTTATAACAAAAATAACTTCGATTGATAATATAGTTTCAATTCTCATAAGTAATATTTATTCAAAAATAAATTAGCTATTTATCATAGTTATTTCAAGAGTGTAAGCGATCGCTATAAGTAAATAACAATTTTATAATAAGATTATAAAATGTGAAAAGATGAGGAAATAACTATGAATTTAAACCAACTTTACTATTTCAAAGAGTTAGCGAAAGAACGTCAATTTTCAAAAGCTGCAAAGAATTTATATATTTCTCAACCAAGTTTATCCAATTTCATCAAATCATTAGAAAAAGAATTAAATTGTCAGCTTATTAATCGTAATGGTGGACAAATCACATTAACAGAATATGGAAAAATATTTTACGAAGCTGCAATTACATCAATTAATTCTATTGAAAAATCCAAAATTGATATTGCTAACTATAAACGCAAAGAAGAAAATATTATAAAAATTGCTAGTATTCCTACTGCAATGAGCTCTTATTTGCCTCGCATTATTTCCGAATATAAACAAACCAATAAAATTCAACCCAAATTTTATTGTTACAGTGACTGCTCTAATAACATTTATCAAAATTTAGAAGAAGGAAAAATTGATATTGGGATTTGTTCTAAAAAAGTGACCACCTTAATCTAATATTTTTGCCCCTTTATAATGAAGAAATAATCGGCATTACTAGAAAGGATCATCCCTTAACCCAGTATCCACAGGTCTCATTAACTGACTTATTACCCTATCACTTAATAACTTATTTTTCTCAAACTTCAATTGGCAAAAAGATCACATCCACTTTCCTAAACTATAACTCCAACCTCTCTATTGCTGGAGAAGGAAATGACGAATTAAGTCTAGCAACCCAAGTATTAGCGAACGATGTAGTAGGAATTGTTGTCAACAACCATTTCTTGGATAGTTTTGATATTGCAAAAATCAAGATTAATCTTCCCAAAAATACTAGAACAGTTTTCCTCGCATACAATCCTAAAGTTAAGATGTCTCAAAGTATTCAACTTTTAATTAACCTTATGAACAAAAATAAGGCCTAGCAATTGCTAGGCCTATTTTTAATGCTTCAAGGCACTTGTATTCACATCAATTTTTTTATTTTCATTATTAGCAGTATCTGCCGCAATTCTACCAAAAGTAAAAATATCAGCTAAAGAATTACCACCTAATCTGTTTCCTGCATATAATCCCCCAGCTGCATAAAGTCCCTCAATAATTTTTCCATCTTTGTTTATTACATGGGCATGTGTATCAATCTTCAATCCACCCATAGTATGGTGAATCGCTGGTTTACGAGGAGTGGCATAAAACGGAGCAACTTCACATTTTAAATTAAATGCACTTTTACCAAAGTCAGGATCTTTACCTTGATCTACGTAAGAATTATATTTTTTAATGGTTTCTTGTGGAGTAGTCGGGGCCATTCCAATCTGCTTAGCCAACTCTTCTAAAGTATCTGCTTCAACCTGACTGTCAATTGACTCTTGAGTTGTATTATAGGCAGTTTCTTTAATTTTATCCTCTGCGATTTTTACCTTCATGGGCATATACGATGTGCCGTGTCCCTTTGCCTTTACATTATAAGTTCCTGATTTCATTTTTATATTTCCTTTCACTATCTACAAATTCATTCTATAAATAGCGAAAAAATAAGTGAAATACTATTATACTTAATAAGTAATAACATTTTTGCTATGAGGAGAAAATATGAATAATCCTGAAACTTTATTACATTATATTGATACTCTTTTAAGAACTAGTAATTTTACTCAAGCTGCTAAAGAGCTTTATAATTCTCAACCTTATCTTACTCAGTTAATTAAACGTATTGAGAAAAAATAGGAACTCAAATTCTTAATCGATCCCAACTTCCCTTTACTCTTACCGAAGCAGGGATGATTTACTACAACTATCTTGAAACTATTTCTTATAATGACCAGCAATTAGTCAGAAAACTAACGCGCTATACTTATCCAAATTCTAAATTGATTCGTATAGGAACTTTAGAAAGTTTTCTCCTCCCGAAACTTTTACCAGATTTTCTTAAAGAAAATCCTGAAGTTAGAATTCAATTATTTGAATCATTTCCCAGAATTAATGAAGAACGTTTATTAAATGAAAAAATTGATTGTTATATCGGTCAAAATCCAGAAACTATTACAAAAGGCGTAAAATTTTATATAAATGGTAATGAAAAATATTATGTAATCATTCCATCAACTTCCAAATATTTTAGCCCCAATCAAACTATTTTATCGCCATCAATGTATGATTTAAAAACTATTCTTAAATCGCCTCTAGCGTTAAGCGCCCCAGAATCTGCAGTTCGACATCAGGTAAACGGGCTTTTTCCAAAATTTCATGTCAAACCAAATATAATAGTGGAATCTAGTTGGTTTGACAATATCTTCGGCAAGCATTCTTAATAAAATTCACCATTCTTTACCCATCAATTTACTTCCAATTGATACTCAAATTTTACAATTACAATATTTTATTGCTATTAAGAAAAATCTCCCACTCTCACCTATAATGAAAAATTTGATTAATGTATTTAAAAATTTCTACAGAAATAAATTAAATGACTTACTCAACATAAAGATCTCAAAATTTATACAAATTTTCGAGGTCTTTATTTCTTATCATAGTTTCCTCCTCTATTTTTTAATTACAGAAATAAATATATTTTTCAACAATAAAAAAACTAGTTATAGTTCTCTAACATCAAGATTAGATAACTATAACTAGTTTCATAATGAGCACGGCAGTTGCCTACCCTCGCAGGCAGTTGCCCACCAACTACTCTCGGCGTTAAGAAGCTTAACTTCTGTGTTCGGCATGGGAACAGGTGTATCCTTCTTGCTATCGCCACCGCACTCTTTTTTGAGCTACTACGCTCAAAACTAAATACATTCCTCGCAAAAACCGTTTCGATTGCTTCGCTTTGGTCAAGTCCTCGACTGATTAGTACTGGTCCGCTCCAAGTATCACTACTCTTCCACTTCCAGCCTATCTACCTCATAGTCTCTGAGGTGTCTTACTGCTTACGCATGGGAAATCTCATCTTGAGGGGGGCTTCGCACTTAGATGCTTTCAGCGCTTATCCCTTCCGCACATAGCTACCCAGCGATGCCTTTGGCAAGACAACTGGTACACCAGCGGTGCGTCCATCCCGGTCCTCTCGTACTAAGGACAGCTCCTCTCAAATTTCCTGCGCCCACGACGGATAGGGACCGAACTGTCTCACGACGTTCTGAACCCAGCTCGCGTGCCGCTTTAATGGGCGAACAGCCCAACCCTTGGGACCGACTTCAGCCCCAGGATGCGACGAGCCGACATCGAGGTGCCAAACCTCCCCGTCGATGTGAACTCTTGGGGGAGATAAGCCTGTTATCCCCAGGGTAGCTTTTATCCGTTGAGTGATGGCCCTTCCATACGGTACCACCAGATCACTAAGCCCGACTTTCGTCCCTGCTCGAGATGTATCTCTCGCAGTCAAGCTCCCTTATACCTTTACACTCTGCGAATGATTTCCAACCATTCTGAGGGAACCTTTGGGCGCCTCCGTTACACTTTAGGAGGCGACCGCCCCAGTCAAACTGCCCACCTGACACTGTCCCTGGCCTGGCTTACAGGCCGAGGTTAGAGCATCCTTCAAACAAGGGTAGTATCCCAACATTGCCTCCGGTAAGACTAGCGTCCTACTTTCTCTGGCTCCTACCTATCCTGTACATGTTTAAAAGATACTCAATATCAAGCTACAGTGAAGCTCCATGGGGTCTTTCCGTCCTGTCGCGGGTAACCCGCATCTTCACGGGTATTATAATTTCACCGAGTCTCTCGTTGAGACAGTGCCCAAATCATTACACCTTTCGTGCAGGTCGGAACTTACCCGACAAGGAATTTCGCTACCTTAGGACCGTTATAGTTACGGCCGCCGTTTACTGGGGCTTCAATTCGAACCTTCGCTTACGCTAAGCTCTCCTCTTAACCTTCCAGCACCGGGCAGGTGTCAGCCCCTATACGTCGTCTTACGACTTTGCAGAGACCTGTGTTTTTGATAAACAGTTGTTTGGGCCTATTCACTGCGGCTGATCTTGCGATCAGCACCCCTTCTCCCGAAGTTACGGGGTCATTTTGCCGAGTTCCTTAACGAGAGTTCTCTCGCTCACCTTAGTGTTCTCCACTCGACTACCTGTGTCGGTTTGCGGTACGGGTACGTTCTCTCTGGCTAGAAGCTTTTCTTGGCAGTGTGACATCAGCACCTTCGCTACTTTAGTTCGCTCCTCGTCGCGCCTTGCCTTCATCAAGAGCAAGCATTTGACTCACTCTCTGGCTTGACGCTTAAACATGGCTTCCGGCGCCATGCGTGCTTAGCCTCCTGCGTCCCTCCTTCGCTCATAACGATTAAACGCAGTACAGGAATATCTACCTGTTGTCCATCGACTACGCCTCTCGGCCTCGTCTTAGGTCCCGACTTACCCTGGGCGGACGAGCCTGCCCCAGGAAACCTTAGTCTTTCGGCGGATAGGATTCTCACCTATCTTTCGCTACTCATACCGGCATTCTCACTTCTAAGCGCTCCATCAGTCCTCTCGATCTGACTTCGCCGCACTTAGAACGCTCTCCTACCACGTGCTCTTTAAAACACATCCACAGTTTCGGTACTATGCTTAGCCCCGGTAAATTTTCGGCGCAGCGCCACTCGACTAGTGAGCTATTACGCACTCTTTGAATGATGGCTGCTTCTGAGCCAACGTCCTAGTTGTCTACGCAACTCCACATCCTTTTCCACTTAGCATAGATTTGGGGACCTTAACTGGTGATCTGGGCTGTTTCCCTTTCGACTACGGATCTTATCACTCGCAGTCTGACTCCCGTGTATAGATATCTGGAATTCGTAGTTTATCTGGATTCAGTAACCCCTGACGGGCCCCTAGTCCAAACAGAGCTCTACCTCCATTATCCTCTACCACGAGGCTAGCCCTAAAGCTATTTCGGAGAGAACCAGCTATCTCCAAGTTCGTTTGGAATTTCACCGCTACCCACAGCTCATCCCCGCAATTTTTAACTTACGTGGGTTCGGTCCTCCAGCGCGTTTTACCACGCCTTCAACCTGGCCATGGGTAGGTCACTTGGTTTCGGGTCTACGTCATACAACTTTTCGCCCTATTCAGACTCGCTTTCGCTCCGGCTCCGTCTTTTCTGACTTAACCTCGCTATATAACGTAACTCGCCGGTTCATTCTACAAAAGGCACGCCATTACACTTGAATGTGCTCTGACTATTTGTAGGCACACGGTTTCAGGTTCTCTTTCACTCCCCTTCCGGGGTTCTTTTCACCTTTCCCTCACGGTACTGGTTCACTATCGGTCACTAGTTAGTATTTAGCCTTGCGAGATGGTCCTCGCAGATTCAACCGGGATTCCTCGTGTCCCGGCCTACTCAGGATTCTGCTAGCTGCTCTTGCAATTTCGCTTACGGGGCTCTCACCCTCTCTGGCTTACCTTCCCAGATAATTCTGCTATCGCTTAAGCTCACATGTCGCAGTCCTACAACCCCAGATGATAAATCATCTGGTTTGGGCTCTTTCCTCTTCGCTCGCCGCTACTAAGGAAATCGATCTTTCTTTCTCTTCCTGCAGCTACTTAGATGTTTCAGTTCACTGCGTCTTCCTTCATATATCTTAACAATACATGATAGTGCATCGCTGCACTGGGTTCCCCCATTCGGATATCTCCGGATCATAGCTTACTTACAGCTCCCCGAAGCTTTTCGTAGTTTGTCACGTCCTTCATCGGCTTCTAGTGCCTAGGCATTCACCGTGCGCCCTTTTCTACTTGACCTTACTCAAGTTCTTTTCTCTCTTCTCGGTCGCTCTACAATCTGTTCAATGATTGTCTCGGTTTTTGCTTGGTTTGTATTCAGTTTTCAACGTACTATCTCTTTTGAGGTATTACCCTCAAAACTAAACAAAGTTTCTTTAGTGTGCTTCCGTTTGCCGTTTGCGACTTCTTTTAGTATTTCTACTCTCCGTCACTTTGGCTTCCTTAGAAAGGAGGTGATCCAGCCGCAGGTTCTCCTACGGCTACCTTGTTACGACTTCACCCCAGTCATCTGCCCTGCCTTAGACGGCTCCTTCCACATAAGTGGTTAGGCCACCGGCTTCGGGCATTGCAGACTTCCATGGTGTGACGGGCGGTGTGTACAAGGCCCGGGAACGTATTCACCGCGGCGTGCTGATCCGCGATTACTAGCGATTCCAGCTTCGTGCAGTCGAGTTGCAGACTGCAGTCCGAACTGAGAACAGCTTTAAGAGATCCGCTTGCCTTCGCAGGCTCGCTTCTCGTTGTACTGCCCATTGTAGCACGTGTGTAGCCCAGGTCATAAGGGGCATGATGACTTGACGTCATCCCCACCTTCCTCCGGTTTGTCACCGGCAGTCTCATTAGAGTGCCCAACTTAATGCTGGCAACTAATAACAAGGGTTGCGCTCGTTGCGGGACTTAACCCAACATCTCACGACACGAGCTGACGACAGCCATGCACCACCTGTCTTAGCGTCCCCGAAGGGAACTCCTAATCTCTTAGGATGGCACTAGATGTCAAGACCTGGTAAGGTTCTTCGCGTTGCTTCGAATTAAACCACATGCTCCACCGCTTGTGCGGGCCCCCGTCAATTCCTTTGAGTTTCAACCTTGCGGTCGTACTCCCCAGGCGGAGTGCTTAATGCGTTAGCTGCAGCACTGAGAGGCGGAAACCTCCCAACACTTAGCACTCATCGTTTACGGCATGGACTACCAGGGTATCTAATCCTGTTCGCTACCCATGCTTTCGAGCCTCAGCGTCAGTTACAGACCAGAGAGCCGCCTTCGCCACTGGTGTTCTTCCATATATCTACGCATTCCACCGCTACACATGGAGTTCCACTCTCCTCTTCTGCACTCAAGAAACACAGTTTCCGATGCAATTCCTCGGTTAAGCCGGGGGCTTTCACATCAGACTTATCTTTCCGCCTGCGCTCGCTTTACGCCCAATAAATCCGGACAACGCTTGCCACCTACGTATTACCGCGGCTGCTGGCACGTAGTTAGCCGTGACTTTCTGGTTGATTACCGTCAAATAGGGGCCAGTTACTACCTCTATCCTTCTTCACCAACAACAGAGCTTTACGATCCGAAAACCTTCTTCACTCACGCGGCGTTGCTCCATCAGGCTTTCGCCCATTGTGGAAGATTCCCTACTGCTGCCTCCCGTAGGAGTTTGGGCCGTGTCTCAGTCCCAATGTGGCCGATCAGTCTCTCAACTCGGCTATGCATCGTCGCCTTGGTAAGCCGTTACCTTACCAACTAGCTAATGCACCGCGGGTCCATCCTTTAGCGACAGCTTACGCCGCCTTTTAAGCAATAGCCATGCAGCTATTGTTGTTATCCGGTATTAGCACCTGTTTCCAAGTGGTATCCCAGACTTTAGGGCAGGTTACCCACGTGTTACTCACCCATCCGCCGCTCGCGTTCCCAGCGTCATCACCGAAGTGAATCTGCTGGTTCAGCTCGCTCGACTTGCATGTATTAGGCACGCCGCCAGCGTTCGTCCTGAGCCAGGATCAAACTCTCATTTTTAAAAGTTTGAATGATTGCTCATTCCTTTTTTTAAGATCTTTGTCTCAAAATTTATTGCTTGCGAATTGACTTCGCTCTTTGTTTGGGTTTTTACACCCGCACACTTTAGCGAAACTTTGTTCAGTTTTCAAGGTACTACCTCTGCCTGATCTTTTGCATCAGACAGCTTTTATATTATATCAAATTCGTTTGTCCTTTGTCAAGGACTTTTTTGAATTTATTTTTTTGCCTTCAAGTTCTTAACTTGACGACAGTTAAATATATTACCAGAAGTTTTTCTCTCTTGCAAGCTTTTTTGAAATATTTTTTTATTTCTTTTTGCTTGCCTGCTTCTGTTTCGCTTTCTCTCAAAAGCGACTTTATTAATATACCTGATTTATTCTTTTTTGGCAAGTCTTTTTTTGAACTTTTTTAAATCAAAATTCCATCACAATGATCAATCTCATGTTGAATCACTTCTGCCGTAAAATCTGTGAACTCTTGGATCTTTTTATTAAAGCTTGTATCCTCGTATTCAACGCTGATTATTTTATAACGTTTAACTGGGCGAACTCCTGTCAATGATAGACATCCTTCTTCAGTGATATAACTTTCTTTTTTAGCTATAATTTTAGGATTCAACATTAACATAGGAAAAGGACCTACAAAGAAAGCAATAATTCTTTTGTTTTCACCAATCATATTTGCTGCTAATCCTGCAGCAATATTTTTATTTTCTATAAGAGTATCTTTTAGATCTTCCGCAATTTTTAAGTCTGCTTGCGATGCTTTTTGTGATTTAGTTCTTAAAATCATTACATCATGAATAATTGCTTGAGTAGTCATAAATATTCCTTTCTTACCATTGTTAACAAAAATTAATAAATTTGAATGCTTTAATTAACGAAAAAGTTTTATAATACAATTTAAAATACTTTTTTGAGGGGAGTACTCTAATTGAAAAGAAAATTACTTGCAGCCACTGCTGCGATAACACTCGGGCTTTCATCTTTCACACTGACTGCCCCTGTTAAGCCAGCGTATGCTGCAACTGCAGAACAAAAGACCCAAATGCGCAATTTCGTAAGAAGTACGCTTGGAAAACATAATGTACGTGGATCTGTAGTAGTAATAAAAGATGGGGAACCACAACAAATTAGTTATGGTTGGGGCTGGTACGGAAAGAAACTTGGAAATGGTAATTCTAAAGTTGTATATCCAACTTGTTCTCTCCAAAAAGTTATTACTGCTGCAATGATTATTCAATTAATTAACGAAACTAATCATACTAATCAGCAATTTTCTCAATATACAAAAATTTCTCGTTGGTATCCTAATTTAAAAAATGCTGATCAAATTTCAGTTGGAAATCTATTAACCCATACCTCTGGGATTACGGCTACTGATACTGAAATCGATCGTGGATATAACTATTCTGAAGAGAATTCCATTAACTGGATCGTAGATCATGTTAACTCTCGCGGAGAAGGTCAACCTGGAACTTATTTCTACAATAATACCAATTATATCCTATTGGCTGGAATTATTGCTAAGGTAACTAACCAATCTTACGAATCCAACTTCCAAACCCGAATTGTTAATAAGTTAGGTTTGCAACATACTTATCTTTATCAAAACATCCCAAAAGATAAGACCGACGCTATTTCTTATACTTATAGCAATGGTAAAAATTACCAAGACGCAGAATATGTAAAACGCTCTTTAGCTTCCCAGCTTCCGGGAGCAGCTAATATGTTCTCTACTCCCATGGATTACTACAAAATTTTAGTTGGCTTAAGCAATGGTCAGATTTTAGATCGTTCTGATTTTAACTATTTAACTCATTTAAAGAGTAAAGTAACTGAATATTCTGGCGGCGTTTACTTAAAGAATAACGACACATTGATGTCATCTTATGGAAACTTAGCTGGCACTCACTTTGGTAATTGGTTCCAAGTTACAACTGATATGAAAAATGGTTTAATTATGTTCTTAAACCAAACAGATAATAATGAAAACAATCAAAAAGATGTTGGGTATGAAATTTTGAATTATATTAAACCAAATACTTTCACGCAAAGATAAAAAAGCGCCATCCAGGCGCTTTTTTATTTAAATAATAAATCATACATCTCAACAGTTAATGGGGTTTTTAGAATTAAGTTCATCCCTACTGCTAATTTTTTCTTTGGCCCAATCTGCTCCTCTTTAACACTCTTGCGATCTATTATGGCTTCCCCTAAATAAAAGAAATCTTTTCCTTCGGCATCGCTTCTTTTGACAAAAATATGTAATTTCATATCTTTTTGCAAAAGTCGCTTTACCTCTGCAGAATCTAAATGGCGTGGCGTGCGAGTATACCATTTAAGGGTAGTACCGTTTTGCAACTCGTTATCGTACACATCACTACGTTTGTCTTCTTGACTCTTTTTATATGTAATAAAAATTGGAGTTTCCTCTTCTCCAACTCGATAACCATACATTGGAGCACTTACATCTAATGGCCAATTTAATAAACGACACACATCTTCTCGATCGTATTTTTGATAAAGAGTAAATTGCATATTCCAATTATATTTTTTGGCTAAAAGTAAACCTGTTTTAATCACATCTAAGAATAGCTTTTTGAACTGATTATTCTGAGCCAAACTTTCCTGCAAAGGTTCTGATAAATGATAGCCAAACAAATCCTTTTCTACTAATGGAAAACTACCATATTGTTCTTTTTTCGTCGTTTTGCCAGCTTTTACTTCAAAAAAGGCTAAATTCAAAAATCCTTCTACTGAGGAAAGCACCTGCGAATCAACATAGACATTATTTTTGCGTAAAGCTTGGACGTATTCTTCCTCTCCTACAACAGAATCCACCAACAAAGAAAGCAAAATCAGTTCATGAGGCCGTTTACCATTTAAAAGTTCTTTAGTCATAAAAGTCAAGACTTGATTTTCATACATAGATAAATGGATATCTTCATGATTTTTTTGTAAAAAGATACCATAGTTACCTAGCAATTTATTTTTAACAAATACTTCTGGTGAAACGGTATGATACTTATAAAAATCTTCCAAATAAGGGATGCGACCAATTTTCTGTTTCAAATCTTTATAAGATTGCTTGAGATGCATTAAACTATCTAATTTTACTTTATCTAAAGATTGTAAGATCTTATCAGACGCAATTTGAGTAAAGTTAATCGTTGAAAGATCAATTAATTGAGGAAGGAGCGTTTCTTGTTTAAGCTGATCTTTATCAAGGCTATCATCTGAATTAAGAGCAATGGGAATTAGGTAATTATTTTTGTAATTTCCAATAAAATCAATCACCGTTACATAATCTTTACCAGGATATTTACGCAAACCTCGGCCAAGTTGTTGAATAAAGACAATGCTAGATTGAGTATTTCTGAGCATCACAATTTGATTTAGGGATGGAATATCTACCCCTTCATTAAAAAGGTCTACCGTTATTATGTATTCAATCTTGCCATTTTCTAAATCTGAAATAGCCTGAGTTCGAATTTCTTCCTTATCTTCATTGGTTAAACTAACAGCAGAATGACCTTTTCGATTAAATTCTGCCGCAATTTCTCTAGCTTCTTCTTGGCGACTACAAAAAACTAACCCACGAAGCTTACTACCACAGTAGCCGTAATAGTCTAATTCTTTTAAGATATGGTCCACTCTTTTTTCAGCGGTAAGATAGCGCAAACTGCTTGTTTCATCAATCAATCCCTCTTCAGTTTCATAATCTTCTACACCTACATAATGAAATGGCGTCAGCATTTTTTCTTCCAGTGCATCCCGCAAGCGAATTTCATAGGCTAAATTATAATCAAAAATTTGATATACATCTTGTGCGTCCATCCGTTCAGGAGTTGCTGTCATCCCTAATAAAAATTGGGGTTCAAAATAGTTCATGATTTTTCGATAACTTTTTGCTGCAACTCGGTGAGCTTCATCAATCAAAATATAGTTGAATTCTTCTTTATTTAATTCCTTAAGAATATGGTCTTGACTTAAAGTTTGGATAGTCGCAAAAAGATACTTTTTATTTAAATCATGATGATTTCCCGATAAAATTCCATAATCCGATGGAGAGCCCCCAATTACTTTTTTAAAACTGGCTAATGCTTTTTTAGCAATTTGTTGTCGATGAACTACATATAAAAATCGTCGCGGTTTAAAATTCTTAACCGCAAAAGCTCCTAGATAGGTTTTCCCAGTCCCCGTGGCAGAAACTACAAGCGCTCTTTTTTCTTTTTCCGCAACTAAATTATTCAATTCTTTCAAGGCAGCCTTTTGCATTTTATTGGGAGTAATATTTTTACGACGAGATATAGACCTATTCTCAGGTTTTACCCAGTTTTGTCGATATTCTTTTAGCCAATTATTAGTAAAAAGAAAACTTTCCTCTTCTAATTTGGCTATTTTTGTCCTTACTTGATCAAACAAGGCACCATTTTTACTCGGCGTAACTTTAAGCATCAATTCATCATTTTGCAAAAGAGCCGACCGAGTAAAATTGGCACTTCCGACTAAGATGCTTTCATAATTAGAATATTTAAAGTAATAGCCCTTCGCATGAAAAGGACCATCTTTAATTTTCAACTTTAAATTAGGAATTTTATTCAGCTCTTCAAAAACTTTGGGTGAATTAAAACCTAAATAAGTCCCCGTAATAATTTCCCCAGAGATATTTTTCTTAGCCAAATCTGCCATGACTGCTTTAAATGGAATCAGCATGTTTTCACTGATAAAGGCAACTGTCCACACAAAAGATTCACAAGCTAACAATTCCCTTCTTAAATTAAGCCACAGCTTATTATTTTGATCATTTTCCAATAATTGAGGATTTAAAAATTCATGTCCTTGATATTTTTGATCATAAAGACCATTTAAAATTGCATTTTTTAGAGTTTCACTCATTATTATCACCTCACAAAAAATAGAAGCCCAAATTTTGAGCTTCTATTTTACCATTACCAACGCCATTTTCCTTTGTAGCGGTATAAAATTAATGGAATAATTGAAACAATTGCACACATTCCAATCAGTAAAAAGACATAAGCATGCTTTAGATTCCCTGGTGTTTCCACAGCCGGAATAAATGTCACAAAGAATGCCACTACTGTAATTACCATTGCCACTAGAGCAATAATAATACTTAAAACCTTGCTCTTAGTCATGTAGTACGTACGATGAAGATTTTCATGCTTAGCTTTTAATACAATATAAGCTGTCAACATAATCATGTAAACCATCAAATATTGAGCTGTAGTGGCCGCCAGTGACACATTAAAGGCGAAATCAGCATTTGCGCCACTCGTAAAAGTAATCAAGACTGCAGAAACAGTCACAATTAATGATTGTGCTACCATTAATCGCAGTGGAACACCGCGATCTGTTGCCTTAGCAAAATACTTTGGCATATAGCCTTGTTTAGCAGCTTCATACATTCCTTGGTTAGGTCCCGCAAGCCAATTGCCAAGTTCTCCGATGATTCCGCAGGCAAGCAGTACTCCTACTACTTTTTGCAATGCACCACCAGGAAGACCAATTGAATTCAAGAGTTTACCGTAAGTATAAACAAAGCCGGTACTATTTTGGATTTCATTCTTTGGGACAGTCATTCCGATTGCCATACTACCTAATAAATCAAAGCAAATAGCTGTCGCAGCCAAGCCCAACATTACACGTGAGTAGGATTTCACATTTTCTAAATTCTTAACATGTGGCGCTGAAGCTTCGCCCCCGCAAAATGCTAACATAAATGGAACAAAAGCTACCAAAGTATTTTCATTTAAATAATGTGGAATAACAGTGTTCCAATTAATGGTCATATGAAGTGGATTACCTTGAAACACGTAAATAAAGAATGAAATAATCAAAGAAATTACTGGAAGAGCAATTCCTAAAATAAATAGCCATTCCGCAATTCGACCAATTTTTCTAATCCCAATTACTTGAATTGCCGTAGTTCCCCATAGAATTACCATCATTAAAGTAAATCTCAACATTGGATTAGTATTAAACTCGGGGGTATTTAAAGTGATCGATAAAGCCCCAATGATTACATACATCATCGTATCCATACCAACAGTAATGTGAATCCATTGATAGCACATCGCCGTCCAGCCAGTTTTTTCACCTAAAGATCCTTTAACCCAAGTAAAAATACCACCTTTTTCCCAACCATCAACTGAGGCCATTTCCCCAGCCATCTGTGTAATGGGAATAAACCAGGCAATTCCTGCAATTAACAAATAAAATAAGGCTGTTGGGCCAGTTTTTCCAAAGGGCGCAAGTTCATTGACGGAAATAACCATTGAACTGGTCATCGCAAACAACTTAAAAGCTGTCAAACGATTATATTTCAAGTCTTGCTCAAGCGCCCAATCCTGTTCCTCTGCTACTTCTTCCAAGAGCATATCCTCCCCTAAAAAATCTTCAATTATTATACACTTTAGACCAATTTAAAAAAAGCATTCATTAAGAATGCTTTTTATTATCAAATTATAAGTCAATCTCTAATAAGATCGGGCAATGATCAGCGCGTTCTCCAGTGTCAATCATTTCAGACCGCTTTATTTTATCGGCAATTCGATTGCTCGTTAACCAATAATCAATTCTCCAACCAGAATTATTAGATTTTGCGGTTCTCACACGTTGGGCCCACCAAGAATAAACGCCAGTGACATTACCATTCACTTTTCTAAAGGAATCAGTGAAACCTGCATTTAATAATTTAGTAAAGCCTGCTCGTTCTTCATCAGTAAAACCTGCAGAATGATGATTATTTTCGGGATGCTTCAAGTCAATTTCAGTATGAGCACAATTGTAATCTCCACTAGCAATCACAGGTTTCTTACTATCTAATCCTTTCAAGTATTCAACGTACTTTTCATCCCAAACTTGTCGCTCACTTAGACGCTTTAAGCCATTGCCAGAATTTGGTGTATAAACCTGCGTAATATAATAATTTGGAAATTCTAAAGTAATGATTCTGCCTTCTTCATCCATAGGTTCTGGCGCACCAATTTTAGGAAAAGCAGCCCTTGGATGATAATCTTTTTTATAAAGATACATCACACCCGCATAACTTTTCCGAGCTGGTTCTTCTGAAGAACGCCAAACATATTCATATTCAGGAAACATTTGCGCTAAAATTTCTTGATGTTTTTTAGTAGGACCACTTGCTCGTAATTTAGTTTCTTGAAGAGCAATTACATCTGGATTTTGTTCTACAATCGTATTTAAAACTTTTCGTGTTTCTTGAGCTCGATTAGAATCACTCGTTAAAGCTGCATTTAAAGAATCAATGTTCCATGATATTAAAAGCATAATTTTTCCTCCCTTTTTCTAAATTATACTAAAAAAGCTAGACTAGATGGATTTATCTAGCCTAGCTTCTATTTAAAAGGGAGTTGTGTTGAATGAGAATAACGAGAATTTATTTTACATTAGTGTTCTCTTCTAATGTTGCAGGTCTTTTTTATTAAAGATACGATTAAAACTAGGATGATTGAGCCAACCGTACCTGATACAACCAGTTGACCTGCAAAGTTTGGATCTAAAAATTTAAGTAATGCTTCACCAAGTAGTGCACCAATTATACCGATTAATGTGGAGATAACTATATATAAGTTACTTTTACTAGCAATCACACCGGCGAATAATCCAATGCAAATTCCAATTATTAAAATCCAAGTCCATTGAAGCATTAACATAATTTTTTAGTCCTTCCAAAAAAATTAAGTAATAAGGAATTAAGAAGATTTTGCAATCTTATTTAAATGTAATAGGCAGTACCTCCTTTAGCTCTTATGCTTAACATTTCTGCTATGGTTATAATATTACCAGCAAGGTGACACTATGTCATTATTTATAATCTTTCTTAAGAAAATGTTTACATTTTCACTAATCTGCACATTTTTAAATAAAATTAATTGGAATCCGCTTTAAATACGAATAAATTTTCAAAAAAGTTGTACTTTTTTCACAAAATCCTATTTTTTATGTTTTGTCTTTTCAACTCAAGTGTATAATAAGACTCGGTCATATTATTATTTTTACGGAGGTTGGATTTATGACAAAGATTTTTGCTTACGCTATTCGTAAGGATGAAGAACCTTTCTTAAACGAATGGAAAGATGCTCATAAAGATATTGAAGTTGAATATACTGATAAGCTTTTGACTCCTGAAACTGCAAAACTTGCTAAGGGTGCTGATGGTGTTGTTGTTTACCAACAATTAGACTACACTCCAGAAACTCTTCAAGCTTTAGCAGACGCTGGCGTAACTAAGATGTCATTACGTAACGTTGGTGTTGACAACATTGATATGGACAAGGCTAAGGAACTTGGCTTTGAAATTACTAATGTTCCTGTATACTCACCAGATGCCATTGCTGAACATGCAGCAATCCAAGCAGCTCGTGTATTACGTCAAGACAAGCGCATGGATGAAAAGATGGCTAAGCGCGACTTACGTTGGGCTCCAACTATTGGTCGTGAAGTTCGTGACCAAGTTGTTGGTGTTGTAGGTACTGGTCACATTGGTCAAGTATTTATGCGTATTATGGAAGGTTTCGGCGCAAAAGTTATTGCTTACGATATCTTCAAGAACCCAGAACTTGAAAAGAAGGGTTACTACGTTGACTCACTTGATGACTTATACAAGCAAGCTGATGTAATTTCACTTCACGTTCCTGATGTTCCAGCTAATGTTCACATGATCAACGACGATTCAATCGCCAAGATGAAAGACGGTGTAGTTATCGTAAACTGCTCACGTGGTCCACTTGTTGACACTGATGCTGTAATCCGTGGTTTGGACTCAGGTAAGATCTTTGGCTTCGTAATGGATACTTACGAAGGTGAAGTTGGTGTATTTAACGAAGACTGGAAAGGTAAAGAATTCCCAGATGATCGTTTAGCTGACTTAATTGATCGTCCAAACGTATTGGTAACTCCACACACTGCTTTCTACACTACTCATGCCGTACGTAACATGGTAACTAAAGCATTTGACAACAACTTGAAGATGATTAACGGTGAAAAGCCAGATTCTCCAGTTGCTTTGGACAAGAACAAGTTTTAATTAAAAAACTGAATAATTAAAAACCATATTTCGATGAAATTACCGAAATATGGTTTTTTCTTTGCAAAAATCTGCATTAATTGAACCAAGTCATTGAAGATAAAGCTAGATCAACATCAAAGTTTGGCTTACTTAATTCTTCAAAAAAGCTCAACCCTTCCTTTGATATCTTACCTTGTAAAACTAATTTATTGAGGGCATCTCTCAATTGTTTTTGAACTTTAGGTTCATATTCACCCTTATCAAGTTCTACAATTGCTTGATTAACTAAATCTTGCTCTGCTTCATTTTTTAAAGTTACTTTTTCCAGAATTTCTTTCAGAGACTGCTTTAGTTTCATCTTTTTGTCCTCCTGTTTTCTTTTGAATTTTTTGCCCCCCCATTTTAGCATATTTTTAGCCAAATTATTTACCATTTATAAGTATATGGATATTGAGCATGACTTGGCACTTCATACCACACAACCGTGTGACCGGCGCCATGAGAACAAAAAACAGAATTAGGTGTATTTTCTAAGTCCGACATTGGATCATAATTAAACTTTTCAATGATTTCATCTTTATTATGGCACGGATAATAACCAACAAAAACCGTCTGCAAACGTCCTTGGCCATGAGTATAATTTCTGACATTTTCACTATAGGATATCATTTCAGAAACAGGTGCTCTACCTTTAATAATGGTAGAAGTTGCCAAATTTTCTGGTGCATCAAACTTGCCACTCATTTTTTGAATATCGTTAAGTGCGCGCCCTACTTGATCTTGAGGAATTTCTAGTTCAAATTCATACCAAGGTTCCAGAAGCTGGACTGCATTCTTGGATTTTAATTCCATTAATCCTTGGCGCACTCCACGAGAAGTAGCCTCTCTAAAATCTCCCCCAACCGTATGAACATTACTTCCGCGTCCTCCAATGAGCGTAACCTTCATATCCGTGATCGGCGACCCTGTCAAAACCCCAAGATGAGTTTTAGATTCCAAGGCTGTCATAATTTGTTCTTGCCAATTTTTGCTCAGAACTTCTAAATCACATTTATTTTCAAAGACCAATCCACTATTAGGAGCACCAGGTTCAAGTAAAAAGTGAACTTCTGAGTAGTGACGCAAAGGTTCAAAGTGGCCGACAGCTTCGATTTTATTAGTGATAGTTTCTTTATAGAGAATATTACCTTCTACAAAATCAACATCTAAATTGAATCTTTCTTTCATGATCTGCTTCAAAATCTCACGTTGAACTTCACCCATAATTTCCACATGAATTTCCTGGAGTTCTTCAACCCAATCCACATGCAAAAGTGGATCTTCATCCTCTAATTGTCGCAAAGCATTTAAGCATTCAAAAATATCAACATCAGTTTCGACTTTATAAACCAAAACCGGCTTTAAACTATCATCAATTAAATCTTGAAGACCAATTCCTTGACCAGGGTAAGTTTTAGTCAAACCAACTAGAGCACAAATTTGACCAGGATTCATTTCATTAACGAGGTCATATTTTTCGCCATTATAAGATCTAATCTGATTGATTTTTTCACCGTTAATTTCTTCTTTTGGTTTTAAATTTCCTCCCAAAAGCTTCATCCAGGTTAAACGCTCGCCTTTTTGATCGTGAGTAATTTTATGAACTCGCCCCTGAAGTTGATTCTCATACTGCGGCTCAATACTCCATTTTTCCAAGCCTTGTAAAAGATCGTCAATTCCATCTAGCTTAAGAGCAGAACCAAAATAAACTGGAAAAATCTTTCTTTGAGCTACTAACTTTGGAATATCTTCTTCAATACTTTCGCCGTTTAAATACTTATCCAGCAAATTTTCATCGGTTGTTGCAACATTTTCATAAAACTTATCGCCCTTTTCCATAAAATCGATGCAATTTGCGTCTAAGTTCTCTTGTAAATCCTTCAAAATTGACGTTTTAGCTACCTCGTGAATATCCATCTTATTCACAAAAATGAAAGCTGGAATCTGATATTTTTTAAGTAAATTCCAAAGTTGCTTGGTATATCCAGTCACGCCGTCGAGTGCAGAAACGACTAAAATCGCATAGTCTAACACACTCAAAGCTTCGATTGTTTGACTTGCAAAATCAATATGGCCCGGTGTATCAAGCAAAGTTATCTCAAAATTGGGGCTTGAAATCTTTGCATTATGAGAAAAAATCGTAATTCCGCGCTTCTTTTCGAGTTCATCTGGATCTAAAAAGGCATCCCCATTATCTACTCGACCTAATTTGCACAAATTACCGGTTTTATACATCAAACTCTCCGACAAAGTCGTCTTGCCCGCATCAACATGCGCCACAATTCCTAATGTTATGTGCTTCAATTTCTGCACTTCCTTTCAAATTTCAATTGTACGCTAATTTTTTCCAATAAAAAATCCGTCCTATCTTGGACGGAATTCTTAACAAATTATATTAGAAATCAACTTCATCTGGATCATTAGCGATTTTAGCAGCACCATGTAAACCATCTAGCTTCTTCATATCTTCTGGTTCAATATCAAAATCAAACACATCTGCATTTGCCTTGATGTAATCTGGGTGAACTGATTTTGGAAGTGGTAAAAAATTGTGATTCAATGACCATCTAATCAAAACTTGAGCAGGAGATTTGCCATACTTTTCTGCAATTTCATTAACTACTTCATTTGAAAGAAGGCCACCAGTTCCAAGAGGACTGTAAGCCTCATTCAAGATCCCTAAACTATCATTATATTTTACCAAGTCTTCTTGCATATCACTTGGATTAAGATAGTTTTGGTTCACTGCAGGCTTAATTTCTGCAGTTTTAAGCAGTTCATCAAGGTGATGCTTTCTAAAATTAGAAACCCCAATTGCACGAATCTTGCCAGCTTGAACAGCTTCTTCCATTGCTTGCCAGCTCTCTGCGTTAAGCTCAGCCCAGTTATCTCTCATAGCCGCTGGATTTGGCCAGTGAATCAAATAAAGATCAAGATAATCCAAACCTAACTTTTCCAAACTAGTATCAATGGCCTTTTTAGTGTTTTGATAACCATGATCACTGTTCCAAAGCTTAGTAGTTACAAAAAGCTCATGACGGTTAATTCCACTCTTTTTAATTGCAGCCCCGACACTTTCTTCATTACCATATGCAGCAGCTGTATCGATATGACGATAGCCGCTATTAAGAGCAGCAAGTACAGACTCTTCTGCTACTTGACCGTCAGGAGTTTGCCAAGTGCCAAAGCCAATGATTGGAATTTCGACACCATTATTTAATTTGTATGTCTCTGTTAGTGAGTTAAAGTCCATATTCTTTCCTTCTTTTAAAATACTGCTTGTTTAATCATAACAATCAAGTAAGTAATTTGTGAAATTATATGCCTCAAGTTTCACGTGTAACTTTCTTTATTTTTTACTAAAAATCTTCAATCTAAAGTCTTTCTAGGTCTTACTTTTAAGCTCTCATGCTATCCTAAAATACGAAAGAAGGTGTTTTAGATGATAGAAAATTTCGGTCAAGTTACCTTAATTGAAAATGCGACTGAAAGTGAACTAGCCAAAATTGCTGCAGAACGAAATTTAGATCCAACAATTTTTGAAAAGATTAACTCAGCTACTAATGTTGCCCGTTTTTTAAAAATTGAATCAAATACATTTGCTTCGCCACATCTATTAGTTACTTTTGACTTACACGATACTCACGATCAAATTGAAACAGAACTCACACCAACAATCGCTATTTTCGATCATAATCAGCTACTGCTTTGTTCCTACGGTAATTTTATTGATCTAAAAAAAGAGCAGCTTATTCAAGCTTCTCCTCTCTCAATTATCATCAAGAATCTATTAATTAGTGCTAAACATATCGATAGAAAATTACGCCACATCAAAAATCAGATTGATTATCTAGATCAAGCCGCCAGAAAAACCACTAAAACTAAAGAACTTAAAAGTGTAACCGACTTAACAAGAAAACTAGTTTACTTAGAGCACACTTTGGATGATCAATTTAATACAATTGAAGAATTTTGTAATTATTTAACGGAAAACAAACTCACAACTAAAACTCAAATTAATGACTTAATGGTAAAAGAACGTCGATTGACTAAAACCATTCATATTCATCGTGACCTACTCGATTCCATCAATAGCCTTTTTACAGCAATGATGAATAGTCACTTAAACCATTTAATGAAATTTTTAGACTCAGCTGCTCTAATTATTTCTATCCCTGCTCTAATTAGTGGGATTTGGGGTATGAATGTCGGCGGACTCCCGGGTAAAGAAGATGATAATGGGTTTTGGCTGGTGATTTTAGCTGGTACTGTTTTATCTGTTATCTGTGGTATTTTACTTAAACAGAAAAAGTACAATGATTAATAAGCCTTTTCAAAGTTATTCTGCATAATTTTTACAAATTGAGCATAATTATCGACCTCAAATAAGGGATGCAAGTTCAAGATATTCCTACGATGACGATGATTGTACCAAATACTGTCAAAGCCATATTTTTCTGCACCTAAAATATCGGATTGCAATCCATCCCCGAAAAAAATCGTTTCATTAGGCCCAATTTCAGTTTGACTGAAAAAATAATCAAAAGTATGCTCATCAGGTTTAGAATAATGCGCTTCTTCAGAAGTAACAATTAGATCAAAATAATCCTTAATCCCTGCAAGCTCTAAACGATGATTTTGCATAAATTTTTCGCCATTACTTAAAACAGTTAGTTTATAGCCCGCTTTTTTAGCAAACTTTAAAGTATCCTCAACCCCAGGAAGCAACTTATGAGCCTGGCCAAAATATGACCGATACTCATCCATCGTTTTCTTACCATCTATCTCGAGTCCAAAATGTTCCTTAATAAAATCATGGAAAGTCATCTCACTTAAATCTTCATAAGTTAACTTTCCTTGTTCTAACTGTCGCCACAAGCCTTGATTGTAGGAATGATACTGCTTTTGTAAATCTGCATTTAATTCCCAATGATGACGATTAAACAAGCTCTTCAAGGCAAAATCTTCTGTAGCCGCAAAATCAATCAAAGTATCATCCACATCAAAAATAATCTGTTTATACTGCATAAAACTCCCCTTTCTAATAGTGACATTGACAAATCATTATAACAAGCATCTCAAGTTATTAAAACGAAGACGACTTTCTTTTAACTTTTTATTGACTTTCTCTAATTTTGAAACTACAATTCTAATTAACAAAAAACGAAAGGAAGATTTATCATGGCAGTTAAGTTTGAAGCAATTAATCGTTGGCAATTCCAGCACTAGGATTGTTTTCTGCCGTTTTGGTACAGATGCAATCCAAACGTTTTGCATCTGTGCTGGTAAATCTTTAAATAAAATTACCCGCACGATAAAAAATCTACGTGCGGGTTTTGTTTTGAGCATTTCCTGCAATTTCGGGAAATGCTCTTTTTGTTTATTTAGGAGGAAAAATGAAGCGATTAATTACTACCATTGTTGCGATATTCACCTTTTTAATCGTAGCTTTTATTGTAGAACTGCATCCCACAAGTCGATTAAATCCCACACCTACTGTCGGAATTTTGCAGACAATGAGTCATCCAGCTTTAGACCAAATTCATAAAGGAATTATTCAGGGTCTAAAAGAAGAAGGTTATATCAATCATAAAAATATCAAGATTGATTTTCAAAATGCCCAGGGTGATCAAAGTAATCTCAAATCAATGAGTGACCATTTTCAAAATCAAAATGCGGCTGTGACCATCGGCATTGCCACCCCAGCGGTGCAATCTTTAGCAAATGAAAGTGGCAATACCCCTGTAATTATGGGAGCCGTTAGCGACCCAATTGGAACTAGTTTAGTTAAAAGTATGAGTCATCCTGGTGGAAAAGTTACCGGAGTTCAAGATAAACAACCCGTTGGGGTTCAATTAGATCTCATCCGAACTATTATGCCCAAAATCAAAACAATTGGGGTAATTTACACGTCCAGTGATGATTCTTCAGCTGCTGAATACCGCGAATTTAAGAATTTGGCTGAAAAACATCATATTACTATCCGCCCTTACACAGTTACTTCTACCAACGACATTGAACAGGTTGCTCAAACCATGGTTAATAAAGTAGAAGCTGTATATGTTCCAACTGATAATACGGTTGCTTCAGGAATTGCCACTCTTTTAAAAGCAACAAATGCGGAAAAAATCCCTGTGTTCCCAGCTGCAGATACCATGATTAAGGCTGGAGGACTAGCTACCAGATCCGTCAGCCAATTCGACATGGGAATCCTTACGGGAAAGATGGCAGCCCAAGTTTTAAAAGGTAAAAAAACAGAAGATATGCCAGTAAGAAGAGTTACAAATTATGAAACAGTAATTAATGAGAAAACTGCTCAAAACTTGGGAATTACCATTCCAGATTCCGTAATTAAAGCTGCTCAAAAGAAAGGAAGGATTATTAAATGAGTTTAGTTACTTCTACTATCGGCCAAGGATTATTATGGGGAATTTTAGCCCTAGGGCTTTATTTATCCTTTAGAATTTTAAACTTTCCTGATATGACTGTTGAAGGAACTTTCCCCTTTGGAGCAGCGGTTTGTGTTGCAGCTCTTGTAAGAGGAGTGGATCCAGCAATTGCTACATTGCTTTCATTCATCGCTGGACTTGGCACTGGCCTTGTAACTGGCCTTTTATATACTAAAGGAAAAATTCCTATTTTATTAGCCGGAATTTTGACAATGACCGGAGTTTACTCGGTTAATCTCCGAATTTTAGGAAAAGCTAACGTTGGCCTTCTCAATCATGCCACTTTATTAAATGCAAAATTTTTGACCAAATTACCAGCAAACTTCCCTACGATCGTAGTGGGACTAATCTTTGCAATTTGTATTGTAATCTTACTTGCCCTATTTCTTAATACAGATTTAGGTCAGGCCTTCATTGCCACAGGAGATAATGAAAAGATGGCTCGCTCTTTGGGGATCAATACCGATAATATGAAAATCTTAGGTTTAATGGTTTCTAACGGGTTAATTGGTCTTAGCGGCGGCCTTTTAGCTCAAAACGGTGGTTACGCTGACGTTAACATGGGAATCGGAACAATGGTTATTGGTCTAGCTGCAATTATCATTGGAGAAGTTGTCTATGGTAAAAATCTTAGCCTTTCTGCCCGTTTAGTGGCAGTCGTAGTCGGCAGTATTTTATATCGCTTAGTTTTACTTTTAGTTCTTCAATTAGGCTTTAGTACCAACGACTTCAAATTAATTTCCGCAATTATTTTGGCACTTTGCTTAATGCTGCCATTATTCCAAAAGAAGTTTCATATTCATAAAATTTGGAAGAGAGGAATTGAAAAGCCATGAGTACACTTTTAGATTTAAAAAATATTACAACAACCGTTAATGCTGGAACTAAAGAAGAAAAAAAGATTCTTAAAAATATCAATCTCCAACTTGCGGACGGTGACTTTGTTACTTTGCTAGGCACGAATGGGGCCGGTAAATCAACATTGCTCAATATTATTAACGGGTCTCTTTTCCCTAGTGAAGGTCACGTCATTTTAGATAAGGAGGATTTAACTGCTTGGTCTGAAGTTAAACGTGCAAAATACATCTCCCAAGTGTTTCAGGATCCTAAAATGGGAACAGCTCCTAGAATGACCGTAGCAGAAAACTTGCTCCTAGCTACCAAGCGTGGTGAACATCGTGGCTTACGGATGCGCGGGCTTGATAAACACTTAGCTGAATTCAAAAAAATTACAGCCAAGCTTCCAAATGGGTTAAGTGAGCGACTAGATACTTTTGTAGGAAATCTCTCGGGGGGGCAAAGACAAACTTTAAGTTTTTTAATGGCAACTATTAAAAAGCCAAAGTTACTCTTACTTGATGAACATACTGCAGCCTTAGATCCTAATACTAGTCATCAATTATTAGAATTAACCAACCAAGTTGTCCAAAAGGATCATTTAACTTGTGTAATGATAACGCACCAATTAAAAGACGCCTTAAGATATGGAAATAGAATTGTTATTTTAAATAACGGAAAAATCGTTCTGGATGTGTGTGGCGAAGAAAAAAACAAATTAACGGAAAAGGCTATACTTCAATACTTCACCGATTAAAAAACACTCTATCTAAAAATAAATTCCGAAAAAGCATGTTTTTGCCTTGCATTTAATAACACACGTTATATAATATAGTTGTCAGGTGAATGAGATAGAAATACGAGGTCTTTAATATGTTGAACATGAAGAAAGTTATCACTATTGTTTCTGGATTAGCTATGGCAATGAGTTTAACAAGTACAACTGCTGTGCAAGCTGCAAGTTTTCAAGCACCAAAGTTAGGTGTTGCCGAAACTGCTCCAACTAACCCAGCAATCAAAAAAGGTGAAAAAATCTTCGTTGTTGTTCAAGATACTAAGAAGCAGACAGTCAACGTTTACACTAAAGATGCTAAGAAGACATCTCAAACTGTAAAAATGGGAACTACTTGGACTGTTAAGGCCACTAAGAAGGTTGATGGAAAGAAGATCGTTCGCATTAATAAGTCTCAATGGCTTAATGCTCAAGACATCGTAAAGGACTAATTCTATCTGTGGGAAACATTCATCATAAGGACTTAGGAAGAAAAAAGAAGTATTCGATAGGAATACTTCTTTTTTTGCCAATCAAATTTCAATTTTGTTATTTATAATGATAAAATTTTATTTATTTGTTATCTTTTTTAACCTCAAAAGTGTCTTAGAACCCCATGATATCGGGCTTTAGGACACTTTTTATTTCTTTATAAAAATGCTTGCATTTAATAACGAATGTTATATAATATAGTTGTCAAGAGGAAATGAAGAGTTTTAGAATCGAAGGTATTTAAAATGAAGAAGTTAGTTAAAGTTGTTTCAAGTTTAGTTCTTGCTGTTAGTTTTTTAGGTGTTGGTTCAACTGTTAGTGCTGCTACTTTCAATGCTCCAAAGTTGGGTGTTGCCGAAGTTGCTCCAACTGATCCAGCCATTAAGAAGGGCGAAAAGATTTTCGTAACTGTCAAAGATACTAAGAAGCAAACTGTTGCAGTTTACAACAAGGATGCTAAGAAGACCAGTAAAACTGTCAAGATGGGTTCAACTTTTACTGCAAAAGATGTTAAGAAAGTTAACGGCAAGAAGATCGTTAAGATTTCATCAAACAAGTGGTTGAATACTAAAGATGTTGTAAAGGACTAATTGTTTTAAATACTTTTGATTCAATAAAAAATAGACATTCCAAACTTGGGATGTCTATTTTTATACCTTTTCTTAATTAATTTGGTGTATAATTTTCTCCATAGAAATCGGAGGTATGTATTATGCTTTCAATGTTATTAACACTGCTTTTGATTTGGCTATTTATCAAATTAGGAATTGGCCTTCTCAAAATTATGGCATTTTTAGTAGTGGCTGGAATTGTATTTGTATTTTTCACCCACCTACTATTACCATTGTTAGCACTTTTCCTCGTTGGAGGATTAGCATTTAGCGCAATAAAGTAATCCACAAAAGATTCACAGCTGTGAATCTTTTTCTATTTGTTTCAATTCTTCTAAAACTAGCTCTGAAAGTAATTCATATCCAGTTGCTCCAAAATGCAAGCCATCATCTTTTTGCCCATGGCAAAGCTCTGCAAGATTTCCTCGCTTTATCATTTCATGGAACAAATTAATGTAATGAAATCCATATTCCTCACTGACTTCTTCAACTTTTTTTGCATAAGACGCAACTAATTTGTTACTACGCACATGTTGCTTGTCTTCATCAACAGCAGGTGGTGAAATTAGTACAACCTTTTTCGGCCAATATAAACAAACAATCGCAGAAGCAATTAATTGCATATTCCTCTTAAACTGTTCAATGGGAACTTGCTTATGTGTTGCTAAATCATTTGTTCCTAGTAAAATCACAATTGCATCACATTGATCCTGCGTTAAAACCAATTCCGATAATCGGGCAAAAAATGCTCCTGAATTAATACCTGAAACAGCTGTATTGATTATTTTCAGAGTGGGCCAATTTCTTTTTAAATCTGCATTTAAATGAGGTTCTGAAAATCCTTCACATCGAGCAATGATACTATCGCCCGTCAATAATACTTTCATTTTTATCCTTCTTTTTTACGGATTTTACATCAATTACATCTAACAAGAACGTAAAAATTGGAACCCCGACAATTAATCCCCACGTTCCTAAAAAATGCTCTGCAACAAGCAATACTAAAAACGTGTAGAAAATTGGCAATTCAGTTTTACTGGACATAAACTTCGGATTTAAGACATAGGCTTCAATCGCATGAATAATCATAATAATGATGAAAATATAAATCACATAACGAATTCCGCCTACAGAATAACCAATAATACTCAATGGAATTAATGAAATAATTACTCCAGCAACTGGAACTAAACTTAATATAAAGACCATTAATCCTAACGCAAAAATTTGAGGCATTTTCATCACTGCTAAGCAAATCATCGTCAAAGCCGTATTACAAATCGCGATAAAGAATTGGGCTTCTAACACTACACCAAATGTATTAATGAACTTTTTACCAAAGTAGCGAATGTCTTCAAATAACCATTTAAAATAGCCACTCTGAACAAACAAATTGGAAAATTCGTTCATTTTCTTTAGCTCAATTGTGTAGAAGAAACTTAAAATTAACGACATAAAGGTTGCAACAGTTAATGTACCTACACTGGCAGCGGCATGAACCATGATACTCATTCCATTTTTAGCTTGAGCAACGAGCTCAGATTTATTCACATAATGGGTCACATACTTTGTGACTCCTGACATTTGATCACTTTTATAAAACTCATAAACAGATTTCACCATCTTGCTAATTTGTGTTGCCAGCATTGGAAGATAGACGGTTATTACAAAATATAAGCCCAAAAGGATCAATAAATACGTGACGACGACAATTACTGTCGAAGGCACTTTAGGTAACTTTTTTTGTACCAAGCGAATTAGATGAACCACAATGTACGTAAATATAAACGTCAACAGGACTGTATTCATCATCGCGCGCATTTCATAAAGCACCAAAATAATTAATAATAGAACGACAAAACGACGAAACGGCACGTTTTTCTTAAATTTTTGCCATGCTGTTTGCATAAAATACCTCATTCCCAGGAAATAATTCTTGTCATTAATTTTAAAGCTAAACAAGAAAAATTAAAACTTTCACCTTACTTTCCTTAGTATATTTCTTGCGTCTTTAATTCGTTCATGATATTCTAATAAAAATACTTTTTTTAGCGAGGAATCTTGTTATGTTACTTATGTACACTACTTTAACTTCATCTTATTCCTCCTCAAGTTCTTCTGAACTTGAGTGATTTTGGTGTGCATAGAATTAGTAAAACCGAATTCACTCTTTGCCTTAAGATAAGCAATCTGTGAGTTCGGTTTTTTGTTTGGAGGGAAATATGGAACAAAATCAAAATGAACTTAAGCGATCACTGGGCTTTTGGTCAGCAATTTCTATCGTAGTTGGAACAATTATTGGATCAGGGATCTTTTTTAAACAAGCTTCAATTTTAGACAGTGCAGGCTCCTCTACCATGGCAATCTTAGCCTGGATATTTGGAGGAATTATTACCTTGGCAGCCGGATTAACTATCGCTGAAATCGGGGCCCAAATGCCATACACTGGTGGGCTCTACGTTTATATTGAAAATTTGTATGGTAGAATCTGCGGATTTTTAGCGGGATGGATGCAAATTATCGCTTATGGACCAGCTATTATTGCTTCTGTAGCCGGATTTATGAGTATTATGATGGCTAATTTGTTTGGTTTAGGAACTGAATGGCGCATTCCTCTAGCTTTAATTACTGTGATCGCTATTGGGGCGATGAATTTCTTCGAAAATAAAGTTGGCGCAGCCTTTTCCGTAATTACCACAATCGCAAAAATGATCCCGATCGCCGCAATCATTATTTTTGGTATTTTTTGGGGTCATGAAGATGCCCTTAATCAAACAGTAGGTGAAATTAGCCGCAGCGGTGGCGGCTTTGGAGTTGCCGTTTTAGCAACGCTTTTTGGATATGATGGTTGGATCTTGATTGCCAATCTAGGTGGGGAAATGAAGAATCCTCAAAAGCTTCTTCCAAAAGCAATTATCTTAGGAATCAGCTCTGTTTTACTTATCTACACTTTAATCACAATTGGGATTTTTAGATTTTTACCAGCTGCGGAAATCCATCGTCTTGGTGAAAACGCAACTTCTTATCTAGCCGTGAAAGCCTTTGGTAATCTCGGAGGAAAGCTTCTTTCAATTGGAATCATCATTTCAATGATGGGAACTTTAAATGGAAAAATGATTACTTTCCCTCGGATTACTTATGCAATGGCTAAGCGTGGAGATTTACCATTTTCTAAATTCTTATCCTATGTAACGCCTAAGGGAAAATCACCTATTATTGCAACGCTGTTCTTGATTATTTTGTCAGCAATTATGATGGTTTTCTTTGATCCAGATAAATTATCAGATCTCTGTGTATTTACAGTTTATTGCTTCTACTTAATGGCATTTTTCGGAATCTTTATTTTAAGAAAGAAGCACTCCACTCGACCATTCAGCACACCACTTTATCCACTTGTTCCATTTATCGCTATTGCCGGGGGAATATTCGTTTTAATCAGCGAATTATTCAACGATCCAGCTGGGGTATTATTCTTCATCGGACTTGTAATTGTGGGGTTGCCAATTTTTTACGCAGTCAAACGAATGGACCAAAAACGAATGAAATAAGAAAGTCGTCTTTATTGGCGGCTTTTTTAAATATGCTTTTTGAGCCATTTTTCATATTGGGTCACGTACCAACTGTCGTAAGGTCTATTATTGGCTAAATAAAACTCTTTATTTGTCTTCATAATGTATCCCACTAATGGATTCTTATCCGTAATTGCATCGGGAATGGGTTCCGTCTCACGATCTTCAAGCAAGTGAATTTTAGTGGGACGTTCAAGTCCATATTCTTTTTGCTGGGCTTGAGTATAGTAACCTTTCGTGTAACTAGTCACGCGCCCATCAAAGATAATGACGTCCCCATCCCTCAACTTACCTATTTTACTAAAGCCTCGAGTATAGTTCACCCAAAGATGGTCTGCCACAACAGTTTCTTGAAATTTCACATCTTTTAGCAGTAACGTTGGTAAAAAGTGATCACCGTAGTTTCTTTTAAACCCCACTCCTCCGTATAAAGCTTGATAAGTATGCCGTTCTTTGCGGCCAATTTTCTTTAATTCTGTTCGCATCGTTTTTCTCCCAATTTAGAATCCATTCCATTAAAGCATCCCTCCTCAAAAATAAACACTAGCCATTTCAATTTATTGATGAAAAATTTTTAGTTAATTGAAAATTCAAAAGAATGATTTGTCTTTCATTAATTTTTTCCAAAACAAAAAACGATCCTTTGATCGCTTAATATTGATGTATTTTATTGTTCAAAACGGGTTTAATCTGTACTATATATGATACAATCCCAATCAAAAGCCACACTAGCGCATTCAAGCAGCTCATCCACAAGCTAGTATGATTAAGCTTAATGAAATTGACCACTTCATAAAATGGAAAGCCATAACTGATAATCATCAGCCACTTAGGATATTGAGAAACAAGCACTAAAACTCCAGAAACAATTGTGATAATTGAGATGAACAAATTCGCAAAAAAGTAGGGATTGCTCATCTGCCAAGATAAGCTCCAACTCGTAAAGCCTAAAATTGTCCCAAAAATACAAGCCAGCGGCAAAATAACTAAGCTCTTCAATAAGATAGTCAATGATAATCCTAGAGGCCAGAGCAAAACTAAGTTAATCACACCTAAAACAATTCCTGCAATCAAAGAAGTCAGAGCCTTGGTTTTCCAATAATAAAAACTGTACGGACGCTTGGAAATTACCTCGATATCAATTTTCAAATTCGCATCGGTAATTAAAAGCTGTGACATGGCTTGCAGCGACAAAGCCGCACTGTCAATCACCACTGAAGCTGCTGCCACATACCAATTGAAGCTGTTGCTATATTGAAGATCAATCAACACTAGCAGCAAAATATTGATAATTGGAAGAAGCAAGAAATAAACGAATCTTGTCCGCCAATTCGACAAAAATGAAAGTGAAGAAAATTGCGTTGCCATTATATTATTCTCAACGTTCCTTTCTTTCTAGCTAAATCATTGATTCTTCTAACCATGACTAGAATCAACACGATCCAAATTGCTAAACTACAAATATAAGCGCCAATATTGATGGCTGCACTTGAATAAAGCAAAACCTTTACGGGCATCGTCATTGGTAAAAAGTACTGTGATACATTCATTAAAGGTAAGGTCAGGGCTTTGTTTCCAAAAAGACCTGTTAAAAGTAAAATTGGTACATCAATCAAAGCTTCATAGACCAAGGCGTTCGGTGTCAAAGTAAAGAAAGCCGCAATCAAGATGTCAATCGTTGTAGCGCCAATCCACAACAAGATCACCATTAAGATAAACTTTAAATCAATTTTCCCAGTAGAAACGGAGAAGATTTTGGCCAAAAGCCAAGCTAACGGGAAAGAGATCAAGCCATAACTTGACGCCGGTAAAAGAAGTGCAATTAGCGATCCGCGTTCGTCATAACGCGTGTTAACGATATAAGGAAGCGTTCCTTGAAATCTTTGATATCCAATACTTCCAGCAGCCGTTGTGCATGATGACCATAAACCAAACACAGCACTTCTAATCCAAACCATGGGATCGTTTAAGCCGTGATTAGCGTAAGCAATCGTATATTGCAGAATGAAAATACTGACCGTGCTAGTGATTGTCAGCCAAAAGAAGTACTGATTTGAAATGTAAAGTTTGAATTGAAACCAAAATAATCGTAAAAATCTCATCCATTATCTCCGTAATTGTGGTGCCAAAGCCAAGTAAGATTCTTCTAAGGTAGCAGGTCGATCAATGCGCTTCACTTTAGACATTTCCACAATATCTTCAACAGTTCCCTTAGCATGAATTTTACCAGCACCAAGTAAAACAATTTGATCAGACAGAGCTTCAACTTCCGACATCATATGACTCGTTAGCAGAATACTGATGCCTGATTGCGCCAAGTTCTTTACTACATTTCTAATATTGGTAGCAATCTCGACATCCAAGCCATCAGTAGGCTCATCAAGAAGCAATAATTGCGGATTGCCCAGAAGTGCCCGCGCAATGTGCATCCGCTGTTTCATCCCTTTTGAGAAAAATTGCACCTTCTTATTCATATCGTCTTTCAAATTAACAATATCAAGCACACGCTCAATCTCAGCTTTTTGTTTACGATGCGGAATCTTAGCTAAATCTGCGAAAAAAGACATATTCTGCTTGGCCGTTGCTCTCCCATAAAATCCGAGATCTCCACCAAAAGAAACGCCAATATTATCACGAGATCGAGTTTTTATAACGTCTTCGCCATTAATGATGACTTGACCTGACGTCGGCAATAAATAGCCACCAATTATAGAAACGATAGTCGTTTTGCCTGCTCCATTTGGTCCAAGGAGAGCCACAATTTCACCTTCTTTAATGTCAAAGGAAACATCATCTAAAGCAATGAATTCCTTGCCATTATCGTTATACACTTTTCTCAAATTTTTGATTGTTAAGTAGTCTATCATGTTAGTTTTTACTTTCTATCTAAGTTATTCTTTAATTATTTCAAATTTTTATACAGTTATTCAAAAAGTTGTGTCACACTAAACTAAATTTTCCAACCTGCCACCCTATCTTTAAATCCACAGAAGACTAAAAAGTTCTTAATTTCTTTCGCTTGTTCCTTCCTCCCTTTAAACAACGCATCATAAAACTTGTAACAAATCTTATACATAAGAAAGTGATTTCGATTGTCCAATTTATTTAGGTACTCCAAAGCCGAATTGATATTATTCCCGGCAACGTGAAAGAAATAGCAATAATATAAATAGTTATTACAAATAATTCCTACTCGTTCTACCATCTTCTCCGACTCAATCTTTGACTTACTATAGTGCTTGAGCAACTGCCGCATAAATACATCCAATTGCTCTGTAGTAAATACTTGTAAGCAATTAGCAAAAAGTTTTAGGGAGTCAACATTTTCAACCCAATTACTATGATCAGTAAATTCTGCCAAAACTTTTTCTTTAAATTCTATAGTTAGCTCATCTAACTTATTCTCAAACATTGCAACCGAAATAATAGAGCGATATTTTAAGATTGTATGTCCATCTAACTTCAAAATTTGGGCTAAACACTCTTTAGCCTTTTCTGTATCAGAATTATTAAAAGCCTGTCTCATTGAATTTTCTAGCTCTTCGACATTAACATCCTCTGAAGAACGATAATTTTTCCTAACTTTTTCAAAAAACTGATCCACATCAACATTATGAATAAACAAAATTCTAAAAAGGCTATCGGCAGAAATTCCCTCTAGTCCTCTTTCAATTTTAGAGTAATGACTTTTATGAATCACACCACCTATCATTTCTTCTTGCGTCAATCCCAATTGCTTTCTGATTTTCTTCAATTGCTGGCCAATTATTTTATCTTTTTCCATACTTTTATACCATCAAGCTTTTTCTAAATCTTTAATTTGGGGTCAATAGACTACACTTTTTTATATTTACAATGTATCTGCTAACTTTTGATAGCCCCAATCAACTAAGTTGTGCCTGATTTTCTTTGCTTCATTTCTATTTCCTTTGATTAATTCAAAATAAAATTTTCCAACTTCCTTATAAACTAATAAATGTACATCTTTCATCTGCATTAAATATTCCATTGAATCATCTACAAGGTCTATATTTATTTTTCTTTCATAGCAACTCACTAAATAATTATTTAGTAATACTGCAATTCTTCTTCCTTCAATCTCTGATTTCGGTTTAGATTTTTTAGCTTTCCTCAAAAATTCTGATACTAAAATATTCAATTGTTCATTTGATAAAATTGGCATTGTATTTGCAAAAAGCCGAATTATAGATACATTCTGCGTAATATTATTACTCTTATAAATTTCTTCCACTATTTCTTTTCTTATATTTTCATCGAGATCATCTAATTTTTTATCCAAGTACGCAATTGCTACAATTGCCCGTAACTTCAGTATTCTTTGGCCCTTTAATTTCATAATACTTTGGCAAACCTGTTTACACTCATTAACGTCTTTCTTTTCAAAGGCTACTCTCATAGCTTTGTCTAGTCTTTCAGCCTCTAGATTTTCATTTGATTTCACTTTTTCGAAAAATTGAGCAAAGTCTATATTATTCTTTTGAAGAAGTTGAATTAACTTTTCTGAACTTAATACGCCATTGTTTTCTTCAACTTTTCCATAAAATTTTCGATCCACTACCCCTTTAGAAAACTTATATCTTGATAATCCTAAATTTTCACGTTCTTCTTTTAATGCTTCACCTATTGTCATGTTTACCTCTCAAAATCATATCTAAATTCTAGCTTCATTCAATTCAATTTGCGATAACGCAAATTTAAGAGAGCAATTTATGTAGAAAGTTTTGGCAATTACTATCTCTTAATAGATTTTCTATTTTTGAGACTTCCATTTCTTCTCCCTTAAATAAACTCTCAAAATAGTAACCTAAAATTTTGTTGAACATTAATGAGGGCGTGTCAGACAGATGCCTCAATAATTCGATGGTTTCAGGTACATTTTTAGTCGTTTGATTTTTGAAACTGGTATATAAAAAATTAAGGCAAATAGATGAAATTCTCTCTTGAATTTGTACATCCCTCGAAGAAATATCATCATAAGTCTTCAAAATCTGCGCCATTAGTACCGGTGCTACATCTTTATCAATAATTTGCATTGCGTTACTAAATAATCGCAAAGAATCCCGTTTTTTAGTCCAATCAGAAGTTGAGAAAGCATTTTGTGAAATATCCTTTTTGACATCTTCGTCTATTTCCAGAATAGTATTATTTAAAACTGCCACAGTGATAATTGCGCGCAACTTCAACTCCCTATTCTTTTTAAGCTTATTAATCGATTTTTGAACTGCTTTAGCACCATTTAAATCGTTATTATAAAAGTGCATCGTCAGTTTTTGAGATAATTCTTCTGCATTAATTTTTCTGTCACTCTGCAGTCTATATTGATGTTTAACTTCTTGTAAAAATCGCATGGTATCTATTTCATCATTCTTCTCTAAAATCTCGAAGAGCACATTCGCATCAATTTGATGTATACCATTTTCGATTTTGGAATATTGTCCTACGGAGATGATTGAGCCATCTTTAGTAATATCGGCTTGCGTCAATCCCAACTGCTTTCTGACTTTCTTTAATTGCTGGCCAATTATTTTGTCTTTTTTCATCTTGATTTTCCCTCACTCTGTTCAAATTACACTTATCAATTATAATGGACTTAATATTTCAATTATTGAAGGAGAAAAAATGAGCCATAAGCAAACTATAATTAATAAACGTGAAGTCAAAGCAAGAGTAAGATTTTTCAGACCAAGCCAATAGATTTTTAGAAAAGGAAGCACATTATGTCTGAAAAATTAATCGATACTGTTGTTACAAAAGACGACTTAAAGATCGCTTTTAAGAAACTCGACCTTCAATCTACCGACGTCTGCATGGTTCACAGTGCCATGAGCAAATTTCAATATTTAGTCGGTGGGCCCGAAGCAATCGTAAAGTCACTTGAGGAAACATTGTCCAGAGGCACCCTTATGATGCCATCTCAAATTTCAATGAATTGTGATCCTGCAACTTGGGAATATCCTCCAGTTCAAAAAGATCTCATTCAAGTTATTCGCGATACTATGCCACCCTATGATCCGCAAACTTCTCCGACTTCTGGCTTAGGCATAACGCCAGAATACTTTAGAAATCTTCCAGATGTGGTTCGTAGTTCTCATCCCTATTTGCCAATTACTATCTGGGGTAAAAACGCAGCCAAGATTGCTAGTAAGCAGCCATTAGATATGCCTTACGGAATTGATAGCCCACTAGACTATCTCTATGAACACCATGGAAAGATCATTTTCTTAGGAACGGATTATGAAACGTGCACAATGCTCCATTACGCCGAATCGATGATTCATCGTAAGCGTGAAACTTATTCTGCTGCAACGAGTATCGATCAAAATGGAAAAACAATTTGGACGAATTACCAAAATGTTGATTTAGATTCCTATGATGATTTCAACGAGTTAGGCGAAGCTTTTGAAAAGAAATTTCCCGGGAAATTCTCGACCTTAAAGTTAGGCCATGGCATTATCAAAGTTATTAACAGTACCGCTTTAATTGATTTTGCCCGAGAATGGTTCGACAAGAAAGACCAGCAATTTGGTAATGCAATAGACTAAAAAAGGAGTAGCCACATGGCTACTCTTTTATTTTTTATTGAATAAATAGATGGTAAGTCATTATTAATTTGATCAAATAATAATTTATGAAATATATACATTTAGCTGACAAAGCGTTACCTTTTGACTTAAGAAAAGAAATTAATTTTTTGGTAAAGCAAAATCCCTTCAGAGGAGATTTGCTTTTTTTATTATTTTTTGGATGTAGAATGTAACTAGAATTTGTAATGAGGAAAGGATGACAAATAGGATTATCGTAAATTATCTTGTTTTACCTGAATAATACTTTTTATTGTTCTAAATATATTTTTTAGGACAATGTATAAATGGTACAAAGTGAATAATTTTAGAGGAAATTGAAAAGAGATAAATAAAATGATGAAATCTAAAAAAACTCTTATAGCTACACTTGCTACAACTTCAATAGCAGCTTTACTTGCCTTAAATCCAGTTACTATTAATGCTGCAACTAAATCGGTAAATACTACCCAGATTCAAAAGAATGATAAACAATATGTAATTAAAAATTCTCCTGAACTTAGTAAATGGGGCTATATCGTAAATGTTAATTCGCCTGAACAGCCTGTCTTTGTGGGTAAAGACAGCTATAAAAAAATGCTAAATAATCAATTTTTCAAGGGTTCAAAAGTTGCCAATCCTAAAAAAATTAAAAATGTCAGATTTAAAATTGTTAAAACTATGACATTTAAGAACGCAAATGGCGGTACACCACAATATTTAATTACATCTAAGAATCATAAATACAATGCTTGGACTACAGATGGCGAATTGCGATATTACGCCATCAATAGAAAGGCTCTTAAAGCAGTCGTTACACCATTAAAAAGAATACATAAAAGAAATTATGAAGGATTGCATAATCGAGAGGTTAAAAACAAGCATGATTTTAACTTAGCAGTAAAGGCAGCTAAAAAGTTAAAAGGAAATCAGCGTAAGTTCATTTTGGCATCATTGAATCAAATGAAAAAAGATAGCAGCACTGAAAATGACATAGGCAATATATTGGCATGGAGTGTTGGTGGATCCTGGAAGCTGAACGGATAAAACATACTAATTCACATATATAGATAGAAAGCGATAAATTGTTTTAATAGAACGGTTCATCACTTTTTTTTTATAATTGATTATAAAAAATCTACATAGCAATTGAGGTAATTCAATGAAAATTAATGAAGCATTAAAGGCGTTAAGAAAAGACCTAGATTTAACGCAAAAACAAATGATTAAGGGAACAGATATTACCGTAACACATTATTCTAAAATGGAAAAAGAACAAAATAGAATCTTTATTGATGATATATTTAAAATCTTAAAATGTAGAAATGTTTCAATTAGTTATTTCTTTACAAGATATTTTAATGAAAATAATCGACTTAATTATTCTGAAAAGCTAAATTTAGCCTTTTATAATAAAAATTTAGATGAGGCCCAAAAAATAAAGAAAGAAATTTTTCATGATAAAAGTACAACACATGAATTAAAAGATAGAGCAATATTAATTTTAGATGCTTTAAAGCAAAATTATAATTATGCAATTACCGAAGAAGTTATGAATTATTTTTTTAGATATAAAGATTGGACACAGAATGATGAGGCAATAATTATACTGGGTAATTCAATAAGAATTGATAATTTAATGAGTATGAAACCTCTATTATTAAAATTGGTAAAGAAGTATCCCAATTTAAACACTCATACAATAGAAAAACAACGTAGATTGGCTACAGTTGGAATTAATTATCTTTATACCCTGAGAAAAGCTCAAAAACAGTTAGATAATCCAACTATAAAAATATTAGACTGGTTAAAAACTATGTCTAATTTTCCAGAATTAGGTATATTAAAAGAATTATATGCATATTTCATGGCAGTATATACTGATCGAACTAATATTTCTCAAAATATAAAACAGGTTTTAAGAATATCTGGATATGAAAATATAAGTGAAAATTTACCAAATTAAAACTAGTTACAAAAAAGATGATCCTTAGATCATCTTTTCTGCATATTTATGATAATTCTAACAATGCATTAAACACTTCTTTCAATCTGTGAATGAGTAGCTTGACGTTTATTCAGACTTTGACGGCGAAATAAGGCTTGTTTTAATGTTGATTTAAATTCCTATGATGATTTCAACGAGTTAGGTTAGGCTTTTGAAAAGAAATTTCCCGGGAAATTCTCGACCTTAAAGCTAGATCATGGCATTATAAAAGTAATCAACAGTACAGCTTTGATTGATTTTGCCCGAGAATGGTTCGATAAGAAAGACCACCAATTTGGTAATGCAATAGACTAACAAAGGAGTAGCCACATGGCTACTCTTTTGTTCTTTTGTTCTCTTATTCTGTTGCTTGGTAGTTTTTGTTTGCTTTTTATAGGGGTTTTTATATATTGAATTTTACGTTCGTTATCTTATGCTAAAATATCAATTAGCGAAAAAGTGGAGAGGAAAAAATAAAAATGAAATCATTAAAGTTAATAATCATCTTAGCTAGTTTGTTAGGATTAACGGGATGCCATATATCCTACAATGGTTCAGCACCAAACACAACCACTGTAGGTAAGCCTGTTTCTAAAACATATGAAGAAAAGAAATTTACTCGTTTAAACATAAATAGTATTGATAACGATATTACATTCAAAGAAGGCAAAAGTTATCGTGTAATTTATAACGGATACCAAAAATTAATGCCCAACGTGAAGCAAGATAAGAACACCCTCACCATTAAAACTAAAAATACAGTAAAATTTTCGCATAAAAACCCAGTGCTGACTATTGAAATGCCAAAAACTTACCTTCAATCTGCTAAGATTTACACTACTAATGGGGATATTAATAGCTCAACTTTAATGATACACAGTGGTAGTCTTAAAACTGATAATGGAGATATTAGTTTAGATAATCTTTATTTAAAGAAGAAATTAAGTGTAAATACTGGAGATGGAGATGTAAATATTAATAATAGTAATGCAAAGGGATATAATCTTACTGCTGATAATGGAGATGTAAGCTTTAATGGTAATGACTATAATGATAGCTTTAAGAAAAATGTCTCTAGTAAATCAATATTACATGTATATTCGGATAACGGGGATATAAGTGTAAATTAATCCTATTCCTTTCTAAATTAATTTAGAGGAATTCTTACTTAATCAGTCTCAGAAAGATGAGTAATGAAAAGATACGTACAAACGCGTATCTTTTTTATTGTGTTAAATTACCAAGTTATCTTTTTATTTTTCCCTTTTTTAAACTAATGGGATGCAGTTAATTTTATGCCAATGATACTAATAACCAATAGTACAATAAAGATCCAAGTGACAGGTGAAAAATGATCGTGAAATAGGACTACTCCAACAATAATTGAACCCACCGCCCCAATTCCTGTCCAGACTGGATATGCAATACTCAACTGTAAGTCTTTAGTTGCTAGAATTAAACCGCCAAAGGAAAGAATCATTCCAATTATGGTAGCTATTGAATAGCCTAAAATCGAAAATCCTTCACTCATTTTCATCATAGTTGCCCATACAACTTCGAAAATGCCAGCAACTATTAAATAAATCCATGACATCGCTTTTCCTCCTAAAATAAAAAAGCCAAGTAACAATTACTTTCTTCAAAGGCCTAATGAAAGTAATTATTACTTGGCATCCCCGGCGGGATCTTATGATTTTGATCTATAGAAGCTTGATATTAGTCCTTCTTAGCCTTCTTAGCTAAGTCAATTCTGCATCCAATGCTTTCAACCTTTTCAAGACGCATTGTTGGGAATATAAAGCCATCATTCTTTACCCTCATTACACATAACTGAAGGTAGGTTTTAATTAGGCTAAAGCATGCTGTAGAATAATGTAAATATGAAATAATATTTATCGAATATAAAAAACTCTAGCTTTTTTCAAATGCTAAAACACAATTATGGCAAGACATAATGCTTAAAATCTTATTCTCCAAACAAGATTTAAACACAAACCTTAATTATTCAATATAAATATCTTGATAAAATTTATCATTAAATGATTTGAATTTTTTCAAATTTTGATCATAGTATCCTCTAAAAAATACAGTTGTCATATTACCTGAATTAATATATTCTTTAATTCTTGAAGTTGCAGCACGTTTTATCAATTGATCATAATTAGAATATAATTTTGCATCAGTAAAAGCAGGGAAATAAAAACCAACTGGCTTCTTACGACTATAACTCACTGTCGCTTCACCATAAAAAATATGTGGTAACTGATCTGCTATTTGATTTAAATTACCTACATTAACAAATAAATCATTCAATGTAATCCGTTGACCATCTATTCTAAGGAAACCAACATTATTAGGTATAGCATTATCTCTCCACAATTGAATTAAGGAATACATGGAACTTCGGTGCGAATTTTGTGTCTTTGTTCCTTTTGTATTATTACCATTATTCTGGTGATTTGTATTATTCTTACTTTTTACTGGCTGTCTATTTGTTGCAACTTGTGTTTTAGGTCGATTTGAATATCTATCAATTATTATCAATCCACCATTATTCACTATATTTTTAGAAGTTGTAAAGTCATTTTTATTTTGTGATTTCAATTCAGTAGAAGAAATCTGATTACACCCATCAATATGTAACACTGAATTACTTGAGGGGGCAAAATAATATCTTTTTCCTACTTTACCCCAATTTGTGCAAGTTAATGGTATAGCACAATCTGGATCTAAACAGTGAAAAGTATACTTAGATTTTAAACTACCTTTTCTCGATAATTTATTTGCTTCTTTAGCTTCAATTTCTTTGTTTAATTCTTCGCTAAAAGCTATTTCTACCATAATTTTATCTCCTTTGTATCTTTAGATTATAAACTACTTCTTCCGAGTAGCCCAATTTTTTTCTTGCTTTCATTTTGGAAAGTCCTTTCTTTGAAAGCTAGCAATTTTTTGAATACAATGAATTAAAAACTGCTTCAAACTTAATTCTCTTATAGCTTATCAAATTAAACAGATCTCTTGTTTAAATGGTCTTTGTTAGAAAAATTTTTGAGGTAATTATAATGGCAATCACTCAAGAAGAAAGAAAAAAGATAGAAGATATAATTAAAGCAAATAATTGGTTTACCTATGAAGAGGCAGAGTCACAAATAAGAAAACATTGGAAACCTGATAATAATAAAAAAGGTAACTATCTTTCTACGCAAAGAAGACAGTTACAAAAAATTATAAGGTCAGATATTATAGGTACTTATTTCCAAATAAATGATAGGAATCATAATCATATTACTGATGATGAGTGGGCTAAACAAAATATTTATGGTTTTGAAAAAGAAAAAACTTATTTTTTAGATCTCCCTAATGGAGAGGAAAAGGAATACAAAGAAAAGTTACATGTGTTTCCAAAATACGATGATTTATTTCCGAAGTTCGAAAAAAGTATAGTTTTGTCAGCCTTCGATGAACAACTTGATGATGAAAGAAAGCTTCAATTCAGAGATATCTATGAAGATGTTTATGGATTACCAGGCAACGGCAATACAAAGTACATCATGACAGAGCCGTATTTATTCGCCTTAAAACATGAAATTGAAAGACGTGAATATCCAACTAAAGTGTTATATTGCCAACCAGATTCACCAAAATATATTCTTCAAAATTTTGAACAAATCAATTTTAGAGATGAGCTTTTGAAGAATACTGACCATTTAATTGACAATTTTAGCCTGAAAATCGAACAAGAACTTAAAGGTCAAAATAATGTTAAAAAATTAGAAATCAATAGATATAAAAATATACTTGCTTTCATAAATAATTGGGCCTGTATTAATCCAAAGGTACTAAACATTTCTCATTTAAAAAATGAAAATATTTATACTGAATTTATTAATAAATCTAATGAGTTAAAAAAAGAATTTACATTTAATTTCGATTCTGAAAAAGAAAAAGAAAAATTACATAAAAATTTCTCAAAGGATAAAATTATACATCTATCTGATTCAGAACTTAAAGATAAAATAAAAAATTCCATTTATTCTTTTGAAAAATATACTTTAACGAAATTAGAATTAAAATTAACAGATGAAAATGTTTTGTTATTACAAGCTGCAAATACTAGACATGTCTTTTCGGAATTTCTACTTAAATATTTAAAAAATAATAATGCAGATGAATTAATTATCGATGCAGCTCTTAATGCTGGATTACATTAGCTTAAGCAAGCTTAAACTATTACACCAAATCATAAAAACTAACTTCTATCTAATCGCAATAAAATATTTATAGTATATAAATACTTTATTTTTGTTTTAACGTTTATTGAATTCATTCATATTCTTTCAATTATTTTGTCCTTACATATATCCTAAAATCTTATAGAGTCAGTAACTCTTCAAAATACATTAACAGATGTAGTATCTTTTTTATTCTAGTATTGTCGTACTACTCATTGAATCACTAAATATTAATAACCATACTAAACTTATTGGATTATTGATGATGGAGAAAAGTAATGTTTCCAAAAGTTTCTTTATTGTAAAAAGAATAAGACGTATAATGACAATAGATTAGTAGTTATATAGGAGGTAACCAATGAGAAATATTAAGGATAATTTAGCAATTGAAAAAACTAATGCTACTATTATTGGAATGGTATGTGGTTCAATTATTATTGCCTTTTTGTATCTTACTTATACTCAAGTTCTTTTTAAAAAGTTTAATTTAAATACTGTCATTCCTTATTTTCTTTTTTGTTTTTTATTAGGGCTATGTGCGGTTTTCTTTAGTAAGACAACTCATATATTCAACCAGCGTCCTAAACAAGGAAAAGACATAATTATGACAATAATATTTTTCATTGGTTTGATTATATTTTATGCTGTTGTTGGAATATCCAATTGGGGAGCAGTGTTTACTCTTGATTTATCAAATAAATTGTTAGTTATTTTAATTGCCCTTAGTGCAGGAATTGTTGAAGAACTTTTATGTCGTAATTTACTTTTTAATTTATTTATTAAATGCTTTGATAATACAAAGTGGGTTTTGATATGGGCAAGCTTGAGTTCATCAGTTATTTTTGGACTAATACATTTGGCAAATTTGACACATCAAACTTTTATGCCAACTTTACAACAGATATTTTATGCTTTTGCATTTGGTAATATGCTATGTTTTGTTCATATTTTTTCCAACAGAATGTGGCCATGTATATTACTTCACTTTTTAATGGATTTACAAGCAGATGTAAATCAGTCTGTTAGTGTGCAACCATGGGGACCTCTTCTATTAGACTATATTCCAGTTATAATTATTTCTGTATTGGCAATTTGTTTTTATAATCGTGATTTAATAAAAGAATATTAATGGATTACGAAATAATATATTTAACATGAAATATTAACTATTAAAAAAGACGCTTACCTACTTTTATTGTAGATAAGCGTCTTTTTTTAGTTTTGATCATTATTCCTCTCTCAAAAAACTGCGTGCAAAAATTGCACTTTAACAAATGAACAGAGTGCACTTATTGTGCATCATTTACTTTTACACAAAAAAATCAACCTTAATTTATCTTCATAAAACGTTAACAAATTAAGGTTAATCAATGTAAATGATTCTTTTTAATGCTGACTAGAGGATTCGAACCTCCGACCTCATCATTACTAGTGACGTGCTCTGCCAACTGAGCTAAGTCAGCAACTTCTTGTTGTCTCACCCGACAACGATATTAATTAAACCATATAAATGGGACTTGCGCAAGTCTTTTTCGAAACTTTTTTCAACTTTTTTCGTCATTCCAGCATTTTAGCCCTTTCTATACTACAATTGAAGTGATTAATCAGTTTTGGATTTACAAAAAGAGGGATCTTAATGATTAAATTTGCATATTTTGCTCCACTTGCAACTCAATTAGATTGGCTCTTAAGAATTTTTGTAGCTGCCATTTGTGGCGCTTTAATTGGATATGAGCGCGCAATTCAAAGAAAAAGCGCAGGAGTTAGGACTCACATTGTTGTTGCCGTTGCTTCAGCTTTATTCATGATTGTTTCTAAATATGGCTTTGAAGATATTCTCGGAATTCGTGGAATATCTCTTGACCCATCAAGAATTGCCGCTCAAATTGTCACTGGTATTTCCTTCATCGGCGCCGGAACAATTTTAGTTAGAAAGGAACAAATTTCTGGATTAACGACTGCCGCTGGTGTTTGGGCTACTGCCGCAATCGGAATGGCCGTTGGTGGTGGCATGTACCTCATCGGAATTTTAGCCACGGGCTTCCTATTTGTTGTTCAGATGATCTTCCACGACGATTCACTTATTGATAAGATCATTGTTCATATTCGCTTTAATCTTCAAATTGAAGCCGCTAACAAACATCATATTCTCCAAAAAATTAAAGAGGAGCTCGCTGCCAATCAAGTAGAAAACATTTCAGTTAAAATTTTAGATGTTAGCGATGAGAAAATTACCTTTTATGTAGATGGAATAATTAACAATAAGCAAGATGAAAACGATATTATTATGGCACTAAGGAAATATCCTGACATTAAAAGGATTAGTTACACTCGGGGTGGTAAATAGTCAGTTAGGAATCTCTTAAGAAGAACCTGATAAAGAAGGTTCTTTTTTGTTAGAAGTAAATTTTGCGCTAAAATATTAATATTACTTATTATCTTAGAAAGGATGGAAAAATGGCTGGATCACTTGATTATTTACGCTGGCGTGGGGATCTAAGTTTTAAAGAAATGCCCTTCAACAGTGTAGATGCATCACTATTTTCTTCTATTATTTATCTACCTGTCGACAAATCTGCCGCAGGCCATACTTTAAGTGAAGTTGCTGAAAAGTTGCAACATATGGAGTCATTTCAACATCAAATGCATGATGAAGCTGGTGCCCAAGTTTTACTTTTACCTAAAAGTCCACGCTTAGGTCGTATCAAAATTTTAAATTGGACTAACAAAATCGGCAAAAAGCCGGCTCCCTTGCAATTTACCGCCGCCACATTTCGATTAAATAAGAACACAATTCTAATTTCTTATCGGGGAACTGATAGCTCGATGATTGGTTGGAATGAAGACATGAATATGAATTACATGCCTGAAGTCTACGGTCAAAACGTCGCAGCCCGCTATTTAAACGCAATTGCGGAACGTTTCCCTAAGGATAAAATTTACTTAGTAGGACACTCTAAGGGTGGAAATTTTGCTCAATTTGCCTTGAGTGCAGCTAGACCCCACCTCCAAGATCGAATTGTAAAAGCGCTCAGTTTTGACGGACCTGGATTTTACCGTCAAGTTTATTCTAGTCCTGGCTTTAAGCGTACAATTTATAAAATGAAGACTTATCTGCCTGAAAGTTCTATTATTGGTACCATGCTCGATCATCCTGAGCGAGTTTTAATTGTTAAAAGCGATGCCCCCATGAAAGACCAACACGATCCACGTAGATGGCGTGTAGCTAGAAACAGTTTTGTATTAGCAGATGGGTTAACGATTGGGGCCCGAATTTTGCGACATTCATTAATTCACTTTAATCATTCTATTCCTGATGAAAAACGTGGTGAAATGTTCTCTGCCTTATTTGATGCTTTTGAGAACTCCGATATTAATGACATGAATCAACTTACTACTCATAAACTACTGGGAACGTATCGTTTAGGTCATGTTATTATGTCTCTTGAACCACGTTTGCGTCAAATCATCACTAGCATGTTTAATGATATTTGGACCACCTACCGGCGTAATTTGAATTTACCTTTTATTGATGGACGCTTTCGTTATTATCCAAAAAGCAATGATTCCAATAAGGCGCCTATCTTCTTTGAATTTTATGATCCACAAAAACCAAGTCTTAAATTGCCTTTTGTTTTAATAAAACAAAATAAAAAACTCAAGCATCTTCATGATGATGAGTAATGTTTCATGTGTAACACAAACACTCTATTAGAGAAATGTCTAATAGAGTGCTTTTTGATCTAAGGATTCATTTTTATTTATAAGTTATAAATCAAATTCTAATTTGTTTTACGATTCATCATACTGAGAACAAATGAAACAATCAATACTAGAATTACTGCTCCTAGTATCGATGGCACAATTGCCATTCCTGCTACTTGGGGTCCCCACGCACCAAGTAACGCTTCACCAAGTGATGAACCGATAAGACCAGCTAAAATATTAGCAATCCAGCCCATTGATTGACCTCTGCCTGTAAGTGCCCCAGCTATTAAACCGATCACACCTCCGACAATTAACACCCAAATCCAGTGTAACATATTAGGTCACCTCGTTTTCATTATCGAGTTTCTTTTTCATATCGTCAGCTTTTTTCTTAGCTTTGCCTTTAGCTTGTTGGGCTTTACCTTCAGCTTCACGTAGCTTATCGCCCGTAACTTTGCCTTCAACTTCTTTTACTTTACCGACAACTTTGTCTTTAAGACCCTTATCTTTAACCATATTGCTCTTCCATCCTTTCTTTTATTATTCTGATTTTAACTATTAAAAGCCTGGTGGACTCACCTCATCTTTCTTAACTATATTTTTACTTGTTGTCTTAATGATACTCTATCGATGACATGGTGTCACTAAAAAACAGAAAAAAAGGCTTAACTTAAGGAATAGTTTAGAAGTTAAGCCTTTAAGTTGCTTTTTAGACCGTTATCTGTTACTTCAAGAGAGTTTTTGCCAATTCAAAATCTCCCAAAGTAGCCGAACCGTTATTTGCGACAGCCGGGCGCACAATTAACTCATCTAAATCTGGAGTAGCAACATAATTATTATTGAATTTATCAAAGTATTTGCGAACCTTTACCAAATCATCTTCGTTTAATACAGATCCACCAACAACCATTACATCTGGACGCGCACTCATATAAACATTAAAGAGCATTTGTGCCACGTAATATGCAACATAAGTAAACACTTCATTGTCACGAGATAACTTTTCACCAGGGATTCCCGTACGGCCTTCAAGAGAAGGACCTGCAGCCATTCCTTCCACACAATCTGCACCATGGAAAGGACATTTTCCTTCATAATTATCCCCAGGATAGCGTTTAATAAGCATATGGCCCATTTCAGGGTGATTATTAAGACCGAGGAACTTTCCACCTTGAACAATTCCTGCACCAACCCCGGTACCAATAGTCACATAGAAATAGCTCTTAGTGTCATCTTTACCACGAGCAATATATTCACCGTAACAAGAAGCATTCACATCCGTGGTCATAATTACTGGAATACCTAATTCTTTTTCAAAAAAGCCTTTTACATTGGTACCTGACCAGCCACGTTTTGGAGTATCCAAAATATAGCCAAAAGTGTGGGAATTAGGATTAATATCGATTGGCCCAAATGTTCCAATTCCTAAAGCATCTACTGGATGCTTTTTAAAGAATTCCGCACTCTTTTTTAAAGTTTCATCTGCAGCAGTAGTAGGAATACGATCGGTTGCAACAGTTTCGCCAGTTTCTACATCTTGAACAGCAAGAATAAATTTAGTGCCTCCTGCTTCAATACTACCTACATATTTTTTATCTGCCATTAGTTTCATCCTTTTCTCTTCATGTTTTTCTCAATTATATTGATATTATCATTTTATGTAAATGCTTTCAATATATGTTAATAAAAAGTTAGACATACAAAAAGGCATCCCTTAAAGGATGTCTTTTTATTTATCAGGTGCATCATGCACATAATCCAAGTTAGAAAAACGATTATATGGCTTTGAAAACATCAATTTTACCGTCCCACGGCTACCAGAACGGTTCTTCTCAATAATTACCTCTACTTCACCATTATCCTGCTCAGGAGCCACTTCAGAGCTATCTGCGTCATCCTCTCCTTTATCCCGATAATAATCATCACGATATAAGAAAGATACAATATCGGCATCCTGTTCAATAGAACCAGATTCACGAATATCAGATAGGACAGGGCGTTTATCTTGACGCTGCTCAACAGAACGAGATAACTGCGAAAGGGCAATTACTGGTACATGAAGTTCCTTCGCAAGCTTTTTTAATTGTCTAGAAATAGCTGAAACTTCTTGTTGGCGAGATTCACTACGTGGTCCTTCAATTAACTGAAGATAATCTATCACGATTAAACCCAAATCTCCGGTTTCTTTTGCAAGTCTTCTTGACTTAGCTCTGATTTCACTCATTTTTATACCAGGAGTATCATCAATAAAAATTTTGGCATTAGCTAGTGAACCAGAGGCAACAATTAATTTTCGCCATTCATCTTCATCAAGCTGTCCAGTTCGCAAGTGCTGAGAATTGATCAAGCCTTCTGAAGCAAGCATTCTTTGAACCAGCTGTTCACTACTCATTTCCAGTGAAAACATCGCCACTGATTTTTTATCATGAATTCCTACAAATTGAGCTACATTTAAAGCAAAAGAGGTCTTACCAACACCAGGACGCGCCGCAATAATGATTAATTCATCATTATGAAATCCTGTGGTCATCCTATCAAGCTCTTGAAATCCTGTTGCAAGCCCCGTAATAGTTTCATCTTGCTCAGTTAAACGACTAATTTCATCAACAGTATCATTCACAACTTCTTTAATATTCCTGAAGCCGCCAGTATTATTTTCAGATGAAACATTCAAGATTTCACTTTCTGCATCATCTAAAATATCAGTAACATCATCAGAATCATTTATGGCGTTGGAAATAATTTTTTGACTAGCCGAAATCAGTCTTCTTAAAAGAGCTTTTCTGTGGACAATCTGTGCATAATACGTAACATGCGCAGCCGTAGGAGTTGACATGGCTAATTCAGAAATATATGCCACTCCTCCACTATCTTCCAACTGATTCTTTTTAGTCAGTTGATCTCGAATAGTTAACGGGTCAATGGCAGTCTCCTCATCTGACAAGTCCAACATTGCTTGAAAGACATATTGATTAGCTCTTTCATAAAAATCGCCAGCTTGTAAAATACCACTTGCATCTGCTATAGCTTCAGGATCAATAAAAATTGCTCCTAAAACCGCCTTTTCGGCTACAGAATCATGTGGTACTTGCTGCGAGACAATATTATCCATTTACTTCACAACCAATTTATTTAACTAATCTTGCTCAGTGATGTGAACACGAATTTTGCCTTCTACACCTTTGAAAAGCTTAACAGGTACATTAGTGTAGCCTAATGATTTAATAGGCTCTGGAAGATTCAATTTACGCTTATCAATCTTAACACCATATTGCTTTTCTAAGCCTTCGACAATTTTCTTGCTAGAAATTGAACCAAAGAGACGAGCGTCTGTTCCAGCTTTTGATTTAAAGTTAACAACAGTATCATCTTTTTCAAGAATTGCCTTAATCTTTTCAGCTTCTGCCTTTTCGGCTTCATAAGCTGCTTTTTCATTAGCAGCAACTCGTTCTAAAGTGTGCATGTTAGCCTTGTTAGCAGGCTTAGCCATCCCACGCTTAAACAAAAAGTTTTGTGCGTAACCATCTGGAACATTTTTAACTTCTCCGCGCTTACCACGGCCTCTAACATCTTGAGTAAAAATAACTTTCATAGTTTTTCTCCTTTATTCATTTTCCTTTTCATACTCATCAATCGCCTTAAGCAATCGATTTTCTGCTTCTTCTACAGTCACATTCTTAATCTGCGTTGCCGCATTAGATAAGTGACCACCACCACCTAATTTTTCCATGATGATTTGAACATTAATCTTACCCATTGAACGAGCTGAGATTCCAATGGTATCTTGGCTACGCCTGGTTATTGCAAAACTAGCCTCAACATTTTTTAAATCTAGGGCAGTGTCAGCAGCCTGCGCAGTCACAATTGGATCAATAATTTTATCATTAGGTCCCACCAAGACAGCCATATCGGGACGAACCATTTTAAGAGTAGCAATTAGGTGAGTTTTCTCAAGAAAACTATCAATATCTTCCTTCAAAAGCTCACTTACAACAGCCGAACTAGCCCCAATCGAACGTAGATAGCTAGCTGCATCAAATGTTCTAGTGCCAGTTCTTAATGAGAATTCCTTTGAATCTACTACAATACCAGCGAGCATTGCAGTTGCTTCTAAATCCGTTAAAACTCTCTTACCATTAGCTGGTTGTTGATATTCAATCATTTCTGTTACTAACTCACAAGCTGAAGAAGCATATGGTTCAACGTATGTCAGCATTGGATTTTCTGGGAATTCTTCTCCACGTCTATGGTGATCAATCACAATGATTCTATTCTTTAAACGATCATATAAATCTTGAGAATAAGTAATTGAATATTTAGAATGATCTACCATTACCAACAATGACTTGTCGGTAGCTTCCTCTAATGCTTCATTTGGATCAATAAAAATATCATTATCCTCTTTAGCATGTTGCATTCTAGTAACTAAGCGACCAACATCATAATTAGTTTTATTTGTATCAAGCACAAAATTAGCTTTTACCCCGTGAAGACGAGCAATTTTTACTACACCAATTCCACTCCCCACAGAGTCCATATCTGGCCGTTGATGCCCAACAACAAAAACTCGATCGGCATCCTTAAACAACTCACTAATTGCTTGTGACACCATTCTAGCTCTAACTCGGGTTCTCTTTTCCATTGGATTAGATTTTCCACCATAAAAGTGGGCATCTTTTCCCGGTTGCCGTAAAACAACCTGATCTCCCCCACGTCCAAGGGCTAAATCAAGATTAGATTGAGCTTGGTTAGCAATTTCCGTCAAGGAATCACTACCAAAAGCAATCCCAATAGATAAAGTAAGTGGCGTATTGTTTCGACTAGTTTCCTGACGCACTTTATCAAGCACAGAAAACTTGTCTTCTTCCATTTTATCAAGATCTTGCATATGTGCTAACAATAAAAAGTGATCTTCATCAATTCTCTTCAAATAAGCGTTAAATTTTTTCGCATAATCACTCAAAGTATTCTGCACATAAGAACTCATACTGGTTAATTCTTGATCATGCATCGTTTCGCTTAATTCATCATAATTATCAATAAAGACCTGACCAATTGCTAAACGTTCAGCTTTATATTTCCTCTCGATTTGCGCATAACGCGTTATATCCAATAAATAAATTACACCTAAATTATCCTGAACCACCATTTCGAAATCATGACCATCCCATCTCACAGTCTGATTTTCAGATGTTTTGGCTTTAATAGCTTCATTTAAAAGCTTATTTAAATTAGGATCCACTGACTCAATAGTGTGTCCAATTAGGTCGTCATTTTTTAAATATAATTGTAAATAAGGATTCACCCACTGAATTTGATGATCGGAATCATACAGCAATATTCCTAAAGGCATTTTAATCATAGCCTCTTGTTCGCTTCGCTTGATCCGATACGACAAATTAACAGCAAAACTATTAGCATTATTTGCTAAAATATATGTCCCATAAATTGCAAAAGCAACAGTCAAAATAAATATTAAAATCAATGCTAATCCAAATATAGGGTTGATAATCATCCCAATAATACTTCCAATTAAAGAAAGTGCCAAGATGATTATTACGGAAGCTGTCAGTCGCGAATCCTTAATAAACGCTGGTACTTCAAGCTTACGTAAAAAATCTTTCATTAAAGATCCTTCCTAAATCATAGTAAACTACTTCAGTATCATTATACCTTATCATACAACCCTTATGAAAACCAAAGAAAATTTATGTACAAAAAAAGCCTAGCCTTTCAGCTAAACTTTTTTATTTTACGTATTATTACTGACTAATTAGTCTTCAGCAACAAATGGCAACAAGCCCATAATACGAGCTCTCTTAATTGCATTTGCAACCTTACGTTGGTTCTTTGCGCTAGTGCCAGTGACACGACGTGGTAAAATCTTACCTCTTTCTGAGATAAAACGTTTCAACAGATCAACGTCCTTGTAGTCAACATATTCAATATGGTTAGCTGCAATGTAGTCAACCTTACGACGACGACGGCCGCCTCTTCTTTGTTGAGCCATATCCCTAGGTCCTTTCTTTAAATTCTTATTTTAGAATGGTAAATCATCATCCGAAATATCAATTGCATCCCCTGAGCCAGAAAATGGATCCTGTGGCTTAGGAGCTGAACTATTGGTATTTGGTTGAGAAGGTCTATCATTATTTTGGAAATTGTTAGTATTTTGAGTGCCAGCATTTCCGCTAGTTGGTGTGTAACCGCCGTTTTGACCGCGATTTTCACGATCTCTACGGGATTCGAGTAATGCGAAGCTATCTACTACAACTTCAGTTACATATACTCGTTTCCCATCTTTATCATCATAACTTCTGGATTGAAGTCGGCCATCAATTCCTACTAGCGATCCCTTTGAAGTGAAGTTAACAAAGTTTTCTGCTGACTTTCTCCAAATTACACAGCTAATAAAATCCGCTTCTCTCTCGCCTCGAGCATTTGTATATTGACGATCAACAGCAAGAGTAAACGTAGCAACCGAGATTCCACTCCCAGTAGTACGCAATTCAGGATCACGCGTTAAACGTCCGGTAAGTACAACTCTATTAATCATACTTGATTACCTTTCCTTTCCTAAATTACGGTTCGATGATAATTACTTGTCTAACTTAACAGTCATTGAACGTAAAATGGCGTTATCAATCTTTGACAAACGACCAAATTCGTTAACTGCGTCAGCGTTGTCAGCAGTGAAAGTCATGATGTGGTAAGTACCCTCACGATACTTATCGATTTCGTATGCAAAACGACGCTTGCCCCAGTCTTTGGATTCAACCATAGTACCGTTGTTGTCTGCGATAACCTTATCGTAGTTTTCAACAAGAGCCTTCTTTGATTCTTCATCGATGTCAGGCTTAATGATGTAAGTGATTTCGTACTTAGTAGTTGCCATAAACTATTGCACCTCCTTCTGGACTAAATGGTTCTTTCGAATTAAGAACAAGGAGTAATGGAAAATATTACTCGCAATGTCTAATTCTAGCATATAAATAAAAAATTACCAAACAATTTCGCGTGATCCAGAAAATTTTTTATTCCGTAATTAAATACGCAAAAAAGTTCGATAATTTTTTATAAATTAAATTTCTATTCGTCTACTTCTTTAATATTATCTTGATCTTCTTCATTTGGAACAATTGCAAGACTAGCTACTTTATTGTCTCCACTTACCTTAATCAATCTCACACCCATTGTGCTTCGACCAGTTTGAGAAACATCATCAGTCTTGAAGCGAATCATAATTCCATCAGTAGTAATCACCATAATATCATTAGTTCCATCAATTACGGTAACTCCAGCAAGAGGACCATTCTTCTCGGTTACATTTGAAGTCTTAATTCCTTTTCCGCCACGTCCTTTAATTGGATATTCACTAGCAGAAGTACGCTTACCATAACCTTTTTCAGAAATTACCAAAACATCATCATTTGGCTTAATAACTTCTGATCCAACAACATAATCATGATCACGTAAATTAATTCCACGTACACCAGCAGCAGTTCGACCCATTGGACGAACATCCCCTTCATTGAAGGTTACCGCATAGCCTAAATGAGTACCGATTAAAATATTTTGCTTACCATCAGTAGTTAACACATTGCTCAATTCATCTCCATCACGAAGAGTAAGAGCAATCAAACCACTATTTCTGATGTTAGAAAATTCACCGACATGGGTACGTTTAACAGTTCCCATCTTAGTAATGAAGAACAAGTAGTTATCATCTGCGCCTTCTGGGATGTTAATCACTGTTTGAATCTTTTCGCCTTTTTCAAGTTGAAGCAAGTTGATAATTGGCAATCCCTTGGCAGTTCTACCATATTCAGGAATTTCATAAGCTTTTTTCGAGTAAACCTTACCCTTGTTAGTAAAGAATAAAAGCATATCGTGAGTGCTTGAGTAAATCAGATGCTCAGTAAAGTCACCATCTTGCACTCCCATACCTTTAATTCCCTTACCTCCACGATTTTGGGTCTTAAATTCATTGATTGGCATTCTCTTAATATAGCCACTATGAGTAAGAGTTAAAAGTACATTTTGGCGTTCAATTAAGTCTTCATCTTCAATTGAAACAACTTCACTAGCTCCAATTTCAGTGCGACGATCATCGCCATAACGCTTTTGAATATCTAACAATTCATCATAAATAATTTTATCGATTCGTTCAGGTTTAGCCAAAATATCCTTAAAGTCCGCAATCTTTACTTGTAAATCTTGGTATTCAGATTCAACTTTATCCCGTTCAAGTCCAGTTAAACGAACCAAACGCATATCTAAAATAGCTTGAGATTGTTTATCATCTAGACCAAAACGACTAATTAAAGCAGCCTTAGCCACATCGCTAGATTGGCTAGAACGAATAATTTTTACGATTTCATCAATATGATCAAGTGCAATTCGCAAGCCTTCAAGAATGTGAGCGCGAGCCTCAGCTTTAGCAAGTTCAAACTTGGTCCGGCGTGTTACCACATCTTCTTGGTGATTCAAATAATACTCAAGCATCTGCTTTAAAGTTAAGAAGTGAGGGGCACCATCTACAATTGCCACCATGTTCATTCCGAAATTAGCTTGCATTTGTGTTTCTTTGAATAAATTATTCAACACTACACTTGCACTTGCATCACGACGAATATCAATTGTGATTCGCATACCAGTTTGATCGGATTCATCACGAACACCGGTAATTCCATCAATGATTTTTTCACGAGCTAAATCAGCAATTTTCTTAACTAATTCAGCTTTATTTACCATGTATGGAATTTCACTTACAATGATTCTTTCACGCCCACTTTTTTCGGTTTCAATGCTGGTTTTAGCCCGAACTACGATATTCCCTTTACCAGTGTCGTAAGCACGATAAATACCACCACGCCCCATAATAGTTCCACCAGTAGGAAAATCTGGGCCTGGGATAGCCTTCATCAAATCCTTAGTTGTTACATCCGGATTCTTCATCAACATATGCAAGCCACTAATTACTTCACGTAAATTATGTGGTGGAATGTTGGTTGTCATCCCAACAGCGATTCCGTTTGCACCATTTACAAGTAAATTAGGAATACGAGCAGGTAAAACAACTGGCTCACTTTCAGTGTCATCATAATTTCGTTGCCAATCAACAGTATTTTTATTGATATCACGCAACATTTCCATGGCAATTTTACTCATACGAGCTTCCGTATAACGCATGGCAGCTGGTTCATCTCCATCGACTGAACCAAAGTTACCATGACCATCAACGAGCATGTAACGGTATGAGAAATCTTGTGCCATATGAGCCATAGCTAAGTAAATTGAAGAGTCACCATGTGGGTGGAATTTACCCATAACTTCCCCAACAATTCTGGCTGATTTCTTATATGGCTTATCTGGAGTTACTCCTAATTCACTCATACCGTATAAAATACGACGCTGAACTGGTTTTAAACCATCACGAACATCAGGAAGTGCACGCGCAACAATAACTGACATGGCATAGTCCAAAAATGAGCTACGCATAGTACTAGTTAGGTCAACATTGCGGATTCTACGATCTTGAGTTTGATTATCGTTATCCATTTAATCCCCCTTAAGCATCTAAGTTTTCAACATACTTAGCATTCTTTTCAATAAAGTCACGTCTAGGTGCAACTTCGTTACCCATCAACAATTCAAAGACTTCATCAGCATCTTTAGCGTATTCAGGACTTACACGATCCAACCGACGATTTTCAGGATTCATGGTAGTTTCCCAAAGTTGTTCTGGATCCATTTCCCCAAGTCCCTTATAACGTTGAACAATTGGCTTAGGACTAGGTTGCAAGCTACCTAAATAATCATGAAGCTCTTCATCTGTATCAAGATATTTAATTACTTTACCTTGACGAACTTGATAAAGAGGTGGACGAGCAATGTACACATATCCTTTTTCAATCATTGGACGCATGTAGTTGTAGAAAAGCGTAAGTAATAAAGTTCTAATATGGGCCCCATCCACATCGGCATCAGTCATAATAATCAATTTATGGTAGCGAGCCTTATTCACATCAAAGTCTGCGCCAAACCCTGTGCCTAAAGCTGTGAATAATGATCTAATTTCCTGGTTAGCTAAAATTCGATCCATGGAAGCTTTTTCCACATTCAAAATTTTTCCTCGAATTGGCAAAATTGCTTGCGTCAACCGAGATCTACCTTGCTTAGCAGACCCACCGGCAGAGTTACCTTCGACGATAAACAATTCAGAAATACTTGGATCATTACTGGTATTATCAGCTAATTTACCTGGTAAGTTAGCAATTTCAAGACCAGATTTCTTACGAGTAACTTCACGGGCACGCTTAGCCGCATTTCTAGCTCTTTCGGCAAGTTGAGCTTTTTCCACAATCTTACGACCTACACTTGGGTTTTCCATTAAGAAACGGCTGAATGTTTCAGAGAAGGCTTTATCCACAGCTGTCCGAGCGTTAGAATTACCCAGTTTAGTCTTGGTTTGCCCTTCAAATTGAGGGTTTGGGTGCTTTACAGAAACGACCGCAGTCATACCTTCACGGATATCTTCACCTGAAAGATTATCGTCTTTATCTTTTAAGATTTTAGCCTTATGGGCATAATCATTTACTACACGAGTTAAAGCTGTCTTAAATCCAGCTTCGTGCATCCCACCTTCATAGGTATGGATATTATTAGCAAAAGTCATTAATGTTGTTTTATAGCCATTTGTATATTGCAAAGCCACTTCAACATTAATTCCATCATAATCGCCTTCAACATAAATTGGTTCATCAAATAACTTTTCTGCATCCTTGTTTAAAAATGCAACGTATTCTTTAATTCCCCCCTCAAAATGGTAAACGTCGGTTTCAGCTGTTTCCTTACGTTTATCTGTAAAGGTTAATTTAAGCCCTTTGTTTAAAAAGGCTAATTCACGAATACGATTCTTTAAAATTTTATCGTCAAAAACAGTAGTTTCAGTGAAGATGTCAGGATCTGGATAAAAATGAACAATTGTCCCATGTTCACCCATTGGTACTGTGCCTACTTGACGCATTTCGTCCTTAACACGTCCATGATCAAAATCAATAGCGTACTTTTTGCCATCTCTCATAACGGTAACATCAAGCTTTGTGGATAAAGCATTCACAACTGATGCTCCTACCCCATGAAGACCACCAGATACTTTATATCCACCACCGCCAAATTTACCACCGGCGTGTAATACTGTGAATACTGTTTCCAATGCTGGACGACCTGTTTTTTCTTGAATATCCACAGGAATTCCACGACCATCATCTTGAACTGTAACACTACCATCTTCATTTACAGTTACTTCAATTTTGGTTGCAAATCCAGCAAGACGCTCATCAATACTATTATCAATTACTTCCCATACCAAATGGTGAAGCCCTTGAGAACTAGTGGAGCCAATATACATACCAGGACGTTTTCTAACAGCTTCAAGTCCCCCTAAAACTTGAATTTGGCTGGCATTATATTTATCTGCTTCTTGTTCGTATTTTTTAACTTTATCAAGATCTTTATTGTCTTTATCAGCCATTTAATACTCCTTTTTATACTATTTCCCCATTTTTAACATGATATATTTTGGGTTCGTTTACTATTTCCCAGGAAATACCTTCCAAATCCGTGGTAGTAATAAAAGTTTGAGTTTTCCCGTGAATATAATTTAAAAGCGAACTTTGACGCTCATGGTCTAACTCACTCATTACGTCATCTAATAATAAAATTGGATATTCATCAGTTAAATGATGAATCAGACTTATTTCAGCCAACTTTATTGCCAGGGCAATAGATCGTTGCTGGCCTTGAGATGCATACAAATGTGCATTCTTCTGATTAAGTCTAAACTCGATATCATCACGATGCGGCCCAATTAAAGTAGTTCCTTTACGTAATTCAGAGTCTCTAATTTTTTTGAAATTAGCCCGAATTTTTTGATACATCTTTTCTTTAGAATCATCAGCTTCAATTTGAGAAACGGACGGATGATAAACTAATGTTAATTTTTCACTGTCTAAACTAATATTTTTATACGCATTACTTGCTGCCGTACTAAGATATTCCAAAAATCTAAATCTTCGGAAAACTATTTCCGCAGCAATTCCTGCCAGTTGATCTGATAACACATCTAGAAAAACTAAATCATGAGCTTGATTTTTCAGTAATTGCTTTAAATAGTTATTTCTCTGCATCAAAACTTGACGATATTGACGCGCAAAATATAAATATTCCGCATTTACTTGACCAAACTCTTGATCCATAAATCGTCTCCTCAAACTAGGTGCACCTTTAACTAAACTAAGGTCTTCCGGAGAAAATAAAATAGCATTTAGCTGTCCAATATACTTTGATAATTTAGATTGCTCAATGCGATTTATCCACACTTTTTTCCCCTTTTTAGCAATAGCAACGCGTAAGTTTATCTCCACTTGATTTTTGTGCACTTTCCCTAATAAAGTGGCATATTCACATCCAAATCGGATTAATTCACTATCACTATTAGTGCGGTGCGATCTAGTTAAAGCTAAAAAATAAATGGCCTCCAGGATATTAGTTTTTCCCTGAGCGTTATTCCCCACAAAAATATTGACATTAGGATCAAATTCCATATCTAATTTTTCAAGATTACGAAAATCCTTAATTGTAAAATGATCCAGATACATTATTTTTACCGAAATTCATATTTTTGTTCGGCAATCTCCAGTTCATCACCTGGATATAACTTTTTGCCTCGACGATCTTCTTTTTTACCATTTAAAACAACTGGATTATCTTTCAGATACCATTTTGCTTGGCCTCCCGATGAGATAATACTTTCTTCTTTCAAAAATTGACTTAATGTAATATAGTCACCACTAATTTTAAAAACCTTGATAATGCTCACCTTCAATGCTGTTTTTTCACCTATATAATTATATTCGTTCATAGAAGAAAAGACAAACTTAAAATCCATATAAGCCCATATGAGCGCTTTTTATTATAATTAGCCTGACTACATTTAAAGACTACTTGAAATACAGTATTCGCTTTTTACGCCATTTAATAAAAAATGAATCAAAAAAAAGCCATCAGTCGATGGACTTTTTTTATAAATTAATCAATTTTTTCTAAAATGTTCTAACTGGGGTGATCAATTGTACAAAATTGATATCTTCTTTATCAGGCACCACAGTAAATGGGCGAAGAGGTTGAGTAAATTTCATGACAATTGAATCGGTGATTGAAGCTCTCAAAGCATCACGCAAATAATCTGGATTGAATGACAATTCAAGATTTTCTCCACTCAAATTCTTAAAGCTAACTTCTTCTTCTACATTCCCAATTTCAGCTGATTCCCCAGATAAGACAACCTTTTGGTTTTCTGTATCTAAACTCAACTTAACCACATTGTTTCGACCGGCATGAGTAACCAAACTAGCACGATCAAGTGCGCTAGAAAGTTCAGAGAGTTCAAATTGTACACTTGTGGAACTTTCTGTGGGTAAAAGACGATCAGTATCAGGATAACTGCCCTCTAAAAGTCGTGAATAGAATAAGATATTTCCAATCTCAAATAGAACTTGGCTTTCTCCTGGGCAAACTTTAACTTCTGGATTACCTTCACCAATAATTCTTGATAATTCTTGTAAACTCTTCCCTGGAATAATCAAATCTGTTTCAGTTTGTGGACCATTTTCAAGAGAAATTGTTCGTTCTGACAAACGGTGAGAATCAGTACCTACAGCCTTAATTTGGTCTGGGCTAAAGTTAAAATGTACCCCAGTCAAAACTAAACGACTTTCTTGGGTTGCTACTGCGAATTGAGTTTCATTAATAATTTCACGGAAGGTTTTACCAGAAATAGTAAAGGTAGAATCATCTGGAATTTCTGGTAAACGTGGATAATTGTTTGCATCTAAACCGTTGATAGTGAAATCACTATTTTCTGACACAATCTGAGTTTGGAAACTCTCTTTAACTTCAAAAGAGAAGTCTTTACCCGGTAATTTCTTGATAATTTCGCTGAAGAAGCGAGCTGGTAAAACGATAGAACCTGTAGATTCTACAGTTAAGTCTTCACTTACTGGAATCTTAATTTCAATAGAAATATCAGTATCGCTACCAGTCAATATTAATTCATCTTCAGTTAGAACTAATTTAATACCACTTAAAATAGGAATAGTAGTTCTGGATGAAATTGCACGCATTACGTTATTCAAATTTTCAATGAATAAGTTTCGATTGATTGTAAACTTCATTAATTTTCCTCCTAGGCTGAGCTTTTCTTTTATTATTAATTATATATTTAATTAGTTAGTAGTAGTAGGGCCTGTGTAAATTGTTGAAAACTCATTGTATCTATTGATCTATAGGGATTGTTTCGGTTGAAAACTATGTGCAAAACCACCCTACTTGTCCACAGTATGGATTTTAGTGATCAAGCATTTGTTTTAAGTCAAATACGGCAGCTTTGATCTCAGTATCAGTTTGAATTTGTTTTCCAATTTTATCACAGGCGTGCATAACGGTAGTGTGATCTTTTCCACCAAATTCTTGACCAATCTTAGGCAGACTTGCATTTGTCAATTCTCGAGAAAGATACATTGCAATCTGGCGAGGGACAACAATTTGACGAACTCTCTTCTTTCCCTTCAGCTCTTCTGTCGAGGTTTGGAAATAATTAGCTACTACTTCTTGAATCTTTGGAATTTGTAATCCACGATCTTTTTGCACAAGTTTAAGATCTGTTAAGGCTTCGCGGGCTAAAGATGGATTAATATCTTCCTTTTCAATAGTTGCATGAGCTTGAACTTTCACTAATGCACCCTCCAGCTCTCGGATGTTGGTATCTACTTGGGAAGCAATATAATTCAGAGTATTATCGTCAATAGTTAATCCTTCAGATTCTGCTTTTCTCCGTAAAATTGCAATTCTAGTTTCAAGATCAGGTGGAGTAATTTCAACTTGGAGCCCCCAGGTAAATCTAGAAACTAAGCGTTCGGATAAATCAGGAATTTCTGTAGGTAAGCGATCACTAGTCATTACGATTTGCTTTTGATCATTATATAAGGTTTCAAACGTGTGGAAAAACTCTTCTTGAATACCTTCTTTTTTAGCAAAGAATTGAATGTCATCCACAAGTAATAAATCACAGGTGCGATACTTCTCTCTGAATTCATCTTGAGTTTTATTTTTGATGGAATTAATAAAGTCGTTAACAAAAGTTTCACTTTGAATATAAACGATTTTTGCATCTGGTTTTTCTGCTAACATCTGATGTCCAATGGCTTGCATTAAGTGGGTTTTACCTAATCCTACACCTCCAAAGATGAACAAAGGATTATAGAAACTCCCTGGGCTATCTGCAACTGCTAAAGCCGCTCCAGCAGCTAATTTGTTTCCTTCACCTTGAACGAAATTATCGAAGGTATATTTATCATTTAATTGAAGATTTTGCATAAAGCCAGGTTTAGCTGGTTTTTTATTTTCGATATTAATTCTTCTAGGTTCTGGTGTAACAATTCTTTCGGGACTATTTGTATCAGCTACTTGAAAGATGGGTAAAAGCTCAATTCCTGCATAACCATAGGCAGATTGAATTAATTGAGAGGATAAATTTTTTTCCCAATAACCTTTTGAGACAGGATTTTGAACAGAAATTTTTAATTCATGTTTCTCTTTATCATAAGAGATGGGTTTTGTATTTTTGAACCAGGCGTTGTATGCGACTTCGTTAAAACGCTCGCGCATTTCATTGTTGAAGTGCTGCCAAAATTTATCAATGTCAAACAA